>NZ_AOLI01000013.1 GCF_000336955.1 Haloferax larsenii JCM 13917 | reverse complement strand
AGAGATGTGTATAAGAGACAGCTTCCAGACCGTCTCGGCGGCGTTCTCCGACTCACGCCAGCGCGTCACGCATCGCGTCGAGTTCGGATTCGACGTCCGATACCGACTCTCCGACATCCGAGATAGAAGACTCGAACGTCACGAGTTGAAGCGAAGGGTCGTATTCGACGAGTCCCGCCCTGTCGAGTTTCGGGAGGTGGACGTGGTGCAGCACGACGACAAGTTCCTCGTCGACGAGACCGCGGTGCGATGGGTCGCGCTGCGAAAGCGCTCCCGCGAGGCCGAAGAGAGTGACTGGACTAGTTTGGGAGCCGAGTTCGGCGATGATTGCTCGGCGACGGTGGTCGCCGAGGATATCGAATAGCTCGTCGGTAGATGCAGGAGAGCGCTCGGCAGACCCGATCGTACTCATGCACGTCTCAACGAACGTCAGATAGATAAAGAAACACTAGAACTCAGATCAAAACAACACTGTGTTTTGGTCTCAAGTGCCAGATTTTCACGAATCTATACGTATTAAGCAACTCTCATTCAATTTAGTCCAACCGTTTTGAATATCCGATGACTCCTACTATTCGCATGGTTTCCTTCGACCGAGAGCGAACGGAAGATAGGGCAATCGAGCTTATGACAGAACTCTCTCTGACCGAGTACGAGGCCCGCACGTTCGTTGGCTTGCTTCGACTCGGCCGAGGGAGCGCGAAAGAAGTAAGCGACACGGTCGAAGTCCCTCGGTCGCGGGTGTACGACGCGGTGGAGTCACTCCACGAGATGGGGCTGGTGGACATCCGCTACGGGACGCCGAAGCAGTTCATTCCCGTCTCCCGCGAGACGACGGTCCGGAAGTTCGAGGTGAAGTACGAAGACCTGACCGAGGAGCTTTCGACGACGTTGGAACGGCTGAATCCCACGGGAACGATGACCGAACAGATTGGCGTCTGGACGGTCACCGGAACGGAGAACATCGACCGACGTATCGCTGAGTTCGTCGCCGACGCGAACGCCGAAATCGTGTTCATGACCGACGCCTCACTGTTGTCGACTGACATCGTCGAGTCGCTCACCGCTGCCGAAAACCGTGGTGCAGACGTTCATCTCGTCAGCGTTGCGGACGAGACCGAAGACGTGGAGACCGTCCCGTCAGAGACGGGTGTGGTCGAAACGCTCTGGGCGTGGGCCGATTCACACGTCGCTCGCTTGCTGCTCGTCAACGACGAAGTCACACTCGTGAGCGTCGAGCGTCCGGTCGACGACACGGAGACCATCGAGGTCGCAATCTGGGGCCGCGGGACGAAGAACAACCTCGTGGTCGTCCTCCGGACGATATTCGCCGTCCAGTTCGGAGAAGACCGAGACGCGGTCGAACTCGACACTGACCTGCTCGAAACGACCGACGGGCCAGACCTCGACGAGTGAACTGTCTGGACGCCAGATTCCGAGCCGACGTTCAGAATTCGTTCCAGACCGCCCGTACCGCACCTTTGGGGTCGGACGCGACGAACTGGAGTGCCGGAAGCACGTCGTATTTCACCGACCGAATGCCGACGATACCCAGTCCAGTGGCTAAGACGACTGCCCCGACGATACCGACGATACTCCCCGGTCCGTTGGTGAAATCGGGAACAGCGACGGCGAGGAGACTCACACACACCAAGAGAAACAGCCCAATCTTGAGGAGTGTGTCCGAGAGTCGCTTCCATCGACTCGGGCGATAGTCGTCCGCGAGGTCGGCTTCGACACTGTGACGCCACTCCGCTTTGGTCCGGAGGTCGACCTGCGCTATCGACTCGACACCCTCGTCTGTCGCCGAGTGCTGGCGGTCCTGTACAGCCGTAACGACATCGTCGCGGTCGATGTCGCGGAGGACACGGATTCGGTCGAGCGTGAGACGAGCGTCTGCCAATCGCTCAGTCAACTCCGCGTCCGAGCGGTCTTCGAACGCGAGGTCGAACTGCCGGTCGGGATAGGTGACGAGCAGGTCGAAGTCGTCCATCCCCGCCGCAAGTCGTGTCCGAATCTTTCGCTCGTCCCGCCGTCGCTTGGCCGACTCGACGCCGTCGAACCCGGACTGTATGCGCTCGCGTTGGGTTCGGGTGAGAAGGGAAGAGACTGAATCCGACATGCTCGTGGTGTCTTCCTGACAGATATAATATCCTGCTGATAGGTGGTCGGCGAGTGGGCGGGTTGGCGGGTTGGCAGATGGGATGTCGGTAGATGGGCAGATAGGCGGATTGGCAGATAGGTAGACGGGCAGGTTGGAGGACGAGTGGGTAGGCAGATGTGTGCGCGGGTGTACGCCCGTACACGCTCCACAAAACCACGCCTATACGGTCGTACACGGTCGAAAACTGACGAAAACGGTCTCGGGGGACTTTGTCTGTGTCGGCGGTAGCGACGACCACCAATGTCACACGTGTCTGACTGGCTTCGGACTGCGAGGAGACGCATCGAGACGGCCACGCGACTGCGAGTCGTCGTGAGCGCGTTCGGGATACTGGTCGGGGGAACGCTCCTCTCGTTCGTCGTGTTCATGGGCTTTCGACCGGCAGTGAGTGCCCTGCTCGAACCGTCGTCTCCCGCGCTCGCTACGCTAGCGAAGACGAAGGGAGCGCAAGCGGGCTTTGCGGTATTCTTAGGCGTATATTTCGCCGTCATGCGTCGGTGGGGCGAGTACGTCAACGTGCAAGTACCGTCACTGCACGGACTCGTCTGGGTCGTCGTCGGAAGCGTCGGACTCGACCTCGCGGCCGACGCGACGACGCTACTGCTCCCGGTTTTTGGCCTCTCCATCGACGTATTGAGTGGAACCGGAAGCGGCGGCCTCGACATCGGACTCGCCACGTGGCCAGTTCTGTGGCCGCTCGTCTTCCTGGGACTCTACCTGCTTCCGGCGCTCGTCGAAGAGCAATTCTACCGCGGAGTAGTTCACGAACGCCTGCGAGAAGGCTTCCATCCCGTATCAGGTGTCGTTCTTGGAGCGGCGTTCTTCACGCTCTCCCACGGACTCTACGGAATCGGTGGCGGACCGGAGTTTCTCGCGACCTACCTCCTGTATCTCTTCGGACAGGGGCTCGTCTTCTGTCTGGTGTACGAACGGACGAACAACGTCGTGACAGTCGCGCTCGTCCACGCACTGTCGTGGACGAGTCTCGATTTCCCGTTCTTCGGACTGCTCTGACGTCCGAGTCGAGAGGCGGCCCACTATTTTGGTCTGCCTAAAAATCGAAGAAGGTAAATTTGTTTAGGTTAGCCTAAACAATATGCAGAGAGAAAATGCAGGTGAGAGCGGCCCGACGCGCCGCGAGTATCTGGCATATGCTGGTGTCGTTGGTAGCGGGTTGCTCGCTGGCTGCACAGCGAGCGGCGACGGCGATTCGACCGAGACAGAGACGACCGAAACGGCCGCGACGACGAGCCAGCCCGAGACGGTGACGGAAACCGCCGAACCGGAGTCGGGGTACTCGGTGTCGATGTCTCCTGTGGGTGACGTCGAGTTCGAGTCACCACCCGAGGACGCGATGGTCATCTTCTCCCACTACGCGGACATGGCCGTCGCACTGGGTAAGGCAGACACCGTCAATTCGCTCTACGCACCCAGCTTCGCAGGCCCGGCACTGGACACGTTCTACAGCCGGCTCGACGGCGTTTCGCTGGAGTGGGAGGGCCTTCCGGACCCGCTTTCGAACGGCGTCGACAAGGAGATGCTGTACGAACTCGACAGCGACGTTCACTTCATCGACCCGTCGTACGTCGTCAAAAACCAGGACAAGTGGAACACCGACGACGTTGCGGAAATCGCCGAAAACGTCGCCCCGTGGTTCGGGAACTACCACAGCGGACTCCACGACGAGCCCGTCTCGGCCTACGCCGACGACTACCAGTATTACTCTCTCTGGGACCTGTTCGAGAAGGTCGCCGCAGTCTACCAAGAACAGGAGCGCTACGAGGCGCTGCGGGCGGTCTACGACGACATGCTGCGCGACATCGAATCGTCGCTCCCGCCCGAATCGGAGCGTCCGACGGCTGCTCGGGTCACGCTCATCAACGGTACGTTCTATGCGTACAAGCTGAACGCGCCGGGATTCTGGCACGCGGACACGCGACCGCTCGGTGCGACCGACGCCTTCGCCGACGTCGAGTGGGAGGGTACGTGGGGCATGTTCGACTACGAGACCATGCTCGAAACCGACCCCGACGTCATCCTGCATCTCTGGGGTATGTCGCCGGGCTACTACATCGACGACATCCGCGAGGAGGTCGCAAACGACCCGGTCGGCAGCCAACTCTCTGCGATTCAGAACGACCGCTTCTTCGCCGGTGGCGTCCGCTTCCAGGGCCCACTCACGAACCTGTTCCAACTCGAACTGACCGCGAAACAGCTCTATCCCGAGCAGTTCGGCGAGTGGCCAGGCTACTCGCCCGGAGAGCCGTACCCGGAGATTCCCGAAGCAGAACAGTTGTTCGACCGCCAGCGCGTCGCAGACATCGTCAACGGAGACCTGTAACGCGAGCCGAACACCGCCAGCAACGCACACCAAGAACCCTACTGTCCCCCATCCAATGTTTGGAACAACACTCGTCGAAATTCGGAACCACATCGAAGAACTCGCCACGGACGACGGCAGCTACGTCATCGTCTGCGGGCGGACAGGTGAACAGCCCGTTCCGACTACCGGACTCACCTTCGAGGACCGAACGACCGCCGAAAACGCCGTTCGGGCCGCGACGCAGTACCGGTCCGCACTCCGGCGATACGACCCCCGCGTGCCGTACTACGACCTGATTGTGTCGCAAAGCGACGATGCCCGCATGGCGTCGGCTCGACCCAGCGGGGCGTGGGGAACCGGAACCGAACAGGAACGTGGGGCACCGGTCTTCGAAACCGAGGCTGACGGCGGACAGCAAACCGAACGCATCGAGTTCTGTCACCGCGTCGCCTCCTCGGTGTTCGAAGCGCTCAGCGATACCGGGCACCGGGCCGTCGAGACGGCGGTCATGGACGCCTACTTCGAACTCGCGGAGACGACGTCGAGTCCCGACGAACTCTGTCTGCGACTGCTCGAAAGCATGGCAACGGAGTTGCACTACCGGCTGGAGTCGTCCGAGCAGGCCGCGGTACTCGCCCGCGCCTCGGAACGTCTTCCCTCCCGACCCGGCGCAGATGGCTCGGTCGAAGCGACGTTAGACGAGATGCAGCGACTCGGGCTCATCGGCTCGTACACCTGCTCGCAGTGGTCGCCGAATCCAGAAGACGGCACGAAGTCGGTCGAAATCACCTTCGGCGAGTACGCGCTCTCGGAACGGGAGGGTCGGCTGCCGGTTCTTCCGGTCATACTCGACCTCTACCGGCGGCGCGGGGCGTCGAAGCCGGTTTCGCTGCACGTCACTCGCGAGGGCGACGACTGGCACGGGAAACTGGCGGTGTCGAGTGAATCGAAGGGGGTCGGTCTGGCGAGCGTGCCGATTCACTCGAAGATGACCGGGTAGTTCGGCTCTGTTCGGGGAAGGGACTGACGCCGTCGCTGGGGACGACGGGGAACGCGCGCCGTGACAGTTGGGATTGGGACATACCAACCGAGTTTGCAAGGAGGCCTCACTCGTTTTTGAACACGAACAGTGACATCCGAACACGTTCGAACGAGTGAGTCTCACGCCCGAGCAGACGCGGAATCGACACCGTCACAGAGTCAGGGGTGGCGACAAGCCGCTCGACAAGGACTCGCGCTCTGGGGACTGGTCGTACTGGGATGGCTGGTGGTCCCCGCCGAGCATCCAGCCCAGGTTGCCGTCGTATTCAGCGGAGTGTATGCAGGGATTCTCCTCGCAGTAGCACTGTACTTCGGGTATCGAGGAGGCGAGACCGCGGCGTGTGTTCGAACGCTACTGAGCTGTCGAGTCGGTCTGGGGCGGTCGCCCTGCCGGTGTGACTCGTGACTCCGAGTCGAACCGAACTCGTGAAACGCAGTGAGGCCAATCGAGGACTCGTCCGTCGCGACCGAGAAACCGAACGCGACCGCTGAATCGGGTCCGAGAGAAGAGACGTTACGCCGTCGCGCCCGCCCGCATGCTGTGTAAGCCGTCTTCGCCGGTCGCGTCGAGCAGTTCGCGGTAGCGCTTTCGAATCGTCACTTCGCTGATGTCGGTCGCCTCGCTGACTTCGCTTTGGGTCAGTTCTTCGTCGGCGATGAGCGCACCGGCGTAGATGGCCGCGGCGGCGAGTCCGACCGGGCTCTTTCCGCTGTGGATGCTCTCTCGTTTCGCCGTCTGGAGGAGCGTCCGGGCGTATCGCTCGACTGCATCGTCGACGCCGAGTTCGGAGACGAACCGCGGGAGGTACTGCGCCGGGTCCGCCGGCCGAATGTCGAGTCCCAGTTCACGAGAGATGTAGCGGTAGGTTCGCGTGAGTTCCAATTTGTCGACGCGGGAGACGTGCCGGACTTCGTCGAGGGACCGCGGAACGCCGACCTGTCGGGCGGCGGCGTAGATGGCCGCCGTGGCGACGCCCTCGATAGAGCGACCCGGAAGCAGGCCGTCGTCGAGTGCGCGGCGGTAGATGACCGACGCTGTCTCGCGGACGGTGTCCGGGAGACCGAGGGCCGAACCCATGCGCTCGACTTCGCCGAGTGCTTGCTTGAGATTCCGCTCTTTCGAGTCGCGGGTGCGGTAGCGCTCGTTCCACGTGCGCAGTCGCTGCATCTTCTGGCGCTGCCGCGACGACAGGGAGTTCCCGTATGCGTCGCGGTTCTGCCAGCCGATGTTGGTCGACAGCCCGTTGTCGTGCATCAGGTTCGTCGTCGGCGACCCGACGCGGGATTTCTGGTCGCGCTCTGCGGCGTCGAACGCGCGCCACTCGGGACCGCGGTCGACGGCGCCCTCGCGGACGACTTCGCCCGTCTCGGGGTCGACCCACTCGCCGTGCTGTTCGTCGTAGACGAGGTCGTCGTCGTCCATCGCCGACTCGTCTCGCGTTCGCTCGACGTCGCGTGACTCGCTGTTTGCGGACGACTCGACACGACTCTCCGCGGAACGCCAACTGATTCGCTTCGTCTCGGACATTGAGGTACCTGTTCGTTCCGGCGTCTGGCTATTGGAATCTCGTTTGGGACATTCCAACTGGACGGTCTACCGGGCTACGTCGCGAGGAAGGAATCGACTGCCGCGACGACGCGTTCCGGTCTCTCACTGGGGCCACTGTGGCTGACGCCGTCGAACTCGACGAGCCGACTCCGGGGAAGTACCTCGTGGACATTGCGGGCACTCTCGCGGAGGAAGTCCGGGCCGCCGGTCCCAGAGAGAACGAGAACCGGGGCGTCCACGTCGAGTCGGTCGGGGAGTCGATACTGTTCGACAGCGCGGTTCATTCGGATGACTTCCTCGACGAGGTCGACACACTGGGGCCACACCGGCCAGTCGTCGAGCCACGCGTCGAGGTCGTCGATGCCGTCCGGGTGGAGCACCATCTCGATGTAGCGTTTGATAGCCTCTTCGGGGCGACCCGCCTCGACTAACTCCGCCATTCGGTCGGCGAGGTCGGCCTCGCGTCGGAAGCCCTCGGGAAGAATCGCCGGTTCGTAGGCGACGACCGCCTCGACGTCCATCTCGCTGGCTGCCTCGATAGCCGTCAGCGCGCCGAAAGAGTGCCCGAACAGGATTGGTTCGCCATCGACGGCGTCGGCGAGTGCCCGGACGTAGTCGACCTCTCGCGCCAGGACGTCGGCAGCACTCGTCTCGTCGGGGTCGTCGAGGCAGGTGCCGAAGCCCGGTCGCTGGGGGACGACCGCGGCGTAGTCGTCGAGATGCGGGAGGACTGGGTGCCAGTACTCCGTGGGAGCCATTCCCCCGTGGAGTAACAGCATCGGTTGTCCGTCGCCGTGTCGTTCGTACGCAACCTCGGTTTCGTCGAATAAGTGTGATGTCTGCATTGCACTCCGTGTTGGAGCGCACCCCGGCTAAGCCGTTCTCTCAGTGGTACGGCCGTTTAAGTGGTGGCGAGAATATCGGGGGAGTGCGCCGCGATTCCGCTTCGACACGTCCATGGCTATCGAGACGGACCGGAGTCCATGGGACTCGTCGCCGAGTTCGAGATTTACTGCGATGCACTCCCGCTCACTGGGGTCGCCGCGGCGGTACCTGAAGCGACGGTGGTCCTCCAACTCCAGTTCAACCACGGCCCGCGTCCGATGTTCATCATCACCGCGACCGACGGGACGAAAGAGGCCGTCGAACAGGCGTTCGACGATGCCCACGACGTCGCGGAGTGGTCGCTCGTCGGGACGGCCGGAGCGACGCGACGCTATCAGGCGCGGCCAGCCCTCAGTTTCGAAGCACAACTCGGAGACGCTATCGACGACCTCGGCGAACTCGAAGCGCTCGCCAGAGCCGAGGCCATCATCGAGCGAATCGAAGTCCAGAAAGATGGGTGGAAGCAGACGGGGTGGTTCGCCGACCGCGAGGATTTCGGCGCGTTCTCGTCGTTCTGGCGGCGGAACGCCGGGTTTCGACTGTGTCGTCTCACGCGCGACGGCGAGTCTGAGTCACCCGGAAACGGGATGACCGACTGCCAACAGGAGGCGCTTCGAATCGCCTACGAACGCGGCTACTTCGAAATCCCGCGCCGAACGTCACTCGAAGAAATCGCTTCGGAACTCGGTATCTCTCCCTCGTCGGCGTCCGAGCGACTCAGGCGAGCGCAAACGCAACTCGTCGAAGAGACGGTCGCACCGACGTGGCCGCCGCTTCCCGACTAAGCTACGGGCGAGTGCTTAGGTCTCGACGTCGAACCCTTCGTCGCGGAGAGCGGCTTCGAGGCGCGGTCCGTGTTCTCCTTGGAGTTCGATAGCGCCGTCGTCGGAAACCGTTCCGCCGACCGCGAGGTGACGTTTTAGCGTCGACGCGAGCGACGCGAGTTCGTCCGCCGGGAGGTCGAGTCCGGCGACGATAGTGACGGGCTTCCCGTACCGGCGGGTATCGACGCGAATCGAGGCGCGCTGGTTCGACCGGGCGAGGTCGTCTTCGATTCCGAGGTCGTCCGGCAAGCCGGTGATGTCGCTGAATGTGTCCTTTGCCACACTTCCCTAGAGGAGATTAGAGCCGATGATACCTCGTTTGGAATGTACCAATTCAGGGGTGGAGAGCGACTAGGCACTGAGTTCGAGTTCGGCGGGGTCGATGCGGTCTTCGACTTCGGTCCCGAGCGCGTCGGAGACGAACTGCTGGGCTAGCCACGCCTCGGCACGCGTCAGGCGGTACTGGAGCGTCGAGTTCGGCACGTCGAGTTCGTTCGAAATCTCTTGGACGGTGTGGCGTCGCGGCGTCTCGTAGTACCCGTATTCGACCGCCGCTTCGAGGGCGGCCTGTTGCTCCGGCGGGAGGCCGTCCGAACCGACGCCCGCCTCGAGCCAGCACTCGGGTTCGCTGATGCGCTGGACGCTAAGCGAGAGGTCGTCGCTCAGCGCGTCGTGGACCTCCTCGTAAATCTCGCCGACGGTGTCGTCGTCGTCGATGAGGAGTCGCCACTGATACTGGTTGCCCCGACGCTCGGCTTGCATCAGAAGGCCATCGCCGATGTGCTTCGCCGCGATGTGCGGAATCGAGTGGACGCCGTCGCCCTCCTCGCGGAAGGAGTAGACGATTCGCTTGTCGGGAGTGCGAGAGAGGACTTCGAAATCCCACTCGACGACCGGCGCACCACACATTCCCTTGACGCCGTCGCAGTGAGTGACGTATTCGGTGATGTCGTCGAACTGTTCGAGGACGTCGGTCGGTCCGGTAAGCCGGTCGAGGCGCCACATCGACTCGCTGGTCGCGTGGATGGCCATCGTCTTCGAGTGCAACCCCGGATTCTCGATGAAGAGGTCCATCAACTCGTCGACGCCCTCCTCGTATTCGATAGTAAAGACGAACTCGCGCATGTCCCTGCAGTTTACGTCTCCACCCCTATAGCCTTGGTTGGAATATTCCAACTTGTTGTCGGCAGCGTACGCTGCGGAGCACCGACGCTCGGAATACTCCAAGCGAGGACTGAGGGGGCTTGCGAACGAAGGACAAATTGGATGAGCGACCGATGGGCCACCCTCACCGACGCGCCGCTTTCGTGTTACGACTGCGGGCACTCGTACTGGTACGTCGGCGACGAACCACACGACGGACGCTGCCCACGTTGTGGTTCACGGCTTGTCTCGCCCGCAGGAGACCTCCGAATCGTGAACACGCAACCGGTCGGTGCCGAGGCCGACACAACAGGCGTCCAACTCGTCGGCCGCGACGACTCGGGTCGGCTGTTTCAGTACTGGCTCTGTACGGATAGCGACGAGCGTTCCCACTGCACCCGAATCGACATCTGCGGCAACCGAGTTCCGCGCGGAGACGAAGGCGGATACGCGTCCGAGTTCTTCCCACCAGCAGTTCGAGACGCCGCCGCCGAAGCCGGGGTCGTCGTTCCAAATGGACGACACAGCGAGTGACAGTCAGGCGGTGTCAGTCCCCGAATCCGCCTCGGTGGCAAAAATTTCAACTCGGAGAGTGATTGCGTGAACTATACCAACCAGAGTCCCCACTGATACCGTATGTCACACGACAGGGTGACGGTCTCACTCGACGCCGACGCTCGGACGGCGCTCGAAGACCTGACGAGCCGCACCGGCGTCGGGCAAAGCGAGATGGTTCGCCGGGCGCTCGCGTTCTACGCCGCGAACTTTCAGGCGGCCACCACCGACACCAGCGCGAATCTGCAAGATTACCACGAGATGCTCTCGGGGGGCGAACACGTCCTCCTCGACATCGACTTCCTGCACTGCTTTCTCGACTTCGTCGAGGGTGAAGACGGCAAACCCGACCCGGAGTTCCTCGAAGGTGCCGACCAAGTATCGGACTACCACGCCCACGAGTACGACGGCGAGTTCGACTCACTCGGTGAGCTACTGGAGTGGCTCTCGCTCTGTGGGTTCCTCACAGTCCGCCGGAGCGAGGAGAACACCTACCACGTCGTCTACCCGTCCGAGCAACTCCGGTGGTTTATGACTCGGTTTATCGAACGGAGCGTCGTCAATCTCCCCTTCACCGTCGATATCGAAGAGGGACTTACGAAGGTGCTGATGACCGAGACACCCAAGTAACGCCGACTATTTATTCATTCTTCATACTCGTTCATAACATTTCATACGCGGCCGACACCACCTCATACGGCGCACACACGCCATGAGACACGGTAACAAGAGACTATATAGGCCCACCTTACAGAGCCTTTGGTATGTCAGAGGGTGACAGATTCCAAGACGCACTCAGACGGCGGCGGTTCATGCGGCTCGCTGGAATGGCGGGCGTCGCTGGGCTGGCGGGATGTATCGGACAAGAAGACGTTCAAGAAGGCGGAAACACCGGCGGAAGCGACGGAGGCGGTGGCGGTGACTCCGGCGGCGACACCACCGAAAGCGGCGGTGACGGCGACGAGTCCAGTTCCGAACCGGTCGACGTTGGCGTAGTCATCCCGTTCAGCGGCGACCTCTCGGACTTCGGCGGTCCGATGATGAACGCGCTGCGGATGGCGCAAAAGGACATCAACGCGGCGGGCGGTCCCCTCGGACGAGAACTCAAACTCCACGACGAGGACTCGGGGACCGACTCGACGCAGGGTGTGAACGCGGCGAACAAGCTCGTCGACACCAACGGCGTGAGCGCGGTCATCGGCGCGGTCTCCTCGGGCGTCACAATTTCCATCGCGAAGTCGGTCACAATCCCGAACGAAGTCCTGCACATCACCTCGGCGTCCTCGTCACCGAGCATCAGCACGCTCGACGACGACGACCTCGTGTTCCGGACGCGGACGAACGACCGCTTCGTCGCCAAGGTGATGGCGAGAATTATCGAAGACCAAGGCGTCGAAAAGGCGTCGGTCATCTTCATCAACAACGACTTCGGCGAGGCGCTGGCCGATACGTTCGAATCGTCGTTCTCGGGGACGACCACGACCACGGTCGGGTACGAATCCGGCCAGTCGTCCTACCAGCAAGTCCTCGCGAAGGCGTTCGAGGACGACCCCGGATTCGTCGCGTTTGCGGGCTACCCCGAAAGCGGGACCACCATGCTCAGCCAGTGGGCCGAAGAGGGCTACGGCGGCAACTGGGTGCTACACACTAGTCTCCTCTCGGAAGACGTTATCTCGAACGTCGGCGCGGAGGTCATGAACGACATGTACGGCGTCCGGACCAAGCCACCGAGCGGCGGCGCGACCGAGTCGTTCGTCTCCGACTACCAAGAGGCCTACCCCGACGCACAGGTGTTCGACCCCTACTCGTGGAACTCCTACGACGCGCTCGTCTCGTACGCGCTCGCCGTCGAGAAGGCCGGAACCACCGACGCCGCCGAGGTCAAGAAAGCGATGCGCGAGGTCTCGAACTCACCCGGAGAGGCCGTCGGCTACACCGAGTTCGGCGCTGGCGCGGAGAAAATCGGTGCCGGCACGGACGTCGACTACAGCGGTCCCAGCGGCAACGTCAACTACGACGACAACGGGGACGTGGCGAGTGACATGGTCATCGTCCAAGTCGAAGACGGGACGTTCGCGAACAAGGACACGATTCCGGCAGACGAACTCGTCTAACACACATGTTCCATCTTTCCGACGTACGCAACACAGCCCAGTCACGACTGTCGCGGAGGTCCCACCACCCACCGTCGCGAGACCCCCGCTCACGACCGGTACGGAGGTCCTATGAGTGAGGAGCGCCGGGTCGGCGTGGATATCGGCGGGACGTTCACCGACATCGTCACCATCCACGACGGGACGGTGAACGTCTCGAAGACGCCATCGACCCCGTCGAATCCGGACGAAGGCGTCATCAACGGCCTCACAAAGGTCAGCGAGCGCGACGACTTCGACCCCTCGGAAATCGGCTTTCTCGCCCACGGGACGACCGTCGCCACCAACGCCGTTCTCGAAGGCGAGTGGGCCGACACCGCTCTCGTCACCACCGAGGGCTTCCGCGACGTGCTCGAAATCGGCCGACAGGCACGGCCCGATATCTACGACTTCCAGGTCGAAAAGCCGACGCCCGTCGTCGAACGGGACCGCCGATACGAGGTGCACGAACGCCTCGACGAGCGCGGGAACGTCCTCACCGAACTCGACGAAGACGGCGTGCGCGACCTCGCGGCCGACCTCGTCGAGGCCGACGTTGACAGCGTCGCCATCAGTCTGCTGTACGCCTTCGAGGACGACAGCCACGAACAGCGCGTTCGGGACATCCTCGCCGACGAAGGTCTCGACGCGACCTACTCGCTTTCGAGCGGGGTCCTCCCCGAGATTCGCGAGTACGAGCGCACCCTCACCACGGCGCTGAACGGCTCTCTCAAGCCAGTTATGGACCGCTACATCGGCAACCTCGAATCGAAGGTCGAAGCCGAGGGCGTCGGCGCGGAACTGAAGATTATGCAGTCGAACGGCGGCATCATCACCGCCGACATCGCCCGCGAGCGCCCGGTCAACACCCTGCTTTCGGGGCCTGCCGGTGGCGTACAGGGCGCGACCTACGTCTCCGGCCTCTCCGGCGAATCCAACCTCATCACGATGGACATGGGCGGCACCTCCTGCGACGTATCGCTCGTCGAAGAGGGCACGCCGCTGGTCTCGACCGATACCGAAGTCGGCGACTACCCGGTGTCGGTTCCGACAATCGACATCCACACCGTGGGGGCGGGCGGCGGCTCTATCGCGTGGATTGACGCCGGTGGCGCGCTGCGCGTCGGCCCGAAATCCGCGGGTGCCGACCCCGGCCCAATCTGTTACGGCCGCGGCGGCGAGCGCCCGACCATCACGGACGCGAACCTGCTTCTCGGCCGCATCGACCCCGGCGCATTCCTCTCTGGGGAACTCGACGTGGAACTCGAAGACGTGCGCCGAACCGTCGAAGAGGAAATCGCCGACCCGCTCGATATGTCGGTGACGGAGGCCGCACAGGGCATCCTCGACGTCGCCAACGCCAACATGGCGCGAGCGCTCCGGGTCGTCTCCGTCGAACGCGGTTACGACCCCCGCGAGTTCGGTCTCGTCGCCTTCGGCGGCGCAGGGCCGCTTCACGCCTGCAAGCTCGCCGAAGAACTCGACATTCCGAAGGTCATCGTTCCCCGGACGGCGGGTGTCCTCTCGGCGCTCGGGTTGCTCATCAGTGACATCCTCTACGACTACAGCACCTCACGGGTGCGCCCGTGGGCGGACGTGTCGCCCGCGGACCTGCACTCCCAGTTCGACGAATTCGCCGCCGAGGGGCACGAGCGCCTCGACTCCGAGGACCTCGACGCGGACGCGATGCAGTTCGAGCGCACCGTGGACCTGCGCTATGCGGGACAGGCGTTCGAACTCTCCGTCTCCGTTCCCGAGGGCGACCTCGACGCGGCGGCGATGGAGACGATTGCCGAGCGCTTCCACGAGCGCCACCGCCAGCGCTACGGCCACGCCTACCCCGAAGAGCCAATCGAACTCGTCACCATCCGGCTTCGGGCGCGTGGCGTGGTCGAGACGCCCGACCTCCGACCCGCGGAGACGGGTGGGTCGGTCGAGGCGGCTGTCTCCGACACCCGCGAAGTCGTCTACGACGGCGAACCCACAGAGACGCCGATTTACGACCGCGACGCGCTGCCAATCGGCTCCTCGTTCGAGGGTCCCGCGGTCGTCAGCGGGGTCGAGAGTACGGTCGTCATCCACCCCGGCCAGCGGGTGTCGGTCGACGACTTCGGCAGTCTCCACGTGGAGGTGAACCAATGAGTATCGATTCAGTCACGCTCGAAGTCATCAGAAACGCCTGTATCGCCATCGCCGAGGAGATGAACGCGAACCTCATTCGCACCGGCTACTCGCCGAACATCAAGGAACGACGCGACTGCTCGTGTGCGATGTTCGACGCCGACGCCGAACTCATCAGTCAGGCGGAGAACATGCCCGTCCACCTCGGCGCGATGCCGTTCTCGGTGGCCGCGGCCATCGACCGCTACCCGCCCGAGACGCTGGAAGAAGGCGATGCGATAATTCTCAACGACCCCTTCCGCGGGGGTGCACACCTCCCGGACCTCACGCTCGTCACGCCCATCTTCGTCGACGGCGACATCGTCGCCTACGCGGCGAACCGCGCCCACCACGCCGACATCGGCGGGGCGCGGGCGGGCAGTGTCGCCGCCGACTCGACCGAAATCTACCAGGAGGGCCTTCGCATCCCGCCGGTGAAGCTGTTCGCCGGCGGCGAGGTGAACGAGCCGGTCATGGAGATGATTCTGTCGAACGTCCGGACGCCGGACGAACGCCGCGGCGACCTCCGAGCGCAGGAGGCCGCCAACCAGACCGGCAAACGACGCTTTACCGAACTGGTCGAGAAGTACGGCGTCGAGACGCTCACGGAAGCGCTCGCGGAGATTAAAGACTACTCCGAGCGCCGGATGCGCTCGGAAATCGAGTCGCTGCCGGACGGGACCTACTCGTTCGAAGACGTGCTCGACGACGACGGCGCGGGCAACGAGAACCTGCCCGTCGTCGTGGAGTTGGAGGTCGACGGCGACTCGGTCCACGTCGATTTCGAAGGCACCGCGCCGCAGACAGACGGCCCGATAAACGCCGTCTTCGCGGTCACCGCGAGCGCGACCTACTACGCGGTTCGGTGCGTGACCGACCCGGATATCCCGCCGAACCACGGCTGTTACCGGCCTATCGACATCCACGCGCCCGAGGGGACTATCGTCAATCCGACGCTCCCCGCGGCCGTCGTCGGCGGGAACCTCGAAACCTCCCAGCGCGTCACGGACGTGGTGCTCGGAGCCTTCGGGAACGAGGTGCCAGAGCGCGTCGTCGCGGCCGGGCAGGGCACGATGAACAACATCACCTTCGGCGGCACCGACCCGCGCGACGACTCGCCGTATGCCTTCTACGAGACGCAGGGCGGCGGCTTCGGCGGTCGCGCCGGCAAAGACGGCATGGACGGCGTCCACGTCCACATGTCGAACACGATGAACACGCCAATCGAGGTGCTGGAGACGGCCTACCCGCTTCGGGTGACGCGCTACGAACTCCGGCAGGACTCAGGCGGTGCGGGCGAGTTCCGCGGCGGTCTCGGCCTCCGGCGGGACATTCAGGTCCGCGACCACCACGCGACCTTTAGCTTGCTCGCCGAGCGCCACCGCAGCACCCCGTACGGACTCGCAGGCGGCGACTCCGGCGGCAACGGCGCGGCCTACCTCATCGACGGCGACGAGGAGAAACTGCCCGAGAAATCGACGCACGTGCTCGAACCCGGGGAAATCGTGAGCGTTCGGACGCCCGGTGCGGGCGGCTACGGCGACCCCGACGAGCGCGACCCCGAGGCTATCGCTCGGGACCTTCGGCTCGGCAAGGTGTCGTCCGAATTCGCCCGCGACCACTACGACTACGAGGACTAACACATGACGACCCGACCCACTCGGTCACTTCGGTTGACGCCGCATCTCGCGGTTGCCAGCGTCGGCTACGTGGTGTTCGCCTACGCCGCGGTCCCCGACGCGCTGATGGCCGCCTACGGGGTCGGGTTCACGGAAATCGGCTTGCTGATGAGCGCGGCGCTCGCCGCGTTCGTCCTCGTGCAGGTTCCGGCGGGCCGCCTCACCTCGCAGAGAGCGACGACGCGGCTGCTCCTCTACGGGACGGCGGCTCACGCCCTGCTCGCACTCGCGCTTGACGTGGTGTCGGGATTCGCCGCGCTGCTCGCGCTCCGCGCGCTTTGGGGGCTGGCGGGAGGCTTCGTCCTCTCGGTCGGCGCGACCCACATCGCCCGCCTCTACTCGGGGCGGGCCGCGACGCGGCAACAGGGCCTCTACGGCGGGATGTTGACGCTTGGCGGCGCGGTCGGCTTCGCTGTCGCACCCGCGCTCGTCGATTCGGGGCTGCTCCACGGATTCGGCAGTGGGCTACTCCACAGCCTTAGCGGCGGATTGCTCCACAGTCCCGGCGCGGTGCTGGCGATTCCAGCACTCGTCGTCCTCGCACGGGAGCGCGACGACACGCTCACGCTCCCGAAATCGGGGACCTCACGCGGTACCTTCTCGTCCACGCTCACCCTCGCGGTGGCGCTGGCGTCACTGTGCTACGTGGCCATCATCGCCTCGTACATCACGCTCTCGACGTTCATCACGGCCTACGCCGCGGACCTGCAAATTACGGGCCCGCTCAACGTGGCGGTCTTACTGACGGCCACCGTCGGGCGGGCGACCGGCGGCGCGGCGGTGTTCCAGTTCTCGATAGGCGACCCGTGGTTCATCGCCGGAGCGACGGCGCTCGCGGCGGCCTGCTTCGCGGGACTCGCCGGGCTGGGCACCTCACCACTCGCACTGCTGTTGCCCGTGGCGGCGATGCTCGCCGTCTCGGTCCCCTTCGGGGCGGTGTTTTCGGTCGCCGCCGACGCCACCGTCCACGAGGGTGCCGCAATCGCAGTCGTCGTCGCGGCGGGCAACGTCGCGGCGCTCGTGCTTCCGGCGGTTACCGGCGCACTGCGCGACGCAACGGGCACGTACGCGAGCGGGTTCGCCCTGCTCGCCGGACTCAACGTCGTCGCGGTCGGCGCGGCGACGCTCCTCGGAACGAACCGGTTCTCACGGACTCACCAGACATGACTCACAGACACAGACAGACGGATGTATCGCCAGCCGTGGAGGAGGGTCGCTGATGGCATCGGCGGGCCTCCTCGACGCGCTGTTACAAGGACTCATCACGGGGATGATTATCGCGGCGGGCGCGCTCGGCCTCTCGCTTATCTACTCCATCGCGGAGGTTCCGAACTTCGCCCACGGCGACATGATTACCATCGGCGCGTACCTCGCGCTCGCGCTCAACAAACCCGGGGCGATTCCCTTCGTCCCCGAGTTCGGCGGCCTCCCGCTCATCGCGGCGGGTGTCCTCGGCGTCGCCGTCGCTGGCAGTACGGGGGCAATCTACGAGGTCGCCATCTTCCGGCGGTTCCGCTCGAAAGGGGCCGACCTCATCACGATGGTCATCGTCTCGCTCGGCCTCGCGCTCGTCCTCAGAAACGTCGTGTTGTTCCTCGTCGGTTCGGGGAACATCAACTACGACACCGAGCGCGTCACCAACACCAACGTCGAACTCTACCTGACCGGAAACGGGCTGAGCGTCCAGACCGTCCAGCGACAGGCCGGCGACCTCGTCACGCTCGGTGAGTGGGGCTACGGCTGGCTCTCGCTGCTCGCTATTGTGGTCGTCGCGGCCGCGGTCGGCGTCGGCGTCTACCGCTGGCGGAGCGACGACGCCTCCTTCGAGACGGTGCATCTCGTCTCGCCGCGCGTCTTCGGCGTCGCGTCGGGTATCGTCGCCCTCGCCGCCCTCGCAACGGTCTTGCAGGGTGCACCGCACACCATCGACGCCGCGGTCTGGTCGACGAGCGTCGGCGTCAGCATCAAATACGGCGTCATCATCGGCCTCACGCTGGTGACGATGCTCGCCATGAACCTCCTCTTGAAGGGGACCAAGACCGGGCGCGCGATGCGTGCCACCGCCGACAACATGGCGCTCGCAGAGATTCGCGGCGTCAACATCAATCGCGTCCAGCTCGTCGTCTGGGTTCTCGCCGCGCTTCTCACCGCGCTTGCGGGCGTCCTGACGGGCTGGTTCGCCAGCAACCTGAATCCGAACATGGGCTTTTCACTCCTGCTTCCCATCTTCGCCGCCGTCATCATGGGCGGCATCACCTCCCCCTACGGGGCGGTGCTCGCCAGCCTCATCATCGGCGTCTCGATGGACGTGGGCGTCTTCCTCCTGCCCGCGGAGTTCGCGACGTACCGGACTGCAATCGCCTTCGTCATCCTCATCGGCGTCTTGCTCGTCAAGCCCGAGGGCCTGTGGGGTGACGTCTGATGGCGCTTGCTGACTTCTTCATCAGCCTGCTCACGTTCGTCACCATCTACAGCCTCTTCGGGCTGGGACTCAACGTGAAGTTCGGCTTCACCGGCCTCATCGACTTCGGCCACGTGGCGTACTTCATGATTGGCGCGTACGTCACCGTCTTCGTCGCCATGCCGGCCGGACTCTCGGAGACCTACGAGGGCCTGACGGGACTCGGTCTCGCCACGGCCTTCGCGGGAGTCCCCGGCGGTGACCTGCTCGGGTGGCTCGTCGCGCTCGTCGTCGGAATGGCCGCAGCAGCACTCGTTTCGCTGCTGGTCGGCATTCCGACGATACGCCTCCGCGAGGACTACCTCGCCATCACGGCGCTCGGCATCGCCACCATCCTGAACGCCGTCTTCCACAACGAGCGCTGGCTGTTCAACGGCGCGTTCGGCATCCGAGAGGTTCACGAACCCCTCTCGGGTGTGTTCCCCATCGGAACGGGAAGCTTCCAGCTGAACCTCCTGCTCTTTGGCCTGCCGTCGGTGGCCATCCTCGGCTACGCGGCCTACCGCACGGCCAAGGTCGTCCGCCCGCTCGGTGTCCGTCCGGCACTGCTCGGGACCGGCGCGACCCTCGCGCTCGCCGGGAGCGTCGTCTTCGTCATCACGACGATGACCGGGCTCGTCGTCGACCTCGGCGTGCTCGCCCTCAACGTGGACAACACCATCGCGTTCGTGCTGCTGGTCGGGTCGGTCGTCGCGGGGCGGGCGGCGCTCACGGAGACCGACCACATCGGCGCGCTGCTCGCGCTCGCGTCGGCACTCCTGTTCACGCTGTGGTACCTCGGCCAGCCACTCGTCGCGCTCGTGGCCGACGGCGAGACTGCAGACCTGCTCCTCAACCTGTTTTGGCTCTACGACGCCACCGCAGGCTCGGCAGGAGGACTGGACTACGACCGGTTCTTCTTCCTGTTCACGCTCGCGTTCCTCGTGGGCGCGTACCTCTGGGTCGAGCGCACGGTCAACAGCCCGTACGGGCGCGTCCTGCGCGCAGTGCGCGAAGACGAGTCGGTGCCCGAAGCGCTCGGCAAGCCGACGTTCCGCTACAAGATTCAGAGCCTGATGTTCGGCTCCGCGCTCGCGGGTGCCGCGGGTGGCCTCTGGGCCGCCAACATCGGCTTTATCGACCCGACCCAGTTCGCCTCGACGGTGACGTTCTTCGCCTACACGGCGGTCATCATCGGCGGCACCGCGAACAACCGCGGGGTCGTCCTCGGAACCGCGGTCTTCTGGGTCATCAACTCGGGGACGCGCTTCCTCGACGACTTCTTCCCGAGCGAGTACGCCCAGCAACTCGCGGCGCTGCGGCTCATCCTCATCGGGGCGCTGCTCATCGTCATCCTCTACTACCGGCCGGAGGGGATGCTCGGCGAGCAGGACTACGACATCAATCTCGGCCGGGGAGGTGCGAGCGATGACTGAGATTCACAACCCGATTCTCGACGTACAGGGCCTCGAAAAGCACTTCGGCGGCATCACCGCCATCGGCGGCCTCGACATGCGCGTCGGCGAGGGTATCACCGGCCTCATCGGCCCGAACGGCGCGGGGAAGACGACGTTCTTCAACTGCGTCACCGGCGCGCTTACCCCTGACGCGGGTCGCGTCGAATTCGCCGACGGCGACATCACCGGGAAGCGCCCCTCGGCAGTCGCACAGGAGGGGCTCGTCCGGACGTTCCAGATTCCGCGGGAACTCCCGGAGATGACCGTCCGCGAGAACCTCCAACTGGCACCGCGCGGACAGAGCGGCGAGCGCCTGACGCAGGCGTGGCTCCGCGGCGACGAGTTCGCCACCGACGAAGTGCGCGTCCGCGAGAAAGCAACCGAGATGGCCGAATTCCTCGAAATCGACCACGTCCTCGACGCGAAGGCGGGGACGCTCTCGGGCGGCCAGCGCAAGTTGCTCGAACTCGCCCGCGTCCTCCTCACCGAACCAGACATGATTCTGCTCGACGAACCGCTGGCGGGCGTCAACCCCACGCTGGAACAGAAGATTCTCGACCGCATCCACGACCTCGAATCGCAGGGGTACAGCTTCCTCTTTATCGAGCACGACATCGACGTCATCATGGAGACGTGCGAGCGCGTCGTCGTCATGCACCAAGGACAGGTCCTCACGTCGGGCGAACCGGCGGACGTAAAGAGTGACGACCGCGTCATCGAGGCCTACCTCGGGGAGGAGGTCTAAATGCTCGAAATTACCGGGTTGGACGCTGGCTACGGCGACCTCCAGATTCTCACCGACGTGGACATGCACGTCGACGACGGTGAGTACGTGACCATCGTCGGCCCGAACGGGGCTGGCAAATCGACCGCGATGAAATCTGTCTTCGGACTGACCACCCACATGGACGGCACCATCACCTTCCGCGACGAGCGGATAGCGGGCATCGACACGCCCGAAATCATCCGTCGCGGCATCGGCTTCGTTCCACAGACGGACAACATCTTCCCGACGATGACCGTCCGCGAGAACCTCGAAATGGGGTCGTACATCGACGAGGAGTCGGCCGACGAAGCGCTCGAAGCCGTGTTCGACCGCTTCCCCATCCTCGAAGAGCGCCAGCGGCAGCGCGCCGGAACCATGTCCGGCGGCCAGCGCCAGATGCTCGCAATGGGTAGCGCGCTGATGCTCGACCCAGACTTGCTCCTCCTCGACGAGCCATCGGCGGGGCTTGCACCCGACCTCGTCGACGAGATGTTCGACAAAATCGACGAAATCAACGAGGCGGGGACGGCCATCCTGATGGTCGAACAGAACGCCAAAGANGTCGACGAGATGTTCGACAAAATCGACGAAATCAACGAGGCGGGGACGGCCATCCTGATGGTCGAACAGAACGCCAAAGAGGCGCTGCGCCGCTGTGACCGCGGCTACGTGCTGGTCAACGGCGAGAACGCCTACGACGGCCCGGGGACCGAACTCCTCGGCGACGACGAAGTGCGCCAGCGCTTCCTCGGTGGCTGAGCCTCGCTCGGCCGCCCTCGGGGTCTCGTCAGAGGGACCCCACTGGCACGACGAGTCAACACCGGATGCTGGTGAGAACCCACGTTCCGACGGCGAATTAAACCACGCGACGACAGTCTTTCCGAGAAGCGGGTCACCCCCGGAATTTAAGTCATTGTTTTTACACTATCGGGTCGTAAGCCAGCTATGGCGACGACAGAACCCATCCAAATCACCGACTTCGACTTCATGGAAGGCGACGACGGGAAGACGCTCGTCGTCGTCGAGATGTGTAATTCGAGCACGGAAGCACAGACGCGAACCCTCAACGTGGTCGGGTCGTCGGGTGGAAACGAACGCGAGGGGTCGGCGACCGTGACGGTGTCGCCGGAGACACCCCAGTCGGTCGAAGTCCCGCTCGGCCTCGAATTCGAGATGTTTCGTGTTCGCGGTGACCTCTCGTTCGACCTCGAATAGTGTGGTCGGATTCGACCTGAAATGAGTGGCCCGTGCGTTCGACCTGAAGCAGATATTCGACGCGAAGCAGTGGTCGGGTCGGTTCCACCCGAAATAGACGTTTGTTCCGCTACTCAGAGACAGGTCGTCGCCTGAATCGTCGCTACGCGGACGGTTCCTGCCGATACTGGTCGAGCGCCTCCTGTACCGCACCCCACGAGACCGGGGGTTCGAACTCGCCGAGAGCCGACTGGAACGCGTCGAGGTCGTCGCCGTAGCGGTCTGTCCACGCCGACTGTGCGAGCGAATCGAGTTGTTCGGTGAGCCGTTCAGCTCGGGTGTCGATGTCGTCGAGTCGCTCGCCGATGTCGTCCAGGCCGCCGGTCTCGTCGACGTCGTCTCGGCTCGACAACTCCCGCAAGTCGTCGAGTTCCGCCCGCACGTCGGCGACGAGGAGCGGGACGACGCGACACCGGAGCGCCGCCTCGTACCACGCGTGGGCCGCGTCGTCGTCATTATACTCCTCATTTGATAATTTTTCTCGCGTGCGCGAGATGTCGTCGAGCGACTGCTCCAGCGCGTCCACGTCGGTGTCGAGGTCGCGCCGACGCAGGTCGTGGTCGGCCAGCCAGCGTTCGAAGTCTTCGAGTTCGAGTTGCGTGTCGTCGGCCGCCATCTGGACCGTTTGGGCGTCCGAGGCGACATCCCGCAGTTCGGTCACGAGGTCGAAGACAGGGCGGTCGTCGCGTTGCCAGTGCGAGAGCGACTGCAGTTCGGACCCGAGTGCAGAGACTCGCTTTTCGGCCGCGGTGACGGTCTCTTCGAAGGAGTCGAGACGGGTTCGGACAGCGTCCACGTCGGCGACATCGCTGGCTTCTTCTTCGGCCTCCGAGAGCGCGATTTCCGCCAGTTCGACGCGCGTCTCGGCCGTCGAAAGCATCATCGACGTGTCCGTCACGGCACTGTCCACGGCCGACTGGGTGACGGCACCGTCGTCGTCAGTCACGTGGTCGAGGACAGCGCGCACGTACTCGGGGTCACGCGACTCGTCTTCGGCGAGGAGTGCGTCCACGGCGTCGTCTTTCGACAGCCCGACGATGCGCTTCGGGGTGTCGCTGGCTCCGTCGTCCATATTTGGAGTCGTCTGACCGCCGCATTCTACATTCTATCGGTCAGAGAATATATAGCAGAACGTAGCACTCGGGTTCTATCATACGTGATTGTAGTGGTCACGTGCTGTATTAGCGGCGTCATACCGCTCTTTATTACTACAGTCTAATACTATTGGACTAAAGTAGTATTATAAACGCATTTTATTATATCACGGGTCGGTGCTGGTGATGGCGCGCGACTCCAAGCAGCTTACAGAGAGCGTATCACGTCGGAAATTCCTCGTCGCATCCGGTGCCGCCGGCCTCGCTGGCCTGGCAGGGTGTAGCGGTTCCACGGGTTCGGAGACGGACGCAGCGACCGATGCTCCCGAAACTGAAGCGGAGACGGACGCCCCCGAAACCGAAGAAGAGACCGCGAAGCCGGAAGACAACGAGCCGGAGATGCTCACCGCCGAGGGTTCCTCGACGGTCTACCCCATCGCGAACAAAGGCAGTTCCTACTGGAACTCCAACGCGCCGCCGAGCGACGGTGAGTACTGGGGTTCGAGCTCCGAGGGCACCGTCCCCGGCTGGTCCGAACTCGGCGAGCCAGACATGCGCCTCGCGGACTACTTCGCGAGCCTGTACGGCTTCGAGCCGACCGAGACGCAGGCGAACCCGCCGTTTGCGACCAGCATCGGCCTGAGCCACTCCGGTACCGGCTGTAAGTCCGTCCGCGACGGCCTCGTCGACATCGGCAACTCCTCCGGTCCCATCACGGCCGAACTCGGAATCAGCGAAGCAGAGCGCGACGAGAAGTACGTCGACCACGTCGTCGGCCGCGACGGCCAGCCCGTCGTCGTCTCGAAGGACATCTTCGACGCCGGTGTCACGGAACTCACCGGTGAGGAAGTCAAGAAAATCTACCAGGACGAAATCACGAACTGGAAGGACGTCGGCGGCCCGGACAAGGAAATCTACGTCGTCGGCCGTGCGGAAGGGTCCGGTACGGACACCTCGTTCCGCCTCAACATGCTCGGTGACGCCGAGGCGTCGATGGAAGGTGTCGACACCCGGAAGGGGCAGAACCAGCAGGTCAAGACGGTCGTCCAGCAGAACGAAGGTGCCATCGCGTACATGGCACTCGCGTTCACCGGTCCGGAGGTCAAGCCCGTCGGTATCGAGTTCGAAGGCACGCTCTTCGAGCCCGACAAGGACGCCGAGAACACCATCTTCGACAGCGCCTACCCGCTCAACCGTGACCTGCACCAGTACACGACCATCACGGAGGGGACGCCCAACGGCACCGACAAGCGCGAAGCGGCGTTCATCAACATGTTCCTGACGACGTTCGGCCAGGAGCTGTTCGTCGAGGCGAACAACTACATCCCGCTTCCGACGAAGGACCTCGAAGCCGAGAAGGCGAAGCTGCCCGACCAGGCGTAAGCTCCCGGTCCGCACGCAGCACAGGCCTGGACTCGTTCTTCACCATTCATTTCAATTTCAATCATGACCATACTGCCAGACAAAGACGCCGGCGACCTGCGAGCCGCAGCACGGCGTGAGGTCCAGCGGGGGCGTGACTTCGTCGACGAAGCCGACCCGGAGGCACTCGTCACGGTGACGGTCGCCTCGGTGGCACTTCTCGCCGCGTTCGTTGGGTTTCTCGCTGTGTCGTCGCTCACAGCCATCCCGTTCGTGGTGTTCCTCGTCGCGTCGGGCTACGGCTGGTTCAGACATCAAGAACTGACCGCGCGCGTCCTCACGCTGACGACGACCGTCTCGACGATTCTGATACTCGGGCTCATCCTCGTGTTCATCTTCGTCGAGGCGTGGCCGACCGTCGAGTACGCGACCGTGACGGTGTTCGGACTCCCCATCCCCGGGCTTCGACTCTTCATCGACACCCGCTGGAGTCCGGTCTCGCCACCGATTCGGTACTCGCTGGTGCCGATGATTCACGGGACCGTCCTCGTCACCATCATCGCGACGGCCGTGGCCGCACCACTGGGCGTCGCGGCCGCGCTCTTCCTGAGCGAAATCGCGCCCCGAGCGGTCCGCGAAGTCGTCAAGCCGGGCGTCGAGATTCTCGCCGGAATCCCGTCTATCGTCTACGGATTCATCGGGTTCACTATCCTCAGCCCGTGGGCGTCGGACCAGTTTTCCATCGTCGGACAGGGGACGTACCTGTTCGTCGGCGTCGTCGTCGGCCTGATGGCGCTTCCGACCGTCGTCTCGGTCGCCGAAGACGCCCTCAACAGCGTCCCCGAATCCATGAAAAGCGGGTCGCTCGCGCTCGGCACGACCGACTGGCAGACGATGACCTCGATTACGCTTCCGGCGGCCTTCTCGGGCGTGTCGGCGGCGGTGCTCCTCGGTGTCGGCCGCGCCATCGGCGAGACGATGGCCGCGACCGTGATGCTCCGCGGGAGTCCGGGCCTCACGAAGCCACTGTACAACGTCTTCTACGGAAACGACACCCTGACCTCGCTCATCGCGGCGAACTACGGTGACGCCGACGGCCTGCAACTCTCGGCGCTGTTCGTCGCCGGTGTCATCCTGTTCGTCACGGTGCTGTTCCTCAGCATCGGGTCGCAGTACATCGAGGCGCGCATGCGGAAGAAGCTCGGAGGTGCCGAATAATGGCTGGCGCAGTCGAATCCGAACTCGTCAGCGAAGACACCTCCGAGACAGAAGCGGTCGCGGCGGCCGCGGTAGGCGTCGCCGCAATCCTGTTCGCGCTCTCGCTCGCCGCGCTGTTCGAACTCGTCACGATTACCGACACCCTCGCGGGCGTCCCGATGGTCGCGCTGCTCGGCGCGCTGTTGCTACTGCTCGGTCTCGGCGTCGTCGGCTTCGGCGTCGGGTCGCGACTCGGCTACGTCGCCACCAACCCGCGACCGTCCGCGGGCTTGGTCGCGGCAGTCGCCTTCTCGGGCATCTGGTTCGTCGTCGGTGGCCTCGTCGCCTCTCAGACGTTCGGACTCGGAACCATCGGCTGGGGTGGCGTCGCGTTCGTCACCGGTGGGTTGGCGTTCGCCGTCACCGCGCTTCCCCGCGAAGACATCGGCTCGACGCTTCCGGCGGGTCTGCTTGCGGTGTTTGCCGGCGCTGTCTTCGTCACCGGTCTCATCGGCCCAGGGTGGGTCTGGGACCTCGGATGGGAACAGTCTGCGTCGTTCAACGCCGAGTTCACCATCCCGGTGATTACGGCGTTCTGTTCGCTCCTCGTCGCGTGGGGAGCCGCCAAATCCTACGGCGGATTCGGTGCTCGCGGCCGACACGTGGGCGCGTATCTCCTCGTCTATCTGAACGCGCTCTCTATCATCGCCGTGCTGTTCCTCCTCGTCGCGTTCACCGTGTTCAAAGGCCTTCCGGGGCTGTTCAACGGTCTCTCGTTCGGTCTCGGAACCGGCCCCGAGACGACCCTCTTCGGGTTCACGTTCGCGTGGCCGCTCTCGTGGCCGTTCGTGATGAACGGTGTCGCGCTTCTCAACGACGTCAACGGCGTTCTCCCGGCTATCGCCGGGACCATCTGGCTCGTTATCGGAGCCGTGCTGTTCGCCGTCCCGCTCGGCGTCGGCGCGGCGGTGTTCATCACCGAGTACGCCGAACACGGCCGCTTCACGCAGGTCGTCGAAATCGCGACGAACGGTCTCTGGAGCACCCCGAGTATCGTCTTCGGGCTGTTCGGTCTCGCCTTCCTCGTTCCGCGTCTCGGAAACGGGAAGTCGCTCTTGGCCGGGATGCTCACGCTCGGGTTCATGCTCCTCCCGCTCGTCGTCATCACCAGCCGCGAGGCGATGCTGGCGGTTCCCGACGAGTACCGCGACGCGAGCGCGGCCCTCGGCGTCACCAAGTGGCAGACGATTCGCAGCATCGTCCTGCCCGCAGCACTTCCCGGTATCGTCACGGGTATCATCCTCGGCGTCGGCCGCATCGCAGGCGAGACCGCGCCGATTCTCCTGACTATGTCCGGCAGCGTCGCGCCGCCGGGCAGTCAGACGGTGGACGTCATCGGCGGCTTCCAGTTCATCTCGTCGCCGCCGTTCGTGGAGAACCCCGAACTTCTGCAGGCGACATCTGCACTGCCGTACCAACTGTACTCGCTTATCACCGCGGGCGTCGGGCAGTCGTCGAACATCGCGAACATCGAACAGTTCCGGTGGGCGACGGCGCTCATCCTGCTCGTGGTGGTCTTAGGCTTCTACGCGGTGGGTATCGCGACCCGGTACTACTTCCGGCGGAAATTACAGCACGAGTGACCAATGACTGAAACGACACAATCGACAGACACGGAGCAGGCGGCAGAATCGGCGCAGACGAGCGACATCGAGATGCAGCGTTCCGGCCAGCCACTCGAAGTCACGGCTGGCGAGACGCGAGAGAAGACCCGCGACGAGTGGACCGACTACGAGTTCGAAGGCGACGCGAAGTTCGCCGTCGAGGACCTCGACGTCTACTACGGCGACGACCACGCGCTGAAGGGCGTCTCGATGGACATCCCCGAAAACAGCGTGACCGCGCTCATCGGCCCCTCGGGCTGTGGGAAGTCCACGTTCCTCCGGTGTCTCAACCGGATGAACGACCGCATCAAGGCGGCCAGTGTGGACGGCACCGTCGAACTCGACGGCCAGGGCATCTATCAGGACGGCATCAACCTCGTCGAACTCCGCAAGCGCGTGGGCATGGTGTTCCAGTCACCGAACCCGTTCCCGAAGTCGATTCGGGACAACATCTCCTACGGGCCGCGAAAGCACGGCGACCTCGAAACGGGCTTTCTCGCGAACCTCCTCGGCCGGAGCGACGACGAAGAAGTCGAGGAACTGGTCGAGCAGTCGCTCACGCAGGCCGCCCTCTGGGACGAGGTCAAAGACCGCCTCGACGACAACGCACTCGGACTGTCCGGTGGGCAACAACAGCGACTCTGCATCGCCCGCGCGCTGGCGACCGAACCGGACGTGCTCTTGATGGACGAGCCCGCGTCCGCACTCGACCCGATTGCCACTTCGAAAATCGAGGACCTCGTCCACGACCTCTCGGAGCAGTACACCGTCGTCATCGTCACCCACAACATGCAGCAGGCGGCGCGTATCTCCGACCAGACCGCCGTGTTCCTGACGGGCGGCGAACTCGTCGAGTACGGCGATACCGAGCAAGTGTTCGAAGACCCACAGAGCCAACGCGTCGAAGACTACATCAGCGGCAAGTTCGGGTGAGGAAAGTGGCACCGAGCCGACCCCCGAACGGTCGGCCGCCCGCGGCAGTGAGCCACTGGTCCCCCGACACCGCCGCGGACTCGCACACCGAGAACCATGGAGACACGTAAGATACAACAAGTCAGCAACGGGACGTTCACGGTCTCACTGCCGAGAGACTGGGCGGATTCGGTCGGTATCTCCGCCGGGACGGTCGTCGACCTCCACACGCACATCGACGGCCTGCTCGTGATTCAGCCGCCAGAGAGCGAACTGGACACGGTCGCCGCAGTGGAAATACAAACCGAATGCGGCGACACGGCCCACCTCGAACAGACCCTCCGCGCGGCCTACGCCGCCGGACCGAGTGAAGTCGTCCTCGCTGGCAGTAGCGAGTTCACCGGCAGCCAGAAACAAGTCATCCGCAGCGTCGTTCGCAACCTCGTCGGCGTCACTATCGTCGAGGAGTCGGCGTCACACGTCGTCGTACGAAACGTCCTCGACTCGACAGAGGTGTCGGTTCGGCAGTCCATTCGCCAACTACAGTTCGTCGCGCTGTCGATGCACCGCGAGGCGACCACCGCACTGACGAGCGACGCGCCCGCCGTGGGCGGTGCCGACCAGGACGACCGCGCCGACAGACTGTACGCGATGGTCGAGCGGCACTTCACCCGGAGTCTCGAACGCCTCGACGAAGTCGACGCGCTCGGCGAGACCCGCCGGGAGTTGTTTCGACTCCACGAGACCGCACGCGAGTTAGAACGCATCGCCGACCACGCCGAACGAATCGCGGACGTCGCGACCGCGGTCGACGACCCGCTCGGTGACCCACTCGCCGAGGACGTGTCGGCGGTCGCCCAGCGCGCCCGCGACGCGGTCGAGTCGGCTGTCGACGCCGTCTTCGACGATGGGAGCGTCGAGGACGCCCAGTCGGTGCTCGAAGCGCGGGACGACGTGTTCGAGCGCGTCGACGCCCTCGAACGTGAGTTGTTCGACGCGGCCGACGCCGAGTACCAGTACACCCACGCGCTCGACAGCATTCGCCGGACGGCCGCCCACGCCGGAAACGTCGCCGAGCGAGGGCTACAAACCGCGGTTTGTCAGAGCGAACCGGCCGACGTGGCGGTCGAATTCGGCGGGAACGAAGGCGTCGGAAGCCAGCGCGTCGGCGAGTAAGGAAATCACGGTCAGACGTCGTACTCGATGGCCCAGTGGTGAAGGTGGGCGAACACCGGAAACAGCGCTTTGCCCTTCTCTGTCGGTTCGTACTCGACTCGCGGTGGCATCTCGTCGTAGGCGCGCCGAGTCAGCAGTCCCGCCTGCGTGAGTTCGTGCAACCGCGTCGAGAGCGTGTTCGGCGGGACGTCGAGGTCAGATTCGAGGTCGCTGAACCGCAGTGGCCCGTCCGCGAACGCGAAGGCGCTGAGAATCGACATCGCGTGGACTTTCCCGAGCACCGAAAGCAGCGACGCGACCGTATTCTCGATTCGCGCTCGCTCTTCGGGGTCGAACGACGCTCGCAACGCGGCCGCCTCCTCGCGGGTGAGTTCTTCGCCGATTTCGGGCGTTGGCTCTTCGCCAGTGTCGGGCGTGAGTTCTTCGCCAGTGTCGGGTTCGGTCGGCGTCTCGGACGCGGAGGAATCCTCGTTCGTGGGCGGCATCTCAGTCACACCTCTCCGTACGCCGTCATCCGTAATGAGCACTCGCACCAGTGCGCAGTCAGACTGGTTGAGAAGCTCTGAGACCCCCGATACTTCGAAGATTCGAAGTTGCAAGTATTTCACTTCAACATCCGTATCGTTGGTATGCGAATTACAGTGTTCGGGGCCTCCGGTCGGACCGGCGTCCCCTTCGTTCGACAGGCAGTCGCCCGTGGACACGACGTGGTCGCGTTCGTCAGGAGCGCCGACCGCTTCCCGGTGACAGACGAGTCGGTGACGGTCGTCGAAGGCGACGCCTACGAGGGGACCGGTGTCCGAGACGCCGTCTGCGACGCCGACGCCGTCGTCTCGGTCCTCGGCCAGACGAAGTCGGGGCCAGACGACCTGCTCACCGTCGCGGGTGACACCGTCGTCGCGGCGATGCGTGACGAAGGCGTCAGCCGGTACGTCACGCTCGTCGGCGCGGGCGTCCGCAAAGACGGCGAGTCCGTCTCCCTCTCGGGGAAGGTGATGGGAACACTGCTGAAAGTGCTCGCTGGCGAGGCTCTCGACGACGCGACGGAACACGTTCGGCGCGTCCGAGCGAGCGACCTCGAATGGACCGTCGTGCGCGCGCCGCGACTCACCGACGGCGACGCAACCGGCGCGTACCGCCACGGCGACATCGACCTCGGGTTCGAGTCAATCGACCGCGGCGACGTGGCGACATTCCTCCTCGACTGCGTCGAAGACGACCTGTACGTCCACGACCTGCCGAAGGTGGGGGCGGCGTGACAGCACAACGCGTGTTGGTCACCGCGGGAACGGGGACCGTCGGCCAGCACGTCGTCCGGGAGTTGCGCGACGACGTTGAGGTGCGTGTCGGAACGAGACGGCCACAGTCAGTTCGAGAGGCTGGCGACAGCGACAGCGACAGCGACGAGCACGTCGTCGAGTTCGACTTCGCTCGACCGGAAACGTGGGGGGCCGCGCTCGACGGAGTGGACGCCACCTTCCTCGTCAGGCCGCCGGGTGTCGAACAGAGACAGGTCACGGCGTTCGTCGACGCGGCGAGTCGCGTCCGGGTCGACCACGTGGTCTATCTCTCGACGCTCGGAGCGGACAAGAACGTCCTCATCCCGCACCACCGTATCGAGTCCCACATCCAGCAGTCGGCGGTCCGCTCGACGTTCCTCCGCGCATCGTTCTTCACGCAGAACCTCCACGAAGTCCACGGACAGGACGTCGTCGAACACGACGAGATTTTCGTCCCCGCAGGCTCGGGCGAGACGAGTTTCGTCGACGCGCGCGACGTCGCCGCCGTCGCCGCCGTCGTGCTCACGGACGACCGTCACGACAAACAGGCCTACGACCTCACCGGCCCCGAGGCACTCCGATACGACGAGGTTGCAGCGGTGTTCACCGACGTTCTCGACCGCCAAATCACCTACGCCGACCCGTCGATTCCGGCGTTCGTCCGTCGAATGCTCTCCAGAGACCTCCCGCTTTCGTACGTCCTCTTGATGGTCGGCATTTACAGCACGGCGCGATTCGGATTCGCTGGCCGCGTGACCGACGACGTGGAACGACTCCTCGGTCGGCCACCGCGGACTGTCCGCGACTACGTCGAAGACTACCGAGACCGCTTCGAACCCGCCCGCACTCCGGCGGCGGCACACTCCCCGGAGCGATGACGACATCCGATTCGGTTGTGCGCGCTAGCTGCCCTTCCGGAGCAGAATTACCCGCTGACGCCCTTCCTACACACCAATGACAAGAGAGCACACTCGACAGGAGTCCCGCGAGCAATCGCGAGTGGGACGTCGTCGAGGAGGAGAACGTGGGAAACAGACTCGACGGGAGTCCCGCGAGCAACCGCGAGTGGGAACCCGTAGACGATTCCTCCAACTCGCGGGTGCAGGGACAGTCGGCCTCGCCGGTTGCCTCGGCGGTGGGTCGGGGTCAACAGGCGGAGGCGGCGGAGACGGAAGTGGCGGAGGCAGTGAAAATAGCGGTAGTGGGGACGATGGTGGGTCGGCCGGTGACGGCGCGTGGCGAACCACCGAACTCACCGACGTACTCACAGGCGAGACGTTCACTATCGAGGGGCTTCTCGACCGCCCGCTCCTCCTCGAAACGTTCGCCGTCTGGTGTTCGAACTGCCTGCGACAGCAAAACGAGATGATTTCGTTCCACGAGGCGGTCGGCGACGACGTGGTAACTGTCGCCCTCGACATCGACCCGAACGAGGACGCCGAGAAGGTCCGCGAGCACGCCGAGCGCCACGGCTTCGACTGGCGGTACGCCGTCTCGCCCGAGCCGGTGACCAAGAGCCTCACCGACGAATTCGGCTCGTCGATGGCGAGCGCGCCGACCGTCCCGATGCTTCGTGTCTGCCCGGACGGGACGGCGACCCGTCTCAAAAACGGCCACAAGACCACCGAGTTCCTCCGCGAGAAAGTCTCTGAGTGCTGATGGGACTCGGTACGAAACTCCTCGAACTGTTCGTCATCGGCGTCGGCACGCCGCTGACCGCAGCGTGTGCGCTCCCGCTGTATCCCGGATTTCTCGCGTATTTGGCTCGGCAGAGCCGACAGGGTGGCAGCGACACCGGCACGACCGGAGACACCGCAGCGACCACCGGCCTCCCAATCGCCGTCCTCGGCGTGCTCGTAACGCTCGGTGCGGTGACGTTCATGCTCGGTGTCGGCGTCCTGTTTTCGCTCCTCTTGGAGATTTCACTCACCGCCGTCGTCGCCGTCGTCTCCCCGGTCGCGTTCGGCATCCTGTTCGTCGTGAGTCTCGCGCTCCTCGCGGACGCGAAGATATTCACCCGGATTCCGACTATCGAACCGCCGGAGACCAGACACCCGGCGCTCTCGGCGTTCTCCTACGGATTCTTCTTCGGGGCCATCATCCTCCCGTGTAATCCGGGGTTCATCGCGCTGTTCTTCGCTCGCGTGCCGGTCCTGTTCGACACGGCCGCCGAGAGTCTGCTCGGCTTTCTCGCGTTCGGCCTCGGTATCGGCGCGCCGCTACTCGCGTTCGCACTCGTCTCCGAGCGCTACAGCAGACAGGTGACCCGCTGGTTCGCCCGCCACACCACCGCAATCAACCGCGTCACCGGCGCGGTCATGCTCGTCGTCAGCGTCTACTACCTCCTCGTCGTCTTCGACGTGCTCGGCGTGGCAGGGGTAGTCGAGACGGTCTTCGATGCCGTACTCAGCCCGGTTACTGGCTGATTTCTGTCGACTCGGTGCTTCCTGTCGGGTGACCGTAACAGTGCCTTTGGCGCTTCGGCCCGTCTCTCACGGCAGAGACGATGGAACCCCGACAGGGGGAACGCGGCGAGCAATCCGTGTCCGAACAGACCCGTCTCTCGCGCCTCACCAGCAACCTCAGACGCCTCGATACGCAGGCGTGTCGCGCGTTCGTCGCCGACCTTTGGGCAGCCCGCGGGTTCGAGACGCGAGTCGATGGCGCGGTCGTGCGGGCGACTCGCGGTGGGCGACGCACGACGATTCTCCCCGTCTCCGGCCGCCGTCGCGATAGGTTCCGCTCTCCGGACTCCACCGTTTCCGGGGCGGAACTCGACGCGGTCGCCGCCTTCGGAAACGACGGTCGCGGGGCACAACTCGCCGACAGATACGACGCTCGACACCTCGACGTGACTGCGCTCTCCGAGATGCTCCTGTACGCGCTCGACCACCACGTGGCCGACGCGCTCTGCGAGCGCCACTTCGGTGCACCGCTCGATGGACTACAGCCGTCAAGATGGACGCGCACGCGGTACCGTGTCGAGCACGTTCGACAGCGCGTCGGTCGTGTTGGGCGTCGCGTCGTCGGTCCTGTCGCCCGCGCGTCTCACATTGGCCGGAGCCTGATACCCGACACACCTCGGACGACCCGAGGAATTGCAACACTTCTCGTCGCCGTCCTTCTCGTGAGTGGTGCGGCAGTCGCACTCGGACTCGTCGATAGTCCGTTCGGCGAAGACGGCCAACCCGGGAGCAACGTGGCCCAAACGACAGCCCAATCTGGCGATGGCGTAGCGGACTCCGTGAGCGCAACACCGGCAGACGGGACGGGGCGATTCGGTGATACGTTGGTGTCGCCGCCGATGTTCCCCGAGGAACGAGGGCGACCGCCACTCGAACCAGTTGGCACTGGCGACCTCGCGGACGTTCCGGGCGTCGGCCCGACGGGAATCACCAACCTGACGGCACTCGGTGCGGCCCACCAGACCGCCCTCAAAAATCAGTCGTACACGCTGTGGATAGACGAGTACCGACCCCGAGACGACGACCCGAACGGGACGCGCGTCCAGTACGATACCGACGTCACAGTCGCCGGAGACCGGTATTTGGTCGCCGAAAACCTCGAAGCGGGTCGCACACAGGTTCGCCTGCGAGCGGTCTACTACGACGGAACCGACTGGCACGTCGCCGAGCGCGAAAACGGAACCGAGCGCGTTCGTCGTATCGGCGGCAACGCGTCCGCGCCGCCGATGGAGTTCGACCCGGGACAGCGGAACGAGACGCTCGTCGGTCAGTATCTCGCCACGCTGAAGACGAACGTCACGGGAAAGGTCCGCAGTGGCACGAACACGTACTACCGCATCGAAGGCGAGACGCGACCGTCCATCGACAGCGACGGCCCAGTTCGAGACTATCGGTTCGTGGCGTACGTAGACGAACAAGGATTCGTCGCCGATGCGATGGTAACGTACGTCCACTTCACCAGCGACGGCCCCGTTCGCGTGCAGTTCGAATGGACCTACGGCCGGCTCGGCGAGACGACGCTGAGCCCGCCGCCGTGGGCCGAAGAAAGCGAGACTGCGGACGACGCTCCGCCGTCGGTGTTGAACAGCGGTTACAGCGACCGATTCGGCAAGATGCTCGGGTCCGGCGTGTACGTGACCGTCGCGTCCACGCGGAAGACGTCCGCGAGGAGTTCTTCCGTGACGACGTCGGTCGGCGGCCCCCAGTCGTAGACCGAACCGTCCTGCATTGCGATGAGGTAGTCGGCGAAGCGGGCGGCCTGTGCGATGTCGTGGAGGACGACGGCGACCGTGACACCGCGTTCCTCGTTGAGTTGGCGAACCGTCTCCAAGACGCGCAACTGGTGGTGCAAGTCGAGGTAGGTCGTCGGTTCGTCCAACAGGAGTACGTCGGTGTCCTGTGCGAGCACCATCGCAATCCACACGAGTTGACGCTGTCCGCCGCTCAGGCTCGACACCTGTCTGTCGCGGAGGTGGTCGACTCCCGCGAGGTCGATAGCGCGGTCGATAGCCTGCTGGTCGTCCTCGTCGAGTTGCTCGAAGAACCCACGGTGCGGGTACCGACCGTGCGAGACGAGCTTCTCGACTGTAATCGAACCGGGGGAGTCGTGTTCCTGTGAGAGCAAGCCGAGTTCCCGAGCGAAGGCTCCGTCGTCGTACTCGGAGAGTTTCTGGCCGTCGAGGTAGACGTGTCCCTCGTCGGGCGACAGTTGCTTGGCGAGCGACTTCAAGAGCGTACTCTTGCCGGACCCGTTCGGGCCGACAAGCGCCGTCACTTCACCGCGCGGGATGTCGATTCGGTCGCACTCGACGACCGGGCCATCGCTCGTCGGATACGAAAGCGAGAGCTTGTCGCCGACGAGCGCGCTCTCGGTTTCGCTCGACTCTCGGGTGACGTCAGACTCGGACGCTGCGGCGTCGGGAGCCGCCATTGCAACCTCCTCCGTCTGCGCTTCCGAGGCGTCGGTTGTCTGGCCATCGGCGGCCGCGTCTCGTTCCGATTCCATCCCTGACATCATACCTCCCCCAGCTGTTGTTGTTTTCGCATCAGGTAGAGGAAGTACGGGCCACCGACGAGCCCAGTGACGACCCCGACCGGGAGTTGCGAAGGGCTCAAGAGGAGTCGCGCGCCGACGTCGGCGACGACCATCAGCGCGGGCCCCGCGAAGACGCACCCGAGGATGAGCCGTTTGTAGTCGCTGCCGACGATGTTGCGAACGAGGTGCGGCACGACCAAGCCCACGAAGCCGACGATGCCGGCGACGGCGATGCTCGCCGCGGCCGCGAGAACGGCGACGCCAGCGAGGGCGAACCGAACTTTCTCGATAGACATCCCGAGCGAGCGCGCGGTCTGTTCGCCCAAGAGGAGGACGTTCAGCTGTCTCGACCCCGCGAGCGCGAGGAAGATGGCTAATATCGACCACGGCAGGGCGGTTCTGACCTGTTCCCAGTCGGTCCCCGTGAGCGACCCGGTGGTCCACGCGAGGGCAGACTGGACGACGCCGAGGTCGTCGGCGAAGAAGAACAGCCCTGTCTGGAGGCTCTGGAACACGGTGCCGACGACGACACCGGCCAGCACCAGTCGAACCGGGGACGTGCCGTTCTTCCACGCGATGGCGTAGACGATGGCGAACGCGGTCGCCCCGCCGAGTGCGGCGAGAATCGGGAGGAACGCCGACAACCCGGAGAAGACGACGAGTGTGAGCAAGATTGCAAGTCCAGCCCCGGAGGAGACGCCGAGGATGAACGGACTCGCCAGTTCGTTGCGGGTAATCGCCTGGAAGATAGCTCCGGAGACGGCGAGGTTCGCCCCGACGAGTATCGCGACGAAGACGCGCGGGACGCGAATCGTCCAGACGACGAGCGTCTGCTTCGTGAGGTCGGGGAGCCCACCACCGAGGAGGAGCGACATCCACACACCGGGGTTGGAGACGACCGCCGGGTCGAAGACGGCCTGCCACGCCTCGGCGAGACTCATCGAAAACGCGCCGAGGCTGACCTGTACGAGTCCTCCGATGAACACGACGAGAATCGACGCGAGACAGAGCGACACGAGCGAGCCGTCTATCCATCCGAATGGGTTCGCCGACTGCGACTCGGTTCGGTGTGCGTCGCTCACAGTTGGTTCACCTCGCTGCCGGTTGTGTGGTCTTCATCGGTCGTCTCTCGGTCTTCGCCGACCGCCGCTTCCTCATCGGTCGTCTCTCGCTTACCGTCAGTCGAGTCGAGATACGCTCGAATCTCGTCTTCGGGCAGGGCGTCGAGGACGCGGTCGGTACCGACTACGTCCACGAGTCGTGCGATACCGCGGTCCTCCATCGCCTCGACTTCCTCGTCGCTCCGACGGGTCTCGAACGCGCGGTCGATGTAGGACTCCCGGAGGTCGGCGAGTCGGTCGTCGCTCACGTCGCAGTCCTCGGGCACTTTGCTGTCGAACCACTCGCGCCAGCGGTCTCGGTCTCCCCACTCGCCCGAAAACTCCGTCTCCGGGCGGAGCCAATCGTAGTGGTCTGCGAGCATGCCGGGATACCCCTGCTCGCGGCGGCGGTCTTCGAGCAGACATCGGGCGACGTGTGCACCCTGCCCCGAGGAAATTGCGACCTGCGCGTTTCGCTGGCCGGACGGAGAGGCGACGTACAGCCCGTCGACCGGCGTTCTGCCGTCTTCGTCCGAGTACGATGGGTCGAAGTGTTCGTGTTCCTCGCCGTGGTGGTCGTGGCGTTCGAACATCGCGTCTTCGTCGTCGAGACCACGGAGATACGACCCGTCGTACCACGCGGCAGCCAAGACGGCGTCGGTGGCGACGCGTCGCCCGTCCTGTGTCTCGACGACGAATCGCGTCTCGGCTTCGTGGTCGTCGCCTGCGCGGTCGACCGAGACGACCATGTCGGAGACGAGTTCGCCACCCGCGTCGACGACGTGGGCGTGCAGCAAGTCGAGAAGCGTCTCGACGCCGACGCCGCCGGGGAATCCAGGATAGTTCTCGACGTACGCACACCGCTGCAGCGCGGCGTTCCCGCGGTCGAAGACCACGGTGTCGAGACCGTACCGGGCGGTGAATATCGCCGCTGCACAGCCTGCGGGGCCGCCGCCGACGACCACGACGTCGGCCGCATCTGTCGTCTCACGCTGCTCGGAAGTGGGCATCGTCAGAACTCCCCGGCGACGATGTCGGCGACGCGCTGGGCGTCGTAGAGCTGTTCGTCCACACCGTAGAGCGACTCGGCGGTGCGCTGGGTGAGCACGAGGTTCGTAATCGGGCCCTGATACAGACTGCCTGCACGGTAGATATCGCCGTTCTCGACGGCGGTGAGCGCGCTCGCAGTTTCGTGGTTCTGCAGGAAGTCGACGACCGTGGACTCGAACTCTTCGCGGGTCTTCGACTCGTAGCCGCGGAGCAAGAGCACCTCGGGGTCGACTTCGAGGAGCGTTTCGAGGTCGGTAGCGGCGCGCGTGCCGTGGAAGTCCTTCACGTCGGAGGCGGCGAGGGCGTCTTTTACGCCGAGGTCACGGAAGTGCTTGAACCCGGTTCCGTCGCCGATAATGTACGGGTAGTACTTCTCGGGTTCGTCGCCGACGCCCCAGAGAACCGCCCCGGCGGGGCGGTCGCCCTCGGCCGGAACGACCGATTCGAGGTTCGTCTCGAACTCGTCGTGGAGTTCGACGAACGCCTCGTAGCGGTCGGTGCGCTGGAACACCTGCGCGAGTTTCTCGAAGCCTTCGTACAAAGAGTAGTAACGGTAGTCCTCGTGCCACGGGTAGTGCTGGGCGTAGATGCAGTTCCCGAACATCGGGGCGACTTCGGAGACGACTTCGTCCACGTCCGCTTGGGTCCAGCCCTTGAACCGGTTCATCAGGAAGTTCGGGTCCATGACGTGCACGTCGGCGTCGAGTTCGTAGAAGAGCTCCTTGCTAACGCCGTCTTGGTACAGCGAGACCATGTCGCTCTTATCGACCGACAGCCCCGGAATCGCGTCGTAGTACTGGGTGTGGTACCGTCTCGTCAGCCAGACGGCTTTCGGCGGTTCGAGACCGAGGGCGATTCCCATGTCGGCCCAACTGCCGTTGTTCGCGACCCACGTCTCGGGGACGGACTCGAACTGAACGTCGCCGACGGGTTCGATGGAGACGGTGTACGAATCGTCTGGCGCGTTCGTCGTCTCCTGTGTATCGGTCTCGGTCGGCGCGTCCGTTTGCGTCGACGTTTTCGTCTCCGCATCGGCTTCCGAACTCGTCTGTCCCATACACCCGGCGAGCAGTCCGGCACCCGCGATGGCTCCCGCACTGTGAATAATCGAACGACGTGTCGGCCCACTCGAATTCGTCTCGTCTCCGTTCATACGTTTTAGGCTAACCTAAGGCGATAAACTACTTTCGAATTTTAGGTGTCCCTAAACGGAACTCAGTGGTCGCAAAAGAGACGGGACATCGGCGACGTGGTCGTCGCTGAGAGTTCACTCCTCATCCGAGGAGGTACTTGAGCGCGGGGTGTTTCTGGACGAAGTCGGTCTGTTCGAGGTACGCGTCGAGACCGAGGATACGACCCGCACCGAGAGTGCCGACGATGACGAACATCATGAGTCCGAGCAGGTCGCCGTTGACGAAGCCGTGTGCCCACTCGGCGTTCCCGAGGTAGAAGAACACCATCAGGAAGCCGCCGAAGAAGGCCGCCAGACGGGTGAGTGCGCCCACGAGCAGTCCGAGACCGATGAGCGTCTCACCGAGCGGAATCATGATGTTCGTGAACTCCAGCATCCACGGCGTCTGGCCGACCCAGACGAGGAACTGGTGGACCGGTGCTGGCGCACCGCCGGTGGCGTTGACCAGCCAGCCACCCGCGTCGAACGGCTCGGCGGCGAGGTACTTGGTGACCCCCGCGTGGAGGAACCAGTACCCGGTGATGAGCCGAGTCAAGACCAACACGTAGCCGGTCGCACCCTCGGCGTAGTCGAATTCGAGCCGGTTCCCGAGCATCTCGATTTGGCCGGTTGTGGTCATCATCCGTCACCTCACATGCGAGTGTTGGGTTGGAAGATGGGTAAAAAGCCAGACCGATTTTCGAATCCATGGAACTGGGAATTTGGGAAAATTATCCTGGTATGGATGGTCGCATATACCCCCGCGAAATCGTGGGTGCATACCGTCAGTGGTGCGTCACGTATTCGCACAGTAATGGACGTGACGGCCGAACGCGGCGATGGGGACACCGCCCTCTGGGACCCGAGCCAGTGTGTTGGGACGCCGTACTGTCCGCCTCGGTGCCCTCGATTCGTCGACAAACACGGCATTGGACTGGTCGTCCGCACCTACGTCTCGGACGACTGGGAGCGACTGCGCGAGATGTATCTCTCTTACGGAACGGAGCACCGGTCGTTAGGACTGCCGCCGACCGGAGCGGCCCGAATCGACGAGTGGCTGGAGGGGCTCGTCGAGCGCGGGCGCAACTACGTCGCCGTCGACGGCAAAGAGGTCGTCGGTCACGCGACCTACGCGCCGCGTGACGACCCGGAACCGGAACTCGCCGTGTTCGTCCACCCCGACAGTCACGACCGCGGTATCGGGACCGAACTCTGCCGCCACGTCGTCGCGGACGCCGAATCGAACGGTCACGACGCGCTCGTGCTCCACGTCGCACCCGAGAACCGCCGGGCGATACACGTCTATCTCGGACTCGGCTTCGAAGTGGTTCCCTCGGAGAGTTCGGAGACGAAGATGCGACTCTCGTTCGACGCCGTCGATATACCGACTACTGGGAAACCTGCCGACGCCAGTCGGGAGTGAGTGCAGAGATTGGTGACTGAGAGATAGTCCCATCCCCTCCACGAGGCGGCTTCGACTGCTTACTCGGCGTCGAGAATCGTCGACTCGCCGGCGTGTTCGAGGCTGACTTCGTGGGTCGTATGGCGTGTGTGCGTCCGCGCCCATCGGCGGGCGGGCGACTCGGAGAGGAACTGCTCGCCGTCCGGGCACTGCCGACACGACGCGACCCACGGAGTCACGTCGTCGGGAAAGTGGCCGGTGTGACGTCGGTGGTCGAGCGCGAACTGCTCGACCGACTGGTTTCCAAGTTTCAACTCGTCTAGCTCGTAGGTGAGGTCCCACTCGCGGTTACAACGCGAACAGGTGACAGTCGGAACGTCGTCGACGGGGTCGCGCGGCGGCGTCTGGAAGTCGTCGCTCGGAGGAGACATACGCTGGCTTTGGGACCGAGCCTCTTGTACCTACAGTCTGCCTTCGAGGTGGCCGGAGCCCGAACCCAGTTACGCGTCCGCGTCGTATCCGGCGTCTTCGACGGCCGAGACGAGCGAATCCACGTCGGCGTCGCCCTCGATGGTCGCGGTGTCCGTCTCGCGGTCGGCGGTCGCCGAGGTGACGCCGGAGACAGATTCGAGCGCGTCGACGACGCGCCCCTCGCAGTGCTCGCAGGTCATACCCGTAACGGTGAGAGTCGTGCTCATCGTTCGAAGAGACGGGCTTCTTCCCTTAGTCGATTTTCCTTTCGTCGATTCGGCATACGAGAGGTTTTACTTTCGAATCCAAAGCAAAATCGAGGAGTCACATTATGTTCCCGCGGTCCTAACGACCACTCATGCGTAGTCTCGACGAGACCGACCTTCGAATCCTCGAACTCCTCGCCGACGACGCTCGGCGGCCGTTCAGCGACATCTCCGACGAAGTCGGACTCTCGGCTCCGGCCGTCTCCGACCGAATCGACCGACTCCGCGAGGAAGGCGTCATCCGGCGGTTTACGGTCGACGTAGACCACTCGACGCTCTCGGGCGGGACGCCCGTTCTGGTCCGTCTGTCGGTGCGGCCGGAGTTCGTCAGCGACGTCCGCGACGCGCTTCGGGAGGCCGACCCAGTCGAGCACCTCTTCGTGACCGCCGACGGCGACGTGACGTTCCACGCGCGACTCGACGGCGGGTCGATTCGTGTCGAACTCGACGACTTAGTGGACCTCTCGACGGTTCGCGAGTACGACGTCAGCCTCGTCGAATCGGCCGAGTGGACGCCCACAGTCAACGGAACGGGATTCGCATTGGAGTGTGCGGAGTGCGGCAACACTGTGACGAGCGAGGGCGAACGCGCTCGTATCGGCGGCACGCTCTATCACTTCTGTTGTTCGTCCTGTCTCGACCGGTTCCAGTCGCGATACGACCGAATGGAAGCGGGCGCGCGGTCGGATAGCTGACCCTCCCGACTGGACAACTGACCTCGCTCATCGATTTCGAATCGAAGGTTCTCACCCGGTTTGACCTTCGCTTCTGAAGGCACAATCGAGGTAAGAGAGGGGCACGTACTGTATAGTATCATGAGTAGCCGCAGGACACATCTGGACATCCGTGGCATGAGTTGCGCGAACTGCTCGCGCACGGTCGCGGAGTCTCTCGAATCACTCGACGGCGTCACCGACGCGACCGTCAACTTCGCCACCGACGAGGGGACAGTCGAGTACGACCCCGAGCGAGTGTCACTCGCCGAGGTGTACGACCGCATCGCGGAGTCCGGCTACGAAGCCGTCTCCGAGACGCGAACCATCGGCATCAGTGACATGAGCTGTGCGAACTGCGCCGACGCCAACCGGACGTCACTGGAGTCGCTTCCGGGCGTCGTCGATGCCGAGGTCAACTACGCCACCGACGAGGCGCGCGTGACGTACAACCCCGCCGACGCGACGCTCGACGACCTGTATCAGGCAATCGAAGACGCGGGCTACACGCCGATTCGAGAAGACGAGAATGGCGACGGTGGCGAGAGTTCCGACGGTGAAAGCGCCCGCGACGTGGCCCGCACCGAGGAGATTCGGCGTCAGAAGCGACTGACGCTCTTCGGGGCAGCGCTTTCGGCACCGCTTCTCGCCATGCTCGCCGTCGAGTTGTTCACCGCCGCGGGCCTCCCGGAGACGATTCCCGGGACCGGCCTCCCAATCGGGTGGGTCGCGTTCGCGCTCGCGACGCCCGTGCAGGTCGTCCTCGGCCGCGATTTCTACGTCAACTCCTACAACGCGGTCGTGAAGAACCGCACCGCCAACATGGATGTGCTCATCGCGATGGGGTCGTCGACGGCGTATCTCTACTCCGTCGCCGTCCTCTCAGACCTCCTCGCGGGCAGTCTCTACTTCGACACCGCCGCACTCATCTTGGTGTTCATCACGCTCGGGAACTACCTCGAAGCGCGCTCGAAGGGACAGGCTTCGGCAGCGCTCCAGTCGCTTCTCGAACTCGAAGCCGACACCGCGACTCTCGTCGACGACGACGGGACCGAACGCGAAGTCGAACTCGACGCCGTGGAAGTCGGCGACCGAATGAAAGTCCGCCCGGGCGAGAAGATTCCGACCGACGGCGTCGTCGTGGAAGGTGACTCAGCCGTGGACGAGTCGATGGTCACGGGTGAATCGGTCCCCGTCTCGAAAGAACCCGGTGACGAGGTGGTTGGCTCGACGGTCAACCAAAACGGCGTCCTCGTCGTCGAAGCGACCAAAGTCGGCTCCGAGACGGCCATCCAGCAAATCGTCTCGCTGGTGAAGGAAGCACAGGGCCGTCAGCCGGAGATTCAGAACCTCGCCGACCGCATCTCGGCGTACTTCGTCCCCGCAGTCATCGTCAACGCCCTCCTGTGGGGCTCTGTCTGGTATCTCTTCCCCGAGACGCTCGCGGGAGTCATTCAGTCGCTGCCCCTCTGGGGACTGGTCGCCGGCGGCCCAGTCGCCGCGGGCGGTGCCGTCTCGACGTTCGAATTCGCCGTCGTCGTCTTCGCGTCGGCAGTCCTCATCGCCTGTCCGTGCGCGCTCGGCCTCGCGACGCCCGCGGCGACGATGGTCGGCACGGCTATCGGCGCGAAAAACGGTATCGTGTTCAAAGGCGGCGACATCCTCGAACGCGTCAAAGACGTGGAGACGGTCGTCTTCGACAAGACCGGGACGCTCACGAAAGGCGAGATGACCCTCACCGACGTGGTCGCCTTCGGCCCCGCCGCCGACGGGTCCGGCGTCGTCACGACTGGTGAGGACGAAACGCTCGACGAAACTGCGGTCCTCCGGTACGCCGCCTCGGCCGAGCGCGACAGCGAACACCCCCTCGCCCGCGCCATCGTCGAGGGTGCCGAAGAGCGCGGCATCGAACTCGCCGACCCCGAGGACTTCGAGAACGTCCCCGGACACGGGGTTCGCGCCACGGTCGAGGGGCGGACCGTCCTCGTGGGTAACCGGAAACTGCTCTCGGACGAGGGTATCAACCCCACACCAGCCGAAGACGCCCTCGCGGACCTCGAAGACGACGGGAAGACCGCCATGCTCGTCGCCGTCGATGGCTCGCTCGCCGGTGTCGTCGCCGACGCCGACGAGATAAAGGAGTCCGCCGCCGACGCCGTCGCCGCCCTCCGCGAGCGCGGTGCCACGGTCCACATGATTACCGGCGACAACGAGCGAACCGCTCGCGCGGTCGCTCACGAAGTCGGAATCGACCCTGAACACGTCAGCGCAAGCGTCCTCCCCGAGGACAAAGCCGACGCCGTCGAATCACTCCAGTCCGACGGGACGCGGGTGATGATGGTCGGCGACGGCGTCAACGACGCGCCCGCGCTCGCCGCCGCGTTCGTCGGCACGGCACTCGGGTCCGGTACCGACGTGGCAATCGAGGCGGCCGACGTGACGCTCATGCGCGACGACCCGCGCGACGTGGTGAAGGCCATCCGCATCTCCGAGGGGACGCTCGCGAAAATCAAGCAGAACCTGTTTTGGGCGCTCGGCTACAACACGGCGATGATTCCGTTGGCGTCGCTGGGACTGCTCCAACCCGTCTTCGCCGCCGCCGCGATGGCGTTCTCGTCGGTGTCGGTGCTCACGAACAGCCTCCTGTTCCGCACCTACACGCCGGACCACGACTACCACCTGCTCGACTTCCTCCGGCGGTAGCGCCAGCCGCGTTTTCTGGCGTTCCACCCTGCTGAACCCCTTCGTTTCACCTCGAACAACACCTCCACGCGCGAGTGTTTTTTCGCGTCGGGGACGCGACGACCATACCGCATTTCGCCGTCTCGTTTTTCTCTGTAGAAGGTGAATACTCAGGTATCATGACACGCCTGGCGAGTCAGTGGAAGCAACGTGGGCTGTGGATTGTCGTCGGTGTGTTCGTCGCACTCGTCGGCCTCGGGACACTCGCGGGGATGCCATGGCGCTACGCTGGTGGTGGCGCGGCCACGGCGGCGATACAGATACTCGCGGCGCTCGCGACTGTCGGTATCGGCGCGGCAGTCGCGTGGCTGGGCGTGACGAGCGGGTCTGAAAAACGGTGACAGCGGGCGGCGTGGGTTAGTACCGCGACGGGAGGAACGCCATACCGATGAGGAGGATGACCATCGAGAACGAAGCGATGGCGACGCCCCACAGACCGTTTTCGGTCTCGTGGAACTCGTCTATCTCCTTGGTCTGGCGCTCGTAGCTCTCGTAGTTCTGCGTGAGGACGAGCGTGCTGTCGTCGGGGAAGAGCGCGAGGAACTTCTCACCGCCGATGGTGACGTTCGCCTCGTCGCCGACCGAGATGGTGTTTTCTTCGGAGTCGAACCATTCGAGCGTGACGCCCGAGGACTCGACCGTGGCAACAGTCATTTGCGTCTCGTCGTAGGTGACCGAGTCACCTTCGGCGACGGTGCGCGTCTCGTTGGCCGGGAAGTACTCCGCGGCGGGCACGAGTTCCGAGTCGTTGATGACGACGTACTTCTGGCCGTCACGGGTAATGGTCTCGTTGTCCGCGTTCGGGTCGTTCATCAGGATGGCCGTGTTGTTGCGAAGCTCGACGAGCGTCGCTTCGGACGGGTCGGAGGCGTTGGGAACCTCGACACGCCAGTCCGTACCATCGAGTGTGACGGTGCTTCCGTTGTCCCACGTCTCGGTGAAGCGGGCAGAGTCGTTCACGTACGTGATTTCGCCGGACCGGACGAGCGTCGTGCCGCCTCCGTGTCCGCCAGACTCCTCTTCTTCGGTGATAGCCGACACGGTGTACGTCTGCTCACTGCCTGCTACGGTGAACTCGTCGCCCTGTGCCAGCGAATACTCTGGGTTCTCGAACCCGATCGTCGGTGTCGATGCAGTCGCGATGAGCGAGTATGCACCCGCACCGATGACCAGGAAGAACACGACGGAGATAGCCGCGGCGCGTCGTTGCATGGTTTCGGCATGGGCCACACGGCGTATAACGATTACTAACCTGTGCGCAGGCTACATAAAAGCGAGCTATCAGCGGCCTGCAAAGCCTGCCTACGTCCCCGAATATGAGGGGTGGGCCTAAATGGCTATCTCCCGCTCACCCGGGTGCGGCTGCCTCGGGTGTTACGAGCACGCAACCGCAAAAGGTTCGAGTGCCAAAGAAGGGCCTCCGGGCCGTCTGTGACGAACATAAAAACGGCCACGAGATCGTGGAGGTGCTCGACGATGAGTGAGCGCCCCCCGACACTCGCTACGGCCGCAAGAGCGGGGCCGACCTTGGACTACTTGCCGTACTTGTGGCCGCACAGTTTGGAGCATTCTGGCCAGCGAATGAGGCCTTTGTACTTGGGCTGGGACTCGGGTACGTCGCGTCCATCGCGCTTGCTTTCGAGTACGGAACGCGCGCCGACTATCGAGCGTGGCAGCGCCACCAGGAGTGGTCGGAATGAGTGACCTCGAAGACCGCGTCGAAGAGTTGGAAGCTCGCGAGGAACTCATGCGTGAGCGGATGACCCGTGCGTTCGAACTCATCGAAGAGCAAGCCGACACAATCGAGGCTCCTCGGGAGGACCTCGCTGAGTCTGAACAAGAGCGTGAACGGCTCGTCTTCCGCGTCGGCAAGCTCGAGGCCATCCTACCCGACGAGACGACACCGTACGACCAACTCTCTCGCGAAGAGCGCATCATGCGTGTCCAAGACTACGTGATGGAGCGATCGTACGCCTCAAACGGACGATTCTCCATCACGTACGACGACGTCCTCTGGTCGGTGTTCGACGGCGAGCCCTCGGCTGGGTACTGCTATAAGCTCATGCAACTCGCCGCCCAGGAAGACGGCTTCAGTTACGGCGAGTCCGACGGGAAGAAACTCCGCGTTGATCTCGACCACGTGAACGACGACGGCGTGCTTTCACGCGTGAATAACGGCGAATCAGAGGAGGCTCGCTGAGATGGTTTTCTTTCACGAGACCATCCCACCGCCGTTTCATCCGGTGTGAGTTCAGTTGTAGTAGCAGTTGTAAGCAAGCTTCAGTCAGTCACAACGCCGTCGTCCAATCCGTCGTCCACCGTCGCTTTCGGCGGTCTGAACGGTTGGACACGGATTATTCACGCGTGAAAACCGCGCCTCACCAATGTCAGTAACCACACCCGGATCACAGAATCGAGATCTCACCGAGCGCTTCATCGCGTTCTACCGCGACTACTACCGGAACGAGATCGGGACGCTCGCACAGAAGTACCCAAAAAAAAGCGCTCGCTGTATATCGACTACGACGACCTGTACAACCACGACCCCGAGCTCGCCGACGACTACGTCGAGAAAACCGGGCAGTATCAGGAGTACGCCGAAGAGGGCCTCCGTCTGTTCGACCTCCCCGCCGACGTGAAACTCGGGCAGGCGCACGTACGCCTCCAGAATCTCCCGGACACCACCGACATCCGCGACATCCGAGTCAACGACGACCACATCGGGACGCTTATCGCTGTCCAAGGGATCGTCCGGAAGGCAACGGACGTGCGCCCAAAGATTACGGAAGCCGCATTCGAGTGCCAGCGCTGCGGGATGATGAGTTACATCCCACAGGGTGATGGAGACTTTCAGGAACCCCACGAGTGTCAGGGCTGTGAGCGTCAGGGCCCGTTTCAATTCGACTTCGACCAGTCGAACTTCGTTGACTCCCAAAAGATTCGCGTCCAGGAATCCCCAGAAGGCCTGCGCGGTGGCGAGACGCCACAGAGCATCGACATCAACCTCGTCGACGACATCACAGGGAAGGTCACCGCCGGTGACCACGTCACTGTCACGGGCATTCTCCACATCGAGCAACAGTCGTCGGGCAACCAGAAGACGCCAGTCTTCGATTACTACATGGAGGGCGTGTCGGTCACCGTCGAGGACGAAGTCGAATACATCGACGAGTGTCCGTCGTGCGGGATGCTGTTTCTTGGCATGACGCCCGCCGAGTTCCGCGAGAAACACGACCGCGATCCGCTGAACGTACTGTATGTCTTCCCACGGGGGTCGCGATGATCAGTATTGACTGGCCACCGGGCTACCTACGCACCGACGCAGAGGACCGCGAGCCGTATCCTGGCGACCTCTCGCTCACGCGCAAGGAGTCCTTCGAGAGCGTCGTTGACGAACTCGAACGGCAGTATTCGACAGACAAATCCGATACATAGCCCACACGCTGATGGAAATTGCATGCACTTCTGAAACCTTTGGGCTATCATTGAAAACCACTCAACAATAGGATAGACAATAAGGATTAATCGTCATCTTTGTTCTAACGCTCAGCAGTGAAAATCAGAGATTGACCGGTTGATGCAGGAGAAATAGTATTATAGTCTGTGTGTATGAATAAACTGTCACACAGAAATGTTCGGTTATCTTTCTTTCAAATTATCGCCACATCGTGTGGACTATAATGAGATATCGTGGCGGAAATCCCAGCTATCGGAGAATGTGTCTAGTTTAACGCTTAGTGGTCCCTTATTAATAGATACGTTTTCAAGGAAATTGAAGTGTGCATTATCTAATACACTCCATGTGTGCTTGTAGAGACACTCCACTCTACCATCCGCTCTGTTCGGGAAATTCTGTTTTCGAGTTTTCAACTGCAAGTATCCGTTCATCTTTTCAACACCACTCGGGTGTCCCAGATCCATGTCTTGAATTTTTAAGCCAATGGCATTTTGCCGCTCACCAATGAGGCCTCCCCCAGCCAATGAATTACTGACGTCAAGACGAGTCCCGTCGCCAGCGGTTCCGTATGCCGCGTGTGAGACAGAACTAAGAGATTCTAATCCCCACTGGCTATCTTCCCAAGCGATTACAGCTGCATCTTTTGGAGAGGCACCATCAACGACATTCGTGTCATCGTACATGAGCTCCCAATCGAGGGTAAATGTACACTCATCGCCGTAGGGAGATGTCACGAAGAAGTCAACTCGTGTTCCGTTATCGCCAGGATTGGTAAACCAATCTGTTGGCGATATGTCTTGGGAATCTCCCTCTGATTCCTTATTCACTCGATGGTGATGGAGATCAATTCCGTTCTCCGCTGCAAATTGTTTTGCTTTAACTTTTTTGTTTTCTCGGAGGAGCTTGTTTACAACTTGTTGCTTTGCATCTTTATTCTCTTCAGCTGCTGAGATGCTACTCAAGAATGGTGCACTGATTGAGGCACCTGATAACGCTAGGAATTTCCTTCTGCTTGTCATGACGCAATTCATACTTGTCACCACTATGTATAAAATTAATAATTGTTACAAATTTACAGATTGGACGATGAGGCACTGTCTAATTAAGCCAGTTTGAGGAACGAGCAGGTCGTGAGTTAGTTGGTCAAGATACTCGCAGACCTGCTCAGCGAGTGCTTTGAGACGGATTTAGAAGAAACTTGGGAGCGTGAGCGGACGGCGACACCCGTCAGGGTGTTCGCNGACCTGCTCAGCGAGTGCTTTGAGACGGATTTAGAAGAAACTTGGGAGCGTGAGCGGACGGCGACACCCGTCAGGGTGTTCGCCGTCCAGCTCCACGCGACCGGTTGTTCGCTTAGAGAGACAAAAGAAATTCTTCGATTACTCGGAGTTGAACGGTCTCATCAAGCTGTTTGGCAGTGAGTACATCGACTGGCTGACAGCGGTCACAACCCGCCTGAGGAAACACCGAAGCGGGTTGCGGTCGACGAGACCGCTGTCAAGATCAATGGCGAATGGTCTTGGTTGTACGCTACAATAGACATCGAAACAAAGCTAATTCTTGACGTCGAATTGTTTGGACGACATGGTACCGACCCGGCTGCTGCGTTTCTCCATCGACTCTCGGAGAAACACGATCTCTCAGACGCTGTGTTTCTCGTTGATGGCTACGGCTATCAGACTGCCCTCTCTCGATTAGGATTGAGCGGTCGGCTGGACTACGTCGAGCGAAACCTCGTCGAAAAATGGTTTCACACTCTCAAAATGCGAGTCGACCGCTTCCATAATTCGTGGGTGGGCAGTCACGGAAGCGTCCGCAAGTTGTTCATACAATTTATGCAATACTACAACTATCAAAGACCGCATCAAGCGCTCGATGGACGAACGCCAGTCGAGGAGGTTACTAACTAGACAGTGCCGACGATGAATGTATTCTTATCACGCTAATCGATCGCTGTAGGTGATCGCTGATGCTAGAAGTGTGACCAGACCGAGGATGAGCAAAAAACCAGCTAAAATAATGAAAAGAGACTTGCTTTGCGTGAGTCCAGTTATCGCTCTCTGTGCTATTATGACCCCGGACGCTATACACACGACGCTACCTAACAGCCATGTTGTTGGTCTCATTTCTATTTCAATGAAAATGAGTCATAGTTGTAAAAATATTTTGGCCTCAATATTGTATTGAAAACTGGCAGAACCAAAGCCTACCATGCCCAAAAACACGCTCACCGTCCGCATCGAATCGAACGACGAATTTTTCGACCGCGCATTCGAAGCCGCAGCGAAAGCCGACGCTGGCGAGTTGACTGATGACCACTACGGTGTCTCACTCCCAGACGAGGCTGCACTTGCACGCGTTCTGAGTGAGAAGAACCTCGAACTCATCCGTACCACCGCCCGCGAAGAGCCACAAAGCCTCCGCGAACTCGCGCGCCTCGTCGACCGCGACATCAAAAACGTCTCGAACGCTGTTAACGACCTCGCCGAACTCGGACTCGTCGAGTTTGAGCAGGACGTCCCGGTCTCGCGAGTCTTGAGGCGGACCGACCCGTTGTTGATGACATCTGTCCATGACACGGCGATCTCGTCCTCGACGCCATTGCCCAACGTTGGTTGTTGAGTGTCCGGGAGTTTGGTTATCGCTGTGGCGGCCGCCGGCGAGGATTCACCTGCATCGGCAGAGAACGCGACGACCTCGATGTCGTACTTCTCACCGTCGAGCTGGTCGGTAGTCGTGTACGAGGTCGTGTCCGCTGCGAGGTCGCTACCGTCTTGGGTCCACGTCGACCCACCATCGTCCGAGGCGGACGCGATAGCCGTCCTCATTCAAGGCGTTGTCCGTCCACGTGAGGTCGAACTGGTCGCCCGAGACAGTCACCGAAAGGTCCGTCGGTGCTGGAACAGGTGTCGTCGCCGACGACTCGTTCGAAACCGCCGACTCACCGTCTTCGGGGTTGTAGGCCGTAACGCAGTAGTAGTACGTCTCTGAATCCGTGACGCCCGTGTCGGAGTACGACGTCGTCGGGTCCGAAACGGTCGCTATCCGCGAATAACCAGCGGTATTTGATCCCGACGAAGTCGCCCGGTAAATGCGGTACTCTGAGGCGTTATCGACGGCGTCCCACGAAAGGTCGGTTTGCGCATTCTGATTAATTTTCCGCGGAGGGACTCCGCAAAACCCACGGCCGAAGTTCAGTTCATCCACCCGAATACTGAGGGTCCGAATACCGAGACTGGGAAGCGTTTTGGCGACCCTCCCCAAAACACCCATACCATGACTCCCGGTCTGTGTGTCTACTGGCAATACGATGGAGGAGCACAGTGACACCCGACAGAGACCGCGTGACCGAGCACCTCGAACTCGTCTCTGACCGCTTCGACTTCCTTCGGGTGCTCGACGCTTCGTCCCTCGACAAGCGTGAATTGACAGAGGCGCTCCCGTACTCGCGGTCGACCGTCGATAGAGCGATTCGAGACCTCGTCGCCGCTGGACTCGTCACGGAGTCGAACGCCGAGTTCTCGACGTCCCTTACGGGACAGTACCTGACGGCACGCTTCGAGTCGTACCGCAACGACGTCGATGACGTGCTCGAACTCGAAACGGTACTGTCCGACCTCCCTACCGACTATCCACTCCCGGCGACGCCGCTTCTCGGCGCCGACGTCGAACTCTCTGCCAGCGCCACACCCCACCGTCCGGTCGAACTCCTCGCCGAAGAGATTTCGGCGACCGGATACGGAACCATGGTGTTTCCGCAACTTCCGAACCGAATCTTCGTCGAACGGCTGACGGAGTGTATCAACGGCGGGGCTGCGTGTCGACTGGTCGTCCCCGAAGCAGTCGTGACCGCGCTCTGGCGGGCCTTCCCGGAACTTCTCGAAGCGATTCAGACGACGCCGGACGTCAACCTCCGCGTCGGCGACGTCCCGCCATACGCGTTTGGCCACACCGTCGCCGACGGGGTCCCTCGGTCGACGGTCGTCATCTACGACGACAGCGGTCAGATTCGTGGCGTCCTCCGTAACACGTCGACTGCGGCGGTGACGTGGGCACGCCAACACACGCAATCGGTGTGGGAAGATGCATCTCCGTTCGACCTCGAAGGACGACTCGGAAACGACACCCGCGAACGCGACGCTATCGACGGGGGTGGCAGCGACGCTCACCGCGATGCTGAAACCGACTTCTCTGACGCCACCGGCGGCGCTACCGACGCCGACACCGACGCCGATGCCGACGCCGACACCGACACCCAAACCGAGGCCGACATCCACATTGGCACTGACACCGACACCGACGCCACCGAAGTTTCGAATGCGATGTCAGTCCGCGGCGAGTCGCTCCCGACGACGCTCGAATCCCAGGGACTCGTTCGGTTGTCCGCCGACTACTTCGACCGTGTCGGAATCTCGCCCCCGCTGGCCTGCTGGCGCGCGGGGTTCGACCTCGGAGAAGTCCGTGTCGGCTACGCGCTCGACCGCGAGCGTCCAACGTCGAGCGGGCGTGAGAGCGTCACCGAAGAGCTATTCCATGCGCTCCGTGATGGACGTGATCGCGTCGTTGTCGGCCCACCCGGGTCCGGAAAGAGCACCGTCTGTATGTCTGTGGCCTGTCGTTGGTACGAGCGCGAGCTCGGCCCCGTCCTCTACCGAAAGAGTGGCGAGCGCGACTCGCTGACCGCGACGGCGCATCTCGGGTCGTACCTCGCGGATGCACCCGGTCACGCACTCGTCGTCGTCGAAGACGCGACGCGAAGCGAGGCCAACGCCGTGTTCGAACTCGTTCGGGAGTTCGCAGACGACACCACCGTGACGTTCCTCCTCGACAGCCGCGAAAACGAGTGGCGTGACGGCCAACTCCGGGGGTCCGCCCGCCTGGAATCCCACCGCATCCACGCCATCGAGGAGGTCACTGTTCCCCCGATTGACGAGCGCGAGCGTGAGCGAATCGTCGACCACTTCGAAGCGACGGTCGACCAAGCAGTCGATATCGACCCCGAGGAACTGCGCCCCGGTGACGACGACGAACTCGCCCCCGGTGAGATGTACCTCTTTTTCCACCGCCTCGCACGCTACGTCGAACCCGCGATGCGCGACACCGGTGGGCCGACGAGTCTCGCCGACGACATCGACAACGTCTACGACGACCTTCGAGCAGTCGACGAGGAAGTCGGCGTCGACGTTGGCGTCCTCGTCAACCTTCTGAACGCGTCGGGTATCGGCGTCGACACGCCGCTTGCGTACGCCCTCGCCTCAACCAGCACTGAAGAACAACAGGTCGAAGCGGCGCTCGATGCACTCGAACGGTCCGTCCTCTACTCGGCGTTCGGCGACACTGAGTCCGAGCGAGTCAGAACGGTCCACGAGACGTGGTCGACACAGTTCCTCCAACGTCTCCTCGAAGTCGAATCAGAGCGACGCGCTCGCCGTCGGTTCGAACGGTGTCTCGACGACCTCTTCTCACTTGCCGACGACGCCGAGGCCCGCAGAGCCGTCCAATCGGTCTTCGGCGGGACCGCAGACATCGTTCGGACGATTGCCGACAACACTGGGTCATGGGGCAACCGCCTCGTTCGAAACGTCTTCGAACTCGGCGTCAACAACCCACGACTTTCCCCGCTCTACGCCGAGACTGACTACTCGCGCGTCTGCGTTCCCGACGCGTGCGACGACGACCTTCGTATCGATGTTCGCCGGTGGCGCGCTCGGATGTTCGTCAACGGCGGCGAACTCGACCGCGCACTGCGCGAGTTCGAGTCTCTCAGCGACTACGAAGACGACCGCTTCGACGAAGAGACGCTTATCAAAGCCCGAGCGGATGGATACGCCGGGCTCTCGGAAGTCGAGCGGCACAATAGCAACTTCGACCGTGCACGCGAGATGGCGCTGGCGGCGCTCGACCGCTTCGAGCGAATCGACGACGACGCCGGGCGAAGCGACGTGCTGAACGCGCTCGGGTCGATTGCCAGCCACACAGGGGAGTTCGAGGCAGCCAGAACGAACTACGAGCGCGCACTAGAGCTCCGGCGTGCCGTCGGCGATACTGTTCGAGTCGCCAGCACACTCTCGAATCTCGCTCGGGCAGAACAGATGCTCGGAGACTACGACGAAGCACGTGAGCACGTCCAAGAGAGTCTTCAGCTTCGGCGAGAACAGGGCTACCGGTGGGGCGAAGCGCTGACGCTCTCGATTCTCGGTCTTATCGACCTCGTCGACGGGACGCTCGACGAGGCAGCACGGTATACCCGACTTGCACTCGAGATACGACGGGACATCGGTGACGAGATGGGTGCCGCATCCTCGTCAACGAATTACGGTAAAATCGAACTCGACCGCGGCAACCTAGAGGCTGCCCGTGACCGGTTCACTAACGTATTCGAATCGCTCGATGACGGCGAGTTGGGGTGGATTCGTGGAAACGCTCATCACGGTCTCTCTCAAGTGTACCTCGAGTTCGAAGCGTACGACGACGCACTCGAACACGCCGCCGAAGCAGCCGACCTCCTCGAAGGCAATGAATCACAGTTGACAGAGCTCCTGGCTATCCAAGCCCGTGCACATCTCGGCCGAGGCGACATCGCCGACGCACGGGCGCTTGCCACCAATGCACTCGACCGTGCAGCATCGCACGACGACAAAGAGCCAAGCACCCGTGCAAACACTGCATTCGGACTCGTCCTCGTTGCTGAAGGAGACATAGACCGTGGCATTGACTATCTCGAAACCGGGGTCGAAACTGCTCCGACAGCGGCCTTGGAAGGCCGGGTTCGGTTGCACCTTGCTGATGCACTTCAGTCAGCCGGACGCGATGCCGATGTGCTCGGCCAGCTTGAACAAGCTACCGAGTGTTTCTCCGTCGTTAATGCAGGGGTTCGGGCACAGAAGACCGCCCTCCGCGGGGTCGAACTTGCCCAGTCACTCGGTGACGACGAAACCGAAGCAGCTCTCAAAGTACACCTCGAAGACGACGTGGAGTCAGCGGAACTGCCAAATTGATTCGGCGACCAAAAATAAATCTGTTCGGTGACTCTACATCTTCGACATGTCGACGTCGACGATACCGAGTTGCGTGAACATGCCGAGCATATCTGGCTCGACCCACCGCTCGGCGATGAGTCCGTCTTCGATTCTGGTGAACACCATGTTCCCTGCCTCGAAGGACTTGCCCGTCGGTTCCAGACCCATGAATTCACCTTCGTGGGTGCCGCGCAGGGTGACGCGCATCGCGACCGTGTCTCCCTCCGTGACGATATCCTCGACCGTCGCCGATAAGTCACCGAACGCCTCGTTGAATTTTCTAAGCTGTTCTTTCAGTTCTTCGCGACCCCGCCGGTCCCCCAGTGGGCTGTGGTCGACGACATCCTCCGCACAGATTTCGTCGATAACCTCGATTTTACCCTCTGTCGCTACTTCCTCCGGGAAGCGTCGGGCGACGAGTGCGTTTGCCTCGTCTGTTGGTGACGGGGATGTTGCTGAAGACATCCTGTTCCTCCACAGTACACGTCACTGCGGAATCTTCCACCCCTCCCAGTGACGAGTACCGGGTTACTGTTCGCCGTGTCAGACGTTAACTATTGTTATGTCGTTGTTAGTGGTCGAACTGATAGAATTTACGACTGTAACCACACTCTGGCCGGGTCTCACTCAAGAGCAGCACGGCCACCAGTGTTGTCACTCTGTCTAGTGGGTCGTCAGAAAAGCCAAGGGCCGGATTTGAACCGGCGATGGGCGGCTCTGCAGGCCGCTGCGTTCGGCCGGACTCTGCCACCTTGGCGCACCTCTTCGTAGCGCTGTCTCGTGCTTAAGCCTGACGATGTACGGGAAGACGTGCTCTCCCGTGGTATCTCGCTCAGGTGTCTTGTGAGGCCCCTCACTGCTGCCAGACGTGCTGCGCCAGTTCACACGTTGCTGCCGTTCGTGGTAGCCAGGGCAGGGACGCTCGTGAGAGTGCTGCCGCTCACGCACTCACTGCGCGCGTGCCGGAGCACACTCGCTCGTCTGTAAATGAAAAAAGCCCACTGGACACTCGTCCAGTGGGCTTTCTATGAATAGGGGCGGCGAACTGGATTTCCCAGAGGATCGCTCACTCCNGCACACTCGCTCGTCTGTAAATGAAAAAAGCCCACTGGACACTCGTCCAGTGGGCTTTCTATGAATAGGGGCGGCGAACTGGATTTCCCAGAGGATCGCTCACTCCAGTACTGACCAGAACGCAGGTGAGCTTAACTTCCGTGTTCGGGATGGGTACGGGTGGAACCTCACCGCTCTGGCCGCCGTAATGCCGATTGACGGAATCGAACCGTCTCAATACCAATATCGGTCTGGCCTTATCTTGTCTCCGCGTGTACGTGCAATCCAGTTTGCGCCTGGACCCGTTCCCGAGTCTCAGTGCGTATGAATGTGGCTTGGACTGTTAGTGCTCGCGGGCTTAACAACTCGTTGCCTCGTTGCGTACCCCCCGAGTCTATCGAACTCGTCTTCTACGAGTGTCCTCAGTGGAACTTCTTTTCCGTGTGGGTTTCGAGCTTAGATGCGTTCAGCTCTTACCCCGTGGTGCGTAGCTGCCCGGCATCTGCCCTCTCGGACAACCGGTACACCAGTGGCACCCATTCGTAGTTCCTCTCGTACTATACGAACGTTCACGTCAAGTTCCTTCACACCCCCAATAGATAGCAGCCGACCTGTCTCACGACGGTCTAAACCCAGCTCACGACCTCCTTTAATAGGCGAACAACCTCACCCTTGCCCGCTTCTGCACGGGCAGGATGGAGGGAACCGACATCGAGGTAGCAAGCCACCGGGTCGATATGTGCTCTTGCCGGTGACGACTCTGTTATCCCTAAGGTAGCTTTTCTGTCATCTACGGGTCCCATGAATGAACCTCGTAGGTTCGCTAGACCACGCTTTCGCGTCAGCGACACTCGTTGGGAATGTCACTGTCAGACTTCCGTTTGCTCTTGCGCTCTTCCACGAGTTTCCGACTCGCGTGAGGAAATCTTTGGGCGCGCTCGATATCTTTTCGAGCGCGTACCGCCCCAGTCAAACTGCCCGGCTACCGGTGTCCTCCGCCAGGAGTGAGAGTCGCAGTCACTAACGGGTAGTATTTCAATGTTGCCTCGGTGGCCCGCTGGCGCGGGTACCTGTGTAATGGCTCCTACCTATGCTGCACATTAGCGACCACGTCTCAGCGACAGCCTGCAGTAAAGCTCTATAGGGTCTTCGCTTCCCCTTGGGGGTCTCCAGACTCCGCACTGGAACGTACTGTTCACCGGGCCCAACGTTGGGACAGTGACGCTCTCGTTGATCCATTCATGCAAGCCGCTACTGAAGCGGCAAGGTACTACGCTACCTTAAGAGGGTCATAGTTACCCCCGCCGTTGACAGGTCCTTCGTCCTATTGTACTAGGTGTTCAGATACCCGCACTGGGCAGGATTCAGTGACCGTACGAGTCCTTGCGGATTTGCGGTCACCTATGTTGTTACTAGACAGTCGGAGCGTCCGAGTCACTGCGACCTGCTCGGTCAAGAGCAGGCATCCCTTATCGCGAACTTACGGGACTAACTTGCCGAATTCCCTAACGTCGGTTGATCCCGACAGGCCTTGGCTTGCTCTGCCAGCGCACCTGTGTCGGATCTCGGTACGAGCTTCTTGCTTGTCTTTTCACGGGCTCTAGGTACCGCCGAGTTTCCCTGTCTCGCCATTCGTCCGCTTCGTGCCATTACGGCTTCCACGGATTTCGACGATTCGACGGGGCGAAGGCCCCGCTCGGTGTTTCCTAAAGCGTCGACTTTCACTGCAAGAAGGTACTGGAATATTAACCAGTTTCCCTTTCATCTAATTCGAATTACGGTTAGACTTAGGATCGACTAACCCTCGGCTGATTGACAGTGCCGAGGAACCCTTGCGCGTAAGGCCGTCGGGGTTCACACCCGACTCTCGCTGCTACTGAGACCATGATTTTCGTTGCTGCTCGGTCCACACGAGATCTCTCCCGTGCTTCCACCCAAACAGTATGCCAACCTACGAGATCGCCCTAATGGGCGCTGTTAGGTCTCGGAGGTGGATTTGAGCCCCGATCATTTTCGACGCCTCGAACCTCGGCCGGTAAGCTGTTACGCTTTTCTTAGAGGGTAGCTGCTTCTAAGCTCACCTCCCGGCTGTTTAGGGCTCGAGACAATCTTCAATCGCACTTAATCCACACTTTGGGTCCTTAACCTAACTCTGGGTTGTCTCCCTCACGGTGCACAAGCTTACCCCGCACACCGGACTCCCTGAGTCGACGACGTTCGTAAGTTCGGAGTTTGACAGGGAAGCGAACTCCTCTCGGAGTCCGGATTCCCAATCGGTCGCTCTACCTCACGAACTATCTCATCAGAGGTCATGCTTCGACATGTTTCGGTTGGAACCAGCTGTTGCCAAGTTCGATGGGCCTTTCACCCCTACACCAGAGTCACGAGAGGGTATTGTAGGACACCAACTCTAACGGGCCTCCACGCAGCTTTCGCCACGCTTCGCCCTGCTCCGGCGTAGATCACTTGGTTTCGGGTCGCATCCGGTTGGCTCCCCGCCCTTGAAGACGGTGGCCCTGGTCAAAGACTGCGGCCGTATCGGTTTCCCTATGCCTCCGGGGGTTCACCCCTTAGACTCGCCAGTCAGATGCACTCCATGGTTCGTTTTTCAAAACGTACGACGTAACATCGGCTTCGTTCGAGTCATACTACGGGATCGCTCCCAGTTCTTTCGTCAAACGACCTTTTATGCCACGTCGCTCTATCGCCAACTGATTTCAAGCCCTATTGCACCGCCCTTTTCGGGGTGCTTTTCAGCGTTCGCTCACGCTACTTGTTCGCTATCGGTCTCGAGGAGTATTTAGTCTTCGCAGTTGATGCCTGCAAAATTCACGAGGGATATCCAACCCCCGCTATTCTGGAACAACCCCGGGACCTGTCTCTTACGTTACGGGGTTTTCACCCTGTATCACGCTCCATTCCAGAAGACTTCACGTAAGATCCAGGTCCGTTATGGGTAGTCCGTACACCACATTGCCCGAAGGCTTCGGTTTGGACTGTATCGCGTTCACTCGCCGTTACTAACGACATCGCGGATTGCTTTCTTTTCCTGCTCCTACTAAGATGTTTCAATTCGGAGCGTTCCCCATTGCGCTAGGCAATTGCTGTGGGGATTCCCATTCGGAGATC
>NZ_AOLI01000012.1 GCF_000336955.1 Haloferax larsenii JCM 13917 | reverse complement strand
GGCCTTTGGGTCGTGGGGCGTTCGAAAGTGAAGCCGTCGGGGGGAGTGCCCCCGTGCGCTTCTTCGCATTATTCCGAATGGCACGGGTACATTTAACCTCGTTGATTTAGTAGCTCTGTGAGAAAAATAGACACGACAAGTGGCAAAACTTCACGCGCGTCATTACGTGACATCAGAATGTAGCCAAGTGAAACAAAGTATTAGTTTCGCGCGCGTGCGAAGAGAGACAGTAACGACCAATTGAAAGCGGTTTATAACGGGTCGCTTTATAAGGCCGGAGGTATGATTGAAAAGCGAGCAATGAGTGGGCCGGCAGACTCCATCGAGATTCAGAACGTAGTCGCATCGACCGGAATCGGTCAGGAGCTCGACCTCGAAGCCCTCGCCGACGACCTCCCCGGCGCCGATTTCAATCCAGACAACTTCCCGGGCCTCGTTTATCGGACACAGGACCCGAAGGCGGCAGCACTTATCTTCCGTTCCGGGAAGATCGTGTGTACTGGTGCAAAGAGCATCGACGACGTACACGAGGCGCTCGGCATCATCTTCGACAAGCTTCGCGAACTGAAGATTCCCGTCGACGACGAACCAGAGATTACGGTTCAGAACATCGTCTCCAGTGCAGACCTCGGTCACAACCTGAACCTGAACGCACTCGCAATCGGTCTCGGTCTCGAAGACGTCGAGTACGAACCAGAGCAGTTCCCTGGACTCGTCTACCGGATGGACGAACCGAAAGTCGTTATTCTCCTCTTCGGTTCCGGAAAGATCGTTATCACTGGTGGCAAGCGTACCGACGATGCAGAGACGGCCGTCGAAGAGATCGTCGAGCGTATCGACGCGCTCGGTCTCCTTGGATAGCCGCGTCTGACAACCTTTTTTGGCCGCAACACGATGAGCGGTGCACCCAAAATTGTAATTAATTAGACAGCCGAACCGGTACAATATGAATGCGCGGTCAGATATCTCGTTTCTAGTGGCGTCAGAGAGCAGAACGGCGATACTGGATGCTCTCGCTTCTGAGCCGCAACGACCGACTGACCTTGCGAGGTCCTGTGACTGCGCGCGCGAGACGGCACAACGAACGCTCGCAGGGTTCTGTAACAGAGGCTGGGTCGAGAAATCAGATGGTACCTACCGACTCACGCCCGGGGGAAAGATGGTCTACGACCGCTATCAGGAACTCGTCGCATCGGTCGACCGAGCAGACCGTTTGGGTGAGTTCTTGACCAACGTCGGGGACACCGTGATTGACGTCGAGGCTGACGTTCTCGACCAGTTGACGGTTACGACTGCCACTGATGGCGACCCACACGCACCGCTCGACCGGTATCTAACTATCCTCGGCGACGACACGGTAGACAACTTTCGTGGCGTCACCCCAATCGTCAGTCGCATATTCAACGAGTCGGCAGAGAACGTTCTTGGGGCAGAGACGAAAATGGAACTCGTCATCGACGAGAGCGTCTTAGAACGCGCTAAGTCAACGTATACTGACTCACTCGAACTCGCCTACGAGTTAGAACAGTTCTCACTGCGAGTCACCAAAACCGAACTCGACTGTGGCTTGCTCTTGGTCGACGGCCACGGTGCCGTGGCATCGTACGATGAAGACGGAAATATGGCTGCCATCGTCGATGGGAGCGACGAAGCCGTCCTCGAATGGATCGAATCGCTGTACGAGTCAATCAGAGCACAAGCAGTCCCTATCGAAAGACGAGGATAGTGTCGTAACGGAAGCGACACAGTGAAGGTGAAAACAGCGGACGAGTGTGACCGAACCAATCACACGTGATTATTACAATCACACTCGAGGGCGATAAAATATAAGATGTATCTCGTCAAACGCTGATTCGCAGCGGTACAGAACTGTGCTCTGCGTTCACTTCGGCCCTCCGAAACGCGAGTAGGCGCGCGAGACACGCCTGCTCAGATGTCTACGTCTTCTGTAAGGACGTCTTTGACCACGTCCGGGTCCTCGAGAAGTTGGTGTTTCGTGTAGCTCCCCTCCGCACTACCACCGCTGTGTTTCGACTGTTCGATGATGTCGAGGAACGCGTGTTCTTTCAGCAGGTCGCGAACACGGCGAAGCGACAGACTATCAGAGCCCTGCTGTCGGCAGATATTCTCGTAGACCTCGTAGACACGACTCGTTCGGAAGCCGTCTTTCTTCTGGTTCGAGAGAGACAGTATCGCGAGTGCTTGAAGAACGTACCGAGAGTGGGGAGTCGACCCCCGAATGAGTTCACGGAACCGGTCGGTCTCTGCGCGCTGGCGCGCCTGCGTGACGAACTCTTCTTTGACTGTGTTCGCACCAGTGGATTGTGCTATCTCTCCTGCGTATCGAAGGATGTCGATAGCCTTGCGGGCGTCACCGTGTTCGCGCGCAGCGAGCGCGGCCGCCCGCGGAATCGTCGACGGGTCGAGCACGTCGTCGCGGAAGGCGTCGCTCCGGGCGTCCATAATATCTCTAAGCTGGTTGGCGTCGTAGGGAGGGAAGACGAATTCACGCTCACAGAGGCTCGATTTGACGCGTTCGTCCATCCGGTCTTTGTACTGTATCTTGTTACTGATACCGATGACGCCAAGCTTGCAGCCAGCGATTTTCCCGGCTTCCCCGGCCCGCGAGAGTTGCATCAAGATATCGTCGTCGCTCAGTTTGTCAATTTCGTCGAGGATGATGAGTACGACGTCGTAGAGGGCGTCGAGAATTCGCCAGAGACGCTTGTAGTAAGTCGAGGTAGAGAGCCCTTTGTCGGGAACTTTGATACTCGTGAGTGCAGGGTCGTTGACGCTGTCGGCAATCGTCTGAACGGCCTGCGTTTCGGTCGTATCCTGTGCACAGTCGACGTACGCAAACGTCGCTTTCACGCCTTCCTCTTCGGCCGTGTCGACCAACCGCTGTGAGACGTATTTCGCACAGAGCGACTTTCCAGTTCCCGTCTTCCCGTAGATAAGAACGTTACTCGGACTCTGTCCGAAGATGGCAGGGTTGACGGCTGTCGCAAGGTTCGAAATTTCGTCGTCGCGACCGACGATACGACCTTCTCCCGGGAGATGATTGATTTCCAACAACTCCTTGTTGGCGAAGATGGGGTCCTCCCGGGTGAAGAGGTCGTCGCTGGCGTTAGGCATGTTCGCAACACACCACGTTTCCGGTGAAAGGGCTTACCATTCGCCGAGGACACACACACCGGATTTCCGGTGAACACCCACGAACCCCCGTTTCCTGTCCACACGAAATGTGGGTTTTGATTCACCGGAAACGAGGTGTGGGGGTTGGAAGGAAAGGCAGGAGGTGGACGATAGAAGGCCTCAAGTGATGGAATCGCCCCTCAGGAGGGGAGTGTAGTGAACTAGCAGGGAAGAGTACAAAGAGTCGATACTCGGGTATAGACTGGAAACGGAGGTGAAGAGCTGAAAAGCAAAATGAGCCGGAAAACGAGGATGGTGGAGGACGAACAGCGATGACGAACACCAGCGTTCTACCAACTTATCACGAAACACGACGGGTCCACACCGACATCTTGTTCGACTCCAACATTCCTCGAGTGAGGAATTTATTCTCGTCTGCGAGTGNCTCATCTGTCCCAACTTATCACGAAACACGACGGGTCCACACCGACATCTTGTTCGACTCCAACATTCCTCGAGTGAGGAATTTATTCTCGTCTGCGAGTGTATCAATGGTCGGTAACACAAATGAACTATTTAATGATTTCTATACATACCGTAACAATCGCTCCAATTGGGACAGATGAGAGAAAATAACGAACGAGAAAGAGTGGGTTCGAACCGTGGGTTGCTCCCATCGGAAACGTCGTGACCTAGCCGTGTTCGATGAGTTCTGTGTCTCAATAGGTCCCTGTCGAAAGGAGGATATCTAGGCTCTCTCAACCGACTTTTCACCGGAAATGAGGTGTGTGGGTTATAAGTTGAACGATTCGATGTGACCTCGGTCTAGGGTGTTACCGTCAGAGAAGGCGAGACGGTCTAACCTGCAGTCTCTCCCCCCGTAGACACTGAACTACGATTCACCGGAAACCCGGTGTGTCCGTGCCCGTCTTTCCACGCCTTCCTCCCACTTGGGCCAAACCCCACCACACCGTTTCATGCAATTTCACCGGAAACCCGGTGTCTGTCAGCGTCATAACGTGCTGGCCGGGGGCTGTAAGCTATCGCACTCCCGGTAGTAGAATTGTGAGCTATCGCTCTCCTCCCGATAGTAGAATTCACCGGAAGCGAGGTGTGGGGGGAGACATCACGACACGCCTCATCGAATCTACTCGGCGCACGGTTCCACGCGACACTACCTGCACTATTCGCTCGACCTCGCGTCCTACTGCCCGAGGCTTAATTGAGTTTCGTTCCGATTCACCGGAAACGTGGTGTGTAATCCACTGACGCGTTCTGTGTTCCGCGATAGGTGCAGTACCCGAACAAGTGCTCCTCAGCAGGCACTGATGTTCCCCGATACCTGACTATCCGTTACTCGTGCCGTCAATGCAATTAGCCCGGAACACGAACGTCCTAGATATGCGCATACTCGGCCGCGTGTGGGAGCGCGTCCGTCGACTGATACCTGGGGTGTCCGGCTTCGAGGAGGACTCCGAGTGGTCGCTCGACAAGTCACGACAGATGGAAACACGATGGTCTCGCGGGGATGAGACCATCGAGTGTTTCCGGTTCGACGACGGGTACGTCACGACAGTCCACGACGACCGCCGAGAGGTGACGTGGCAACTCACCCCGGGACAGGTTCCGTTAGCGAGCGCGCTGGCAACAGCGCAACTCTACCTGGAACACCGACTGACGAGTCAGACGGATCGTGAGGGTCGTCCGTTCATTGGCCTCACCGACAACGGACCCGTACAAGTGTTCGAAGAGATTCCTCCGGAGCCGGTCGAGTACGTCTATCTCGACCAGATTCGGACACTCGAAGAGTTTCCAGACTTCATCACCGTCGACGAGAGTCTCAGAAACGTGTTCGACCGGATGGCACCCGCTCGCTCCAGTTCCAGAACCTCGAGTTGATGCCGGAACCTCGATGCCTAAACAACGTGCTGATGCGCAGAATAGTGCGCTGACGCCCAGGACGAACGGTCTCGTCTCGAGGTTCTTTCGATATCTTATCTAACCTAGTGACGTCTCTGCTGCGTACCCACGTCGGTCTTCCATGGGTGTCGCAAGCCGTTTCCCCCTCGCGTCCCTACGACGTTCGATGACTGCCGAGGACGACGAGCATTCTACGCCTCCGGACGACCCTCGCCAGCAACCCACTGGCGACGGTGTCCTCGACCGACTCTCTGATGTAGCTGAGACACCTCCTCTGGGAGATGAGTCTTCCGTGCCGGACATCGAACGCGGGGACGGTGACGCGGATACGGACACCCCGGCGAAGGACACAGACAGAGAGGTTTCACTTGCAGCGTTCTACGAGGCGCTCGAAGCCGAGGGCCGCCCCGTCGTGACGGCACAACAAGTCGCCCGCCGCCTCGGATTGGCACAGTCCGACGCTGTCGAGGACCTCACCACACTCGCCGACGCCGGGCGACTCCAGAAAGTAGACGTCCAGACCGACCCTATCGTCTGGTATCCGACCGAGTGGGGAGAACTCGCTTCCCGCGAACGCGTCGTGTTGTTCCCGAAGCGCCGGGAAATCGTCGTCGACAACCCCACACAGTACACTCGTGCCCGACTCTCGCAGTTCGCCCACCTCGTCGACACGACAGGCGACCGAGACGGCCGGGGGCGAGGGTACCTATACAGAATCCGTCAGGAGGACGTCTGGCAGGCCCCCTTCGACGACGTTGCGGACCTCATCGCGTTGCTCCGGTCGGTACTTCCCGACCGGTCGCCCCATCTCGAAGAGTGGGTCGAAGACCAGTGGAAGCGCGCACACCGCTTCCGCCTCTACACGCACGAAGAAGGCTACACCGTTCTCGAATCCGCCACCGAGAGCCTCATGGGGAACGTCGCCATGCAGAAACTCGACGAAGACCACGTCTACGCACCCATCTCCGACACGGAGGCGTGGGTCAGAGACGAGAGCGTCGCGGCCGTCAAACGAATTCTCTACGACGCGGGCTATCCAGTCGAAGACGACCGCGACCTCGAAGAGGGTGAACAACTCGATGTCTCGCTAGGCGTCGAGTTACGGGGCTACCAGCAAGATTGGGTGGACAGATTCCTCGACCAGCGTGCCGGCGTCCTCGTGGGACCGCCGGGGTCTGGAAAGACCATCGCAGGCATCGGTGCCCTCGCCGCAGTCGGTGGAGAGACACTGATTCTCGTCCCGAGTCGGGAACTCGCCCGGCAGTGGCGCGAAGAACTCCTCACCAACACCGACCTCTCGGAAGACCAAATCGGTGAGTACCACGGCGGTGTCAAAGAAATCCGCCCGGTTACAATCGCAACGTACCAGACGGCGGGAATGGACCGACATCGCTCGCTTTTCGACTCGCGTCGCTGGGGACTCATCGTCTACGACGAGGCACACCACATCCCCAGTCGCGTCTTCCAGCGGAGCGCCGACCTCCAGTCCAAACACCGCCTCGGGCTGTCGGCGACACCCATCCGCGAGGACGACAAGGAAGCAGAGATATTCACGCTCGTCGGTCCGCCAATCGGAACTGACTGGGGCAAACTCTTCGACGCGGGCTACGTTCAGGAGCCCGAGGTCGAGATTCGATACGTCGGCTGGGCTGACGACATGGCGCGCAACGAGTGGGCGTCGAGCGACGGACGCGAACGCCACATGCTCGCGGCGATGAACCCCGCGAAGGTGTTCGAAGCCCGTCGCCTCCGGGCCCGTCACCCCGACTCGAAGACACTCATCTTCGTCGATTACCTCGACCAGGGTGAGGAAATCGCCGACGCCCTCGACGTCCCGTTCGTCAGCGGTGAGACACGACACCACCACCGCGAAGGATACTTCAAATCATTCCGCGACGGCGACCTCGACACGCTGGTCATCTCGCGCATCGGCGACGAGGGAATCGACCTGCCCAACGCCGAACTCGCTATCGTCGCGTCCGGGCTCGGTGGGTCGCGCAGGCAGGGCTCTCAGCGTGCCGGCCGGACGATGCGCCCCGCTGGAAGCGCACTCGTCTACGTGCTCGCAACACGCGGGACGAGCGAAGAGGACTTCGCACAGCGCCAGATGCAGCACCTCGCTGGGAAGGGAATTCGTGTACGCGAGACGAGCCACGACGACCACGCCTACGGTGACGACGACGCTGACAGCCACGACGACGCTGACAGCCACGATGCCGACCACAGCCAGCAAGACGACGTCGCGGGCGACACGTCGACTTCGGAGCCACAGGAGTAGGTCGGAGCAGCCGACATAGCAGCCATCGGTGGGCTTCAAAATGTGGTGCGCTATCGCCTCTCAGTACCCGGATTTCGGCGCGGAATGAGAATCCTTAAGTCTCGGCGTAGACTCAGAATCTCTTGACCGCTCTTAGCTCAGCCTGGCAGAGCAGCCGACTGTAGATCGGCTTGTCCCCCGTTCAAATCGGGGAGAGCGGACTGAAGTTCAACACTCGTGAGCGGAGCGACCGGTGTTGAACCTGAAGGACTCCTCGACCCGATTTGAGCAACGAGCAACACGAAGCGTTGCGAGTGAGTTCAAATCGGGGAGAGTGGACTTCTCATAGTATCTGTTTAGGTAGCCGACGGTAGACCGGCTTGTCCCCCGCTCCCGTGAGCGTCAGCGAACGGGAGGTCGCGAGTCGAGCGGAGCGAGTCTCGCCCGCTTCAAATCGGGGAGAGCGGACTTTTCCTGCGAACCACGCGGACAGTGGAGTGGCAAACCTCTGTCACTCCGGACATGCCGACCCGGACAGTGTGAAAAGAGAAGAAACCAGGCCACAGAGAGCTGTTTATGTTCGACGAAGTCGAGATACGTCAGCTCGACGTTCGACATCTCGGGCTCAGCGAGTTCGCCTTCAGTCTCCAGATACTCTGTCCACTGAACTCGGCACGACGTGAGTGATACCCATCGAACGCCGATTTCCACTCCCCGTAGTCGTCAACGGTTGCTTTCACGTGTAAGTACGCCATCTCACCACCGAGTAAATGTATGTTGCATGGTAGCATATGGGTGCACTATCCGCGTGCGGTCGAATATCGGCACCTACCAATCGCTATAGAAGGTTTATACCAGAATATATCAACAATATAACTTCTTAAGCAGAGACAGTTCGTACTACAAACCATGCCTACCCGGTCGTCTAGACCCGAACTCGTCAGCATACACACCCCGATGAACGACCACGGCTCGATGGTCGTCGAGGTCGCCGAAACCAACGAGACGCGCCACCTCGTCGAGTACGCGTCAGACGAGGTTCGCGAAACGCTCGCACAACTCCCCGAGGAGACGCTCGTTCCGGTCGAGATGGTCCGTGCTGGCTCCCGTTCGAACGTCTGGAAGGCGGTTTCCCTCCACGGCCGGACGACACCCGAAGCCAGCGCCACCGTCTCGACGGCGAACTAATCGACCGACACGACCGGGAGAACAGACTAGAACTGTGGTGCAGTCGCTCCGAACCGCCGAGGCTATATTCCCTGGCCGTGTCGCGCCGACCAATGAGCTTCGTCGCCGAGGTTCCTGTCAGGTTCCGTGACTTCGATTCGTTTGGGCACGTCAACAACGCGGTTTATGCGACGTACTGCGAACAAGCGCGCGTTCAGTACTTCGAGGAAGTCATCGGTGTGCCGCTTTCGGACCCGCACATCGTGGTCGCTCACCTCGAACTCGACTATCAGGCACCTATCGAGCACGTCGGAACTGTCGACGTCGCCGTCGAAGCAGGTGAACCGGGAGGAAAGAGCTTCCCGCTCTACTACGAACTCACCTTCGGCGGTGAGGTTGTCGCGACCGGCGAGACGGTCCAGGTCGCGATGGACGACGAGGGCCGACCGACGACTGTCCCCGAGTCGTGGCGCGAGGCAATCGCCAACCAGCCACTCGACTGACGAGGGCGAGAACGATACCGAGAACTGATTTGGCAGTCTAACACACCCGACTCTCCTCACCCGCTTCACCGATACGTATTCGGTTCGACTGCTCGTTCCAGACCGCCTCCTGTGTCCAATTCGCACGACACTACTGATGTAGGCGGAATTAAGTAGTCCGCAAATAATCTCCGGATATGACTGAGGGAACACCCGACGCGCCGAGTCGGGTCGCTGGCGAGGGCGACACGCGACTGGCGCAGGCGGGAAAGCGAGTCCTCCACATCGGCCGTGACCGGCCAATACGCATCAGTGCGGGGCATCGACTGCTCCACCACGACGGCCGGTGCAGCCGCCCTCACGGACACAACTACGAGATATCCGTCCGTGTCGTGGGTGAACTCACCGAGGAGGGATGGGTAGTTGACAAGGGCGTCGTGACGGACGTCATCGACGAGTGGGACCACCGCTTCCTCGTCGAGTCTGGTGACCCACTCGTGGATGCGTTCGAGGCGTCCGGTGACGAAGATGGAATGGTCGTTCTCGACGCCCCGCCGACGGCCGAAGTCATGGCCGTCCTCCTCGAAGAGAAGTTGCGGGAACGACTCCCCGAGACCGTCTCCGAAGTCTCGGTCGAGGTACGCGAAACCGCCGAACTCTGTGCTGGGTACTGATGCCGGTCTCCGACTCGGTTTCCCGACCTGACACCGACGCCCCCGGCGAACGCCTTCCCATCAACGAACTGTTCGCGTCGCTGCAGGGCGAGGGAAAGCTCTCGGGCGTCCCGAGTACGTTCGTCCGAACCAGCGGGTGCAACCTCCGCTGTTGGTTCTGCGACTCGTACCACACCTCGTGGGAACCGACGCACGCGTGGATGAGCGTCGACGAAATTCTCGCCGAGGTTCGGGGTCTCGCCCCCGACCACGTGGTCGTCACTGGTGGCGAACCGCTCATCCACGACGAGGTGTCGGCGCTTCTCGACCGTCTCGCAGACGACTACCACACCACTGTGGAGACGAACGGAACGCTCGAAACCGACGCGCCGGTCGACCTCGCGAGCATCAGCCCCAAACTCGCGTCGTCGACGCCGACAGCCGAAAACGCGCCGGAAGGCTCCGAACCCGGCGTCTGGACCGAACAACACGAGTCCCGCCGCATCGACCTCGAATCGCTCGCGTCGCTCGCCGACCACGCCGAGGAGGTACAGCTCAAATTCGTCGTCACGGGCCGAGACGACCTCCTCGAAATCGAGTCGCTAATCGACGACATACGGGGAGTCACCGCCCGCGAGATTCCTGATACCGATGTCCTCCTCATGCCCGAGGGCCAGACTCGTGAGGAACTCGCCCGCACCCGAACCGAGGTCGCCGACCTCGCGGCGGAGTTCGGCTACCGCTACACGCCGCGACTCCACGTCGACCTCTGGAACGACGCTCCCGAAACGTAACCGAGGTATCGACCTGTAACCACACAGCGTTCACGTTCGATTTCCACACATGACCGACGACACTCACGAAGACGAGAAACGCGCCGTCGTGCTCCTCTCCGGCGGCATGGACAGTGCGACGACTGCCTACGAAGCAAAAGCGCGCGGCTACGAACTCTACGCCCTGCACACGTCTTACGGACAGAAGACCGAGTCCAAAGAGTACGAGTGTGCCCGCGCGCTCGCCGACGAACTCGACGTCAATGACTTCCTCCACATCGAGACGAGCCACCTGAAGCAAATCGGTGCGTCGTCGCTCACGGACGAGTCGATGGCTGTCGAAGACGTAGATATGGACGCCGACGAAATCCCGACGTCGTACGTCCCGTTCCGGAACGCCAACCTGCTGTCGATGGCCGTCTCCTACGCCGAGGCGAACGAGTGCGACGCCGTCTTCGTCGGCGCACACTCCGAAGACTACTCGGGCTACCCCGACTGTCGGCCCGAGTTCTTCGACGCCTTCGAAGCGATGGTCGACGTCGGGACCAAGCCGGACACCCACATCTCTCTCGACGTCCCGTTCGTCCACGACTCGAAGACCGATATCGCCCGCCGCGGTATCGAACTCGACGTCCCCTTCGAACACACGTGGTCGTGTTACCGCGCCGAGGAACCGGCCTGCGGCACCTGCGACTCGTGTGCCTTCCGCTTGCAGGCCTTCCAGAACCTCGGCGAGCGCGACCCGATTCCGTACGCCGAGCGCCCGGACTACGTCGACGCGGAGTAAGCACGCAGCTGATTACTGACGGCCCAAATCCTCAATTATCTCCGATACGTCATGTTATAGCATGGCACGAATCGTAGTCATCGGCGGTGGTCCCGCCGGTCTCTCAGCCGCCTTGTTCACCGCGAAGAACGGTCTCGACGTCGATGTCTTCGACACCGACGAGACGTGGTTGCACCACGCGTACCTGTTCAACTACCTCGGAATCGAAGAGAAAGACGGAGACGAGTTCCTCGAAACGGCCCGCGAGCAAGTCTCTGGCTTCGGCGCGACGCTCCACGAAGCCGAGGTCACTGCAGTCGAGCAGTCGGGAGACGGCTTCGTCGTCACCGCCGACAGCGACGACTACGAGGCGGACTACGTCGTCCTCGCGACAGGGTCGTCACGGGACCTCGCCGAAGAGTTGGGGTGTGCCTTCACCGACGACGATGTCGTAGACGTCGACGTGACGATGGAGACCAGCGTCGACGACGTGTACGCGACCGGCGCGATGGTCCGAACCGAAGAGTGGCAGGCCATCATCTCGGCGGGCGACGGTGCTGCGGCCGCTCTCAACGTCCTCTCGAAAGAGAAAGGTGAGCACTTCCACGACTTCGACACGCCCGAAGACGCCGAGTAGGGGAGTAGGGTGGACCGAGGATGCCGAGTAGGCTGAACTCTGTTTGGTCTTCAGTTTCAGCCCTCGACGAGAACGACGCCAGACAGGACCAGCGCCCCGCCGAGGACCGTCACAACCGTCACCGGTTCGTCGAGCACGAGCGCGCCCAAAACCAGCGTCGCGGCCGGTTCGACGGTACTCACGATGCTGGCCCGACTCGCTCCGATACGTGACAGTCCAGCGAAGAACGTGAAGATAGGTACGGCCGTCCCGAGGACGGCGATGGCGAGAACGACGCCCCACGACCACGGCGTCGTCGGGACCGACAGCTGACCAGTTGCACTTCCGACGACGACGAACGAAACAGCGGCGGCCGGAAGGACGTGGGCGGTGAGCGTGCGGGAATCGACTGTCGCCAGTTGTCGACGACTCACGACGATGTACGTCGCGTAGATGAAAGCACCGAGGAGGACGACGAGCACGCCGCGTACGTCGACACCGGCAGGGTCGCCTCCGGTGATGAGACCGACGCCTGCGACTGCGAGGACGAGCGCGAAAACGGTTCGCCGCGTGATTGGCTCGTCGAGAAACGCCGCGGCGAGCACGACGACGATGACAGGATAGGTAAACAGGACGATGCCGGTGAGCCCAGCGGTCATGAACTCCAATCCGACGAAGTAGAGGGCGCTCACGGCCGCATACCCAAGACTGCCGAGCCCCAGGCCGACGACGAGAGACCGGCCGGATAAGGGCGACAACTCTCCGCGAGCGCCGAGCCACCCCCAGACGAGAACCGTCGCGAGAAGGAATCGAAACGAGAGAATCGTCGGAATCGAGAGCCCCGCCGCCGCCGCGAGTTTCCCGAAGATACCGAGCGTTCCGAAGCCGACGGCTGAGACGAGAACGAGCCCGGTACCCAGACGGTCACCCATGCACACCGAGTCGGGACCCCGAGCACGTAAAACGATTCGCAAGCGGTAAGCCGTTACCACACATCGCGCGGTGTGTGAACACACCGTCTCTCGGTGCGCCGACTGACGACACTCCCGTCTCCCCGCTTGCCGCACTCGGTATCGCGGTGCTCGCGATTAGCACGAGCGCGATTCTGGTTCGCTGGAGCAGCGCACCCAGCCTCATCAAAGCCTTCTACCGCGTCGCGTTCACTGTCGGACTCCTCGCGCCGGTGGCGCTCGTCCGCTACCGCGACGCGCTCTCGACGTTCTCCGGCCGGGACCTCGTCGCCGCAACCGGGGCTGGTGTCGCGCTCGCGGCACACTTCGCGTCGTGGTTCGAGAGTCTCAACCACACCACGGTCGCTGCGAGCGTCACCCTCGTGCAGTCCCAACCGCTCTTCGTCGCCGTGGGTGCGTGGGCGCTCCTCGACGAGCGCGTCGGTCGGCGGACGGCCGCCGGAATCGCCGTCGCACTCATCGGCATGGTTCTCATGTCCGTCTCCGACCTGGTGGCCCCGAGTAGCGCACCCCGACCACTCTTCGGTAACGCGCTCGCCGTCGTCGGTGCCGTGACTGCCGCCGCGTACGTCCTCACGGGTCGAAGCGTCCGAAGCCGGGTCTCGCTCGTCCCCTACGTGGTCGTCGTCTACAGCGTCTGTGCGGCCACACTCCTCGTCGTCGCAGTCGGAAACGGTGACCCACTGACGGGCTATCCACCCCGCGAGTGGGTCTTGTTCCTCGCGATGGCAGTCGGTCCGGGCATCTTCGGCCACACGGTCATCAACTGGGCGCTCGCACACCTCGAATCGAGCGTCGTCTCCGTTTCGCTCCTCGGGGAACCACTCGGCAGTACCATCCTCGCTCTATTTCTCTTTGGTGAGATTCCGACGCTCCCGCTCGTCGTCGGCGGAGCTATCGTCCTCTTCGGAATTTACGTCACTGCGTCGTAATCTCACGCGGCCGATATGGTCAGTATCGCGTTCATGTGTGGTGTGTTGTCTTCCCGTGGTTTTGGGGTTCAACATCGGGATATATCATGGCTGATAATCGCAACACAACGCTCATTACTGAGACTCCACGCATGAGTGTATGGACGACGGGTCCGGTGTCGACGTTCGTGTTCTCCACGTCGACGACGAACCGAGCCTCACAGACCTCGTATCTGTCTACCTCGAACGCGAGGCGGGCGATGTCGACCTGTCGGTGACGACGTCGGCTTCTGGCGCAGACGCACTCGACCGCCTCCGCGAAGAGCAAGTGGATTGTGTCGTTTCGGACTACGACATGCCTGATATCGACGGATTAGAATTTCTCCGTGCAGTCCGCTCTGAACATCCGGACCTCCCTTTCATTCTGTTTACTGGCAAGGGCTCTGAAGAAGTCGCGCGAGATGCGTTCCGCGTCGGCGCGACCGACTACATGCAGAAAGACACTGGCACCGACCAGTACACGGTACTCGCAAATCGCGTTCTCAACGCCGTCTCTCAGTACCGTGCCAAAGAAGCCTCAGAACGCTACGGAGCCGCCATCGAGGCCCTCGATAGTGGGGTATACTCGCTCGACGACAGCGGGCACTTCACCGAAGTCGACAGCGTCTTTTGTGAGTTGACGGGCTACGAGCGCGACGATATTCTCGAACAGCACATTACTGACCTCGCGATGGAGGACGGCGGCGACCTTTCGGATGCCTTCGAGACGGTCACTTCCACTGAGGGTGCCGATACCGAACGGTTCGAGACTATCCTCGCGCCGGGTCCGTACGCCGACCACGACGAGATACTGTGTGAAGGCCACCTCGCGGCCCGGCAGGACGGCGACGAAGAACCCGGCGTCATCGGCACGCTGCAAGACGTCACAGAGCGCAGTCGCCACCGCGAACGACTCCACTACGAGACGCGACTGAAAGACGCCGTGTTGGACACGTCGACGTCGCTGATGAGCGCCGAAGCGGACGAAATCGGCACCAAAATCGAGTGGACACTCCAGACGGTTGGCGAAGTCTCGGACCTCGCTCGCTGCTCTGTCTTCCTCTACGACGACGAGACGAACGTCGCCGTACAGATGCACGACTGGCAGGAAGATGGGTGTCAGGTAGCTCACCCGGAACGCGTCGCCCTCGACGACGCCGACTGGTTGGTCGAGCGACTCAACCGATTCGAGAACATTCGGTTGCACAACACCTCCGACCTCCCGCCCGAGGCATCGAACACGAAAGAAATCCTCGAAACCGCAGATACTGGTGGGTTCGTCTCGGTTCCGATGGTCTCGAAGTGGACGCTCATCGGGTTCATCGTCTTCGACGTGACCGACGAGGGTCGGTCGTGGACCGATACCGAGGTCGACCTCCTCCGGTCTGTCGGCGACAACGTCGCACACACGCTCGCACGCCAGCGACGAGAGCACGAACTGCAACGACAGAACGAGCGACTCGAAGAGTTCGCCTCGGTCGTCTCACACGACCTTCGAAACCCGCTCAACGTCGCCAAGGGGTTCGTCGAACTCGCCAGCGAGGAAGACGACGTATCGCACCTCAGCAGGGCCCTCGACGGCCTCACTCGAATGGACACGCTTCTCAACGACGTTCTCACACTCGCCAGACAGGGACGGAAAGTCGGCGACACGGAACCGGTCACTGTCGCACAGGTGGCAGAGCGCGCGTGGAAGGCCGTCGAGACGGGCGATGCAGTTCTCGTCGTCGAAGACGGGATTGGCTCGACACAGGCCGACCAGGGACGACTGCAGCAAGCGTTCGAGAACCTGTTCCGAAACGCAGTCGAACACGGCAGCGACGGAGACGCCGCAGAAACAGAGACGCTCGTCCGCGTCGGTCCAACTGAAACCGGATTCTACGTCGCGGACAACGGGTCGGGAATCCCGGAGCAGGACCGCGATACCGTGTTCGAACACGGGCATACGACCTCCGAGTCCGGGTCCGGGTTCGGTCTCTCTATCGTCGAGAGCATCGTCGAGGCCCACGGCTGGGAAATCGTCGCCACGGCTCCCGAACCGGACCTCGGCGGTGCTCGGTTCGAGTTCGACGTGGGCGGCGTCCGGCCGGAAGTCGAACCGCGGTTCTCACTGAGCGACGACTGACCGTCGCCTTCGTTTGAACGACGACTGACCGTCGTCTGCGTTTGAATCACGACTGACCGTCGTCTGCGTTTGAATCACGACTGACTGCTGTCTGCGTTTGAATTACGACTGACTGTCGTCTACGCTTCAAATCACTCCAGCAGCTGCTTCGTCCGCCGGTGTCGGTCGCGAAACATCGGTTCGAACCCGAGACCACCGAAGACGCCGGCGACACGTCCGAGTGGGCCGAACGGAAGTTGGTACTCGACGCGGTCTTCGACGAGTGTCTCGTCTCCGTCGGCGGTGAACCGATGCGTGTGGACCCACCGTGAGAACGGTCCACCGACCATGTCGTCGCGGAACCACGCGGTCGTCTCGCCTTCGTCGCGGTCGAGGATACGCGACGTCCAGCGCTGTCGGGGTCCGACGCCGAACGGTCGCATGGACATCTCGATTTCGGTCCCAGCGAGGAGTTCGTCGGGTGTCTCTTCCCCGTCTGGGCCGCGGACGCCCTCGATTTCGAGGTTCATCCACCCCGGCGTGAGCGCTTCGAGACCGGAGATATCGGAGTGAAATTCCCAGACGGCTTCGAGCGGCGCAGCCACGCGAGTTCGGCGCTGGTAGACCGGCATACCTGTCTATTGGCGTGAACGTGGATAAGCAGTGGTGGTGGACTAAGGACAAGCAGGCGGCTCTCGGAGACTCGGGACCGCCCACGCGACAACTCTGTGCACGGGACGCGCGGGCGACTGCAAGGGAACACCAGCCACGTTGGAATTCGGGCTCACTGAAGGGTGGAGACAATGGCTGGCGTGTCACCGCGAACGTGTCGCGGTATAGACACCAACTGATGGAGAACCCTTAATTTTTTATCATTTACTCTTGCTTTCCTCTCGCATACAACTCGACGACGGTCGACGATTCGGTTGCTGGGCGCTCGCTGTACAGTCTCTGTTCGGTGTGAGTCGCTAGAAGAAAACGCGCCCGTCGCGGGTCCGTGCCCGCTTAGAGCGTGAACCGAGAGACGGACGTTCCGGCAGCCGTCAAGTCCTCGTCGCTGGCGGCGGCGACAGTCACTTGATTTTCGCCGTACTCGATGGCGACTTCGACTTCGAAGGTCTCCTTTTTCGGTTCGACGAGCGTCGTCTCGCCGGGCGTCTTCACCGCGACGATAGCGGCGTCGGTCTGCCCGGAGACGACGAGTTTGTCGCCTTTGAACCGCGTGCTCACGCGGAGGCTCGGCCCTGCCGGGCGGTCCTGCTCGACGTAGCGGTCCTGAACGAACTTCGGCATCTCGACAGGCTCGCCGACGTCGATACTGTGTGCGAGGCGGACGAACTGCGCCATCGACCACGCGAGCGGCGTCGCGCTGCCGGTCCCCTCGCCGAACTCCCAGTTGTAGGCGGTCGCGTGCTCGCGGTCCCAAACCTGCTCTGCGAGCATGCGCCCGGAGTTGGCGAAGGCGGCCATCGTCCGAAGCATGCTCTGTGGTTCGAGTTCACCTTCCGTGGTTCCGGCGAGGAGTTCGTACTCGGCGCGCTCGCCCGTGAAGATGGGCCAGAGACGGCCCTTTCCTTTGGCGTCGATAGACCACGGTGCGCCCTCTTCGTTGCGTTCGAGTTCGCCGTAGCCGTCGCCGTTGTAGCGGTAGAACGCCGGTCCGTGCGGTGTATCGATGCGAATCGTCTCGTCGACTTCTGCCAGGGAGTTCCTGATGACCTCGTCGTCGGGCGACTTGATACCGAGACGCGTCAGTTCGAGGAAGCCGGCGTCGATGACTTCGCGCTCGTCGAGTGTCGGCCCGTTGTTGGCGAGGGTTCTGAGATGCCCCGCGTCGGGTTCGCCGTCGCGGGTGACGCGCACGTAGTAGGGCGTGTTGTCGTGGCGGTCGGTCCCCGTCTGTGTCGCGGTCCAGTCTTCGACGCGGTCGGTCCAGTCGTCGGCGAGTGCAAGCCAGACGAGTGCGTCGGCCCGCCGTCCTTCGTCGAGCGCGATGGCTCCGGCGGATGCGAGGCCGGCGATTTCGGCCGCGATGGACGACGGCGAGTAGCCCGCTTCTTCCTCCCAGCGTTCCTGTGCGGTCGGCGGCCCGTTTCGAGCCACGTAATCGGCGGAGCGCTTGACGTTCACGTAGTCGTAGTCGACGTCTTCGAAGCCGACACCGCGCTCTTTCAGCATGTAGGCCATCACCTGCGGGAACGAGATGTTGTCCATCTGCTCGCCGCCCCAGCGGGTGCGCCCGTTGAGGTAGGTGTTCTGCGGGATGAACCCACGATTGTCCTGCTGGTAGGTGTAGATGTACTCCAGCGCCTCGATTGCCGTCTCGATGTCGCCGACCGCTTCGAAGACGGTAAAGACCTGATAGAGGTCGCGCGACCAGACGAAGTTGTAACCGTACCCCTTCGACTCTTCGGCCGGGACCGCTTCGCCCCACGGGACCGACGGCGAGGCGATTCCCGCTCCGAGGTACGTCTTGTCTTCGACCGCTCGAAGGCTCATGAGGCTCGTCTTGTACTGTTCGGTGAGTTCCGGGTCACCGCTCACGGACGCTGGAAGCTCTTTGTCGACGAGGAAATTCGCCCACGTGTCGGTGTAGGCCGACCTGACCGTCTCGTAGCCACGGGTCAGTGCACCCGCCGCTTCACCGAGCGCGGCCGCGGTGTCGGCGTGTTCGGCGAGGCCGAGCGCCAGCGTCTCCGAGAGGTCGTCACCGGTCCCGATGCGACCGACGAGGACGACGTTCTCGTCGTCGATGCGCTCCTGTGGCGCGGGCAGTTCACCCTTCGAGAAGAACTCTGCGAGGTACTTCGACCCGGCGACGCCGACCGTGGCCCAGTCGAATCGCCCGGCGGTCGTGAGCGCGATGGCGACGCTGTACTCCTGTCCGTTCTCGTCGATGAGGAGCGGTTCACCGGTGCTTCCGGCGTCGAACGCACCCGCGTCGCGGGCGACGAGATGGTAGCTTCCGAGTTGGCCGAGGCGGATACCGCGGTCCATCGCCCCGGTGTTAGCGAGCGCCGTGTCTGCAACCGTGTAGAGTTCGTATTTGCTGTCGTCGAGCGCTTCGAACTGCACGTCCGCGAGGAGCGCGTCGTGCTCGGGGTCGATAGCGTACTCGACGGTGAGTTCCCACTCGTGGCCACGGCCGTCGCCCGTCTCGGTGACGACGTGGCGGAAGACGAGCGCGTCTTCGTCGACGATTTCCGCCCGGCGTTCGACCGTGTCGGCGTGATCGTCCCGGCGCGTCTCGTTGTGCGTCCGAGCCGTGTAGTCGCTTTTCGGATCGGCGTCGACGACGAGGAAGTCGAGCGTTCGGAGGTTCATCAGGTCGACCCGCGGGAAGCGAACTTCGGTGAGTGCGCCTTCGGTCAACGTGAACCAAACGCGTGAGGGGTCGTCGGCCCGGTGGTCGGCGACGGTCGCGATACCGTATTTCTCACCGGTCGTCCACCGCGGCCGGTTCTCCGGGCCGGTCGGGGCCGGTTTCGGTGCCGGAAGCGCGTCGAGTTCCGAGAGAATCGCCGTCGTCTCCGTTCGGATGGCGTGCGGCCAGCCGAGCGGGGTCGCGCTGTCGAAACTCCCGTCGTCGAACACTTGTTCGGCGAGGTAGCCCACGTCGGTCGACAGCGGCCCGTCGGGTTGCAGGAGTTCGTACAGGTTGGTCGCCCGCTCGACGAACCGGCGGCCGTCGAGACCGAGTCGCTCGCAGAGTCGTCCGAACTTCGCGGCGGCGTTCGCACCCCACGCAGTCGAGACCGACCACACCTTCTCGCCTTCCTGCCCGTCGGCGCGCCAGTAGTCGTCTTCGAACCGGACCAAGCCAGCAACCTCGCTGCGGGGATTCCGGTACAACCCCTTCAGCGTCGCGGCCATGTGTTTGACGAGGCGCGTCCCCGTCTCGTTGTCGACCTCTTCGACGTCGGCGTAGGCGTCCATGGCGTCGACGAGCGCGAACGTCGCGGAGTCGAGGCGGTCGTCGAGGTCTCCGTTCCGGTCGATTCTCAGCGCGTACACCTCTCTTTCTTCGGACCACAGTTCGTCGAGACCCTCGTAGACGGTGGTCGCCTGTTCGCGGGCGTGGTCGCGCAGGTCTTCGTTGAGCGGTGCAGTCGCGACCGCCGAATACGCTTGCAAGAACGTCGCAGCAGTGTGGGTGAATCGTCCGGCCATGTTCTCCCAAGCGTTCTGGCAGACCGTCGGCAGGCCGTCGTCCTCCAGACTGGAGTCGAGACCGTCGACACCAGCGGCAATCGTCGAGCGAATGCGCCCGACGAGTTCGTCGTCGAGTTCGTCGCGCCGTTCCGCGAGAAGCGTCGCGAGATACGTCAGGACGCTCGCCGTCTGGTCTGCTTGGTACTCTTCGTCGCCAGCGCCCTCGACGCGGCCGTGTGCCCATCCGGGCGCGATGGACCCATCGACGGCCCAGGCGCGGTGTGGCCACGTGCCGTCGGCGAGTTGCGTCCCGCAGTAAAACTCCGCGCTCGTCGTGAGTCTGTCGCGAAGGTCGAGGTCGAGCGCTGTGTCGGCGTGCAGGAGGGCGCGCGAAACCTCCGAGTCGTCGCGGAACCACGTGTAGCCGTAGCCGCCGGAGTGGGCGTAGAAGGGGTCGAATTCCGGACCGGCGATACGAGCCCCACTCGGCGCGGTCAGAAGCGACAGCGCCCGGAGGTCCGAGCGCACGATACGCTCGCGCGGCGTGTCTTCGGGGACGTACACCTCGGCCTGTTCACGAGCAGCAGCACGGAGTGCATCCGCCGTCGCGTGCTGGACCGAACAGTGCTGGAGGTCTGCGAGGGCGTCCTCGCGGCCCATCTCGGAGTGGTCCGACAGTTGCGTGACGAGGGTCGTTCTGGCGGCGCGGCCCTCTTGTTCGAGTGGGGCGCTCACGACGACGTCGCCCGAGAGGTGCGTGTCCTCGTAGCGTTCGAGGACGGCTTCTCGCGGGAAGTCGAAGGTCCCCTCGGAGAGAATTTCGTCGAACCGCTCGGGAATCTGGCCGCGAACGTCGTCGAGGCCGGTCGAGGCGGTGACGTAGTCGTGTTCTTCTCTGTGGAACACTTCGACGGCCTGCGTCCCGTTGGGGCCGCCTTCTTCGTGGATGAGGCGGCCGACACGAGTCTCTCGCCCTTCGGGGGCGAACGTGAGGAAGGCTGTGAGGTGGGCGTCTGTGGGGATTGCGCCGCGCAGCTCTACGTGTGTCACGTGAGCGCGACCGAGCGTCAGGTCGTACTGGTGGACGGTGTACTCGCCGGCGTCGTACTCCGTCTCGACGAGCGTAGTCTCTCGGTAGTAGTGCTGGCGGACGGGTTCGAGCTCGTCGAACCAGTGGGTCTCGCCGTTCGTCTCGATGCCGAACCGAGACCGGTCGATTCCGTAGAGGCCCGACAGCGAAGACGAGTAGTCCCGCAGAGACCCGTCGGGGCCGACGTAGACGAGTCGGTCTCCGTGGCCCGAGAACGCGCCTGCCGAGGTAGGACACTCTTCGGGGAAGCGCCCACCTCGGCCGCGCTTGTATTCATTCAACGCGGTCCGGAGTCGCATAGGAGGTAGACGATGGCCTCGAACCATAAGTATTGGCCGTCAACCAACCCAGTTTACCTCTATTTGCCGAGAGATTCGGCAGACGGCGTCGTACCGAATAGAGCGCGTCTCGCGTCCAATCAAGTATTCTCACGGGAGTAAATTCAAAGTCACACGGCACGTTCACTACGTGTATGCATCACCCAGGACCGCCGCAGTTCATGGCTGTCGGTGAGTCGGTCCAACTCGCTCCGCGTGACCCCGACCCCGACGCGACGTACACGTGGCGTGTACACAGTGCCCCCGTTGCTAGCAGTCTCGAACTCCCCGAAGAAACTGCCGTCGTCCAGTTCGACCCCGACGCAGCGGGGAGCTACGTCCTCGAACTCGACGCCCCCGATGGAACGCACACGCTCACTATTCGCGTCTTCCCCGGAACGTACCTTCCGGCGGGCTCGGTCCGCAGCGGCGCGAGCGGCCAGAGTGGGTTCAGCGGATTCAGCGGGCAGAGCGGCTCTGCCCGGCCGACTGGCGTGAGTGGCGGCGCGTCTGGCTCTGGAAGCGGTGCTGGCGAGGCACAGCGCGGTGAAGGCGGTCGCCCGCGCATCCGCCTCGACGCCAGCGTCGAAGACGACGTGGTCGTCGTCCGCGCCGACCCGGAGCCCAACCCCAACAGCGACACCGACCGCGACGACCTCGTGGTCGAGTTCGTCGTCGACGACCGCGACGACGTCGACGAGTCCGCAGTCGAGACCGACGGGTGGGAACTCCGCGTCCCGCTTTCGGCCATCGGCGACAGAATCGGCGTCTACGCCGTCGCACTCGACGAGACCTACAGCGTCCCCGATTCGGTCGTCGTCAAGCGTGACGCCCTCCCGGATGGTGGTGCCGAAGCAGACGCACTGCCAGATGGTGATGCCGAAGACGTTGCCACCGACGGTGGCGTCGCTGAGGCCGAAGCCGAGCAGACGCCACAGAGCGATGGCGCTGGCGGACACGCGACGTCCGTCGCCCGCCCGAACGACCCTCCTGAATGGGCGCAGAACGTCACGCTCTACGAGATTTACGTCCGCGGGTACGCATCTGACGACGAGGAGTCTGCCACCACGTTCGAGGCGCTCGAACAGCGACTCGACTACCTCGAATCGCTCGGTGTCGATTGCCTGTGGCTGACTCCCGTCCTCCAGAACGACCACGCGCCCCACGGGTACAACATCGTGGACTTCTACTCTATCGCCGACGACCTCGGGTCCCGCGAGGACTACGAACAGTTCGTCGAGGCCGCCCACGACCACGGGATGAAGGTCCTCTTCGACCTCGTTCTCAACCACTCCGCCCGCGAGCATCCCTTCTTCAAAGACGCCTACAAGAACCCGGACTCGGACTACTACGACTGGTACGAGTGGCAGGACAACGGCGAACCGGGCACGTACTTCGACTGGGAGTACATCGCCAACTTCGACCATCGCAACCTCGACGTGCGGCGCTATCTCCTCGACGCGGTGGACATGTGGGCCGACGTGGTCGATGGGTTCCGCTGTGACATGGCCTGGGCCGTCCCCGACACCTTCTGGCAGGAGGTACACGACCGCGTCAAGTCCAAAGACCCCGAATTTCTGCTCCTCGACGAGACCATCCCGTACATCGCCGACTTCCACGACGGGATGTTCGACATGCACTTCGACACGACGCTGTACTTCACGCTCCGGCAGGTCGGCCGCGGCGACGAACCCGCCGAGCGAATTCTCGACGCCATCGAGCAGCGCGCCGAAGTCGGCTTCCCGGACCACGCGGCGTTCATGCTCTACATCGAGAACCACGACGAGACGCGCTACATCGTCGAGTGCGGCGAGTCTGCGGCGATGGCCGCTGCGGGTGCGCTCTTTACCCTTCCCGGCGTGCCGATGGTCTACGGCGGCCAAGAAATCGGCCAGCGCGGCCGCCGTGACGCTCTCGCGTGGAAGCACGCCCGCGACGACATCCGCGAGCACTACGAGCGACTCATCGAAGTCCGCGACGAGACGCCTGCACTCGGGTACGAAGGGACGTTCCGCCGTATCGACTTCGAGGCCGATACCGACCACGCCCTCGCGTTCGTCCGCGACCACGACGACGGGTCGTACCTCTGTCTGCTGAACTTCGGCGACGACCCCGCGACTGTCGACGTCGGCGACCTCGCGGTCGATGCGACCGACGTCGTCTCCGGCGACCCCGTCGCCGCCGAGGGCGGACTCCACGTCGACGACGTGGCAATCTGCCCACTCGCGTAAGCAGCGCCCGCAACCCGCTTCGAAGCCCGCTTTCATCCGACCACCTGATACACGATGCGCACAGAATACGGCACCCCGACCCAACTGCAGGACCGAACAGACGACCTCGTCTCGTGGCACGAGTCGGTCGTCGCGAACCACGACGACTCCTTCGCGGCCGCGAAAGAACTCTCGACGCGACTGGGCGCGCACGTGGTCGACCGACGAGACTCTGACGACCGACCTGACGGTGACTCCTCACACGTCGAATTCGGCTTCTGGACGCCCGAACTCGTCGACGAAGGCGTCCCTGAATCGGCGGTCGAACTGGAGATTCTCACCCCGCCTGCCGACCTCGACCCCGGCGACACCGACCACCGCGAGGTCACCTTCCAGCGCGACCGCGTCCCGATGCGCCGAGTCGGTGAGTACCACTGGGCGGCCGTCGCAGACGTTCGAGCAGGCACGCGCGAGACGCTCGGGTCGCTGTACCAACTCGTCTACGAGGACGACGACGGCGAGGAACACACGATTCAGGACCCCGTCTCGTACTCGGTTCCCTTCGGCGCGTTCGCTCCCGCGGAGGTCTACGACCTCGACCGACTCGACGAGACGCGCGCGGACCGCGAGTACTTCGAAGCGCTCGGCACCGACGACGAACCCGTCTCGACGAGCGAAGACGACGACCTGCCGCGCATCGACCCCGCGACGAGCATGCTGGAGATTCACCCCGGAACCGCGACCGAGCGCGGGTCGCTCGCCGGACTCGCCGAGGTGTACGAGGGAATCGCGGAGAAACAGCGCGCCGGCGACGACCTCGAACCGTGGGAGCGCGCTTTCGCGGGCTACGACGGCATTCAGGTGATGCCCGTCGAACCGCTGACCGAAAACGAGGAGGAACACGATTTCTGGTCCGTCGCAGACGACCCCGAGGAAGTCGACGCCGGGGACGACGCCAGTGACGCGCTCACCGTCGAAGTCGCCCGCCCCGAGATGATAAACTGGGGCTACGACATCGTCGTCAGCGCCTTCTCCGCACCGAACCCGGCCATCCTCGAAAGCGGTCGCCCGGACGAACTCGTCGACTTTATCGCCGCCTGCCACGACCTGCCGCGTCCAATCAAGGTCGTCTTCGACGTGGCACTCGGCCACGCTGACGACCGCGGCGCCGAACTCCTCTCTGACCGCTACATCCTCGGGCCGGGGATGTACGGCAAGCACCTCGACTACACCGAACCGACCGCTCGCGCCGTCTTCCTCGAAATGCAGCGCCGAAAGATGAACTTCGGTGCCGACGGAATCCGCGTCGACGGCGCACAGGACTTCACTTCCTACGACCCTGAGACGGGCGAGATGTACCACGACGACGACTTCCTCGCCGAGATGGACCGCGTGACACAGGAAGTCGCCGGAACCGAGTACCGTCCGTGGATGATTTACGAGGACGGCCGCCCGTGGCCGCGCGAGGACTGGGAACTCGCCTCTTCGTACCGCGCGCTCATCGAACAGCACCCTCACTCGTTCCAGTGGTCGCCCATCACGTTCGCGCACAACACGCCCGCACTGCTCACCTTCTGGGCGACGAAGTGGTGGCGCGTCCGCGAGGTCGGCGAGTTCGGTGGCAACTGGCTTACTGGCATCGCCAACCACGACACCGTCAGACGGGGGACGCAAATCGACCCGACCGTCGAATTCAATCAGTCACCGGTCAACCCCTACCTCGGCGAGGACTACCCCGAAACGCTGGACGAAGCCTACGACAACGCCGCGTCGTCGATGCTCTTTCACTGTTTCCTGCCGGGGGTCCCGATGGACTTCGTCCACGCGAACATGCGCGCCCCGTGGGGTTTCGTCCGCGACACCGACCCGACGTGGAACGTCAAGGTCGTCTCCGACGAGTCGAAGTTCCTGTACTGGCAGGTGCGCGACGAGGACTTCGAAGACGACCGCTTTTTCGGCCGCGTGAAAGACCTCGGCTTCGACTCGCGCGAGGAACTGCTGACGTTCATGAACGCCCTCTCGTCGGCGGTCAGCGCGACCGACTACGACCTCGACGTGATGGCGGAGATGCTCTCGGCGATGGACCAACCGCTCGGTGACGACCTCTCGGCGGCCGACCTCGAAGCCTACGGCTACGCGTGGATGCGCGACGTTCACGACTTCGCCAACCTGAGCCACTGGCACGACGCGCAGGACGAGGACCGAAGCACGTTCCGCATTCAGACGCGCGAGTTCCGTCACGACCGCCCGTGGCTCTTGTCTGACCTCGACGAGGACGACGACCACTTCACCTACCGCCACCCGACCGACGGGACGGTTCTCTACTACGGATTCCGAACTGCTCCGGACGGAAGTGAGCAACTGCTCTTCGCCGCCAACATGGAGGGCGTCCCGGTCCGGGTGTCGCCCGAGTACCTCGCAGAAGACGCCTCCGAGGACGCGAACGCGCCCGCGATTCCGACCGATGGATGGGAACCCGCCCTCGTCGCGCCCGGCGTCGAAGTGTCGGTGTCGGGTGCCGGTTCGCTCGCGGTCGAACTCGATACCGGCGAGGCAATCGTCTGGCGGCGCGAACCGTAACGGATTCCGCACCGTCAGATTTCAAATCTCGTTAAAACTACTGCTTCAGGGCCTCTATTCTGTTATTTAACTAATAACTTACCGGGGAGCGGGATACCTGAAACTGGTGTTAGAATGACAACACGAAGAGACGTACTGAGATATGGTGGAATTGCACTTGGGGCGACGGCGCTCTCGGGGGCCGCACACCCGGTACTCGCAGCGAGCCCGAACGCGCGGTTCTCCCTCGACTTCAGTGACGCTGCCGACGTCGCAGACAACACGCCAACGAGTGCTGGATGGGTGTTAGACAGGTACTCGTCGGGCTATCCTCCGGTATCGTTCACCAGAGCGATGTTCGATGGTGACTACCGCCTGTGTATCGACATCAGTGAGACGGGGCCAACGAGCGGGTTCTACATCTCCGACGAAGACGGCAACTTCGTCGAAGCGAAGTGGGTGTACCTCGGTCTTCCGAAGAAACTCAAAACCGACCCGGAGGAAGGTGGCTGGGTTGATGTGGAAGCCCAAGTCCACAAGACGAGCACGGGGGCGGCGCTCAAGTGGCGCGTCAACAACAAACTCGTCGTGAACTGCCTCGGGGTCAAGTGGTTCGAGACGCGAAGCGTCTCGTCATCACGGAAATCAAAGATTTCCGTACGACCCCGAGGCTTCCCGTGGTTTAGTCGGATACCCCCACTCGACCATCGGCCTGATAGCCTCGAACGGTCGGTTGGGTCACGGTCGGGGCGTCCACGGCCCCCGATGCCTGCCGTCTCAAAGTCACAGAGTGACTTTGCGGGCTGCACAAGAGCGCAGCTCTTGTGAACGTCGCACCTTCCGAACAACGGGAAGGCTGTTGAGAGCAGGCACATTCCAATCGAGTTTCTTCACGCCTTTCACGGCGATATTGACGCTTGCACCACGGTCGCTGTGGTCTTGATGCTCGCAGGACTTGCACTTGAACCGCTTCTTGTGACGGTTCGCACGTTCCGTATGTCCGCACATCGGACACCGCTGGCTCGTGTACGCAGGGTCAATCCACGCTGTCGGGATACCTCTGAACGACGCCTTGTACGACGTATAGAACTGGAGGGCGCGGAACGGGAGGTGGTGCAAGCGTCGGTTCATCCGCGTGCCGTAGTCGATACTGTCGCGCATCTCTTTGAGGTCTTCAAAGACGATGCACGGCTTCTCGAACTGCTGGCTCCACTCCACGATGTGCCGAGATACCTTGTGGAGTCTGTCACGGACAAACCGTTCTTCGCGCCCTTCGAGTGTGGCGTGGATGCTGTCTTTCCCCGCGTTCTGGACGCGCTTTCGCATCGTGAAGTAGCGGTGACGCTCGAACTTGATTTCGGGAAAGTCGATGACCAACGTGTCCTTGACGCCATCCTCGGAAAGTGCGGTGAGAGCCACGTTGTCCTCATTCACGTCCACACCCACGACCGTTCGTGAGTCGTTCTTGTCTCGAACGGTCTGCTCGGTGTTGGTGACGTTGACGTGCAACTCAGGGGTGTCGTTGTGAAACAGGGCCTCTGCCGTCCCAATCTTCCACTCGTCACTTTCGAGAGCGGTCTTGAGAATGTCGAAGTGGGCGTCACTCCCTTTGAGAACGCCTTTGACGTGGTTGTACGGCTTCGCGCTGATTCGGAACGCCACGTCGCCATCGTCGGTGAGCGACAGATTGTACCCCTCCTCGTAGTTCGCTCGGAGCGGGTACGCGCCGTCTTTGGTGTGGCTCGGCAGTCCGAAGTCGTCGTATTCGTAGTAGTTCTCCATCGCACCGAGAGCCTTGGCGACGATACGCTGAGTCGTGTTCTTCACGAGGTTAGCGTCGTCGGCCACGCGGTCGGGAATCGCGTTCCAGTCCACGCCTTCTTTGGCGAGACGGATGGTTTCGTTGTACACCGAGCGGGCTTCGAGCGTGGCGTCGTACAGCAGGCTCTTGTTGTCACTCTGGATGTTGAGTTGGAAGTCCAGCGTCTTGACGAGAGCCTGTGAGTCGGTCATTCTTCGTCTTGTTCGGTGGGTTCTGAGGTTCGGACGACTTTCACGTCGGCCCCACGCCAGCGTTTGGGTACGGTGACATGGGCACTGTTCCCGAACGGTTTGACCTCACCGTCGAGAACTTCCTCGCCGTCGATTTCAAAGCGATTCGCCATACCTGCGTATATACTTTGGATATACTTAACTGTGTTGGTGGAGTGGGTGCGATATGGGCGAGAAGCGGTCGAACCACACGGTGTACAACGTCAACTACCACTTCGTGTGGTGTCCAAAGTACCGGCACGCCATCCTCGAACCAATTGAGAACTCGTTGGAAGCGAGTTTCCGTGAGGTGTGCGACGAGTACGGCTACGAGATACTGTCGTCGTCCAAAAATCTCCGATTTTCGTGATCACGAGAGACGAAGTCTCTCGAACGACTCCATATCTCGCCCGACCACGTACATCTGTTCCTTTCTGCCCACCCGAAACACGCGCCGGGTGAGATTGCACGGACGGTCAAGAGCATCACCGCGCGAGAGATGTGGGAACAGCACGAATCGTACTTGGAAGAATATCTGTGGGGTGGTGGGTTCTGGGAGCAGTCGTACTACATCGGAACGGCGGGACAGGTATCCAGCGAGACGATTGAACGGTATATCGAACGAACAGAACACGTCTAAGTGTCGGCTTCACCCTCGGGGTCAAGCCCCGAGGCACTCGCCTTGCTTATCTGTAGACGAACGTGGCTACAACGCTTTCTCGCCGAGTACGCAGTTCCTCGAATTCATCTTCAACAGCGCGAACTTCGGGACCGACCAGACGTACTACTACGACGATGTCGTGCTCACCGAACCCGGTGCGGCACGGAACCGGTAGGCTGCAGCGAGAGCTGTCGCGCTCTCTGCTTTTTTTCGAAAAAGAGCCGGATTAGGGAAGCAACACGCCATCGATGACGTGAACGACGCCATTCGACGCCACGATGTCGGTGGCGACGATATCGGCTTGGCCTTCGTTCAGTTCGGTCCCATCGACGGCAATCGTCTCGCCGTTCAGCGTCGGCAGTTCCTCGACCGGAACGACGGACTGTGCCTTCCGCCGACCGGGAATCACGTGGTACGTCAGAATCTCGCCGAGTGACGCGCCGACCGCCGCCTCGAAGTCGATGTCGCCGACGTTGTCCTTCGTCACGCCCAACGCGGCGAATGCATCGTCAGTCGGTGCAAACACGGTCAACTGGCGGTTCCCGCTGAGGGCGTCTACGAGACCGGCCTCGACGACCGCGGCGACTAGCGTTTCGAATCCCGGCGTGTTCACGGCGATGTCGACTATCGTCTCTCCGTCACGGGGCGGCTTGGCGCTTGCCGCACCGACGCCACCAGCCGCGAGGAACAGCCCTGCACCGCCAATCGTCTTCAGCACCTGCCGCCGCTTGGGATTGTATGTCATATCCAGATACAAGTACAACCGACTCGGCATTGAGAGAGATGCCCTACTAGTTAGGTTCTCCCAGGAATTGATGAAATAAAGTTAGGAAATACTGAAATTCAGGAGTTCGACACAGTCTATCCGGGTGGCGAGTCGTCACTCACCCGGCGACTGTCGCGTTCGTCTCCACCGACACACCTGCCACGTAGTCTCCGTCGGGGCCGACCCACTGTCCATCCGACCCGCAGTCGAGGCTCAACCGACAGACGCGGGTCTCCGGCGGCCAGATGACGCGAACGTCGCCGTCCGCTCGCTCGACCGAGACTGTCTGCCGATAGGTCACTGTCTCCCCGAAGTCGCCGACGTAGGTCACGGCGAGGTCGACGTCGCTCGCGCCCTCGGGAATCGGCACGCGCCGTACGCCTCCGGCGTGCGGATAGTTCGTCACTCGGACGCCTTCGGCCGTCATCTCCCAGTCGATGGTGTGGTTCTCGGCCATTGGCACGTCGTAGCGGGCGTATTCGCCGTCCGCCTCGACCCTCACGGAGACAGTTCGTGTCTCTTCCGGCGTGCCGAGAACCGTCGTCGCCGTGACGCGCTCGCCTGACAGCACCCGGAGGCGGGTGAGTTCGGGCGTCACAGGGTCTTCGGCACCCGTCCACGACCCCTGGTAAGCGAACCGATAGGGCGTCCGGTTCGTCGCGTCGAGCACGGTGAAATCCTGTTCGGGGCCGTCGTCGATGGCGTAGACGACTCGCCCGTCGAATCCGGGGTCGTTTCGGAGCGTCTGGAACGGGTGGGCAGACCAGTCGCCGTACGGGTCGGGATGGAAGACGAGCGCCTTTTTTGTCCCCGCTGCTTCCCCGCTGAAACTCGGGTCTGTCGGCGTCAGTGGCGGCGACTCGAAGCCGGCTTCGAGCAGCGGTTCGTAGGTCGATTCGAGGTTCTCGGTCCGGAGTCGGTTCTCGTCGTACGGCTCTTCGACCGCACCGAGCGTCACACCCCCGGCGACGAGCGCGAACACGAGTGCGACGGCGAAGACGACGCCCCGTGCCTCTGACGGCGAGAAGCGTTCGTGCGCCCGGTGTCGAACGAATCGGAGGCTTCCGACGAGTCCAGCCGCGGCGAAGACGACGAGCGGGACGAGCGCGTCGAAGTGGTAGAACGGTCCGAGAAGGTCGATGAGGCCGTTTCGAAGCCCGTTGTGTGTCCCCCAGAAGAAGACGTTACCGACGAACACCGACCCGAAGACACCGAGGACGATAGCCGCGAGCGCGTCGTCCGAGAGTTCGACGAAGGCCCGGTCGCGGCCACCTAACCCGTGTGCTTGGCGTCGCTCGCTTCCGTGGAGGTTCGTACCGGTTTTGTGTCCCCACCAGCGGAGCACCGCGAAGCCGAGACCGACGACCGCAGCGGCGGTTCCGAGCCATCCCATCGGCCCCCACTGGGTGACGAGCATCTCCAGCACCTCGACACCCGTCTCGACCCCAAGTTCGGGCGTGTACACGAGGTCGTATCCGAGAATCTCGCGGTAGCCGAACCCAACCCCGTCGAGTGGCGCGAACGCCATGTACGGAAATTCCAATGGGTCACCGGTCACGACAGCGTTGTACGCCAGCGTGAGCCCCACGAACGCGAGACCGGGGAGCCCGATAGCGAGGTAGCGGCGGAAGACGGCCCAGCCGGTGCCGGCGCGCCACGCAGTTCCGAGCGCCCACAGTGAATGGGCGATAAACGGAAGCGCGAACAGGACGGCGGTGTACGGGCGAGCGAAGAACGCGAGGCCGACGAGACTTCCCGCGACGACTGCATAGCCCGAGGAGTCGCGACGGGCCGCGCGAACGTAACAGACTGCGAATGCTAGATTCAGCATCGTCGTCGGCGCGTACGCCAGAAACGTCGCGGAGTTGATGAGGAACAGCGGCGAGAAGCCCAGCAATCCGGCGGCGACGATGCCCGTCTGCCGGTCGAACACGTCTGCGCCGAGCACGTACACGAAGGCCGTGTTGGCGGCGGCGACGACGCCCAACACGAGGTTCGGAAGTCCGACCGCCAGCCCGAGGGCGAACATCGCCGGGACGACCGGCGAGTACTTCGAGTACATCTGGACGCCGCCGGGAGCACTCGGCGTCTCTTCGACCACGAAGAACCACGGCCTGACGGCCTCCGCCAGTTCACCGGGATACAAAAACAGCTTTCCTTCGAGCAGCATCGCCGCCTGTATCAGGTAGACGCCTTCGTCGTCGTTGACGGTGTGATACGGAAAGAGGTCGACTGCGAGCCACGTCACGAGCAGACCGACGGCGAGAGAGACGACGGCGGCGACGAGCCACAGCTGGGTCTGTTCGGCTTCGATGTCGAAATCGACCGATACGTCGCCGACGATATCGGAGAGCCGTGGTCCGGTTCGACCCATTCTAGTCGGAGTAGAGGCCGGATTCGGGACGCTGTTCGCTCGGGAACCACGCGAGTTCGTGACCGGCGTCGAGGCTCACCTCGACTCGGCCGTCGGTCGGGACGGTCTCGTCGTGGTTGTGCATGCAAAGCAGGTTGTCGCCGCCGTCGAGTTCGACCTCGTAGAGGATGGTCGGCCCGAGGTAGCGCTTGCCGACGACTTCGCCGTGTCCCGACCCGTTACACGCGTGAGCGGACACGTCGTCCGGGCGGACGAGAATATCGATGTCCGTCTCGTCGTATTCGGCCGCTAGCCCGTGAATCTGGTCTCGTGGAACTGTTCCGAGTTCCGTTTTCACCACGTCTCCCGAGACGTGGCCCGGAAGGAAGCCGGCGTAGCCGAGGAAGCTGGCGACGAACCGCGATTCGGGGTGCTGGAACACCTGCTCCGGTTCGCCGATTTGTTCGAGTTTGCCGTCGTTCATGACCGCGACGCGGTCCGAGATAGACATGGCTTCTTCCTGGTCGTGTGTGACCGAGACGGCCGTCACACCCGCTTCTTTGAGGATGCGGCGAACCTCCTCGCGCATCTGGACTCGGAGGTCCACGTCGAGGTTGGAGAACGGCTCGTCGAGGAGGAGAATCGCCGGTTCTGGAGCGAGCGACCGCGCGAGCGCGACGCGCTGTTGCTGCCCGCCGGAGAGTTCGTCTGGGTAGCTCTCCCCTTGTGTCTCCAGTCCGACGAGGTCCAGTAACTCGTCGACACGCGCCTCACGTTCGGATTTAGAGAGGTGCTTCAGGCCGAACGCGATGTTCTCGGCGGCAGTGAGGTGGGGAAACAACGCGAACTCCTGGAAGACGACGCCAACGCCGCGTTCTTCGGGGGCGACGAAGGAACCGTTTCCAGAGACTGGACTTCCGTTCAGACGGACCTCGCCGCGGTCTGGTCGGTCGAGACCGGCGATGAGCCGAAGCGTCGTCGTCTTCCCACACCCGGAGGGACCGAGCAGCGTGAGAATCTCCCCGTTTTGAACCGACAGAGAGAGGTCGTCGATGACCGACTCGGTCCCGTAGGACTTCGAGATGCCGTCGAGTTCGAGGACGATGTCTGTTCGAGCGTTCACGTCTGTTGGTGTGTCGGTCGGGCTGTCTGTATCGGAGCGAGACTCCTGTGCGGTCGAATCGTCGGACGTGCCGAGTGTGCTATTTGACATCGTATCCCTCTTGGGTAATAATGACGAGCATCGACAGCCCGGAGACGAAAAGTAAGATGAGCGCGGGGACTGCGGCCTGTCCGAAGTACCCCGACTCGTGGGCTGTCCAGATGTGCGTCACGAGCGTTTTGAACCCTGCGGGACGCAAGAGCAGCGTCGCCGGGAGTTCTTTCATCGTGGTCAAGAAGACCAGCGCCGCGCCGCCGAGAAGGCCGGGCGCGACGAGCGGGAGCGTCACGTGACGGAACGCACCCGTGGGCGTCTCACCCAGCGTCCGTGCCGCTTCCGGGAGCGCCGGGTCGACTCTCAGGAACGACGCACGGAGCGACCCGACAGCCTGCGGAATAAAGCGGATGACGTAGGCGAAGACGAGTAGATAGAGCGTCTGGTAGATGGGTGTCGCGTAGGAACTGCCGAAGAAGACGAGTGCGAGACCGAGGACGACGCCGGGAACCGCGTAGCCGACGTACGTCGCGCGCTCGAACAGCGTGCTCACCCGAGAGGAGTGCCGTGCCGCGAGATATGCCACTGGGAGAGCGGCGAGTGTTCCGACGATAGCCGTCGCACCGGAGACGAGCACGGAGTTGAACGCGTATTCGGGCTGGAACGCGAGCGAGCGACTCGTCGCGGCGACGCCTTGTGCGAACCACGTGAGCAGGATGCCCAGCGGAACGACGAGGGCGACGAGACCGACGAGCGCCGCGAACCCGACCGCCGGATACTTCCAGCGACCGAGTTCCATCACGCTACCCGAGCGCCCGCCGGTCGTGGTGCGCTCGTCGCCTCGAATCATCGATTCGAGGGTGAGAATGAGGAGCGTCACGCCGACGAGTTGCAGTGAGAGGAGTGTCGCCGTGTCGCGGCCGAACGCCCCGAACTCGACGTAGATGACGCGAGTGAAAGCGTCGAATCGCATGATTGCGGGCGTCCCGAAGTCAGAGAGCGTGTAGAGTGCGGCGAGAAGCGCCCCGGCGGCGACAGCCGGGCGAATCTGCGGTATCGTCACCCGCTTGAACGCCTCCCAGCGGGTGTGATTCAGGGTCCGTGCGGCGTCGATAAGCGTGGTGTCCATCGACTTCAGCGCGGCCCGTGCGGTGATGAACACGTATGGGTACGTGTAGAGTGTCAACACCAGCACCGCCCCCGGGAGGCCGTAGATTTCGGGCAACGACTCGACACCGAGGGGCGCGAGAAGGCGCTGGAACACGCCGCGCGGACCGAACGCGGACACGAACGCGAACGCGCCGATGTAACTCGGGATGACGAGCGGCAGCGAGACGACGACGGTCCAAAAGCGTCTGAACGGGAGGTCGGTTCTGACTGTGAGATACGCGAGCGGGACGCCGAGGCCGACACACGCGGCCGTCACGAGAACGACGAGAACGGTGCTGTTGATGAACACTTGCACCGTCGTCGGGCGCGTGACGAGTGCGAGCGCTTCGGCGAAGCCCACGTCGAGGGCGGTTTTGACGAGCCACAACAGCGGGACGATGACGGCGGCAGCGACAGCACCGCTGGCGATAGTCAGTCCGAGCGGTTGCTCGTCGTCGCCCCCGCCAGTCGTTGTCTGCTGTTCGGTCGCCATGAGTGATTCAGTTCAGAGCACGCCCACCTCACGCAAGAGTCGTACGGTTCCCTCCAGGTCCGACAGTTGCGTCAGGTCGAGCCCTTCCGGCGGGCTGAGTTCGTCGATGCTGGGGAGTTCGCCGATTGGGTCGACGCCCGAGACGAGCGGGTACTCGAACGTGGTGCGGGCGAAGTAGTCCTGCGCTTCGGCCGACAGCAGGTGACGGACGAAGTTTGCCGCGAGTTCCGAATCGTCGGCGGTGTCGAGGACGAGCGCGCCCGCGACGTTGAAGATAGAACCGGCGTCGCCCGCGGTGAAGGCGGTCGAAAGCGGCGCGTTCGGTCGCCCGGCGAGGATGCGCTGGATGTAGTAGTGGTTCGCGAAGCCAGCGTGAATTTCGCCGTCCGCGACGGCCTGCGAGACGAGGAACTCGTCGTTGAACTGGGTGACGCCGAGGTCCTGCATGCCCTGTAGCCACTCCTTGGTGGCCTCGTCGCCTTCGAGGACGCGCATCGCCGTGATGAACGCCTGGAACGACGAGTACGTGGGTGCCCAGCCGATGTTGTCGCGGAAGGCCTCCGTCTCGGGGAACTTCATGATGTCGTCCGGAATCTCCGACTCGTCGAACTGGTCGGTGTTGAACGGGATGGTTCGGGCGCGACCCGAGGTACCAGTCCACTGACCGTCGGGGTCCTGGAACTCGTCGCGGACGAGGTCGAGAACCTCGCTCGGGAGGTCCTGTGTCCGGCCGGCGTCCTTCAGTGCGCCGAGCGACCCGGCGTTGACCGAGAAGAACACGTCGGCGGGGCTGTTCTGCCCCTCGGTCTGAATCTGGTTGACGTGTTCGGCCGCGGAGTTGTACCGCGGGACCACGTCGAAGTCGTCGTAGTAGTCCTCGAAGAACGAGATGAGTTCGCCGACGAGTGCCTCGCCGCGACCGGAGTAGAGCGTAAGCTCTCCCGAGAGGTCCGGCATCTCTGCGACGGAGACACCACCGGTGATATCGCGGTCGCCAAACGGCGAGCGGCCGGAGCCAATCTGTCCGACTGGTTCCTCGCCGCCGCTTTCGTCGGCGGCCGTCGTCGTTGCCGTCGATTCTTCGTTACCGCCAGTACAACCGGCGAGTGCGCCGAGACCTAGCGCCGCCGTGGTTGCGACAAACCGACGACGACTGTGGACGCGAGGCTCTCGGTCGTGGTCTTGCATACATGGATTTAGGTAGGCCTAAAACATAAATACCTGCCGGTTCAGCGCCCCAAGTCGGTGTAAAACGAGGAATACGTGTCAGTCGTCTGCAGTGACCGCGGCACGAGGTGCCGCCAGCGCGTCCAGACAGTCGAGCCAGTCTTGCATATGGCTCCCCACGTAGTTGAAGAACTCGCCGTTTCGATAGTCGGACCAGTCTCCGTCGGCCAGTTCGTCAGCCATCGCTTCGAACACCTCGGCGTAGGAGTCGGCGTCGTCGCCGACCGCGTCGACGACTTCCCAGAGGTGTTCGTTGAGTTCGAGACCCGGAACTTCGTTGTTCAGGTCGTCGAACGTCGGGCGGGCGGCCTTGTTGTGCTCACACAGTGGATAGCCGGTGATGATGTCTTTCTCCAGCACGTCTGCGGCGCGCTTGAGGAAGACGCCCGACCAGATGTCGTCGAATCGGCCGACTTCCCACTCGTTGTCGTCCATCGGCAACTGGTAGAACGCGGGGATGACCTCGCGCTCGAAGGCGAGATTCATCGAACAGACGGTGAGGTACTGTCCCGGTTCGGCGACGAAGTCGCCGTCGAAGTCGTCGAAGTCGGTTCGGGTCTGGGCCTGTCCCTGCAGGTCGCCGTCCATCAGGATGCGCACGGCGTCGAGGTCGGGAACGTTCGTCCACAGTCCCTGCGAGGCGACCACATCGCGGAGTTCCATGCTGTCCGTCTCGACCGTCTCGCCCATCGCTGAGTAGGGGTACCCGCGGGGGTACAGTCCGTGTTCGTCGGCGTTCTGGTAGAGGACGTTCACCCAGTGTTCGTCGCTGGCGACGGACTCCACCTCGTCGGTGCGGTGGAGGTTCTCCATGTGCCGCCCAAAGAAGTCCCACTCGTCGTGCGGGAGCGTGTCGTCGTCGATGAAGAAGCCGTACTCGAACTCGGGGTGTGCCCACATGTACAGCAAGCCGAAGCTCGTCTGAGCGTGGCTCGCGGCCGGGACGAGATGCCCGTACTCCGAAATCCCCTGTTCGTCGTACCACGCTTCGCGGTCCGATTCGTCGAAGACTGCCCCTGAAACTCCCTCGTCGTCGAGCATCGCGGCCATCTCCTCGGTGTCACAGAAGTCCTCCGTCACGAGGAGGACGAACAGACGGTCGAGGTCGAAGCCGTGTGCGCGGGCGTTGTCGAAGTACGCTCGCATGCACTCGAACTCACGGATGGTCGGAACGACGACGCAGATATCCGAATCCATTGCCAGTATAATTTTAGGCAGACCAAAAATACCTGTTGGTACGTGCCTCAACGTTTCAGACGGCCAACAAGCTGAGAATCGGATGCCCCCATGCTCTCCTCAGGACGAGTTTCGCATCCCCGTCAGCGATTCCAACAACAGCACCGCAGTCTCCTTCTGTAGCGGGTCGTTCGCATTCCCGCACTGCGGCGACTGCACACACGAGGGACAGCCGTCATCGCAGTCACAGTCGGCAATCAGTGCCGCCGTCTGCCGCATCAGTCGCTCGACGATGTCGTAGCCGGCGCGGGTCAGACCCACCCCGCCGGGGTGCCCGTCGTAGATGAAGATGGTCGATTGGTCGGTGTGGCTGTGATACGGCGTCGAGAGACCGCCGATGTCGCCCCGGTCACAGAGCAACGTTAGCGGGAAGAGCGAAATCATCCCGTGTTCGGCGGCGTGGATGCCGCCGTTGAAGGCGTAGTCGCTGCCGACGCTCAAGCCGCCGTCTTCCTCGCTGTTGCCACCCAATTCGCGCATCTCTGACTCCACGTCGCCGGGGACGGTGAAATAGAGGGCCTTTGTCCGCAGGCTCGTCTCGGGCAGGTCGAGAAGCTGTTGGCCGATGGTCGTTCCGCGCTTCGGGTCGCGGCGCTCGAACCCGGTTATCTGCTTGCGCATCGTCACCTCGGCGAAGCGAACCTCGACATCAGAGCGTGCAGACAGCGGTTTCGACAGGATGTCGCGTTCGACGGTGATGTGTTTGTCGTGGAGGACACGGGTGTAGTAGTCCGCCCACGTGGGTTGCAGGCGGGCTACGTCGCGGTCCAAGTCGAGGTCTGCGACCTCGTACGTCTGGCCCTGATGGTGATAGACTGCACCGGGATGGGCGTCGCGCAGGGCGTCCTCGAACGCGAGTTTCGCGATGGTCTCGTTGTTCCGCGAGTCCATCAGGCGAATCTCTCGGTCCGTGATGGTTCGCAGGCTCATCGCGTGTTGTGGGCTTCCGCCGCCGTCGTGGGTCCACCGCACTCCGTCGTCGGTGTCTCGCCGCGCCACCGTCCCGTCGTCTTCGAGGGTGGAAACCACGTTCGGGAACGACGAACCGAAGTATTCCTCGTCCGCGGTCGAGAGCCAATTTTCGGACGCAGCACAGGCGACGTGACTGGGGAGCAGGTGGTCGTTTTCGGGGTCGGACACCGCCCGTTCGGGGTCGCCCTCGAAGAACTCGCCGGGGTGTTTCATGAGGTACTGGTCCAACTGGTCTTCGCCACCGACGAGGACGACCAAGGCCGGTCTGTCGCCGCGGCCTGCGCGCCCGGCTTGCTGCCACGCGGACATTCGTGTGCCGGGGTAGCCGTCGATGAGGACCACGTCGAGGCCGCCAACGTCCACACCGAGTTCGAGTGCGTTGGTACTCCAGACGCCCGTGATGTCGCCATCGTGTAAGCCGGACTCTATCTCCCGCCGTCGGTCGTGCGTGAGCGCCGCTTGATAGGCCGCGACCTCGCCCGCACGTCCGTGTTCGCCGCGACTCCTGAGGTCGTTCGCACTCTCGGAAGCGTATCGTTCGGCGGCCTGTCTGGCCCGGGTGAACGCGAGCGTCTGATGCCCACGCGAGACTAAATCGACGAACAGGTTCTTCGTCTCGACGTGGGCCGAGCGTCGGCGTCCCGACCCGCCAGCGTCGGGATTCTCGTACTCCGGCGGATTCCACAACAGCCAGTGTGTCTCGCCGGTTCCGCTCGCGTCGCCATCGACGAGGGTGTACGACCCTTCCGGCTCACCGGTGATTCGTGCGGCGTGTTCGACCGGGTTGCCGGTGGTCGCCGAACAGCAGACGAACTGCGGGTCAGAGCCGAAGCGTTCGCAGACACGCTTGAGTCGCCGAAGCAACAAGGCGACGTGGCTCCCGAAGACCCCGCGGTACCCGTGAACCTCGTCGATGACGACTGTCTCCAGTGAGGAGAAAAACCACTCCCAGAGGCGGTGCGCGTGCGGGAGGAGTGCGTAGTGAACCATATCAGGGTTCGAAAGCAGGACGGTCGGTCGTCGCTTCCGAACGTCACGTTTCTCCGATTTCGACAGTCGGCCGGTGTACTGGTCGACCGAGACGCGACTGCCGAATCCGAGGCCGTGCGCGAGGTCCGAGAGCGTGTCCAGTTGGTCGGACACGAGGGCGTTCTGTGGGCCGAGATACAGCGTGCGGCCGCCGTGGTCCATCGCGCGCTCGAACGCCGGAACCGTGTACGCGAGGCTCTTTCCGCTCGCGGTTCTGGTCGCGAGGACGACGTTGTCTCCGTCACGCACGGCGTCGACTGCCTCGGCCTGATGGCGGTACAGGCGGTCGATACCGCGGTCGTCGAGAGCCGACGCCAACCGCGGTTCGAGGTCGACGTCGGCGAAGGTGGGGTCGCGTGCTTCGAACTGCCGGTGGGCGCGAATCTGCCCCTCGTAGTACGGACGCGTTCGAAGCCACTCGATGATGTCGTCCACGCTCTCACCTCGGACTTCGCCGTCCTAACGCTGTCGGAGATTGCTATACGATGGCACGATTTCTTCATCCGCCGCGCTATTTTTGTCCTTCGGGTCCTCACGAGAGCGTATGAACGCGGACGCCGTCCTCGTCTACGACGGGGAGTGCCCCTACTGCTCCGTGGCCGCGACTGCCCTCAAGCGCCTCGACGACGTGGAGGCGATTTCGTGGTACGACGACGCCGCACAGGAGTTCCTCGCGGCCCAGTTCGACGAGGTTCCCTTCGCGATGGTCCTCGCCGACAGGAACGAAGGACAGGTCTACGCGGGCGGTGCGGCCGCGAAAGAACTCGCCGACAGGGCGGGGACGCCCGGCATCGTCGGCAGTCTCGTCCGCGACAACTACGACACTATCGCCAAGGCCGTCGGCATTGCGAGCGGCCGCGGACGCGACCCGGACGACTTCCACAGCGTCTACCCGCTCAAAACAGCGGCCGCCGACGTGTTCGACAGCCTCGCCTCGAACGCCGAACCACATCCCGCCGACCTTTCGTAGGCCCCGTTTCAACACCCGTCAGTGACCGTCCACTCCCTCGCACCCGAAACGCTCGGTACTGACGACGGCCCGCTCGAACTCGACACTCACTCGCCGAGTGGAACTTACGCACTCGTCTTCGACGTGCCCGAACTCACTATCGAGGTCGGTGCCCTCGGCGAACAGCGAGTTCCGACAGGGAGCTACGTGTACCTCGGGAGCGCCTTCGGTACCGGCGGGCTTCGTCGGGTACTTCGCCACCGGCGTGTCGCAGAGGGTAACCACGATGCTCGACATTGGCACGTCGATTACCTCGGCGGCCACCCGGACGTCACGCTCTCTCGTGTCGTTTGCGTGGTCGACAGCGACGTCGAGTGCGACGTGGCCGCGACGCTCGCCGACGGGCCAATCGCTGGCTTTGGGTCCTCCGACTGCGACTGCACGTCACACCTCGCTCGATACGAGACCGTAGACGAGGCGCTCGCTGCTTCGACTGCGGTATTTCGTCAGAAAGGATGAGGGAATTCCCTCCGTCGTGCCTGCCGGACCGGGCACCCCGGGAGGCACGACGCTGCCGGTAGTCAGAGGCACCCCGGCGGACCTACCTACAACGTGGAGTGGCTTTACCTCATCTTTCGGCGATGGCTCTCAACCAGCGATTACTGGTATATGAATATTCTGGCTCTTTATATACAAACGGTCGTTTTTTACGCTCTTTTATATGGGTGTGGTTCACAATGGCACCAGCGTCTTCCGATAGTGGTCCTCGAACCCGTTCGGTCAGACCCCAACGACTTACGCTGCGGCTTTCGAAGAGGCGGCAATGACGACGACGTTTCCCTCGATTCCCTACCTCGACTGGATTATCGGCCGCACCGACGAGGTGACACACGACCTCGCGACGAGCGATTTACGACCGACAGCTTCGTTCGAGGGGCTCGTTCCGCCGTCACTCGCGGGACTTCCTGACCCGGACGATGCGACGCTCTCCGGCCAACTCGCCGACCGATACGGCGTTTCCGAATCGAACGTTCTCGTCACAGCGGGCGCGACGCACGCGAACTTCCTCGCAGCCTGTGCCCTCCTCGACCGAGCCAAGCGCCGGCGCCACGAGGCAGACGCGAGCGAGGCGACCGACGCAACCAGCCCAACCGACGCAGCCGACCCAACCGAGGCGACCGACGCAGCCGACGCACCGAAACCGCAGGTTCTCGTCGAGAAACCGGGCTATCAGCCACTCTGTGAGACGCCCGAGGCACTCGGTGCTCGCGTCGACCGATTCCTTCGCCCGCCGGAGTTCGACCACGCGCTCGAACCGCATCGCATCGAGAGCGCGGCCATCGACTCGTTCGCCTACGCGATGGTCACGAACCGTCACAACCCGTCCGGCCGCCTCGCCACCCGCGCCGAACTCGCGGAGATGGCACGACACGCCGCCGACGTGGGCGGGTATCTCCTCGTCGACGAAGTGTACGCTCCTTACGTCGACCCGGCCGACGACGGCCCGTTCGGTGGCGTCACCGCTGCCGGATTGCCGAACGTCGTCGTCACCGGGTCGCTGACGAAATTCTACGGGCTGGGTGGTCTTCGCGTCGGCTGGCTCGTCGGCCCGGAAGACGTCGTCGAACGGGCGCGTCAGGCCTCGATGCACCTCCCGTCGGTCGCCGACCCGAGTAAGAAACTCGCGCGGCGCGCCCTCCACAACAGCGAGCAACTGGACGCCGCTGCGCGTACACACTTCTCGGCGAACCACGAGTTGCTGGCGTCGTTCCTCGCCGAGCGACCGAACCTCGACGGACGAATCCACGCTGGCGGGTCGTTCGCCCTACTGGAACACGAGACACACAGCGGCGACGAGGTGGTCGAAGCCGCCCTCGACGGTGACGTGCTCGTCGTTCCCGGCCGGTTTTTCGACCGCTCGGACGCGTTTCGCATCTCGCTCGGCGGCGACCCGGAAGCGATGGCCGCCGCGCTCGATGCCTTCGGCTCGGTCCTCGACGAGTTGTGAGAAGAGAACACCGAGAGAGTCGAGTGTGAATGTATGCCGACTCGGACCAGCCCAGTCCGAGTCGGTGACGTCCAGCCTCGGTTACGTCAGCCCCAATGCCCGCTTGCCTCTGTCGTTCACCGAACCCGTGCCAATTGGTTGGGGGTGTCTCTGATTTTTGCGTCGAGACTGCTGTCACTCCGTGAGAGCCGACTACACCGTAATGGCGCGGTCGAGCATCTCGACGGGGTGTGGCGGTTCGTCGTCGACGCCCATGTCTTCGAGTTGCGACCGACAGGATGCCCCCGGCGCGACGACGATGTCGCCCGGACTGTCGGCCACCTGGTCCGAGAGAATGCTCCCGATAGCCATCGACATGGAGTAGTGTTCGGCCTCGTATCCGAACGACCCCGACATTCCACAGCACGTCGAATCCAGCGGGTCCACGTCGTAGCCAGCCCGCCGAAGGACGCCAACAGCGTGGTGGTCCTTCTTCGTGGACTTCTGGTGACAGTGGCCGTGGTACGTCAGGGGGTCGTCCTGCGGGAGGAACGAGAGGTCGTCGTCCAGTCGGAACGTGTCGAAGTACTCCATGATGCCGTAGGAGTTGGCGGCGACGGCCTCGACGTCGTCACCGGAGAGCAAGTCGAGATAGTCCGACTGGAACATCACCGCGTCCGAGGGTTCACAGAGGACGATGTCCCACCCCTCCTCGACGAAGGGTGCGAGCACGTCTACGTTCTGTTCCGCGTCGGCGCGGGCGCGGTCGAGGAAGCCCTTCGAGTGTGGCGGCCGACCCGACCCGGCGACGCCATCGGGAATGCGAACGTGGACGTTGGCGGCTTCGAGCGCCCGCACGGCGGCCTTCCCGACGTCCGGGTGGTTGTAGTTTGTGTAGGTGTCGGGGAACAACAGCACTCTGCGGTCGGCTTGCGCCTCCGGGATGCCCGCCGAGCCGCGTGATTCGAACCACTCGACGAAGCTCGTCGAGTGGAACTCCGGGAGTGTGCGCTCTTTCGCGATACCGATGGTCTTCTCCATCAGCGTGCGTGCACCCGGAATCTTCGTCGCGCCGTTTGCGAGCGGCGCGAACTTCGACCCGAGTTTCGACAGCGCGTCGATGTTGGCGAACACCTTGTCGCGGAGGCTCGACCCGTTGCGCTGGTGGTACTCGTGGACCACTTCGGCTTTCATCTTCGCCATGTCGACGCCGCTCGGGCAGTCTTTCGAACAGCCCTTACAGCCGACACAGAGGTCCAGCACCTCGTGGACGAACTCATCTGTGAACATCTCGTCTTCCGAGAGACCGCCGCTCATCGCCTGCCGGAGCATGTTCGCCCGGCCGCGCGTGGACTGAATCTCCTCTTCGGCGGCCCGGAAGGTCGGACACATGACGCCACCGACAGTGGACTGCTGGCCGCGACAGCCCGCACAGCCGTGACAGAGTTCGACCATGCCTTCGAAGCCGTTGTCGTTGTCCCAGTTGAGCGCGGGGTCGAACCCGGCGTCGAAGTCGTAGTCGGGCGAGAACCGGAGGTTCTCGGTCATGTCGTAGTCGCCGCAGATGTTCCCCGGATTGAGGAGCCAATCGGGGTCGAACGCGGATTTCAGGTCGCGGAAGACGTTCCAGAGGTGGTCGCCGTACAGTTTGCGGTTCCACTGCGTTCGCGCGCGGCCGTCGCCGTGTTCGCCCGAGACAGAGCCGCCGTACTTCACGACGAGGTCGGTCACTTCGTCGGCGATAGCCTCGAACGTCTCGACGCCTTCGGCCGTCTTCGTGTTCACGAGCGGGCGAATGTGGAGGACGCCCGGCCCGGCGTGGGCGTAGTACGAGGCGAAGGTGTCGTGTTCGTCGAGGATGTCCTGGAAGTCAGAGACGTAGGCGGGGAGGTTCTCCGCCGGAATCGCCGTATCTTCGATGTACGCGATGTGCTTCTCGTCGGAGGTCCGCGAGAGGAGAATCGGAAGCCCCGACTTGCGCATCTTCCAGAACTTCGCGCGCGTGTCGGCGTCGTGGGCCTCCATGAAGTCGGTGGCGCAGCGCTCCGTTTCTGTCACCGAAGTCGCCCCATCCGAGGGGTCGAACTCGGTCGCACCCGAATCAGGAACGCGGTCCGCGACGAGGTCGGCGACTTTCTGCTTGCCGTCTTCGTCGGAGTCGGCGTAGAACTCGACCAAGAGCGTCGAATCGGTTCCCTCGGGCAGCATCCCGACTACGTCCGCGAACTCGGCCGTGTCGCGGGCCAAATCGAGGAGCACGTCGTCCATAACCTCGACCGCGGCCGGTTCGTGTTCGAGGATGGGTGCGACGTCGTGCATCGCGTCGATGACGTTGTCGTACGTCAGGAGCGCGACAGAGGCCGTGTTCGGAATCTCCGCTAAGGAGACGGTCGCCTTCGTGACGATGGCGAGCGTCCCCTCCGACCCGGCGATGAGGCGACCGAGATTGACGTGTCCTGCCTCCCAGTCGTCGTCGATGCCGGTGTCGTCGGGCGTCCGGCGCTCGCCGCGCATCTCGTCGACGAGCATGTCGAGGTTGTACCCCGAGACGTTGCGCTTGAGGTCGGGGAAGCGCTCGGAGATTTCGTCGGCCTCTTCGTCGAGAATCTCGGCGACTTTCGCGTAGATTCGCTCTTCGATAGTGCCCGTTGGGTCGCCCTGCTCGCGCAGTTCGTCGACGGTCGTCTCGCCGAACGTCGTCACCGTGCCGTCGGCGAGGACGACCTCGACTTCCTCGATGTAGTAGTCGGTCTTGCCGTACTTCAGCGAGTGTGCGCCCGTGGAGTTGTTTCCGATAGCGCCGCCGAGTGCGGAGCGGTCGCCCCACGCCGGGTCGGGGGCGAACTTCAGTCCGTGTGGTGCCAGTTGTTCGTTCAGGTCGCCGAGTCGAACCCCGGCCTGTGCCGTGGCCGTCCGCGCCTCGGGGTCGACGTGTTCGACGTCGCCCATGTAGCGGACGAAATCGAGGACGACTGCCTCGTTGACCGTCTGCCCGGCGAGACTCGTCCCACCACCCCGCGGGAGGACGGGAATCTCGCGTTCGGCGCAGTACTCCATCACCGCCGCCACGTCGTCCGTCGATGTCGGCATGACGACGCCGATGGGCATCTTCTCGTACGCGGACGCGTCCGTCGCGTACATGGTTCGCGTGTAGGTGTCGAATCGCACGTCGCCCTCGACGATAGATTCGAGGTCTTCGACCAGCCCCGGCCGTTCTACGTCGTCGTTGACGTAGTCGTAGTTCCCCTCGGTCGAGGGGTCGGCGGCCGCGTCGTGCGTGTTTGATGCCATTGTCAGTTGCTCGCTAGTAGTCGATTTGTGTGACACAATAAAGACACCCGAGAGTGGGTGAATCTGCTCGAAATTCGTTGCCGGTACGCCATTCCGTCGCCACCGTTCAGAATACGCCCGGGAACAGCACGTAGCTGAACAGGAGCGTCAGAATGCCGGTGGCAGTCCCGTAGTAGACGAGCGGGATGAGTTCGAGGCGGATGACCCGACCCTCCTCGCCGACGAGGCCGACGACCGCGAGCGCGGCGACGACGTTGTGGACGGCGATGAGGTTACCGATGGCACCGCCGACCGCCTGTGCCCCGAGCATGATGGTCTTCGGCGTGCCAATCTGGTCTGCGACACCGTACTGGAAGGTGCCGAAGAGGATATCCGAGACGGTGTTCGACCCCGCGAGGAACGCGCCGAACGCGCCCACGTACGCGGCGAAGAACGGGTAGGCCGAGCCAGCGACGCTCGCCATGCCCTCCGAGAGGACGATGAGCATGCTGTCGGTCCCCGTTGCTGCGCCGGACTGCAGCATAATCTGGACTGTCGCGACTGCGAACAGCAGTGCGACGACCGCCGGAGTGACCTTCTCGATGGTCTCTGCCCACGACGCCTTGATTTCCTTGCTCCCCATCCCGTGAATCGGAATCGTCAGCAGGTGGACGGCGATGAACACCGCGCCGGGCAGGTAGAGGAACGCGAAGTCGTTTCCGAGGTCAGTTCCGAGGATGTTGCTCCACGCCAGTTTGAACACGTCCATCGTGATGAAGCTCTGGACGGGGTCGACGACGCGGGTGACGACCAGAAGCAGCGCGACGAGCGCGTACGGCGTCCACGCCTTCAGAAGCGACATCTGTCCCGCGGACGCGGGCATGCTCGACTGAACGTTGCCACCGTCGGCGGCGACAGAGACGTTGTCGCTGGTCGATTCGCCGGGCTGGATGTCACCGACCCAGTGGTCGGGCCACGCGGACTCTGGCTCGAAGTCCCACTCCTCGTCGGGGTGGAAAAAGCCCGCTTTGAGTGCGCCGACCGTCACGGCCAGTCCGACCATCGAGCCGAGCAGCCCCGGGAACTCCGGTCCGAGGAAGTACGCGGTGAGGAAGTAGGGGACCGAGAACGACGCCCACGCGAAGAGCGTGAGGGGAAGTACTTCGAGTGCCGGCTTGATGGACCGCTCTTCACCGAAGAAGCGGGTCATCATCGCGACGCCGATAAAGGGGAGTGCGATGCCGACGATGACGTGGTGCATCGCGGCGAATACGGCGATTTCGCCGACCCACGCCGCGATGGTCTCGAAGTTACCAGTGCCGAGTACTTCGGTGCTGATGGATTCGACGCTCTCGAAGATGTCTATCATCCCGATGATGAGCGGCGTCCCGACCGCGCCGAAGGTAATCGCCATCAGGTTCCCCGTGAGGGCGACCACGACGGCGGCCAGCGGCGGGAAGCCGAGGCCGACGAGAAGCGGGCCGACGATGGCTGCGGGCGTCCCGAAGCCAGCGGCCGACTCGATGAACGAGCCCATGAGGAACACGAGCAGGACGACCTGTACGCGGCGGTCCTCGCTGATGTCTGCGAACCCGCTGTTTATCGCATCGAACGCGCCCGTCTGCTTGAGCGTGTACAGGAGGAGGATTGCCCCGAAGACGATGTACAGGATGTTCGCTGCCGTGATGAACCCGTTAATCGTCGATGCCGCGATCCACTGTACCGACATGCCCCAGCCGACGACGCCAGCCCCGACTGCGACGACCCACGCGACGGGCATCGCCCGCGTCGCGGGCCAATAACGCCCGACCATGAGGTACGCGATTGTCAGAAGCGGAAGCAGCGCGATGAGTGCGTCGGCCGCACTAACCATGCTGTCCACCCCCATTGTTGATTCCAGCCGATGCCATTCCAGTTCCGTGCCTGATTCCGTGCATCGTGGAATCTCGTACACAACTTTTGTGATATATATCTATCGTTCGTCCCGATTTGTGACATGAAATCAGGCTCTCCTTTCCCGTCCTCCCGAGACCAATACACACGTGTGAAAACTTCGAAATAGGCGATTAAATGCCAAAAAACGGGGTTTGCAGAGGTTCTATCTCAGGCACGATTTCCTCAATTTGAACTGTGTTCTCCTGTCGCATACGACCAATATACTCGTATGAAGTGGCCATTACACACATCTGAACTGGGAGTTCACTCGTGTGCAAAGGCTTTTACTCTCGTGTGTAAAGGACAAACCATGGAAGACGAGGCTGGCGCGCGCCCCCGAAACGAACACGGGCAGTACGTCGGCCGCATCTCGCTCGACGCGGTGTTGACGGTCTTCGACGACCGGGAAGACGCCGCCCGACCACTGACCGCGGCGGACGTGATGGAGGAACTCGACTGCTCGCGTCGAACGGCGCACAACAAACTGAACGAACTCGAAGAGCGCGGCGACCTCGCGACGAGGAAAGTCGGGGCACGGAGTCGCGTCTGGTGGATCCCGATTCCCACATCTCCCGAACAGGACCCCGCGACGACGAAACAGGCAGCCAATCCGCAGTCCGAATCACCGGCGACACCCGCTTCCGAACCAACTGACTCGGAACACGCGAGCGACCACCCGCCGGCTGTCTCGAACGCTATCGAGGCCGCTGACCTCCCGGGCAGTGGCCCGATGCTCGACTCCCGACGCGAGGCGCTCTCGGCCGCATACGACTACCTCACCGACCACCCGGAGGCGAAGAAAGCGGACTTCCTCCGCGATGTCTACCACGACTACCCCGCGGGGTTCGAATCCGCCGAAGGCTGGTGGAACGCCATCCAACCCGCGTTGAAGCAACTTCCCGGGGTCGACCCGCCGGAAGAACGCGGCCACATCTGGCACTTCCTCGGCGGCTAACTCCCGTCACCGCTGGTGCCACATCCCACGATTTTATACCGTGAGAGGAACCATTCACGGCAGACGCACCGATGTCCCACGATTTACCGGGTATAGCTTCTCTCGATGGGGATGTCGATGAGCGACGGTGACGCCGACTCCGGGGCCGGGGACGGTTCTCCAGGCGACCGCTCACCACCAGACACGGGCACCAGCGGAGACCATTCAACGCCAGAGGCAGGCACCGGCAACGACCGCTCAGCGCCAGAGACGGCAGACTCCCGTGAGTGGGAAGACGCCAATCGGTCGCTGGACGACCACCCCACTGGCGGCGACGACGTGTACGCCTCCGAAGTAGAAGGGAAACAGTACCGCGGAACGTGGTACCTCCCGCTTCGGTACGAGGACCTCGACGAGGCACCGGAGTCCGAGGAGTATCCCGACCAGGGGACCGGCGGGTCGTTCCGAGTCGCCGACCTTCCTCGCGTCCCCCGAGTCGGCCACGTCGTCGGGCCGTCGGCTATCATGCTCGGCGCGTCGCTCGGAAGCGGCGAGACGCTCTTTTGGCCGGTGTTGACCTCGCAGTTCGGATGGACGCTCTTCTGGGCGTTCCTCGTCGGTATCCTCACGCAGTTCGTCATCAACACGGAACTCCAGCGGTGGACGCTCGCGACTGGCGAGAGCATCTTCCGCGCCTTCGCGCGCGTGGGAACGTATTGGCCGTGGCTCTTCCTCTTCGGTGGCCTCATCAGCCTCGGGTGGCCCGGGTGGGCCGCCGGTGCCGCACAGGTCGCCGCGGTCGGACTCGGTTTCAGCGGGACCGTCGAAGTGCTCGGCTTCGCCGTCGCGTCGTGGAAACTCATCGCCGCGGCGTTGATGGGCGTCATCTGGCTCTCGTACCAGATATCGTCGGTCATGTACAACGCCGTCGAGGTGTTCCAGATTGGACTCCTGTTCGTTGCCATCGGGGCGGCGTTGATGCTCGTCGCCGTCACCGGGTCGTGGGTCGAGTTCGGTTCCATCCCCGACGCCGCAGGGTCGGTCGGAACCCTCCCAGAAAGTCTCGATATCGCAGTGTTCCTCGGCGGGCTCGCGTTCGCGGGTGCCGGTGGATACCTCAATCTCTCCCAGAGTCTCTGGATGCGCGAGAAGGGGTACGGCATGGGCAACTATCAGGGCCGTGTGAAGAACCCGCTTCGCGGTGACGACCCGGAACCAATCGAGCGCGATGGCTTCACGTTCCGCCCGACTGTGACCAACCTCCGTCGCTGGCGCGGCTGGTGGAAAGTCGTCCAACTCGAACACCTCCTGACGTTCGTCGTCGGGTTACTCCTCGTCGCACCGGCGCTGATGAGCGTCGCCATTCACTACTCGCCGGGTGAGACGACCGACGCGATTCAGATGTGGCTCGGAGGCATCGCCCCGTTGGTCGGTCCCGTCGGGACGTTCCTCGTCTTTGCCATCCTCTTTGTCGCCCTGTTTACGACCGAGTACGCCATCGTCGAGTCCTTCGTTCGAAACAGTGCAGATGCGCTCTACGAATCCTTCGGCCGTGAGGCCGGATGGGACCTGCCCAAGCTCTTCTGGCGACTCCTCACGGCGTTCTGCCTGTGGGGGCTCATCATCATCTTCGCGTTCACCTCGCCGTTCGAGGGGCGCGAACCGTTCTTCTTCCTCGTCGTGGGTGCTGCCATGTCCGGCATCATGATGTGGCCCTACACCGCGCTCGTCCTCGTGATGAACACGACGCGCCTCCCCGAACACGTCCAGCCCGGATGGGCACGCGTCGCGGCGATGTGGTGGGCATCCGGCTTCTACGGCTACTTCAGCGTACTTCTCATGGGTACGACGCTCGTCGAACTCGGGTTCCCGGTGTTCGACACCGCACCGACGATTCTTGGAAGCAATCTCGGTGGGTACGTTCTGTGGGCAGGATTCCTCCTCGTTCAGGGATACGCGGTCGGACGCTCGGCCGTCGGAAAATATCAAAAATCTAATACAGTCCCGGGCGCAGACGAGGCGAAAGGCCGGTTCTCGTGAACTCCTGAAACCTTCACAATTAACCGGCACAGGGCTGTTCGAACCCGAAGAACGATTATGCAGAACATGTAATGCGAACACATGTCAACCGGCACGGTTGCGACGTTCGAGGACTCTCTCGAACGACTCGAAGTAGGCTGGACACACACGTCTTCGGACGAGTTGGGCGACGTCCTCCGCGAGGTCTGTGACGACCCTGCGGTGGGTGTTCCACTTCCGTCTGACGCACCACTCCCGGAGTGGGTGAACACGAACCCCACACCGGCGGACCTCCGTGAGGCGAATGCTGGCGTCACGGCAGCGGGAATCGGTATCGCGGATTACGGCAGCGTCGTCGTGCAGGGCACACCCGACGGTGTCGAACCCGTGAGTCTCTTTTGCGACCGACACGTCGCCGTCCTCCAGCAGTCGGACATCGTTCCCGGCATGCCGGAGGCGTTCGAATGGCTGGGCGAGGAGTTCCGCACGGGTCACTCCTCGGCTATCATTGCGACGGGACCGAGCGCTACCGCCGACATGGGTGCGCTGGTCAAGGGCGCACACGGCCCCAAAGACGTTCACGTGGTGATTCTCGATGAGTAAGGCACGCGAGGCCAAGGCGGCCAAGATTCGGCAGTTGATGGAGACCGAAGGCGACGCCGTCAACACCGGCACCAGCGGATTCAATCAGGGTCGATACGAGTCGGTCCAAACGCTCGACGACTACGACGGCCTGAAGTCAGAGGCCCGGGCCGTCAAGGAAGACGCCATCGAGCGCCTGCCAGAACTCATCGACGAACTCCGCGAGACGGTCGAAGAAAACGGCGGCACGCTCTACATCGCCGACGACGCCGCCGACGCGAATCGCTATATCCGCGAGGTATGCGAGGACAACGACGCCGAGCGAGTCGTCAAATCGAAGTCGATGACCTCCGAGGAAATCGAGGTCAACGAAGCACTCGAACACGCTGGAACCGAGGTTATCGAGACGGACCTCGGCGAGTGGGTGTTGCAGGTCGCCGACGAGGCACCCTCGCACATCGTCGCGCCCGCAATCCACAAGTCCCGCGACGCCATCGCCGACCTGTTCAACGAGACGTTCGACCCCGACGAACCGCTGGAGACGGCCGAGGAACTCACCATGTTCGCCCGCGAGCAACTGGGCGAACTCATCGAAGACGCCGACGTGGGCATGACCGGCGCGAACTTCATCACCGCCGACACGGGAACGATTGCCCTCGTCACCTCGGAGGGCAACGCCCGAAAGACGGCCGTCGTCCCCGACACGCACGTCGCTGTCGCGGGTGTGGAGAAACTCATCCCGACGGTCGAAGACCTCCAACCGTTCGTCGAACTCATCGGGAAGTCGGGAACCGGACAGGACATCACCTCCTACATCTCGCTTCTGACCCCGCCCGTCGAGTCGCCGACGGTAGACTTCGACGACCCGGACACCCCGATTACAGACGCCGAGACCGACCGCGACTATCACCTCGTCCTCATCGACAACGGTCGCATGGCCATGCGCGACGACGACCAGTTGCGCGAGACGCTCTACTGCATTCGGTGTTCTGCCTGCTCGAACGTCTGCGCCAACTTCCAGCACGTCGGCGGCCACGCCTTCGGCGGCGAAACCTACTCGGGCGGCATCGGAACCGGGTGGGAAGCGGGCGTCGAAGGACTCGACTCCGCGGCCGAGTTCAACGACCTCTGTACCGGCTGTAGCCGGTGTACCACCGCCTGCCCCGTCGAAATCGACATTCCGTGGATAAACACGGTCGTCCGCGACCGCGTCAACCGTGGCGACGTCTCGGAAGTCGATTGGCTCGTCGAGGGTCTCACCCCCGACGAGGAACCCGGCGGAGTCAGTTTCCAAAAGCGGTTCTTCGGCAACTTCGAGACGGCCGCGAAGGTCGGGAGCTTCTTCGCGCCCGTCTCTAACTGGGTCGCCCAGTCGTCCGTCTCTCGGAACCTCATGGAGCGGTTCCTCGGCATCGACGCCCGCCGGGAACTCCCGGCGTTCCAGCGTGAGACGCTGGTCGAGTGGTTCGACGCCCGAGGGTCGCGCGTCCAGAACCCAACGCGAACTGCCGTCCTCTACCCCGACGTGTACACCAACCACGTGCAGGTCGAACGCGGCAAAGCCGCCGTCCGCGCGCTCGAAGCCCTCGACGTCGAGGTCGTCGTTCCCGACGTTCGGTCGTCGGGGCGCGCCCCGCTCTCGCAGGGCATGATTGCGACCGCCGAAGACCACGCCCACGACGTGTACGCCGGTCTCGCCGAGTACATCGACGCTGGCCACGATATCGTCGTCATCGAGCCGTCGGACCTCGCGATGTTCAGAGGCGAGTACGAGAAGTTCCTCCCCGAACAGTCCTTCGAACGCATCGCCGACAGCAGCTACGAGGTCATGGAGTACGTGTTCGGCCTGCTCGAAAATGGGGCCGATGCTGACGCGCTTTCGGTCGTCGACGGCGACGAAGTGGCCTACCACAGCCACTGCCAGCAGCGAACTCTCGGTCTCGAAGGCTACACCGAAGCCGTCCTTTCGGACCTCGGCTTCGACGTGGCGACCTCCGACGTGGAGTGCTGTGGGATGGCCGGTTCGTTCGGCTACAAATCCGAATACTACGAACTGAGTATGGACGTCGGCTCCGAACTCAAGTCGCAGTTCCAGACCGACGACACGCGCGACCGAACCGTGGTCGCAAGTGGAACGTCGTGTCTCGAACAACTCGATTCGCTCCTCAGTCGGCCGACCCAGCACCCGGTGCAACTCGTCGCACCGAGTCGGTAGGCTGCCAGCGACCCCACCGACTCTCTCGGCTTCACTGCTTTCACGACTTCTCCCGACTCTTTCAACCCCCTGTCAGCTCTCCATCTGTTGTGCCGTCTGACGCCCGTCAGCCACGCGTCTGCGTCGATTGCGGGGGGCTACGAACAATTAAGGCCCGGCATCTCATGATGGCGGATATGGACGGGACGCCCGAAGAGATTACGACGCTCGTCGGCCGCGAGGTCTACTCGAACAGCGGTATGTTCGTCGGTGAAGTCGAAGACGTCCGTCTCGACTTGGACCACGAGTCAGTCACTGGAATGGCACTGACCGAACTGAATCAAGAACTGTTCCGCGGACAAATCGAACCCGGAAAGGGAGTTCTCATTCCGTATCGCTGGGTTCGCGCTGTCGGCGACGTCATTCTCATCAACGACGTTATCGAGCGCCTGAAGACGCCCGACGAAGACGAAGAGTCGCTGGCTGTCTGATTAACTGCCGTTACCGCTCTCTCCGCTTTCGACACCCATCGCACGGAAGAGCTTCCGCTTCACCGCTTCTTCGGTGAGTTGTAACAGCGTATCGCGGTTGTCGTCGCTGGACTCGATGCCCGTGAAGATGCCGAGCGGGATCTCGACGGACCCCTGCGTGGAGTGGCCGCCCGCCTCGCCGATTCCCGTGAAGGCGTCCGAGAGAATCTTCCCGATGTTCATGCGGATGTCCTTCGACCGCGCCGCGAGGTAGATGGTGTCGTCGGCGATGCCGAAGACGGCCGTCGTGGTGATTCCCTCCAGATTCAGGAGGTGCTGTGCGGCCTGCGAGAGGGCGTCACGGTCGCGGATGAACCCGGCATTCGAGACGAGGTGCGACCCCTGAACCTCCCGGTTTTGAATCGCCTCGGCGAGCACGTCCAGCGTCTCCGGCGACATCGACGGCGACTCGACTTTTTCGAGGATGTCGTGGTCGGCGAAGGGATAGAGGTACGCCGCCGCGGTCAAGTCGGCTGGTGTCGTATCGCGTTTGAAGTCTAACGTCTCGGCGCGGATGCCGTACAGGAGTGCCGTGGCGACCGCTTTCGAGGGACTGAGGTCGAACTCCTGGATGTACTTCGTGAGGATAGTCGACGTCGACGAGACGTTCGGCCGAACGTCGGTAAACTGCGCGTCGATACCCTCGTCGGGCTCGAAGTGGTCGATGAAGACGGCGATGTCCGCATCCCCGATATCGGGCAGTCCCGACTTCATGTGGTCGACGAGCGCCAAGGCACCGTACTCGTCGAGCGCTTTCGCGTCTCCTCGCGGCGTGAGTTCGATACCGAGGATGTTCACGAACGCCCGATTCTCTTGGTGGCCCATGTCGCCCGAGTAGAGGATGTCGGCGTCGACGTCATACTCGTCGGCGATGGCTTGCAGCGCCACGGCCGAAGCGAGCGAGTCCGGGTCGGGGTTGTCGTGGGTGAGAATCGCCATCCCGTGGTCCGTCTCGCGCAGGAGGTCCGCCAACTGGCGCGCTTTGTATTCGAGTTCGCCGGACTCGACGCTTCGAAGCGCGGAGTCGGCGATGACCTCCGAGGGGTTGATGACGACGTCGGCCCCGAGTTTCGTGAGTTCGTCCTCCGAGACGGGGTCCGAAGCGCGGACGACGACGAACTGGTCGTCGTTGCGCTCGCGGATGGCCGAAACGGCCGCCTTGTTCGCCTCGACGTCAGATGCGAGGATGAGAATGACGTCTCGGCCGGCGACGGCGTCGGCGACTTCCTCGTCGGCGATGTCCGTCGTCTGCGCGTTCAGGTCCTGGTCGCGCAGGGCTTCGACGCGGCTTTCGTCCTTATCCAGGATGAGGACGTCTTTCCCTTCGTCTGTCAGTTCCTCGGCCACCGCGTGCCCGACGCTCCCGCAGCCGAGAATCGCGTAGGTGGACATCGAGGAGACTGTAACCCCTGCACTCATCGTTGGCGGCTACTCCGGCGGGCCGACACTTAACACCCACCGTTCTCTCTCATGGACGGCACCCGGCCACCACCTCTTTGCCGTGTGCGCCTCTCTGCCGTCGCCGTACAGAAAGGAAAGTCATTTTACCAACCGGGGGTTACGAGGAATCGCAAGGGCCGGTAGCTCAGTTAGGCAGAGCGTCTGACTCTTAATCAGACGGTCGCGTGTTCAAATCGCGTCCGGCCCACTTCCTTTCCGAAACAATGCCCTCGAGAGCCGAGCGTCTCGATACGGAGAGCACGTTCCCGATAACTTATACCACACGACGGTGTGGATGGTCTCATGCCCAAGAGCGACCGGACCGGCCTCATCCTCGTCTTCATGACGCTCCTCGTCGCCGCCGTCTTCGGGCTCGCGGTCGGTATCCCCGACCACTTTCGGGCAGACCGGTTTCTCGTGTCGCTCACGCCTGACTTCGCCGTCTTGTTCGGAAGCGACGTCCTCGCAGGGACGGTTCTCGTCCTCCTGTTTGCTGGTCTCGTCGGCGGTGCGAAAATACTGCTCGGACCCTAGCAATCGAGCGCGAGCCACGTGTTCCCGCGCCCTGGCGTCGGCGCAAGCGTGAGCGTCACCGTTTCTCCCGCTGCTGTTCGTTCGAGTGCACGACGAACCCCCGGTGACCCGTACCCCACCAGTGTACGGCACTCGCCGGAATCGACTAGGCGGACGGTCATTGCCCGATGGTCGTTCATCTCCCGCTCAACACTCACACGCCGTGTTTCGGCTCGTTCGCCCGGCTTGCTCCCACCTCCTTGGTGCATGTTAGCATATCTAGGCGCGGCTCAAATAAAATGTCTGGCCACAATACAGAGTGCCTTTACCGGCATCCTCACACCGGCGACAGTTTCGAAATACCTTTTCGGTCGATACCCAGAGACGACGTATGGACCGTACCCGCCTCAGGTTCTGGGCGCTGTACTTCACTCGGTTCGCTGGCGGGTTCGGGTTTATTACCCTCGTTACGCTCCTCCCGAAATACATCAACGAGTTGGACCCAACCGCACTCGTCCTCCCCGAAATCGCAGTCGGTAGCTTCGTTCTCGGCGGCGCAACGCTCTCGCGCGGCTTCGTCATCGGGATGTACACGACGGGATTCACACTCGCACAGACTGTCGCTGTCGTCCCACTCGCGTGGGCGGGCGACCGCTACGACAAACGGTTGGTTCTCGCTGGAACGGTCGGCGTCGGTGCCGTCGTCTACGCTGCTTTCCCACTCGTCGATTCGAGTCTCTCGTTCGTCGTCGCACGTGCCGCACAGGGGATTGCCGTCACCGGTGCGGGCCTCATGTCGCTCGCGCTCGTCGGCGAACTCGCGTCGCAGGGCACTCGTGCGAATCACATCGGCAAGGCGAACGCCGCCCGATTCGCGGCGTCGATTCTCGGGAGTCTCAGCGCCGGGTACCTGTACGACGCGTTCGGATTCACACCGATTTTCGTCGTCATCACGGTCTTGATGACCGTCGCAACCGTCGGCATCTGGGTGTTCCTCCCACCGGACGAGACGACCGTTCACGGTTTTCCGTTCACCGACCTCGCGCTCAACGAACGTATCTTGACGATGGCGACGTTCCGGGTGCAGTACGCCGTCGCCGTTACACTCGTCCGCACGTGGGTTCCTATCTACGCCGGTGTCGCCGCCGCATCGGGCGGCCTCGCATACGGCGGGATTGCTGTCGCCGCCACAGTCGTCGCCGAGAAGTTCACCAACATGCTCTGTCAGCCCTTCACCGGCCGGGCTTCAGACACCTACGGCAGAGCCCGATTCGTCTTCGTCGGCGGCGGCCTCTACGGTCTCGTCGCGCTCGCCGTTCCATTCTCGCCCGCCATCGGCGAGGCGCTCGGACTCCCGTCGATGTTTCCCGTCTTCGGTCCACTCTCGCCCGCGTTTCTCCCTCTCGTCGGTTTCGCTGGTCTTCTCGGAATCGCGGACAGCATCCGCGAACCGGCCAGTATGGCACTGTTCGCCGACGAAGGCTCTGACGGCGCAGGTGTCGCCAGCAGCTTCGGGATTCGGGAGTTGCTGTGGCGACCCGGCAGCGTCGTCGCACCACTTCTCGGCGGCTATCTCATGACCGACGTGGGGATGGAGTGGGTGTTCTACGTCGGCGGCGGGTCGGCTCTCACCGGCGTTCTCTCTTTCCTCGGCGTCCTCGTGTGGTCCCACGGGACTGGCGCGCTCGGACAGTGGTGAGTCTGCCCCCGTCTTCGTAGTTAATCCCTCTCCTGTCGTAGTGTGTGCATGACCGACGAGCCAACGCGCACGTCGACACGTGACCGGACGGTGACAGTCAGAAGAACCCTGCCGCACCGTCACTCGTCTGTCCGCTCCACGCCGCCAACATCGAGTGCGACATCCGGGCCGAACGCACTTGCGGGCGTCTGGAAGCCAGCGGGTCCGTCGCCGTCGCGGACGCGGGCGGCCAGGTAAGGTGCGCTGTGGCTGGTAAACAAATACGACTCCGGCGTCACCAACCGCGAGACGACCGACTCCTCGCCGTTCGTCGCCCGTCCCCAGACGTACATCGACTCTTCGCGGCGGGCGGTCTCGCTCGGCCCGTCGACGAACCAGTCAACGAGACTATGCAATACGGACTGCACGGGGGTGCTCCCGAGCAGCCACCCCAGTCGGTTCGACAGCCGCATGAACCGGATGGTCGCCTCCGGCTGGGCGGCGTAGACAGTCACGTTCGGGATGCCTGTCGTGTGGTACGCCGTGGAGACATCGCCCCACTGGATGGTCGCTGCGGTCGTCGGGCCGTCACCGAAGTCGATGGTCCGGGCGTCGTGTGCGACCGGTACGTCTACGAGGTCACCGTCTCGGCGGACCGTACCGCTCTCGCCGAGCGACTCGATAGTCGTGTGGGCGGTGCCGGGTGAGAGTTCATCGAGACCTTGGAAGCCAAGTTCGAGGTGGGTCGCGTCGGGGAGCCGTTCGGCAAGGTGGGCGGCGAGGCTGTCGGTCGGCACCACGTCGAAGCCGACGCCCGGCATGAGCGTCACGCCAGCGGCCTCGGCCTCAGTGTTGCGTGCGGCGATGCTCTCGAACACCTCGATTTCGCCCGTGATGTCGAGGTAGTGGGTGCCCGTCTGGATGGAGGCATCGACCAGCGGCTCGCTGGTCCGGACGAACGGCCCGGCGCAGTTGAGGACGACCTCGGCATCCGCGAGCGCGTCTGCAACAGCGCGGTGGTCGTCCAGCGCGAAGACGCGGTGGTCGAGGCCGTGGTTGGTCGCCAGCGACTCGACCTTCCCGGCGGAGCGGCCGGCGACGATGGGGTCGAGACCGTCCGCGACGGCCTGCTCAGTCACGAGCCGTCCGGTGTAGCCATACGCGCCGTAGACGAGAATGCGGTCGCTACGCATCTGATTCCCTCGTAATAGAGGTGGATGATAGCTCGGTGTCGACGCTGCCGGAGGTGCCTGTGACGAGCATCGCCTCGTGAATCGTGGTGGCCATGATACCCCTCACTCCACACACTGGAGTCATAAGCTGTCGAGTATAGCGTATTGGAGTAACTCCAGTTTCACGGAGTAAAGCTCGACAGACACTCGGCCAAGCAGTATCGCTCCAGAAGTGAGGGCGTCTCCACGACAGAGTCCACAGACACCGAGGATATCTGCACGACCGAGGGCTGACGCCTCGCCGGGAGCGACAGTACGTTGGATTGCCCCAACAGAAGCCACGCCGCAATCTCATCCACCGATGGTTGTTTCGGGCGACGCTAGCACCATTTGATATAGCAATATGTGGTTCATTTGTCTGACTTCGTGCGAATTTACCGTAGATGCTGTCCGGCCAGCAACCGCCAACAAAATGTGATTTCGATGGTTTCAGTGTCGTGCTCGCACAGTATTGGCCCGTTCGAGTTCAGTACCTCGCCAGCAATTCGTCGAAGTACGGTTTTCCATTTCCGTGGTGGACGCGCGAGTAGTCGAAGGTGAACACCTCGTGCGTACAGGTTCCCGTCCAGCCGGTGTCGACGAGTGCGGCGGCGAGCGGTTCGAAATCGACCCGCCCCAGTCCGACGGGCAAGTGCTCGTCGTCCGATTCGATTCGGGTGTCGTTCAGGTGGATGTGTGAGATTCGGTCGCCGTGTTCGCGTAGCAGGTCTGCTTGCCCGGCTCCGTCTATCCCCGTCACGAATGCGTGACCCGTATCGAGACACATCTTGGCATCAGGGTGGGCGTCCGCAAGGAGTCCGGGGAGTTCGGCCGCATCGACGGGTCCTTTCAGGTTCTCGGTGACAACTTCGAACCCTCGCTCGGTACCGTAGTCCGTCATTCGACGAACTGTGCTTCGGATTCCCTCTCGAATCGGTTCTTTCCCGATTCGCCCTGGGCGCGCCAGCGAGTCGGCGTGGATGACGCCCTTCTCCGCGCCCATCTCGACTGCCACATCTATCGCCGCCTCCAACTCCCGACACGCCCCGTCGCGGACGTGCTCGTGCGGCGAACACATATCGAATCGGTACGGGAGATGGACGATGAGGTCCAGATTGTGCGCCGCTGCGGCCTCACGAACAGACGCGGGGTCGATTCGCGCTCGGTGGAACGCCCCCTCCATGTTGAGTTCGACGTAGTCGAAATCGGCTCCAGCAGCGTCTTCGAACACGTGCCGGTATTCTTCGGGCGAGTCTACCCACGAGACGAGGAATCCTTGTCGGACGGCCATGGACGGTTTCTAGCGGCAAACGAGTTATAAATCCAATAGCTATCTGTTGCTATCGCACGTCTCATTATCGAATATTATTCTGGAAAGCGATAACTGCTGCTCTCGCATCTGTGGCGTAGCACGATACTTGGTGTTTGGGGCGCTTCCTGTAGTGATTAGGCCATGTGACTAACGTTATCATTCTAGATAATGAAAACCCTAGGATTATGTTACTCGATTGTATTGTAAGCGCCACTGGCCCTTTCAGACTGACAAGAGTGGGAGGGACCGACCGGAGAGTTACATCATATGTTCGAATCACTTCGCAACGACGACCGTGGTCAAGTCGGTATCGGGACGCTCATCGTGTTCATCGCGATGGTTCTGGTCGCTGCAATCGCGGCGGGTGTTCTCGTGAACACCGCCGGGTTCCTGCAGGCGACTGCGGAAGATGCCGGACAGCAGAGTGTGAACAAGATAACCAACCGAGTCGAGGTGCTCAACGCACACGGCGTGGTCGGGACTGCGGACAACATCAAGGATATCAAGATGAATCTCCGTCTCGCCGCGGGGTCTGGAAGCGTAGACCTCAACTCCACGACAGTTAAGTACATCAGCACGACGTCGGTCCAGACCCTGACGAATCAGAGTACGGCCGGAGGCGACGACGGGACTCCACAAACCCCGGACGCGGACGAGTTCGCAATCGAGAAAGTGACTGCCGACGATGGCACCTTCGGCGTGCTGAACACGATGGGTGACCGCTACACCATCATAATCGCCGCCTCCGACGTCGAAACCGGGACCAACGGCGCAGCAGACGACAAGGGACTCTCGACGGGTGACCAACTCACGCTCGAAGTAACGAGCCGAAACGGCGGAACGACACCTGTGATTCTGAACATGCCCCAACAGTTAGCGGGCAGAGACGACGGCGACCCGGTCAAACTCTAATTTCTCCCTCTCGACGCTTCTTGTCCGCCGCTTTCGACACCTTCGCTCGCTCCCAGCGACAGTGAACGCGTGCTGTGGGTCCGCCGTTACGCGTTTTCGACGCCGTAGCCGCGGTCACGAAGGAGTTCTCGAACTCGTTTCTCGTGGTCGCCTTGAATCTCGATACGGTCGTCTTTGACCGTCCCTCCGGTCCCGAGTGCTGACTTGAGGTCGCTGGCGAGGTCGTCGATGTCGGTATCGGTCTGGAACCCCTCGATGATGACCATCTGTTTTCCGTATCGCCGTGTTTCGGTCCGCACCGTGAGTTCCTGTGTCGCGCGGTCGAGGTCCGAAAGCGGGTCGTCTGGGATGTCGAGGTCGTCGAACGGGTCGTCTTCGCTCATCGTCTTGGGTATACTTCGCCGCCCAACCAGAATTCAGTTGCGGACGTGAAGACCGTGCTCGACTTTCATACACCGGTCTTGGACGACATCGACGCCAGCAGCTTCCGCCTTTCGAGCAGCCTCGTCGTTTCGAATTCCGGGTTGCAACCAAATCGCCTTCACGTCGTCACGGGCGAGTGCTTGGGCGACGATTTCGGGAACCTCCTCGCTTGGTCGGAACACCTCGACAACGTCGACGGTGTCTGTCACGTCGGCCAGCGAATCGACTGCCGGGAGACCGAATATTTCGTCGGCGTTCGGGTTGACCGGCCGAAGTTCGTATCCGTGACGCTGGAGATACGCCGGGACGATGTGCGCCGCTTTCTCGTAGACGGTCGATGCCCCGACGACAGCGACGCGGTCGTATTCGAGAATCCGACGGAGTTTCCCGGCGTCTTCGGATGGCATACTCGTGATTACAGGAGGCGGGAAATCAGTCTACCGCCGACGGTACTGACTCAGCGGAGTTGCTCGATGAACGAATTAATCATCTGGACCTCGTCGTCGTTTATCGCGTGCCCCAGTTCGTCGTAGAGTCTGCTGTCTACGTCTCCGCCGAGTCGTTCGAACACCCGCGCCGAATCGTGGATGCGCTCAGAATCGACGTAGGGGTCTTCCGAACTGCATCCGAGGAACACCGGCGTTCCGTCGATGGAACCGTCGCGGTCCTGTCCCGTCTCGGGTCCGGGGAGACTCCCTGATAACACGACGAGTCCGCCGTAGCGACGCGGATTGCGTGCGACGAATTCACTCGCGAGACACCCGCCTTGGGAGAACCCGAGGATGAGCGTTCGTTCCGGTGGAACACCGGCGTCAGCAGCCACTTGAAGCGCCTCCGACACGCGGTCGAGTGCGGACGAAAACCACGGCTCGTTGTCCTCGAACGGCGCGTACGCAGCGCGGGGATACCACGTCTTGCCGGCCGCTTGCGGTGCGAGGTACATCACGCCGTGGTGCAGAAACTCGTCGATTAGCGTGAGGATATTTCTCGCGGTCGACCCCCGACCGTGAAGCAGCACGACGGCCGCGTCGGCCGCTTGCGGTGGTGCGCCCGCAGTCTCGATAGGCTGGCTGTGGTGTGGGTCCGCTTTCGCCCCGGTCGAGTCGGTATTCCGCTTCATCAATTCTCCTCTGGCTTCGAGAGATCCAGCGGCGGGAGCTGACCTTCAATCATCTCACGGTCTTCTTCGAGCCACGGCGGGAGAAACAGCGACTCTCCGAGCGCGTCGCTGTCGACCCCGGCTGCGACTCCCGGCTGTTCTGTCGCGAGTTCGAACAAGATGCCGCCCGGCTCGCGAACGTACAGCGAGTAGAAGAAATGCCGGTCCTTCACGCGCGAAACGTCGTACTCGCGCTCCCGAAAGAGGTCGTGCCACTCGTAGAGTTGCTCCTCGTCGGGGACGCGCACAGCGACGTGGTGGAGCGACCCCGCACCCTCGCGGCCGAACGGAGCGTCCCGGTCGAGGAGGTCGATGACGGTCGCACGGTCACCCGATGCCTGATATCGGACTCGGTCGCCCTCCTGTGCGACGAGGTCGAATCCGAGCGTATCGAGGACGCTCGCAGTAACGAAGACACTCGTCGAGAGCAGGGTCACGCCGTGGATGCCGCGAATCGCGTGGCGAGTCGGGACCGACCCGCCGTCCCACGGCTCGACGGGTGACTCGCCGGTGACGAGTTCGAGGTCCGTGCCGTCCGGGTCGGAAAACTGAAGCACAGTTTCGTCGAACCGTTCGGACGGCCCCTCGACTGCAACGTCGTGTTCTGCGAGGCGGTCTTGCCAGTAGGATACCGACTTCGGCGGAATCACCAGCGAAGCGGTACTAATCTGCGGTTTTCCCGGTCGGCCGTCGTCCTCGGCGGGATACGGAAAGAACGTCAAAGCCGTCCCTGGTGATCCGGTCTCGTCGCCGTAGAAGAGGTGGCGCGTGAACTGTTCGTTGAAGTTCACCGTCTGCTTGACGAGGCGAAGCCCGAGCACGTCTCTGTAGAAGGTGACGTTCTTCTGGGCGTTGCGAACGATTCCTGTGAGATGGTGGATTCCGGGTGTATCTGTGAGCACGTCTGGGTTGGTAGGGGTGGGTGGTGAGTGGTGAGTTCGTACGGTGCGTGCGTTGTCGTGAGTGTCGTTTGCGTTCGTACGGGGTCGTGTGTCGTTTCACTTCGCGCGGGCGGATTAGTCGAGCCCGCCCGTTCCAGTCTGCGCGTCGGGAAGCGATTTTCTCTCGACCGGGAGGCCGAGTTCTTCGAGCGCGGCTTCGAGATGTTCGCCCTTAGCGAACGCTGCACCGGCCTGAAGGCGCTTCTGTTGCGCGAGTGCAAGTACCTCGCCGCGTCGGTCGTCGGGAATCTCGTATTTGTCCGTCGCGAGTTCGATGACGAGTCCGTTGTGGTCGGTCGTGTACAGCGAGTGGAAGATTCCACGGTCGAACTCGTTGTAGTTGTGACCGTGTGCTTCGAGCCCGGCGCGAATCTCTTCGAGGCGTTTGGGGTCGAACCGGAACGCGATATGGTGGACGCCTCCAATCGGCGTTCGCAAACGCCCCGTGTTCGACTCGCGGCCCTCTTTCACGAAGAACGTGAGCATGCGCCCGTCACCCGGGTCGAAAAACAGGTGCGTGATGTTTGGCGCGTCGAGGTTCGGCTGTTTGAGGACGAGCGGCATCCCGAGCACGTCGCGGTAGAACGCAATCGTGTCCTCGACGTTGCTCCCGATAATCGAGACGTGGTCCATCCCGGTCACGTGGAACGCACTCGCCGGGAGGTCTGCGGTCACGAGCGGGTCGGTGGAGTGAGCTTGTTCGTCTGTCATGGTTTCTTTATGTTACCTGATTCGGTTTCGAACCGATATAACTGCTCGCGGACACCAACATAACCAGGTGACACCGATGCCAGTACGGAATCTCCCTCCACGTGCCGAGTTCGTGCAGCGGAACCTGGTTCACTGGGTGCACACGGACACTCCCCTCTCTATTCGGGCCTAGGGTCATTAACGTGTCACGCGTATCACACCCTATGGACCATCTCGAAACGCCCGCGGTGCATCGACTGTTGACCTCTCCCGCCGGGCGGGTGTTCACGTCTCGCCCCTTCGAGGCGCTCAAGACACGGATGCTGCCGCGCGAATTCAGTGTCGTCCGCGCCCGCGCTGCCGCCGACGTCGCACTCAGCGCGGGGCCCGAAGCCTTCCTCCGAGAGGTCGATGCCCCGCCTGCACCGCACCTCCACGACAGAATCGAGCGCGCACTCGCCGAGTACGCCCGCATTCGGGACGCCTACGACGAGACGATGGAGCGCTGGAACAGCGTCTTCTGGGGCGACTACGAATCACTCCCGGACGAGCGCGTCGCTATCGAACGTGAACGCCGCGAAATCTCACAGCAGCGTGCCAAACCGAGTGACGTCTTCGGGTTCCTCTCGAAAGACCACTTCGTGCCGCCGGTCAAGTTCGAGACGCCAGACCCGGAGGCTGCGAAGGTTCGGTGGCACCACGAACTCGCCGAACCGGAGCGACTCTACGGCTTCGCTGAAGCGCGGGTGACAGAGGAGTTCCCCCGGGTCGAACGCTCTGCGACCGTCCGCGGACCGGGCACTGTCGAGTACCTTCTCAGGTTCACGTCGCCATCGCCGCACCTCGGCGACAAGGCGACTGCGCGGGTGTACGAACCCGACGACGCGGATGCCGACCTGCCGACGCTCGTCTTTCACTCCGGTTGGGGTATGTTCGACGACCAACTCGTCTACTGGCCGGAAGAGGAGTACCTCGGTCGGACGCTCGCCCCGGAAGGGTTCCGCGTTATCCTCCCGGACGCACCGTGGCACGGCTGGCGCGAACTTTCAGGATACTATAGCGGCGAACCCTACATCGCTCGCGCACCCGTCGGGCTGTTCACGCTCTACTCGGCCGCGGCGCTCGAAACCGGCGTCCTCGTCGATTGGGCGCGAACCGAGGGCGCACCAGCCGTCGGCGTCGGCGGCGTCAGTTTAGGTGGGATAACGGCCCTCCACGTCGGCGGTCGGTGTGACGACTGGCCTGAGTCGATGCGACCGGACCTGCTGTTCCCCGTTGGGATGCCGGGTGCAGTCGACCAGACGCTCCTTTCGGGCGAGCTTACGACCCTCCTCGGCATCGACACCGTCCTCGATGCCGCCGGCTGGACCGGCGAGACGCTTCACGAGTTCGCACCGCTTCTCAACCCGCCGAAAGAGCCAGCAATCGCTCCCGAGCGCATCTTCTCGTACATCGGTACGCGAGACGAAATGGCCCCGTCGCGAACGGCGCGCATCCTCCTCGACGAGTGGGGCGTGCCCACGCAGAACCGACGCGAGTGGGACTGCGGCCACTTCGGCGTCCTCTCGAAGTTGATTCGGGGCGACGAGTTCCAACAGACCGTCAAAGGAGAACTCGGGGCGGCGGCCAAGGGCGAACACCCCCGAGTGACCGCCTGAAACAAAAGCGAGAGTCGGAATCGGAAACGAGCGTCGCTTTTTCTATTCCTCGTCGGCGAGGAAGTCGGGTTCGGGACGCTTTTCGGCCGCTTCGGCTTCGAGGTGGTCGCGGAACTCCTCGACCGTCACGTCCTGCGCTTCGCGTTCCTTGCGGTCACGCACGGAGATGGTCCCGGCTTCCTCCTCGTTGCCGCCGACGATGACCATGTACGGGACGCGGTCGGTCTGCGCCTCGCGAATCTTCCGGCCGAGCGTCCACGAGCGGTCTTCGATGGTGGTACGGAAGTCGCCGAGTTCGTACTTGAGCTTCTTCGCGTAGCCGATTTGGTCGTCCGAGATAGGCAGGATACGAACCTGCTCGGGGGCGAGCCAGAAGGGGAACTTGCCGTTGTAGTGCTCGATGAGGACCATGAAGAAGCGCTCGAAGGAGCCGTAGAGGGCGCGGTGAATCATCACCGGACGGTGTTCTTCGTTGTCCTCGCCCGTGTACGACAGTTCGAACCGCTCGGGCATGTTGAAGTCGAGTTGGACCGTCGGGCCGTCCCACTTGCGGCCGAGGGCGTCTTCGAACGCGAAGTCGATTTTCGGGCCGTAGAAGGCACCGTCACCGGATTCGACGACGTAGTCCATCTTGGAGGCGTCGAGGACGGACCTGAGCTGGGACTCCGCTTGCTCCCAAATTTCGTCGGAGCCGACGGACTTCTCGGGGCGCGTCGCGAGCGCGACTTCGTAGTCGAGGTCGAACGTTTCGAGGACTTCGAGGATGATGTCCATGATGTCCTCGACTTCCTGTTCGATTTGGTCGGGGCGGACGAACAGGTGGCCGTCGTCGATGGTGAACGCCCAGACACGCGAGAGGCCGGAGAGTTCGCCGCGCTGCTCTTTCCGGTAGACCTTCCCGTTTTCGGCGTAGCGAACCGGCAGGTCGCGGTAACTCCAGCTCCCCTGCTTGAAGATGGTCGCGTGACCCGGGCAGTTCATCGGCTTCAGGCCGTACTCCTCGTCGTTCACGTCGAGGAGGAACATGTCGTCCTGGTAGTTGTCGTAGTGGCCCGACTGCTTCCACAGTTCCGTCCGGAAGAGGTGCGGCGTCTCGACGTAGTCGTAGCCGTAGTCGTCGTTCAGGTCGCGGCCGTAGGTCTCCAGCGCGTCGAGAACCTTCTTTCCGTTGGGGTGGTACAGCGGCAGGCCTGGTCCCGTGACGCTCGGAATCGAGAACAGGTCGAGTTCCTGCCCGAGTTTGCGGTGGTCGCGCTCTTCGGCCTCGGCGCGCATTTCGAGGAAGTCTTCGAGGTCGGATTCGGACTCGAAGGCCGTCCCGTAGACGCGCGTCAGCGTGTCGTTTTCCTCGTCGCCGCGCCAGTAGGCCGCGGAGATGTTGAGAAGCTTGACAGCGCCGATTTCCCCCGTCGATTCGACGTGCGGACCCTTACACAGGTCTTCGAACTCGCCTTGCTCGTAGAACGAGAGTTCGTCGTCGCCGGCGGCCTCGGTTTCGAGGATGTCGCGCTTGTAGGGGTTGTCGGCGTACTTTTCGAGTGCTTCCTCGCGGTCGACGAGGGTTCGCTCGATGTCGAGGTCTTCCTCGATGATGTTCCGCATCTCGTCTTCGATGGCTTCGAGGTCCTCCTTTTCGAGGTCGACGTTCGTCACGTCGTAGTAAAAGCCGTCGTCGGTCCACGGGCCGATGGTCAGTTTGGCCTCGGGGGAGAGTCGCTGGAGTGCCTGTGCGAAGACGTGGGCCGCAGAGTGGCGAAGCACGTCGAGATACTCGTCGGACTGGTCGGTGACGATGACGAGATTCGCGCCGTCGTGGAGCGGCGTCTCCTTGTCCACGAGGTCACCATCGACGACGCCGGCTACGGTGTCCTTGCCGAGGCCGGGGCCGATTTCGAACGCGGCGTCTCGCACCGTCGCACCCTCCTCGACGGAGAGTTCCGTTCCGTCTGGGAGGATGACAGCGATATCACTCATACGCGCACGAAACCGACGGGGGAGAATAAGTGTTGTTGAGACGGCGCGCGAAACGCGGAGACGCGGCCGAATCTGTGCTATTTGGTACCGAATACTGGAACGTGTGAGTGGCCTGTCCCGACCCAAAGGACCAACTGGGTTGCACCCCGTGCAATTGGTATGCGATTCACCCGACAGAGCGGCGTCTTCATGCACGTCACCTCGTTGCCCGGCGCACACGGCATCGGTGACCTCGGAGACGGTGCCCGCGAGTTCGTCGACTTCCTCGCGGACGCCGAGCAGTCGATGTGGCAATTCTGCCCTCTCGGGCCGACCTCGCCCGCGCACGCGAACTCACCCTATCAGTCCTCGTCGTCGTTCGCCGGGAACCCGCTTCTCGTCGACCTCACAGACCTCGAAGCTCGCGGCTGGCTGACCGACGACGACCTCGAACCCGTCCCCGACTTCGACGACCACGCCGTCGAGTACGAACGCGTCGGCAACTACAAACGGTCCCGGCTTCGAACCGCCTTCGACCGGTTCGAGGCGGACGCGTCCGAAGACGACCACGCAGCGTTCGAGGACTTCTGCGAGCGCGAAGCCGGATGGCTCGACGATTACGCCCTCTTCGCGGCGCTGAAAGACGAGTTCGAAGGCGCGTGGATAGACTGGCCCGAGGAACTGAAAACCCGCGACCCCGACGCGCTCGACCGCGCCCGCGACGAACACGCCGCCGAGATTCGCTACCGCAAGTTCGTCCAGTTCTGCTTCGACGAGCAGTGGCACGACCTCGCCAACTACGCCGACGAGAAGGGCGTCACGCTCGTCGGCGACCTCCCAATCTACGTCGCGCTCGACAGCGCAGACGTGTGGGCCGCGCCGGACGCGTTCGACTTGAACGACGACCACGAACCGGCCGTCGTCGCGGGCGTCCCGCCGAACCCGAACGATTCGGGGCAGCGCTGGGGCAACCCCCTCTACGACTGGGACCACCTCCACGAGAACGGCTACGGCTGGTGGCTCGACCGCCTCCGTCGCCTGTTCGACCTCGTCGACGTGACCCGCATCGACCACTTCAAAGGCTTCGACGAGTACTGGGCTATCGACGCCGACTCGGACGACCCCGCAGACGGCGAGTGGCGAGACGCCCCCGGCCACGACTTCTTCGAGGTCGTCGACCGCGAACTCGGCGAACTCCCCTTTATCGTCGAAGACCTCGGCTTCCTCGACCCCTCGCTCGTAGACCTCCGCGACCGCTTTGCCTTCCCCGGCATGCGCGTCCCGCAGTACGCCGACTGGTGCCGCGAGGGCGATATGTACCAACCGATGCACTACCCCGAGAACTCGGTCGCCTACACCTCGACGCACGACACCGACACCTTCGTCGGCTACTACCAGTCGCTCGACGACCACACCCGCGACTGCCTGCACTACAACATCGGTGCCGATGGCTCCGAAATCGAGTGGTCGATTATCGACGCCGTCTGGAACTCGGCGTCCGTCCTCGCGTTCACGACGATGCAGGACCTCCTCGGTCTCGACTCGCACGCCCGGTTCAACACGCCCGGCACGCAGAACGGCAACTGGGAGTGGCGTGTGACTCGCGAGGGCCTCGACGACGATGTCGCGGCCCGTCTCGCCGACCTGACGGACCTCCACATCCGAAACTGACGAAGGAATCCGGCATCGAAACCCGCAAATCCCCCGCGTCCAAGATGGAAGCGATGGAGACGGGTGTCATCGACCTCGCGGACCTCGACGGCGCGTTCGACCTCCAATCGACGCTGGAGAGCGGCCAGTCGTACCTCTGGGACCGGCCGGACGGCCGGATGTACGAACGTGACGCGGCCTACGGCGGCGACGCGTGGTACCAGACGGTCGTCCCGCCGCTCGATGGCGTCTCGGACGAGACGGCGGTCGTCCGGGTTCGCCAACGAGACGGCCAGTTGGAGTGGGAATCGACGACCGACGCGGTCCCGATTTTGACGCATCTGCTCCGCCTCGACGACGACCTCGACGCGATTTTCGACGCGATGCCCGACGAACCGTTGGTCCAGCGCGCGTACGACGCCTACCCCGGCATGCGACTCGTCCGTGACCCGCCGTTCGGGTGTCTCATCTCGTTTATCTGTTCGGCGCAGATGCGCGTCTCTCGTATCTTCGGGATGCAAGAGCGTCTCCGAGAGACCTACGGCGAGGCTGTCGAGTTCGACGGCGACACCTACTACGCGTATCCGACTGCGGAGCGACTCGCCGAAACCTCCGAAGACGAACTCCGCGACCTCAGCCTCGGATACCGTGCGCCCTACGTCCAGCGGACCGCAGAAATGGTCGCGACGGGTGAGGCAGACCCAGCGGACGCGCGCGGGCGCAATTACGAGAGCGCGCGTGAATTCCTTACGTCGTTCGTCGGCGTCGGCGACAAGGTTGCCGACTGCGTGCTTCTGTTCTCGCTCGACTACCTCGAAGCGGTGCCACTCGACACGTGGATTCGCTCGGCTATCGCCGACCACTACCCCGACTGCGACCGCGGAAACTACACGGACACGTCGCGGGCGATACGCGAGCGCCTCGGCGGTTCGTACGCGGGATACACCCAGACGTACGTGTTCCACTACTTGCGCTCTGGCGGCGAGTGAGGCCGTTTTTCATCTGGCAAGAAGGTTGATAGCCTTCGCGCCACAATTTCGTACCAATCATGGACTGCAGAGTCGTCGTCGAAGCCGCGGTCCCGGTGTACGACGTCGAGAACGAAGACGAGGCGATTCGCATCGCCATCTCGAAGACGGGTGAGATGCTCAACCCGGACCTCAACTACGTCGAAATCAACATGGGGACGCGAATCACTCCCGGCGGCGAGGAGTTACCCCCGGCCTTCATCGCCGCAGACGAGGCCCTCGTCGCCCTCGAACTGGAGATGACCGTGTTCAACGTCGAACAGGAAGAACACGCGTCCCGCATCGCTCGAAAAGAAATCGGGCAGCGCCTCGAAAACGTCCCGCTGAAAGTCCTCTCTGTGGACCGTCTCGAAGACGAAGAAGAGGCGAAGACAGACGGAAACGGCGACGGCGACTCCGACCTCATCCCCGAGTTCGACGACCTCGTCGAAGACGACTGAGACCCTTCGACGTCGCCGCCGAGACTCGTCGGCTCGATTAGCGGGGCCTGCTGCCGCTCACGAGCATTTTTGGACTACTACCGACACAGCGCACTCGCTGGTGTGTCGTAACTTCGTGGAGGAGAACGCGTAGTCGTTGCCTTCGATTCAGTCGGCTTGTGGGGCGACGGGTTCCGGTTCGGCTGCTTCCATCGCTCCAGTGATTCCCTTTGCTAACTTAAACACGGCTGCCTTGTGGTCAGTTTTGGATTTATGGATAGATGTCGGTCGGACACCAAGAGAATTGTATTCGACGAGTTCAATCTCTTCATCTTCCCATGCTTCCATCTGCGTGTGTACCTCGGCGAGCAGGCCGTGCAGGTGGATGAGTTCCTGCTTCTTCATGAGCAACGCTGGCTTGAAACCGGAGGGATATAGTATTATCTTGAGTCACGTTAGCATGCAACTTTCTTAAACGCCCGATTATCGGCGTTTCAGGCAAAATTAAGTGTTAATAATCTTTCAATTGGTTTCCTGTTTTCGGCTTCTGTTGGAAAACCCCGTCGAAATCTCCGGAGTCCTTTATACCAATATGTACCGCGCGCTCTCCCGCGCCGTTGGCGTGAATGTTTTAGGCGGCGCTGTGAGTATGTCAGATATGGGCTACGAAGACCACCTCGACCGGGCGCTCTCTGAGACGCCGGACACCGCCGAGCGAGGTGACCGATTCTCTGTCCCGGACCCGGTCGTCCGCCAGGAAGGGAACGCTACGGTCTACGAGAACTTCGCAGACACGCACGACACGCTGGCGCGAGAGCCGAATCACGTGCTGAAGTTCCTCCAGACCGAGATGGGAACGAGTGCCCAGATAGACGCCACGGGCCGCGCGCGACTCACCGGCGCGTTCAAACAGCGCCGCGTCGCCGACGCCCTCGACGAGTACGTCGAGTCGTTCGTTCGCTGTAGCGAGTGTGGCTCTCCCGACACGCGATTCGTCACCGAACAAGGAGCGAAAGTGATGAAATGCGATGCGTGCGGTGCGCTATCGGCCATTCCTGATATCTAAAAGACTGTACTGCTGCGACGCGTTTTATTCGAACTGTTTGAGCGTCTGAAGATCACGCTCCGTCCGCATGAACTCCGCAGTACGCCGTGTCGTACCGCACCCCTGACACGAGAAGTTATCACGGTGAGGAGGAAGGTCGGTCGGAGTAGTCTCCCAGTCCTTTCCACATTCGGGGCACAAGAGTCGGACGAATGCTTCGACCATACCCCGATATGCTCCGGGAGCGCGGATAAATCTTGTTACGGGTTCGCACAATAAAGAGGTAGCTCGTCCACCGGGTCCACCACGAACGCTTAGGCGAGCATGTTGCTGTCTTGCACTTCGAGCAGTTCCTTGTAGCGGTTGCGGATGGTCACCTCTGAGATGTCTGCGACCGCAGAGACCTCGCTTTGAGTCACCTTCTCGTTGGTGAGGAGCGCAGCGGCGTAGACCGCGGCCGCTGCGAGTCCGACCGGGGACTTCCCGGAGTGGACGCCGGTTTCTTTCGCCCCGCGGAGCAACTCCCGCGCCTGTCGCTCCGCTTCGTCGGAGAGGCCGAGTTCGCTGGCGAAGCGGGGGACGTACTGCTCGGGGTCGGCGGGCTTGATTTCGAGCTTCAGCTCGCGGACGATGTAGCGGTACGTCCGCGTGAGTTCCATCTTCTCGACTCGGGAGACCTTCTCCAGTTCGTCGAGCGACCGGGGGGTATCGGCCATGCGGGCGGCGGCGTAGAGAGACGCCGTCGCGACACCCTCGATGGAACGGCCGGGGAGCAGGTCGTCGTTGAGGGCGCGGCGGTAGATGACCGAGGCGGTCTCGCGGACGTTCTCCGGGAGGCCGAGGGCCGAGGCCATGCGGTCGATTTCGCCGAGTGCCTGCTTGAGGTTGCGTTCCTTGGAGTCGCGGGTGCGGAACCGCTCGTTCCACGTGCGGAGGCGTTGCATCTGCTCGCGCTGCCGCGGTGACAGGGACTTGCCGTATGCGTCCTTGTTCTGCCAGCCGATGTTGGTCGACAGCCCCTTGTCGTGCATCATCTTGGTCGTCGGCGCACCGACGCGGGACTTGCTGTCGCGCTCGGCGGCGTCGAACGCGCGCCACTCGGGGCCGCGGTCGACCACGGTGTCTTCGACGACGAGTCCGCACTCACCGCAGACGGTCTCGCCGCGTTCGTTGTCCTGTACGAGGTTGCCACCGCATTCGGGGCAGATTTGTTCTTCGTCGTCTACTCGCTGCGATTCGTCTCGCTCGGACTCGATTACGTCTCGAGCCGTCGCGTCTTTGCTGTACGTTCGGGTGGTGGTGGTGTCAGTCATTATGGGTCGGAGGGCGCGGACACGTCTCGGCCGGTTGAAATGAAGAAGACGAAAGAGGATACTCCGGCGGGGGACGCGTCCTTACCAGTAGTAAGTTCGAGAAATATTTAAATGTTTCCCCGTTGTGCGAGGAGAAATCGAACGAGGTAGCCGTTGTGTTGGCTCAAAATGGACGTGAAACGCTACCGGCCTGCGGTCCACGGAATATGTTAATACTTTCGTTCAAGCTACAGCCACCCCTCCCGTCGAAAGTAGACGAGAAGGATACCAGCGACGCCGGCCATACCGAGCATCGTGGCGAGGTATCCGTATCGCCAGCCGAGTTCGGGCATATTGAACGGAGACGCGGCGGGGTCGAAGTTCATGCCGTACACGCCCACGACGAACGTGAGCGGGAGGATGATGGTCGCAACGACGGTCAGCGTTTTCATCACCTCGTTGGTCGACTGCGAGAGCGTGTTGAGGTACATCTCGCGGGTGCCGCGAGCGAGGTCGCGGTACGTCTCTGTGAGGTCGACCAGTTCGACGAGGTGGTCGTAGACGTCGCGGTAGTACTTCTCGGTCGGTTGTCTGACGAATTCTGGGTCGCCGCGAGCGAGCACAGCGGCCGCTTCACGAGTCGGCCAGACCGTCTTCCGAAACGAGAGCAGGTCGCGTCTGACCGCGTTCAGCCCCTCTAAGACTGATTGGTCGGTCCCCTCGAAGACGGCGTCCTCGATGCTCTCTATCTCCTCGCCGACCTCGTCCAACAGGTCGAAGTATCCGTCTACGATTCGGTCGACGACACGAGACGCGACGAAGTCGGGACCGAAGCGTAGCATTCGCTGTTCTTCGCGTTCGATTGCATCCCACACGCGGTCGATTGGGGCGAGTTCGCGCCGCGTGAACGTGACGAGCCAGTCGTCGCCGAAACAGAGGCCGACAGGTCTGGTCAGAACCTCCTCTTCGAACGGCTGGTCTCCCTTTCGGAGCGTTGCGATTCGAACCAGAACGAAGGTGTAATCGAGGTACTCTTCGGTCTTCGGCCGGGCGTCGTTGCGGATGTCTTCCACCGAGAGCTGGTGGATTCCGAACTTGTCGGCGACCCGGTCGAAGTCGGCTTCGGCGGTCGCTCGGACCCACGTCGTCCCGTCGGCGCCGCGGGCCGCAGCCAACTCGTCGGCCGAATAGGTGGTCACGCCACCGTCGTCGTAGACGAGCGCGGATATCACGTGTCGCCTCCGATGGCCCAGAGTGTGATTCCGACCATGAGCGCGGTCACGGAGAACGCACGCCCGGGATACGCGACGAAGACGCCGCCCCCGTAGCCAACCACCCCGAGGGCAGTTACAGCCACCCCGACGTTTCGCATGCGACTCATGGACACACCGACCAGCGGCGACGAGAAAAAGTCTCGCTCAGAAACGAAGTTTCAGCCCTCTGCTTCGGCCGGGTGTTCGACAGAGCGCATCAGTTCGAGGATGTTACTCTCTTCGTCGCCGAGTTGCTGCGGGTAGAGCCCGAGTGCGACGATGAAGTCGTCGTTGTGGCGGACCTTCGTGACGTGGACGTAGACGTCGAGCGTCTGGCCCTTGACGCGAGCAGTGGCGCTGTACTTCGTCACGTTGGCCGTCTCACCGAGCACCTGAACGTTCCGCGAACTCACCTGTTCGACGTCACTGAGGCCCTGATAGCGACTCTGGATGAGTCCGACTAACTGGTCGTTCGAGTAGTCGCCGATGGGGTTCAGCGTCTCGCCGGCGACTTCGACCGCTGGCGTCGAGATGACGCTGAACACGCCGAGTTTCACGTCACCGAAGAGCCCGAGGTCGAGCGACTTCTCGTAGGTCGTGACGTGGTTGCTCGCGACTACTTTCCGCTCCTGTCCGGCGACAGAAAACGAGCGGTTGACTTCGAGGGTCTGGGTGCCGTTCGTTTTGTAGCCGGCGTCAGAGGCCACCGTCGCGTCTGCGGCCGCAGGTTCGGACGATAGCTTCAGCGCTTCCTCGCCTGTCAGGACGCCGAGACACCCGCTCGTGACCACCAGCAACGCGAGCGCGGCGACAGTTGCGAAACGTTTGGTACTCATCAACGGTCGTTCCGTGCCGCGGTGTATAAGTTCGGTGGCTGGAGACGGTGAAACCCTGAAATGTCAGGCCAAGAGGGTTCAGCGACTCACTCTGCGACGTCGCGAGACTCGTTCTCACGGCGGATGAGACGACGACTGTAGAGGTAGTACGCCGGTGCGACGAATGGGAGCGCGAAGGCCGCACCGAACCAGAGGTGCCGCGAGAACCCCCAGTCGAGTCCCTGGCTTCGGAGTGACTTGATGTCGGCTCGGATGAGCCCAGCGTAGAACAGGTGCGTGACGAGATAGACTGCGAACGCCTGTTCGGGACCCATGAAGAGCGAGACGACGACGAAGATGACAAGCCCGATACCGTAGATGACGGGCAGTACACCGCGATATCGGCCGTGAACCGCCCGTTGGTTCTTCTCGCGTTCGCGTTCGACCGCCCGCCCGCGGCGGTACTCGTCGGTGCTCATGTCCAGACCGTCTCGCTGGCATCGAAAAAGTGGTTCGTTCGAGAATGACTGTCACGCACAGGTCGCTGGCTAGCCGAGATACTTGACCTCGACTTCGTGAGCGCCGGACGCCGTCGGAATCGAAATCCTGTCCCGGAGGTGGTCGCGCACCGCCGTTCGCCACTCCGAGACGGCTGTTGTGTGTCGCTCGTGGTGCGTCTCCACGTCGTACGGCTCGGGGCGCGTCTCGTGTGTCTCTGGATAGTGTGGAGCGGTTTCAGCGAGAAAACTCTCTGGAGACAGATGCAACGGCGACGGCTCTCCGTAGTCGCTTGCTTCCCCACCGGCGAGATGAATCCGTGCTCGCATCCGCCCGTAAAACGGCGGCGTCACCCGAAGAACGGCCGTTTGACTGCTTCGCTGGTTCGCTTCGAGGGCCGTCACGAGGTCACTGGTCGTCACTGCGAGCGAGCGGATATCAGTCGGGTCCGACGACGTTCGCGGACCGCTCACCCACCTGCGGGGTGGCGATTCGTCGCCGACCCTGGTCGCAGTTCTCCTTCGCAATCCGGACAGTTCGCTCGGTACGACGACGCACTCACCGTTGTCCGACAGTCCCGACAGACGTACGATGCCCGTTCCATCGAATACTCGTTGGAAGTGGTATATGTTAAACCTTACCGCGGGTGAACAAAGGAGCGAGACGGCCCTCGGTCCGAGTCCTTTTACGTGGACCGGACACAACCCGCCACCATGACAGACGCATGGTTCGCCGGTGTGGACCCAGATGACCCCGCTGCAGGAGCGACAGGGGTCCGTGAGGGGCACGCAGACGCCCCCGCGGACTGGCCTGCCGAAGCCGTCCAAGGCGGGTTCGCAGCCGACGAATCCGAGTATTACGAGCGTCTCCGGGAGGCGACTATCGAAGCCACACGCGACGAAGTCGCCGAACGCGAGGGTGCAGACGACGTACAACTCACACACGCGGTTCGCGCCATGGACGACGCCGAGCGAACCGCCAACGAACTCGCCGAGCGCGTCGTCGAGTGGGCGGGAACGCTCTACGAGGACGTGCCGCGCGGACTCGACGGCGTCCGCGACATCGCCGACCGCGACCCGACGACGCCGGCCGAAGAACGGGTCGTCTCGTACGCGACTCGTGCGGTCGACCTGCTCGACGAGCGCGACGAACTGCGGACGTTTATCGAAGAGCGCGCCCCGTCGGCCGCGCCGAACCTCGCCGAGATGGCTGGTCCGGTCCTCGCGGCCCGACTCATCTCGCTGGCCGGTGGTCTCGACAAACTGGCCAAGGCACCCAGCGGAACCGTACAGGTGCTCGGCGCCGAAGACGCCCTCTTCGCGCACTTGAGCGGCCGCGCGTCGTCGCCGAAACACGGCGTCATCTTCACCCACGAGTACGTCAACGGAACCAGACCCGAAGACCGCGGGTCGGCCGCGCGCGCCTTCGCCGGAAAGCTCTCCATTGCCGCCCGAATCGACCACTACTCCGGCGATTACCGGCCGGAGGTTCACGCCGAACTCACCGACCGCATCGAGACGATTCGCGCCCGCGCCGAGGAGGGAGACGAATGAGCGACGGCCTTCCCGAAGGCGTCGAGCGCCGCCCCTACGACGGCCGCGAGCGACTCGCCACGAACGGCGAACCGGTGTACGGTGAACCGACCGATTCCGACGGCTGGCGCGCGTGGGACGCCGGACGGTCGAAACTCGGTGCGATGCTCGAACTCGAAATGGACACCGGTCTCGACGGTGGCGAGACGGTCCTGTATCTCGGTGCCGCGTCGGGGACGACCGTCTCGCACGTCGCCGACTTCGCCGGCCCGACCTACGCGGTCGAGTTCGCACCGCGTCCCGTCCGCGACCTCGTCGGCGTCGCCGAGGACCGCGACAATCTCTTCCCGCTTCTGAAGGACGCGCGCGACCCCTCGTCGTACGCGCACGTCGTCGAAGCCGACGTCGACTGTCTGGTGATGGACGTGGCGACTCGCGGGCAGGCGACGGTCGCCATCCGCAACAAGCAGTTCTTGGCCGACGACGGCCGGTTGCTGATGGCCGTGAAAGCCCGGAGCGAGGACGTGACCGCCGAGCCGGACGACGTGTTCGACGACGTCGTTTCGGACCTCGAATCGGAGTACGAGATTCTGGAGACCGCGCGACTGGACCGATTCCACGCCGACCACCTCGGTATCGTCGCCCGGCCGAAATAGTCCACTGACGGAGACGGCTGTCGGTTTCACTGGCATTCAGCGCGGGGTGCGGGTAGGAGAACGGTTCGCCGGGGTCCACGACGTTTTTAATTCGGCGACTCTAACCGCGTTTCGATGGAACTTGGGTCGGCGGACGCATTCGAACGGATGGGTACACTCGGTGTCGAAGAGGAGTTCTACATCGTCGATGCCGACGGCCGGCCGGTGTCGGGGACCGACGACCTCGTCTACGGTCCGACACCGCCGGAGCCGCTCGCCGACCGTATCGACCACGAGCTGTTTCAGTTCACTATCGAGACACAGACGCCGCTTATCGAGGACCCCGCGGAGGCTGCCGACGCGATAACCACAGTCCGCGAGGCGCTCGTCGAACACGCGTCGAATCAGGGCTACCGAATCGCCGCGGCGGGCCTCCACCCGGCGGCGAAGTGGCGAGAACTCGACCACGCGACGAAGCCGCGGTATCAGGCGCAACTCGACCGAATTCAGTACCCACAGCACCGAAACACGACCGCTGGCCTGCACGTCCACGTCGGCGTCGACGACGCGGACAAGGCCATCTGGATTGCCAACGAACTTCGCTGGTATATCGCCCCGCTGTTGGCGCTCTCTGCGAACTCTCCTTTCTGGAACGGCTTCGACACCGGCCTCGCCTCGGCGCGGGCCAAGATTTTCGAGAACCTCCCGAACACGGGGATGCCGACCGCGTTCGACGACTTCGCGGACTTCCAGACGTTCGAGCGCCGGATGGTCGAACACGGCTCTATCGACGACAGAGGCGAACTCTGGTACGACGTGCGCCCTCACACCGGCCACGGCTCGGTGGAGATTCGCACCCCCGACGCTCAGACCGACCCCGACCGCGTGGCCGACTTCGTCGAGTACGTCCACGCGCTCGTCTTGGACCTCGCGGACCGATACGAGTCAGGCGAAGACGGCCACGACATCCGCCGTGAACTCCTCGACGAGAACAAGTGGCGAGCCACGCGCTACGGCCGCGAGGCGAGCTTTATCGCGCCCGACGGCGAGGGCGTCGTCTCGCTCGAATCGTTCGTCGAGTCCGAATCCGACCGCCTCGGAATCTCAGGCCTCCAAAACCTCCTCGACGCCGAGTCAGGAACCGAGATTCAACGGCGCATCCACGCCGAAGCGGGACTCGACGCTCTGTGTGAGTTTCTCACTCTCGAATAGCCGAAATTCTGAGGGTGGAGGGTCCAAACGGCGGGTCTGACGAGAAACATTTTTTACCGCCTGTGTTTTGTCCTTTTCCGTAGCACAAATGCCTGCGAATCAGCCCACCGGGAAGCACGCAGAGTCGACGGACGAGAAACAGGACGACAGCGCGGCGGACCGTGCTGTCTCCGAATTCGACGACGGGTTGGTAGACCTACTCGCGTGGATTCTCGATACGGAGACGCGGGCGCGCATCTACGTGTACCTCCGGAAGAACCCCCACTCGACGAGCGAAGAGGTTGCTGAGGGAACCGGTCTCTACCCGAGTACCGTCCGCGAGGCACTCGCCGAACTCGCCGACGACGAGACGGTCGACCGACGGAAGCGAAAGAACTCCGGCGCGGGGAACAACCCCTACGAGTACGTCGCCATCCCGCCGAGCGAACTCGTGCAGGGTGCTGTCGGACAGGTCCAAGAACAACTGAACGCGGTGTTCAACCTCGACCGTCGCCTCGGTGCCGACTGCTCTGACGAGACCGAACCGGTCTCGATTACCGTCCGCGAAGAGTAAGTCACGCGCTCTCTCCTGCCGCGCGTAAACTCCAGCAAATCTGTTTCGGATAACCCGACCCGCTTAAGTTGCGGGGCCTCCACCCCGAGTGTATGCACGTCGCGCTGGGCGGGACGTTCGACCCTGTCCACGATGGACACCTCGCGCTCTTCGAGCGCGCGTTCGAGTTGGGCGACGTTACGGTTGGACTCACGAGTGACGAACTCGCGCCGAAGACCCGCCACGTCGACCGCTACGTCCGGCCGTTCGAAGACCGGAAGGCGGACCTCGAAGCCGAACTCGAACCGCTAGCCGAGGAGCACGGCCGCGAGTTCGAGGTTCGACAACTGGACGTTCCCACCGGCATCGCAACCGAACCCGGATTCGACGTTCTCATCGTCTCACCAGAGACCCGCGAGGGCGGCGAGAAGGTCAACGAGATTCGCGAAGACCGCGGGCTGAAGCCCCTCCAAATCGAGGTCGTCGACCACCTCCCCGCCGATGACGGCGAACGCATCTCTTCGACCCGAATCGTGATGGGCGAAATCGACCGCCACGGAAATCTCACGCCCGACAGAGAGGGTCGCGGTCGAACCCCACCCAGCGCCGACGAATAGTTTTCTCGGTGCGCTTCTGTACCGGAACGGACACCGCGGGGGTCTGTGCGGACTGCGGCTCTTGTCGTCACTTCCTACAGCAACTTCATCTCGCGTGCTACTGTATCTCTAGGGATGCCTACCGTTCAGACGAACGATATCGAGACTCACTACGAGACGCGTGGAAACGGCCCGCCTCTCATCTTTATCCACGGCGCACTGGCTGATCATTCAGCAGCAACACGACAGTTGGCGGCGTTCAGCGACACGTACACCGCCATTGCATACGACCTGCGGGGCCACGGCAACACCGCAAACCCGCGTCACGAACCGTACTCAATCGACCGATTGGCGGAGGATATCCACGCGTTTATCACCGAATTGGACCTTGAGAACCCAGTTCTCTGTGGGGTCTCGATGGGCGGGATGGTCGCGCAAGTCTACGCGAGTCGGTATCCGAATCAGCTTCGCGCCCTCGTGCTCGCCGACACCTTCTCCCCGGCGTTCCTCGGCCGGCGCGACCGTATCGAGCGATTCAGTCTGGTGAACGTTATGGCGGCCCTCGTTCGACTCGTGGGATACAACCGCGCGAAGGGACTTCTGTTGTGGCTCGGACGAAAACTGGAGCGAGACCAGACGACGAGCCTCCGCCCGGAGGCATTCCCGGATATGGAGACTGTAGATGCCGTGAACTCCCTCAAGGCAGCCGCCGGTTTCCACACCACCGATATCGACCTCACCTCGATTACCGTCCCGACGCTCGTTCTCTACGGCGAACACGAACCCTCCGTAATCAGCCGCCATGTGCCGGTACTCTCCGCCCGAATTCCTGACTCGACCGTCCAGGAAGTCCCCGACGCAGGCCATGCATCCCCGTGGGACAACCCCGAGTTCTTCAACAGCACAATTCGCGCGTTTCTCACGAGTCAACCCCAAATCGAAGTCGAGTAGAGGCGGTTTCAACAGAGGCGTTTTCTTCTCCCCCTCTGTACTGTCACTCATGCGTCACCCGCTTTTCGCCAGCTTCGCGGTCGGCCTCGTTTCGGCCTTCGTGGTCGGCATCGGCGTCACGGAAGTCGCGTCCCGATGGATTGCCTTCTCGCTTTTCGTCGGCATCCCCGCCGGTCTCGTCGCTGGCGTCGTCGGCGTGGCCGTCACCTATGCGATTCTCACGCGGAAGGTGGCTCCCGTCGTGGAGACGACGGACTGAGTCGTGTTGGCGGGCGCGAGTGCGACCCCTGAAACCGCTCCTCACCAGCTCGGTGGCCGGAAACCGGCGTCGCGGAGGAGGTCTTTCCACCGCTGTTGGATACTGAGTCGGGAGACGTCCATCGCGTCGGCGACGGCGCTTTGGGAGCGTTCGTCACCGGCGATGAGCGCCCCGGCGTAGAGGCTCGCTGCGGCGACGGCGTTCTTCGAGCGGTCTTCGTCGGGGAGTTGCGAGAGAAACAGGTCCGAGGCGAACGACCGGGCTTCGCTACCGAGTTCGAGACTGTCGGCCGCGGCGTCGATGTTGGCCAGCCACTCCTCGTTGTCTCGTTGGTCTCGGGCGCTGTACATACTCGGCGTTGCGGCCGGGCGTACATAACCCCGACGGCGAACGACAACTTGATAGGCCGGATAGAGTTACTCGAAAGTGCGCGCGGGTAGCCAAGTGGCCAAAGGCGCAGCGCTTAGGACGCTGTGGTGTAGACCTTCGCAGGTTCGAACCCTGTCCCGCGCATTTTCTGTCCGAGCATCCGCGAACGGCGACGCCGTGAGCGACAGCGAGGACGAAAATCGCAACACAGGATTCGAACCCTACGAGACGAGCAACGCGAGTCTCGGTCCGGTTCGAACCCTGTCCCGTACCTCGCTATTCACGGAAGCGCCGACGACAACGCCCGCCACCCCCCAACCAGTCACTCGCCTCCACACGTTCGAAGCCACCCCTCATCTGCCAACAGGCCTTTTAGCTATGCGAACACCGCTTTTCGTGAAGCGGGAGAACTTCGACATAGGGACGATAGCTTCCCGCTTCGTTCCTCGTTATCAGACCGAAGTCGACGACACTCGGCGACCGATGGTGCCAAAACACATTCGTCTGTAGTCCATCGACTGAAACCAACGATGGGCCAGACGTTCGAAATTTCGGGCACGTCACTCAGTCTCGTGCTGTACGCGTTCCAACTGGTCGCGATTCTGCTGGTCCTCGTCTTCGTCGTGTTCCCGCTCGATAGTTCGGCCACCGTCGTGTTAGGACTCCTCTTCGGCGTCGTCGCCCTTGCGGTGGTGCTTGGACTGTGGCGATTGGCGACCGGACGCGATGGAGGTAGCCACCTCGGTACTGCGGAGGATATTACCTACGACCCGTTTGCGGACCCCGGACAGGCAGCGAAAGACAGATGGGAGAAAGCAGTCCGCCGACTCCCCGGCCGTGACGACGACCGGGACTGAGCACTGACGCCACAGCGACGGGTACACACCCGAACTGGAATTCCGAAACTCACAGTCAAATACGTGGTGTGGTACCAATAACCATTTAAATACCCGACTTTGTCATCACTCAAAACTACCCCGAATTTGTTCGGAGTCAAACTTACTGGTGCGATGGACAACTCACCGATGGATGCAAGACCAGTCCCTCTACAGTGAAATCGGTGGCCACGAGGCCGTCGACGCAGTCGTCTCGGACTTCTACGACCGCGTGCTTGCCGACGAGTCGGTCGCCCACTACTTCGACGACACGGATATGGCGAAGCAACACGCTCATCAGGTGCAGTTCATCAGTGCCGTGGCCGGTGGGCCGGTCGAGTACGACGGCGAAGACATGCGCGACGCACACGCGCACCTCGGTCTCACAGGCGACGATTTCGACGCCATCGCCAACCACCTCGAAGTGGCCCTCCGAGACAACGGTGTCTCCGAGTCGAACCGGGCGGCGATTCTCGACGAAGTCGAAGCACTTCGCGCCCCAATTCTCAATCAGTGAAATAGCGTCGGTCGGACGCACGACAAGCGTCAGACACGACACAACCCTTTTTCTCACCCGGCGTGTGTCTCCACCAATGGTGGCGCTATCCGAAATATTGGACGACCTCGTGTCGGACGTCGACGGGCTGTTTCTCTTCACGCCGAGCCACTCGCATTACGAGCGGTTCGCCGACCTCGATGTCCCGACGGTCGTTATCGCCCCGGAGAATACAGTCGAGGCCGAGCCGTTCGTCGAACTCCCGCTCCAATTCCAAAATGTGAAAGACCGCATCCGGTTCGGGGTCGAGGGTGCGATGGAACAGAACATCGTCGAGGCGGGCGACGACATCGCGTGCAACGTCGGCATCTTCGGCGGCGACCCCGACTCGGTGGTCCGCGTTCGCGTCGAAGAGAACATGCGCTCGGGCATCTACGACCTGTTCGCCAACTCCCGCGCGGACCCCGGCGTCATCCGCGACGTGTTCGAAGTCGCTATCGAACTCGGAAAGAAGGGACAGAAGGGCGAACCCGTCGGCGCGCTGTTCATCGTCGGCGACGCCGGGAACGTGATGAACAAGTCCCGGCCGCTTTCGTACAACCCCTTCGAGAAGTCTCACGTCTACGTCGGCGACCCCATCGTGAACGTCATGCTCAAGGAGTTCTCGCGCCTCGACGGCGCGTTCGTCATCTCCGACTCGGGGAAAATCGTCTCCGCCTACCGCTATCTCGAACCCTCCGCCGAGGGCGTGGACATCCCGAAAGGCCTCGGCGCGCGCCACATGGCCGGCGGCGCAATCACCCGCGACACGAACGCGACTGCAATCGTCCTCTCGGAGTCTGACGGGCTGGTTCGCGCGTTCAAGGGTGGCAAGATGATTCTCGAAATCGACCCGGAGGATTACTGAAATGACGGGGTTTGTCGCGCCCCTCCCACTCCAACCGGTCGATACCATCGTCACACGAATCGTCGAGTTGGTCGGCCTGCGGTTCATCGGGGTGGTGGCTGTCCTCTTCGTCGGACTCATCTTGGCCTATGCGGCCGGGACAGCCGTCCAGCGACTCCTGATCGGCGTCGGTCTTCCCGACGCCATCGAGGGCACGGCGTTCGAACGGACCGCCCGCGACTTCGAGACCTCGACCGTCGAAATCCTCTCGTGGCTGACGCGGTACTTCCTCCTCGGCGTCACCATCTTCGCCGCACTCTCGGTTGCGGGTGTCAACTACGCAGACAGGTTTTGGAACCTCGTCATCGCCATCCTCCCGCAACTGTTCATCGCCATCATCGTCCTTATCGTCGGCATCGTCGTCGGCGACAAGGTGGAACTCCTCGTAGCCGAGCGGTTCCGCGGCGTGAAACTCCCACAGGTGAACATCCTGCCGTCGCTCGCGAAGTACACCGTCTTCTTCCTAGCCGCACTCGTTGCGCTCTCGCAGGTCGGCGTCGCGACCCTCGCTCTCATCGTCCTCCTCGGTGGGTATCTGCTGGGTCTCATCGTCCTCAGCGCTGTCGCGTTCCGTGACCTCCTTCGGTCCGGTGCGGCTGGGACGTATCTGCTGTTTTCCCAGCCCTACACCATCGGCGACGAAATCGTCGTCGGCGACGTTCGCGGCGTCGTCCAGGAGTTCGACGTCTTCGTCACACGCATCGAGTCCGAAGACGAGGAGTACATCGTGCCGAACGCCCGCGTCTTCGACACGGGCGTCGGACGCATCAGGTAACGCTCCCTCGGCGGTTCTCGACTGATTTCGTCGGTGGGTTGTCGTTTCATTTCAGCACCAGAACAGTTTAGAGCGGTACCGCCGATTCAGTCATATCGGAATCCCTGAATTCGATGATGACAAAACTGCCAACTCTCGACGCGTCGCCTCCAACGACCCGCGCTCTCGACGCGGCTGAAGCCCTCCTTTTGGGGTTTTACCATCAGGACCTCCGCGAGACGCACCTCACGAACTGCGAGTTCGACGCGGCGCGAGCGGCCGCCGAGAGCGCCGAAGCACACATGTCTCAGGCGTTCCGCTTCGAGTTCCCGGACGTTCCATCGCCGAGGTCAGAGCGAGCAGGTGAGCTATTCATGCGTGCGCTCTTCGTGCAGGACGAAATCGAGAATCAGGAGGCGTTCACTCACTGCTTTACCCACGAGGTTCCCGACGATGTCTTCGTCTCCGACGTGGAGGCGATGGTCCAGACCAGTATCGACGACGACGCTCGGTGGGCAGACTGCGAGCGACTCCTCGAAGCGGCGTGTGACGAGGTGGGTATCGACCCCGAGTACGCCACGCTTCACGTCCGATTTTGGCGGATGCACGGACAGAAACGCGATGGATGGCGCGCTGCCGCTCGTCGTGCGCACCGCATCAAACTCGCGTGCATGGTTCCAAAAGCAGACACGGATACCGTCGAGACGCTCGCACAGTACTTCGTCGCCGGCGCAGAACGCCACGACGAGTGGGCGCGCCGAGACGTCCACCAGGAGGTCGGTTCGGCCCTCGATATCGTCGCCACGTACTATCAGGCCATCCTCGACCTGAGAGACGTGTGACACTATTTTCACCATCTGAACCACCGCTGATAATAAGTACTGGTGGAGCAATCGTATCGCAGGAACAGCATGGATGACCACAATCCGGGACTGTATCACGAAGTCTTCAACAGCACGGACGTTCCGATGCTGATTACGGATACGAACTTCACGTTCCGGGATATCAACGCTGCCGGACTCGACCTCCTCGGCTACGAGTACGACGAAATCGTCGGGGAGTCGGTCGGCGTCATCGCCGGCGACACCGAGACGTACCACCAAATCGTCGAGGAACTCGTCGCCGGCGAGACGTGGTCCGGTGAGTTCGTCGTCTGCAAACGAGACGACCGCGTCATCTACGGAAACGGGTTCGCCACTCCAATCGTCGTCGACGACGAGGTCAGAGGGTTTCTGGCGCTCTTTCTCGACAACACGAAACAACAGCAGTACGAGAGCACCTCCGAGGTCCTCAACCGCCTCTTGCGACACGACCTGCGTAACGAACTGAACGTCATCTACGGCTACACACAGCAAATCGAAGACCGGGTCGAAGACGAACAGGCACTCAAAGAGCTCCGGCTGGTCCAAGACCGGGTGCTCGATATCGTCCACAAATCGGAGCGTGCCCGCAACCTCCGAGACCTGCTCGAACGGTCTCACGGCTCGTCGAACAGACCGATTCGACTCGACGTGGTCCTCCAAAACGCGGTCGTCGATGCCATGATTGAGTTCCCTGACGCGGAGTTCGAGTTCGGCGAGGTTCCGACGCTCTCTGTCGTCGGCGACGACTTGCTCGGTGAAGCACTCGAATGTATCCTCGAAAACGCCGTCGAACACAACGACAAGGAGACTGCAACTGTCGAAGTCGGCGTCGAACGCGAGGGTGACGACGTCGTGGTTCGTGTCGCCGACAACGGCCCGGGCGTCCCCGAAGACCAACGTGACCTCATCTTCGGCCGCGAAGAGTACGACCAACTCCACCACGGCACGGGTATCAGCCTCTTTTTCGCCGACAGCGTCATCTCGTCGTACAACGGCGACCTCTGGGTCGAGGACAACGACGACGAGGGCGCGGTCTTCTGTCTTCGCCTCGAAGTTGCGGACGAAGACCCGACCGAGTGACCACTGCCTGCGGGCTACTCGTCGTTTGGTTCGTCCGCTTTTTCTGACATCGGTCGCGCCGGAACGCCCGCCACGGTCGCCCCGGGCGGCACGTCGCGCGTCACGAGTGAGTTCGCCGCCACCTGCGCGCCTTCGCCGATTTCGACACCGGGGAGAATCGTCGCTTTCGCGCCAATCATCGCCCGTTCGCCGACGACGACCTCACCGGTTCGGTACTCGTCTTGCAGGAACTCGTGACAGAGGATGACCGAGTCGTAGCCGATTATCGCGTGGTCCTTGACCGTCACCAATTCCGGCCAGAACACGTCCGGCGTCGCCTCCAACCCCCACGAGACGCCCGTACCGACCGTGACGCCGATTTGCCGGAGCGCCCAGTTTCGAATCCGAAGCGACGGGGCGATGCGGGCGACGAGGACGAACACGTAGTTGAGCATCACCCGCCAGACGGGTTTCGCGTCGGTCCAGTACTGAAGCGAGTTCAATGGACCCGGCGTCGCGTGATGTTCGATGCGGTCGTGTCGAGGCGTGGAGTCGTCGGTCACGCCAGTCGATTCGGCGGCGGTCCTAAAAGTGGCACCGTCGTGCGTCGGAAAAATCACGGGGCTGCTGGGATGTCACCCGCCGCAGCCCGCTGGACTGTTATTCGCCGCGAAGTTCGGCCATGTGGTCGATGCGCTGCTGGACGAGCGTCTCGGTCCCGATGTCGTGGCGGATGTGGAACCCGTCGCCAGCGGCGGCGAGGGCGTCCTCGGCGAGTTCCTCCGCGCCGGAGATACTGTCCGCGACGCCGACGACGGCGAACGACCGAGAGGTCGTCGTGTACAGGCCGTCGTCGCGGGCGTCGACGCTCGCGTAGTAGAGGAGCGCACCGGCGTCTTCGTCCACCTCGACTTCTATCTTCGCGCCCGCCTTCGGGTCGGTCGGGTAGCCCTCGGGGACCGCATATTTGCAGACGGTCGACTGGTCGGCGAAGTCGAGTTCCGGAAGCGACTCGCCTTCGCGTGCCGCGACGAGCACGTCGAGGAACGGCGTTTCGAGAACCGGCAGCGTGTTCATCGCCTCCGGGTCGCCGAAGCGGGCGTTGAACTCGATGACCTTCGGCCCCTCGGTCGTCAGCATGAACTGACCGTAGAGGATGCCCTTGTAGTCGGGCAGCGCGTCGACGACGGCTTCGATGACCTCGACTGCGGCCTCGTAGTCGCCTTCTTCCATGAACGGAAGCGACGGCGTCACGTCGGTGTAACTGCCCATGCCGCCGGTGTTCGGGCCTTCGTCGCCCTCGTAGGCACGCTTGTGGTCCTGCACGGCGGGCGTGACGCGGAACTCGCCGTTGGCGACGAACGCTTGGATGGTGAACTCCTCGCCGACGAGGCGCTCTTCGAGGACGACGCGCTCGTAGTCCGAGTCGCGGAGGTACTCTTTGGCCTCCTCGGGCGTCACTTGGTCGCCGATGACTTTCACGCCCTTGCCGCCGGTCAGACCCGCGGGCTTGACCGCGAGGTCGCCGTCGTACTCGTCGATGTAGTCGCAGGCCGCCTCCATGTCGTCGAAGGTGGCGAAGTCCGGGTTCCCCGGGATGTCCTCGTCGCGCATGAACCGCCGCTGGAACGCCTTGTCCGTCTCGATGCGGGCCTCGGCCGCCTGCGGGCCGAAGGTGTAGATACCCGCCTCGTCGAGCGCGTCGGCGACGCCCGCGGCGAGTCCCGCTTCCGGGCCGACGATTGCCAGCGTCGCGTCCACGGACTCGGCGTAGGCGACGATGTCGTCAGCGGCCGTCTCGGAGATGGTTTCGAACTCCGCGGCCAATTCGGCGATACCGGGGTTTCGGTTGCTCGCACAGGCGTACAGGTCGCAGTCAGGGGCCAGCGCGCGGGCAATCGCGTGCTCGCGGCCGCCGCCACCGACCAGCAGGACGGTCTCGCTCATACTCGCATACCCTGCGCACGGGAGTGTAAAGATTGCTCTTCTCAAAAGCAGTTCTAATCATGGTTGTGCATACAATCGATGTCCATCGCGTCCCGATACGGCCGTAGCGACTTCCGGAACCCCGGCATTCATGTCATATCGTCCTCACCTACGCGCATGGATTCCCCACCGCAAACCGACCGGCGGGAGACGGGATACACCCTCCACGGCGACGACATCGATGACCCGTATCTGTGGTTAGAAGAGTCCGACGACGACGTGGCCGCGTGGACGGCGGCGCAAAACGAGTACGCCGACGAGTACCTCCACTCGCTGGACGTTCGCGAGTCGCTCAAGCCACGGTTCGAGGAACTGGCGCGGACGACGACGTACATGGCTGTCACGCCTCGTCCGAACGGCTACTTCCAGCGTGTCCGCGACGCCGACGCCGACCACCCGGTCCTCACGTTTCGCCCGGATGTAGCCGCCGACAGGCGAGTCCTCGTCGACCCCAACGAGATGAGCGACGACGGGAGCGTCTCTGTCGACTGGTACGTTCCGAACCCCGACGGTACTCTCGTCGCCTACGGAGTCGCCGAGGGTGGTGACGAGCAGTACGACGTTCGAATTCTCGAAACCGAGTCGGGCGAGCGGCTCGAAGAACTCACCGGCGTCGGCCAGACCGGGCCATGGGGTTTCAGTTGGACGGACGACGGGTTCTACTACCTGACAACGGGGTCGATAGACGACGGCGGCCAACTGGACAAGGCGGTCCGATTCCACGAACTCGGCAGCGACCCGGCGGACGACTGGACGCTCGCAGACGACTTCTCGGCGCAGGTGTGGCCACTGGTCGAGACAGACGCCGACAGCGACTACGTCGTCCTCGGCGAGAGCGACGGGTGGGAGCGAACCGACCTCTACTACGCCGAACTCGGGTCTGACGAACTCCACCCACTCGTCGTCGGCGAAGACGCTATCTTCCACCCGACGCTCGACGGGAGCGACCTCTACGTGAATACGTCGCTCGACGCGTCGAATTACCGCGTGGCCCGCGCGTCGTTGGACGCTTCGGACCCGAGCGAGTCGTTCGAGACGCTGGTCGAAGCGCGCGACGACGCCATCGCCAAGGAACTCGACGTAATCGGTGACAACCTCGTCGTGAAGTACCTCCGCGACGCCGCTCACGAACTCGTCGTCTTCGACCGCGACGGGACCGAAGTCGAGGCAGTTCCCGTCCCGGGCCGCGGGTCTGTCGCATCGTTTGGCGGTGAGGACGACCTGTTTTTCACGTACGAGTCGTTCACCGAACCGTCGTCGGTCCGCCGGTACGACTTCGGCGCAGACGGGACGTCAGTCGTGGACAGTCCCGATACCGAACTCGAAATCGACGTGACCGTCACCCAAGAGTGGTTCCGGTCGGCTGACGGGACCGAAGTTCCAGCGTTCGTCGTTCGCCGTTCGGACCTCGAACGCGACGGCGACAACCCCACAGTCCTGTACGGGTACGGTGGGTTCGAAATCAGTCTCACACCGTTCTTCCAGCGGTTCTTCATCCCGTTCCTCGAATCGGGCGGCGTGCTCGCCGTCGCCAATCTCCGCGGCGGTGGCGAGTTCGGTGAATCGTGGCACCACGCGGGTCGCCGCGAGCACAAACAGCGGGTCTTCGAGGACTTCTTCGCCGCAGCAGAGTTCCTCGTCGAGGACGGCTACACTTCGCCGGAGCGACTCGCCTGTTTCGGCGGCAGCAACGGCGGCCTCCTCGTCGGAGCGGCGGTCACCCAACGCCCGGACCTGTTTGCGGCGGCAATCTGCAAGGTCCCGCTCCTCGACATGCTTCGGTTCCACACTTCGCTCCTCGGAGAGACGTGGACCACCGAGTACGGGTCGCCCGAGGACCCCGAGGCCTACGAGTACATCCGAGAGTACTCACCGTACCACAACGTCGAGGCGCGCGAGTATCCGGCTGTACTCTTTTCGACCGCTGAGGGCGACGCCCGCGTGGACCCGTTCCACGCCCGGAAGATGACCGCCCGCATGCAGGCCGCACAGGAAGGCGACGACCCGATTCTCCTGAAGACCCGTTCGAAGACGGGCCACGGAACCGGGAAACCGATTTCGACGGTCGTAGAAGAGAACCTCGACGGTTGGGTGTTCCTCGACGACCACCTCGACGTGTTCTGAGACGGCTCGCCCGCCGGGGACGCGACGGTGACTCGCCGCCTCCACGCCGCTTTAGTTCACGGGGTCCCGACTTCGAGACATGACCGACCCGGTGGGACGCAACCGACTCGACAACGAACAGAGTCCCTATCTTCGCCAGCACGCGGACAACCCCGTCAACTGGCAACCGTGGGACGACACGGCGCTCGAAGCCGCCCGCGAAGCGGACAAACCCATCTTCCTCTCTATCGGCTACTCGGCGTGTCACTGGTGTCACGTCATGGCCGACGAGAGCTTCTCGGACCCCGACATCGCTGAGACGCTCAACGAACACTTCGTTCCGGTCAAGGTCGACCGCGAGGAGCGACCCGACCTCGACCGCATCTACCAGACCATCTGCCAACTCGTCACCGGCGGCGGCGGGTGGCCGCTCTCGGTTTGGCTCACCCCGCAAGGAAAGCCCTTCTTCGTCGGGACGTACTTCCCGCCGGAACCGCGACGCGGCGCGCCCGGGTTCCGCGACCTCGTAGAGAGCTTCGCCGAGTCGTGGCAGACCGACCGCGACGAGATAGAAAACCGCGCCCAGCAGTGGACGAGCGCCATCCACGACCAACTCGAAGACACGCCCGACACGCCGGGTGAGGCACCCGGTTCCGAGATTCTCGACCAGACGGTGCAGGCTGCGCTTCGCGCTGCCGACCGCGACGACGGTGGCTTCGGCGGCGGTCCGAAGTTCCCGCAACCCGGCCGCATCGACGCGCTCCTCCGGGGCTACGCAATCACCGGCCGCCGCCAGGCACTCGACGTTGCGGTCGAATCCCTCGACGCGATGGCCAACGGCGGCTTGCGCGACCACCTCGGCGGCGGCTTCCACCGCTACTGCGTGGACAAAGACTGGACCGTCCCGCACTTCGAGAAGATGCTGTACGACCAGGCGGGACTCGTTTCCCGGTATCTCGACACCTACCGTCTCACCGGGACCGAGGCGTACGCCGATGTCGCGGCCGAGACGTTCGAGTTCGTCCGCAGGGAACTCTCTCACGACGACGGCGGCTTCTTCGCCACGCTCGACGCCCAATCCGGCGGCGAGGAGGGCACGTTCTACGTCTGGACGCCAGACGAGGTTCGCAGCCTCCTTCCCGAACTCGAAGCGGACCTCTTCTGTGACCGCTACGGCGTCACGCCCGGCGGCAACTTCGAGAACAAGACGACCGTGCTCAACGTCTCGGCGACCCTCTCCGACCTCGCCGAGGAGTACGACATCTCGGAAGACGAGGTCGAAGACAAACTCGCAGAGGCCCGAAAAGCCCTCTTCGCCGCTCGCTCGGGCAGAGAGCGCCCCGCCCGCGACGAGAAAATCCTCGCTGGCTGGAACGGCCTGATGATTTCGGCGTTCGCGCAGGGCGCAGTCGCCCTCGAAGACGACTCGCTCGCAGACGACGCTCGCCGCGCGCTCGACTTCGTGCGCGAGCACCTCTGGGACGCGGATGCGGGACACCTCTCGCGGCGCGTGATGAACGGCGAGGTCAAAGGCGATGGCTACCTCGAAGACTACGCCTTCCTCGCCCGCGGCGCGTTCGACCTGTATCAAGCAACCGGCGACGTAGACCCGCTCGCCTTCGCACTGGACCTCGCTCGCGCGATTCACCGCGAGTTCTACGACGACGCGGCCGGGACGCTCTACTTCACCCCCGAAAGCGGCGAGGCCCTCGTAACGCGCCCGCAGGAGGCCACCGACCAGTCCACACCGTCGAGTCTCGGCGTCGCCACCTCGCTATTCCTCGACCTCGAACACTTCGCGCCCGATGCTGGCTTCGGCGAGGCCGCCGACACCGTCCTCGAAACCCACGCGAACCGCATCCGCGGCAGCCCGCTCGAACACGTCTCGCTCGCGCTCGCCGCCGAGAAAGCCGCAAGCGGGGTTCCAGAACTGACCGTCGCGGCCGACGAGATGCCCGCCGAGTGGCACGAAACGCTCGCCTCGCGGTACCTTCCGGGTCTCGTCGTCGCACCTCGGCCAGCCACCGACGACGGACTGGACGCGTGGCTCGACGAACTCGAACTCGACGAGGCTCCGCCCATCTGGGCCGCCCGCGAAGCGGACGGGGGCGAACCGACCGTCTACGCCTGCGAGAACTTCACCTGCTCCGCGCCGACTCACGACATCGACGAGGCGCTGGCGTGGTTTACCGCGGGACGGGACGACTGAGAAGGGGGGTTGCTTCCCCCGCCTTCTCCTAAACAGAGTTCAGTGGCGGTGTCCGTCACCCATCATTCGACACCGACCAGCACGCCCTGCTCTTCCGCCCGGTATGACGACAGATACATTCGGTTCTCACCGGCAACGGGTGCAAAGCCCATCTTCCCGTCGAGTTCCAGCGTCCACCGGGGGTCGCCGGAGTCCACGTCGAGGGCGTAGGCGACCGCCGCATCGTCGCTCTGGGGATTTTCTGTCGCGGCGACGACCGAGTTCGCAGTCACCATGGGATGCGAACGGAGGTACGTGTCGGCTTCGTAGCGCCAGCGAACGTCGCCGTCGTCGCGACCGAACGCGACTGCTTGTGAGCCGCCGGTGGCGTACACGCGCTCGTCGTCGACTGCGAGGCGGCCGAAGCGACGGTCTCCGGTCGGTTGCTCCCAGACGCGACTTCCATCAGTCATATCGAGGGCGTGAATCGCGTTCGCACCGGAGAAGTAGAGCGTCCCGTCGACGGCGGTAATCGGGTTGATGTTCTCGCCCCGGGCGGCTTCCCACACCACGTCGCCCGTCTGGAGGTCGAGCGCCGCGACGACGGACGCGTGGTCGTCTTCTGATTCGTTGTTTTCGCCGTCCGGGCTGAAGACTGAACCGACGTAGACCGTGCCGTCGACGATAGTCGGCGTCGTCAAGAAGACGTGCCCCGACTTCGAGTATCGCCACAGTTCCTCGCCCATCGTGTCGAACGCGATGACGTGGTCCTGCTGTGCGAGACAGACGACCCCGTCCGCGGCACTAACCGGGCGATTTACCGACCCACCGAGTTGCGCGTGCCACCGAATCGCTCCGGTTCGGGCGCTCACCGCATAGAGGCTGTAGTGGCCCGCGTCGCCGACGTACACCGTCCCGCGGTAGACGACCGGCGGGCACCCGGCGTACGCCCCATGCGGGTCGCCGAAGACGGTCCGCCATCGCTGTGTTCCCGTCTCTCGGTCGAAGGCGAAGAGCGCCCCGACGGGGAACCGGCCGCCCTCGTCGTCACGTACTCCGGCAGAGAGGTACACTGTGTCCCCGGACACAGCCGGCGTCGTCACTGGACCGTCGTTCTCGATACGCCACGTTTCCGTCGGGTCGGTCACTGAAAGCGACGGCGCACGGCGCTGATTTGCAGGCGTGGGTCCCTGTTGGGGCCAGCCCGCGTCTTCGTTTGGGAGGGGCTCGGTGTCTCGTGGGCCACAGAGGTTCTGGGCGTTGCACCCTGCGAGAGCGGCGGCACCGAGTGACGCGAGGACCTGTCGTCGTCTCATCTGGTCGGTGTACTCGGCCGTATCGTATCAGTCCTCCGACACCGTGAAACGAAAACGACTCGACCGCGACTCAGTTCGACAACTGTTCTGCGAGGTAGACCGCGATGGGGTCGGCTTCTTCCTCGACGAACCGCGCGACTTCCTCGCCGTCGAGTTCGACGACGACCGTCGGGATGTACTCGATGTCGTACTCCTCGACGCGGGGGCCGATTTTCGACCCGTCGTCGGCTTTCTCGACCGGGTAGTGTTCGATGCGGTCGGTATCGACGCCAGCCGCGTCCAGCGCCGCGCCGAAGTCCGGCAGTTGGTCTTGGCAGTCGCCGCACCAGTCGCCGCCCCAGACTTTGAACGTGTAATCGTCGCCGCCGAGGGTCGCAACGGCCGCTTCGTACCCGTCTGCGTTCCACTCGGGGTTCGGTTGCATCGTCTCCAGCGTCTCCGCCTGTGCCATGGGCGGGTGTAACGAACGCGCGGATTTAACGGGTGCGCTCGCGGCGGGGTTCGCCACGGTCGCTTGGCTCATCCCCCTCAGCAGCCGAACAGTGGCCGAATCGTCCGGCTCCGCCAGTCGTTTAGGTGCGCGTGGTAAACCGGAGAGCGATGGACGACAGTATCCTCGACGCTATCGGGTCCCCCTTGGTCCGCGTCGACTCGCCCGCCGGGTCGACCATCGCAGCCAAAATCGAGTCCAAGAACCCCGGCGGGTCGGCGAAAGACCGCCCCGCGCTGGCGATGGTCGAGGCGGCGGAAGACGCAGGCGACATCGAACCCGGCGACGAACTCGTCGAACCGACCTCCGGAAACACGGGTATCGGATTGGCGGTGGCCGCGGCCGCGAAGGGCTACGACCTCACTATCGTCATGTCCGAGTCGATGTCTCCCGAGCGTCGCGAAATCATGCGCGCCTACGGTGCGACAATCGAACTCGTCGAGGGCGGCATCTCCGACGCGAAAGACCGCGCCGACGAACTCGAATCTGAGGAGGGAATGTACCAACTCCGGCAGTTCGAGAACCCGGCGAACCCGAACGCCCACTACCGAACGACCGCAGAGGAGATACTCGACCAAATCGGCGACCGGCAAATCGACGCCTTCGTCGCCGGAATCGGTACTGGCGGCACGATTTCGGGGAACGGTCGCCGCCTCAAAGAGGAGTTCCCGTCGATGACCGTCGTCGGCGTCGAACCCGAACAGAGCGCCGTCCTCTCGGGCCACGAAGTCGGCGACAACGAGTTTCAGGGGATGGGGCCGGGATTCGTCAGCCCCAACCTCGATACCGACCTGCTCGACGACGTGGAAATCGTCGCGGTCGAAGACGCCGAAGCCGAGTGTCGAAGACTCGCCCGCGAGGAGGGTATCCTCGTCGGCCAGTCCTCGGGTGCATCGCTGCTCGCAGCCAAGCGTGTCGCCGAGCGCATCGCGGAGCCTGCCGCTCCCGACGCAGAGCAACCGCTCGTTGTCACGGTATTCTGGGACTCCGGCGAGCGATACATGTCCACCGGAATGTTCGACTGACGGTTTTTTTCTGGCTCTTCTCGTCTGAATCGTCGCTCTTGTTCGAATCGCTGCTATCGGCCGAATTCGTCTTCGCCGACGCGGACGACCACCGTCTCTTCGACGTCCCGAAGGTCGTAGGAGGGGACCGAGCCATCGACTCGCGTCACGTACATCGGTTCGACGAGACGGCCGTCTTCGACGCCGTAGATTGCGAGGTGGTCACCGGTCTCTTCCGGCGAGACGTGGCCGTCTCGAACGTCGCGGGCGAGGTCGCGAGAGAGCCACTCGTCGGCTGAGATGGAGGGTTCGAGGACGAGGCAGGCGTCTGCGAATCGGACGAGATACCAGTTGAGGTCGTTGAGAAGCGACACCGCCGCGCCGATGCTCACCGTCTCGACGCACAGCGAGTTCTCGAACGGCTCGGTGATGTCGTACGTCGAGAGCGCCGCGCGGGCGGTCTCTCGCGACAGCAACTCGTACTGGAGGTGAACGTCTTCGGACCCGACGATACAGACCTGCGTCACGTCGGAGAGGACGGTATGGATGCGGTAAAGCGGTTCCGATACTCTGGCATCGTGGAAAAAAATCGACTGGGTTCAGGTCCGGGTTCGGTTTCGCGCCGCCTCGGCCGCGAGGTCGAAGAGGTCGTCCGGTTCCGCCCGCTCGACGGCGGCGAGAGACGCGTTCGTCTCTGGATACGACGGAGCGACGCGCTCACACCCCACCGGAAGCGTGGAGTCGTGGAAGGTTCCCAACTCGCGCGCTTCGGCGACAATATCCGTCTTGTCGCGGGTCAAAAGCGGCCTATGAACCGGGTACTCGGTCGCAGCGGACGTGACGGCGAGGTTCTCGCCGGTCTGACTCGATTTCTGGGCCATCGACTCCCCGGTCACGATGGAGTGAGCGTCTTCCTCGGCGGCGACTTCGGCGGCGATGGCGAGCATCACCCGACGAAGCGAGAGCATTCGCGTGTCGTCGACGGTGTCCATCAGGCGCTCGACCACGTCGCCACCGGGGACGACGTGGACGCGCATGTCGAAGTTCGGCGCGCGGCGTCCGATAGTTCGGACGGTCTGGACGGCCCGCGCTCGGTGGTCGGCACCGCCGAAGTCGCCGAGGTCGACGTAGACGGGGACGATTTCGCACCCGCGGCGCATCAGTTCCCACATCGCGACGGGTGAGTCGATGCCGCCGGAGATGAGCGCGACCGCCTTCCCCTGTGTCCCCAGCGGAATGCCGCCCGGCCCATCGAATTTCTGAATCGAGACGTACGCGGTGTCTTCCCGACACTCGACGCGATAGGTGTGGGCTGGATTGTCGAGGTCGACGGGCGCGTCGGTGGCTTCGACGACGGCGCTGCCCGCGTCGCGCTCGATATTGCGGACAGAAAAGCCGTGGTTCTCTTTGGGACCGATTCGGTCGGCGTCGATTGCGAAACTCGCCCCGTCTGGGTGTTCTGCAGCGAAATCGCGGCACACCGTGACCATCGAATCGAGCGTCGGTTCGCACGCGACAGTCGGTCTGGCCCAGACGACGCCGGGGACCTCGGCACACGCGGCGGCGACCGCCTCGGGGTCGTCGGCGTCGACGACGCGAAGTCGAGACCAGGTTCGTTCGACGCGACCCGAGAGGGCTCTGTCGTCGAGGACCGCCTGCAGGTTCTCCCGGAGGCGTTCCTCCATCTTCGCTCGGACGCTCGAACTCTTCGTTCCGACCTCGCCGTAGCCGACGAGGACGACGCGTGCCGTCTCGTTCACACGCCTGCTTCTCGGCCACCACGTTTCAGCGTCTCGTTCCGCTCGTCGGATGTCGTGTCAACAGCACTAATATAATTATATAGTTGCATATAGTACCTTTTACTGAACTGTAATCAGTGGTCGAACCAATATAAACCGCTTAATACGAAACGCGCCGTGTACTGTTTGTAGATTCGACCAGAGCGGTATGTTGTCGTGTGACAGTGACGACGACGCCGCGACGGTCCGCAAGTCGCCGTTATCCAACGATGCCATGACCAACGAGTCGCCTGCCGATATCGACCTCTCGGACCCGCAGTATTATCTCAACCGCGAGCTGAGCGAACTGGCGTTTCAGTCACGAGTACTCAACGAGGCGCTCGACGACAGAAACCCGCTTCTCGAACGCGTTCGGTTCCTCGCCATCTTCACGAAGAACCTCGACGAGTTCTTCATGAAGCGTGTCGGCGGGCTGAAACAGCAAATCGACGCCGGGGTGACAGAGCGAACCACCGACGGGCGGACTCCCCGCGAACAGTGGGAAGAAGCCATCGACAAGGCTCGCCCGATGTTCGAACAGCAGGCGGCGTGTTACCGCGAGGAGATACTGCCGGCGCTCGCTGCCGAGGGCATCCACATCTGTGACTACGACGAGTTGACGGCAGACGAGCAGTCTGAGATGCGCGACTACTTCGAGATGTCCGTGCTGCCGACGCTCACTCCGCTTTCGTTCGACCCGGCGCACCCGTTTCCCTTCATCTCGAATCTCTCGCTCTCGATGGCGGTTCTCACGCGCGGCGGCGACGACGACCCGACGTTTACCCGCGTGAAGATACCGCAGAATCGTCCTCGTCTCGTCGAAGTCGACACCGACACCGACGAGACCCGGTACGTGCTCCTCGAAGAGGTCATCCGCGCGAACCTCGACTTACTGTTTCCGAACGTCGAGGTGCTCGACACTGCGGTGTTCAAGCTGACGCGAAACGCCGAAGTCAGGCGCAACGAGGAGGTCGCAGAGGACCTCATCGACATGATAGAAGAGGTGCTCGAACAGCGCCGATTCGCGACCGTGGTGCGACTCGAAATCGAAGACGACGCATCCGACTCGGTGACAGACCTCCTCGTCGAGCAACTCTCCCTCGACGAGCGAGAGGTCTTCTCGCTTCCCGGCCCGCTCGACTACCGCGAGTTCATGGACCTCACCGACCTCGACAGGCCGGACCTCAAACTCGACTCGTGGACGCCGCAACCGCACCCACGGCTGCACGACTTGGGTCGCAACGAGGCCGGTTTCAAGACCGGCGAGGAGACGATATTCGACGAAATTCGCCGGAAAGACGTGCTGTTGCACCACCCGTATCACTCGTTCGGTGACACGGTCCAGCGGTTCCTCGACGCCGCGGCGAACGACCCGAACGTCCTCGCTATCAAGGCCGCCATCTACCGGACAGCCTCAGACTCGAAGGTCATTCAGGCACTCATCGACGCCGCCGACAACGGCAAGCAGGTCGCGGCGATGGTGGAACTCAAAGCCCGGTTCGACGAGCAGAACAACCTCGAATGGGTCAGAAAGCTCGAAGAAGAGGGTATCCACGTCGCATACGGCACCATCGGACTGAAGACGCACACGAAGACGGCGCTCGTCGTTCGCGAGGAAGAAGACGGCGTGCGTCTCTACTCGCACGTCGCGACCGGAAACTACCACTCGGGAACCGCAAAGGGGTACGTCGACCTCGGTATGCTCACCGCCGACCGCGACATCGGACAGGACCTCGTGAAGGTGTTCAACTTCTTCACCGGTCCCTCGCTCGACGAGGAGTTCCGAAAACTCCTCATCGCACCGGTGACGATGCGCAACGAGTTCACGAAGTGTATCCGGCGCGAGGCCGAGCACGCTCGGGCGGGCCGCCCCGCCCGAATCGTCGCGAAGATGAACGCGCTCGAAGACCCCGGTATCGTCGAAGAACTCTACAAGGCGTCGATGGCGGGCGTCGATATCGACCTGCTCGTCCGCGACATCTGCCGCCTTCGGCCGGGAATCGACGGCCTTTCCGAGACCGTGACAGTTCGGAGCGTCGTCGACCGCTTCCTCGAACACTCTCGCATCTTCTACTTCGAGAACGCCGGCGACCCGGACTACTACATCGGTTCTGCAGACTGGATGACGCGCAACCTCGACAAGCGCGTCGAGGCTATCGCACCCGTCGAAGACCACGACATCCGCGAGCAACTCCGGTTCATCCTCGAACTCGGCTTCGCCGACAACCGCAAGGCGTGGGAGATGAACGCCGATGGCTCGTACGACCAACTGACGCCGGGGAGCGACCCCGAAGTCAGAATGCAGTCGATACTGATGGGTCAAGCACTCGCCGCGAACACGCAATCGGACCTTCCCATGGGAATGCCCGCGTCGCACCCGAACGTCCCCGAAACGCTCCTCGTCGAGTCGAATCCGACGTTTATGACGTCCCGAGAGGACACCGACCAGCTAACACCCGATATCGAGAACGGTTCTCCCCACCCGATGGGAGTCACCAGTGATGCAGACACCTCAGCGCCAACTCTCGTCGACGAATCGGGCCAACCACTCGACGATTCACCGGCCCAGTCCCAGAACGGTGAGGCGACCGAGGTGGTCGCCTCCGAGAATGGTGACTCGCGTGCGATTCTCGACCGCTTCCCCGAGAAGTGGTACGTCCCGAAGAGCAACCACTACGAGTACGCTGTTCGGACGCCTGAGGGCGACCGCGACTACCGGAAGACCGCAGCGGCGGCCGCGAAGCTTCTCACGAAGTACTACGACTCGGACGCTCAGTGACCGGTTTTTCCACTGGTCGAATTCACAGCTCGCAGTTCGCGGTTCGCAGTTCGCGGTTCGCAGTTCGAACGAGAGAACAGCGCTGTTCTGCGCCGACTCGTCTTCTTAGAACGTGCTGAGTTCGCCTTCGATAGTGCGTCGGGTGATGTCGGTCACGTCGGCGAGTTCGCGGTCGATGATGGCGACGACGTCGTCTTCGATGTCGGCGACGGTGACGCCGTCGTGGGTGACGACCTTCGCGTCGGCGACGTGCGGTTCGTCGATAGGGCGACCGATTTGGGAGAGCAGACGGACCTGCAGGTCGCGGATGCCGTCGACTTCGGCGACGACCGTCTCGGCGATGTGGGTCGAAAGCAGGTTGTAAATCTTCCCGATGTGGTTGACGGGGTTCTTGCCGGAGGTCGCTTCCATGCTCATCGGACGGTTCGGCGTGATGAGACCGTTGGCGCGGTTGCCGCGGCCGACAGAGCCGTCGTCACCCTGCTCGGCCGAGGTGCCGGTCGTCGTGAGGTAGATAGAGCCTTCTTCGTAGTCGTCGGCGGTGTTGACCTCGACGTTGACCTCGCGGTCGGTGTACTCGGTTGCGAGGTCCGAAACGTACTCGCGGACGTCCTCGACGGCGTCGATGTAGTCGTCCATGCCGTCGATATAGGCGTCGACCATGGCGGCCGCGACGGTCACGTCGATGACGTCGCCTTCGCGCTTGCCCATGATTTTGATGTCCTGTCCGAGTTCGGGGTGGTCGTCGCCGTAGCGAGCGCCGTTGAGGGCGCGCTCCGTCTCGCGGACGATTTGCTCGGTCTCGGTGAGTGGGGCGTGGCCGACACCGAAGCTGGTGTCGTTCGCCATCGGGACTTCCTGTGTCTCCTCGCCGAAGACGTCTTGGAGGTCGCCGGAGCCCTCGCCGAGTTTGACGTCGACGATAACGTCGCTGCCGACGTCGAGTTCGGGGAGGTTCTCGGTCAGGTACTCACGCGCCGCGCGAAGGGCGACGGAGTCGACGGGGAGCTGAAGCGTCTCGCCGTCTTTCACGTACTTCTTGGTCGCCCGCCCGACGATGAGGAGGTAAATCGGCTCGATGACTTCACCGCCACCGAACGCGGGGGCGGCAGTACCGGCGACGAGCTGTGTCTCGTCCGTGTTGTAGTGGAGGACTTTGCCGACGCGGTCGAGGTAGAGATTCGACAGCGCACGAGAGACACTTTCGGCGACACCGTCGCAGATAGAATCCGGGTGACCGATTCCCTTTCGTTCGACGATTTCGACCTTCTGGTCCTCGATTGCCCGCTTGTCGGCGGATTCGAGGCGGATGTTTCGGTCGCTCATTGGCCAGACGTACCCAGCGGGCCGTTCTATAACTTGCGGAAACCTTGCCTCAAACGTGTATTACTATGGGGTATCAGGGTGGCAACGGTTGCCGTTATTCTTCGGGCGCGCCGAGTAGCATTCCGAGGTAGGAGGTCCGAATCTGGTCGTCGGGGTCGAGTCCGAGCTTCCGAAGCACGTCGAAGGCACCGTCGCGAGCGTCGTCGAGGCCGGTTTCGACTTCGACTTCGACCTCCACGAACTCGCCGAGTCCGGAGACGGCGTCGAGGGAGACGGTGTATCCGTCGAGTGCGAAACGTTCGCGCTCTTTTTCGACGGTCGCTGCCGGTTCGAAGCCGACTGCGCCACAAATGTCGTCCATCGTCTCGCCGTCTTCGACGCTCGTCTCGAACTCGCGGCGGGTCTTCGACGACTCGTCGACGAGCGGGCCTTTGTAGGTGAGACGGGTCGTCTCGGAGACGACCTCGTCGCTCTCGTATCGCTTCTCACGGCGAAGACGCAGCGCCTCGTCGGTCTCGGCGAAGTCCTTGTGCGGTGCGTCGTAGTAGGTGTCGGTCTGTGTGACGCGATTGACCTGCTCGGCCCCAGTCGTTTCGAGGCGCTCTCTGACCGCCTCGTGGTCGGCGCGAACCTTGACCTCGACTTCGTACATCGACCGAAGGGTGGGGTCGCGCGACAAAAACGTCGGTGACTCGCGAGCATGGCGGGAACGAGAAAATATGTCTGAGTTGACATTGGGAGCTTTGGAGTTCCATCGTCCGAAACGGAACAGTACGTATTTCTGGTATGTCAATTGTTACCCTTTATCGTGGGGGATATCGTAATACGAGGAGACGATGAGCCAAGAGACACCGAATCCGGCCGTGGGTGGGGTAGAACAACCAGCAGGCGAGACGCTCGAACCGGAGATAACCGGGCGCGTCATCGCCGCGGCGATGGGTGGCGGTCTCGTCGGGACGGTACTGATGTTGCCAGTGCTCGTCGGGATTCCCGAGCTACTCGGGCTGTTCGTCACGGAACCGGTGACGCGATTCGCCGGGTTCGCGCTGTTCTTCGGGTTCGAACCGACGGTTACCCTTGGGGTCTTACTGTTCGGTATCGGTGGTGTCGTCGTCCTCCCGTTGACGTTCGTGGTCGTCGGCGCGTTCCTCCCACCGGAGTCGCCCGAATACCTTCGGGGCGTCTCCTTTGCGACACTGTACTGGCTCGGCTTCGTGCCGGCGTTCTGGCCGGGAACGGACCTCGCGGTCCTCGCGTCGTTCCTCGTGTTCTCGCTGGCCGCACACTGGATTTACGGCCTCGCACTCGGGTACACGCTCGACGCCGTGGCCGAGATTCCACAACACCAAGTCTAGTCGGCTTCGAAACTGGCCACCGTTGCTGGCCGTCACGACCCACATTCTTCCTGTTTTTGCCACCTGTCGCCAAGTCACCGCCGTTCGCCGAAACAGTGATTATCATGAACGTTAATTAACATGGGTGGGTGATGTTATCAATGGGCACAACACTCGTCGGCAGTAGCCCGCTTTTCCTCCAGTCGGGACTCGTCCCGCGGGGGTCGCGCATCATCGTCTTCGAGAGTATCTTCGAGGTGTTCCTGCTCCTCGGGACGCTCGTCGGAGTGGTGGTCATCGGCTATATGCTGTACAACGCCTACAAGTACCGCTCCGGGGCAGCAAAGGAGGGCAAGGAGGTCGAAGACCGCCCCGTGCTGGGCGAGCTTCCGACGGGTAGTGGGGGAGGACGGAAACTCGCCACGTCGTTTTTCATGAGCATGATTATCGTTGTCTCGCTGATTTCGTGGACCTACCTGACGCTTCTGTACGTCGAGGAGGGTCCGTCGGCGGACGACTCGTTGGACATCGAAGCCGAAGGCTACCAGTTCGGATGGCGATTCACCTATCCGAACGGCCACACGACCGACGGCGTCCTTCGCATCCCGGCAGAACAGCCAGTCAGATTGCAGGTGACGTCGGCCGACGTGTTCCACAACTTCGGCATCCCCGAGTTGCGTGTCAAGACCGACGCGATTCCCGGACAGGAGACCGAGACGTGGTTCGTCGCCAACGAGACTGGGACCTACACCGCTCAGTGTTACGAACTGTGTGGCGCCGGCCACTCGTACATGTCCGCGGAGGTCATCGTGATGCCTCCTGACGAGTACGAGGAGTGGTACGAAAGCACCGGGAACGGGAGTAGCGAACGCGTGAGCACCGAAAACGGGAGTAGCGAAAGCGTGAGCACCGAAAACGAGAGCGCAGCCGTGGAGGCACGAGCAGCATGAGCGACACGAATCCTGAACGGACAGGTGGTGGCTCTGAACGGACAGACGGTGGCACAGAAGTCGGGAGTGAAGTCGTCTCGGGCGGCCACACCGACGACCACGACCACGACCACGGTCACGACTTCCCGGGGACGGGCAGTATCAAGCGCTGGTTCGTCACGACGAATCACAAAGACGTCGGTATCCTCTACATCGTCACGTCGCTTTTCTTCCTCGTCCTCGGCGGCGTCCTCGCGTGGTTGATGCGCATCCAACTGTGGGCACCGCGCGCCCCGACTGAGACGATTCTCGCCCCTGTCGCGTACAACCAGGCCGTCTCGGCACACGGGCTGTTGATGGTGTTTTGGTTCCTCTCACCGTTCGCGTTCGGCTTTGCGAACTACGTCGTCCCGCTCCAACTCGGCGCGAAAGACCTCGCGTTCCCCAGACTGAACGCGCTTTCCTACTGGCTCTACCTCTTTTCCGGCATCCTCTTCGGCGTCTCGTTCTTCCAAGGCGGCACCTTCTCCGGCGGGTGGACGATGTACGCCCCGCTAAACGTCCCGACGTTCACACCGGACGTCGGGGCGTCGACGGCAGTGCTGGCGCTCGTCCTGTTCGTCGCCTCAGTCACCGTCTCGTCGGTCAATTTCCTGACGACGATGCATCGGATGCGGGCCGAGGGGTTGACGCTCCGCAATATGCCGCTGTTTAGCTGGACGATTCTCCTCACCGTCTGGATGATGCTCTTCGCCTTTGCGGCGCTCCTCGCCGCGCTGATGGTCCTCTCGGCGGACCGACTGCTCGGGACGACCTACTTCGCCATGGAGTCACCGGCGGGGGCGCTCCTCTGGACGCACCTCTTCTGGTTCTTCGGCCATCCCGAGGTGTACATCGTGTTCTTCCCGGCGCTCGGCGTCATGGCCGAGGTGTTCCAGACGTTCACCGGCCGCCGCATCGTCGGGCGGAAGTGGTTCATTATCGCGATGGTGCTCGTGGCGATTCAGAGCTTCGTCGTCTGGATGCACCACATGTTCCTGACGAGCATCAACCTCCAGGTGAAGACGCTCTTTATGATTACGACCATCGGCATCTCGCTGCCGTTCGACCTGATGGTCTTCGCGCTCATCTACACCATGCTGAAGGGGAAGATACGCTTCACGACGCCCTTCCTCTTCGTCTTCGGGGCGCTCCTGTTGTTCATCATCGGGGGTATCACGGGCGTCTTCCTCGGCGCTGTCGTCCTCGACTACGAGTTCCGCGGCACCTACTGGGTCGTCGCGCACTTCCACTACGTGATGGTCGGCGGCGTGACGGCGCTCGTCGGCGGCCTCTACTACTGGTTCCCGAAGATTACCGGCCGGATGTACGACGAGTTCCTCGGGAAGGTCCACTTCGCGGCCTACTTCGTCGGCTTCAATCTGCTGTACTTCCCGCTTTTCGTCGCGTGGGAGACGCCACGGCGTGTCTTCGACTACGCGCCGGAACTCGCGCCGTGGCACCAACTCGCCACTATCGGCGGGTTCGTCCTCGGGTTGTCGTTCCTCATCATGTTCTACAACCTGTTTAAGAGCGCCTTCACGGGCGACCCGGTCTCCGACAACCCGTGGGAGTACGCGACTACCGCCGAGTGGGCCGTCTCGTCGCCGCCACCCCTCGAAAACTTCGAGGGCACGCCGACCTACCGCGACGGCCACCTGTCGTTCATCCTCGACAGAGAATCGGACGCGACAGGTGGTGCAACCGCGGCCGACGGCAGCGGGGGAGCAACCGCAGACGGCGGCGTCGCAACCTCACCACACACCGCGGTTACGACAGAGTACGAACCGACGGTCGAGGCCACCGAGGTCGAAGGGCCGAGCCACGCGAGCATCTGGCCGTTCGTCCTCTCGCTGGGCGCGTTCCTCATCTTGCTCGGTATCTCACCGCTGCAAGACACCGCGTTCCCCGAAGGGATGATGGGGGCCGCCTATGCGACGACTGCTGTCGCCGGATTCGGCGTCACCCTCGGGTCACTCATCGCGATGGGGCTCGAACCGTTCCACGGCCCGGTCTTCGACGAGGGCGAGGCGTGGCCGTTCTCCGGCATCGACAACGGCAAGGTGGGGATGTGGATATTCCTCGCGTCCGACGTGGTCCTGTTCGGCGGCTTCCTCGGCGCGTACATCTTCACGCGATTCGCCTTCGGATGGACCGGGTGGCAACCCGTCCCGGACGACCCGATTCCGGGACTCGTCAACACCTACATCCTGTTGACGAGCAGTTTCACCGTCGTCCTCGCGCTCGTCGCGGCCGAGAAGAAGCACAAACTGGGACTCGTCACGAGTCTCGGCGCCACCTTCGTCCTCGGTATCGGCTTCCTCGTCAACAAGGCGCTGGAGTGGCAGCACCTCTTCCACGAGGGGCTGTGGCTCTCGACGAACGTTCGGACGTCGACGTTCTTCCTCACGACGGGGCTGCACGCAGCCCACGTCATCGCGGGGCTCATCGTCGCACTGTATCTGACCGCACGCGCATGGAGAGGCGCGTACCTCGAAGACAGCCGGTCGGTGGAGTACTTCGGCCTCTACTGGCACTTCGTCGACATCGTCTGGCTGTTCCTCTTCCCGCTGTTCTACATCCTGTGAGGTGACAACGATGGTATCAACAAAATTCTATACGGCGATTTACGTGGTATTGTTCGTCTCGGCGACGATTCAGGTCCTCGTCGAGTTCGCGGGGTTAGCCTACTGGGCCGCCTTCGGCATCATTATCGTCCTCTCGGCGGCGAAGGCGGTGCTGGTCGCGGCGTACTTCCAGCACCTCCGTTGGGAGCCGCGGTCGCTGACGTATCTGGTCGGCATCGGCCTCGTGGCAGCGCTGGCACTCACGGTCGCAGCGTCGTACTCGCTCCTGTGACTGTGACTCGCTCAGACGCAACAGCCGACGTCGAAGCCGATTCCGCCTCCGCGGTCAGCGCCAGCCCTTCGCTACGCACGGCTGTCGCCTACGCGCTCCTCTTTTCGGTCCCTGTCGGCGTCGGCGTGACTGTCATGATGACTCGCGTCGTTCCCGGCAGTCTCACGACACCGCTGGTCGTCGGTCCCGGACTCTTGCTCGGTATCACCGTCTTCGCACTCGTCGTCGTGGCGGCCAGAAGCGGCGAGAACGCGGCGAACTGATTCGCCTGCAGGACGGTCTCCGGGCATACCTTCTTGATGGCTGGTGTGTTATCATTGTGCATGACTGAACACTCGGTCGAGCTCGGCGTCTCGTTCGTCGGCGTCGTGCTCGGACTCGTCATCCTGCTCGTGGCGGAGGCGGTCGGCGCGGGCGAAGTTGTCATCGCTGCGGGTGGCGCGGTTGCGATTCTCGGCGTCGCCGTTCTCACTGCCGTCGTGATGCGCCTTCCAGAACCCGCTGATTCCGACGGCGACCACGAACACGGCCACGCGTGACGCTGAAGAGAAGGCCAATCAAAGTAAGGAGAAGCCCAGTTAGAGGCTGAATCCGACCACGGCAAGCAAGAACAGCACCGCGTAGGTCGCCCCGAGTGCCCCCGCGACCTTCAGGTGGTACTGAAACAGGTCTTCGGACTCGGCTTCGACGGCCACTTCGTACGCCTCCCGGTCTGCGTCTGTCCACTCCTCGTGTACGTCGCCGACGTGCAAGTCTCGGAGTCGCTCCCGGCGGAACGGTCGGTCGCAGTACGGGCACGTCGCAACCGGTTCCGCTCCGTCGGGGACGCTCGTCTCGGGGGTCGGCGTCGCCATCCTGTGTTCTCTCAGTCGGCTCATCCCGCGACACCTCCGAGTGTCGGTTGGGCGACGACCCAGAGACTCGACGCCGTATAGCAGATGGTCACGACGACGAACGGGTACTGGCTCCGGAGCGGTTGCAGTCGCCCGGGGAAGACGTCGAACGACCGCGTGTGTGCCACCCAGACGGCCAGTAGATGCCCGAGAACGACGAACACGAGCTGTAGACTCCCGAACCACTCCGGGATAGCTAACACCGTGATGTTCGCAGGTGGCGAGAGCGGGTCGAACGCGACTGTCGCCAGCGCGGGTGCAAGGCCGACGACGTAGCCCGCGAAGTGGGCGAGGTGGTAACCTGCGGCGATAGGAACCAACGCGGGTGCGAACCATCCGGCGATGAAGTCACCGGTGACGTACGTCTCGGCGGTCTTGCGGGCCGAGTCGGCCGCGCGATGGTAGACGACGAAGAAGACGAGAAAGCCGGCGACGACGCCGACGAGGTTCACTCCCCACGAGGGAACTGGGGCGAGCGCGTCGAGGACGCGCCCCCACGCGACGGTCGAGACGAGGCCGTCGTACGTCGTCACCCACAAGAGGCCGATGACGAAGGCGACGTCGTCGGTGTCCATCGCCGTCTCGACGCGAGCCAATCCCGCTCCGGGGAACGACACCGAGAGTCCGTCGTCAGTTCGCTGAATCGGTGCGAGCAGGCCGTAGAGTCTGAACACACGGGAGACGGGGTCGACGTGGTCGAACCACGCGTCACCGAAGACGACGGCCCCCGCGACTGTCACGACCGAATAGCCGAGGACGACGACCGCCAGCGCCCGCGGATTGGCCGAAAGCGGGCTGACGACTTCTATCCAGACGAGCGCGAGCAGGCCCACGACGCTCGGCCACGACCCCACCGCCTCCGGGATGGTACGCGTCGGAATCCCCCCGAGTGACCGGACTACTGTGCCCAGCGTCCGCGTCGGATTCACGAGCGGCCACACGTCCACGACGAGGTAGGTCAGCATGGTGAAGCCAGCCCACCAGCCGACCCAGACGAGGAGCACACCGAGATTCGCAATCGCGGTCTTCGGCCCGAACAAGCCGGCTGCGACGACTGTAAGCAACCCAACCACGCCGCCGACTTGGAGTCCTCTTCCGACGAGTTCGACGGGGCGACCGAGCGCAACGCTCCGGCGGGCGAACGCGCCGAGCGTCTCGTCGTCGGTCACGAACGCCGAGACGAGAAAGGAGACGCCGACGACGCCGCCGCCGGAGACGACGACGAGCCAGAACGGTGCTGGGACCGACCGGAGCGACCCGCCGAGCGACCCGGCGTGAGCCGCCACTGGCTGTGTCGCGGCCGCGAGGCTACCAATGAGTACTGCCAGTGTAACGAGAGTGCGGCGGGCCCAGCCCAGCAGACGTTGGAGACTCATCGTTCGCAGACCGCCACGCCCCACATCTCAGAGCAGGCCGAGGAGTCGCAAGGAGAGGGCGACGATGAACAACAGGCCGAGTACCCACGACCCGAGAAGCGCCGCCTGCGACCGTTCGAGTCCCCAACTCCGAGCGGCGTGGTACGTCCCGTGAAAGAGGTACGCAACCACGACGAGGACCGTGGCTCCCACGAGTACCGCGCCCGCGGTGTTGGTCATCTCCTCGGACACGCCCCCGCCGCCGACGAAGAGGACAGCTATCAGGCCGAAGCCGAGTGCGAGGAGAAGGAACGCGAGCGAGAGCACCGTCGGGTCCTCGGTCCAGTTCGACATGGTACTGCTCGTTTCGCCACTGCTGCCACCCGAGCCACCGCCACCGACGGGCGCGCTGACCGTGTACTGTCGCCACCCGCGACCGACGTACGCCACGACGAACGCCAGTAGTACCACCCCAACGACGAACCCAACGAACAATTCTGTCTGAGCCATGTTGACACGCCTCTATTACTATAAACCGTGATAGTAACATAAACGATTCGACGGATATCGTCTGTCGTGCCCGAGTTTCGGGGGTACGTCCGACCGAACACCTCGCACCGGCGAAACGTGATTCTTAAGGGTCGCACGAATCACGTAGGGTGTATGAGCGACGAACAGCAGGCGGAGGCCGAGCAGGTCGATGAAGAAGTCGAGTCCGGTATTCAGGACGGCGACTTCGTCCGCCTCGCGTACACGGTTCGCACGGTCGAGGACGGCGACGTCGTCGACACTACGAGTAAGGAAGTGGCCGAAGAGGCCGAAATCGACGTCGAAGGCTACGAGTTCGAACCCCGAGTCATCATCGTCGGTGCGGGTCACGTCTTCCCGGCCGTCGACGACGAACTCATCGGCGCCGAAGTCGGCGACGAGGGCGACGTCGAGATTCCGGCCGCCGAAGCGTTCGGCGAGTACGACGAGGACGAAGTGCGCACGGTCAGCGCCAACAAGATTCCGGAAGACGACCGCTACCCCGGTGCGCAGGTCACCATCGACGGCGACCAGGGTCGTCTCGAGACCATCATCGGCGGCCGCGCCCGCGTCAACTTCAACCACCCGCTCGCGGGCAAGGACCTCGAATACGAGTACGAAGTTCTCGACCTCGTCGACGACCGCGAGGAGCAGGCGTCCGGCCTCCTCGGAATGTACCTCCAGCAGGCCCCCGAGGTCTGGGTCCAGACCGACGAAGTCGAAGAAGATCAGGTCGTCGAGTCTGACGACGACGAGGAAGACGAAGACGCAGAACCCGAGACGGAACTCGTCACCGTCGAGAAGGACACGCTCTACATCGAGGCGACGCCGCAGATGACGATGAACCAGCAGTGGCTGTTCTCCAAGCAGCAGATTGCGCAGGACGTCATGCAGCGTCTCGACCTCGACCGCGTCATCGTCCAGGAGACCATCGAGGGCGGCATGGGCGGCATGGGCGGCCTCGGCGGCATGATGGGTGGCGCAGGCGGCGCTGACATCGAGGAAGCTATCGAGGACGTCGACATCGACGCCGACGAACTCGCTGCCGAACTCGACGCCGACGAAGAATAAGCGAGCACCCCGTCGGTTCTCTCGAATCGGCGGCTTCTTGATACTCGCCTCCAGACCGCTTCGTAGCGATGGCTTCGTCAGACGACACTTCGGCGCTCGAGTTACGTGACGCGACAGACCTGCACGTCGCGCTCGTCGCCGGTGTCTGTACCGTTGGACTGACGCTGGCGCTCAAATACGGTGCCGGCGTCGAGGTTTCGTTCGTCTACCGCCTTTCACCCCTCGCTCCCTACTTCGCGTACGTCTTTAGCCGTGGTGCGGGTCTCGGTGGCCGCACGTGGATGGGACTCATCGTCGCTATCACGCTCGGTACGTTCGGCTTCTTCGTCGTCTAACGGGCTACTGCGCTTTCCCTGTCCGCGGCGACGTTCGATTCAGGCGATGTCGCGGCTGGTGTCGACCGAGACGCGCTCGGCAAGCCGGAGTTTGATAGTCTCGTCGAGCGCCTGCCCACCGCGGAACTTTGGCACTGCGAGCCGATTTTCTATCTCCGACCCGTCTATCTTCGTTTCGAGGTCGAACACGATGTCGGCCATGTGTTCTGTCAGGTCACGGTTCTCCGGGACCGACTCGCCTTTCAGGCCGTGGAGAATCGTAAGCCCTCGCGTGTTGACCATATGTGTCTGGAGGTCGTTGAGGAACTTCCTGAAGCGAGGCGGCTCGGTTCGTTCGAGCATATCGACGACGTCGATGACGAGATTCGCCCCTTCCGGGAGGTCGCGGACGAGTTTGTTCGCCACGTCGAGGGGTGCGTCGCCGCCGACGTCTCGAACTGTCGGGTTTCCCGTCGGCATCGGACACCGGTCGAGCGCATCTCTGACGGCGACCTCAGAGCGAAGGGTCGTGAGCCACAGCGTCCCTCGGGTGGTCGTCAGTTCGTAGAGGAAGAGTTCCGACTGGCTGGCCGGGTCTGCCGTGAGCAGAACCACGCTCCCTGCCGGGATACCCCCACCGAGTTGCCGGTCGAGGATATCGATGCCCGTCGCCAGCCGATTCATACCCAGTTCTACGACAGTCAGTCATAATAGACCTTCCCCCCGAATATCGTCTGCAAGCCGCCGATACGCGGCTTTTACTGTCGGATTTGTAAGGACTGGCGAGGTTCCGTCGGGGATGGTACCGAGCAGTGGTGCGTCGAGCACGTTGCCGACGGCATCCGGCGCGACTCGCGCACGAGAGACGACGCCACCCACGACTGGCGTGCCGAGCGCCCTCGCCATCGCGGCCGTCTTCGCGGCATCTCGGAGCGCCGGCGTACACAACGGTGTGACGACGAGCACTGCGTCAGCGGCCCGGAGCGGTGCCGCGGCGTCCGGCCCGGCACCCGCCGGACAGTCGACGAGCGCGAGGCGGTCGTCGCTGGCGAGCGACTGCAGCCACCGCTCGAAGGCATCGTCGTCCACCCCTCGCGGGGCGGGTGCGACCGAGACCGACGGGTCGTTCGGGTGCGACTGCACTGGTGGGATGTCGTCGGCCGGTCGCTCGACGCCCGCCATCGCGTGTAAATTCGGCATGTCGCGGTCGGCGTCGACGGCGAGAACGTCACCGTCGAACGCCTGCGCTAATCCGAGTGTCGTGGTGGTCTTGCCGCTGCCGCCTTTGCCGCCCGCGATTGCCAACATACGCGGGGCTGGTCCCGGCTTGGTACTTGAACCTGCGCCCGCGAAAACGAAGTGTTCTCGACGCGTCCGTTTCTCCGGCGCGTCCGTCTCTCCGGCGCGCCCCTCAGTCGTTACAGCACCCGCCGGCCTCGCCGCCGAAGTCGACTGCGAGCGGCTCGGAGATGGCCTCGTTTACCTTCTCCAGTTCGCCGACCATCTCGGCTTGGGCGAGCAGGAACTCCTCCATCACGGGGAGTGAGTGGAGTTCTTCCTGTGCCTCTTGGACCTTCTGGAGGTCTTCTTTGGTCGCCTCGCCCATCTGTCGGGCGACGTTGAACTCCTCGCGGAGTCGTTCGAACTCGGAAATCTGCGCTTGGGCTTCGTCGTCGGCCTCGACCGCCGCCTTCGCCTCCTCGTAGGCTTCGTACTTCGGGTGGTCGGCGATGGCCTCGCCAAGTTCGCGGCCGAGTTCTTCGAGCCGCGTCGTCTGCGTGCTCATGCCCTCGCCTTGGGAATCGAGCGATTTCAACCTGCCGAACGGGGAATTCGGTCGCCCCCCGCGACTCAGGCGTGTTCTTCGACGAACGCGACGGCGTCGGTCAACTCGTCTGGTCCCACGCCGTGTGGGACGTCGTACGTCCGGAACGTCACGTCGGCACCGAGTTCCTCCAGACGGTCTGCAGCGCGCTCTGCCCGCGACGCGGGAATCACTTGGTCCATCGACCCGGCACCGACGAAAACCGGCTTGTCGGCGATGCCATCGGGTCTGTGACCCGCGTGCGACTCGGCGAGGTAGCCGTGGAGGGCGACGACCCACGCGTAGTCGCCCGGGTCGTCGAGGAGCAGTGCGAGACTGGTGATTGCCCCCTGACTAAAGCCGAGCAGGCCGATTCGGTCGCGGTCGAGGTCGTACTCGTCGATGGCGGCCTCGATAGACTCTCGGACGAGGTTTCGCGACCGCTCGAACTGTTCCGCGTGGGGTTGGCTCTGGTGAAGCCCGCCGCCCGACAGGTCGAGGTCGTACCACGTGTAGCCGCCCTGTAAGCGGTCTGGCGCGCGGAGGCTCACGACGTGGAGGTGTGGCGGGAACTCTCGTGCAATCTGCAGGAGGTCCTGCTCGTTCGACCCGCGACCGTGGAGGAGAACGACGGCTGGTCCCGGTCCCTCGGTCGGTTCGGATGGCTCGACGTGAACGTGTTCGAGCGGGAGGTCAGACATGCCTGCCGCTAGGCGGCCGTGCCGCTTCAATCCACGAGTGACAAGAGGGTAACCGGGTGACAGCAGAACTGCTTAGTCTCGGATTCGGACACCCAGTGTCGCGCCGCACCCTTTGCACAACCAGAGGTCGTTCGGCTGTCTGCCGACCATCACGCTCCGTTTCCTCATCGACCGAATCTCGGGCACCGAGTCGCCGCGGACGATGTCGTCTGCACCTCTGATTGAGTCACCACAGTTGGGACACTCAGCCAACTTCGCTTCGTCTGCCGGGTCGTGGCTGTGTTCGTGACTGTCTTCGTGGCTGTGTTCGTGGTGGTCTGTGGGTTCGTTGTGTCCGTAGTAGTCGTGGTGGTCGCTACTTCTGTGTGTCTCGGTATCGTCTGCCATAGGTTTCGCTAGACGCTCTCGTCGGGAAGGTACTCCGGGGCTTGGTGAGGCTGACGCACAAGGGGCGACGGGGTGGCGATTCGAGGGGTGGAGCCGACAGTCGAAGGCCGAAAATTCGCCGCGTGTGCGGGTATGTGACGCCCAAGCGTGGGGAAGCGCCGTCGTTATACATCTCCATCGGTAAGGGTGGTCCAATGAGTCAGGACGCCTCCTCGGAGGGGGACCTTCGAAACACCGGGATGTCGCTGAAGCACGACCGGGAGTGGGACTACGAACTCGAACAAATCGTCGACGCCATCGAAGAGCGCGACGCCAAGCGCGTCGGCCTCCAGTTCCCTGAGGGCCTCAAGCGCCGCGGCCCGGCGGTCGCCGACGACCTCCGAGAACTCTGTGACGACGACGTGACGTTCATGCTCTCGGGGCAGCCGTGTTACGGCGCGTGCGACCTCGACACCTACCTCATGCGCCGGACGGACGTGTTCGTCCACTTCGGCCACTCCCCGATGAAGGAGTCTGACAAAATCATCTACGTCCCGCTGTTCTCCAACGTCGACCCGTTCCCCATCATGGAGGACGCCCTCGACGAAATCGAAGGCGACGAAGTCGGACTCGTCACCACCGCCCAGCACATGAACCGCTTCGAGGACATGTGCGATTGGCTCGAAGAGCGCGGCTACACCGTCCAGACGCGGAAGGGTGACGACCGCCTCACCTACGAGGGGCAGGTTCTCGGCTGCAACTACGCCTCTGCGGACATTCCCGCCGACAACGTCCTCTACGTCGGCGGCGGTAAGTTCCACCCGCTCGGCCTCGCGATGGAGCACCCCGAAAAGAACGTCGTCATCGCCGACCCCGTCAACAACGTCGTCACGCTGGCCGACACGCGCAAGTTCATGAAACAGCGCTATGCGTCGGTTCACAAGGCGATGGACGCCGAGAAGTGGGGCGTCATCTTCTGTACCAAAATCGGGCAGGGGCGCATGGAAATCGCCGAGAAGATTCTCGAAGACAACGACAATGCCTATCTCATCACCATGGACGAGGTGACGCCGGACCGCCTGCGCAACTTCGACATGGACGCGTTCGTCAACACCGGCTGTCCGCGAATCACGACCGACGACGGCCCGCGCTTCCACAAGCCGATGCTCACCCCGCAGGAGTACCGCATCGCAGTCGGCGACGAACCGCTCGACTCCCTCTCGTTCGACACCTTCCACGGAACCTGGTAACGCGCCGCTCACGACCTGCTCTCGAACTCTCTCCTCTCGGACCCTCTCCTTTCGGCACCTACTCTCGAACTCGCTTCTCTCCCACGCCGCTGGCGTCTCTCTGCGTGCTCGTATTGTTCAGTCCGAAAGCTGTCGTTCAGAAAACCTTTGTCGCCTGGGTTTGCTAGGCAACCTATGGTCCCCCCTCGAAAATCGACCTCGATAGGGCTGACACTCCTCGGCGTGCTCGCCCTCGCAGGTGTCGCCTCCGCACAGCCAGTCGAATCGACCTCGCAGCTCTCTCCCACGATTCAAGCGGCCGGGTCGTTCATCTTCAACCTCGTCGTCGGCGGCCTGCTCGTCGCCGCGGCCCCGAAGTTCACGCGAAACCTCATCGACGAGATACGGTCTGACCCCGGTGAGTCGTTCATTTGGGGCCTCCTCGTCGGAATCGGCGGCCTCATCGTGCTCGTCATCCTCGCCGTTACTATCGTCGGTATCCTCGTGGCGATTCCGGGATTCATCGCGCTCTTCGTCCTCGCAATCGTCGCCGGGGGCATCGCGACAGTGCTCATCGGGTCGCTCGTGGTCGGCATGACGTCCAGTGAGTCGCCATCACTCGGCCTCTCGCTCGTGGTCGGCGCACTCATCACCGGCGTGTTGTCTGCCGTCCCGTTCCTCGGCGGACTCGTGCTTTTCATCGTGAACACGCTCGGGCTGGGTGTCCTCGGTCGGAACATCTACGAGTCGTGGTCCTGACGCTCGCCCGGAACGATTCACCACAACATTGACGGCATCTACCGAGAATCGGTGAGACAGATGCCGACGACCCACCTCTCCATCCTCGGACGCGACGTCCAGCGGGTCGTCACCCCGCTCGAAGATGGCGACTTCGACGCTGACCGTGTTCGTCTGGTCCGTGCCGAGTCTGACCCCGAGCAGGGTCGCGACCCGGACGACTGCGCTCCCGGCACACCACAGCTACACGCTCGTGTCGCCCGTACAGCAACTGAAGCGCTCTCGACCGCGCTCGACGCACCCATCGACGAGGTCAGACTGCCATTCGACTCGTCGTTCCCAGCGTTGTACGCTGCGACGACGGACCTCCTTCGCGAACTGGCGGCTGACGGCACTGTCGACGTGAACCTGTCGAGTGCCTCGCCGCACGTCGCGGCCGCGTTCTATGCGGCCCGAACCGCGCTCGTCGACGCTGGCGACGTCGAGACAGACGCGATTACGCTCTTTCACGTCCCGGCGACCGAGTCGCTCGACCTCGACGTGGTCTCGGACCTCCGGGCTGTCGTCGCCGACGTCGAGATGACGCGCTCGGCGCTCGACGGATTCGAGCGCGTTGCTGACGGTCCCGGAGCGGCCGCCGTGGTCGAACCCCTCCGAATCGCGCTCGAAGACCTTCGAATCTCACTCGCCGATGCGAGCGGGGACACCTCGACAGCCCGCCAACTTCGGTCTGCACGCCCCTCGCCGAGACGCGGTCAGAAAGGATTGAATGCCGTTCTCGGTCGCGCACGCGAGCAGATTGCCGACCTCGTCGAGTCCGACCAACAGATTCCAGACCCGGCGGAGACCCGCGACCCGGACGTCGTTCTCGACGCCATCGAGGCGTGGGTCGATAGCGAAGTCGGACTGCTTTCAGACGTCGAAGAGGACCCGCGTGAACTGGTCACTCGGTTCCGCGAGAGCTGTGAGGCCCGCTTCGGGAAGTTCGAAGACGAAGCGACTGTCTCGCTGTTCGAGTCACTGGGTCGCTTCGAACGCCATCTCGACGCGTATCTCGACGCGCGCGAACACCTCGGTGCGGCGTACGAATCGGTCGCGACGCGGACGGCCGAACTCGACGAACGCGTCGAGACGTCGTCGGACCGACTGGCCGCCTTCGACGAGTCCGGTGTCGCCCGCGGTTCGGGGACGTATACGTTGGACCGGCACACGCTGGCGCCGCTCGACGACCTCGAAGCGGTCGTCCTCAAGATACTCTCGACTGGCCCGCCTCGGTCGCGCCCACGAACACGCCGAGCGGTCGCGTCGGAACTCCGCGAGCGGGCCGAACACCACGGAATCGTCGCCGCCGCCCGTGACGGTGGGCCGAAATCGTCGTTCGAGGCGTTCTGTGTCGGTGTCGCTCGCAACGCCACCGAAGGCGAGAGCTTCGAGAAACGACTCTCGAACGACCTCCGCGCGCGTCTCGACGTCGCGTTGGAGGCGCTGACCGCGAACGGCTACGTCACCACGGTCGAGCGTGAGGCCGGGCGCGACGCCGTCGAGCCGACCGACGCGGGCCGCCTCTGGGCGGAGACGACCGACTGGGAGACGTTCCGCGACGAAGTCGTCGACGACCTGCTTCGCGACTGCGTGGAACGGGAACTCGACTAAGGAGCTAGTCCCGACGTTCCTGTTCGACGTACGCGACCGCTTCTTCTGGCGTCGAACAGGGCTGGAACCCGTCGAGTCCGTCGATATCGTGCGTTTCGAGACCGGCGATTGGCCGGTCGAAGACGTGGCCGAAGCCAATCTCCGAGAGCGTGCCACCCGCGCCGTCGATGGCAATGACTGCGTCACCGTTCATCACGACGAGCGCGTTGCGCGCGTGACGGAGTCCGGTCGCGATGGGCACGTCTATATATTCGTTCGCGTCGGTTCGGTGCTCGCTGGGGAGGATGCCGATAGTCGTTCCGCCGGCGTCTTTCGCCCCGCGGCACACTGCTTCCATGACGCCGCCTAACCCGCCACAGACGACAGTGTGGCCGCGCTGAGCGAGTCGTCGCCCGACTTCGACCGCTATCTCCTCGGCGTGTTCGGCGGCCGACCCGCCGCCGATGACGCTCACGCGCACGACTGACCTCCGTCCGGTGAGTGGTCGCTGACTGCGTTCATGGTCGTCTGCACTCTGCGCCGGAGCATAAGCTCCCGGGCGTGAGAAAATCGAGAGACCGAGCGAGTAACGAATGCGGGGACGTGAGTAGCGTCGGTGCGGGTGTCAGTACTCGTCTCGTCCGAGAGCGTCGTCTTCGAGCGGGGACTCCGGGTCCCACGTCCCGCACGCGCGCATCGCCTGAGCCATCGACGAGAAATTCGCCGTTCGTTTGTGAGTGCCTGACATTGTGAACTACATGACGTTGGTATACGATAAATATCTTATCCGGGTAGCACCTTATATTCCAAATACCTAGGGGTAGTCTATTGTGATATACCGTATCAGGACGGATAATTGGGCAATTGTCCGTCGGATAGTGGGTCGGCGGCTGGGCCGGTAGAGACGGGGACGCGACTCGGATGCGGCGGCTTTCGGAACCCGGCGAGAGTGACGAGAGCGCAACGCTTAGTCCCCCCGCGCGAAGACTGGTTTCTATGACGGTAAGCGACTGGAGTGACTGGCTTCCGCGCGCGGTCGAGTCGGCCGACCCGGAGACGGTCGCAATCTGGTATCTCGGGTGTAACGGCTTCGTTCTCAAGGGCAGCGACGGAACGACGGTGTTCATCGACCCCTACGTCGGACTCGGCGACCCGCCCCGGACGGTTCGGATGGTTCCGGTTCCGTTCGACCCCGAAGACGTGACCGAGGCCGACGCTGTGCTCGCCACGCACGAACATACTGACCACGTCCACGGTCCGAGCCAGGCCCCGATTCTGGAGAACACCGGCGCGACGTTCGTCGCCCCGGACGACTCACTCGCGGTCGCCTACGACGACGAAGCGTGGCTCGACGACTACGACCTCTCGGAGGACCAGTTCGAGGAGGTCTCCGAGGGCGACACCATCGAAATCGGTGAGTTCACGGTTCACGTCGAGCCCGCGTACGACCCCGACGCGACTCACCCGGTGTCGTACGTCTTCGAGCACGAATCGGGGACGTTCTTCCACGGCGGCGACACCAAACCGTCCGACGAGTTCACAGATATCGGTTCGCGCTACGACATCGACCTCGGCGTCCTCGCGTTCGGAACCGTCGGCAACATCGCCGACAAGGAGACCGGCGAACCCGTCCGGACGAAGTGGTACAACGACGAAAATCAGATTGTCGAGGCCGCGAGCGACCTCGACCTCGACCGCCTGCTCCCGTCGCACTGGGACATGTGGAAGGGGATGACGTCGGACCCGAAGGTGCTGCACCACCACGCGAAGAGTTTCGCGGCCCCGCGCTCGCTCGAACTCGTCGAAATCGGCGACCGAGTCGACCTGTAACCGTCGAGCCGGAACTCACGAATCGCAAGACAGCGCCGAGGTGGGTGGTTCCTGCCCGGTTGTTTTATAATGTATGTCGCGGAAGTGGCGGCCATGAGCCGCGAGTCTGATGGGGTCGTCACAGTCTCGGACGGCGAGGTAGCTGTCGAAAAGACCTTCGCCGCCGACGAGTTCCCCGTCCCAGCAGTCAAGTTTGTCATCTCTTCTTCCCTCGACGAACCGACTCGGATTCGAATTATCGACCGAATCCCCGAGTCGTTCCCGATGGAGAGTGTGGGCTTTCACCCCGACTACGAGAGCGAGAATTGGACCGCGTACAAGGACAACCGCGTCGAGTACGAGCGAACGCTCGACCCGGACGAGGAGGTCGTGACAGTCTACGGAATCAGACTCACGAACGGCGAAGACCCCGAGTCGTTCCTCGAAGAGCCGACGCTCGAACGCATCCCGGTCGATGGCGGCATCGACCCGGACGACATCGACGACATCCTCGGCGAAGACCGGAGCCAACTCGTCCGTGACGTGCTCGCCGGAAACCGAAGCCCCGGCGACGACGAGCCCGCGGACGCTGCCCAAGACGCGCCGTCAGGCGTCGGCGAAGAGGCACCGTCCGACGACGACCTCGCTGCCGCGTTCGGAAGCGACGAATCCGATGCTGATGCGTCCGACACCGACGAGTCGGCACCGTCCGAACCCACCGACGAGGACGCGGTCGTCGCGGCCGCAGCGGCCGAATCGGAAGCGCAAGAAGAGAGCGAATCGGCTCCCGACGCCGATGCCTCAGACGATGAATCGGAGACGGCGCTGCACGGAGGAGACGAGGATGCACCCGCCGCTGTGACCGAACACGTCGACGAACCTGCTGTCGGTGACGCTGCCGAGGCGGCCGACGATGACGTCGATTCGGACACGGCAGTCGAAGCCGAGACAGAGACCGAAGGCGAAGCGGAACCTGCCGAGACCGACGCAGACGGTGTCGAGGCTGCGGACGACGCAGTCTCAGCCCGCGACGCCGCAGCAGCAGCCGACACGCAGACTGCTCACGCTGCACCCGAAGAAGGGCTCGCCGCGGCCCTCGCCGACGAGATTCGCTCGGGGTCGGTCGAGGACGACGACCTCGACGTCCTGCGCGACGCCCTCGACATCGACACCCGGCGGAGCACCGAGGTTCGTATCCGACGGCTCCAATCGCAGGTACAGGACCTCGAAGCCTACTCTGACGCACTCGAATCGTTCATCGACGAAGAGGGGACCGGCGAGGAACTCATCGCCGACTTCCGCTCCGAAATCGAGGACTTCCGCGAGGACATCGACGCGCTCGACACGATGGTCGACGACGCGGTCGAGAGAGTCGACGACACCGTCGTCCGCCTCGACTCGGCAGAAGAGACGCTGGCGACCATCGACGACCGAAGCGACCGACTCGAAGGACGTGTCGGCGACGTCGAGGGTCGCGTCGACGACTACGGCGAACAACTCTCCGAGCAGTCCGACCGGTTCGAGGCCGTCGGCGAACGCCTCGAAGACTTCGACGGGCGACTCGAAGCCGCCTCGCGCAACATCGACGCGGGTGCCGCGCGCCTCGACGACGTCGAAGAGACCGTCACGGCCCACGACGACTCGCTCGACCAAATCGACGCTCGCTTCGGCGACCTCTCCGACCAACTCGACGAGATTGCCGGTCGCATCGAGAGCGTCGAGGAAGACGCGGCGGCGGCGACCCAGACCGCCTCGAACCTCGACGACGAAATCGGCGAGATTCGCGAGGACATCGCCTCGCTCGACGGCGACGTGGTCGACGTTCGCGACGCGATGGAAGCGCGTCTCACCGACCTCGAAGCGAGCATCCAAGACGTCTCCGTGGAGGACGAACTCGAACCGCTTCGGAGCGATATCGACGACCTGAACGACACCGTCGAAGAACTGGAGACCTTCCGCGACCGACTCGCAGGCGCGTTCGGAACCGGCATGGGCGGAAACGGCGGAAATGGCGGAAACGGCGGCAATGGCGGAAATGGCGGAAACGGCGGCAACGGCGGCGACGAACACGAAGAGTAAGCCACCAGCCCACGGCGACCCGTTTCCATTGGCTACACGTTTTCCCGAAGCGCAACCTGTTTAGCGGCCCACCACAACCTTCCGATGATGACAGAGACGGTGCGCGTCGCCGTTCCGCGGAAGGGACGCCCCCTCGAAGCGGTGCTCGAACGATTCGCTACGGCGGCCGACTTCGCCGAGGTCGCCGACGAGATAACCTCGACCCTCAGGTTCGAGAAATCCGTCACGAAGGGCCATTCACATCCCGACCAGAACGTCTACGAGCGACTCGCCGCCTACAGCGACCTCGAGGCGGCGACCGCACCGGAGTACACGCTCCTCCGCGACGACCGCGAGGGGATGCCTCGCCGAATCGTCTTCGACAGCGTCACCTTCGAAACCGACGACGTGGAGGTCCACCTCGTCGGCCGCGAGGAACCCTTCCGGGCGCTTCGCACCCACGAGTTCGCACTCGGCTTCGACAGCGCCGACCTCGTCCTCGAAGAGGTCGTCCAACTGCAACCCGACGGCCTCGGGAGTATCGAGGACGTCAACGCCCGCATCGACCCGATGGACACCGACGTTCGCGTCGTCTCGGGACTCGGCGACACGGTGTACCACACGCTCATGGCCGACCCCGAACTGCTCCCGCCGGGGGCAGACCTCGACCGCGACTTCGTCGCCGACTACGCGGGCGACCTGTGTATCTCACCGCGGTACGAGCGACTGGTCGAAGCCGTCCTCGGGACGCGCTGTCTCGACGACGTGACGTTCGCGTATCCCAACGAGGGCCCCGAAGAGGAAGCCGCAATCGCGGACACCGGTCTCGGCGTCTACCTCACGATGACCGGGTCGACAGCCCGCGAACACGGTCTCGTCCTCGGCGAGCATCTCTTCCCGAGCGAGACGGTGCTCATGGAGAACGTCGCCGAGACGCAACCTGAAGCAGAGACGGTCAAGAACATCGTCGCGTCGCCGGACCTCGAAACCGAACTTCGGGTCTGACGGGGCTGTCGGGGTCCATGCCGAGGACACTCGCACCTTTTGTAACCCCTCCCTCGCGCTGTTTCCGACACGACCAGCGACGTTCTCGAAGTGTGAAATGTGTAGATGCGTTGATGATTGTGCAGTGCTAAATGTTGGCACATGGACTTCGACGAATTCACTGGCCAGGTGACACACCGACTCGAACTCCCCGGCACTGGCAAATCAGTCCGGGCGATTCGCGCGACGCTTTCGACGCTCGGCCAACGAATCCAGAAAGACGAGGCGAAAGACCTCGCGAGTTCGCTCCCGATGGAAATCGACTGGTACCTGACGGGCGCGGTCCGAGAACACGGCGAGCGCTTCGACTGGCACGAGTTCGTCGACCGCGTCAGCGAAATCGAGGGAATAGACCGGTCGAAAGCGGCGTATCACGCACGGGTCATCGTCGACCTCGTCGCCAGCATCGTCCCCGAAACGGAGATTCGGCAGGTTCGAAATCAACTCCCCGAGGGCGACGACGGTGAGAACTGGGACCAACTGTTCTCTCTCGTCGACAGCGGCGGGTGGGGAGACGCACAGGAAGCACAGACCGGCGGCGGCCCGCAACCGACAGACGAGGGCGAAGGCGACGCGAGCGCATGAGGCCCCGTCAGCCGGGAGCGCGGTCGATACCTACTCCGGTTTTTGGCAGGCCATCAGCGTCGAGGCCGTCGCCGACGTGAGCCCACCGCTGTCGTCGAGTGAGATGGCAGTCCTCGAATTGTTGCAATCGAACACCGACTGGTCGATAGAGACTGCCTTCTCGGTGTCGTTGTCGAGTCGCACCACTCGTGCGACCAGTGCGCTCTGCTCTGTCACCTGAACGTCGACTCGGGCGTCCGATTCGAGTCGGTAGCGACCACCGAAGGCGACTCGACCCTCGTCGGTCTCTATCGCCACGTCGACCAGCGTCGCCTCGTCTGTCTCGTTTCCGACCGACACCGCGTGGGGCTTCGTGTACGACTCACTGGAGAGCGAGCCATCGCCCACCGTCACCGAGAGCGCGTCGTCTCCGGTGAGTGTCGGCGGCGCGCAGGCCATCCGCGTCGATGCGCCTGCGACCGAAATATCGTCGCCGTCGGGCGAGAACGCGGTCCACGACTGGTTACAGTCGAAGTCGTCCGGCGACAGCGACTCTGTCGCCGTCGCGCCGCTCTGTACGTCCGTGACACGCACGTCGTAGTCGGCCGGCACTCGGAGCACGACCGACACCTCGGCGTCAGGGGCGAGTTTGTACGTTCCCGCGTGAGGGTGTGCGAGCGTCGGCGTCACTTCGATTCGGGCGACCCACGGCTCTTCGGTATCGTTCGTGAGTCTGAGTCGGTGCGGAACGAACCCACTGTCTCCGTCTGGTTCCGTTCCGACGACTGCAGTCACGCGCTCGCCCGCATCGACCGCCAGAGAGTCGTCCGAGTCGTCGGTGTCCGGTTCGTCCGTCGTGGGCGGCGCGTCAGTCGTCTCGTCGTCACCAGTAGAGCCACCGTCGTCGGCGCTTGCCAGACAGCCAGTGACCGATGTGAGTCCGATTCCAACAGCAGAGAGGAAGGCTCTTCGTTGCACACTGTACCCGACGGACTACCGTATCATCTCCCTATGGTTGGCTCAAACGCGTCTTTGAGTCCACACCATCGCAAGGGCCACTGCGAGGACGAGGGCCGCGCCGACTGCGAGAACGACCAGTCCCGGCCCGTCCAGATATGCCGAGAGGAACGTCGTCGGCGTCGTCGGCTTGGGCTCGGCCCGCGCAGTGAACGTTCGAACCGGCGGTTGCCGCGTCATCCAAACCGCTTGGACGGCGAGGCTCGCGACGACGGTCCCAGCGAGTCCGCCGACGAGCGTTCGCAGTCCAGACGAGAGCCGCGGCTCGGTCTTCTCAGCCCCGGCAAACAGGACGACGGCCGTGTTCGTCGGCCCGTAGACTGCCATCTCGCGCCCCTGCGCGGAGAGCCACGTCGTCACCTCCTCGACCAAGTCGGCGTCTTCGAGGCGTTCGAGGTGGTAGCTCACGGTCTGTAGCGTGGTGTCGAGCGCGGACGCTAACTCGGAGGCCGGACGCGGTTCCTCGTAGATGGTGGTGAGGATAGCTCTCGCAGTCGACGACGAGAGTGCCGAGAGGATGTCGTCGGCGGCGGGGTCGTCGAGTGCGACGAGAAGCGGGTCTATCTCCCGGTCGTGAATCGATTCGGCGGCGGGTTTCAACGGTAGCAACGAACTCACGGTCTCGCGCCACGTTCTCGTTCGACTGATAAAGGGTTGTGCAAGAGTCAAACGGTCGTTGTAGTTCTCTGTCTGGTACCTCGTGGCGCACACAGCTTTGCCGCCCAGAGCCGTCTCACTCCTCATGGGAACTGTTCCCGACGAGGCGGCGAGACTCGTCACGAGCGAACCGCTGATGGCGCATCTGGCGACGTGTCGCGGCGGCCGCCCCCACGTCGCGCCGGTGTGGTACGTCTACGACGAGTCCGACGCGGTTGTCGAACTCGTCACAACCGGCCGAAAACTCGCGAACGTCCGGGAGAATCCGCGGGTCGCCCTCTCGATTCAGAAGGACGTGGAGGGGCGGGCGCAGTGGATGGTCTCGATGCTCGGCACGGCGACTGTCGTCGACGACGATGACGCCACACGCGACGCGACGAGACGCATCAACGAGAAATACGGGGCTTCGGAGTCGGCGTGGTCGGAAAACGTGCTGGTCAGAGTCGCTATCGGGTCGGCCTCGTTCAGGACGTATTGAACGGGTTGGCCTGTGGTCGGGATGGCCTGTGGTCGGGATGGCCTGTGGTCGGGATGGCCTGTGGTCGGGATGGGTTGTGACCGGGTTGGCCTGTGGCCGGGGTGGGCTGCGACCGGGTTGGCCTGTGGCCGGGGTGGCCTGTGGCCGGGATGGGGTGGTCAGTTTCCCAGTTACTCGCCGTCACCTCGTCCGAAGAGGACGTAGATAGAGACTCCAGCGAGCGCGACGAGCAGGAGCAGCACGAGGAATGGTCCGTTTCCGCCGTCGTTCGTCTCGTCGGACGAGTCCGGGTTTTCGACAGCCGTCGCCCCAGCCTGCTGTTCGGTTTGCTCGGTCACGACGCGCAGTTTCCCGACGGATTCTCCGTCGACGGTCAGTTCGTACGTTCCAGCCGATTCGAACGCTGCATCGAGCGAGACGGTGCGTTCTTCGCCAGCATCGAGTGCCACGGTCTCGGTGGCAATCGTCGTTCCATCGCTGCGCAGTTCGAGCGTGTAACTGCCCGCTGCACCGCCGAGGTTCGAGAGCGTCACGTCGACGGTTGCATCGTCGCCGACACCCATCTCGTCGTGCGACAGCGCCGTCTCGGACACCTCGAATGCCGGGGCCGTCGCGCCGATGACGAACTCAGAGAGCCCGGGCGACTTGGCCTCGAAGACGTACTGCGTCTCCGTCTCTCCGACGAGTCTCGTCGACAGTTTGTTCCACCGAACCGTCTCGTTGCGGTACAGTGCGACCGAATCCGCATCCACGCCGGTCGTACTCAGGTACGCCTTGCTCACGCGGAACGTGAACGTCACGTCGTCGATGTTGTCGTCTGAGAGGTCGTCGTGGTCGACGATAACGTACCCTGCCGGTCGCGCGCCGGTCTCTTCGAGGAACTTGCGGTCGGTGCCGGACATACCGCGCGTCGTGTTCGACGGCCCAGTCGAGTCGGCTTGGTCCGTCGTCTCTTGCCCGTTGCTGTCCGAATTCGAATTAGACGCAACCTCTCTCGTCGTGACGTTCAACGAGAAGTCACCAGACCGACTGACGTTCATCTTCATGTTCGCCACGGAGATGTTCGCCGGACGCTGGCGGTCGGTCGCGTTCGCGGTTTCGTTCCCGGCGTCGGCGGCCGTCTCGTTGCCGGTACTGGTCTGGTTCCCCGTCGCCGTGCTGTTTTCGAGGTCGGTACTCGACGTGTTGTTCGCGCGGTCTCCGGTGTCGGAGTCCGCCGTCTCGTCGAACGTGATTTCGACGGTGACGCCGGGTGTCACGTTCTCGACTTTCACGTCTGCGGATTCGCTCTTTTCCCTGTCCGAACTCGACTTGCGTTCGACGCGCACCTTCGTTCCGCTCTTCTCACCGGCCGGTTCGTCCTTCGAATCGTCGGTTTCCGGTGCGGTCGTGTCCGAACGTTCTGATTCCGAATCATCGTCGGAATCGTCGCTCCCGGTGCTTCCACTGCCGGACCGATTATTGTCCGGGTCGACGACGGTCACGACGACGGTGTCGTTTGCGGTGTTTCCGGCGGCGTCAGTGGTGGTGAGCGTGACGGTGTAGGTCCCGGGAGTGTTGTATGCGTGCGCGGCACTCTCGCCGGTTGCACCGTTTCCATCGCCGTAGTCCCACCGGTAGTTGACGATACCGACGTTGTCGGTGGAGTCACTCGCATTGAACTGTACTGGTCTGTTCTTGCTGATAGTCTGGTCGCTCCCCGCGTCCGCAGTCGGGGCGGTCGTATCGTTGACTGTGACGACGAGGGTGTCGGTGTCGTTGTGTCCGGCGGCGTCAGCGGTCTCGACGGTCACGGTGTAGGTACCGGGCTGGGCGTAGGTGTGCGAGACGTTTTCGCCGGTGGCATTCGAGCCGTCGCCGAAGTCCCACTCGTAGGAGTCGATAGCGACGTTGTCGGTGGAATTACTCGCGTTGAACTGCACCACGGTGTCTTCGTCGACTGTCTGGTCCAACCCGGCATCTGCCGTGGGTGCGGTGCTGTCGACAGTGACCGCGGCGTCGCCCTCGGAGTAGTGGATGCCGAACTCGACGTATGCGCCACCGCCCGAGACGGCGGTGATGGTCGTCGTCCGGGAGGCACCGTTCAGTTCACCGGCGAGTTGGTTCGCGTTCACCCCCCAGTCGTCGAGGAGTTTCTGCGGCAGGAAGGCCTCGAAGAAGCCGGTGTTGTTCGCGCCGCTCGTCGTGAAGTGCGGTGCCTTCACGCGCAGTTCGACCTTGTCGTTCGTCCCAGAGGTGTTGTACTGCGGCGACCCGAACTCCTGTGCGTCAGTCACCATGACCGAGCCGTTGAGTCGCTCGCGGTGCGTACTCGACAGCACGTCGAGGTCGTCGACGGCGAAGGTGAGCGCGGCCGTCTGCGACTCGTTCGCTTGGATGGTTCCCGGCCACGAAGTCGGCGAGGAGCCGTTCGCGTAGAAGAACGACTGCACTTCGGCTGGCGTGCCGGTAATCGAGAGCGTCCACGTGCCGTTTTGGTGCTGCGTCCGCGTCCAGTTCACGTCGTGGGCGCTCCCGATGAGTGCCCGCGGGGTGTATCCCTGGACGGTCACGTTCGTTCGGAGGACTGTCGTCGAGTCGGCTCCGAGTCCGGCGAGTTCGTAGTCGGCCTCGGTGCTGAAGTCCGAGGTGTTCGCCGTGGCGTTCTTCGCTTGCAGTTGGAGCAGTCCACTGCTGAACCACGCGTCCAGCGTGACGTTGCTCATGTCTGGCTGTGACCCCGACACGTACTCGATACTGCTCGAAACGACCGCGGTCCCAATCGAGACGCTTGCGGACTCACTGGACGCACCGTCGTTGTTGGCGGCGTCCATCGCCGAATCGAGCGTCGCAGTGTAGGTCCCGTTGCTGGAACCGTCGTACGTGGCCGTGTAGGTGTACGGACCACTGCCGGTCTCGGTGAAGTTTCCGAGCGAGAGCGTCGTCCACTCTGGCCCGCTGAGAGATACCTGTGTGCCTCCCAGTTGCTCGCTCGAATTGAACGTGATAGTCACGTTCTGCCCCGACGACTCCGTGGCACTGAAGTTCGAAATCGCCGGCGGCGTGGTGTCGACGAGGACGCTGTCGGAATTTCCGGACGCCTTGTTGTCGCCACTGCTGTCGTTTGCCACGGTGAGCGTCCCGGTGTAGGTGCCGTCGGAATTCCCGACGTAGTTTGCGCCGTAGGTGTAGGTTCCGTCGCCGTTGTCCATCTCAGTGAAGTCGTTCTCGGTGAGCGTTGCTGACTCGGCACCGCTGAGTGTCATCGAGATATCGACGATTTGGTCGTGGGTGTCGAACGTGACGGTCACGTTCTGACTCGATGGGTTCGAGACGGAGAAGTTCGACACGCCCGGCTCTTTGAGGGCGTAGAAGTGGCTGACAGAGCCGTAGTAGAGTGTGCCGTTCCACGGGAGAGGCGTCGGGTAGAGGTTCGCTGTCGGCGAGTCGTACTGCCACAGTTCGGTTCCGTCGGTCGCGTTGAAGGCGTGGACAGTTCCATTTCCGAAGTCGGAGATGTAGAGGACGTCGCCAGCGACGACAGGCGCACCGCGGAAGTCGCTTCCCGAAACGTTCCAGAGTTTGCTCCCGTCTACGGCGTCGAGTGCGACGAGGTCGCCGCCACGACTGCCTGCGTAGAGCGTGCCATCGGCGTAGACCGGGCTCCCGTCGACGTCTCCGGTCATAGTGTAATTCCATCGCAGCGACCCGTCAGTCGCGTTCAGGGCGTAGACTTGCCCGTCTCCGCTTGTCGTCCCTGACGTGCTATCGCTGCCGATGAAGACGGTGTCGTTGGCGACAGTCGCGTCAGATTGAATCTCGTCCACGGCCGTGTAGTTCCAGATTTTCTGGCCGGTGGTGGCGTTCAGCGCCGTGACGTTGTCGTCGTCGGCCCCGAAGTAGACGACGCCGTCAACGACCGCAGGGTTTGACTCGACGAGCACAGGCTGAGACAGCGTGTGGTACCACAGTTCCTCGCCAGTACTCGCGTTCAGCGCGGTCATGTTGCCGTCGTTGCTGCCGAAGTAGACGACGCCGTCGACGACTGCTGGTGCAGACCGGACGTTGGTTTGCGTCGAGTAATTCCAGAGTTCGGACCCATCAGTCGCATTGATGGCGTGGAGTTTGTAGTCGTTCGAGCCAAGGAAGAGCACGCCATTGGCGTACGCGGGTGTCGTCCACGTTGACCCGGAACTGCCACCGGGCGTCGCGTTCCACTTCTCCTCACCAGTCGTTGGGTCGACCGCGTAGAGCTTCCCGCCATCGTGGAAGGCGAAATAGAGCGTGTCGCCGACGATTGTCGGTTGCATCACCATCGGCGTTCCGTCCGTGATATTCCACGCCTCGATGGGTGCAGACGTTGGGCCCGTCTCGTTCGGGTAGTATCCGAGGTTCGAGAGGCTTCCGTGGAACATCGCGTTCGACTGTTCGACAGTCACGACGACTGTGTCTGTGTCCGTGTTCCCGCTTTGGTCGGTGACAGTGACGGTCGCCGTGTAGGTCCCGACTGCTCGGTAGGTGTGGTTGTAGACTGCGCCAGACGCGGTGGTTCCGTCGCCGAAGTCCCACACGTAGCTCGACACGGTGTTCGTGTCAGTCGAACCGCTCGCATCGAATGTCACCCAGCTTCCGAGCGGGAGTGTCTGGTTCGTGCCGGCGTCAGCGGTCGGGGCGGTCGTATCGACGAGGACGCTGTCGGACTCTCCGTTCGCGCCGTCCTCTGCTTTCGTGTTCGCCGCGGTGTCGACCGTCGCAGTGTAGGTCCCGTCTGAGCTTCCTTCGTACGTGGCCGTGTAGGTGTACGGGCCACTGCCGGTCTCTGTGAAGTCACTCTCGGTGAGCGTCGCGGACTCCGGCCCGCTGATCGAGACCGCGATGTCGAACAGCGATTCGGTCGAATCGAACGTAACCGTCACGTTCTGGCCGGACGGGTTGGTCGCGTTCACGTTCGAAACCGTCGGTGCGGGCTCCTCGATGGCGTAGAAGTGGCTGCCAGAGCCGTAGTAGAGGGTACCGTTCCACGCGAGAGGCGTCGGGTAGAGATTCGCTGTCGGCGAGTCGTACTGCCACAGTTCGCTTCCATCGTTCGTATTGAACGCGTAGACCGTTCCGCTTCCGAAATCGGAGATGTAGAGGACGTTGCCGGCGACGACAGGCGCACCGCGGAAGTCGCTTCTCGAAACGTTCCACACCTTCGTTCCGTCGGCCGCATTCAGTGCGACGAGGTCGCCGCCGCGACTGCCAGCGTAGAGGATTCCGTCGGCGTAGACCGGGCTCCCGTCGACGTCTCCAGTCATAGTGTAATTCCACCGAAGCGACCCGTCAGTCGCGTTCAGGGCGTAGACTTGTCCGTCTCCACTTGTCGTCCCTGACGTGCTATCGCTGCCGATGAAGACAGTGTTGTTGGCGACGGTCGCGTCGGATTGTATCTCGTCCATAGCCGTATAGTTCCAGATTCTCTGGCCGGTAGTGGCGTTCAGCGCCGTGACGTTGTCGTCGTCTGCACCGAAGTAGACGACCCCATCGACGACCGCGGGATTGGATTCAACGAGAAAGGGCTTGGACAGCGTGTGGTACCACAGTTCCTCGCCAGTACTCGCATTCACCGCAGTCATGTTGCCGTCGTTGCTGCCGAAGTAGACGACGCCATCGACGACTGCGGGTGCAGACCGGACGTTAGTCTGCGTCGAGTAGTTCCACAGTTCGGTTCCATCAGTCGCGTTGATGGCGTGGAGTTTGTAGTCGTTCGAGCCGAGGAAGAGTACACCGTTGGCGTACGCGGGTGTCGTCCACGTCGACCCGGAGGACCCACCCGGTGTTGCGTTCCACTTCTCCTCACCAGTCGTTGGGTCGACCGCGTAGAGTTTTCCGCCATCGTGGAAGGCAAAATAGAGCGTGTCGCCGACGATTGTCGGTTGCATCACCATCGGCGTTCCGTCAGTCATATTCCAGAGTTCAGTGGGCGTCGAGGTCGGTCCCGACTGGTCTGGATAGTACCCGGGGTTCCCCTGCCCACCGTGGAAGTTCGCGTTCGCCGATTGGACTGTCACCGTTTGGCTGGCGAGTCCTCCAACCGAGACGTCGCGGTCACCGGTGTCCCAGAGCGTCTTCGTGAACGAAACGGTCGTCGTCTCGCCTGCGTTCAGGCTCCCTGTCTTGGAGGCGACGACCGACCCGTCGACGGTCACGGTCGCGTTGTAGGACTGTTGGGAGTTCCCCGTGTTCTCGACGGTGACAGTGGCGTTGATGGCACTCCCTGTGTAGAGTGTGTCGGGTGTCACGGACGCGGAACTATATACGATATCCGGCCCGTCCACCACGGCGAGCCTTGCAAGTCCGGCGAGTGACTGAGTTTCTTGTATGTCTCCGCCCGCGATTCGGTGCTGATACTCTGGCGTTGCACCGACTGCGGTCGGGTAAAAACCAGCAAAAGTGGCTGTGGACGAAACAACTATTAGTAGCGTGAAAACGAGCTTCCAATCTATCCGATTATCATTATTCATGATGTATCAACTGGCGAACCATATACCGTTGTCTAGAATATAACTTGAACGGTTGGTATGCGCTGGTGGTATTCTGAAACAATCTCTCCCGGCAGTGATGTGAGAATATTCGAGATTCGGTTTCACAGACAGTTGTAGCTCCGGTTATCGACCGTGTGGCTGGCCGAGTGAGGAGCTACTAGCTGAGATTGCCAGATTCCAAAAACGTTGAAAACAAATTGACATGCACGCCTTCAAAAACCACCAAGTATATTGACACATAGGTCGCCGCTGTGTCTCGATTTCGCATGGACTATCACGGACTCCCGCGAGGTGCTCGTCCGTTGTTCGAGCGATAGGGGACGTCTTCGAAAGCTCGTGGACTATCGAACAGACGACCTCGGTCGCCTCGGAGTTGGGTAGACTCCGAACCGACGACCGATGGGTGAGCCGAACGTCGCTTGTTCGCCCGAACGGGCTTTCTGCGAGCTTTCACACAGCGACCAGGGTGCGCACGCCGGGGTCGCTGTGGAAGGCGGGACTCGTGACTCGGTTAGATATCGCCGTTGACGATATCCGCGACTCGCGTTCGGTCGAACAGTTGTTCTTCTTCCGGGATGTCCGGGTACGGCTCTCCATCGACGTAGCCGGGCCACGCACCGAACTCGTCCGGATAGAGCTGCTTTGCGGCCATCTCGGTCTGGAACAGATTGAGAATCGGACCCTGTCGCCGCGCTCCTTGGGTGTAGACGCGGCCTTCTTCGACAGCAGTGATTTCCCCCGCGACCTGGTGGTTTTCGAGCGAGGTTCTGATTTCGTCGATGTTGTGGTACTCCGACATCGGGCCGAGGACGAGCAATACGTCCGGGTCGGCTTCGAGGAGGAGTTCGTAATCCAGTGTGATGTTCCGGCCATCGTCCTCGTACCCCGGCCCGACGGCCGCTGACAGTGCGTCTGTGGCACCGAGCGGTCGAGTGTGCGCGGCGTAGTAGCCCGGGTGGTTCATCTTGTACCCCCAGATGCGGTCGTCAGACGTGGAGAACAGCACCAGCGCGGCGCTCGGGCGCTCGCCTTCGGGTGGAAGGTGCTCTTCGATGTGGGTCAGCATCGAGTCGCGGACGGAAGCGAGTGCCTCGTACCGCTGGGTCTCCTGAAAGACCTGAGCGACCTTGCCGAAGATTTCCCAGAGAGGATAGTACTCGTAGTCGTCGGCCCAGCCCTCGGGTGGCGCCGTGTGGCTCCCGCTGAGTGTGTTGCCGAACCACGGACCGACGTTGCGCTCGATTTCGGTGAGAGCGTCTTCATCCCAGCCTTCTGCCGTCGCTACCTTCGCTGGGTCGGCGAGGTGGACGTCGCTGTCCAGTTCGTACAACTTCTCTTTCGACGGTGGCCACGAGGAGTACAGTCCGTCCCAGTCGATGGAGACGCCGTCGAGATGGTGTGTCAGCTTCTGGTACAGCGATTGGATGTAGCCCGGCCCGTGCAGTGCGTTGACCGAGTTTCCCCGGCCGAGCGCGAGCACCATGTCGGTGTGGTGGTTCAGTATCGTGAACACACTCTCCGGCACCGAGTCGAACTCGACGTCTCCCATCGGGGCCATGCGTACTGAATACGATTCGTCTTCAGCCGTAGCCTCGGTGGACGCCGCTGTGGTGGTACCCGTCCCCTCCGTCGTCGCCTGTTCTCCTTCGCTCGTACAGCCAGCGAGAAGCCCTCCTGTGAGGACTGCACCGCCGTACTTCACGTAGTCACGCCGTGTCGGCGCCTTCTCGTCGTTGGAACTGCACTCCATGTTTTAGGCTGACCTAAACAATGTATAGTTCTTATGGATTTTAGGCCAACCAAAAACGCGAACTCATCGCGGTGCGCCACAGTGCGGACACATCGGCGGCCCGGATTCCGGCAACGCGACGCCGCAATGAGGGCATTCTTCGTCACTCTCGGGTGAACGAATCGCATCGACGGCTTCACTCGTCGTCCTTCGTACGGACTCGATGGTTCCGAACTCGTCACAGTCACTTTCCAGTGTCTCACTTTCTCGTACCGCGTCGAGAGCGAACTGCACACGGTCGCCGACGAACGAGTCATCGTCGCGGTCGGGTGCTTCGAGCGTCGTCTCCAGCGACGACCCCTCGTAGACTCCCTCACGAGCAAGCACACCGAGGGCTTCGGCGGCCCGGCCTCTGACGTGAGCGTTCTCGTCACCCAGTCGCTCCGCGAGCGCGGCTGTGACACCGCTGAGGCGCTCTGGGTGTTCGGTTCCGACTGCGACGAGTGCTGTCGTGAGGTGGTATCGAACGAGTTCGTTCTCGTCGTCGAGGTGCTCGGTGAGTCTCGAAACGTGGTGGCGAAGTCGCTCTGGATTCCCCACGGCGACGTATTCTATCGCTTTCGCCAGTTTCTCTTTGACTTCGGATTTGTCGAACGACAGGCCGACGCGGAGGTCGGCGAGGACCTCCGGTGAACTGACCTTGTCGGGGTATTCGAGTGCAACGTACCCGAGGACTTCGGCAGCGCGGGCCCGCACGTAGTAGAATTCGTCTTCGTCTGCGAGACGGGCTGCAACCGGTTCGGCGACCGTGACGACTGCGTTCGGATTCGATTCTGCGATAGTGACGAGCAGCCTCGCGGTCGTCAACCTGACAGACCGTTCGGCATCGGTCAGAAATGGAGTGAGTGCCGGAACGACGCCGTCGAACACACCCGCCTGTTCGTCTGCAAGGCTTCGGAGCGTCCGAAGGGTGCGCTTCCGCGTTTTGGGTGTCGCTGCTTCCAACTCTTCCAGCGACTCGACTACCTGACCGTACTCGCCAGCGGTAATGAGCGAGGTAAGGAAATCGACTGAAGATGACTGTCTGGCGTCTTCCATCGGCAGTTCGGTATGTCAGGAATATTTCCCGTCTACAATGAATCCGATGGTTTGGGGTGTGATGTCGAACACCCCATTTCTACGTTTCCTCCGCAGTCGCGAACCCCACCAACCAACAATTGGATATAGCGACATACAATTTATCTATTGGCATGCAGACAGAGTATTCACAACTTAGAGTAGTGAATAAATGTTCGATTCGTACGTTTCGCGCACTCTATCGCCCCAATTGTGGGTGTAGGTGTCGATGATGTCTCCGCCGACGTCGCCACGGAGGTACTTGACGATACCCCTGTCACCGGTTCGGTCTCGGAGGTGCGTCGTGAAGAAGTGCCGAAAGTAGTGGGGTGTGACGTTCTCTTCTCGGTCGCCACCTTTGCGATACCACCCGAAATCGGCGGCGCGAGCGGTGACGACGTGGTGGACTGCGTCCGGCGTCAGTCGCGTTCCCCACCCGGATGCGGTGCCGAGAAACAGCGGTTCCGCAGGCGAGGTCGTATCGGGCCGAATCGCGAGCCAACGCAGCAGCACCGTCTCTAATTCGTCGTCGACGGGGACGACCGTCGAGCGCTTTCGTTTGTTGGAGGCCGTTCGCTCCTCACCGTTCGAGGTCGCTCCAACACTCGGCTCTGCGGAGACGTATATCGACGGGCCGCGACCGTCGAGTGCCGCCCGAGTCGATACATCGGCGAGCGGTTCATCGACCGAGAGTGAGAGGTCGCGAAGGTCGAGGTTACAGAGTTCGCCGACACGCATCCCCGTCTTGAGGAGCGTGACGACCAGTGCGTGGTCCAGTGGATGCCGTATCTGGCGGACGAACCCCCGCATCTCGGGCACCGAAACCTCCCTTCGCGCCGGGTTGGTGTCGATTCGCTCGTCCATCTCCTCGACGACGAGGCTCATCGGGTTCGAGTCGAAGACGCCGATTTGGGCCATATATGCGTAGAATCGGTGTAGATAGGAGGCGTACGTCGCGACCGTACTTGGTGCGACGTCACGATTTCGGAGGGTGTGCACCCACGCCATGCAGTCGCGGTGGCTCGCGTCTTCGACCGCCGTCGCCGACCCGGTGGGATTTTGCGATGGGTTCCCGAGGAACGCTTCGAACTCCCGGAGGACGCGCTCGTACGCATCGCGGGTTCGGTCGGACTTTCCGTGATAGGTCATATCCTGGAGGAAGTACCCGACGGCGTCCTCGACTTCGGACGGTTGCTCAGCGGCCATCGTCCTCCGCTAAGGTGTACCCGCCATGGCGACCACTGTACACGACTCTCCCCGACGACTGGAGCTCTTGGAGGGTCGATTCGAGTCGGTCTTCGATGTTCTCGGTGAGCGTCGAAACGAGGTCGTCCCACGACTGATACGATTGGGCTTCTAGTGCGTCGACGACACGGTCCGAGAGCCCACCATTATTTCTATCACTTTTGTCCTGATTCGAACCACCGTTCTGAAGAGGTGTTTTCGCCCCGTCGACCCCTGGGGTTGTGGTCGCTTCATCGCCTCTCTCAGGAACGTCGAAATTTGCCCGTCCTGCCTGTACCATGGTTCTGACAAATTCGCTCTGGCTCATCCCGAGTTGGTCGGCGTGTTCCTTCCAGATGTCTTTCTGGTGGGACGGCACGTAGGTTTGGACGGTCGTTCGGTCGCCCTCGTCGCTCATAGTCGGGTCGACTCGGAGGGAGATATTCAATCTACCGGCACTATCTCGAATAAGGGAATTTATCTGAATCTGTGCTAGTATAATTCGCAGCGAAATATGGGCTTATGCTGAATTATAATGGTGTAAAAATCGGTGTCTGATTGCACTATTCAGGATATACTTAATTGCTCGAAACGTCTGAATTTGGGGTTTTCGAGAGGTTTGATTTGGCAGAGATATTGGGTTGCCACAAAAGCAACATATTATTCCAACATGGCCCTCACATTCGGAATGCAACCCGGAAGTTAGATGGGTGTTTTGTATGCGTTTACCCTTGGAGTTCAGGTGCGAAGATTTCCTTTCACGGGATTCGTTTTTCCACGAGTTATATTTGTGAACTAATATGGGTTGGCTGAATTCTCTATGTCTGCGCTGGTTAGTTTCGAGATGGAAAATATAGAATTATATTTGGTTAATTTCTACGCTAGTGTAGTTATTACAGAAGAGCATGAGGGCGTATATATTTGGCAGAATCTGAGTCATATATCTAGAACAGACGAGATGAAAATAACAAATAGAATGCAGTTCAGAAACTCCTGAAATTATGTTGGTTGAGCTCTTTTGTTTCAGTGTGAAGATTACAAAATAATACACTTCAATATTGTCCTAACCGATGCGAGAGTGTTGTCGTTTCGAGACATAATGCGCCGGTAAATACCGACTAAATACCTCAAAACACCTTCCGAAATATAATTAATTCTAGTACAAAATCAGTATCCAAATTTTGTTGGGTAATCAACCCACCCTGGCGAGAAAAATCGCGGTCTACGTCGACGACGGCCCATCGGCTGGCACACTATTGGAGTCGTCGGAGTTCGAGTTGCTTCGCCACCGAAGGACCGCGGCACCGACGAGGAGTGCCCCACCGGCGATGAGGAAAAACGGCTCGGCTCCGAGGACGAATCGAGTCACGCCGCCGTCGTGAGTCGGGACTTCGGTGTAGAGTCCCGGGCGGTTCGTCCACTGAACGATTGCTCGGAGGGGATAAAACAGGACGATAGCCCCAGTTACGGCTGGAACGATGGCCAACTGTCGCCATCTCAGTGCGGCAATACCGCCAACTGCACCGAGAGCACCAAGCCGTGCCAGCAACCGCTCTTCGTGGTTGAGGCTGCCTCCCCACCCCGTCTCGATTGTTCCGCCGTACATCGGGGCAACGTGCAGTGCGTCCTGGTATATCCCGAACGCGACCGCTCCGAATCCAGTCACGGCGAGGGCCGCAGCGACGAGGTGCTGTCGCTTCATACGCTCTCTTTCGTTGACGAATTGAATAAATCTCTTGACGACTGTACTGATTTGGCGGATAGTTCTTCGCCAGAGCCGGTTCTGTGCCACTCTATACTTCCAGAGCACCCAAACTCCCATCGGTCTCCCCTGGCGACGAACGGGCGCTCAGACGCCGTGTGTGGCGCTTGAGTCACCCTTGATGGGAGTGTGATGGGAACTGGTGCAATTGTTCTTCAGAGCGCCGTGTGGCGGGTAGGGCAACCAGTGGCGAGAGTAGTTTGCCTCGTGTTGCTCCGACCAGTCGGAGTCGTTCGGTCTCCATAGTACGTACTCTCGCCAAAAATCCGCTGAAAACGGTATCTTCGTGGGTATTCGGGGCTCTTCGGTGTCTTCCACTTCATTCAACCCCGTTCGACACCTGACTTGTGAACCATATAGTGCTATACACAATCAGTGGTGCTGAGACGTGTCCCGGCACGAACCTGCTGGTGAGGCTTACTCAGCAAGCACGACGACGCGCGGAGAATCGAGTGAAACGTCTCTGCCAGCGAACCCACCGAACAGCGAGATATCTTCGAATCCGGCTCGTTCACACATCTCCCGGAGTTCGACGGGCGCGTACAGTCGTGGCTGGAACGCTATCGTGTCGAGATAGTCGTACTCGGTGCCTTCCGACGAGAACACGTCGACTGTGGTCTCGAATCGCCCCGTCTCGACGTCGAAGTCCTTCCGTTCGACGTGGAGTTGGTCGCCCACTTCTTGGACGTTCGACTCCTCGAAGTCGCGCACGTAGAACTCCTTGTTGCTCGTCTCGATTGCTAACACGCCATCCTCAGAGAGAAGACGTCGTATCTCCGACAGCATCTCCACGTCGGTCTGTTTGTCGTAGTATCCGAGAGAGTTCCAGATGATAGTGACGAGGTCGAACGGTCCCTCGAACCGCTCTAACTCGCGCATGTCGTGGACGTGGAACTCGGCCTGTCCGGTGAGTTCTGCGTCACTGGCCCGCTCTTGGGCTTCTCGAATGAACTCCGGGGAGAAATCCAGCCCTTCGGCGTTGCACCCCTCCTCGGCGAGTGCCAAGACGTGCCTTCCGACGCCACATGCAACGTCGAGGGTTCGCTCCGGGCGCACTCCCCGCTGGTTTTCGACGAGTCGGAGAAGCTGTTCGACCTCCTCCGATGCCTGTTCGAACCGTCGTTCGAGTATCTCTCCGAACGTCTCTGCGTTCTCGATAAAGAGCTGCTCTGTCCAGTGTGTCATCCCGTTATTGAATTATTATTGTCAATATCTGGGAAAAGTATACTGGCTGTTGCAGCGGGTATCTCTCGGGTCGAAAAAATGCAAGTCGTTCGCGTGCTCGGCCACTCACGCGTTCGAAGCCGGGCTGCGAACCGTGCTCTCTCTGGCTCTCTCCGACGTCGGCAGTTGCGGCTCGACAGGCTCTCGTTCGCGCAGGAGAGCGTTCAGCGCGTACTCGCTGAAACTCCTCGCGCCACAGACGAGACACTCCTCCGGTGGTGTCGAAGATGCGGTCCCGTGGACGACTCCACAATGTCGACACACGTGCAAGTGATTTCTATCCCCCATCGCGTCTTCCTAGTCGAGCGAGAGACGCTTGGGTAGAATCCGCGATACGGGTGATTGTGTTGATTAAGCTGATGTAAACGACGACCATCCCGGATTGTCGTCTGTCTCGAATCCCAGTGGGTCGAAACGTCGTTTCTGCTCGGCCTTCCTCACGCCTTCGTTACACCTCGACTGGTTCGATGAGGCCCCGGCCGTCGTTCGCAGGACTGTTGACCCGTGTCGAGACGGGATAGGCAGTCATCTCGTCGTCGGGATGCGTATCGAGCAGCGACTCGACTTCGTCGGTGTCGCCGTGGAGCCACGTCTCTTCTTCTTCGGGCGCGAGGACGACAGCCATGCGGTTGTGGAGGTCGGAGATGAGGTCGTTTGGCTCGGTCGTGACGACGGTGAACGTCTCCAGCGGTTCTTGCTCGCGGGATGGACCGCTCTCTCCGAACTCGCCGAGTCCCGTCTGCTTCGTCTTCGGCGTCCACCGTTCCCACAGGCCGGCCATCGAAAACGGGCGGTCGTCCTCGAAGGCGACGCGATACGGTTGTTTGGAACCGTCGCGGTCGACCCACTCGTAGAATCCGTCGGCGGGAACGAGACAGCGGCGCGACTCGTACGCGTCGGCGAAACTTCGCTTTCGGTCGACCGTCTCGGCGCGGGCGTTGATGCGGTCGTTGCCGACGCTCGCGCTGTCGGCCCACGAGGGAACCAAACCCCACTTCAGGAAGCGAAACTCGTCGGGGGCGTCGTTCGTGACCACGGGGAGTTCTTGACCGGGCGCGCAGTTGTACCGGGGTTCCATCGGTCGCGTTGCGGTCGCCCCGAATCGTTCGCGGAGGTCTTCGGGCGACGTAAAGAGCGTATACCGGCCACACATGTCCCTGCGTTCGCGCCGTGTGGGTAAAACGCCGACGGCGGCGGCCCTCTCCGACACATGTGCCGCAACCGACACTCATCCACGACGACGGATTTAGGGTCGCCACCGCCTCCATCTCTGTATATGCGAATCGAGAACAGTTTCATTCCCGTTCGCGGTGTGGGGCCGCAGACGGAGCGAAATCTGTGGTCGTCGGGCGTCACTCACTGGGACGAGTTCGACCCCTCACTCGTCGGCGGGAAGACGGCCGGCCGAATCGAGTCGTACGTCGCCGAGGCCGCCGAGCACCTCGACGACGGGAACTCGCGGTTCTTCGACGACTCGTTTCCGTCGGGCGAACGCTGGCGACTCTACGAGAACTTCCGCGACGAGACGTGTTATTTCGACATCGAGACGACGGGGCTCTCGCCCGAGCGCGACCAAGTGACCACGGTCTCGTTCTATCAGGGCGGCGAGACGACGACGCTCGTCAGCGGTGAGGACTTGACTGCTGACGCGCTCCGAGAGCAGTTCGTGGACGCGAAACTCGTCGCGACGTTCAACGGGGCCAGATTCGATATTCCGTTTCTCGAAACCTCGTTCGACGTCGATATCGACGTTCCGCACGTCGACCTCATGTATCCCTGCAAAAAACTCGACTTGACGGGCGGGCTGAAGCAAATCGAGCAGGATGTCGGCATCGACCGGGACCGCCCGGACATCTCCGGCCGCGACGCGGTTCGCCTCTGGCGCGAGTACGAACGCGGCGACGACGACGCCCTCGACACGCTCGTGTCGTACAACCGCGAAGACACCGTGAATCTGGAACGCCTCATGGAGACTGTGACCGGCCGCCTGCACGACCGAGTCTGTGACGGCGTCGACGCTGACTTCGCTTGAATCGACGACGGAACCACCTTCTTTTTCACCCCCGAAAGCGACGCGCCGCACATGGCCGACGACTCCGAGGCCGACGCCGACGCGACGATAGAGGGTGAGATGGACGAACCGACCGACGACGAGGTGGACGATTCGACCGCTGAAGCTGAGCATCTCGAAAACGGGCAGCAGGCCGCCGCAGGGGAGAGACCAGAACACGCACGCGGGGACGAGACTGTCCCGCACGTGGAACTCGAACTGTACGAACTCTCTGTTCGTGTGAGTGGACAGTCCACCGACGGCCTCGACGAGGTAGAGGAATCGGCGACTCGACTCATGGACGTGCTTATCGAACACGCCAGACAACTCGAAGACGAACCCGACACGCGCGGCCTGAGCTAAGCTTCATTTCGGCGAATTGGCACTGTTTTTGGTAAACCTAAAAGCTCAAGGGCAGCGGTCGACAACCCCGCGCAATGAGTTCGTACACGTTCGACGACCTCGCGGTCGTAATGGGCACCTACAACGAGGAACAGGCTATCGGGTCTGTCATCGCAGATATCGACCGCATCACCGACGGCCGAGCCGAAGTCGTCTGTGTCGACGGGTCTGACGACCGAACGCCCGAGATTGCTCGAAAGATGGGCGCACGAGTTATCGAACAGGAGCCCCAGGGCTACGGCGTCGCAGTCGAGAAGGCTGTCCTCACGCCCGACCTCCCGGTTGTCGTCACCACCGACTGCGACGACACGTATCCGATGGAGTACCTGCCGAAGTTCCTCGACCTCATCAACGACGGGTACGACGTAGTCTCCGGCGACCGAATCTCGAAGGGGGCCGAGACGATGCCGACGCTCAACCGCTTTGGGAACAAGGCGTTCGCCCGGATAGCGAGTTTCCTCATGGGCGCGACCGTCCACGACACGACCACGGGGATGCGCGCCTACCGGCGCGAACTCCTCCACGACATCGACTGGACGGAGAACACGGGTCTGTCGGCCGAACTGCTCATCCGCCCCGCGATGCGCGGATACGAAATCGCAGAAGTTCCCATCCCGTATCGCGAGCGCGCGGGCGAGACCAAACTCGACCCCTTCGCTGGCGGCGCTGCCATCGCGAAGTCCATCGTGAAAGTCTGCCTCGAAGAGCGCGCACGGTTGTAACCCACCGAACAGAGCGAAACTGCAGTTAACTGCTGAGTCCGAGGCTGTGCTCCGTCGCCACCGGTCGTGCACCACGCCACCAGACCGCATGGAGTTCATGCGTCGGTCGAACGAATCACTGCTATGGACCGACGCCGCTTCCTCGCCGCACTCGGAGGTGTCACTGCGCTTTCCGGCTGTCTGGAGGGTGGCCCACCCACAGCGGACGGAAACACACAGGGGGACACAGACGACGCCGGAGGCTCGACAGCCGGCGGCACGACGACTCCGTCGCGAGCGTCGGCGTTCGACCTCCCGGTTCCGAAAGACGAACTCCGGCGTGGGGCACCGAAAGACGCCATCCCGGCTATCACCGCCCCCGTCTATTCCGACGACTGGACCGGATTCGACGAGGTGAACGTCACTCTCGAAGACTCCTTCGAGGTCGTCGGCGTCGAAATCGACGGTATCGCTCGGGCGTACCCACTCGCCATCCTGAACTGGCACGAAATCGTCAACGACACCTTCGATGGGCGGCCTGTCGTCGTCACCTACTGCCCGCTTTGCGGGAGCGCCGTCACCGCGGACCGACTCGTCCAAGGCGAACCGACCTACTTCGGCGTCTCGGGATTCCTCTGGATGTCCGACCTCGTGATGTACGACGACCGCACGGAGTCGCTGTGGAGCCAAGTGCTCGCTACCGCCATCCGGGGAGAACTGACCGGCGACACGCTCTCGCTTATCCCCTCGACTATCTCGACGTGGGGCGAGTGGAAAGCGTCGCATCCAGAGACGGAAGTACTGGTGCCGCCGCCGGTCTCCGGGACCATCAAAGGACGACAGACCCGCCGGTACGGCGTCAACCCGTACCGAGGCTACCAGCAGTCCGGTGCTATCGGCATCGGATTCAACGAGGAAGTCGACGAGCGACTCCATCCGAAAACCTCCGTCATCGGGGTCACGTCCGGCGGTGTCGCGCGGGCCTACACACTCTCGACTGTCAACGACGAGGGGGTCGTCAACGACGAAGTCGGCGGCCTTCCGGTCGTCGTCGCGTCGTCGAAAGACGGGTCGCTCGTCGCCTACGTGCGACGGGTCGATGGCGAAGTCGTCGAGTTCGAGCGCGACGGCCGGGACCTCGAAGCGGCCGGGTCGCGCTGGGACCTCCTCACCGGGCGCGCGCTCGACGGCCCGCACGAGGGAACCACGCTGACGCGCGCGAACGACCGCTCGCCGATGTTCTGGTTCGCGTGGGCAGATTTCAACCCGGAGACGGAGATTTACGGGCGATAGACTCGAAGGAGTCTCGCCTCCGGGAACCCGGGGACGGCACCCCCTGAGTGGTACTATTTGACAAGAGACTTATCCGCTCACCTGTCACCTCTGTGCTACAGTGTCTCCGAAATTGCGTGGCCTCCTCGTGTTTCTCCTCTTGATTGGAACACTCGGAACCGTCGCCTCCTACGGATGGGCGTACGACTCACACCTCGGCCAGCACACCGTCAGCGTCATGTTCGAACCGGCCGATTCGACGCCGAACTCTGCGGTCGGGACGCCGGACGACCTCCCGCCGAAAGCGGCTGAATCAGTCCGAACCGGCGTCGAAGACGGCTTTGTCACCGTCCACAGAGACGACCGAGACGAGGTAGCCGAAGCTCTCGAATCGCTCCCCGGCTACGTCCGCGTCGATGGCGAGACCTATCGTGTCGTCCAGGTCGCCGACGAGAACATGACGCTTCTCGGCCCGCTCCCGCAACTTACGGCCTTGTTCCTCTCGCTTGGCGTCCTCGGTGTTGGCGTCGCAATACTCCGAAACGGGGCGCTCAAGCCGCTTTCGGCCGCCGCCGCGATGACCATTCCGGGGGTGGCGCTCGCCGTCGATGTCGCTGTCACACTCCTCGATTCGATGCTGACGTTCTCGGGTGGTGCCGACCTTCCGGTGGTTCCGGCCGCGACCGGATTTGCAGTCGTCGGTGTCGCTGCGCGGACGCGTGACTGGCCGCTGGCGGTCGGTGGTACCGTTGTCGTGTTGCTCGCCGCGCAGTTTGCGTCCGTCCTCGGCGGCACCTCGCTCGGTCCGCTCGGGTCGCTCGTTCCCGGCGCCCCGCTGTTTGCACTCGGCTACCTGTTGGGTGGTGGACGCCTGTACGACGTGAACGCGGGTAGGAACTCGTCGACAGTGGCGTCCGAGTAGTTCGGGTCGTTGCGAACGAGGACGTCCAGTTGCGGAGTCGCGGGGGAGTTACGACGACTTCAGAATGTCGCGGACGCGACGCGGTTCCCCGTTGAGGGAAGGCTGCTTTTCGACGATTTTCAGCACCTCGTGGTCGGTCACGTCGGGGTAGGATTTCCCGATAGCCTCCTCGATGAGCGCCTTTTCGAGGCGGAACTCCGTGCCGTCGTAGACAACGTCGACGCCGTCTTCGTCGAAGGAAAGAACCGTCATAGCTGTTCATCGATGCTACGGATATTTAAACGCACGCCGTCGCCTCCGAAATCACAAGCCAGCGTCACGTCAGACACCCGTCTTGCGGACGGTTTATTATTGCCGAGGTGGTGGTTCGGAGCGTGTCACTGGGCACAGACCCACTCGAGGCGCTCGAAGTCCCCGACGGGACGACGGTCGAGGAACACGACCTCGTAACCGACGGTGACGTGGTCGTCGGCGGCCAGAGCACCGTCGAGTTCGGCGTTCGCGGACGGAACGTCGTAGCCGGCGAGCGCGTCTCGTTCGGCGGCGACATCGAGGCGGAAGGCGACTGCCGTCTCGACCTCATGAGTGACGTGTCCGGAAACGTCCTCGTCGGCAAGGACGCCTACCTCGGCGAACGCGTCCACATCGCCGGTCGGCTCATGGTCTCGGGCGACCTCGACATCGGCGACGACGTAGATATCGAAGAGGGATTCGAGGCAAACGGTTGGATTGTCATCCGCAATCCCGTGCCGACGCTCGTCTTTTACTTCATCATCCTCTCGCAACTGCTCCGACTCGGCGAGGAGGACGCTGCGGGCGAACTCGCGGAGTCACTGAGCGGCGAGTCACCCAAAGACCCGCTTGTCATCCCGCGAAACGCGACTGTCTCGGACGACGCGTGGCGGGTCTCGACGCCCGCGTTCATCGGGTCGGACTGCCGAATCCACGGGAACATCCGCGCCCGCGAAATCGAGTTCGAGTCCGACAACAACGTCTTCGGCAGCCTTCGCGCCCGCGACGACATCGTCGTCGGCTCGGGGACTCGAATCCACGGCGACGTGACGACGCGAAACGGAGAAGTCCGCATCGAAGAAGGCGCGCGCGTCCTCGGCGACGTCTCCTGCCGCGACCTCGTTCTCGAAGAGGGTGCCCTCGTCGACGGGACGATGCGCGCTCGCGGCGAGATGCGCATCCATCGAGATAATCTCTCGCGCGACGCCGAGTAGGAAGCCGAATCACTCGCCCACCGCTTTCTCCCGTCGCTGCGAGAAAAGCACAAATCAGCCTTTGTGTCAACCCAATCATTAACCCTCGACGTGGTGAGTGTCAGCTATGGACAGAAGACTGAAACTTCTCTCTGTCGCCCTCCTCGTGGTCCTCGCCGGGTGTACCGGCGCGGGTAGTGGCGGTGGTGGCGGCGACGCTGCGACCGGTGAGAGCATGACGCTCGACGCGGGCAGTGGCGCGGCCGAAGAGGCACAGGCGTCCGACGGAGAGGACCTCGCCCAAATTCAGAACCGGCAAATCATCAAGACTGGCCGCGTTCGGTTGAGCGTCGACGAATTCAACTCCTCGCGCGACGCTGTCGAATCGACTGCCGAATCCCACGGCGGGTTCGTCAGCGACTCGAACGAGCGAGTCAACCGTCGCGGTGGGTCGACCTATCGGTCCGGCGAACTCGTCGTTCGCGTCCCCTCGGAGAACTTCTCGGCGTTCATCTCCGAGACGAAGACGCTCGGACAGGTCGAACACGTCGAGACTAACTCGCAAGACGTGACCGACCAGTTGGTCGACATCGAAGCCCGACTGGAGAACCTCCGCGCACAGCGCGACAGACTCCGCGACCTCTACGAATCGGCGAATACGACCGAAGACGTGCTCGCGGTCGAAGAGCGACTCACCGACGTGCAGACGGAAATCGAGCGTCTCGAAGCCAAGCAGGCCTCGCTTGAAAACCGGGTTGCGCTCTCGACGGTTCGCGTCTCCCTGTCTGAAGAACCGCCAAGCCCCGCCCAGTGGTACGACGTGCCCGTCTTGCAGGCGTTCTTCGACTCCGTCAGCGGAGTCTTCGTCGCCCTCAGAGGCATGGTCGTCGCGCTCGCGTACGCACTGCCGTACATCGTCGTCTTCGGCGGTCTGGTGACGCTCCTCGGCGGTGGCGTCGTCGTCGTGGGTCGCGCCGCACTCAACCGACTGTCGTAGCGTCCACCCGACTGTCGTCACGTCACACGTTTGCGGGCGATTTTTCGGCCGCCTTCCGCCCGCCTTCCGGCTAGTCCTTTTCAGCATCGCCACCATTCGTACAGTCATGCTCTCTCTTGCACTCGCCGGCAAGCCGAACGCCGGGAAGTCGACTTTCTACACTGCGGCGACGCTCGCGGACGTCGACGTGGCGAATTACCCGTTTACCACCATCGACGCGAATCGCGGCGTGACGCACGCCCGAACCGAGTGTCCCTGTCTCGAACTCGACGAGCGATGCGGGAACTGCGAGGACGGGATTCGGTACGTTCCGGTCGAACTCGTGGACGTGGCGGGTCTCGTCCCCGGTGCGCACGAGGGTCGCGGCCTCGGTAACCAGTTCCTCGACCAGTTGACGAACGCCGACGCAATCATCAACATCGTAGACGCCTCCGGGGGAACGAACGAGGAGGGCGAACCCGTGGAAGTCGGCACCTACGACCCAGTCGAGGAGGTCGATTTCATCGAAGCGGAACTCGAACAGTGGCTCGCGGGCATCGTCCACGACAACTGGGAGACGGTGGTTCGAAAGTCACGCTCGCCGGATTTCGACCTCGACGACGCGCTCACGGACCTGCTGACGGGCGTCGGTGCCAGCGAGCACGACATTGCAGCGGTGCTCCGGGATGTCGAATACCCGCCGAACCCCCGCGAGTGGAGCGACGACGACCGACTGCGGCTTGCCACCGCGATTCGCCAGCGAACCAAGCCCATCATCCTCGTCGCCAACAAGATGGACATCGCGCCGACGGAGAACCTCGAACGACTCGCGGAGACCGGCAAGCCCGTCATCCCCGCGACTGCCGACGGCGAACTCGCCCTTCGCCGAGCCACGGAAGCCGGTCTCGTCACGTACCATCCCGGCAACGAGGACTTCGACCTCGTCGGCGACGTGAACAGTACCCAGCGCAATGGTCTCGAACAGATTCGAGAACTGATGACGACCTACGGCGGGACCGGGATGCAGGAGGCGATAAACACGGCCGTCTACGACCTCTTGGACCACATCACCGTCTACCCGGTCCAAAACGAGTCGAAGTGGACCGACGGCACGGGGAACGTGCTGCCCGATGCCTTCCTCCTTCCCGAGGGGTCGACGCCGCGTGACCTCGCGTACGCCGTCCACTCCGATATCGGCGAGGGCTATCTCCACGCCGTCGATGCGAAGTCGAAACGCCGTATCGCCGAAGACCACGAACTCAGCGAAGGCGACGTCATCAAAATCGTCTCGACGGCGAATTAGTTGGGTTCTGGCTGATAATTTTTGGTTCTGTGTTGTCTTCTATGGGACAGAACCCGTCGCGTCTGCCACAAATAAATCATATTTTGCTATACGAAATGGTGGTGCTGAAGACCGGTACGTCAGAAATAATCGCTTGGACTGTGCTGCCTCCCAGCCTTACTACTCCGAGGCGTTGATAGCGGTTCGCAACCCCGGCGACGTGAACAATCCACTCATCGTTTCCAGTACTGTCCAGAATCGGCTGCTAAATTGTCAATAAATATTTACATTCGGCACCGTTTACAAGAAGTACCTCATGCCTTGGTCACGGCGACACATTCTCGGATTTGGTGGGCTATCTGTCCTCTCTGGATTCGCTGGCTGCACGTCAGTCCCGTTCATCGGGACAATCGGGCTTGTCCTCCGCAACTATACAGAGAACGCCTACGACGCCCGAATTGAAATTCGAGTCGCTGATCGAGTCGCGTTCGAACAGACGTACCGACTCCCAACTGCGAGCGAGGCGAAACCATACGTGGTCACAGAGGCCGACGCTGTCTCCAACATTCCGAAGGGGAGGACGTACACCGTCTCCCTGTTCCTCGATGGGACGGAGGTTGACACCCTCGAAGCGACGATGGACTGTACCAAGAGAGACTCACACTCGGTAGAAGAAGAAGTTAGCATCGACATCGGATTCCCCGGGGAGAAGACTGTGGATATGGCCGACTCCCAGTGCTAACACCGAATGTCCGTCTGATTTGACGACTCGTGGCGACGATGAGAGAGATAAGCCACGCAGCAAAATCATCCTCCGAGGTCGTGTACTGGCCCAGAGAAATCTGAATGCTCACTATCACGACGCACATATGTGAGCGCCCCCGAGAGTTCGCGCAATGAGCGACGACGGTGGCGACGGCGCGAAACAACTCCAAGACGCGCTCGACAAGGTTGATTTCGACGAATTGACTGACTCACTCGCAGAAGGAATCCACCGGGCCATCGAGATGGACGAAGACGTTGAATCCGGTCCCAAGGGACCAGCCAACGAGACCGAGTACGTCCTCCATCAAGACCGTCTGCCGTCCGACCGATACCACGAACTGGCCCGAACCGTCACCGAAGCAGTCCTGAGTGTGAGTCCCCGAACGGTGGCCGAAGTCGAAGTCGGTGGCATCGCGGACTTTCTCCGGAATCGGGACGAAGCGGCCGTCGAAACGCTCCTCGAAAACGGTGCCTCACTCGTCGAGTCCCCCACTAACGACGGGACTATCGAGGGTCGGTGTACTGCAAACCCGGGCGTCGTCGAGGCGGTACTCACATTCTACATGCCGGGCTTCTGGCAGGCGTGGTTCCTCGACGCAGACGGGAAGGCGATTGCGGCGCGGTACGACGATAGGATACAGCACTACTGGCTCCCGGAACCAGGGTATGCCGAGTTAGGCGAGCGCCTCGACTCGGACCTGTTTTCGGCGGTCGTACCGAAAGACACGTAATCTCTTCACCGCCGCTTTCCCCGCTCTCCACTCTCTCCCTCTGTGCTAGTCATTCACAGTGTCCGATGCACTAACTCTCGGTATGGAACGCCTCGTTCGACTTCGGGGGTGGTGGAGCGGATGAGCGAGACGATTCGCCTCGGCTTCACGGGTGACGTGATGCTCGGTCGCCTCGTCAACGAGCGACAGCAACACCGCCCACCGCACGCGGTCTGGGGGTCGATACGGGAGTCACTGCAATCGCTCGACGGTCTGTTCGTCAACCTCGAATGTTGTCTCTCCACGCGGGGCGAGCAGTGGCAACGCACCTATCGCCCGTTTCACTTCCGCGCCGACCCCGACTGGGCGATTCCGGCGCTACAGGACGTGGGTGTGACGTGGGTTACGCTGGCCAACAACCACGTGCTGGACTTCGAGGAAGTCGCACTCGAAGACACCTTCGACGCGTTGGAGGAAGCGGAAATTCCGTACGCCGGAGCGGGACGAACTGAAGCGGATGCGTGGGAACCCTCGCACGTTCAGGTCGCCGGACTCGACGTGGCACTCGTCGCCTTCACCGACAACACGCCCGAGTACGCGGCCGACGGCGAGAGCCCGGGGACGGCGCACGTGCCAATCGACCCGGAGGACGACGCGGTTCTGGAGCGCGTCGAGGCCGCACTCGGTTCTGCACGCACGCACGACCCAGACGTGCTCGTCGCCTCGCTTCACTGGGGGCCGAACAAGCGAGAACACCCGCCGCAATCGTTTCAGGACTTCGCGCACTGGCTGGTCGAACGCGGTGTCGATATCCTCCACGGCCACAGCGCCCACGTGTTTCAGGGCGTCGAGGTGTACGACGACTCGGTGATTCTCTACGACACTGGGGACTTCGTGGACGACTACGCCGTCGACGAGACGCTGCGAAACGACCGAAGTTTCCTGTTCGAGGCTCGCGTGTCGAGCGAGGGTGACGTCCACGACTTGCGCCTCCATCCGACCGAAATCGGGGAGCTTGCGGTCCACCGCGCGTCATCGTCCATCGCACAGTGGTGCCGGAAACGACTCCGAGAGCGTTCTTCCTCGTTCGGAACGACGTTCGAGCGAGTCGACGACGGACTCCGTGTCGAGATTCGGGAGTGACCACCCCGGCGACAATTATGCTCGTGGCGAGCGTATGGCTCGTATGGCCACCGAATCGCGGACTGTTCCGACACGGGGACTGACGTTCGACGAGTCGCGCCTGCTGTTGGGGTTGGGGTTGTCGATTGCCCTCGTCGCAGGGGTGGTGTTCCGCGTCGTCGGGCATTTCGTGTTAGACCCGTCGAACCCGGCTGTCGTCGCCGCCGTCTTCGTCGTGACGGTGCCGGCGATGTGGGTGCTCGCGGCCGGTATCTTCCGTTGGCGCGGTCATACTGGCGGTGCTCGGCGGGAGGCGGCAGCAGTGCTCGTCGTCCCCGGAATGCTCGTCGACGCCGCTTCGACGGCGCTGTTTCAAGTCGTCTACCCGAACATGGTGGTGAGCGCGGCCGGTCTCTTCGGTGGTCTCCTGTTGTTGGCGTACGCGACAATTCTCGTCGCGGGGTTCGTCGAACTCCCGATCGGGAATCGGGAGACCGAGGAGGCGGCCGAGCCGTGACATATCGGTTTTGTACTTCCACTCACAGGAGAACGTATGGACTACCGTCTCGACGAGATTGACCGCCTAATCTTGCACGCGTTGATGAGTGACGCGCGCGGAACGTCCGCGCCGATGATTGCAGACGAGGTGAGCGTCTCGCCGGGAACGATTCGGAACCGCATCCACCAACTCGAAGACCACGGTATTATCACCGGCTACCACGCTCACGTCGATTTCGAACAGACGGGCCACCGATTTACGAACCTCTTTGTCTGTACTGCACCGGTCCCCGAACGCGAGCGTCTCTCGAAACTCGTCCGGGAGATTCCGGGCGTCGTCAACGTCCGCGAACTGCTTTCGGGGCGCGGCAACCTCCACGTCCTCACGGTCGGCGAAGACATGAACGACGTGACTCGCATCGGGCGCGAACTGTCGAACCTCGGACTCGACATCGAAGACGAGAACCTCGTCCGCCGGGAGTCGTTCGAACCGTACAGTCCGTTCAGTCCGAACGACCGACCCGGATTCGGTGCGCTCGCCGACGTGGTGAGTCTCGCCGGTGGGTCGGAGATGGTCGAACTCGTCGTCTCGACCGACGCGCCACTCGTCGGGAAGACGCTCGGCGAAATCGGCGACGACGAGCTGCTCGACGACGACGTTCTCGTGGTCTCTATCGAACGCGACGACGACATTCACACGCCGCGCGGAGGGACGACCATCGAACCCGACGACGTGGTCACGCTGCTCTCGCGTGGCGGCGTCAGCGAGGAGACGATTCGGCTCTTTGCGTCGCCGGAGACTGATGACTCCGACGTAACCGTGGCGTCCGACGAGGAGTAAGGCAGGGGTTCTCGCGGCCGATATTTGAGCACAGCCACGCCTGTCTCGGGGAGTCTGGCTGCGAAAGAAGAGGTGTTCGTCTTCGCCGCGTTAGTCCGACGACGAACCGAACGTCGTCGGGACGCTCACGTCTGCGTGCTCGGAGAGGTAGTACGCGACACCGAAGAGCGCGACTACGCCGACCGGCAGGAGCATGAGCGGGCTCACGCCGTATCCACTCGCGAGGAACAGGCCAGTCGCGACCACACCGCAGAGAAGCGCGTACGGAATCTGCGTGTTCACGTGGTCGACGTGGTCTGCACCGGCGAACATCGACGACATGACGGTCGTGTCGCTGATGGGCGAACAGTGGTCACCGAAGAGCGACCCGGTGAGGATTGCGCCGGTTGCGCCCGCAAGCGGTGCGCCGAGTTGGACAGCCAGCGGCACTGCGACAGGGAACATGATTGCCATCGTCCCCCACGACGTCCCGATAGAGAACGAGATAATCGCCGCCGTGACGAACACGACTGCCGGCAGTAGTGGTGCGGTGATGATGCCCTGCGAAACACCGATGACGAATTCTCCAACCTTGAGTGATTGGCTGACGGAGCCGATGGTCCACGCCAGCGAGAGGACGGCGACGGGGAACATGACCATCTTGAATCCCTCGAAGATGGAGTCACTGATGGCGTCGAGTTGGACGCGGGCGTGACCCACGAGGATTGCGAGGAGTAGCGCACACGCCGAGAACACGCCCCAGAGAATCGCGTCTGCGGTGGCGGCTCCCTTCAGCGCCTCGACGGGGGCCTTCGATGGCCAGCCGCCGGAGTACAGGAGACCGAAGCCGGTGATGGCGACGAGTGCGACGATGGGCACGGCGAAGTACCACCAGCGGGCGTCGACGTGGTCGGGCGTGACGATGTCTTCTTCGCGCGTCTCGATGAGGGGGTCCGCGCCGTCCTTGAGGACCTTCCCTTCAGTCCGTGCGCGTTCTTCTGCTTCCTTCATCGGACCGAAGTCCCACTCCATCACGATGAGGATGAAGACGAGCGCAATCGCCAACAGGCTGTAGAAGCGGAACGGGATGCTTTCGAGGAACACCACGAACGCGCTCTTGTCCACGCTGGCGATTTGGTTGAGTTGGTCTCGAATCAGGCCGACTTCGAAGCCGACCCACGTGGAGACGACTGCGACACTCACGACCGGCGAGGTCGTCGAGTCGAGCAGGTACGAGAGTTTCTCACGGCTGATGTCGAACTTGTCCGTGATGGGGCGCATGACCGACCCCGTAATCATCGTACTCGCGTAGGAGTCGACGAAGATGAGCATCCCGAGGATGCCCGTTCCGATTTCGGCCTGTTTTCGGGTCTTGATGCGGGCGATGATGCGCTGTGCCAGCGCGTTCATCCCACCCGAGAGGAAAATCATCCCGAGCATCGCACCCGAGAGGAACGTAAACAGGAGGAGTTTGCTGTTGAACGATCCAGTCACGCTGTTGATTACCAGTTGGAGCGAGTGCGCCGCCCCTGCGATGGGGTTCCATCCCATCAGGATGGTCGCACCGATCCAGATGCCGGTAAACAGTGACAAGAGTACCTGTCTGCTGACCAGCGTCAGAATGATGGCGAAGAGCGCTGGGAACAGACTGATAATCCCGTACGATTCTGCTGCCATGACAAGAGTTATCTCACCATCTCCCCATGTTAAAGGTTTCCAATTTAGGCTAAAATAATAATACAAATTAAATGATGAGGTATACCTAAAAGTCGCAGTATAATCGAAAGATAGCGGCGGGATTATCTGGTTATATCACGGCATCGTATGCTTGGCGCATGATAGCAATTGCCTCTTTCAGCGAGTCGGTGTCAGTCGCGTACGAGAGGCGGGCGTAGCCCTCGCCGTGTTCGCCGAACGCCTCTCCCGGGACGATGATGACGCCGCGGTCGAGACACTCGTCGACGAAGCCCTCCGGAACTTCGGGCATGGCGTAGAACGCGCCCTTTGGCGAGGGCACACGAAGGCCGATGTCTTCGAGCCCGTCGACGACGATGTCACGGCGCTCGCGGAACGTTTCGGTCATCTCGTCGATGCGGTCCTGTGGACCGGTGAGCGCGGCCTCGGCGGCGAACTGCGCGGGAGCAGAGGCGCACGCTTGCACGTACTGGTGGACGCGAACCATGCGCTCGACGCGACGCGACGAGCCGTAGACCCAGCCGAGTCGCCAGCCGGTCATCGAGAAGAGCTTCGACGCGGAGTTGACGACGACGACGTTGTCGGTCTCCGCGAACTCGATTGGCGAGCGGTGTTCGCCTTCGAAGACGGTGTACTCGTACACTTCGTCGGAGATACAGAGCACGTCGTGTTCGTCGGCGATGCGGGCGAATTCCTCCATGTCCTCCGGCGGCGAGACTGCGCCCGTCGGGTTGCCGGGGCTGTTCACGATGAACGCTGCCGTGTCCTCGGTGATGGCCTCCTCGACTGCGGCGGGGTCCAGCGTCAGGTCGTCGCGGAGCGGGACGGGAACCGGCTCGCCGCCCGCGAGCTTCGTCAGCGCGTCGTAGGAGACGAATCCCGGGTCGGGGATGATGACCTCGTCACCCTCGTTCACGTGGGCTTCGATGGCGAGATGGAGCGCTTCGCTCCCGCCCGCGGTGGCGATGACGTCGTCGGGGTCGAGGTCGATACCTTGGTCGCGGCGGTGCTTCTCCGCAATCGCCTCTCGAAGGCTGAGAAGCCCCTTGTTCTCGGTGTAGCCGTCGGCTTCGCCGGATTCGATTGCCTCGATTGCCGCCTGCCGCGCGTGGGCCGGCGCGGGGAAGTCTGGCTGGCCGAGACCGAGGTTGATAGCGTCTTCACTCGCTGCTTCGAACACCTTGCGAATCCCGCTGATGGAGATGCGCTCGACTCGGTCGGAGAAGTGCGTCATATTCTACCCGCCGTTGGCATCCGGGATAGTTCTTCCCACGCATGGCCGACCAACATCGGCCGCCCGTCGCGCTCGTTCCGCATCGCTCGCCTGTCTCGTTTGTCTCTCGCCGCCGGTTGCGTTCGTCTCTCCGCTACCAGTCGCGTTAGTCTCGCGCTTCGCGCAGTGCTTCGACGTGCGAGTCGATGACCGACAGCGTCGCGTCGGCGTCGACGTAGCCTTTGTCGTACTCGCTCATCGCGCTGTTGTAGTCGCTGAGGAACTGCGCCACGGCGTCTTCGAGGTCGTCGCTCATACCGAGTCGTTGTTCGGCCATGTGATTTGAACCTTCGGACGGCCGACCGTCTGCCGGTGCGAGGGCGTCGTCGCAGGCCCGCTCGGACCGTCGATTTATCACCACGCCTCGCCAACCCGCCGGTAGTGACGACACTGCGTTTCGAAGACGGGACCGTCCACGTCGCCGCCGACGAGTCGCTCCCCGCCGACACCGACCTCCCGGGCGCTGCGTCCGACCCTCGGAGTGGCGGCTTTCGAGCGCCTGCGATGCGATATGCCGAGATTCGAGACGCACTCGACGAGGCTGGCGTCGAGTACGACGACCGTATCGCTGACGACGCTCCTTCGCTCTCGCTCTCGACAACTTACGACCTCCGCGAGTACCAGCAGGCCGCGTTGGATGCGTGGCTCGACGCCAACAGCCGCGGCGTCGTCGAACTCCCAACCGGTGCGGGGAAGACGGTCCTCGCAGTCGCCGCGATAGCCCACCACTCGGTTCCGACGCTCGTGGTCGTCCCGACCATCGACCTGCAGGACCAGTGGATACGCGAGTTAGAGACCGAATTCGACGTGCCGGTCGGTCGGTTCGGCGGTGGCGAGCAACGACAGGAGGCGATTACGGTCTCGACGTACGACTCGGCGTTTCTCCGCGCCGACGACGTTGGCGGCGACTTCGGCCTCGTCGTCTTCGACGAAGTCCACCATCTCGGTGGCGAGGGATACCGCGACATCCCGCGGTTTCTCACCGCACCCGCCCGTCTCGGCTTGACGGCGACGTTCGAGCGCCCGGACGGCGCGCACGAACACGTCGAATCGCTCGTCGGGCCGCGCGTGTACCACCTCGACGTGGACGACTTGGCGGGGGACCACCTCGCCGACTACGAGATTCGGCGTGTCGAAGTCGAACTCACGGCCGACGAGCGCGACGCCTACGAGGTGGCACAGGAGACGTTCGTGAACTACCTTCGGACCTCGGGGTTATCGATGAACTCGGGCAGCGACTACCAAAAGCTCGTGATGCGCTCCGGGAACGACCCTCGGGCGAGAGAGGCCCTACTGGCCAAGCAGCGCGCCCGCGACGTAATGATGAACTCCGACGCGAAGGTGGACAAACTCGGTCGCCTCCTCGACCGCCACCGCGACGACCGCGTCATCATCTTCACCGCATCGACCGACCTCGTCTACACCATCGCCCAGCGGTTTCTCGTGCCGCCAATCACGAGCGAGACGGGGACCAAAGAGCGCCGCGAGATTCTGTCGCGATTCCGTGACGGGACCTACGACACCGTGGTCGCGGCGAACGTCCTCGACGAGGGCGTAGACGTTCCAGACGCGAACGTGGCGATTCTCCTCTCGGGGTCGGGGTCGGAACGCGAGTTCACCCAGCGATTGGGTCGCGTCCTTCGGCCGAAGACCGACCGCTCGAACGCGATTCTCTACGAACTCGTGAGCGTCGAGACGGCGGAAGAACGGGTTGCGGACCGGCGGCGGTAGAACCCCGCGTTTTCAGGCGAGCGTCACGTCTAAGTTGCCGCCCTTGACGAACGCGTCGAACGTAATATCGAACTCGACCGTGAATGGAACCGTCTCGCCGGAGGGAACGGTTACGCCGACGGTTCGAGTCGATTCCGTTTCGCCGGCCTTGACGCGCGCTTCGACAGTGACGACACGTTCAGTTTCGGAGTCGTTGACGACTTCGCCGACCACGCGGAGACGGCCGTCGTCGGTCTCTTCGGCGTCGAACGTGGCGATTCTGACGGGGGGTGTCTCCGGCGTGTAGCGCTGCTCGCCAGCGGGGGCCGACGGCGGGGTTCGCGGGCCAGTCGCGTCGGGGAGGGAGCCGAGACACCCCGACGACAGGCCGACGGCGAGCAGTCCGAGGAGACGGCGGCGCTCCATATCTTCGCCTCCGTCGCCGGTGGCATGAACTTTGCCGTCCGGTCTGCGACCGCCGCCCCGTGGTGCTTTTGTCGCCGCCGCGCCTCGTGTCGCTCGTGCTGACGAAAGACCTCCTGCGCGTCTCGCGGGCGGGCGGCGGCTATCACCCGCAGTTTGCGACTCGCGAGGACCGCCCGCTGGCCGCCAAGGCACTCGGCGTCTTTCAGCGACACGTCGGAGAGCGGCGGGCCGATTTGGACGAGGCGCTGTCGGCCCTCGAATCCGAGGCGGACGACTTCAAACTTGCCCGCGGGTTCGCGTCGCTTCTCGACCGCGACGCCGTCTTCGAGACGCAGGCTCCGCTGCCGCCCGCCCGTGCTCGCCGGGCCGCGTTCGAGGCGGCGATGGAGGTCGGCGGCGTGACGACCCGCGAGGAGCGACAGGCGGCCCTCGACGACGCAGCTACTGCGCTCGGTTCGACGCCGGAAGCCGTAGACGACTCGCTCGTCGCCGACCGAGAGGTCGAACAGGTCCTCGCCGCATTCGACCCGCGGTGGACGCCCGACGAGTTGCTGGCGCAGTACAACCTCTCTTTGGCGCAGACGGCGCTGTTCGACGCGACCGAGGTTCGGGTACGGAGTTCCGACCCGAAGGCGCTCGTCTCGGCCGTCAAACGGCTTCGGCTGATGTACGAAATCGAGAAGACTCCCAACGGCCGGGAAGTGGTCGTCACCGGTCCTGACGCGCTCTTTCAGCGAACTCGGCGGTACGGGACTGCGTTCGCGCGCTTGCTCAGGACTGTCGCCACTGCCGGAGACTGGACACTGACGGCGACCATCGACGACCGGGGACGCGAGCGCGAGATGACGCTGACGAGCGACGACGTGGCCGTTCCGGGCGTCGAACCGATGGCCGAACCCGGATTCGACAGCGACGTGGAGGCGGACTTCGCGGCTCGATTCCGCGGCCTCGACCTCGATTGGACGCTCGTCAGGGAGCCCGAACCGCTGGAAACTGGGACGAGCGTGATGATACCGGACTTCGCCTTCGAGTACCGCCACGCCGACGCTCGCATCTTCTTCGAGATTATGGGCTTTTGGACCCCAGAATACGTCGAGAAGAAACTCGGCCAACTCGCGGACGTAGAGGACGTGGAACTGGTCGTCGCCGTCGACGAGTCACTGGGTGTTGGCGAGGAGATTACCGCCCGCGACCACCGCGTCGTCCCCTACACCGGGTCGGTTCGGGTGAAGGACGTGGTGGATGTCCTGCGAGAGTACGAATCGGACCTCGTCGAAGACGCGGCCGCAACGCTTCCCGACGCTCTCACACCCGACGAAGGCGTGATTTCGCTGGCGGCCGTCGCCGAGGAACACGGGGTCGCAGTCGACGCTCTCGACGGCGTCTCGTTTCCCGACCACGAACTCGTCGGTCGGACGCTGGTTCGGCCCGGAGTCCTCGACGAACTCGGCGAGGAAATCGAGGCGGGGATGTCGCTTTCAGAGGCTGAGTCCGCCCTCGACGAGCACGGCCTCGACGATGCCAGCGCGGTTCTCTCGTGTCTCGGCTATCGCGTCGAGTGGGAGGGCCTGACCGGCGGGACGGTCAGAGAAAAATAAGACGCGGCGGGCGTCGCTCAGTCGAGTTCGACGAGGTCTTCCTGCCGCCCTTTGGGAACCGTCGAGCGCAGTTCGCCGTGGAGGTACAGGCCGACACCGAGTGGTTCGCGTTCACCCGCAATCTCGTGGGCGGCGACGAGGTAGCCCCAGTCGCCGTCCCACCAATCGAGTTGTTGGTCGTGACCCGCGACGAACGCCTTCGCCTCGCCCGGACTGAGTTCGATGACGTTCTTCGTCGCATCGCGGCAGAAGCGCTGCACCGCGTTGGTCGAGGGCTTCCAGTGTCGCTGGCGAGTTCGGAGGATGCGCATTCCGAGGCCTTCGATTTGAATCGGGTCGACGACTTCGCCGTGGAAGGCCCAAATCTTCCCCGCTCCTTTCTCCCAGAAGGTGTAGCCCTCGAACAGTTCGGGGTCGATATCGAAGCGCTCGACCCACCAGTCGATGAGTTCTTCGCGGGACGGTCGCCCCTCGACGACGCGGTCGTCGGACGTCGCCGGGAGACGGTCGAACTGCTGGCCCCAGTTTTCGTCTTCGGCGGTCTCGTCTCTCATGCGTCCACCTCCAACTTCGCGGTGAAGAACCCGCCCGTGTCGTTCTGGTGGGGGTAGACGCGGCGTGCCTTGGCGACCGAGGGGTCGTATTCGGCGTCTTCCCACTCGGTGACGCCGGGCGAGGTTTCGAAGCCGTCGGGAACGTCCCACTCGACGAGTTCGCAGTCCTCGCGTTCGAGGACGAAGTCGAGAACCGCTTCGTTCTCTTCGGGCGCGAAGGTACAGGTGGAGTAGACGACGGTGCCGCCGGGTTTCGTCACCTGCACGGCGCGGCGGAGGATGCCCTTCTGGATGCCTGCGACGCTCTCGACGTGACCCATGTGCCACTCGTCGAGCACGTCGGGGTTCTTTCGGCAGGTCCCCTCACAGGAACACGGCGCGTCAACGAGGACGCGGTCGAACTCCTCGAACGAGCCGGATTCGTCGAGGTTTCGCTCGCCGAAGGGCTTCATCGAGAAGTTTCGGGCGTCCTGATTCGTGACCGCGAGATTGGTCACGCCCAGTCGCTCGGCGTTGTGACGGAGCGCCGAGAGGCGGCCGAGATTGTTGTCGTTGCCGACGAGGACGCCTTGGTCGTCCATCATCGCCGCAATCTGGGTCGTCTTCGACCCCGGTGCCGCGCAGGTGTCCCACACCTTCTCGCCCGGTTGCGGGTCGAGCGCGATAGCGGGAAGCGCGGAGACTTCTTCTTGGCCGTGGAGCCAGCCGTGGAAGTACGGCCAGTTCGTCCCCGGACTGCTGTCTTCGAGTTTCAGAATACCTGGATGCCAGTCGGTCGGTTCGTACGCGACGCCCTCGTCGTCGAGGGCCTCACGGGCACGCGCCACGGTGGTCTTGATGGTGTTGACGCGAACCACCGACGGAAGCGGGCGCTCGCAGGCTTCGAAAAACGCCTCCTCGTCGTCTACGAGGGGCGCGTACCGCTGGAGCGGGTTCATACCACGTCGATTTGATGGGGGCGTGTTTGTCGGTTTCGGAGTGCGCGGCGAGCGTCGAGATTCGTGCTTCGGGATGCTTTCGTGACGCCGAGAACCGTGCTTCCAGACCACTCTTGCGACGTGGATGGCTGGGTGTGACCGGCCCACCACCCCGGCGGTTTTACTTTCACTGGGTGTCCATGTTCACCTATGGCACGACTTTCCGTTCTCGAAGACGAACTCACCGACCAACTCGAGTCGCCGACGCTCATCGAGGGGCTACCGGGTGTCGGACTCGTCGGGAAGATTGCGGCCGACCACATCGTAGACGCGTTCGACATGGTCCACTATGCGGACGTGTACTGTGATGGCGTCCCGGACGTCGCGGTTTACATGGAGGGCGACCCCACACTCCACCCGCCGGTTCGCCTGTACGCCGACGCGGAACACGATTTGCTCGTGTTGCAAAGCGACGTCCCAATCCGCCCGGACGCGGCGACCGAACTCGCGGTCTGTCTCGAACCGTGGTTCGACGACCTCGACGTGATGCCGGTGTTCCTCTCGGGTATCGCGCGTGAGAAATCCGATGCGCCACCGGCGCTCTACGGCGTCGGCTGTCACGACGCCCTGTCCCGACTGGACGACGTTGGCATCGGAAAGCCGACTGAATCCGGTCTCGTCTCGGGACCGACGGGCGCGCTCCTGAGTAACGCCGTCAAATCCGGCCTCCCGGCGCTCGGACTCATCGTCGAGTCCGACCCGCAGTTCCCGGACCCGGAGGCAGCCCGCATCATCATCAAGAATGGTATCGAACCCCTGACGGGCATCGAGGTTCCGGTCGACGACCTCATCGACAGGGCGGCCGAGATACGCCAAGCCAAAGAGCAGTTCGCCCGGCAGATGCAGCAGGCCGACGAAGAGAGTTCGCAGGCCCGGCCGCTCGGGATGTATCAGTAATCGCCGCCTGCGACGAACGCGGGAGTCGAACTCCCGTATCTGGTGCGCCCCGGTGAGAATGTTTCGGCCGCCCCGCAGTCTACACTCTTAAGCCCTGTCGGACACTTCACCCGTCCATGAGCGACGACCCTGCCGAGTCGGTGACGGAACCGACTGCAGAATCCGACGACGAGACGGCCGCGAGCGCGGACTCGCAGTCGAACGACGAGGACGCGTTCGACTTCGACGACGAGGTCGTAGACGAGAACTCGGGTGCCGACGAGGGGGCCACCGAGTCGAAGGACGCCGACGAGACGGCCGCTGGCGACGCGGCGTCGGCCGACGACGCCGAGACGCTCGCCGACCGCGTCTCCGAGTACGACGACGACCTCGCCGCCAAGGTCGCCGACCTCGAATCCCGTGTCGAGACACTCGAATCCGAACGCGAGGAGACCGAAGAACGAGCCTCTGAACTCGAAAGCCGTCTCAAGCGGACGCAAGCCGACTTCCAGAACTACAAGAAGCGCGCGAAGAAGCGCCAACAGCAAATCAAAGACCGCGCGACCGAGGACTTCGTCGAGCGCGTCGTCACCGTCCGCGACAACCTCGTCCGCGCGCTGAGTCAGGACGAAGACGCCGATATCCGCGACGGCGTCGAATCGACTCTCAAGGAGTTCGACCGCATCCTCGAAGACGAGAACGTGTCGGTCATCGACCCCGAACCGGGGACCGAGGTCGACCCGAACCGCCACGAAGTGATGATGCGCGTCGAGAGCGACCAACCGGCAGACACCATCGCCGACGTGTTCCAACCCGGCTACGAGATGGCCGACAAGGTCATCCGCGCCGCACAGATTACCGTCAGCAAAGACGAGTAACGAACACGGCGAGTCGCAACCGACACCGACGCGTCTGACGCCAGCGAGGACTTTTCTTTGTACCGCTCGTCAGTCGTGATATGCGACTCCGTCCCCGTCGCCGACGCCCGACGGTCCGCGTCACGCAACACGGCGACCCCCTCGACGACGACCTGCTTTTCGTCCTCGGATGGGGGAACAAGCCCGACCACCGCAGCGTCGAGTGGCTCATCGACCACCTCACGCACGCTGGCTACCACGTCCACGCGGTCGAACTCCCGACGAACGGGTGGGACTTCGACAGCCAGTACGTCGACCCCGTCAGAGCGTACGTCCTCGACCGGGACATCGACCTCGTACTCAGCCACAGCACTGGTGGCCTCGTCGGTGCGCACCTCGACCTCGCGGTCAGACACGTCTTCCTCAGCCCATGGTGGGGAATGGGACTCGACGGCTTCGACAAGGTGCTGTTCCCACTGATTCGTCGGTTGCCGACGACCCGACGACTCGTCCCGTCTGGCATCACCCGGGAGTCACTGGGTGAGTTGAAACTCGCTGCCGAAGTCGCGGACGCTCCCGACCGCGTCTCGCCCGCGTTCCTCCGGACGATTCGGGAGGCCCAACAGACGTTGCCGCCGTTTACGTCGCGGAACGTCGTGTTCTACTCGCCAACGGACAGCGTCGTGGACGTTCGAACCATCGGGGAACGGACGCCAGCGTCGAACCTCGTCCCGTACGATGGCGGACACGAGTTCTTCGCCAGCGAGGCGCGTGAACGAACGCTTTCGAAGGTCCTCGACGTGCTCGACGCTGGGGTCGAGGCAGTTCGACCCGGCACGGCGGATGGTGAGCACTCGGAGCCGCCACGGTCGGCAGACTGAGGTTCGGAGCGCCCCCAAGCGACACCCGTTTCGATGGCTGATTGTTCGACAGAGATACGTCAGGCGGTTCTACATAAATTCCCCGACCTGTTGTCGGCGTTGTTCGTCTAATCGCAAGACGGCGGCGACATGGTTTGTGCATGTGTGTCGGAGTGTCTAGTAACCTTTAACCGGCAAAGGACGGTATCTGTGCGCAAGATGGCGAGCAATAAGATTCTGGGTATCGACCTCGGTACCACGAACAGCGCGTTCGCGGTGATGGAGGGGGGCGACCCGGAAATCATCGTCAACGCAGAGGGCGACCGAACGACACCCTCCGTCGTCGCGTTCACCGACGACGGCGAGCGATTGGTGGGCAAACCGGCGAAGAATCAGGCCATCCAGAACCCTGAGCACACGATTCGCTCCATCAAGCGCCACATGGGTGAGGACGACTACGCCGTCGAAATCGAGGGCGAAGAGTACACGCCCGAGCAGATTTCGGCGATGATTCTCCAGAAAATCAAGCGCGACGCCGAAGACTACCTCGGCGACGAAGTCGAGAAGGCGGTCATCACCGTCCCCGCGTACTTCAACGACAAGCAGCGTCAGGCGACGAAGGACGCAGGCGAAATCGCGGGTCTCGAAGTCGAGCGCATCGTCAACGAGCCGACCGCGGCGTCGATGGCGTACGGTCTCGACGACGAGTCGAACCAGACGGTTCTCGTCTACGACCTCGGTGGCGGTACTTTCGACGTTTCCATTCTCGACCTCGGCGGCGGCGTCTACGAAGTCGTCGCGACGAACGGTGACAACAGCCTCGGTGGCGACGACTGGGACGAAGCCATCATCGACTGGCTCGCCGAAGAGTTCCAGAACGACCACGGCATCGACCTCCGCGAGGACCGACAGGCCCTCCAGCGCCTGAAGGACGCGGCCGAAGAGGCCAAAATCGAACTCTCCTCGCGCAAGGAGACGACCATCAACCTCCCGTTCATCACGGCGACCGACTCCGGTCCGGTCCACCTCGAATACGACCTCACGCGTGCGAAGTTCGAGTCGCTCACTTCCGACCTCATCGAGCGCACGGTCGAACCGACCGAGCAGGCTCTCGAGGACGCCGGCTACTCGAAAGACGACATCGACGAGGTCATCCTCGTCGGTGGCTCGACCCGCATGCCGCAGGTCATCGACAAGGTCGACGAAATTCTCGGCTCCGAGCCCAAGAAGTCCGTCAACCCCGACGAAGCGGTCGCGCTCGGTGCGGCCATTCAGGGTGGTGTCCTCGGTGGCGAAGTCGACGACATCGTCCTCCTCGACGTGACGCCGCTGTCGCTCGGTATCGAGGTCAAGGGCGGCCTCTTCGAGCGTCTCATCGAGAAGAACACGACCATCCCGACCGAAGAGTCGAAGATTTTCACCACCGCGGCCGACAACCAGACGACGGTGCAGGTCCGCGTCTTCCAGGGTGAACGCGAGATGGCCGAAGACAACGAACTCCTCGGCGAGTTCACGCTCTCGGGCATCCCACCGGCACCGGCCGGAACGCCGCAGATCGAAGTTGGCTTCAACATCGACGAAAACGGTATCGTCAACGTCTCCGCCGAGGACAAAGGCTCCGGCAACGCCGAGTCCATCACCATCGAAGGCGGCGCTGGTCTCTCGGACGAGGAGATCGACCGCATGCAGCAGGAAGCCGAGCAGCACGCCGAAGAGGACAAAGAGCGCCGTCGCGCCGTCGAGGCCCGCAACGAGGCCGAAGGGGCGATTCAGCGCGCCGAAACGCTCCTCGAAGAGAACGAAGAGAACGTCGACGACGAACTGCAGGCCGACATCGAAGCGGCCATCGAGGACGTCGAAGCGACGCTCGAAGACGAAGACGCCTCGACCGAGGAGCTCGAAGACGTGACCGAGCACCTCTCGAAGGAACTGCAGGAGATTGGCAAGCGCATGTACCAGCAGCAGGCACAGGCCCAAGCAGGCGGTGCTGGCGGCGCTGGCGGCATGGGCGGCGGTGCCGACCCTGAGGACTTCGTCGACGCCGACGCCGACTTCGACGAAGAAGACGACAAATAACTCCGCCGACACGCGCTCGCTCGGGGTGACCCCAACGCGGGCAGGCGGAATTACAGACATCCGGGGGCTGTGAGACCGCTCGCACTCGCATCCGCCGGAGACGCATTTTTCAAATACCTTCGACGGTTACAAGGTGATAACTGATGAGCGAGGACTTCTACGACGTACTCGGGGTCTCGCGGGACGCCTCCGAAGACGAGATCAAGAACGCGTACCGCAGAAAGGCCGCCAAGTATCACCCCGACGTCTCTGACGAGGACGATGCCGAGGAGAAGTTCAAGAAGGTCCAGAAGGCCAAGGAGGTCCTCACGGACGACGAGAAGCGTCAGATGTACGACCAACTCGGCCACGAACAGTTCCAGCAGGCCCAGAAACGCGGGGCTGGCGGTGGCGGCGGCCGCGGGCAGGGCAATCCCTTCGGTGGCGGCGGCAACCCCTTCGGCGGCATGGGTGGCGGCGGCTTCGAAGACATCTTCAACAACCTGTTCAACGGCGGCGGCCGTGGCCAACAGCGCAACCGACCGCGGCAGGGCCGCGACGTCGCCCAGCGCATCGCTATCGACCTCGAAGAGGCCTACCACGGAGTCGAAAAGGACGTCACCATTCGCCGCCGCGAGGTGTGTCCCGAGTGTGACGGCGCGGGCCACCCCGACGACGCCGACGTGAACACCTGTTCGCAGTGTAACGGACAGGGCCAACAGACGACCGTCCAGCAGACGCCGTTCGGCCGCGTCCAGCAGACCCAGACCTGTCCCGCCTGTGACGGCGAGGGCAAGACCTACAGCGAAGATTGTTCGGAGTGTCGCGGTAAGGGTCGCGTCCGCCGCACCCGCGACGTGACCATCAACATCCCCGCCGGATTCCGTGACGGCCAGCGCCTCCGGTACCGCGGCGAGGGCGAACCCGGCGAGAACGGCGGGCCGAACGGCGACCTCTTCGTCGAAGTCACCGTCCGCGACCACGACGAGTTCGAGCGCGACGGCGACGACCTGTACTACACTCATCCCGTCTCGTTCCCGCAGGCCGTCTTCGGTGCGACCGTCGAGGTCCCGACTATCGACGGCGAAGAAGAACTGGACGTTCCGGCCGGAACCCAGAGCGGAACGACGTTCACCGTCTCGGGCGCGGGGATGCCGCACCTCGACAGCCGAGGTCACGGCGACCTGCACGTCGAGGTCCACGTCGTGACGCCCGAAGACCTCAACAGCGAGCAGCGCGAGGCGCTCAAGCAGTTTGCCGAGGCTGGCGGCGAAGAGGTCAAAGAAGGCCTCTTCCAGAAACTGAAGAACTCGCTGTAACGCGGCGGTCGATTCTGAGTCTCTCGTTTCGTCTTCGCCACTACGTTCACCTTTCTGCGGCCCCGAGTTCCTAGGGATGTCCTACACGAAGGCAAACTACCGCGACGTGGACGAACTCGCCGGGGCGCTGCACTTCATGCGCGGGCCGCTGGAGTGCGACACCGTCGGGTTCACCGTCGTCGAGTGCGACCCGGAGTGGACGGGGAAAGAACACGACCACGCCGAACTGGACCACGAGGAGGTCTACTTCCTCGTCTCGGGGAGTGCGACGATGGTTGTCGAGGGCGAGACGGTCGAACTCGAACCCGGCGACGCAATCCGCGTCTCGCCCGAAGACACTCGGCAGTTGCGAAACGGAGACGAAGAGAGCATGCTCATCATCGCCGGCGCGCCGTGAGTTTTCGGGGCGTGAGCGGATGATGATTTTGTGCCAGTGGTCTATATTGGTTAATATGACGACACGCCGTGAGCTGCTCACCATGCTTGGGTCAAGTGTGCTGGTGCTAACCGCTGGGTGTTCGACGACCAGTGAGCAAGAAACTCGGAACACAATCGATGTTATCGTGAACAACAACCGTCGGGAGTCGCCAGCTGCAGTTACTGTCGAGCTCTTGAAAGACGATGCGACGGTATTTCACCAGTTTGTAACACTCCAAGCAGGACCGGATTCTGTGTCGAGGTCTATTGGTGCAGTTCGGGGGGTGCAGGACGAAGCTGAGGTGACTATCAAGGCGAGTCTTGAGTCCCCTGCCAAAGAATCTTCTAAGACGATTGCTGCCGGATGTCTTCCAGATGATACACACACCGAAGTCATTGTAACAATCGCACCGGGAGATAATATCGAGATCTCCTCGAACGGTTGTGACCGATAAAAGACCGTGCCTTCGAGGCCTGCACCGAGTACGATAGTGAGAGAATAGTCCACGTCTTTTTTCACACCGACTCCGTACGACCGGCTATGGACGTTATCGGCGACCTCATGGCACGGGACCGGCGGAGCGACCGACTCGCGCTTCGGGTCGATGGCCCCGGTCGAACCTACACGTACCACGACCTCATCACGACATCGTACAAGGCCGGTAACGTGCTTCGCTATCTCGGCGTCCGAAAGGGCGGCCACGTCGCTATCGAACCCACTCTGCTTCCCGAGCCGATACTGACGTTCCTCGGAGCGGCGCAACTCGGGGCGACCACGGCGTTCGACCCGCAGTTCGAGGCCCGAGCGACCGTCGTGGATGTCGAACGCGAATCCGAGTTCGAAGCCCTTCCGCCGGGCCAGAAACTCGCCGTCTTCGGCGGCCCGCCGACCAACTCGACCACGACGCACTGGGAACAGGAAGTCTGGAGCGAGAACCCCGCGGTCCACCCCGAAATCGTCACCTCCAACGACCCGGCACTCGTCGCCAACGACCGAGAGTACACCCACGGCGACCTGCTCGCCGCAGCGAAACGCGTCGTGTCCGACTTCGACCTCGACGAAGACGACACCGTGGCGGTTCGCGCGCCGCTCTCGCATCCCGGAACCGCCGTCGCTGGTATCCTCGCGCCGCTTCTCGTCGGGGGGACGATTCGCGTTCCCGACGGCGGCGACCCTGTGGGTGCGGCGCTCGTCGTCAGCGAGCAGGGGACCGAGTCGAACGCGCTCACACCGGACGAAGTCCTCGACGACTGAACCACGTCGAGTGTCAGATTCGGACTGAGTTGGACAGCACCGCCGGAGTCTGGACTGGATTCGACTTCCGAGCCGATGGTTGTTTCATGGCCAATATGTTTATCAGTATGTTGTCCACTTAGTGACAACACACGCCATGTCAAGTTCTGGCACTACGTCGCTGTGGCAGCAGTACCGGTCTGTGAGTATCGTCTACCGAATCGGGGTGGCGTTCGTTCTGGGGTCGATTCTCGGTCTCGTCGTCGGTCAGCCTGCGACGGCGCTGAAGCCTGTTGGCGACCTGTTCGTTCGGTTGCTGAAGATGCTCATCGTCCCCATCGTGGTGTTCACGCTTCTGATGGGTGTTCGGCAACTCTCTCCGTCGTCACTCGGGCGCGTCGGGGGACAGGTCGTCGGCCTCTATGCTGTCACGTCGGCGCTCGCAGTAGCGATTGGACTGGGCGTGAGTAACCTCATCAGCCCCGGTTCTCGCGGGCTCCAACAACTGCTCGCACAAGCCGATGCCCGGAGTGCCGAGGCACCGAACGCGGTCGAGGTGATTCTGAACATCGTCCCGACGAACCCGCTGGGTGCGATGGCCGAGGGCAACGTGCTCCCGACGATTTTCTTCGTCGTGGTGTTCGGGCTCGGCCTCTCGTTAGTCTGGGAGGAGACGGACGACGAGGCGGTTCGCTCCGGTATCGAGACGTTCTTCGACCTCGCAGACGCGGGGGCCGAAGCGATGTACAAGGTCGTCTGGGGAGTCATGGAGTTCGGTGTCGTCGGCGTCTTCGCGCTCATGGCGCACGTCTTCGGCAAGGCCGGTGTCGATGCGATTCTACCGTTCGCGCTTCTTATCGGGACGATGCTCGCGGCCGCCGTCGTCCACATCGGCGTCGTCTATCTCGGCGGTCTCGTGGTCGGATTCGCCGGTCGCTCGCCGGTTGCGTTCCTCTCGGGGTCGCGGGATGCGATGGTGACTGCTCTGAGTATTCGGTCGTCGTCGGGGACGCTCCCAGTCACGATGTCTGACGCCGACGAGAACCTCGGTATCGAAGAGCGCATCTACGGCTTTTCGCTCCCGCTCGGCGCGACCATCAACATGGACGGGACGGCCATGTACCAGGGCGTCGCGGCCATCTTCGCGGCCAACATCATGGGCGTGAGTCTCTCGTTCGCCGACCAGTTCGCGGTCGTCGCCGTGGCCGTCCTCGCGAGCATCGGAACCGCCGGAGTGCCGGGGTCCGGCCTCATCATGCTCACGTTGGTCCTCACGCAACTCGGCTTACCCCTCGAAATCGTCGGCCTCGTCGCGGGCGTCGACCCCATCCTCGACCGGATTCGAACGATGGTGAACGTCACTGGCGACCTCGCGGTGACGACCGTCGTCGCGAAGTGGAACAGCGCAGTCGACTTCACGGCCGAGGCGTGGAACGACGGCGTCGTCCCGTCGATAGCTGATTGAGGCGGCGCGCGTCAGCCGTCCGCGATTTTCGGAACCCGTTCGAACATCGGTTTTCCCATGCAAACATCGACTGTTTCCGTTCGAACATCGACTATTTGTGTCGGTGCCGCATCGCCTCACCCATGAGTGACACGACAGTCATTTCGGACGACCGCGTTTCCCTCCGCCCCGTCGAGCGCGACGACGCCGACCTCCTCCAGCGGTCGATGACCGACCCCGAGATTCGCATTCCACTCGGCTCCGACCTGCGGAACCGACACGAGACGACCGAGTTCATCGAGGAGTACATCGAAGGCGACGACAACCTTTCTCTCGTAGTCGAAGCCGAGGGTGAACGAATCGGTATCGTCGCCGCGAAGAGCCTCACGCCCGTTCGACCGGGACTCGTCTACTGGTTCTTACCAGAGTATCACGGACAGGGGTACGGAACAGAGGCCGTCAGTTGTCTCGTCGAGTACGTCTTCCGAAACGTCGATTGCCACGGTGTCCACGCCGCCGCGTTCGACTTCAACGAGGGGTCCCGCGCCCTCCTCGAAGGACTTGGATTCACCGAAGAGGGACGATTCAGAGAAGCACGATTCGTCGATGGGTCGTACGTCGACGTGGTTCACTTCGGTTTGCTGCGCCGCGAGTGGGAAGCACGCCAGTCAGACTGACGGGACAACTCCTCGCGGGAGCGCCAGCGGGACGCCAGCCTCAGGACGCCTGTTCGAGCTTTTCGAGCGCTTCGGGGTTCTCGATGCTGCTCATATCGCCGAGTTCTTCGCCCGCGTAGATGGAGGCGATAGCGCGGCGGATAATCTTGCCCGACTGCGTCTTCGGGAACTCGTCGACGAAGAGAATCTCACGCGGGCGGAACGGCTTGCCGAGTTCCTCGCCGACGACGCCCCGGAGTTCTTCCCGCAGGTCGTCGCTCTCCTCGACGCCGTCTTCGAGGACGACGTAGGCGACGACGGCAGTGCCGGTGGTTTCGTCGTCAGCACCGACGGCGGCGGCCTGGTTCACGGCGTCGTGTTCGATGAGTGCGCCTTCGACTTCGGCGGGACCGACCTTGCGGCCGGCCACGTTGAGGGCGTCGTCGGCCCGGCCGTGGAGGAACCAAAAGCCGTCTTCGTCTTTCTGCGCCCAGTCGCCGTGGTCCCAGAGGTCGTCCCACGACGACCAGTAGGTATCGAGGTAGCGCTCGTCGCCGGACCAGAGGCTCTTGGTCATCGACGGACAGGAGTCGCGGGCGACGAGGAAACCGCGTTCGTGAGTGTCGGCGATAGATTCGCCCGAGGAGTCCACGATGTCGATGTCCATCCCGAGACCCGGACCGCCCAGACTGCACGGTTTGAGGGGTTGGGTCGGCATCGGCATGAGGAAGCACCCACAAATTTCGGTCCCACCGGAGATGTTGATGATGGGTGCCTCGCCTCCGCCGACGTTCTCGTAGAACCACACCCACGATTCGGGGTCCCACGGCTCGCCGGTGGACCCGAGGAGCCGGAGGCTCGACAGGTCGTGCTTCTCGACGTGCTCGTCGCCGTACTTGCGGAGCGCGCGGATTGCCGTCGGCGAGATGCCGAAGGTCGTGAGACGGTGGCGCTCTATCATCTCCCAGAAGCGGTCCGGTTCCGGGTAGTCGGGCGCGCCCTCGTACATGAAGATGGTTCCGGCGAAGGTGTGGTTCCCGATGAGCGTCCACGGTCCCATCATCCAGCCGATATCGGAGACCCAGAAGAAGCGGTCTTCGGGTTTCTGGTCGAAGCCGAAGTGAATCTCTTTGGCCGTCTGCATCTGGACGCCCGCGTGAGTGTGGACGATGCCTTTCGGCTTGCCGGTCGTCCCCGAGGAGTACAGGAGCATCGACTCGGCGTCCGAGGGGAGTCGCTTCGTCTCGTACTCCGCAGCAGCCTCGCCGACGGTGTCGTCCCACCACTCGTCGCGCTCGTCGTGCCACGGGATGTCGGTTTCGCCGCCTTCGCCGTCTTCGAACCGCTGGTAGACGACCGTGTGTTCGACGCACCCGGCTTCCTCGATGGCTTCGTCGGCGGTCTCCTTCAGGCGGACCTCCGAGCCACGGCGGTAGAAGCCGTCTGCGGTAAAGAGCACCGAGCACTCGGGGTCTTCGAGACGGGTCGCCGTGGCGTCGACGCCGAACCCGGAGAAGATGGGGACGGCGATAGCGCCGACTTTGAAACACCCATAGAGGATGGAGATGACTTCGGGAACCATCGGCATGTAGAGCCCGACCGTGTCACCAGTACCGATGCCGTAGGATTCGAGGACGTTGGCGACGCGGTTTGCTTCCCGGTAGAGGTCGTGGTAGGTCTGTTCGACGACCTCACCGTCTTCGCCTTCCCAGATGCAGGCGACGCGGTTTCGGTCCGGCGAGTCGACTGCGGCGTGGCGGTCCAGCACGTTGTGGGCGATGTTGATTTCGCCGCCGGGGTACCAGTCTGTGAACTGTGGTCCCTCGCTGTTATCGCGCACCTCGTCGTAGTCTTCGTAGAAGTCGATGCCGAGATAGTCGACGAGTTCGTCCCAGAACCACTCGACGCCGGAGGCCCCCACACCCGGCATCTCGGTCGTGGTCCGCTCGATGAGTTCGTCGTAGTCGTCGATGTCGTACGCCCGCATGAACTTCGTCACGTTGGCGTCGTCGACGAATTCCGGGTCCGGTTCGTGCACCACCGTGTCGGTATCGGGTACGTCCATAAACCGACATACCGCGACGGCAACCAAGAATCTTTACTGTCTTTCATTTGGAATCCGGGCGGCAACCGACGATTGGGTGGTTCGCCCGGGGTGTTTTTGTCGGCCCGTCAGCTATACTGCACTATGTACGTCCGGGATGCCAAGAACCGAGACGAGGTCTGGTTGCTCGACGCGCTCGAGGAACTGGGGTTCGACGATGGCGCGTTTCGGTCCCGCGACTACGTCATCGCGCTCGACGAAGAAACCAACGAGAAGGCCGGATTCGGCAGGATTCGCGTCCACAAGGGCGACGAGCCGTTCTGCGAGATAACGTGTGTCGGCGTGCCCGAGCGATGGCGACGGCAGGGCGTCGGCGCACACGTCATCGAACGCCTCGTCGACCGGGCCAGCGCCGAAGGATTCGACACGGTCTACGGCTTTTCGTCGGCGTATCGGTACTGCACGCAGTTGGGATTCGACCCCGTGGACGCTCGTGACCTTCCGGACGAGGTGCACGAGCGCCTCGAACAGGTCAAAGCGGACGACTCAGACGCCATCGCGGTGCGCCTCGACCGCGACGAGTTCGCCATGCCGGAGCGACTCCGAGAGCGATTCAAGTCGGCGGCGCCGATGGCCGACTCCGGTGCCGGAGAGTCTGAACTCTCGGCGGAAGACTTCGGCTACGACGAGGAGACGCCGACGAAGTATTCGACGAACCTCCGACGGTGAACCCGGATTTCAGGTCCGGTCTTCGAGGAAGTCGGTGCTGAAGACAATCCACGACAGCACGCTACAGAACAGAATCGGCGGGAGGATAGCGAAGCCCCACAGGGGTTCGAGTCCCTGAAGTAAGATGAGGACCACGTCTGCGAGCCCGAGCGCCAGAAACGGTGCTGTCGCCAGCGCAGCGCGTTTTCGGTTTTTTCCGCCCTCTTCTTCCGGGAGCGGACCGGGCCCGGACTCATCGGACGAAGTCGGCGTCGAGGTCGACGAGGGCGCGTCCATGCTCGTCCCTCGGGCGTGGATGGAAAAAAGCAGTGCCCTTTCGTTCTGCGACGTGTTCGATTCGGTCAGTTCGTCTCAGGCCTCTTCGAGACGCGACGCGAACTCGACGAGACCGAACAGCGCACCGAGGGCGAACACCGAGACGACCATCCCGTAGAGGGCGAACGCGACGGGCGTCGTCGGCAGCGACAGCACGCCGAACAGTTGTATCGACTCGGTGACTTGCCCGCCGTTTTCTCCGATAAACACGCCGAGGATACCCGAGATGAGGACGACACTCACACCGATGACGAGGAAGACCCGCCGACCGCCCATTCTATCGCTCACGACGCGGGCTAGTGGCCGAACCGTATAGTCCCTTGCGGGATTGGGTAGCCCACGTAACGAGACTGCCCACGAGACGAACCACATAAGCGACACCGCACGAATTCCGCGACACGATGCCCGAAGCACTCGTCGAACGCGCCCGCGACGCTCTCGACAACGCCTACACCCCGTACTCCGAGTACACCGTCGGTGCGGCCCTCCGAACCGCCGACGGCACCGTCTTCGTTGGCTGTAATATCGAGAACGCGAACTACTCGAACAGTCTCCACGCCGAGGAAGTCGCCATCGCCGAAGCCGTCAAAAACGGCCACACGGAGTTCGACCGTATCGTCGTCACCTCGGGGGCGCGAGACGGCGTCACCCCCTGTGGGATGTGTCGCCAGACGCTCGCGGAGTTCGCCGACGAAGACCTCGAAATCGTCTGCGACCTCGGCGGCGAGGAGACGGCCGAGTACACCCTTGGCGAACTGCTCCCGAACACCATCTCACTCGACACGCTCGAAGCGGCCGCCGAACAGCGCGACGCTGAGGAGTAGACTGCGGAACGCAAGAATTTCCACCGTCCCCCCGGGAGTACCCACATGAACGACAGTGAGGACCCGAACGCAGAGGTCCAGTACCACCTCGAAGTCGGTCCCGAGGACCTCGCAGACGCCGTGTTGCTCCCCGGGAACCCGGAGCGTGTCGACAAAGTAACTGCCCTCTGGGAGGATTCCGAGGAGAAGGCCTACCACCGCGAGTACCGAACCGCGACGGGCACTTACGACGGGACGCCTATCTCCGTCACCTCGACGGGTATCGGAAGTCCCTCCGCAGCTATCGCCGTCGAAGAACTCGCTCGCGTCGGTGTCGATACCTTCATCCGCGTCGGTTCGTGCGGTGCGATTCAGCCCGAGATGGACGTCGGCGACCTCGTCATCACGTCCGGTGCCGTCCGACAGGAAGGAACCTCGAAAGAGTACGTCCGCGAGGACTACCCCGCCGTCGCCGACCACGAAGTTGTCTCCGCCCTCGTCGCCGCCGCCGAGCGTCTCGGCTACGACTACCACGTCGGACTGACGATGAGCGCCGACTCGTTCTACGCCGGACAGGGTCGTCCCGGATTCGAGGAGTTCCGCGCCGCAGGGTCGGACTCGCTCGTCGAGGAACTCCAGAACGCGAACGTGAAGAACATCGAGATGGAGGCCTCTGCACTGCTCACCATCGCCAACGTCTACGGACTCCGCGCCGGTGCGGTCTGTTCTGTCTACGCGAACCGCGTCACCGGCGAGTTCCGAACCGAAGGCGAGTCTCGCGCGGCCGAAGTCGGGAGTCTCGCCGTCCACCTCCTCGCAAAGATGGACGAGGTGAAACGCGAGGCTGGCGTCGAACAGTGGCATCCGGGCCTGTCGCTGGAGTGAACACACACGAATCCGAGTAAATCGACAACCGTCGAAGTAGAATTTCGACGACTCGGGCGGTGTAGCCGTCAAATCGGCGCGAATTGGGAGCGCGTTTCAAAGCCCCTTTATCTAATGACTACACAGACGACGACATGAGTACACAGGTCGTCGTTCTCGGCTCCGGGTACGCCGGTGCCGGTGCCGTAAAGCGCCTCGAAGAAGAACTCGGGTACGACGCGGAACTGACGTGGGTCGCCGAACACGACTACCACCTCGTGCTGCACGAGGTCCACCGTTGCATTCGCGACCCGAGCGTCGAATCGAGCATCGCAATTCCCATCGACGACGTGAAATCGCCCGAGACGAACTTCGTCAAGGGTCGCGCCACGAACGTCGACGTCGACGAGCGCGTCGTCGAACTCGAAGGTGGCGACACGGTCGACTACGACTATCTGCTGGTCGCTATCGGCTCTTCGACCGCGTTCTTCGGCATCGATGGCCTCAAAAAGTACGCCCACCAGCTCAAGGGCCTCGACGACGCCCGCGAGATTCACCAGGACATCAAACAGGCGTCGGCCGACGCCTCCCGTGATGACCCCGCGAAAGTCGTCATCGGCGGTGCCGGCCTCTCCGGTATCCAGACGGCCGCCGAGGTCGCCGAGTACCGCGACCAGAACCGCGCACCCATCGACATCCAACTCGTCGAAGGGATGGACGAAATCTTCCCGGGCAACGACCCAGAGCTACAGGGTGCACTCCGGAAGCGCCTCGAAGCGCTCGACATCGAGATTCTGACGGGCGACTTCATCTCGAACGTCGACGAGGAGACGGTCTACATCGGCGGCGGCGAGGACGAAGACCCCGACGAACTCGCCTACGACGTGCTCGTCTGGACCGGCGGTATCACCGGCCAGCCCGAAGCACAGGACGTCGACCTCGAACAGGACGAGCGCTCGCACCGCTTCTACGCGGAAGACGACTTCCAGACGAGCGACGACCGCATCTTCGCGGTCGGTGACTGTGCTCTCGTCGAGCAGGGTGCCGACAACGTCGCGCCCCCGACGGCACAGGCCGCCTGGGACGCTGCTGACGTCGCTGGCGAGAACGTCTCTCGCGCCATGGACGGCCGCCCGCTCAAGCGCTGGTCGTTCACCGACAAGGGGACGGTCATCTCCATCGGTCACGACGCCGTCGCTCACGCGGTCAAGTTCCCGGTCGTCGGCGAGTTCCCCGTCAACGTCTTCGGCGGCCCGCTCGCTCGCGTCCTGAAGAAGGGTATCGCCGCGAACTGGATTGCCGACGTGACGACGGTCAACCACGCACTCTCTGCGTGGAGCGACCTCTAAGCAGCCCCTCCCAACCACGCGGTCTCACGTATCGGACTGTTTTTTAACGAACGTTTGATTATTTATCCAGCCAGCGAAGCACTGATTCGACCCGACGACGACTCGGATTGAGCAGTGGCTCGGAGCGGAGAAAAGAGAGAAAGAAAGACGACAGTTAGTGCTGTGCGTCGCCGACAGGAGCCTTCATGTCGTCGATGCGCAGGATGAGGATATTGCTGGTGTCGTCCTTTCCGTCGAGAGTACCGTCGACGACGAGCCTCGAAAGCGGCGTCGGGCCGACGCGGACCTTGTCGCCTTCGTGGAAGTCGCGGACGGAGCCCTGAACGTGAATCTCGGCGCGGCAGAGTTCGGGGTGGTGAACGCTCGACAGGTCGACTTCGTCGACGTTTGCGCCTTCGACGAGTTCGTCGTTGTGGAACAGCGGGACGGACGCCGGCTCGTCCATCTTCTCGACGTCGAGTGCTTCGTATGCGTTCGCAGTCGGCTTGTAGCCGCCTTTCGGACCTGGTACACCTTCGACGAGCTGCAGTGCTTTCAGGCTCTGCATCTGGTTTCGAATCGTCCCGGGGTTACGGTTTACCTCTTCGGCGATGTCCTCGCCCTTGACCGCATCTTCCGACTCGCGGTAGAGATTGATGAGTGCCGTGAGGATTGTTTTCTGACTCGATGTCAGTTCGATTGATGACATGGAGAGTGGTTGGCGACATACGTCCTTAAATGCGATGGATGAGGGGTCGAATCTACCGTTTGTCTAATTTACAACCATTATACACTCATGAATGTTTATTTTGGTCTGACGATTCGGTGGTGGGATGACGATAGCACTTTACGTCAGACGAGTGTTGAGTCGACCATGAACGGAAAGCGAGTCCTCGTCACTGGTGGTGCTGGCTTCATTGGATCGAACCTCGCGAACCACCTCGCGGAGGACAACGAGGTCGTCGCCGTCGACGACCTCTATCTCGGTACGCCGGAGAATCTCGACGACGGCGTCGAGTTCCACGACGTGAGCGTCCTCGACGACGACCTGCCGACCGAGGGTGTCGACGTGGTGTTCCACCTCGCGGCCCTCTCGTCGTACACGATGCACGAAGAGAACCCGACGAAGGGTGCTCGTGTCAACGTCGAAGGCTTCGTGAACACGGTCGAACAGGCTCGTGACGACGGCTGTGACACCGTCGTCTACGCCTCCACGTCTTCGATTTACGGGTCGCGAACCGAGCCGTCTCCCGAAGACATGCCCGTCGAGGCACGAACCGGGTACGAGGCGTCGAAACTCGCCCGCGAGCGCTACGCCGAATACTTCCACAACCACTACGACATGCACCTCGCCGGCCTGCGATTCTTCTCCGTCTATCAGGGCTTCGGTGGGGCAGAAGAACACAAAGGCGAGTACGCCAACACCATCGCGCAGTTCGCCGACAAAATCGCCAACGGCGAGCGTCCCGAACTGTTCGGCGACGGAACACAGACTCGCGACTTCACCCACGTCGACGACATCGTTCGCGGCATCGAACTCGCCGCCGAGCACCGTCTGCAGGGTATCTACAACCTCGGAACGGGCGAGAGCTACACGTTCAACGAGATGGTTCGGATGATAAACGAGACACTCGGCACCGACGTGGACCCGAAGTACATCGAGAACCCACTCGACGTGTACGTCCACGACACGATGGCCGACAGCACGAAGATTCGCGAATCGACCGGCTGGGAACCCCAGATTTCGTTCGAAGAGGGTGTCCGCCGGGTGTGCGAACCGTACCTCGACGACTAAGTTCTCGGACCCGCTGCCTCACCAATACTGCCTCGCGGTCTCTTCTAATCCACACGTAGACGTGCGGAAGGAGGCGAATAGTAGATACAATTGTTTAGTATTCCGATGCCACTAAATCACGTGCCCGATAGCTTCAACCATGAACCAGCAGACCCGGATTATCGGTGTTCCGACCGACTACGGAGCGAATCGACGCGGCGTCGACATGGGTCCGTCTGCCATCCGCTACGCCGGATTGGCGAAGCAGCTCGAAGCCGCCGGTGTAATCCCGACCGACGCGGGTGACCTCGCGGTCCCCCACCACGCGATTCACGACGCAGATGCGGGCGGAGAGAACGCGAAGCACATCAACGAAGTCGAGGAAGTCTGTACGGCGCTCGCCGACGCCGTCTCGGGTGCCCTCGCTGAAGGTGCGACACCGCTCGCTATCGGTGGCGACCACTCCATCGCAATCGGCTCGATGGTCGGAAGCGCCCGTGACGCCGACATCGGTGTCGTCTGGTTCGACGCCCACGGCGACTTCAACACGCCGGAGACCTCTCCGTCGGGCAACGTCCACGGCATGCCGCTGGCCGCCGCGCTCGGTATCGGTGACTTCGAGGGCGTCGAGTGGGCGAACGCCGACGGCCTCAAGGAGGAAAACGTCGCTATCGTCGGCCTCCGCGACGTCGACGAAAACGAGACCGCAGCGATTCACGACAGCGACGTGACCGCCTACACGATGTCCGATATCGACGAACGCGGCATCACCGAGATTACGCAGGAAGCACTCGACATCGCCACGGACGGCACCGACGGCATCCACGTCAGTCTCGACCTCGATTGGCTCGACCCCCGAGAGGCACCCGGTGTCGGAACGCCCGTTCGGGGCGGTGCGACCTACCGCGAGGCCCACGCGGCGATGGAACTCGTCGCCGACTCGGGGGCGATGCGCTCGCTCGAACTCGTCGAAGTCAACCCCATTCTCGACGAGCACAACGAGACGGCTACGCTCGCGACCGAACTCGCCGCCAGCGCCTTCGGCAAGAGCATCCTCTGATGGCAGCACCCCGAGAAGCGCCGGCACCCCACGACCTCGCCGCGGGCGTCGTCGTCATTCAGGACGATGGCATCCTCGCGGTGTACGAGAAAGGACGCTGGGGATTGCCGAAAGGAGGGTCCGAACCCGGGGAGTTCTTCTTCGAAACGGCCTCGCGCGAGGCTGAAGAGGAGACCGGCGTCCCCGTCGAGGTGCAGTCGCTCGCGTTCACGAGTGAGATTCGCGGTCCGGACCGCCGTATCTATCTCCAGCGGTTCTACCACGCGACCCCCACCGAGAACGTCGAACCCGCCCCGAGCGACCCGGACGACGAAATCGAGGAGGCGGCGTACCTCCCGCTTTCGGAACTCGGGACGACGCTCACCTACCGCCCGCGGGTCGAACCCCTCCGCGAGTGGCTCAGAGACCGCAAACCACGACACTACACCTACGACCTGACGAGCGAACCGTCGCACGTCGACGAGTAGGTGGGCACCGTGTCGTCCGGCGAGACGGCACATATTTACAATTCGGTTGTCACTTTTTGGTGATGAGTCACAGGACGCTCCCGTCGCTCGTCGGTCTTCTCGTGACGGTGCTTGTCGGTGGTGGGCTCTACTGGTTCGCCGAAAACCTTGGCTTGGCGCTTGCCACGGGGATTACATGGGGTGGCGGGGTCGCCATCATGCTGTACACTGCGCGGCGCTTTCCGTCTCTGTACGCCAGAGACACGAGTGACAATACACGATGGCTCGTACTCGGTACTGTACTCCTTACTGTCCCCGCGACCGTCGGTCTCGGTTCGTCGTTTCCCCTCCCGTTCGACCTCCGTGTCGGACTCCAGTTTCTCGTTATCGGCACTGGATTCGTCGGAATCGCGGTTGCGACGGTCGCGGAACTGGAGCGAAACACGGCGTGAGACTGAGGGACCGAGTATTTGAACTGTCGCACGTTGGGGTGTGGGAATAGCTGGCCGCGAAGTCGCTCTCACGGTAGGCTTCTCCTCGAAAGGAGGCAGTTATTTATCATCGAATTAGGGTTACTGGCCGTATGGAGCGCACGTCTCTCGTTTGGCTCGTCGGCCTTCTCGTGGCGATGCTCGTGAGTAGTGGACTCTACTGGTTTGCGAATACTATCGGGTTGGCGGTGGCGACGGGGCTGGTTTGGGGAACCGGGGTCGCAACCATACTGCACATCGGATGGCACTATCCATCTTACACCACGGGAGACGAGTGGGGAGACAAACGGTGGACTGGACTCAGTACCGGTCTCGTCACGCTCGCTGCGACAATCGGCGTGAGTCCGACGCTCCCCGTCCGGTCGGAACTACGTCTCGGCCTCGGCTTTCTCGTCGTCGGCGTCGGGTTCGTCGGCTACACGGCGGCCACCATGGCAGAGATAGAACGAAACACGGCGTGAGACTGCGTCGTCGCCACTCACGAAACAGATACTAAAAGAAAATCCCGGCGTCTCCGGGGCTCGAATTACTCTTCGTCCGCGACTGCTTCGACTTCGGCGTCGGCGTCAGCCTCGGCTTCCGCGTCGTCTTCGAGTTCTTCGTCTTCGGTCGTCATCTTCGGTGGAATCACGTCCACGGAGGCGACGGCGTCGCCCGCGTCGAGGTCCATGACGATGACACCCATCGTGTTGCGGCCGACCGTCGAGATATCTTCGACGGGCGTCCGGACGATTTGCCCCTCGTCGGACATGACGACGAGGTGGTCGCCCTCGCCGACCGTGTTGATGGCGCAGACGGGACCGTTGCGCTCGTTGGCCTTGATGTCGATGAGGCCCTTCCCGTTCCGCGATTGGGCGCGGTAGGCGTCGAGATCGGTGCGCTTGCCGTACCCGTTTTCGGTGACGGTCAGAATCCAACTGTGGTGGTCCTGGTCGATGGCGGCGACACCGGCGACCTTGTCGTCGCCTTCGAGTTTGATGCCGCGAACGCCGCGGGCCGAGCGGCCCATCGCCCGGACTTCGTCCTCGTGGAAGCGGATGGACATCCCCTGCTCGCTGCCGATGACGAGGTCGCGGGTGCCGTCTGTGACCTCCACGTCGACGAGTTCGTCGTCCTCGTCGAGTTTGGTGGCGATGATACCCGTCGAGAGGATGTTCTGGAACTTGTCGACGTGGGTGCGCTTGATGTAGCCGTTTCGCGTCACCATCGTCAGGTAGCCTTCGATTTCTTCGAGGTCGTCGCAGTTGACGACGGCCGTAATCTCCTCGCCATCGTCGAAGTCCAAGAGGTTGACCGCGGACTTCCCGCGGGCCGTGCGGGACATCTCCGGCACTTGGTAGGCCTTGAGTTGGTAGACCTGTCCGTGGTTGGTGAAGCACAACAGGTCGTCGTGGGTGTTCGCGACGAACACCGACGAGACGCTGTCGCCTTCCTTCAGGTCCGTGCCGATGATACCCTTCCCACCGCGTCGCTGGGCGCGGAAGCGCGAGACGGGCATGCGCTTGATGTAGTCGTCTTCGCTGACGACGACGACCACGTCTTCCTCGGCAATGAGGTCGGCGCGGGTGACTTCGCCCGTGTTGGCGACGAACGAGGTGCGCCGGTCGTCGGCGTACTCGTCTTTGATGTCGAGGAGTTCGTCCTCGATGACGGCGTCGAGCTCGTCTTGGTCGGCGAGGATGGTCTCTAAGCGCTCGATGGTCGCTTGGACCTCTTCGTACTCGTCTTCGATTTCGGCCGCTTCCATCGAAGTGAGCGAGCCGAGCTGCATCGCGACGATGTGGTTCGCCTGGTCTTCCGAGAAGTCGAACGACGGGAGCGGTTCGCCGTCGACTTCGACGACGACGTCACCGCGGAGGGCGGCTTTCGCGTCGTCGCGGCTCTCGGAGTTCCGAATCGTCTCGACCACGGCGTCGATGTTTTCGAGGGCCTTCAACCGGCCTTCGAGGATGTGCGCGCGGTCTTCGGCCTCGGCGAGTTCGTACTCGGAGCGGCGGCGAACGACCTCGCGGCGGTGGTCGAGATAGTGCTCCAGCGTCTCCTTCAGCGTGAGGACCTGCGGTTGGCCGTCGACGAGCGCGAGGTTGATGACGCCGAAGGTGGATTCGAGGTGGTTGTCGAGAAGCTGATTCTTGACGACTTCGGCCATCGCGCCGCGCTTGAGTTCGATGACGACGCGGATGCCGTCGCGGTCGGACTCGTCGCGGATGTCGCGGATGCCTTCGATTTTCCCGGCGTTGACGTCGTCAGCGATGCGCTCGATGAGGCGGGCCTTGTTCTCCTGATACGGGAGTTCGTTGACGACGATTCGGCCTTCCTCTTCGTCGACCTCGTAGTCGGCGCGGACGCGGATTCGCCCGCGACCCGTCTTGTACGCCTTGTGGACTGCGTTGCGGCCGACGATGTTCGCACCGGTCGGGAAGTCGGGACCCTTGACGTGCTCCATCAGGTCCGAGACGGTCGCGTCGGGGTTCTCAATGAGTTCGACGGTCGCGTCGATGACTTCACCGAGGTTGTGCGGCGGGATGTTCGTGGACATCCCGACCGCGATACCGGAGGACCCGTTGACGAGCAGGTTCGGGAACGACGACGGGAGTACCGTCGGTTCCTGCTTGCGGTCGTCGTAGTTGGACTGGAAATCGACGGTGTCCTTGTCGATGTCAGCGAGGAGTTCCTCCGCGATGGGGGCCATGCGGGCTTCCGTATAACGCATGGCGGCCGGCGGGTCGCCGTCGACCGAACCGAAGTTCCCCTGACCATCGACGAGCGGGTAGCGCATGGAGAAGTCCTGCGCCATACGCGCGAGGGCGTCGTAGATAGCGGAGTCACCGTGCGGGTGGTAGTCACCCATCGTCTCGCCCACGATGGACGAGGACTTGCGGTGCGAGGAGTGGGCGGTCACGCCCGCCTCGTTCATCGCATAGAGGATACGCCGGTGAACCGGCTTGAGACCGTCGCGCACGTCGGGGAGCGCGCGACCCGCGATGACCGACATCGCGTAGTCGATGTACGACTGTTCCATCTCGTCTTCGATGCGAGCGTTCTTTACTTCCGCCGCGATGCCCGCGTCGGGTTCGAAAGAATCTGGTGCGTCAGAACTCATATCAGATGTCTACCCACTCGGCGTCCGTCGCGTGGTCCTTGATGAACTGCTTTCGAGGCTCCACTGCGTCGCCCATCAGGATACTAAACATTCGGTCGGCCGCGGCCGCGTCCTCGACCGTGATGCGCTTGAGAACGCGGTTTTCCGGGTTCATCGTCGTCTCCCAAAGCTGGTCGGGGTTCATCTCTCCGAGTCCCTTGAACCGCTGGACCTGCGTGGGATTGCCGTTGCATTTCTCTTCGATGAGACGGTCGCGGTCCTCCTCGGTCATCGCGTCGTAGGTGTTGCCGCGGTAGCGAACGCGGTACAGCGGCGGTTGCGCGGCGTACACGTAGCCCGCTTCGATGAGGGGGCGCATGTGCCGATACAGAAGCGTCAAGAGCAGCGTTCGGATGTGCGCCCCGTCGACGTCGGCGTCCGTCATCAGGATGATGCGCTGATAGCGGACATCGTCGATGTCGAACTCGTCACCGATACCGGCACCGATGGCGGTGATGAGCGCGCGAACTTCGTTGTTTTCGAGGATGCGGTCGAGACGGTGTTTCTCGACGTTCAGAATCTTCCCCTTGATGGGGAGAATTGCCTGGAACTCCCGGTCTCGGCCCTGCTTCGCAGAGCCACCCGCGGAGTCGCCCTCCACGACGAACAGTTCGGACTTCGATGGGTCGCGGCTCTGACAGTCGGCGAGTTTGCCGGGCAGTGCGGTCGATTCGAGCGCGGACTTGCGGCGCGTCAGTTCCTCGGCCTTCTTCGCGGCCTTGCGGGCGCGGGCGGCCTCGACCGCTTTCGAGATGATTGCCTTCGCCATGTCCGGGTTCTCCTCGAAGTACGTGCCCAGTTTCTCGTGGGTCGTACTCTCGACGATACCCCGAACTTCGGAGTTGCCGAGTTTCGTCTTCGTCTGGCCCTCGAACTGCGGGTCGGGGTGCTTGACTGAGATAACGGCGGTGAGCCCCTCGCGAACGTCTTCGCCGCGGAGGTTGTCGCCGTCGAGGTCCGAGAGCATCCCCTCGGAGTTCGCGTAGTCGTTGACGACCCGCGTGAGGGCGGTCTTGAACCCAGTCAGGTGAGTCCCGCCTTCGCGGGTGTTGATGTTGTTAGCGAAGGCGTGAATCGACCCCTGTAGTTCGTCGGTCGCCTGTAAGGCGACTTCGACCGCGATACCCTCGGTCTCGTCTTCGTAGTAGATGACGTCTTCGTGGAGGGCGGTCTTCGTCTCGTTGAGGTACTCGACGAACTCGCGGATGCCGCCTTCGAACATGAAGGTGCTCGACTCCTCGCTCCGTTCGTCTGTGAGCGAGATTTCGACGCCGGAGTTGAGGAAGGCGAGTTCGCGAAGACGCGTTTCGAGCGTCTTGAACGTGAAATCAGTCGTCTCGAAGATTTCGCCGTCCGGCCAGAAGGTGATGGTCGTCCCCGTCTCTTCGTCGGGTTCCATGTCGCGGACCTTCTCGAACGCACCCTGAACAGGTTCGCCCTTCTCGAAGCGGTGGTGCCAGACGGCTCCGTCGCGCATGATTTCGACTTCGAGTTCCGTCGAGAGCGCGTTGACGACGGAGACGCCGACGCCGTGGAGGCCGCCGGAGACCTGATAGGATTTGTTGTCGAACTTCCCACCGGCGTGGAGGACGGTCATGATGACCTCGACGGCGGGTCGATTGTACTGTTCGTGCGTGTCTACCGGGATGCCGCGGCCGTTGTCGGCGACGCTGACTGACCCGTCCTCGTGGAGGGTCACTTCGATAGCGTCGCAGTACCCTGCTAGTGCCTCGTCGATGGAGTTGTCGACGACTTCGTAAACAAGGTGATGAAGACCACGGGAATCGGTAGAACCGATGTACATCGCCGGACGTTTTCGAACGGCTTCGAGCCCTTCGAGAACCTGAATTTGTCCGGCCCCGTACTCGTTTTCCTGTGACATCTGAACAGGTCTAAGACACCTCGTCCCTTAAAGCCTCGCACGCGCGGGCGCGTACTACTTACCGACTCGTCGCTTGGGACAACTCCCTGTAATTTGCGAATCTCTATCACGGACCCGTTGGCTGAAAAATGCTAGCAAGCGGCGACATCGCACCGCTGTTCACTTTCACTCTGCTGCCGGTGGGTACTTAACGCGGGACTGGGTAGATGCGCAACAGGAAATGACCTCGTTCCAGTCGACACTCGGCGACGAATCGGGGATTGCAGAGGAGCTGGCGAAAGGCCAGCGAGAGATCTCCATCGCCGAGTTCTTCGAGAAGAACAAGCACATGCTGGGCTTCGACAGCGGAGCCCGAGGGTTGGTGACCGCCGTCAAGGAGGCTGTGGACAACGCGCTCGACGCCACCGAAGAGGCGGGTATTCAGCCCGACATCTACGTCGAAATCAGCGAAGTAGACGACTACTATCGCCTCGTCATCGAAGACAACGGGCCGGGCATCACGAAGGAACAGGTGCCCAAAGTGTTCGGGAAACTCCTCTACGGTTCTCGTTTCCACGCACGCGAACAGTCCCGTGGTCAGCAGGGTATCGGTATCTCTGCGGCGGTTCTCTACTCCCAACTGACAAGCGGGAAGCCCGCCAAGATTACCAGTCGCACGCAGGGGTCCGCCGACGCCGAATACTTCGAACTCGTCATCGACACCGACAAGAACGAACCGGAGATTCGCGACGAGAAGACCACTTCGTGGGACCGCCCCCACGGCACTCGCATCGAACTGGAGATGGAGGCCAACATGCGCGCCCGCCAGCAACTCCACGACTACATCCAGCACACGGCGGTCGTCAACCCGCACGCGCGCCTCGAACTCCGCGAACCCGGGCTCGACGAACCGATGAAGTTCGAGCGGGCGACCGACCAACTCCCCCAGCAGACAGAGGAGATTCGCCCGCACCCCCACGGCGTCGAACTCGGGACGCTCCTGAAGATGCTCGGTGCGACCGAGTCGTACTCTGTCTCCGGCTTCTTACAGGAAGAGTTCACTCGTGTCGGCGCGAAGACGACCGAGAAAATCATCGACTCGTTCCGCGACCGGCACTTCGGCCGCGAGATGACGTGGAAGACGCCGTCGTCCCGCGAGGCGGACGAACTCGTCGAAACCATCGAAGACGCCGTCGCCAACAAGGGACAGGAGGCGACGACCGCATTCGCCGAGGAACTGGTCGATATCGTCACCGGAAAGGACCGAATCGCACACGGTGAACTGCTCACCATCGTCGGCAACGTCGCCGAGTCGGTCGGCGACGACACGGGCAAGACCTTCGGCGACACGGTCCAGGAAAACATCGTCGAGGCGGTCTGGCCCGTCCTCACCGAGGACCGCGAAAGCGACGTCTACGCCATCGTCGACGACGTAACCACGACCCAGAAGGACGACGCCGGCAAGGTGTCGATGGCGCGTTCCATCGCCACGCAGTTCGCCGAGACGACCGGCCCGACCGACCGCGCTACCTACGACGACGTGGAGGACTTCGTCTCGTGGGCGGCCGAGCGAACCAAGGAACGCGAAGACGAGACCTACGGCGAGACGGCCCGAGAGAAGATTGCGGACGCCGTCTGGTCACGGATGCGCACGGTCGAAGACGACGTTCCGAAGGTCCGCGACATCGCCGACGACCGGAACATCGCCCGCGACCTGCTCGAAGCGATGCGCGAGACGGACATCCTCGCGCCGCCGACGGACTGTCTGTCGCCCATCACGTCCGAACTCGTCGAAGCCGGGCTCAAAAAGGAGTTCGACGCCGACTTCTACGCGGCCGCGACCCGCGACGCGGAAGTCCACGGCGGCGACCCGTTCATCGTCGAGGCCGGTATCGCCTACGGCGGCGACATCAAATCCGACGGCAGCATCGACCTGTTGCGCTTTGCGAACCGCGTCCCGCTCGTCTACCAGCGCGGCGCGTGTACCATCACGCACGTCGTGAAGGACATCGGCTGGCGGAACTACGGTCTCGACCAACCCGGCGGCAGCGGGATGCCGAAAGGACCGGCCGTGCTTATGGTCCACGTCGCGTCCACGAACGTCCCCTTCACGAGCGAGTCCAAGGACGCGCTCGCCGACGTGCCGGCGATTCAAGACGAAGTCGAACTCGCTATCCGCGAGGCCGCCCGCGAACTCAAGTCGTACCTCTCGAAGCGTCGCTCGCTCCAGAAGCGCCGCCAGAAACAGGACGTTATCGGCCGCATCCTCCCGCAGATGGCGACGAAGCTCTCGGAGGTTACCGGCCGCGAAGAGCCGAAAATCGATGGCGCGCTCGCCCGCATCATGAACAACGTCAGCGTCGAGCGGACTATCGAAGACGGGACGGTCACGCTCACGGTCACGAACTACTCCAGCACGAACGAGTCGCCGGATATCACCGACATCCTCGACGTCGAGCCGTTGGGGCTGAACGGCGAGGCGAACGTCGTCGACCTCGACGGCGAGTGGTTCGTCAAGTGGAACCCGACGGTGGCCGCGGGTGAGTCCGAGACGCTTACCTACTCGGTCGAACAGGACGCGTCGTTCGACATCAACGTCGACGGCGTCGAGACGGAGAAACTCACGGTGAACGCATAATGGCATCCGATTCAAAAACCGCAGAGGAACTCGCCCGCGAACGACTCATCGACCTCGCGGCGGAGTTCTACGACCAGTTCGACAACGGGGAGATTCCGACGATGACGCTCCCCACGCGGACGAAGAGCAACATCGAATACGACGAGGACTCGAACGTTTGGGTCTACGGCGACCGAACCTCGACCCGGTCGGCCAACAGTGTCCGCGGCGCGCGGAAACTCCTGAAGGCCGCCTACACCATCGAGTTCCTCGCTCGACAGCTGGAAGAAGACCGCTCGTCCACCCTGCGTGAACTCTACTACCTCTCCGAATCGTGGGACGCAGAAGAGGCTCACTTCTCGGGCCAAGACGAGTCCAACCAACTCATCGAGGACCTCGAAATCGTCTCCGAAGTCACTCGTGAGGACTTCCACATGCGCCCGGAGGAGTCGGGTGCGACGCTCATGGGCCCGCTCGAACTCCGCGAGCAGACCCGCCGCGGCGAGCGCGAGATTCACTGCCAGAAGGACGTCGGCGAAGGCGGCTACCAGATTCCGAACAACCCCGACACCATCGAGTTCCTCGACCACGACATCGACTTCGTGATGTGCGTCGAGACCGGTGGTATGCGCGACCGCCTCATCGAAAACGGGTTCGACGACGACTACAACGCCCTCATCGTCCACTTGAAGGGACAGCCGGCCCGAGCGACGCGGCGCATCACGAAGCGCCTGCGCAACGAACTCGACCTACCGGTTGTGGTCTTCACAGACGGTGACCCGTGGTCCTACCGCATCTTCGGCTCTGTCGCGTACGGGTCGATTAAGTCCGCACACCTCTCGGAGTACCTCGCCACGCCGGACGCCCGATTCGTCGGCATCCAACCGCAGGACATCGTCGATTACGACCTGCCGACCGACCCGCTTTCGGACTCCGACATCAACGCCTTGGAGTCTGAACTCGACGACCCGCGCTTCATGAGCGACTACTGGACCGAACAAATCGAACTCCAACTCGACATCGGCAAGAAGGCAGAACAGCAGGCACTCGCGGCCCGCGGTCTCGACTTCGTGACCGACGAGTACCTGCCAACCCGTCTCGACGAGATGGGCGTCATCTAACCCGCCCGACTCGCAGTCGGCTCTCGATTTTCAGGGATAGAGTCCGTCGCCGCGGAAGCCGTCGAAGAAGCGCCGGACGATACCGTTGAGTTCGTCGGCTTCGCTCACTGCGAGGTCGTGTCCCGCTCCCTTGAACAGTGCCAGCGTCGCGTCGTCGATGCCGTCTTTCGTCTCGCGGAGGCGCGGTTCGGGGAAGAAGTGGTCGGCGTCGCCCGCAGCGACGAGCGTCGGCGCGTCGATATCGTCGAGCACATTTCGGGAGTCGTGTTCGAGACAGGCAGAGAGTGAGACGACCACGTCGGCGGGAACCGCCGGGCGGAGGTCGGCGAACGTGCCCGCCAACTCGACGAGTAGCGGTCCGACCGTCTGTTTGACTCCGGTCGCCGATTCACGCTCTGCGTCTGCGGCGAGTTCGGCCCACTTGCCCTTCCCGGCGAGCGTCCGCCAGTCTCGGATGACCTGTTCGCCGTGGCCGCCGAGTCGCGTCGCCGACGACACGAGTGCGAGCGAATCCACGTAGTCGGCGTAGTCCGAAGCGAGGTGCTGGGCGATGAACCCCCCCATCGACACGCCGACAACGTCCGCCGGCCACAGGCCTTGCTCGTCGATTACGGTCGCGTACTCGGCAGCCATATCCCGGGTGGACGACCCGACTGGGATGTGCCGTCGGCGTCCGACGACCCACACGTCGCGGTCTGAGACGCCGCTGTAGAGTCTGGACAGAACCGCTGCAGTCGCGCGGGAGGGTGCACCTCGCTGGAAGGCGTCCGAGACTCCCGGGAGGACGAAAAGCGGGTCGCCGTCCGGGTCACCAACGCGATAGTACGGCCGCCGACCGTCGAGCATCCCGTAGTCGAGTGTCATACACGGCGGTACGGTGCGGGCCGAGAAAAACCGTTCCGTCTGGTTACATCTCTGGACGGGCGTTACGGTGCGCGCTCTGCACTGCTGGGCGTTACGGGAGGTGTCCCGCGCCGCTCAGACCTGTTCGGGGTCGTCGAGGACGACCGGAATACCCCGGCTCGCCACGTCCACGACGAAGGCTTCGTCGTCGGCTTCGAGAATCGGGATGGTGTCGTAGTGGATGGGAAGCACGAGGTCGGGGTCGAGTGTCTCCGCGAGGTCGGCCGCCTCGTGTCGGTCCATCACGACGGTTCCGCCGATATTGGCGAGGAACAACGACACTTCGAGGTGACGGAAGCCTTCGAGCACGTCCGAGTCGCCGGGCCAGAAGACGGTTCGGTCGCCGATAGAGATGTGGTAGGCACATCCGAGTCCGCGCGGATGGTAGGGTTCGCCGTTGTCGCGGAGGTGCGGCCCGTCCGGGTCGTTGAACGCCGGCAGGGTCCACACGTCCACCTCGCCGACAGTGAGGAAGTCCTCGTCGTTCACGCGAATCGTCTCGTACGACAGGTCCTCGACGGGCGTCACGTCGCGGTCGATGTTCGCGGCGTTCACGCCCTCGTAGGCGACGACGGTGGCATCCTCGTCGGCAACCTGCTCGATTGCGTCAGAGTCGTAGTGGTGGTCGTGCGTAACGAGAATCAGGTCGCCGTCGCGGGCGTAGTAGTCGTCGAGGACGCCGTACCGCCCGGGGTCGAAGTAGACGACGTAGCCGTCGGGAGACTCGATTCGGACCGTGGCGTAGCCGAGCCACGAGACGTCGAGGCCGTCGTGTTTGATGGTCATACCTCAGACGAGGGCCCGGCGGCTGAAAAACGCGACTACTGCAACTCGGCTGCGAGTACCGTTTACTGGGGTTCGGTTGACTGTTCTCCGGTTTACTGCGACTCGACCAACCGTTCGACGCGCGTCAGCGAATCGGCCGTCTCGGGCGTCTTGTCTTCGCGGACGGTGACGAACCGCGGGAATCGAAGCGCGTAGCCAGACGAGTACGTCGGCGACTCCTGAATCTCCTCGTAGCCGACTTCGAAGACGACCGAGGGGCGGATATCCACTTCTTTCCCGGACTCGCGTTCGATTTCGGGTTCGAGCAGGTCGGTGAGTTCGACCAACTGCTCGTCTGTGATTCCCGTGGCGACCTTCCCGATTGTCTCGAACTCGTCGTCGCCGGAGGCGTCCTCGACGCGGGCCGAAAGCAGGAACGTGCCGAGGAACTTCGCCCGGCGGCCTTCACCCCACTCGGCTCCTGTGACGACGAGGTCCAGCGTCTCCACGTCGGGTTTGCGCTTCAGCCAGTTCTTCCCGCGGTCGCCCGGCGAGTAGGCCGCGTCGGGGTTCTTGAGCATGATTCCCTCGTGGCCCGCGTCGAGAGCGTCCGCCTCGTAGTCGGCAATTTCGTCGGGGTCGTCCGAAATGAGGAGGTCGGAGACGGCCTCCGAGTCCTGTCCGAGCACGGTCGCAAGCCGGTCGTGGCGCGTCGTAAGCGGGGCGTTCAGCAGGTCGTCGCCGTCGGCGTGGAGGCAGTCGAACGCCCGAAGTTCGACCCGGACCTCCTCGCGCATCTGGTCGACGTCGTGTTTGCGGCGGAAGCGACGCAGAATCTCCTGAAACGGCAGCGGGTCGCCCGCGTCGTCCATCGCGACGACTTCACCGTCGAGGATGACCGGGCAGTCGACCGCGTCTTCGACGAATTCGACCACCTCGGGGAGTGCGCCCGTCACGTCCTCCATATTCCGCGAGTACAGCGACACCTCGCCGGACTCGTCGCGGTGGACCTGCACGCGCGCCCCGTCGAACTTCGTCTCGACAGCGGCGGTTTCCCACTCGTCGAGGGCGTCTGCGGCGGTCCCCGCCTGCGCGAGCATCGCCTGAATCGGCCGGCCGACTTCGAGGTGCACGTCGTCGAGACCGGCTTCTCCGTCGTCGCGGGCGACTTCGGCGACCATGCCGTAATCGTTCGAGACCTGCAGGGCGCGGGCGACAGTCGCGATGTTCTCGTCTCGGCGCTCGCGGGCCGCCGCCTCGGTGTCCGTGTCCGCATCGTCGTCGCGGGTGGCGGCCGCGTCGGCGTCGGCGACGAGGAACGCCTCTGCAATCGCGTCGCGGACGCTGCCTTCGCCGACGCCGATGCGCATCTCCGAGAGGACGAGCCGTGCGAGGAAGCAAGCTTCGTCGGGGTCGGTGCGGTTGAACAGCCCGTAGAGCGTCTTCAGCTTCGTATCTTCGCTCCCGACCCCGGACGCGGCGGCGAGGGAACGAAGTTCGGAATCGACCTCGGCGACGGTCAGCCCGTCTTGCCCGCCCGCACCGAAGGCGGCGAGACCGCGTTGGCCGCCGAAGTCGTAACTCGCGGCGACCGCGCCGATTTCGCCCTGCTCGGCCAGTCTGTCTTCGACGTCGTCGGCAGAGACGTTTGGCCCGGCGGCGCGAGCGATGGCCTCGTGACAGAGGCGTGGTCCGATATCCAGCGTGGTCGAATCCCACGCGGGGAACACTCGCCCTTGGACGAAGCGGGTGACCGTTGCGAGGTCGTCGTCGGCATCACGAAACAGGTCGGCGAGATATGAGACGATAGTGAGGTCCGCGCTCTCGGCTTCGATTTCGGCCGCGCGCTCGGCGAACTCGGCGAACTCCATTGGGCGTGAGTATCGCCGCCCGCACAAAAAGGGTCTCGACAAGCGTCGGTGGTGTGAGACGCTGACGAACGAGGGAATTGCCGGGGACTTAAAGGGGATTGGGGTCTGAACGGCGGGTATGAGCGACGACCTCGCGGAGCGTGTGCAAGACGTGCTCGCGGTCGACGCGGACGAGTTCGAAGCGCAAGCGAAGGCTGATGCGGAGGTCGTAAAGCGCGAACTGCGCGAAGGAACCTTCGACAACCACCAGTCGATTATCGGTCTCGAATACGAGTTCTACGCCGTCTCAGACGGCCGGTGGTCCGTAAACGGCGAGGGGACCAACGCGCTCATGCGCGTCCCACGTCGGTTGCTCGAGCTCATGGGCTTCGAGAAGGAATTGGGGCTTCACAACGCCGAGATGACGACGAGCCCTCAGCCGTTGAACCCACACGGACTTCGCGCACAGAGTTCCGAGGTTCGTGCCCGTCTTTCCGCCGCACTCGACTGCGCCGGTTCCGAGGGGATGCGTCTCGTCTCGGATGGCATGTGGACGATTCCGCCGGTTGGCGAAACCGCCACGGAGTACCTCACTGACTCCATCTCGGACAAGCGCGTCCGACTCGCGACCAACATGTCTGGCTCGGTTCGCTACCACGCGATGGCCAACGGGCCGACGGCCCCGCCGTCGCGGACGCTCGAAGCGCCGCACGTCACGCTCGAAGCCGACACCGTGATGCCCGAGTCGCTTATCACGTCGATTCAACCGCACTATCAGGTCTCCCACGCGGTTGACCTGCCGTTGTTTTTCAACTACGCGCTCCGCGCTGCCGGGCCGCTGCTCGCTCTCGGCGTCAACTCGCCGTTCTTCCCCGCCGACCTCTACGACGACGACGCGACGCCGGACGAGATACTCGCAGACGGCTGGGACGAAAACCGTATCGCGGTGTTTGAGACGGTTCTCAACGCTGGCGACCACGAGAAAGTTCGCTTCCCGAACGACCTCGGAACCGTCGAGGACGCCGTCGACCGCGTCGCCGACGACTCGACGATGGTCCCGATGTCGGTCACACGCGGCGACCGCTTCGACGACGAATTCGCGACGCTCCGCCGAAAACACGGCACCTACTGGCGATGGGTCCGTCCGGTGTTCGACGGCGCGACCAGGTCGTCCGCGAACGCCCGCATCGAGTTCCGGCCGATAGCCGCCCAGCCGACAGTCCGGGACTCGCTGGCGTTCCAGGCCGCATTCGCGGGACTGATGGAGCGACTGCCGCGACAAGAACACCCCGCCATCAACATCGAGTGGGAGACGGCCAAAGAGAACTTCTACACCGCGATGCGCGAGGGGCCGCACGGCGATATCCACTGGCTGGACGCCGATGGCGACGCGGTCGCCGGTGCAGAACTGTACGAAGACCTGCTCGTCCACGCCCGCGACGGCCTCCGGTTGGCTGGTTGTTCCGAAGAACAGGCCAACTACTACCTCGAACCCCTGCGAAAGCGCGTCGAAACGGGCGTAACCCCGGCCGACTGGAAGCGCCACCGCGTCCGCGACCACCTCGACGACGGCGCAGACTTCGAGACGGCACTCCAGGAGATGCAACGTGAGTACGTCGAAAAGCAGTCTGAGACGCTCCTCGAAGGGGCGTTCTCTGACTGGTTCTAAGACTCCACTTCTCCCGCTTCTCGTTCGTTTCTGTCCGCGACGCCCGAGAGAGCTGTTGCTGTGCCGGTGTGGAAACGGAGAGAAACGGCCGAAGCCCTATTCGAGGCCTTCGAAGTTCTGGTGACGCTGGACGTCGACACCCTCGTCGGTGACGACGGCGATGTTGATACCGTTACCCGAAGCGAGGTCACGCTCGACTGCGGCGCGGATAGCGTTCGTGGCGACCTGCTTCGCTTCGTCGACACTCAGGTCGTCGCTGTATTCGCGTTCGAGGACACCGAGGGCGTACTGGCTGCCGGAGCCCGTGACGGTGTACTCTTCTTCGAGAATCGACCCGGCGGGGTCGATGCTGTAGATGTGACCGCCGTCTTCGTCGACGCCGCCGAGGATGGGCTGGACGACGAAGAACGCGCCCGAGCGGAGGAAGTTGCCGACGAGCGTCGAGAGCGCCTGCATGCTCATGTCCTCGCCGCGGCGGGCCTCGTAGAGGCGGACCTCTGCTTTGAGGTTGCTGATGAGCGACTGTGCGGCGGAGACAGAGCCAGCGATGGTCAGGGCGGCCGTCGGGTGAATCTCTTCGACCTTCTGGACGTCCTTCGAGGAGACCATGTAGCCCATGCTCGCGCGCATGTCAGTCGCGAGGACGACGCCGTCTTCGGTCTTGATACCGACCGTCGTCGTTCCGGTCTTCGTCTCTTTGTCGCCGAGTTCGGTGGCGCGTCGCTCGGCGTGAGAGAACTCGCCGAGTTCCGGGCCGAACACGTTCGAGTGGTCGCCGTTGAGCGAGTCGAGACGGCCAGAGAACTCGTCGTGAGTCGGGGTACGCATTGTCAGCGATTGCACTTCGGCGCTGATAAATGCAACCCTTCACCTCGCCGTTGCCGGTGTCGTGGTGTCTGACGCGCGTCGGCGGCGCAGTCGCTCACGAGTCGGCTGCGAGACAAAACGAGCGATGTATTCCCTGTCTTAGCGGGTCGCGGCGCGCTCGTAGGCGTCGCCGGTGGTCTTGACGAGACGGTGAACTGGGAGGGTCACGCCCATGCGGCGGGCGGCGAGTGCGACCGGAAGCAGCGCGATGCCGGTCGCGACTGTGAGCTGGTAGGCGGCGAATAGCGCGGTCTTCTGCAAGCGATGGAACATTGCCGTGTCCTCAGTCGTGGGTCGAGACGCCTCCAGTGATAAGCTTTCCCTCCGAGACCGAACCACCACCCCGACGCTGTCGTGCGATTCAACTCTACTTGTCTCTGTCCCGCTGAGCGCGACTATTCGCCGTGCGTATTACATGACGTGCTGACAGCTTTCGCATAAGTTATGACGATTATCGAAGTGGCGTGCGCCGGAGTTCCGTATTCATTTCGAGCGGTGTGACTCTCGGTCAGCCGCGACGGTCACTCGCGGTGACTCGTCTCCGACACCAATGGAACTCCGTGTACACCAGTGGAATCCCGTGTGGAACTCTCTGGCACTCGCGCGCACGAACCACAAAGCACGAAACCCCCTCGTCTCGTACGTCCACTATGAGCAACTATCTCGTCGCGATGGAGGCGGCCTGGCTCGTCCGGGACGTCGAGGACATCGACGACGCCATCGGCGTCGCCGTCAGCGAAGCCGGAAAGCGTCTCAACGAAAAGGACAAAGAGTACGTCGAAGTCGAAGTCGGTGCGCCCCCGTGTCCCGCCTGTGGCGAACCGTTCGACTCGGCCTTCATCGCCGCTAACACCGCGCTCGTGGGCCTGCTTCTCGAAATCAAGGTCTTCAACGCAGACGGTGAAAAGCACGCCTCGCGCATCGCAAAGAGCGAAGTCGGCGGCGCGCTCCGCGACGTTCCCCTCGACGTCATCGACGTGATGGAGTTCGAGGACGACGACGCCTAAGCGACCAGAAGCTTTTTTCATAACCGTGGGTTATTCCATCGGTATGGAACTCCCCACGCCGAACGACCTCCGGGAACGTCGGAAGTCGTTAGAACTGACTCAGAGCAAACTCGCCGACATGGCGGGCGTCTCACAGCCCCTCATCGCCCGTATCGAGGGTGGCGACGTAGACCCCCGTCTCTCGACGCTCCGCCGTATCGTCGAGGCACTGGACGAGGCGGAAGGCCGCATCGTTCGCGCAGAAGACGTGATGAACACCAACGTTCGGAGCGTCGCGCCCGACGATTCGGTCCGCGAAGCCCGCGACCTGATGTTGGACGCCGGGTTCTCTCAGCTTCCGGTCATCGAAGGCGGGATGCCGCTGGGGTTCATCTCGAACAGCGACATCCGCCACGTACAGGAAGACGACGTGACACAGCGCCCCGTGAGCGAAGTCATGTCCGAGGGCCTCACGACGGTCGAACTGGACACGACGCTCGACGAGGTGAGCAGCGGTCTCGACCACAACTCGGCTATCCTCGTCGTCGAGGGCGGCGAGACGGTCGGTATCATCACCGACGCCGACATCGCCGCGCACATCTGAGCCGCGGCGGTCACAACAGAGACACCAGTCACAACAGAGACACCAGTACGACCGACGTCAGCGACGGCGGACGACGAGCGGTGTGTCACCGACCGGTTGGGTCGTCATCTCCGGCGTGATATCCAGCGGTCCGTCTCGGTCCCACTCGAGGTGGAAGTCCCGGAGCACGCTCGCGAGGACGATTTTGGCCTCGGTAAGTGCGAACGCGCGCCCGAGACAACTTCGCGGTCCCGCGCCGAACGGCACGTACGCGTACCGCGGGCGGTCTCTTTCTTTCTCCCATCGCTCCGGACGGAACTCCTCGGGGTCGTCGTACCAGCGTTCGTCACGCTGCACGCGGATGATCGAGAGGTGGATGTCCGTCTCCGCGGGAATCGTTCGGTCGCCAACCGAAAACGGCCGCGTCGTCTCGCGTGGCAGCGTGTGAACCGGCGGGTAGAGCCGAAGCGTCTCTTTGATGATTCGTTCGAGAACGGGCAGATTTTCGAGCGCCGCTGTACTCACCGGGCCGTCGCCGACGACGCGAGACACCTCTTCGACGGCGCGCTCGTACGGTTCCGGATTCGTCGCCAGCGCGTAGAGCGCGAACGTGAGTGCGAGCGCCGTCGTCTCGTGGCCGGCGAAAATCATCCCGACGAGCTGGTTCTCCATCGATTCGACCGTCTTCGGATACTCGGTCCCGAGGGCCTCGGCGAGGCGGGCAGTGAGGCTCTCTCGGTCCGCCGTCTCGACGAGCTTTCGGACCTCTTCGCGGAGAATCTGCTCTGACTTGTCGAAGCGTCGGCGACTCGGCGTCGGTACCCACGAGGGAAGTACCCACGACTGCGGTGCGAAGCGGCCGTTGAGGCCGTCGGCAGCGGTCCGCATCCGGTCGTCGCCGTCGAGTTCGAGTTCGCGCCCGAGGATGGTCGCGAAGATGACGTCCAAGGTGAGGTTCTTCATCTCTCCTTCCGCCGACACCGTCCCCTCGTCGGGCCACTCAGCGAGTCTGCGCTCGACTTGGTCGCGCATGACTGGGGCGTACTCGGTCACGCGGTCCCAGTGGAAAAACGGGTCCAACTCGTTTCGCTGCTTTCGCCACTCTTCTCCTTCGACCGCGATGATGGCGTCATGGAATGCCGCGTCGAACTCGTTTCCTTTCGAGATAGCGTCCGGTTCGGTCACGAACGCCCGCTCGAAGTGGTCCGGATGCGCGAGAATGTACAACCGGCCGATTCCGAGGAGGTCGAGACCGACCGTACTGTCCACACCGTGGTTAGCCAGCATGTCGGCTACGAACTGGAATGGTTCGGCCGCGAACCCGACGGTGTGTCCGAGAAGTGGCCAGCCTGCGGGTGTCGGTGGTGTACGCGTCACACACGTTACAATTCACAGAACGGTGATGAATTATTCGGCCCTGTTACAGGTCGAGGCCACGAATCGCGACGCCGTCGCCTTCCTCGACGTGGCCGATAATACGGCCGTCTGTGGCTTCGACGAGAGCCGCGGCGTTTTCTTCGGGAACCGCTGCGACGAATCCAGTTCCCATGTTGAACGTCGTGTGCATCTCTTCGTCGGAGACGCCGCCTTTCTCTTGGACGAAGTCGAAGACTGCGTGGGGTTCGAAGGCGTCGTCGACGACGTAGCGGAACTCGCCCATGCGTTCGAGATTGGTCCACCCCCCGCCGGTGACGTGGGCTGCTGCGCGGGTTTCGGCCGTGCGCAGGTCGTCCAACAGGTAGGTGTAGAGGCGCGTCGGTTCGAGAAGCGCCTCGCCGACGGTGTCGTACTCGTCGCCGTCCCACTCGTCTGTGTACTCGCCGTCGCTGGTCGCGGCCTTTCGCGCGAGCGTCAGCCCGTTCGAGTGAATGCCCGACGACGGGAAGCCGACGAGCGCGTCGCCCGGTTCGGCCTCGCCCGGGAAGATGGCGTCTTTCTTCGCAAGCCCGGCACAGGTGCCGGCGAGGTCGAGACCGTTGATGACCTCCGGCATCACGGCCGTCTCACCGCCGACGAGTTCGATGTCTGCCTCTTCGGCACCTGCGGAGAGGCCCTGTCCGACCTGCTCGGCGAAGGTCTCGTCGGGTTCGTCCACCGCGAGGTAGTCAACGAACGCGACAGGCCGGACGCCCGCGGCGACGAGGTCGTTCGCGTTCATCGCGATGCAGTCGATACCGACTGTCGAGTAGTCTCCGAGCGCCTCCGCGACGAGTAGTTTCGTCCCGACGCCGTCGGTAGCGAGGCCCAGATACCGGTCGCCGATGTCGAGGAGGCCGGCGTAGTCGCCCGACCCGCCGCCAACTTGCGCGACGAGTGCGGCCGTCGCGGCTTCACTGGCTTCGATATCGACGCCCGCGTCCGCGTAGGTCATCCCCTCGGAATCGTCCTTCGTCATGTTCGTGTACGAGTTTGGCCGAAATATAAAATCAATGGGTATCGAATATACACATTCTCGTATATTTCGATGAGTCGTGTCGAACTATCTCGGCCAGTTCCGTCGGTCGTCACCCGGACCGCGTCGGTCAGCACGTCCCGTTCCACTGCCCACGCGTCTCGACGCGGACTGGTTCCCGGGCAGGAAAGTGAGCCGCGACTGTCGCGTCAGACGTTAATTTGGAAATTAGATATACAAAAATCAATCATCTGTAGTTGCAAATGGTTCATTTGGGAGCTATCGACTCAGAATCCTCTATGAACTGTCTAGGCGGTTTTAAGAGCTTCGTAAAAGGTTTGAAATACCAAATCGAGCGGTCGTGAAGAGTCCGGGATTCCCTAAAGCGTTAGAAAACCGAGCGAAATCGCGCCAACGCTCGACCCCTTATATGATGGTCCCGGTCATACGCAGAAGTGACGATGTCCGGAATCCCCTCCACGACAGATTCGGTCGCACTCGACCTCGCGGCGACGCTTGGCCGAGTTGCGCTCGCACCGTTCGAGACGATAGCGTTCTGGTCAGCAATCGCCCTTCCCCTCGCGTACCTGCCCCTGCTCGCAGAGGGACTCGGCGGCAGCAACCTGCCCCTGTTCGTCGGCTTGCTGGCACTCCACGTGGCGGCACTGGTCCTCGGCCGCGACCACGCACAGGACTGAGTCTCGGACGCATCACTCCGGCGTCGTCCCTCAGTTCCCGCCGGCGTCTCCCCTCCAAAGTGCGTCGATTGGTCCCTGCCTGCCCCCTCGTTCCTTACCCCTCGTGGCGCCCACCTCCACTCCTACCCAACGGTGGCACACTCCCTTCCCCATCCTCCCTGGTTCGTGGCACTCCCTTTCCGCCCGTGCCACCTCCTTCCCTCGTTCGTACCGCCTCTCCTCGTCCGTACCAATTGTACCGGTTCTCCTCGTCCGTACTACTCCTTCACCTCGTACCTGACGCTCTACAGCTTTCACTCGGGATTCTCACTTGAGAGTGACAGCGAGTGCGCGAAGAACCGGTCCTCGGCGTCAGAAGGCGAATTGCGAATTGCCTGTCGTCTCTGCCGTCCCTACCGTCGGCGTTAGAAGCCGACGAACAGGAGCAAGGCGACTGTCAGGACCGCCGAGAGGGCGAAGAACCCGGCGAAGACGGGTGTGCTCCACGCCTTGACGGTCCGCCCGTCCAGCGAGGCGAACGGGAGCATGTTGAACGCCGCGAGGAAGGCGTTGATGACGAGTCCCCGCGCGCCGACAAGTTCGACGAGCCCCGAATTGACGGCGAGACCGGCGACGAATATCGGCACGAAGGCGACGACGAGCACGAGGTTCATCGCCGGCCCTGCGAGCGCGATAAGCCCGTGTTCGCGCTTCGTGAGCATCCCGCGGTGGTGGACCGCACCGGGTGCCGCGAAGATGAATCCGATGAGTGCGCTCATGATGGCGATGCCGAGCATGCCGTAGTCGGCGCGGAACTCGGCGACCTGTCCGAATCTGACGGCGACGACTTTGTGCGCGACTTCGTGGAACAGAAACGCGATGCCCGCAGTCAGCAGGCTCACGACGAGTGCGAGCCCGAACGACCCGCTCAAGAGCAGTCCGATAGCGCGCTGCCCGCCGCCGGCGAAGAAGATGGCGAACGCGAGACCGAGCGCGAGCCACGCGACTGCGAGGTCACGAAGCTCGCGCGACGAGAAGGTGATGTTCATGCGAGCGTCCTCCAGAGGAGTTCGGCGCTATTTCGCGCTCCCTCGAACATCAGGTTTGCGACGCCGCTGATGCCGCCGAGGTCGGCGGCGATGACCGGGAGCACGTAGGTGACAAAGAGGAAACTCGCAATCATGCTCCCGATGTTCGTCATCGCGACGACCATGATGAGCTTGAAAAGCGGGACGTCGAACAGTTGTCCGATAAGTTCCCGCATCGGGGTCTCTTCGTCCGAGAGGATGCGGTTGAGTGTGCTGATGTCGCCGACGTTGACCGGCGTGTGTCGAAGTTCGACGTAGCCGGTGAACCACCCCGGTGCGAGAAGCGGGTTGATAGAGGTCATCCACGCGACGAGACCGCCGACGAGGGCCGAGGTCCAGCGCGCACCGGCGAGTTTGGCGAGACTGGCGGCGAAGACGCCGTTGATGAGGAACCACGCGCCGAAGATAGTGAGCAGGCGTTCGTTGCCGACGCCAGCCATCGCGAGTAGGACGAAGAACGCGATGAAGATGACGGTGATACCGAAGCCGATGAGTTTCCCCCACGGGAAGCCGTCTTTCTCGGCGACGCCCACGAGCGATTCCATCGGCGGGAGCGTCGATGGGTCTCGGAGGTAGCCCTCGATTCCGGCTTTGTGGCCCGCGCCGACGATGGCGACGACGTGGTGGCCGGACTGGCGGAGTGCGACGAGTTGGTGCGCGATGAAAGCGTCGCGCTCGTCGATGAGCGCCTCCGCACCGCCGGGACTGAATCGGCGGAACTCTTCCATCATCGCCGACACGACGTCGCCGTCGGTCAGCTCTTCCATGTCGAACTCTTCGACGTCTTCCGCGGGTGCGAACAGGCCGAGTACGTTCAGGACGCTTCCGGCCGCGACGCCCACAACGATTCCCGCGAGCACGCCGAGAACGAGGCTCCCGAGGATTGCAACACCGAGGCTCCCGAGCGTGGACGAGACGAAGCCAGCGCCGAGTCCGAGACCGAACCCACCGACGAGGCCGACTGCTGCACCGCCGCCGAGGCCAGCGAGGACCGCGTCGTCGCCGTCGAGGACGAACGTCGCGACGGTGTAGAGGAGATACGAAGCCACGACGCCGACGACGGCCCCGGTCGCAGTTCGACCGAGAATTACGTCAGAGATTCCGACGATATCTCCGTAGAGGCCGATAAGCGGCCCGAGGAAGACACCGACGGCGATGCCGAAGACGGCTCCGACGCCGCGCGCGTCGGCCACGCCGAACGCGAGGTCGCCCGCCATGCGCATCTTCTCGACGAGACCCATCCGTCGCCAGAAGCGCTGGATGGTCGTCTGGATGTCGCGGTCGACGAGCGCGACGTCGATTCCCTCGTCTTCGGCCGTCTCGACGGCCGCGAGCATGTCCGCGCCGGGTTTCACGTCGAATTTGTCTCCCATGCGCGACTGGACGTACGAGAGCATCCAGTAGGCGATAAACTGGAAGACCGTGTTCCCGCGCAAGAGGTCGCGCGCTTCGATGTCGTCGGGCGTTCCGCCCTTCAACTGCCGGTATCGACCTTCGTCGAGTTCGACCGCGACCACGTCCGGTTGCTCCGCTTCGATGGTCTCTTCGACCTCTCGGACGCTGTCGGCCGAGACGTGGGCCGTGCCGACAACGTGGACGTGGCCCTCGCCGGGCGACGAATCGTTCATCGCCGGGATTACCGCCCCACGGTTTTTATCCGTGTCGGCATCACCCACGAACCATGCACGAGTTCGACGCGCGAACCCCGACGACGACCCACGAGGTGGCACTCGACTGCCTCCGCGCTGGCGTCGAATCCGTCCGTCCCGAGCGCGTCGTCCGCGACGCGGTTGCGCTCGATGGCGACACACTCACCGTCGCGGAGACGACGTACGACTGCTCGAACTACGACCGGATTCTCGTGGTCGGCGGCGGGAAAGCGGGCGACGGCGTCGCCGACGCACTCGAAGAACTCCTCGGCGACCGAATCGACGATGGCGTCGTCGTCACCCCTAACCCCGGAGACGGGACTCGGATTCGGCGACTTCCCGGCGACCATCCCGTCCCGTCGGACCGAGGTGTCGAGAGCACGCGCCGACTCATCGACCTCGTCTCGGACCTCGACGAACGAACGCTGGTCCTCGTCGCCGTCACGGGCGGCGCGAGCGCGATTCTCCCTGCGCCCGCGACAGGCGTCTCGCTGTCGGACCTCCGCGAAACGACCGAACTGCTCCTGGAAAGCGGCGCGGAAATCGACGACCTGAACGCGGTCAGAAAGCACCTCTCGACCCTCAAGGGCGGCGGTCTCGCCCGCCTCGCCGCGCCCGCGACGGTGGTCGGCCTCGTCCTCTCGGACGTCGTCGGCAACGACCTCGGCGTCATCGCCTCCGGCCCGACAGCCCCCGACGAGACGACGTTCGACGACGCGCTGGACGTGCTCGACCGATTCGACCTCGACGTGCCGCGGTCGGTCCGGACACGACTCGCGCGCGGGTCTGCGGGCGAGATTCCCGAGACGCCGAAACCCGGTGACTCGGTCTTCGACCGGGTGACGAACCACGTGCTCGCAGACGCGTTTACTGCACTCGACGCCGCCCGCACGGTCGCCCGCGACAGCGGCTACGACCCACTCATTCTCTCGTCGCGCGTCCGCGGGGAGGCACGCGAAGCCGCAAAGACCCACGTCGCCGTCGCCGAAGAGATTCGCGCGACAGGGAGCCCACTGGACGCTCCGGCAGTGATTCTCTCCGGTGGCGAGTGTACCGTGACCGTCCGTGGCGACGGGCAGGGCGGCCCAAACCTCGAATTCTGTCTCGAAGCCGCACCGGACCTTCCAGATGGGTCCGTGCTCGCGAGCATCGACAGCGACGGCAAAGACGGCGGCACCGACGTCGCGGGCGCGCTCGTGGACGCTGAGACGGTCGAGCGCCGTGAGGCAAACGCGTCGTTGGCACGCAACGACGCCCTTCCAGTCCTCCGCGACGCCGACGCGCTCGTAGAGACGGGACCGACCGGCACGAACGTCAACGACCTTCGGGTGCTGGTCGTCGAGCCAGCCGAGTTCTGTTGATTCTGCCCGCGCGTCCGACAACAAGTTTGTATCCTTCGGTGTAGTAACGGCTCGTATGGCAGATTTGCTGCCCTCCGCACCGGACACCTCCGCCGCCGACGAGCCCTCCCCCCGCGTTATCGGCCTCGACGACGACGAGGCGTCGAACCTCCTGTCGGCGCTCTCGTCGGAGACGGCCCGCCACGTGCTGGCCGCGCTCCACGACGAACCGACGAACCCCGCCGAACTCGCCGACCGGGTGGAAACGTCGCTCCAGAACGTCCAGTACCACCTCGGCAAACTCGACGAGGCCGGACTCATCGAAGTCGTCGATACGGTCTACTCCGAGAAAGGCCGCGAGATGAAAGTCTACGCGCCCGCAGACCGGCCGCTCGTCGTCGTCGCGGCGACCGAAGAGACGCGAACCGGGCTCGCGACAGCCCTGACGAGCCTCCTCGGTGGCGTCGCAGTCTTGGGACTCCTCGCGGCGTTCGTCCAGTTGGTCGCGACCCGCGGGTTGGACTGGCTCGTTCCCACGGCGCAAACTGGCGGCGCAGAAGCCGATAGCGTCTCGCTCGCGACGACCGAGGCAGCCACCGAAGCAGCTCCGGTCGTCGGACAGGCGATTCCACCCGGTATCGCGTTCTTCGCGGGTGGGCTTCTCATCCTGCTCGCCATCGCGGTCGTACAGTACTACCGCCGCTGACGTCGGCAGTCGTCGGTGCCGTGTTTCTCGCCCGCGACGCTTTGCTGGGGTAACTATTCGTACTCCCACCAACTATTGTATGTATGGAACACCGTGCCGTGGTCCGTGGCATCGGGGTCGGTGTCGGCGAGGACGGTTCGAACGTCCCGGCAGTGATTCTCGAAGCCCGAGACGAGTTTTTGCCCATCGTCATCACGTCTGACCAGGCGCAGGCGATTCAGCTCGGCCTGTCCGGCGACAAGTTCGAGCGACCGCTGACCCACGACCTGTTGGTCGAGATGGTGACTGAGTTCGGCGGTGCAATCGACAGCATCCGCATCGACGACCTCTCTGAGGGGACGTTCTTCGCGAAAGTCGACGCGGAGCGATATCACGGCGGCGAGGTGCGGTCGTTCGTCTTCGACGCCCGTCCGAGTGACGCTATCGCGCTCGGCGTTCGCGTCGATTGTCCGATTCTCGTCTCCGACGAGGTCCTCGACGCGGCCGGACAGCCACCCGAAATCTTCGACGTCGACTTCGACGAGTGAGAGGACGCCCTGCCCACGGTCTCAGTCTCGCTTTCGGACCTCAGTTTCTCCCCCGACCGCAGGTCCCACGATTTCAAGCCCCCCCAGTGCGACGGCTCTCGCATGAGCCAGAAAACGTCCACGCTCGCCGAATCGCGAACCGAGATGACCGAGCTTCTCCTGCCGAACGACACGAACAATCTCGGCCGCGCGCTCGGTGGGGCGGTCCTCCACTGGATGGACATCTGCGGGGCAATCGCGGCGATGCGATTCTCGAACCGCCAGTGTGTCACCGCCTCGATGGACCACGTCGACTTCATCAGCCCTATCGACCTCGGTGAAGTGGCGGTCATGGAGGCCTACGTATTCAACGTCGGCCACACGAGCGTCGACGTAAAAGTCGACGTTCACGCAGAGAACCCGAAGACCGACGAGCGACGCAAGACCACCTCGTCGTTCCTGACGTTCGTCGCGCTCGACGACGACGGTGAGACCACGCCGGTCCCGCGTCTCGAATGCCCGACGCCCGAAGAAGAGGCGCTCCGACAGGAGGCAGTCGAAGCCCGAGCCTCCCAGTTGGAAGACGTTATCCAGCGGATGGACGACGCGTAATCGCCACCTGTCGCGGCGAACGCTTATCCGGCGCGGCGACCCACCCCAGAGTATGCTCGACGTACCCGTCCCCGACCCGCCGACGCTTCCGACAGTCGACCCCAACGAGTACGACGACGCGAACATCGCGGCCGACGCCGACTTCAAGCGAACCGAACTGGAGGCGTTCCTCCACGAGGGTGCGTGGGCCGACGCGTTCGAGACGTGGGCGGCCGAGACGCCCGTCACCGAAGACCAGTGGCAGGTCGTCGTCGAACTCGACTTGCTTTCGTACTTCGACTTCTTCTGGGACGACTTCGCGGACCGCGTCGGCTATCACGCGCCGGGCATCCCCGAGGACTGGAAAGAGCGTCAACTCCACCCCGAGTTGACCTCGTGGGGACAGGTGTCGTCTATCAATGCCGGTCTCACGGAACTCGGCCAAGAGGTGTGTGACGTGCTGAAAGACGACTACATCGACTGGGAATCCGAGTACGAAGCCCCGGACGACTTGCCGGACTTCGGGTAGTCGCGGCCGCCGCCCTCAAAATTATCCCGCAGCAGCCACGGGTATGCGTATGCGCCGCCGCGCCCTCCTCGCCAGCACTGCAACCCTCTCGCTCGCCGCGACGAGTGGGTGTCTCGCCGACGTTCGACGAACTGTGAGCGGTGACATCTCTCCCGACCACGGCAGCTCGAAGCTCCACCCCGCCGACGAGCAGTACGTCCGTGGCTCGTTTTCGGAGGGGAGCAACGTCCGTGGATGGCTGTTTCCTGAGCCGCCGGACGACCAGACTGCCGTGTTCACAGACAGAGCGATGCAGGGGCAGTACTCGAACGACCTCCTGTGGGCCGACGGCAACTCGTTCGTCCTCCTGCTCGAAGTACGGATGGCCGCCGAAGACGCTGCGTTCTACAACGTGGGTACCTCGCCGCGATGGAGTGGCTGGCGCGGCGCCGAGATACCGATTCGCCGCTCGCCGGACACCTCGGAGCGCGACTTCGACGCCGACGAACTCGTCTGTACGCACATCTCGAAATTCGACGTCGAGGGTGGCGGAGCACCGTCGCAGGCGACGCTCACCGTCCGTGAGCGAGAGTCCAATGCGCGTGTCGCGGAATACCGCGTCAGCGAGTGGTCGAACGAGGAGACTGCGGCGTCGCAGTGAGTGTTCGACGATTATCCCCGGAGTAAACGTTTTGTCCGCCGCGCGTCTGCTTTCGCATACGATGCGGCACTTTGGACCGGCTGCGACCCGACCGACTGAGGTCGAGCAGCCGCTACCCCGCGCTGTCGTCTCCGACTCGCTGATTATTGCGGGGCAGTAGCCTCGCACATCTCTACATTCGTTCTCTGCGCTTGCACCGTTTCCGAGTACCGACAGCACGCCGTGTGAACCGACCCACAGCACACCGTATGAATCAACCCACACACTACACTCGACAGCAGTATCGACGACAGACAGCCACCGGGCGGTGGCGACGAGCCACCACCCCAGCAAAGCGGAGCGCACGCCATGTCTGAGAGCGACCAGACGGAACGACCGACGGACGCGGACGAGACCCGCCGTTTTGATATATATCCACGAGAACGTCGGGGTATGGAAGACATCGCAGACCAGTACACGCCGGGGGACGTCGAGTCCGCCGTCAGCGAGTACTGGGACGAGAACGACGCGTACGAGGCGACGAAGGAGGCACACGCCGACGACCCGTCGTTCTTCTTCGTCGACGGCCCGCCGTACACGTCCGGCCAGATGCACCTCGGGACGGCCTGGAACAAGACGCTGAAAGACGCCGTCATCCGGCACAAGCGCATGACGGGGCACCACGTCACCGACCGCCCCGGCTACGACATGCACGGCCTCCCCATCGAGGTCAAAGTCGAGGAGGAACTCGGCTTCACCTCGAAGCGCGACATCGAGGAGTTCGGCATGGAGCAGTTCATCCAGAAGTGCAAGGAGTTCGCCGTCCGCAACCGCAAGGCCATGGACGACGACTTCCAGTCTATCGGCACGTGGATGGACTGGGACAACCCCTACGAGACGCTGTCTCCCGAATACATGGAGTCGGCGTGGTGGGCGTTCTCGAAGGTCGCCGAAAACGGTCTCGTCGAGCAGGGCAAGCGCTCGGTCAACTACTGCCCGCGCTGTCAGACCGCAATCGCCGCCAACGAGGTCGAATACGACGAAATCACGTCGCCGTCTATCTACGTCAAGTTCCCCCTGAAGGGCCACGAGGGCAACCTCGTCATCTGGACGACGACGCCGTGGACCATCCCCGCGAACACCTTCGTCGCCGTCGACGGCGAGATGACCTATCAGGCCGTCCGCGCCGAGAAAGACGGCGAGAGCGAGGTGCTGTACCTCGCCGAACCCTGCGTCGAGGACGTGCTGAAGAAGGGTCGCTACGAGGACTTCGAAGTGCTCGACGAGGTCACCGGCGAAGAGATGGTCGGCTGGGAGTACGACCACCCGCTCGAAGACGTGCTGGGTGAGTACGCCGACTTCGAGGGTGCCGGTCAGGTCTACACCGCCGAGTACGTCGAAGCCGACCGCACGGGTCTGGTTCACTCCGCGCCCGGCCACGGTCAAGAGGACTTCGCCCGCGGGCAGGAACTCGGTCTCGACGTGTTCGTCCCCGTGGACGACAAAGGCGAGTTCACAGCGCAGGGCGGCGACTACGCGGGCACCTTCGTCCGCGACGCCAACCCGCAGGTCATCGAGGACCTCGACGAACTCGGCCACCTGCTCCACGCAGGCGAACACGACCACCGCTACGGTCACTGTTGGCGCTGCGACACGGACATCATCTTCCTCGCGACCGACCAGTGGTTCATCACCATCACGGACGTCAAAGAGGAACTGCTCGACAACATCGAGGAGTCCGAGTGGCACCCGCAGTGGGCGCGCGACAACCGCTTCCACGACTTCGTGAGCGACGCGCCCGACTGGAACATCTCCCGACAGCGCTACTGGGGCATCCCGCTTCCCATCTGGGTCCCGCAGGACCCCGACGCCGAGGGCGCGAAAGAGATGATTGTCGTGGGCACGCGCGAGGAACTCGCCGAGCGCGCCGACCAGGACATCGACCCCGAGACGGTGGACCTCCACCGACCCTCTGTCGACCCCATCACCATCACCGAAGACGGCGTCACCTATGAGCGCGTCCCCGACGTGTTCGACGTCTGGATCGACTCCTCGGTCGCCACGTGGGGAACGCTCGACTTCCCCGGTGAGACGGAGGCCTACGAGGAACTGTGGCCCGCGGACCTCATCATCGAGGCGCACGACCAGACTCGCGGCTGGTTCTGGTCGCAACTCGGCATGGGAACTGCCGCGACTGGCGAGTCTCCGTACAAGGAGGTTCTCATGCACGGGTTCGCCAACGACAAAGACGGCCGCAAGATGTCGAAGTCCGTCGGCAACATCGTCACGCCCGAAGAAGCAATCGACCGCGCCGGTCGTGACCCGCTTCGCGCGTACCTGCTCAGCCACGACCAGCAGGGCGTCGACCTCTCGTTCGACTGGGACGGACTCGCGGACACGCAGTCCACGCTCAACATCTTCTGGAACGTCTTCCGGTTCCCGCTGCCGTACATGGAACTGGACGGTTACGACCCCGCCGGGGCCGACCTCTCGGAGGGCGAACTCACCGTCGTCGACGAGTGGGTGCTCTCGCGTCTCCAGACCGTCAAGGCTGAGATGCACGAGGCGTGGGACGACTACGAGGTCTCCACCGCGCTCAACACGCTTCTGGACTTCATCACCGAAGACGTATCGCGCTTCTACGTGAAGGCCATCCGCGAGCGCATGTGGGACGAAGAGGAGTCCGCGTCGAAACTCGGCGCGTACGCCACGCTTTCGACGGTCCTCTCCGAGTCGCTCCGACTCATCGCGCCGTACACGCCGTACATGGCCGAGCGGATGTACCAGCGTCTCGACGGCAGCGAGACGACCGTCCACATGCTCTCGTACCCCGAGGTCGACGAAGACCTTCGCAACGAGACGCTCGAAACCAACATGGCGGTCCTTCGCGACGTCGAGGAGGCCGCGGCCCACGCCCGCCAACTCGGCGGTCGCAAACTCCGCTGGCCCGTCTCGCGCATCGTCGTCGAGTCCGACGATGAGGACGTGGCCGAAGCAGTCACCGCCCTCTCGGACCTCCTCTCGGAGCGCGTGAACACGCAGTCGGTCGAAGTCGTCGAGGTCTTCGACGAACTCGTCGAGAAGGCCGAACCGCAGATGAGCGTCATCGGGCCGGAGTTCGGCGCTGACGCCCAGAAAATCATGGGCGCTGTCGAAGGGCGCACCCGCGCCGACGTCGAATCCGGTGTCGAAGTCGACGGTGAGACCTACGAACTCACAGACGAGATGGTCTCCTACGCGGCCGAACCGCCGGAGAACGTCTCGGGTGCCGAGTTCGAAGGCGGCACCGTCTACGTGGACACCACCCTCACTGACGACATCGAATCCGAGGGCTACGCCCGCGACGTCATCCGCCGCATCCAGGAGATGCGCAAGCAACTCGAACTCGACGTCGAGGAAGAAATCGACGTGGGCGTCGTCGTCGAAGACGACCGGGTCGCCGGATTCGTCGAGGAGAACCGCGACCTCATCGCCGACGAGGTGCGCGCCCGCGAACTCGAACTCGGCCGCGCCGAGGGCGAGACGGTCGAAGAGTGGGACGTCGAAGACGTCTCGGTGACCATCGCGGTCACGCAACTCGACTGAGCGACACGCTGCACACCGGTTTTTTGATTTTTGCTCGGTCTCAGACCGCGGAGCGACGCCGCTGTCAGTCGACGTGTCTCTCGAACCGGAGTAAATCGGAGAAAACGAGTGGGGACGTGAGTCAGCAGCGGGACGTGTCAGGTCGCGTTAGAACGGAATCGCGACCCAAGACGAACCGGGGAAGACGCCTGCGATGGCGAGCACCGCGACGAGGAACGTCCCGAAGACGATTGCGGCGGCCGGCGGGTCCCAGTGGGTGTCGCCGTGCGCGTAGAAGACGCGCTGGAAGGCTTCACCGAAGATGGCACAGATGCCACCGAAGACGCCACCGACGAGGAGCGCCGCAGCACCGAGTTCGGCCGCACCCGCGGTGAATGCGAGTGCCGCCGTCGATGCGGGCAGCGACATGTGGTGGGTGACGGGGACGCGCTCGACGCCGAGGTTCAGGAAGATGAGGCTCGCCGCGGAGATACCGAACGCGAGGAACGGGCTGCCGGTCGAGAGCGCGATGTACGCGGCCACGAGACCGACGACGATGCCGATAGCCGTCACTTCTTCCCACTTGTACATGTTCGGCAGCCACGGTTCGACGCTCATGCGTGCGGTCTCGCCGCCGTCGGCGACCGCGTTACTGCGGGTCTCGCCGCGCTCGAACGGGGTCATGTCGAGGAGGCTGCTGCCGCGTGCCTTACCGATGATGTCGTAGCCGAAGGCGACGCGGTGGATGAGCGCCGAGAGCACGACACCCATCGCGATGTGGTCGTACGGCATGTTGAACGTCCCCGAGAGGACGGTCAGCCAGTAGCCGATGATGCCGAAGATACCACCGACCGCGAGCACGTCAGGCTTCGAACCGAGTGCGAAGCCGATGTCCTTCGCGTTGTGGTAGTCGAATCCGGATTCCATGTAGCCGCGGTTCGCCGCGTAGGCTGCGGCGGCCGCGCCACCGGCGAAGCTGATTGCCGGGGAGAACGGGACGCCGAAGGCGATTGCGCCGGTGATTTGGCCTGCGTCGGCGTCGACGTACTTCGCCGTCTCGCCAGCGATGACCATGAAGCCGGTGAAGATAAAGGCCGGAAGCGCACCGATTGCTGCGCCGAAGGCACCGCCAGCGAAGGCGGCGATGAGCATTTCGAGCGCCCAGAGTTGGTCCAGTGCCATGTGTTATTCCTCCGTGTCGCGCGCCCAGTCGAGCGAGCGGTCGACTGCTTCCTTCCAGCGGCCGTAGCGGTGTTCGACGTTCTGCGGGTCCGAGGGTTCGAACTCGCGGTCGACCTGCCAGTTCGCGCGGAGTTCGTCCAGGTTCTCCCAGTAGCCGACTGCGAGACCGGCGGCGTAGGCGGAACCGAGCGCCGTCGTCTCGTCGACCTGCGGGCGGACGATTTCGGTGTCGAGGATGTTCGACTGAAGCTGACAGAGGAAGTTGTTCTTGACCGCCCCGCCGTCGACGCGGAGGCTGGCGAGGTCGATGTCGCTGTCGGACTGCATGGCTTCGGCGACGTCGCGCGTCTGGAACGCGATAGATTCGAGCGTCGCGCGGACGATGTGCTCGCGGCGGGTGCCGCGGGTCATGCCGACGATAGTGCCGCGTGCGCGCTGGTCCCAGTGCGGGGCACCGAGACCGGCGAAGGCGGGCACGAAGTAGACGCCGTCGGTCGAATCGACCGAGCGGGCGAGCTTTTCGGACTCGGCGGCGCTCTCGATGAGCGTCATGTCTTCGAGCCACTCGATTGCCGCGCCCGTGATGAAGATGGAGCCTTCGAGGGCGTACTGCACGGGTTCGCCGGAGCGCTGGAAGCCGACGGTTGTGAGAAGGCCGTGTTCGGACATGACGGCCTCTTCGCCAGTGTTCATGAGCATGAACGACCCGGTTCCGTAGGTGTTCTTGGCGTCACCGGCGTCGAAACAGGTCTGACCGAACAGGGCGGCCTGCTGGTCGCCGAGGGCACCCGCGACGGGAATCTCGGCACCGAGGAAGCCGTCTGCGTCGGTCGTCCCGTAGTAGTCGTCGTCAGACGACGGGCGGACTTCGGGCAGAATCTCGCGGGGCACGTTGAACTCGTCGAGGAGTTCGTCGTCCCACTCCATGTCGTGGATGTTGAACAACATCGTCCGCGACGCGTTGGTCACGTCGGTGATGTGGTTCCCCGTCAGATTGTAGATGAGCCACGTGTCGATGGTACCGAAGGCGAGTTCCCCTTCCTCGGCGCGGTCGCGGATATCTTCCGGACGCGAGCGCTGGAGCTTGATGGGGTCAGAGTTATCCAGCAGCCACTCGGCCTTCGTCGCAGAGAAGTATGCGTCGGGTTCGAGGCCCGTCTTGGCGCGCACGTCGTCGGTCTTGTCGTCCGCTTCGAGCGTCTCGATACGGTCGGTCGTCCGACGGTCCTGCCAGACGATGGCGTTGTGAATCGGCTGTCCGGTCTCGCGGTCCCAGACGATGGTCGTCTCGCGCTGGTTCGTGATACCGATTGCTTCCAGTTGGTCGGCGTCGAGAAGCGCGTCGTCGAGCGCCTCGTTGATGACCTTCTTCGTGTTGTCCCAAATCTCGTTCGCGTCGTGTTCGACCCAACCGGGTTCGGGGTAGATCTGTTCGTGCTTCTCGTAGGCGTTAGCGACCACCTTACCGTCGTGGTCGAACACCATGAATCGCGTGCCTGTGGTACCTTGGTCGATGGCACCAACGTATTTTTCTACTGACATTTTAACCAACCTCGTGGTGGACTCCCGCGGTGAGAGTCCGAACGTCAGTACATGGTGGAAAAACCATGATAAATGTTTCTTTACTACTGGATACTAGCCACCATTTATGATTATGTTAAGTAGACCGCTCTTGTGCCCGTATTTCGGCTGCCGTATTTTGTACTGGTGGTCGATTCGTCATTGAATTCTTCTTTCACAAACGTGGATAAAATAGTGAGTATTTAGGTTCCGAACTGTAGAGAACTGTGCATGCCCATCGAGTCTGCCGTGGTCCTCGCCGCCGGGGAGGGGATGCGGCTTCGACCGCTCACCAAGTACCGGCCCAAACCGATGTTGCCGGTGACGAACGTACCCATCTTGGAACACGTCTTCGACGCGCTCGTCGCCAGCGGCATCTCCGAGATACACGTCGTGGTCGGCTACAAACGCGACCGCGTCCAGGAGTACTTCGGGTTCGAGTACGACGGCGTCCCGCTCACCTACCACGTCCAAGAGCAGCAACTCGGCTCTGGACACGCGGTGTTACAGGCCCAACCCGGCGTCGACGGCCCGTTCTTGGTCGTCAACGGTGACCAGTTAACGTCGCCGGAAATCGTCGATGCGGTCGTCGAAGCCCACGCCGCAGGCGAACAACTCGGGACGATAAGCGTCGTCGAGTCCGAGTTAGCTTCGAGGTACGGTGCGGTCTCCCTCGACGGCGACACGGTCACAGACCTCGTCGAAAAACCGGGAGAGGGCCACCACCGCCTCCTCAACGCCGGTGTCTACGCGTTCGAACCAGCTATCTTCGACCGTATTGCTTCGACCCCCGCAGAGGACGGCGAGCGCTCGCTGACGACCGCGCTCACGTCGGCCATCGAAACCGGTTCGACGCTCACGGGTGTCCGAACTGAAGGCCTGTGGCGCGACGCGACGTATCCGTGGGACCTGCTGTCGCTCAGCGCCGAGATGCTCGACCGAAGCGACGAGGAGGTTACCATCGACCCGTCAGCGACGGTCGCAGACGGGGCTATCGTCCGCGCTCCGGTCGTCGTCGGTCCCGACGCCGTCGTCGCACCGGGTGCTGTCGTCGGTCCGTACACGACGGTCGGCCGAAACGCCTCTATCGGGTGTAACGCCGTCGTCGAGCACACTATCGTCGACGAAGACACGCGCATCGGACCGAACGCGACGCTCGTCGACTCCGTCACGGGCCGCGGGGTCGATATCGCCGCTGGCGTCACTATCGAAGGCGGAGACGGCGACGTTCGCATCGGCGACCGAATCCACGAGGAAGTCGAACTGGGTGCGGTCGTCGCAGACCGAACCGAACTCGGCGGTGGTGTCTCGGCCGAACCCGGAACCATCGTCGGCGCGGAAGCCTCCGTCGCAACTGGGGTCGTCCTCGATGGTGTCGTCGAAGACGGTGTGGAGGTCGTCCGCTAATGTGTGGAATCATCGCCTGTATCGGCCACACGGACGACACCGTGGACGTGCTGTTGTCGGGGCTCTCGTCGCTCGAATACCGCGGCTACGACTCCGCCGGTATCGCCGTCTCCAACGGAAAACTCGACGTCCGAAAGCGCGAGGGTGAACTCGACAACCTCCGCGATGCGGTCGACGCCGACCCTATCTCCGGAACGTTCGGTATCGGACACACGCGCTGGAGTACTCACGGCCCGCCGACGGACGAGAACGCACACCCTCACACGGACGCTGACGGCCGCGTCGCCGTCGTTCACAACGGCATCATCGAGAACTATCAGGAACTCCGCGACGAACTCGAAGCGGACGGCTACGAGTTCGTGAGCGACACCGACACCGAAGTCGTTCCGAACCTCGTCGCGTCGTTCCTCGACGAGGGGTACGACGCCGCAGAGAGCTTCTCGCGAGCGGTCTCGCGTCTGGAGGGAAGCTACGCGCTCGCCGTCATCGTCGCGGGCGAGGACGCCATCTTCGCGACGCGACAGGACTCGCCGCTCGTCCTCGGCATCGGCGACGACGCCTACTACCTCGGAAGCGACGTTCCGGCGTTCCTCTCGTACACGCGAAACGTCGTCTACCTCGAAGACGGCCAGTCCGTGACGCTCCGCCCGAACGGGTGGCAGGTCAAAAACGGCGATGGAGCGGTCGTCGAACCGCCAGTCAACACCGTCGAGTGGGACGCCGAACAGACCGGCAAAAGCGGGTACGAGCACTTCATGCTCAAGGAGATTCACGAACAGCCGACCGCGCTTCGACAGTGTCTGAGCGGCCGCCTCGACCCGCTCGAAGGAGACGTGGTCGTCGAGGAACTATCGGACCTCGACACGCCGGGCGCGGTCCAGTTCGTCGCCTGCGGCACCTCGTATCACGCTGCACTGTACGGTGCGATGCGATTCAGGGAAGTCGGCATCCCCGCGCAGGCGTTCCTCGCCAGCGAGTACGCGACTGCGCCGCCGCCGATTGCCGACGACGAACTCGTCGTCGGGGTTACACAGAGCGGCGAGACTGCCGACACGCTCTCGGCGCTCAGAACGGCACAGGGCCGGGGTGCAGAGACGCTCGCGGTGACGAACGTCGTCGGAAGCACGGCCTCTCGCGAGTGCGACCACGTGATGTACATCCGGTCGGGCCCCGAAATCGGCGTCGCCGCGACGAAGACGTTCTCGTCGCAACTCGTGTCGCTGTCGCTCTTCGTCGAGAGCGTCACCTCGAACACCGGAAGCGGACGGACGCGCGCTCTCGTGGAGTCCCTGCGGGACGTCGCGGGCGACGTACAGTCGGTCCTCGACGACAGCGAAGGCGAAATCGAAGACCTCGTCGACGAACTCGGCGGTTCCGATGCGTACTTCTTCATCGGCCGCGGCTACAACGCCCCCGTCGCGCTCGAAGGCGCGCTGAAGTTCAAGGAGATAACGTACGAGCACGCCGAGGGCTTCCCGGCGGGCGAACTGAAACACGGCCCGCTCGCGCTCATCACCGACGAGACGCCCGTGTTTGCCGTCGTCACCGGCGACGACGAGGCGGCGCGAAAGACCCTCGGCAACATCAAAGAGGTACAGGCTCGCGGCGCGCCCGTGGTCGCAGTCACAGACGGCGTCCTCGAAGTCGAGCGCTTCGCCGACGAAGTGCTTCGCGTCCCAGAGACTGACGGCAATCTCGGGTCGCTCCTCGCCAACGTCCAACTCCAGCTCGTCGCCTACGAGATGGCGGCGTCGCTCGGCCGACCGATAGACAAACCGCGAAATCTCGCGAAAAGCGTCACCGTGGAATAAAAGCGGGGCCGCAAGCCGGTGCGCGGGTCTCACCGCGCGGTGGCGTTCCGATTCAGACGAGCGCCTCTTCGAGCAGTTGCAGCGGGTGTTTGATGTCGTAGCCGGTGCCGTGTTCCATCTGCATCGAGCAGGTCGGACACTCGGTCATCCCGACGTTGCCGTCGGCGTGCTCCATGTGGTCGAACATGTCCGCGCCGATTTGCATCGACTTGTCGTACTTCTCTTCTTTCCAGCCGTACGTGCCGGAGATGCCGGAACAGGAGTCGCCCACGTCCTCGATAGTGACGCCGTCGAGGTCGCGGAACAGTTCGACCGCCTGCCGGTCGAGACCCTGATTGCGGGCGTGACACGGGGCGTGGTACGCGAAGGACTGCTCGGAGACCGAGGTGTCGGCGAGGGCGCTGTCGAGGTCCTCGTGGATGCGGAGATACTCCATGGCCTCGTAGGTGTGCTCGGAGATGTCTTCCAGCCCGTCGATGTCGAACAGTTCGGGGTACTCCTGTCTGAGCGACATCGAACACGAGGTACACGAAGCGATGATGTCGTAGCCCTCGGGGATGAGTCCGGCGAAGTTCTCGGCGTTGATGCCCGCGGCGCGCTTCGCGTCGTCTAGCATGCCGTTTGCGAACATCGGCGTCCCCGAACAGCGCTGCTTGGGGACGACGACTTCGTAGCCGAACTCCTCGAAGACGCGGACCATCGCCTTCCCGACTTCCGGGGTGTTATAGTTCGAATAACACCCGTGGAAGTAGGCGACGCGCTTGTCTTCGGAGCGGACCTGGGGGCCGCCGCGTTCGTTCCACCACTCGCGGAACGTCTGCGTGGCGAAGTCCGGGAATTCACGCTCGGCGGTGATGCCGAGGACTTTCTCGTTTATCTGCTGGACCAGCGAGTTCCCCATGATGGCGTTCGTCAGGCGGGGGAACATGCTGCCGAGTTCGGCCAGCGTCCCGTAGTTCGCGAGGATGCGGTTGCGGATGTACTCTCGGGAGAGTTTGTCCATCTCCTCGTCGACGTACTCGCCGCGGGCCGTGTTGTGCATCTGGCTGAGCGGGACGCCGGACGGACAGGCGTCGTCACAGCGCATGCAGTTCGAACACGACATGATGGAGTCGTCGACAGAGGCGTCCTCTTTGCGCTTCAAGCGCCACTGTTCCGGGCCTTGGAACTTCGGCCCGGGGAACTCGTCGTCGACTTCCGCGACCGGACAGGACACGTCACACGAGGTGCACTTGTAACAGTTGTCCGCGCCGGGTCGGAGGTCCATCTCGGTGCTCTCGGGGAACACCTCTACTGGTTCGAAGTCGTCTTCGCCCTGTTCGCCGGGTGTGGGTGTCGTGTCTGGTGGTGTCTCTGCGTCACTCATTGGGTTGCGTCCTCCCCCGCGAGGCGGCCGGCAACCGCACCAGTCGCCAGCGAGACGCCGCTCGCGGATTTCTCGCGTGCGACGTGTGCGCCACCGACGACGCCACCCGCCGCACGCAGGTTTTCGAAGTGCGATTCGCCGTCCGCGTCAGTTGGCCGGAGTTCGTCGTCCGGCACGACACCGAAGCGAGCGAACTCGTGGTCACCGAAGGCCTCGGGTTCCGACCAGTCGTAGCGGTCCTCGGGATGCGGGACGTGACAGCCGAACACTGGCTCGGTCACGTGCGCTCTGTCGGAGTCGAGGCCCTTGCCGACGAGACCACCCGTCGCGAGGACGATTTGGTCGGCTTCGTAGGGTGTCATCCGACTCTTCTGGTCGACGAGAACCGTCTCGATTCGGTCGCCGTCGGCTTCGAAGTCGACGGCCGGATTGCCGGACGAGATTCGGACGCCCGCTTCGTCGAGGGCGTCGAACAGCATGTCTTCGAGTTTCAGGCCGAGGAGACTCGGCGGGCCGGTGGGGACTTCGAAGACGGGAACGCCGAGGCGGTCGGCGAGTTCGTCGCGGACTTCCGTGTCGTGGTCGTCGCCGAGCATGGCCGGGAAGCCGACCCGCGTCTCACCGTCGAGTTCGTCGGCGACGGCGTCGGCGAGGGCCGAACGAACCGTTCCGCTCTCGACTGACTCGTCGCGGTCGAGCGCCTTGGCGAAGCGCGTCAGTTTGGCGTCCGCGCGGAACGTTTTGGGGAACGGGAGGCTCACGCCGCGAACCGAGAATGGGACGCCCGCAGCTTCGAGGTGGTCTGCGGCGACCGGCGCGTCGAAGTCAGTGAGGCTCTCGAAGCCGACGAGCAGCATGTCGCCGGACGCGCTCACGAGACCGGACGCGACCGACTCGGGATACCGAGCGGTCGGTTTCATCGTGCCGCCGTAGGTCGCCACGAGGGCGTTGTCGTCGGTGTGGCCGCCGCGGTAGGCGTCGCCCACGGCTTCGTCGAAGAGGCGCAGGCCGTCGCGGATGCCGTCTTCGCCGACGATTCGGTAGGGGTGCCCTTCGGGGAGTTCGTCGAGGCCGTCGTAGGGGTTTGCGAGTGGTCCGTCGTCGCCCGCGTATCCAAGTACGTCCACGAGGCCGCTGGCCTGCCGGAGCGTGCTCTTCTTGTGGGCGAGCAGTCGAACCTGCGCGCCGGTCTCGGCGGCCGAGAGCGCGGCCGTACAGGCGGCGATACCGCCGCCGATGACGAGCACGTCGTCAGTAATCGCCATCGTTCACCTCCGAAACAGCGTGTGCGTCGCGGTCGCCGTCCGCGACGGCCCCGTCGTCGAACGCCGCGAAGTCTACGCCGGATTCCGTTGCCGCCGGGTCCGAATCGCGGTTCATCGTCGTCGCGTGGAGCATGTGCTTGAGCGCGGCTTGCGAGAGTTGTTCGCCCCACATACCGTGGCGCTCGCCCTTCCAACGCTCCTGATAGAGGTCGTCGAGCGAGGCGCGGACGACGTCTTCGTCGTATTCGGGGGCGAGTTCGGTCGCCATCCGGTGACAGCAAATCGCGCCCTGACAGTTCCCCATCGAGGCGCGCGTCTGAATGCGAACCGAGTTGAGGTCGGTTCCGGCCGTGTCGAGTGAGTCTTGAATCTCCGCACGGGTGACGGCCTCGCACTCACAGACGACCGGGTTCGGGTCGACGCTGGTCAGCACGTCGTCGGCGCGAGAGCCGAGGCGCTGCACCGAGCGGCGGCCGATTGGCGAGCGCAGGCCGAAGTCGTCCATGTAGTCGCGGAGGACGCTGAAGTCCTCGCTTCCGGGAAGCGGCACGTCGGCGGTGCGGCACTCGGCGTCGACGCCGACTTTCTCGCAGACGTGGTCTGAAATCTTCTCGGCCATCATCCGGTAGGTGGTGAGTTTGCCGCCGACGATGCTCGTCATGCCGGGGAGGTCGTCGCGGTCGGCGTGGTCGAGCAAGAAGAACTCGCGGGTGATGTCCGTCGGGTCCTCGGTGCCGGTTCCCGGCGGTTCGTAGAGCGGTCGCACGCCCCAGAACGACCGAATCGTCCGCGCGTCTTTCAGCATCGGAACGAGTTCGGAGAGCGTGTCTATCATGAGGTCGACTTCCCAGCCCTCTTCGGGGTAATCTTCGGGGTCTTCGACCTCTTCGTCGGTCGTGCCGAGGATACAGGTCGTCTCGTGGGGGACGATGATGTCCGCGTCGCCCTTCGGCCGACAGCGGTTGACGACCGTATCGACCTGCCGGGTGTTCATGATGGTCATGACGCCCTTCGAGGGGCGGACTTCGACGTCCACGCCCGCGAGGTCGCCGATTTGGCCTGCCCACGCACCCGTCGCGTTGACGACGTAGTCGGCGCGAATCTCTTCGACTTCACCGGGATTCCCGTGGACGTACGGGCCGGTTCCGGACTTGTGTGTGACTTCGACGCCGACGACTTCGCCGTCCTCGACGAGCACGTCTGTGACTTCCGAGTGGGTCTCGATGCGCGCGCCGTGTTCGACCGCGCTCGCGGCGTTCGCGACACAGAGTCGGAACGGGTCGATAGCGCCGTCAGGAACTCTGATGGCGCGTTTGATGTCTTTCGCGAGGTACGGCTCTTGCTCGCGTGCCTCTTCGGCCGAGAGGACTTCGACGGGAATGCCGCACTCCCGACAGCCTTCGAGTTTCTTCTCGAAGTATTCGTCCGAGTCTTCGGGTCGCTGGACGAACAGCCCGCCGGTCATTTCGACGCAGTGCCCGGCGATTCGTCGCAGGACGCGATTCTCCACGATACACTCCTTTGCGGACGCCTGGTCAGATACCGCGTAGCGTCCACCGCTGTGGAGGAGCCCGTGCATCCGCCCCGTTGTCCCGTGTGTGAGGTTCCCCTTCTCGACGAGGGTGACGTCAAGACCGCGCATCGCGAGGTCGCGCGCGATGCCGGTTCCGGTCGACCCCCCGCCGATGACGAGAACGCTCGGCGATGTACTCATCCGTCTTTCGTGAAGAAGAACTGCGGGCACTTTATTTTACCTTCACTGGCTAACGAGGCGGTTTAGTTCAACTTCTGGACTGCTTTTCCAGTCCCGGTGCGCTGTTCAACCCCGTAGAATAGCGGAGTATGCGGTTTCTCCGTGGGTCACATAGGACAGGAAGATTTCAAAATGAACATTCAAAATAGTTATTGGTACTCCGAATCTACGGGCAAACCAGTGGCATTCACAGTGGCTCACAGTACTCCCTCACCGCGCCGGAGAGTGACACTGCCGGTGGGACAGCGGTCTCTGGAAAATCCCGAGACGACAGTATGTTCATTTTTATCCATGCACTGAAAATCAGCCACGTAAGAGACAATTCCTCATGCGACTCGAAGACCGAATCGCGCGACGCCGGAACCGAGGTGAGTCGAGACGCCGTATCGTCCGCGACGTGACCGTGTTGAACCCGACGGTCCACCCGGACGAACCGACTGGTCGCGGGCCAACGCTCGAAATGCTTCTCGACCATCTGGACCCCGTCTTCGACGGGTCGCTTCCGACGCACGCGTACGTCCACGGGCCGAAGGGCGCTGGGAAATCCGCACTCGTAACCTCTCTGTTCGACCACATTTCGCGGGCGATACCATCCCCTCAGTCGGTGATTTACACGACGACGCGCGCGGTGCAACCGCCGACCATCTCGTTTTCGTACGTCGACGCCCGCGCGGCCCAGACGGAGTTTACGCTCCTCCACGCCGTCCTCGACGACCTCAGCGAGGAGGAGGTCCCCTCGCAAGGCGTGGGCGTCGAGTCGCTCCGCACCCGACTGGCAGACCGACTCACGCACGACAACCGGGCGGTCGTCGCGGTCGACCACGTCGGCGAACCGATGACGTACAGCGCGGAAACCGCTATCGAGACGCTCGCCGACGCCTCGCCGCACGTGTCTGTCGTCACAGTTGGGCGAGACGACCGACCGGCGCTGGAAGCGGACGTGACGGACATCGAGATTCCGGCCTACGAGCGGCACGCACTCGCCGACGTACTCGCCGAGCGCGGGTCGGACGCCATCACGCGAACCGCGCTCACCCACGACGTGACGAACACCATCGCCGATTGGGCCGACGGCGATGCACACGACGCGCTCTCCGCACTCTACGGTGCGGCGACGCTCGCCGCGGCAGACGAGGCGGACGCTATCGAACCGGAGTACGTGACCGCCGGCATCGACGCCGTCCCCGAAGACGGGTGCTCGCTCGGCCGCGTCTTCGCCCTCTCCGAAAACCGCCGACAGGTGCTTCGAGCGTTCGTCGAACTCGACGACGACGAGTGTGAGTCCGTCACGGCGGCGACCGAGGCAATCGCCGCGCACCCGTCGGTGTCGCTCTCGCAGACGACTGTCCGGCGCGTCCTCTACGAACTGTCGGACCTCGGAATCGTCCGCCGTGTCGCGGTCGCCGAGACGACAGACGGGCCGGGGCGACCCGCGACGCGTCCCGTGCCGAACTTCTCGACGCTGGTGTTCCGCGGAATCGACGGCTCCGACCGCTGACTCTTTTTCCCCCGTCTCCCAAGCGGTGGTATGGTTCCACCGCTCGTACTCGATATCGACGGAACACTCACCGACGCCGACGGCCACCTCGACCCCCGCGCCTTCGACGTCCTCCCCTCGTGGGACGCCCCCGTGGTCTTGGCCACTGGAAAGGCGTTCCCGTACCCCGTCTCTCTGTGTCACTACCTCGGACTTCCCGAGACGGTCGTCGCCGAAAACGGCGGCGTCGTCCTCGTCGAGGGCGACGTGACCTTCGCGGGCGACCGCGAGGCAGCACAGGCCGCCGCAGACGAGTTCGTCGCCCGCGGCGGCGACCTCGGATGGGGTCCCGCCGACACCGTCAACCGCTGGCGCGAGACGGAGATTGCTATCAGCCTCGACGCCGACGAAGCGCTCCTTCGCGAGGTCTCCGCCGAGTTCGACCTCGAAGTCGTCGATACGGGCTTCGCGTACCACGTCAAAAGCCCGGGCGTCGAGAAGGCGGTCGGTCTCGAACACGTCTGTGACCGTCTCGACTACGACCCCGCCGACTTCGTCGCCATCGGCGACAGCGAAAACGACGCCTCCACGTTTGGCGTCACCGGGCAGTCGTACGCCGTCGCGAACGCCGACGACGTGGCGAAAGCGGCCGCAGACGAGGTCCTCGAAGACTCGTATATGGACGGCACGCTCTCGGTCCTTCGGTCGCTACAGGAGTCGTAGAAGCGCCAGCGACGGAACCGTCGTTTGTGGCTAGTTTTGGTCCGATACTTCGTCCGAGACCCACGTCGCGTACTCGTCGAGGACGTGGGATTCGTCGAACCGTTCGACACAGGGCACGTCGTATGGGTGGAGTTCGACCACCCGCGAGGCGAACTCGTCGTATCGGTCGTCGGTCGTCTTCGCGAGTAGGATGACCTCGTCGTCGTCGTGGACCTCGCCGTCCCACCGATACACCGACTGGCAGGGGACGCGGTTCACGCACGCCGCAAGTCGTTCCTCGACGAGCGTTCGGGCGAGTTCGGCTGCCGCGTCGGGCGGTGCAGTCACGTATGCTGTCGGCATCGCTGTGTAACTCGTCTCGTCGTGTTACGCCGGTTCTTCGAAGGGCGCAAAGCGGCCGTTGATGTCCCACTCGTGGATGCAGTAGGGGTTTCCGACCTGCTTGTCGCCGTCTTCGGACGCGACACGCCACGTCGCCGCGTCGCCGTCCCATCGTTCCACGCGACCACAGCGCTCGCAGGCGCGTCGAGTCGGTCGTCGAAGTTGGGGTTCCATATCTCCAATGGTGTCTGTCGGCACGCAAAAGCCCATCGCCGACGGCATATTCGGTCTTTATCGTGTGCTCACCGGGCACAACCGAGACGTAACCGATGGGACTTAGCACCTGCCGAACACACCTCTCGTATGGGATTTCACACCTTCGACGTCGACTCTGCGGCGAAGCTCGACGACCCGAGTCGATACCGGTTCGTCTCTCGTGAAGAATTACTCTCCCTGCTCGACCCGCGTCCGGGGGACGTCGTCGCCGACCTCGGGAGTGGAACTGGCTTCTTCACCGACGACGTCGCGCCGTTCGTCGACACGATGTACGCCGTGGACGTACAGGAGGCGATGCACGACTTCTACCGCGACAAGGGCACCCCGGAGAACGTGGAGTTCGTCACCGCGGACGTCGCCTCGCTTCCCTTCGACGACGACCACCTCGACGCCGCGTTCTCGACGATGACCTACCACGAGTTCGCCACCGACGAGGCGCTGACCGAAATTGCGCGGGTCGTCGCGCCCGGCGGTCACGTCGTCACCATCGACTGGTCCACCGCTGGCGACGGAGAAGCTGGGCCACCGACTGACGAACGATTCGGACTCGGAGACGCCGTCGAAGCCTTCGAAGCGGCCGGGTTCACCGTCACTCACGGGGCGACGCGACGCGAGACGTTCGTCTGCGTGGCTCGGCGGTAAATCGAACTCAGAAAACGCTGCTTTCCTGCCGACTTAGGACTCGATGACCGACGTGTATCGGTCAACGAGGAGGACGATTGCGGCTCCGATAACCGCTGTGACGGCGAAGATGCCGACGAGTTCGGCGGTCCACGGCTGGTTCCCTTCGGCGAGCTTTTCGCTGGCTTTGACGATTGGTGCGCGGAGTGCGCCGACGATGAGGCTCACGAGGAACGCGAGGGTCGCACGTCGGTAGTGTTCGAGCGCCCAGCGAACGGCGTGGGCGATGGTGAACAGGCCGACGAGCGCGCCGCCGATGAACGCGACGACGATGGCTCCCGGTTCGACGAGTGCGGCGACTGGGCCGCCCGTCACAACGTCCAAAAGCGCGTCGACGAACGTCTTGAGTGCCTCCGTCATGAACTCGTACTGACCGAGGAGCAGCAGGAGGAGTGACCCCGAGATACCGGGGAGAATCATCGCACTCACCGCGATTGCGCCCGCGAACATGGTCGCCGGTGGCGAGTGACCGAGTGCGGTGCCGGCGGTCCCCGACGCGACGAAGGCGAGGAGGAATCCGGCGGCGGCCGCAGCGAGTTGCCGCGGGCCGTCGAGTGAGACTTGCGCGTACAGCACGACGGCCGACGCGCCGATGAGACCGAAGAAGAACCCGAACGTGATGACCGGATACTGGTCGATAGCGGTGTGGAGGACGCGCGTCACGGTGATGACGGCAGTGGCGATACCCGCACCGAGGACGAGCAGGAATCCGACGTCTATCTCGCGGAGCGCGGAGAGGGCATCTTCGCGTCGGGTCGATGCGATACCCGAGAGAACGCGCTGGATACGCGTCGGCGTGATGGCAGTGAGCGCACTGATAAGCCGTTCGTAGATGCCGGTGATGAGTGCGATTGTACCGCCGGAGACGCCCGGAACGGCGTCGGCCGTACCCATACAGACGCCTTTCAGATAGAGGATTACCCAGGGCACGAGCGCGGACCGTTCGTCGGTTCCCGTCGTCATTTCGTGTTCCGAAGCTTCTCCGCGAGGGATATGAGTCCACCGTTCGTGTCCGCGAAAGTACGTTCAGAAAGTACGTTTAGACACGCTATTTCGCCACTTTGTTCGGTCGGCGTGCGTCGCGCCGAGCTGCCGAACGCGCCCGTCGGAAAGAATGAAACCACTCCGAAGCGACAGGTGACGTAATGAAGCTCAGCATCATCGGGAGTGGGTACGTAGGCACCACAATCGCGGCGTGTTTCGCGGAGTTGGGCCACGACGTCGTCACCGTCGACATCGACGAGGACATCGTCGACACACTCAACGATGGCCGCTCGCCGATTCACGAACCGGGCCTCGACGAACTCGTCGCCGAACACGCCGGCGACCGACTCCGAGCGACGACCGACTACGAGGCGATTCTCGACACCGACGCGACGTTCCTCGCCCTCCAGACGCCTGCCAACGACGACGGCAGCATCGACCTCGGTGCGGTGAAAGCGGCGTCCACGTCGCTCGGGGAGACGCTCGCCACCAAAGACGACTACCACCTCGTCGTCACGAAGAGTACGGTCGTTCCGACGACGACCGAGGAGGTCGTCGGCCCGCGCGTCGCGGCAGCCGCCGGCAAGACCGTCGGCGAGGAGTTCGACATTGCGATGAACCCCGAGTTCCAGCGCGAAGGGACCGCAGTCGAGGACTTCCTCGACCCCGACAAGGTCGTCCTCGGTGCCCACACTGACCGCGCGTTCGACCGCCTCGACGACATCTTCGCTCCGCTCGTCGACCACGCGGACGACCCGCCGGTCGTCGAGACCGGTATCCGAGAAGCGGAGATGATTAAGTACGCGAACAACGCCTTCCTCGCTTCGAAAATAAGTCTCGCGAACGACCTCGCGAACATCTGCAAGGAGTTCGACGTCGACTCCGCGGAAGTGCTCGACGCTATCGGCCTCGACTCCCGTATCGGCGCTGCGTTCCTCGGTGCGGGTCTCGGCTGGGGTGGCTCGTGCTTCCCGAAAGACACCGCCGCAATCATCGCTGCTGCCCGCGAACGCGGCTACGAACCACGCCTCCTGCAAGCCGCTATCGACGTCAACGACGGCCAGCCAGAACGTATGCTCGACCTCCTTCGAAAGCGGTTCGACCCCGAAGGCAAGCGCGTCGCCGTCCTCGGACTCTCGTTCAAGCCCGGTACCGACGACATTCGCTCGTCGCGGTCGATTCCGCTCGTCGAGGCACTGCTCGACGCGGGCGCGGACGTCGTCGGCTACGACCCCGTCGCGACCGAGAACATGCGCGAACGGTTCCCCGACATCGACTACGCGGACTCTGCGGCCGCCGCGCTCGTCGATGCGGACGCCGCGCTCGTCGCAACCGCCTGGGACGAGTTCGCCGCGCTCGACGAGCAGTTCGACGAGATGCGCGAGCCCGTCGTCATCGACGGTCGCCGCATCGTCACTCGCCGCGACGGTATCGACTACGAGTCGTTGGTCTGAGGACTCCGAGTCACTCGCCTGAGGACTACGAACCGCTCGCCTGAGGGGTGCGGGAGTCTCGAACCCCAATCTAGCTACTCAGCCCTTTCACTGTTTTCTCGTCGGCTCGGGTCCGAAGCGAGCGCTGTCGCTTTCTGGGTCGAAAAATGGAAGAAGTGCGTTTCGGACGGCGAATCGAGTTGCGGACTGCGAACCGCGTCGAGCGAACTTACGCGACGACCGCGGTCAGCGCGCCGGCGTCGATGGCGGCCGACTCGTTGGTCGACGTGTCGTTCGTCGCAGTTTCGTTGGTTGCCGACTCGTTCGTTGCCGTCTCGTTCGTGGCGGTTTCGTTCGAAGACGCTTCGTCGTTGTTGAACGAGAGCTCGGACTCGGCGCGTTCGAGCGTCACCTCGACGGTGCCGTCTTCAGCACCGTTGACGAGGCCTTCGTCCACGCTGACGTTCTGTGCTTGATATCTGACGATGGTGTTGTTGCCTTCGAACGACGTCGGTCCGGCGAAGGTGTAGTCACCAGTCGCGCGGACGCTGACGTTCGTGTAGCCGTTTTCGGGACCGTAGTCGTCGTAGCCGGTCGTCGAGTACGGCAGCGTCATCGTGAACTCACCGTTCTCGTCGGTCTGCGCCTGCTGGGTGTAGGTGAAGTTCGTACCCTTCGTCAGGTCGCGCATCTGGACGCGAGCAGTCACCGTCGTGTTGGCCGGGGCACCGCTGCCTTCGACCGTCGCACCGGGGACGCGCTCGAACGTCTTGACCCACGCCGGGTTGTTACCGAGCAGCGCCTGTGGCTGGATGCCGTAGGTGCTGCGCGCGCGAACGAGCGAGTTCTGATAGGAACCGGAGCGGAGCGACGAACTGTTCGACGACTTCACGAGGCGGTAGTGTTCGAGTGCCTCGACGCGCTCTTCGGGGAACGAGCCAATGCCGCCAATCTGCGAGGTCGGGTCGTTGGCGACGTACTCCTCGGCCGCGCTCATGTTGTCGAACGTCTTGACCGCTTGGCCGTCAGCGGGTGTCGTGCGGAACGTCACCGAACCGTCGGCGTTGGTGCGTTCCTCCCAGTCGACGACGATGGGCGAGGGTGCCGTTGCGCTCCCGTGGAACTTGTAGAGCCGAACCATGAGGCTCTCGTAGTACCGCTGGTCGTGAACGTTCGCAGAGGAGACGAGGCGCGTCTGGCCGTCCTGCTCCTGCAGGCGGTAGACGCGGTTGTAGAAGTCCGAGGTGGAGATGTTCGACTGGTCGTACCAGACGGTCGGTGCGCCGAACTTCGACTCGGTCGAGGCCATCTGCCAGTCGACCATGACGTAGCGCGTGTTCTCGCCTTCACCGTCGTCGCCCATCGAGGAGAGGACGTCAGACGCCTGCTCCTCGTCGGGGGCGAGCAGGAAGTTCGCCGCCTCCGTCGCACCACCCTGGAACGGGTTCGCGTTCGGAATTCGTTCGCCGAGGAGGGTAATCCAGTGACCGTAGTCCCACCACGACATCACGCCGTAGGCGCCGTCAGGGTAGTCGAAGTCGTCCGTGTATTTGTACGTCCCGTAGTAGTCCATCTCGTTCGATGCACCGCCGAAGGACCCCTCCTTCGGGGTGTTGTTCTGCATCCAGCCGAGAGTCCCGTCCCACTGCGTGACTGGGCCGGGGCCGGTTTCGGCGGCCTGATACGCAGTGTTGGTCGCCTGTCCGTTCCCGAGTTGAACCGGGACGATGAGGACCGGCGTGAGGACGAGGAGCACCGCGATAGCGACCGCGGCGACCTGTCCCGGCGAAACGTCGTCGAGTCGGTCGATGTCAGCGAGACCGACGAAGTCGATGGCGAGCACCTCGCGGAGGAGATACGCGTTCATGACCGCGACGACGACCGCGAGGTAGTAGTTGAAACGAACCTGCGTGAACGCGGCCGACGTCATGATGGCCGCCCACACGAGGACGAAGAGGTGTTCGCTCTCGTAGTCAGCCTGCATCACCGCACCGACGATGATGGCGGTGACGATACCGAGACTGACAAGCGAGGATTCGAGACCGACGAGGCCGCCGATGCTGTCCGGGATAACCGGAAGCAAAAAGAGGAGGCCGATGCCTGCGAGACCACCTGCGGCGTAGCCAATCTTGCGCGTCTCGCCGTCTCGGACGAGCGGTTTGGCGACGAACCAGATGGCAGCGGCAACACCGGTGAAGAACGTGAAGCCGTACTCCGACATGATGCGGTCGACGGCGGAGATACCGGCTGCCTGCAGCGTGTTCTGGGCGAGGAACGGTTGTGCCTCACCGATGGTTCGCGTCGCCGCACCGGCGCTGAAGCCAACGGTGCGGAGGAAGTTCCGTGCGATGCTTCCGAATACGTCCGGAAGAACCACCGAAAACAGCACGAGTCCGACGACTGCGATACCACCGACCGCAGCCGGGTAGCCGCGGTCGTCGACGTCGTTCGACTCCCACCAGCGGGCGAGGCCAGCGAGGAACACGGCACCGAGACCGACACCGAGGGAGAAAAGCGGCTGAAGGAAGCCGAAGTCGGTGACACCGAACGTCGGCTCGTTGAACGGGACGACCATCAGGACTGCAGTGACGAGCATCGACACCGCTCCGACGAACGCGGCGTGCTCCGGCGAGCGTCCGCGAACGTAGTCGGAAGTCATCTTCAAGACGAGGAAGAGACCGAAGATACCGACCAGAAGGATGCCCGGCGGCCACGACCACATGTACAGCGCAATCGCGACGCCAGCGAGTGCAGACCACTTCAGTGGCTCACGGAGGGCGTCGAGGTCGCGGGCTTGAACGAGTTCCCAGACGGGTTTCTCGCGCTCGGCGACCGTGAGGGCGATCATGACAGCGAGGACGGCGAAGCCCTGGAACAGCGGCTCGACAATGTTGTGGTCGGCGAACCCGACCAGACCGCGCTGGAGGAACGTTCCGGGGAGGAGCATCAGGACGGCCGCGCCGAAGAGACCGGCAAGTCGGCCACCGAGACGCTTGCCGATGAGGTACGTCGGAATCGCAATCAGGGCACCGAAGATGGGTGGGGCGACCAACAGCGTCTTGGCGACCAAGTCGGACGACGGGCTACCGAGCCCGACGACGAGTGCCGCGGTCGCGACGAGTTGGTCGTAAATCGTCCCGAACTGTCCCGCGCTCGTTCCGAACGGGAACTCCGTCCACGGGTCGAACGGCATGGTTGCAGGCCAGTGCTTGACCGTGTATTCGACCTGGCGAAGATGATACCAGGCGTCGTTTCCTGAGAAATACACCGAGCCCGCTCGGGTAAACGCCTCGTAGCTGCGGAGTCGTATCCACAGCATGACGAGGACGATAGCCGAGAGGACCGGTATGTGATACCAGTCGCGAGCGAGATCCGCTACGGAAGGCGAATACTCTCGTTGCTCGTCGCTCATTGTGCCCAACAACTGTCAAGCCTTTCATAAGCCTTGTGATAGGCGATTTCGACCGATTTGGGTGAATTCGACCGAAGGACAATGCTTATTCGGCCGTCCTCGGTAGCACCGGGCGATGAAAGTCTCCGTCGTGGTCTGTACCTACTCGATGGAACGGTACGAACCGTTTACCGAAGCCGTCGAGAGCGTGCTCGAACAGACCTACGAACCCCTCGAAGTGGTCCTCGTCGTCGACGGGAACGAGGAAGTGTTTGCGCGTGTCGAGGAAGACTTCGGCGACAGAGAGAACGTCGTCCTCCACTGCAACGACGAAAACCGAGGTATCTCCTACAGTCGGACGAAGGGTGCCGAACTCGCCTCGGGCGACGTCGTCGCGATGATCGACGACGACGCGACGGCCCGACCAGACTGGATCGAGACGCTGGTCGAGACCTACGAGGAGAATCCCGAGGCTGTCGCCGTCGGCGGCACTGTCGTCCCCGACTGGGTCGCTCGCAAGCCCGACTTCTTCCCGGAGGAGTTCTACTGGCTCGTCGGCTGTGACGAACGCGGATTCGGACACCACATGGAACGTGTCCGAAACACCTACGGCTCGAACATCTCGTTCAAGCGCGACGTGTTCCTCGAAGCCGGTGGCTACGACACGAACACCGGCCGGAAGGGCGACAAGCACGTGCAAGCCCACGAAGCACCCGTCTGTATCCGCATCTACAACAACACCGGCAAGCGCGTCATCTACAACAAGCGCGCCCGCGTCGACCACAAGCTCTTCGAGTACCGCACCAAGTTCCGCTGGCTCGTCTTCCGGTCGTTCTGGCAGGGCTACTCGAAGCGCGTGATGGACCTCTTGTACCCCGAGGCCTCGGGCGACAAGAACGACTACCTGCGAGACCTGATGCTCGTCTACGTCGTCGACCGCCTCGTCAAACTCGTCAAAGAGCCGTCGATGGCGAAGGTCCAGCAACTGATTGCTATCTTCGTGTTCACCGCTGCTGTCGGCTTTGGCTACGTCTACGGGTTGTTGACGCCGGACCTAGTGGAGAAGACGAACGCGTAGCTCGACCGAATAGCTCTGTCTGAACGACTCGGTGACTCACCGCGCGTTTCCGCGAACGTAGCGAACGTACTCACGGAAGTACCCGAGTGCACGAACACCGGTCATCGCCACCGAGAGTACCGCAAACAGAATCTGCTCCGGCGAACGCTCTCGATTCGAGGACGTATCGGGTGATTTCGCACCGCTCGGACGCGGTGGGATGCCGGGTCGTCCGAACCGCTCTGGGTAGAACTCCTGTCGCTGACACAGGCCCCGTCCGACGCGTAGTTCTTTCCTGACGAGCGACGAGAACGAATCTCGAACCGGATGGAACAGCGTCGCTTCGGCGGCGAACTGCTGGTCGTACCCTGCTTGTGCGACCCGGTTTCCAAACTCTGAATCGCCACCAGAGACTAACAGCGCGTCGAACGGTCCGACGTCTTCGAACACCGACCGGTGGACGAGAAGGCAGCAGGTTGGTGCGTACTGTTGCTCGGTGATGTACTGCTCGATGGGAAACGCCGTTCGGGAGTCGAACCTCGCCGCGAGTGTTTCGTCGCCGTCAACGACGAGTTCAACGTTGCACCCGACGTATGGTGCGTCTTGGACGGCTTCGACCGCTGTCTCCAACCACGTCTCGTCCATGTACATATCGGCGTCGACGAAGGCGAGCACATCGCCGTCGGCTCGTTCAATCCCGGTGTTTCGAGCGGCATACGAGCCTTGAATCTCATCTTCGACGACGAGTTCGACTGTTTCGTTTTCAGCAGCAAACTGGCGGATGACCTCACGAGTATTGTCTGTCGACCCGTTGTCGACGGGGAGGAGTTCGAGCTTGTCTGCTGGATACGTCTGGTTGGTGAGTGCAGTCAGCGTATCCTCGATTCCCTCGGGGTCGTTGTAGACTGGGATGATGACCGAGACACGGGGACGGTCGGAGCCCGACATTAGCAGTCGGTTGACGCCCGCCAATAAAAAGGCGCGGTGGTTAGCTGCTATTCAGATGTCGCTTCTGTTTTACCTTGCAGTCGGTTCTCCGCCTCGTCCCGGTCTTCCGGGTATCCGATGTCCATCCGCCAGCCGTCGATTCGAATCGCGTCGATAGTCCGTCCTGAGCGAATCAACAGGTCGATTGCCTCGCTAATCTCGTACTCGCCGCGGTTCGACGGTTGGACGAGGTGGCACGCGTGGAAGATTGCGGGGGTGAACGTGTAGAAGCCGGTCATCACCAGGTTCGACGGTGGCTCTTCCGGTTTCTCGATGACTTCGGTAATCTCGCCGTAGTCGTTGGTCACACAGACACCGTAGCGGGACGCTTCGTCCCAGTCTACCTCTTCGACGAGGAAGGCGGCGTCGGCCCGGTCTTCTCGCTGACGCTTGACAACGTCGCCGAGGTTCGCTTGGAAGATGTTGTCCCCGAGCATGAGCATGAAGTCCTCGTCGACGTGCTCTTCGACGGTCAAGAGAGCGTGTGCGAGTCCTTTCTGTTCACGCTGGTGGGAATACGTGATAGGGACACCGCGGTATTCGTCGTCGTAGTGCTCGATGATGACCTCTTTTTTGTATCCGACGACGACGACGAGTTTCTCCGCACCGAGGTCGACGAGTTGGTCGAAACAGTGTGTCAGGATTGGCTTCCCGTCGACTTCGACCATTCCCTTCGGTTTGTCTTCTGTGAGTGGCCGGAGTCGAGTTCCTTTGCCAGCGGCGAGGACGACTGCTTGCATAAACCAGTATTCACAAGCTCTGTTTAAATACATTAGTGACACACAGATAATGAAACAGTCCCGGACACCGGCTGATTAAGCCAGTTTGAGGAATGAGTAGGTCGCTGTGTTAGTTTGGAATGAATGTCGCAGACCTGCTCAGCGAGTGCTTTTCGACGGATTTAGGAGAAACTACTGGCCCAGCAGCTGCGTTCTCCATAGTTTCTCGGAGAAACACGATCCCTCGGACACTGTGTTTCTCGCACACTCCGTGGAGAAACGCAGCCGCCGGATTGGTTCCGTGACGCTTGAACAACGCGACGTCAAGAATTACTTTTGTGTCGAGATCTATTGCAGCGTACAACCAAGACCATTCGCCATTGATTTTGACAGCGGTCTCGTCGACTGCGACCCGCCTCGGCTGCGCCTTCGGCGGGTCTGCAACGCTGTCAGTCAGCCGATGTACCCACTGGAAGATCGCTTGAAACGAGCGTTCTACGCCGAGGAGCCGGAGAATCGCTTCTGTCTCTCTGAGTGAAAGACCGGCAGCATGGAGTCGGACGGCGACGCCCGTCAGGACGTTCGCCGTCCGCTCGCGCTGCCAACATTCATAATTCGCCGTTTGCAAAGACTCTGTGAGCAGTTTAGGTCGACAAAGTACTATGTCTACGAACTGCTCACTTCTTAAACTGGCCTAACTAGACAGTGCCCTTCAATTGAGTGGGTCAATAAGTAGACATCCTCCCGAGATAAACTTCTGGTTACAGTGCATTCACGACGGTATTGCCACTGATGCTGATGGTGTGCAGAAACCGAAGATAAGCTGTTGTCGTCAATCGAAGCATTAGCCGTTGTTTGCTGTCGAACCACCGCGTTTCATCCGAAGATTTCAATTGGCCAGAGACGTGCAGCGACGTTTATGCCTCCAGTTTCACCCATGATATTGTATCCCTTCTGATCGTAGTGAAGGCCTCCATCAGTATAGCCCAAAGATGGGAACGTTTTCTGTTTGTCCGAGACCATCCAAGTGTGGTTCTGCGAGAGTGCAACCTCTTGTTGGACAGTTTGCACATCTTGGAAGCCCTGTGTTTCCCTATGGCCATCCCAGTACCCAGTCTCAAAAATCCAGAACGGCATGTCTGACCCGAACGCAGTTCGAAAGCGGGCAATCATGTTTTCGAGTGCTGTCTTATAGTTTGACTTCGTAATCTCTCCTTCATTGATTTGCTGAGCATCTCGCTCGCCTTGCGACCAGAGTATCCCCCGGAACGTTACAGAGTAGCCTCGACTTTCTATTTCACTAATTGCATTATTAACAGACGTAATAAGGTCATGAGTGAGTTCTCCAGATGAGTCCCAATTCCCCACCCCAGCGTCGGCGTCAGAATGTTGGGAAGTTGCTCCTTTCGCTGCACCGACGATAGCTACTGGACGACCTGTAATTTCGTAGTAGGTTACACAAAACGATGGCCATGCAGACCCAGTGTCAGATTCATCATTATTCTGTTGGACTGGGTCGTCGAGGGGGTCCTTAATTTCGTTTGATTCATTCACATATTCAATAGCATTACCTGCAGTTGGGTTGGGACTATTCGATGAGTCTCCGCGCCCAGAAGCGTTTGATTGGCCACCGACTGCGAAGAGGTCATAGTGTTTCGCTTCGGTTTCTCTCTTTGTGGTTGGCTTAGAGTTTGTTCGCGTTCCTATTCGTATCTGAGCAGCTGTTGGTCGCTGCGTTTTAGTATCATTTGACGATGCTGTGTCTCCGGATGACGAGCTACCAAGACAACCAGCGAAGCTGGAAGCAATACCTGAGATAATCGTTCTCCGCGGTAGCCTGTTTGTCATATAATGATTGGAAAATGACACCCTTAAATTATAAACTGATGGCATCTCGACACTGTCTAGTGGTGCGTCAGCTAGCAATTGAGATAGTAGAGCCTGCGCATTTTGATGCACGGGTCGTCAGTTGTTAACTACCAGTCGATAGAGTAGTCTGTCTTGTTCCTGCTTCGTTCTCCGCATCATCCTCTGAACACCTTAACTAACAAACCTACCTTGATTGTCCCTCAAATTGATTTGATTGGTCAACCGCTGGGATAGCAGCGTAACTGATGAATAAAACACGTGTCTAAAGTTGAATATGCCGAGACATAGACTTAATAAACGCTGACTAAGTTCACAACCACTTAACCCTACATAGTATAATCATACCTATCGAGCAACAGGTGGGTNGTTGAATATGCCGAGACATAGACTTAATAAACGCTGACTAAGTTCACAACCACTTAACCCTACATAGTATAATCATACCTATCGAGCAACAGGTGGGTAGGCAGTCACCGACAGCTATTCATTCAACATCAATAGAAAATGAGAACTATCATAACGGGCGCACATGGCGTCGTTGGAACGGCAATTACGCAGAACTCCTCGAGAGACTACNATTCAACATCAATAGAAAATGAGAACTATCATAACGGGCGCACATGGCGTCGTTGGAACGGCAATTACGCAGAACTCCTCGAGAGACTACGACCTACTTGATATCACAGACGCTCCGTCAGAACTCCCTGATGGAACAGCACACCCTCACGCCGGTCGCGAGACAATCATTGCCGACGTCAGTAATATTGATTCGCTTGTAGATGTCTTTGAGCCATACGATAGTATTGTACACCTTGCTGGTAATTCTTCGCCTGAATCAGACTACCAATCTGTTGAACGCAATAACGTTCGAGGTACGTACAATGCATTAGAAGCAGCGAGACGTACTGGTATTGAAAACTTCGTCTTTGCCTCTTCAAATCACGTCGTCGGGATGTATGAAAAAGAGCACTCGCCGGACCTCTACGGCGCAGAATACCAACTCAGCGTCGACCACGAGTCACCAATTCGACCAGATTCCCATTATGGTTCGTCGAAGGCTGCCGGTGAGGCGTGGGGTCGGCAGTATGCTGAAAACCACAATATAAACTTCTACGCCCTTCGAATTGGGTCTGTCCGTCCACCAACGTGGGACCACCCATACGGTGACGCGGAACGTGGCGTCGATGAAGGGGAGTGGGAGCGAGGAAACCAAGCGTACGAACGAATGGTTGCCCGACTCAAGTGCACGTGGCAATCGAGACAAGATCTCGCACACTTGGTTGAGCAGTGTCTCGACGATGAGCAAGTCTCGTTCGGTATCTTCTACGGTATCAGCGACAATTCGAATTCGTGGTTCGAACTAGATAATGCACGTGAACGGATTGGCTATACTCCCCGGGACAGTGCAGACGACCCACGTTGGGACAAAGAGTATGAGACGGGTCCATAAACATAATATTGTCTCTCGTCCGCGACTCTGATTATTTTCGGAGTCGTTTGGATGGAATCTATGCAGAACGGATACTCTTTAACCGGTCTTCAAGCGTCGTTCGCAATATTTCCACATCACCTCCAATATCGACCAAACGATAGCCATCTTGAACTGCCTCAATGGCGGCTGAACGGCTAGAGACACCGACCCCAACTGGAATATCATTTATCCGACACTGTTCACGAAAGGTTGTAATCGCACCTTGTACAGCATCGTTCTCGTAATCTTGCGGACACCCCATTGAAACGGCGAGATCTCCGACACCGATTTTTGCGAAACCGACCTTGGGTACTGACAGTATCTCTTCGGCGTTCTCCAAGGCAGATCTGGTCTCGAGCATAATCCCCACCAAGGTCTGGGTGTCCTCTTCCTGCGTATATCCCTCGGGTCGAATTCCCCAGTTGTTTGAGGGAGACGTACCGAACCCTCGCTCACCAGGTTCACCATCATAGTGGAATCTAGAAGCACGGACTGCTCGCTCAACCTCTGAAGCCTGCTCAACTCGTGGAATAAGGACTGTTCGGACACCAGAGTCCAAAACCTTGCGAACTATTGCCGGGTTTTCTGATGGAAGCCGAACAATAATCTCCAAATCTTCCTGTTCGGCCACTGTCACCCGCCGATTGATTTTCTCTGTATCGTACGGTGAAAACCCCGCGTGTTCCAAGTCAAGGTATGCGTAGTCAAGCCCAGCCTGCCCAAGGAGTTGCACGACTGTCGTCGAAAATGTTCGCACGCGGGCACCGTAGACCGGTTCACCGTTTTCTAGTGACATTCGGAGTCTGTTCTTCATCAGAGAGTCACTCGCTAGAATCAGTGATGCTCACGTGATAAAAAGAATGACCTACCTCTGTGGGCTGAACCGAGTGATTAGTCGGTAAGCGGGTCTAAGTCATACGTGTCCGCGATTTCGTCGAATTTCTCTAGGTCGTGGTCTGATATTGGGATACCACGCTTTTTCCGTTCCTTCGCTGCGGCTTTTTCTGGATCTCCCGGAATCATATTGGGCTGGTCGTTGTCAAGACGCGGTTCACTACGTACTTCTTCGGCAAGGTCCTGAAGCCGGCGTTTAAACACAGATGGGTTCGTGAATGAGTCAATGTTAATAGCAGAGTAGTAGTGGCCAAGCTGGCGTGGCTCAGATATCGATTCACCATACATCTCTGAAACGTCCCGGCCGACATCCATCCCCGAAAGAAGACCAGTGAAAATCTCAACGACCATCGAAAGTCCAAATCCTTTGTACCCTCCAAAGGGAAGCAACTGCGTCGCTTCGTGTGGGTCTCGGGTTTCGTGTCCATCGGCGTTCGCGGCCACATTGGGCGGGAGTTGTTCTCCGGAGTCACGCAATTTCCGAACTTCATTGAAGGTGACTGCTGAGGTTGCGGCATCGAAACAAAATGGCCCTTCATCCAGCATGGGTGCAGCAACAGAGATAGGGTTACTTCCAAAGAACGGGCGCGTAGAGTTCGGTGGGCGAGTGTTAGCCGACGTATGCGTCATGGCAATCCCAATCATGTCCTCTTTCGCTGCTGCAAGGCTGAAGTAAGCCATCATCCCGTTGTGGCTCGAATTTCGTACAGAGACGTGTCCTGATCCTTGCTCCTTTGCGAGGTCTATCGCAGACTCCATAGCCCGCATCCCAGCCGCAATTCCGTACGTATTATCAGCATCAAATTGACCAACTGCAGGGGCCGTACACTCGAACTCGTAGTCTGGCTTCGGGTTAATCCGACCGCTTTCTAGCTCTAACAAATAATGCGGGAGGAGTCGAATACCATGCGAATCCACACCACGGACTGACGCGCTCACAAGTCCATCAGTAGTGAGCTTTGCAACCCCTTCCTCAACGTCTGCACTAATCAGTGCCCGGTTCACGAATCGGCGTACTTTTTCTTCCGATACGCAAAGTCGCTCTTTGTCAGAGTTGGTCATAGTGTTCTCTATTACCGATTTCGTCATTAAAGTCCTTCTTGTCTCTAACCTACATGATAGGCCAAATTGACACTTCTGTCACGAATGGTAGATTCCCAGTGACAGACTACGTAGGAGAAAAGAGTAGAACAAGACTATTGAATGAGAACAGTAATGTGGAACGCGTATAATCGAAAAACATGGACGACATCGTAGCGATCGTTCCTGCTCGTGGTGGCTCACAAGGTATCCCGGGAAAAAACTTGAAAGAAATTGGTGGTGACCCGTTAGTCGGCATTGCAGTGTCTCAGGCTACCCAGTCGGAGGAGATTACTCACACTGTCGCCAACAGTGACGCCAGCGAGATACGTGCTGCCGCTAAGGAGTATGGTGCGGATCAAATTCTGGACCGTCCGGACCGATTTGCAGGTGGCGATACAGTCATGGAAGTAGATCGCTTGCTTCAGTGGCAAGTAGAATATCTCGAGGAGCAAGGACAGAACGTTGATGTTGTCGTCCTTCTTTATCCCACGGGCCCACTTCGTTCGGTCGAAAAAATAGATGAGACCATTCGAAAAGTAACCGAAGAGGGTTGTGACTCGGCGCTTACTCTGTACGAGGACGACCGATACTTGTGGAAAACAGACGGTGAAGCAGCCCAACCGACGAATTATGATCCGAAGAAACGGGGTCCGCGACAACTCGAAGAATGGAACCAATGGGCCGAAAACAAAGCAGTCTATGTGGTTAAGCGAGACTTGCTTATGGATACTGGTTGCCGTCTTGGTGGAAATATTGGGTACGTCGAGATGTCTGAGCTCCGTTCTGTCGATGTCGATACACCCACGGATTTGGAACTCGCACGACGAATTGTTGAAACTGACGGAAAAAGCTGGTAAAACAACAACGATTCACCAACCCAGCACAGCATCACTACAAGGGTGACAGATGCGATTCATAACGTATCAAGCTCTCCCCAACCACCAAAGTCTATATTCAACAAGCAGCCCCAAAGCTATCTGAAAAAAAGCAACAGACATATTATCGGAAAAGCTCCACCTCCGATAACAATGTCTATCGAGTCCCTTGAAGGAAAGTACGAAGGGGAACGTATTTTTCTCATTGGTAACGGTCCAAGCTTAGACGAAACCCCATTACACCGACTAGATAATGAATATTCTCTTGCGATGAATAAAATCCACGGGANTTCTCATTGGTAACGGTCCAAGCTTAGACGAAACCCCATTACACCGACTAGATAATGAATATTCTCTTGCGATGAATAAAATCCACGGGATATACGAGAATACCTCGTGGCGACCTTCTTTTTACCTGTTTGGGCATTCAGACCTGAACAGTGAGAAGAAACAGTATGTCCAGCATCATATTGACCTAGGTATTCCCTGTTTCATTAATTCGACACATGATTCTGTATTTGGAGATTCTGACAACANTGAGAAGAAACAGTATGTCCAGCATCATATTGACCTAGGTATTCCCTGTTTCATTAATTCGACACATGATTCTGTATTTGGAGATTCTGACAACATACATTATTTCGATAAGTTCTATCTAAAGGAAGAATCGCCTGTACCAGACGTTAATTTTCACGAGCTCGAAATCAACGATGTAAAGGAGCTACCGTTAGAAACTCTACAAAAATTTTGGTCGGATAGGGTTGGGGAGGTATTGTACACGTATCACTCGATGTACGCAGCGATTCAATTGGCGTGGTACATGGGATTCGACGAGATGTACTTAATTGGTTGCGATTTGGGGGACATCAAACACACACCACACATGTTATTCGATAAGGGTCTCGACCCCTTGGATTACAACCAAGAGAATACGTCTGGGAGTCCAGCGGTGTCGTTTGCCATCGATAGCCTCCGAAAGGGGGTTCCAATTCGTTCCCTTGCAAATGGGATACTCTTCGAACTGCTTTACACACAATACTATCACATAATTGGCCGCTTGCTTGCAAAATTCGGGCTGATGGACGACGATTATCACTTTGGGTCGAGCTACATTCATCAGCCAAGAGATATGAGCGTGTTAAGTAAAGAAATCACAAAAAGTCACGTTCTCGCGGATGCTATCTCTCAGTCCCATGGATTCCAGATTTTCAACGCAACAGTTGGTGGGAATCTCGAAGTGTACCCACGGGTTAATTTCAATACTCTAGTTTAATAGCATATAAAATCCAAAGATTGGATCCGTAGAGATACCTCCCACTTAGTTAACGTCTTATCTCAACTGGAGATAAGGGTGCTGTCGTCGTTTGGAAGGGAATACACCCTCTGAGTCTTACTTATGAAAATAGGTTCGCAAACTCTAAGTGGGTGTGATGCTGCCTACTGGACAATGCGAGAAGGAGTACTGTATATTGCGAGTGGTTCTAAATTTATTGAGGAAGCGATTACCTCCGCACAGAGTGTTAAATCCAATACAGATTTACCGGTCACATTGGTTACTGACCGGGAGGTTACAGAATCCTGCTTTGATACCGTTATTCAAGGCGACGAATTTTGTTATCACTACGGGGATAGTGTGCTACAGATACCTGACTTACCGTATGATAGGACGCTACTCTTAGATACGGACACTAAGGTTCATGGGGACCTCAGCGATCTCTTTGAGATAACGGATTGTTTTGACATCGCTGCGTCAACAATAGCGGACGGTGAATTCACGCTATCGAGTAGGGTACCTGAACCGTTCCCAGAATACAACACGGGAGTGGTGCTATTCAAAAACAACCCGCAGGTAGTTGACTTCATAAACGAGTGGAAGGATGTGTACCGAACCTACTTAGACGGTGGTGTGCGGATGAATCAACCTGCTTTCCGTGAAGTATTGTATAAGAGTTCTCTCAGGATCGCAACGATTCCGACAGAATACAACTGTAGAGCGAATTTCGGCGGGTATCTAAACAACAGAGTCAAGATATTACATGGAGATTTCGAAGATTATGATGAAGTTATCAGTAAATTAAATGAATTTGAAACTCCTCGACTGTTCTACAACCGAAACGGGGATATTCAAGTAAAACGTGTAGAAACTGTCAATTCGAATCAGATGTAATCGTGTGCCTCTGGGTTGAGAAACCCAGTTAGCTTATTATAATCGAAGACAAGAACCGAGTCATGGGTGACGTGTACGCAATCATTCCTGCTAAGAGCAACAACGAGGAGCTCCACAATCGAAATCTACGGGAAATAAAGGGTGTTCCTCTGGTTGGCATTGCAGTCCGGCAGGCGTTGAATTCAGAAAAAATCGACCACGTTGTCGTTAACACTGAAAGTGAAGAAATCAGTGATGTCGCCGAGAACTACGGTGCAGAAGTGTCTGATCGCCCGAGTCGTTTCACGAAGTCAGACCGGTTTATGGAGGTCGACCGGTTGTTGGCGTGGCAATTGGACCAGTTAGAAAGCGACGGAGCTGATATCGATGCGATTGTTCTTCTCTACCCGACTTGTCCATTACGAACTATCAACATAATCGATAGGGCCGTTGAGAAGGTGGCTGATGAGGGGTACGACTCTGCACTGACTCTGTATGAAGACAACCGCTACCTCTGGAAGCGGGAAGAAGATCAAGTAACGCCTACAAATTACGACCCACAGAAACGAGCACCACATCAGATAGAGGAGTGGAACCAGTGGGTAGAGAATAAGGCAGTGTATGTAATGAGCCGCGAAACCCTACTCAGGACTGGATGTCGTCTTGGTGGCGAAATTGGCTTCGTTGAGATGCCAGTTCACCGGTCAATTAGTATCGACACTCCAGTCGACTTCAAGCTAGCTCAGTTCATATCAGAGGTAGACGGAGCTAGCTGGTGAACATGCCACTCATACCAATAGTTGTGGTCCTCCCACCGATTAGTTGAATCAGGTGTGAACAATACTATGAGTTCGACTACCGGATAGAGGATGGGTTTGTTTTCACGAGGTAGTTATTTATAACTTATATTTGAGTTTATACTGATCTACTTATTGTAGGAAAAGGCAATCTGATTGGCTCTGGTGAATAATTAGACGGCGGCAGATTCGTTCGTTAATTAAAGGAGTTGAAGCGGAAGACTGCCGATGCCTATGTCGAAAATCTCTCGCTTCACGAGCAAGGTGGGTCGGTTGGCTAAAAATGTTGTTGGTAACCGAGGCGAAGTCGCCGATTATACCGTTGTGTCGCTGTACTGTCTGCGGGTTTCTCGATGAGTCCTACTGAGACAGCCTTGATTTGCTGAGCGAGATGCCACATATTTGTGGCGAGATTGGCCTCACTGAGGCCAATCTCCCGAATCACTCGGCGTTAGTAAAGGCGTTTGATAGATTGAAGATGGAGGTGTGCCAAGTGCTGCTGCGCCTGTTGGCGTTCACAAATCGAAGATTTGTGCGCACACGAAATCGCTATGCGATTTCGGGACGCAGCTGCACGACTCGAGCGGTCACACCGCTATCGACGTCACGTTCTTCGACCATGAAAAGCTAGCAAGCACTCCTGTCGACGGACGAATTACCACGTTCAACACTGAAAGCGACGGAGCTCGTCGACACAGAAACACAAGCCGTCCTCGACGTTCACTGCACGACCACAACTCGGCTGGCAGGTCGCCTGCCGCAACGCAGGCGACCTGCACAGTCTCGCCGCCGACAGGGCTACGACTGGATGCGATTACGCGAAAAACCACGCGAAGAAGGCGTGAGGACGTTGATTAAACGTCGTATCTTCCGCCCCATCAACCACGCACATAACGCACGGGTCGATGGGCCTCGATACCGTCAAAGATCGATGTGTGAGTCTGTTTTCTCGTTGATCAAGCGCACGCACGGTGTCGTCGTGCGTACGCGAACGTGGTACTGAGAATTTCGTGAACTTGTCTTGAAATGTGTCGTTCATAACATCAAGCGTGCCGAAACATAGCCAAATCAACCGCTGTATGTCGATTCACCAGGGCCATCTGATTAAGAAATTAGTCGTGTAGAACGCGGACGATTAGCTATACGCAAGGTATAAAAATTCAATCCACACTAATAACCTATCCAAGAGCAATAAAAAGAAAGACAGTCATGAGCGGACCATCTCTTACTCACCTATGAAGCACGGCCGGACCTCAGTAGTGAACTTCCTGTCACAACTTGCGATGTCTTTTTCAGGGTTCATTGCGACGATCGTCCTTACCCGCACTCTCGGCCAAGAGCAATACGGCACGTACGTGCTCGTACTGTCGGTACTTTCGTGGGTCGCGATTCTTGGAAAGTTTGGCCTCCACAGTGCGGTTCAAAAACGAGTTAGTGAGTCTGACGGTGGAAACTACATAATCTCTGGTTTAGCTATTCAGGCAGTACTCTACCCTGCTATCGCGATTGTTCTTTGGATATCGAGACCTTATTTGAATGAATATCTTGGAGCAGAAGCAACCCTAGTATTGCTTGTACTCTTAGCTGCCCGAATTGGGATTGATTTCACCCGTGCTGTCCTCAATGGCCAGCATCTAGTCCACATCTCAAGTATTCTCTCACCTGTCGAGTGGACGCTCCGAAGTATCGTCCAAATTGTCTTTGTCGTTTCTGGGTTCGGTATTGCTGGTGCCTTCTTTGGCTACGTCGTCGGAGCAGTTTTTGCAGCGGTCATCGGCCTGTACTTTGTGAGCGTGCCTCGGACATTACCGTCACGTCGAGAATTTGTACGATTGAAATCCTACGCACAGTTCTCTTGGTTCTCATCTATAAAGAGACGTACTTTTCTATCGATGGACACTATTGTTCTCGCATTCTTTGTCTCAAACGGTGTTATCGCGGTTTACGAGATCGCATGGAACCTCGCATCGCTATTCGCAATATTTAGCGCATCAATTTCGACGACACTCTTTCCGGCGATGAGTAGTATCTCTTCTCGTGACCACTCGAACGAACAGATAACTAAACTACTTCGAGAGAGCCTGACATACGCTGGTTTATTCATTGTTCCGGGGCTGGTCGGGTCCGCGATAGTCGGAGATGTTATCCTAACAATATACGGTCCCGGATTTACCGCAGGGTATCACATTCTACTAATACTGATATTCGCCCGTCTATTATATGGATATATGGATCAGCTCCTCACAACAGTTGATGCAATTGACAAACCAAATCTAACATTCCGTGTCAATACCACGTTTGTTGTCGTGAATCTCGGACTAAATGTTATTCTCACATGGCAGTTTGGCTGGTACGGAACAGCAGCGGCAACAACTGCGTCTGTCGCGGTTGGGCTGTTATTAAGCTACTACTATGCTACCCAGGTAGTTAATGTGATCTTGCCACTACACGAGATAGGAAAGCAGTGGGCTGCTGCCGGAATTATGGGGATCACTGTTTTTGGTGGGAGAGTTATTATAGGAAGCTCTCTTCTAAGTGCAATTGCACTCGCTATTTTCGGAGCAGGTGTTTATTTCTCAGTATTATTAGCTATCTCTCCGAAGTTCCGAATGACGGTTGACGACAATCTCCCAAATGGTGTATCGATACCTATTTCGAAGTAGCAGAAAAGCCAGCACGCCTAATGTGTGACTTATTCAGCGGTGTTCGTCCGTAGAGCGCTTGATGCGGGCTCTGAGTGTTGTAGAATTACAAAATTGTATGAACCGCTCGCTGACGCACCTATGCCTGGCCACTCACGTTTTGAGGCATGAAATCACTTTCCATGAGATTCCGCTCGACGTAGTCAAGCCGATCGCTCAACCCTGGGAGAGGACAGTCTGATACTGAGATTATCAACGAGAAGTACACGTCTGAGAAATTGTGTTTCTTTGAGAGCCGATGGAGAACACCGCAGCAGCCGGGTCTGTCACATGTCTCCCCAAACAATTCGGTATCAAGAATCAGCGTTCATTTATCGAGTTCTGAAGGCCGGTACTAAGTGATTCCCAGTACTCTTCGATTAGCTTCTCACGTTCGGATTCGTCTAAGTAGGATTTGAATTTGATCACCTTCGCGGGTGAGCCGACAGCTATCGAGTGTGGAGGCACATCTCTGGTGACGACTGAGTGGGCACCGACGACTGCACCATTACCAATTGAACAACCTTGGTTAATGTAGACAAATGAACCAATCCATGAGTCACTGCCGATATAGACGTCACCCGTTTGTTCTGTTTTCGTTTCAGCGAGGTTTTGATCAGCCACTCTGTTTTTTGTGAATATGAAAATAAAGTGGCTCATTGCCACATTCTCACCTATATATATCTCACTTCCCTTGGCAGACTTCAGGTTTGAATGGCGTCCAATATATGAATTGGAGCCACAATGAACCCTTCCTTTACCGTATACTTTTATTTCTGGTCCATTGAACTCAAATGAGGGGGAAATATCGTACTTTTCCCGATATCTCTCATATCGTCGTTTTTGTTTTGCATTGTCGAGTAAATTTGCGATACCAAACAAATACCGGGTTGGAACTGTCTGTTCTATGACATTCCCAATGTACTTTGCGACCTCCATGTAAGCAACCATGTATTCCATATTTTAAATATATGGCCACATACGGATATTGGAGCATCCCTCGTCTGACGAAATAGTATACGGCTCGCTGACCCAAAAAAAGATCACACAAAATAAGTTAAAATCGTAATTTAGCATCTCAAAGTGGCACTACTAGTTGATGCAAAAATGACAGTGAGTTAAAATCCTTCACCAGGTAACAACACGAAAATATGATAGCAGGATTGACCCTTTTGTCAAGAACGAGAAAGAGTATTGGTACACTTCTTAATGCCAAAAGATACGAGACCAGTGTCGTTTGACGAGGTCATCAACTAAGCAGTGCCGCGTAAGTAGAAGCGGGTTCAGGTGGAACAAGCATTTATCTAAACAGGAATAACCGACACAATCAGATACCTCATGGTCGAACGTCCTGCTGTGAGTTCAAGCCGACATATCGCTATCTTCACGACCTCGTTACAGATGGGTGGCGCAGAACGAGTCGCGATAAATATCTCAGGAGGGCTCGCTGACCGGGGTTTTTCTGTAGATTTAGTATTAGTCAGCGCGCATGGAAGGCTCTCAGACGAAGTACACCCGGAAGTAAATGTTGTTGATTTATCTTCAGGTCGAGTTCTCACCTCGATACCAAAGTTAGCGATTTACCTCCGCCGGCAGAAGCCAGATGTGCTCTATTCTATGATGCCCCACAATAATGTGGCAGCTCACTTGGCTAAAATACTCTCTCAGTCTTCGACGTGTCATATTCCGAGTGAACACAACATGCCTACGAGTGATATCACATCTATCAAAGACGTTCTGTTACTCTGTTTTTCGATCCCGATTCACAGGCATGCTGATCATTCGATAGCCGTCTCTGAGGGAGTCCGGAAAGAAATTTCTCGAATTGCAAGACTCACTAGCGATGACATCTCTGTCGTCTACAATCCAATTGTTACTGACAGGCTCAAAGAGTCCGCTGCAGAACCACCGGACCATCCGTGGTTCGATGAAGAGGTAACGACGCTCGTAAGCACGGGAAGACACGTCGAACAGAAAGGTTTCGACGTACTTGTCAGAGCATTCGCAATTGTTCGGGAACAAGTCGATGAGGACATTCGGTTGTTAATATTTGGAGACGGTCCAGATACTGAACAGTACCGAGACATCGCAGAGGAGTGTGGTATCGCAGAGTTCGTTGCGTTCCCGGGCTTTGTCAATAACATATTTTCTGAGATGGCTGCTGCCGATATCTTTGTTCTCTCTTCGCGTTGGGAGGGGTTCGGGAATGTCGTGGTCGAGGCGATGGCTTGCGGCACGCAAATCGTTTCGACTGATTGCCAGAGTGGTCCTGCAGAGATATTAGCTAACGGGAAATATGGTACGCTTACAGAGGTCGATAATCCCCAACCGTTGGCTGAGGGAATACTGTCTCATCTTAAACAGTCCCACAAGTACTCGGTCGAAGAACGGGCCGAGAAGTTCACTACTTCGGAGATTGCTCGAAAGTATGCCGAAATATTCGAAGCAGTCTCCTCAATTTGAGAGATAAATCTTTTTAAACCCGAGTGACTCTCTGCGAGGTGATGCCCAACCCAGACTCCGTCTGCGTCCTCGTCCCAACCTACGATGAGGCCGAGACGATTGCCGACGTCGTCGCCGACTACAGAGAGGAAGGCTTTACGAATATCCTCGTCATCGACGGCGGCTCGACAGACGGCACGCGCGAACTAGCCGAGGAGGCGGGCGCACACGTAGTGATGCAGTCCGGGTCTGGGAAGGGTCAAGCGGTCAGAGAAGCTGTCGAAGAGCACATCGTCGCGGAGTACGTCCTGTCTCTTATACACATCTCTGATG
>NZ_AOLI01000011.1 GCF_000336955.1 Haloferax larsenii JCM 13917 | reverse complement strand
AGATGTGTATAAGAGACAGAGGTTGGAAACCGAATCATCAACCGAGCGTTCGCCTACATCCACGGCACCGACTACGAAGACATTCTCAGTGGGTATCGGGCATTCACACGTGAGTCGTTCCTCGAAATGACACTCACGTCCGACGGGTTCGGCATCGAGACGGAGATGGCAGTCGAGTGTGCGAAACGCGGCATCAAGACCACCGTGGTCCCGACGACGTACCTCCCGCGACCGGACGGGTCGGACACCAACCTCCATCCTGTTCGGGACGGCGGTATCATCTTCCTCGAACTCTACCGTCGGGCGAAGACGAACAATCCCCTGTTCTACTTCGGGAGCGTCGGGTTGGCGTCGACGGCGACCGGTCTCGGACTCGCGGCGTACGTCGCCTACGAGTGGATCGTTCGAACCGTCTCACACGAAGTCATCGCCGTCGTCTCGGCGGCAGGTATCCTCTTCGGCGTGCAACTGCTGATGTTCGGGGTGCTCTCGGACCTCATTCTCTCGTTGCACCGCGAGCAGATGAAGCGAATCGAGGAGTCAGAGTAGGGTTCGTCGTCGCCGGTCGTTCCGCCGGCGTCGAAACGCGAGCGTTAGAACGGAACGAGAGCACGGAGCCGGCCGAGGAGGCTCGTCGAGGCCTTCGCACGGAACTCTTCGAAGACAGGGTGGAGCACGTCGAGCAACTCCCGACGTGACTCGAACGTGGTTCGCCCGGTGGCTTCGAGTGCCTCGTCGATAGAGACGGTGTTTCCGGCAGCGTCTATCGGAACGTCGACGTGGCCGAGCGCACGCGCAATCGTCTGCGCGTCCGCCGGAAAGTCGATGTCCGCCTCGTCGACGTCGTCGGCCAGTGCGGCGATACCGAACTCAATCGTGTCCGGTTCCGACGTGTTGTCTTGCGGCGGTCTAGCAGCCATCGCGTCGGAGTACGGAACCCCCCTTGAAAAATCCCCGACCGTTGGGGTTAACCCTCGTCAGGGCTTCCAATCTGCTATGACGGAGTACACGACGGTCTCGATTCCGAAGGAACTGGCCGCTCGCGTCGACGACACCATCGAGGGAACGACGTTCTCCAGTACGAGCGACCTGGTTCGGTTCCTCCTTCGCAGTATCGTCATCCAACACGAGCGGTCCGGCGGCGAACTCTCCGAGTCGGAGTTTCAAGAGATTGCAGAGCAGTTGACGGACCTCGGATATCTTCGGTAGTTGCGAGCGGCGGTTTCGTGTGTCAAGTCACACGAGTTCTGCTGTCGAGTCACGCGAGTTCTTCTGTCGGTGGTTCCGCGTCGAGAACCGTGAGTTCGAGCGTTCGCCCGGCGCGGTCGAAGGCACCGAACGTCTCGTCTTCCCACGGGGGGACGGCGAGCAAGACGACCGCGGCGAGGTCGTCGCGTTCGGTGAGTTCGAACGGCCCCTGTGGGTGAGTCAGGAACCGGGCGCGTCCTCGGCCTGCGGGAGTCCCGAGGTCCATCCCGAAGACGGCGCTGACCGACCCACCTGCTTCAGACATGTAGAAGTGCGTGAGGACCGGTGTCTCCGGGTCGATACCGAGGTCGGCATCGAATTCACCGGCGGGCGTCGGCGCGAGAACGACGTTCACGTCGTTAGGCTCGGCCGCCTCCGCCATCTCCAAGAGCACGTCGACGAGGCCGCGAGTGACGTAGACCTGGCGGTCCGCCGTCTCGGTCTCTGAGTCGGACGAGTCGTTTCCGACGTCGGTGGTCGGGGATGCGCCTCTGTGGTCGCCATTCTGGACGTTCCCGTGGTCGCCGCCGTTTTCGACGTTCCCGTGGTCGCCGCCGTTTTGCACGCGCACGTCGTCAGACTCGGACATCAGTTCGTGAGCATCGACTTGAACGCCCGAGCGTACGCACCGGGGAGATTCTTCCGCGCGTTCAGCAGCGCCTCACGAAGTGCGTCGCCGGCACCGTCTGTCACCCCAGCACCGTGTCCGACGAGGAGGCGCTCGGGGTCGAATCCGGTGAGTGTCTGGCGTGGTGGGAACGGGCGGAGCATCGGGTGGACACCCAGTCGCTCTCCGGGGGCGCAGAAGTAGCCGACGCTTCCCACGGTCTCAGGAACGACGAGCGTCCGCAACTCGTCGTGGTAGAAGCCGACTTCCTGCCACGGCGGGAACGTCCGGTCGACGATACGGAACGTCTTGAACCCCGAGTCTGCGAGCGTCCCCCCGAATCGTTCGACGTCGGCGTCGAGTTTGTCCGCGACGCCCGTCATCCACGAGGCCACGTAGACCGGGACTTCGTGGCGGTTCGCGATGGCGGCGGCATCGCGTTTGTGCCTGTCGAGTCCGACGACGACGCCCGCGACGTCGCCGAATTCTGCCAGGAGGTCGTCGACGCCGGGCGCATCGACGGGGTCGAATACCCACACGTCGCCGTCGTCGACGCGAACCGCGTGGCTGGCGCGTTGCATCTTCTCGTCGGGATACGCGAGCCATCCGACGCCGTCCTCCCAACGGTCGATTTCGCGGAGCTGTGCCGTTCCGCGACCTTTCATCGGCATGACCGTAATAACGGGTGGACGCCGCATAAGCCCTCGCCCTGCAGCGTTCTCACCCGGTTTCGGCTGTCAGTTGTAGATGAGACGTCGCAGAGCTGTTGGCAACTCGGACCGATGTCGTGGGTAGCGGGGAAACGAGAATCGAGAACCCACTGCCGGTGTCGAATCGGGATACCCAGAGATGGTCCGCACTCAGAGGTTGTCCGTGTCGATATCGACGCCCGGTGGAGAGACGATGAGGAACTTCCGGAAGTGCATGAGCTGGCCGCCCATGTCCTTGACCTCGCGTGCGAAACTGGAGGCGAGCTTGTTCAGGTCGCCCTCGATGGCGAGCACGAGGGTGTTCCCGCGTGCGATGGATTCGACCCACTCTTCCGGTGGCGTCGACCCGTCGAGCACGCCAAGCACTACGTCACCCTCGGCGTCGTCACCGTCGAGGTGTTCTTCGGCCGTCTGTAAGTTGAGGTTGAAATCGCCCATACCCCCTGCGTGGGCAACAGACGAGAAAAGCGTTCGGTCGCGTCGGACAGTTCACGACCGCTGATTGACTTCACACTGACAATTCTCTGGCGGCGACGTGATTCACAATCGTCCACTTGGTGGCGCGCGTGATGGGGCCGAACTATTATTTCTAAACCTATAGTGGTTGATTTATGACTTCAGCAGAAGTGGATGCTGTGTCTCTATATCAAGACACAGTATGTCATGGGTTTGTATAAGGTCGTTTATGTCGTGCGATTAGGTTCGTGAAGTGGTGTCATTCGGTCCACCGAGAACATTCGTGATACTGTCTGGGAGAAACACTTAAATATGAGTTCGGGCACCTGACTGACACGATGTCTCACAACGACACGGAGGATTCGTCGGGTTCCCCGGCGGGTCGAGTTCTTCCAGGGCACGTTAGCCCAACAATCTGAAATCGAAGACGTACGAATCTTCGACACGACACTCCGCGACGGCGAACAGTCACCCCGAACCTCGTTCAGTTACGAGGAGAAACGGGATATGGCCGCCACCCTCGACGACATGGGTACCCACGTCATCGAGGCAGGGTTCCCGGTCAACTCTGACGCGGAGTTCGAAGCAGTCGCGGATATCGCTGCTTCGACGGACACGACGACGTGCGGGTTGGCCCGCGTCGTCGACAAGGATATCGAAGCCGCGCTGGATTCCGGCGTGGACATGGTGCACACGTTCGTGAGCACCAGCGACGTCCAACTGGCCGACTCGATGCACGCTTCTCGCGCAGAAGCCGTCGAGCGCGCCGTCCGTAGTGTCGAACGCGTCCGCGATGCGGGCGTCGAAGTAATGTTCTCGCCGATGGACGCCACCCGAACGGACGAGGAGTTCCTCATCGAAGTCGTCGAAGCGGTCTCCGAGGCCGGCGTCGACTGGATTAACCTCCCCGACACGTGCGGTGTGGCGACGCCGACGCGGTTCGCACGGATGGTCGAAACCGTCCGCGAACACACCGACGCCCGAATCGACGTGCACGCGCACGACGACTTCGGACTGGCGTCGGCTAACGCGATGGCCGGGTTCGAAGCCGGTGCCACACAGGCGCAGGTTTCGGTCAACGGTATCGGCGAACGTGCCGGTAACGCCGCCTACGAGGAGGTCGTCATGGCCGCAGAATCCCTCTACGGCGTCGACACCGGCATCGACACCACCCGAATCACCGAGCTGGCTCGTATCGTCGAGGCGGCGTCCGACATCCCGATTCCGGCGAACAAGCCGGTCGTCGGCCGCAACGCCTTCTCTCACGAGAGCGGCATCCACGCCGCCGGCGTCATCGAGAACGCCGACACGTTCGAACCGGGCGTCATGACCCCCGAGATGGTCGGGGCGACCCGCGAGTTCGTGCTCGGCAAGCACACGGGGACGCACTCGGTTCGCAAGCGCCTGGCGGACATCGGGTTCGACCCCTCGGACGCCGAGGTCCGGGAGGTCACCCGCCGCGTCAAGGACCACGGCGCGGAGAAAGAGCGCGTCGACGACGTGACGCTCAGGTCGTTCGCCCGCGACGTGGGTGTCACCCACGTAGACGACACGGAGGAGGAGGTCCGCGCCTGATGGCGTCGGGCTGTGGCCCTACTGGGCGACCGCCCCACACTGACTTCCCGACCCTGAACGCGTGCAATCGTTGCGCGCCGCGAAAGGGTTATTACAGACCGGGAGTACGTGTGGCATACGATGAATCAGCACGACGACACCCTGGCACTCCCCGCTCCGCAGTCCGGAGTGCGCGGTGCCGCCGTCGCTGCTGTTCGGTCGCTCATTATTGTAGGGGCATAGCCCCTCACCACTCCATCTCTCAGTCCACGGGTTTGCACCGTTTTCAGCCACGTTTGGAGTCCCCAATATGGAGCACCAGCACCACGAAACCGACCGACAGCACGCGTATCGACCGCAACGAACACACCACCACGGAGCCCGCACATGAGCGAACGCACAGCATCACCGGCCGAGACTGACGCGCCGACGCCCGCAGACGACGACCCGACGGAGACGGACGTCACCTCGGGTGCGACGTCGGTCGTTCGGGCACTGGAGAACGCAGGTGTCGAGACCGCGTTCGGTGTGCAGGGTGGCGCTATCATGCCAATTTACGACGCCCTGTACCACTCAGACATCCGGCACGTGACGATGGCCCACGAGCAGGGTGCCTCGCACGCAGCAGACGCCTACGGCGTCGTCAAAGGAGACCCCGGCGTCTGCCTCGCAACGTCCGGTCCCGGCGCGACGAACCTCGTGACGGGCATCGCCGACGCCAACATGGACTCCGACGCGATGCTCGCACTCACCGGGCAGGTCCCCTCCGAGATGGTCGGCTCCGACGCGTTCCAGGAGACCGACACCACCGGCGTCACCGCACCCATCACGAAGCACAACTACTTCGCCTCGTCGTCCGACACGGTCGGCGACGTTGTCGGCGAAGCGTTCGCGCTGGCGGGCGAGGGCCGACCCGGACCGACGCTGGTGGACCTCCCGAAAGACGTCTCGCTGGGCGAGACCGACCGCGAACCCGGCGAGGCACGCGCCCCAGCGACGTGTCGCCCGAAGACCGACCCCGACAGCGACGAGGTCGAAGCGGCCGCCCGCGCCATCGAGCGCGCAGAGAAGCCGCTTCTCCTGTTCGGTGGCGGCGTCGTCAAAGGAGATGCGACCGACGAAGCACGGGCGTTCGCGACCGAGCACCAGATTCCGGTCGTCACGACGATGCCCGGCATCGGCACGATGCCCGAGGACGACGCCCTGTGTCTCTCGTGGGCGGGGATGCACGGCACCGGGTACGCCAATATGGCCATCACCCACACCGACTGCCTCATCGCGGTCGGCACCCGCTTCGACGACCGCTTGACCGGCGGCATCGACACGTTCGCACCCGAGGCGGAAGTCGTGCACATCGACATCGACCCGGCGGAGATTTCCAAGAACGTCCACGCGGACTATCCGGTCGTCGGCGACGCAGGCCGAGCTATCGAGGCAATCGACGCCGAGATGGACCAGACGCCCGACGCCCGCGAGTGGCGCGAGCAGTGCCTGACGTGGAAAGACGAGTACCCGATGGACTACGCGGCACCCGACGACGAACCGCTGAAACCGCAGTTCGTGGTCGAGGCGCTGGATGAAGCTACGCCAGACGAGACCGTCGTCACGAGCGGCGTCGGCCAACACCAGATGTGGGCCGCCCAGTACTGGACCTTCCGCGAACCGCGGCGCTGGGTGTCCTCGCACGGACTCGGCACGATGGGATACGGCTTGCCCGCCGCCATCGGTGCACGGCTCGCTGCCGACGACGACGAAACCGTCGTCTGCGTCGACGGTGACGCCTCGTTCCTGATGACGATTCAGGAGCTGTCGGTCGCCGTCCGCGAGGACCTCGACATCACCGTCGCTATCCTGAACAACGAGTACATCGGGATGGTTCGCCAGTGGCAGGACGCCTTCTTCGAAGGCCGACGCATGGCTGCCGGCTACGACTGGTGTCCGCAGTTCGACAAGCTCGCCGAGGCGTTCGGTGCCCGCGGCTGGGCCGTCGATTCCTACGAGGAAGTCCCGGACGCCATCGAAGAAGCGCTCGCCTACGACGGCCCGTCGGTCATCGACTTCCACGTCGACCCAGCGGAGAACGTCTACCCGATGGTCTCGTCGGGTGGCGCGAACGGAAAATTCGCTCTCTCGGAGGACCAGTTATGAGCAACGACCAGGGACTGCAGGGACCCGCCCCGGAAGAGCGGCCACACCCCGACGGCCGCCGGAACTCCCAGGGTATCCGCATCGACCCCGAAGCAGAAGCCGAACACGAACCACGCAGAACCGTGCTGTCGGCCATCGTCGAGCACGAACCCGGTGTTCTCTCCCGAGTCGCCGGACTCGCCGCTCGCCGACAGTTCAACATCGAGAGCCTCACTGTCGGGCCGACCACCGTCGACGGCCACGCGCGTATCACGATGGTCGTCGAGGAACCCGACCCCGGAATCGACCAAATCGAAAAACAGCTGGCCAAACTGAAGCCGGTCATCTCCATCGGCGAACTGGACGACGACGCCATCCGCGCCGAACTCGTCCTCCTGAAGGTTCGCGGCGAAGACCCCGACAAGGTCCACGCCGTCACGGAGATGTACGACGGCCAGACCCTCGACGTCGGCTCCGAGACCATCACGGTCCAACTCACCGGCGACGAGCGCAAGATAGACGACGCCGTGGACGCGTTCCGTCGGTTCGGCATCATCGAAATCGCCCGAACCGGCCAGACCGCCCTCGCTCACGGCGCGAAGAAGACCGTCCCCGGAGAGGAACCCGGCACGTCCGGCGAACCGACCACACCCACGACTGATACACAATGACCGATTTCACCACGACTGTCTACTACGACGACGACGCAGACCGAACGCACATCGACGACAAGACCGTAGCCGTCCTCGGCTACGGCAGCCAGGGCCACGCCCACGCACAGAACCTCGCCGAAAGCGGGGTCGACGTGGTCGTCGGCCTGCGCGAAGATTCCTCGTCCCGCGCCGCCGCACGCGAAGACGGACTCCGCGTTGCGACGCCCACCGAGGCCGCAGCAGAGGCGGACATCGTCTCCGTGCTCGTCCCCGACACTGTCCAGCCGGCGGTCTTCGAGGAGATTCGCGACGAACTCGACGCCGGTGACACGCTCCAGTTCGCCCACGGCTTCAACATCCACTACAACCAGATTCGCCCCCCGGAAGACGTGGACGTGACGCTCGTCGCGCCCAAGTCGCCCGGCCACCTCGTCCGCCGCAACTACGAGAGCGGCGAGGGAACGCCCGGCCTCATCGCGGTCTATCAGGACACGACCGGCGAGGCCAAGGAAGAAGCGCTGGCGTACGCCCACGGAATCGGCTGTACCCGTGCAGGTGTCATCCAGACCTCGTTACAGTGTAGATCGGAAGAGCGG
>NZ_AOLI01000010.1 GCF_000336955.1 Haloferax larsenii JCM 13917 | reverse complement strand
ATCAGAGATGTGTATAAGAGACAGCGTCGATGCGGGCTACTCCCCCGAGATGGCCTACTTCGAGTGCCTGAACGAGCTGAAGCTCATCGTCGACCTGATGTACGAAGACGGACTCGGCGGCATGTGGCACTCCGTCTCTGACACCGCCGAGTTCGGCGGGCTGACCCGCGGTGACCGCGTAGTCGACGAACACAGCCGCGAGCGCATGGAGGAAGTCCTCGAAGAGGTCCAAGACGGCACCTTCGCCCGCGAGTGGATTCTGGAGAACCAGGCGGGCCGCCCGTCGTACTCCCAGCTCAAGGAAGCCGAAGAGAACCACGACATCGAGGACGTCGGCGGTCGCCTGCGCGAGTTGTTCGCGTGGGCCGACGAGGCCGACGACACAGAGAAAGCAGAAGCACCGGCAGACGACTGACCACCCCCTAATACACCCGATTCAGTACCATGACCCGAAACGAGAACCGAAGCAACACACCGACCCGCATGCGAGATGTTAGCCACACGAATCCCTACACGGGAGAGACCTTCACAACGGTCTACGAGCGCGGCCCGGCCGTCACCGACGGCGGTGCCGTGGACTCGACCGACTCGTCCCCGGCGATGACTGGCGGTTCCGACACGATGGACGACGTGGACCACACGCCGCCGCACGGAGACGACGCGAACCGCGTCTGGAACCGCGGTCGCACCGAAATGACCCATCATCGCCACCCCGGAGCAGACGGAAATCGGGCCGAGACAGGTGACGTAGATGAGTGAGGGCACGCTCTACGACAAGGTCTGGGAGGAACACACCGTCTCCGAACTCCCGACCGGACAGACGCAGTTGTTCTGCGGCCTGCACCTCATCCACGAGGTGACGAGTCCGCAGGCGTTCGGGATGCTCCAAGAGCGCGACCTGGAAGTCGCCTATCCCGAGCGAACCCACGCGACGGTGGACCACATCGTCCCCACGTCGGACCAGTCGCGGCCGTTCCAAGACGACGCCGCAGAGGAGATGATGTCCGAACTCGAACAGAACGTCCGCGACGCGGGCATCAATTTCTCGGACCCGACCTCCGGTGACCAGGGTATCGTCCACGTCATCGGGCCGGAGCAGGGACTCACCCAACCCGGAATGACCATCGTCTGTGGTGACAGCCACACCTCGACCCACGGCGCGTTCGGCGCGCTGGCGTTCGGTATCGGGACGAGCCAGATTCGGGACGTGCTGGCGACCCAGACCGTCGCGATGGAGAAAAAGAAGGTTCGCAAAATCGAGGTCACGGGCGAACTCGGTCCCGGCGTCGAGGCCAAGGACGTCGTCCTGGAGATTATCCGTCGCCTCGGCACCGAAGGCGGCGTCGGCTACGTCTACGAGTACGCCGGCGAGGCCATCGAGAACCTCGACATGGAAGGTCGGATGAGTATCTGCAACATGTCCATCGAGGGCGGCGCTCGCGCGGGGTACGTCAACCCCGACGAGACCACCTACGAGTGGCTGAAGCAGACCGACTACTTCCAGGAGAACCCCGAGAAGTTCGACGAATGCAAGCCGTACTGGGAGTCCATCCGCTCCGACGAGGACGCCGAGTACGACGACGTCGTCACCATCGACGGCTCCGAACTCGAACCCGTCGTCACGTGGGGAACCACGCCCGGACAGGGCGTCGGCATCACCGAACCGATTCCGGCCCCGGAGGACCTGCCCGAAGAAAAGCAGGACACCGCCCGGATGTCGCAGGAGCACATGGGCGTCGAACCCGGCGAGACGATGGAGGGCTACGAAATCGACGTGGCGTTCCTCGGGTCGTGTACGAACGCGCGGATGCCGGACCTGCGCCGCGCCGCAGAGGTCGTGAAGGGTCGACAGGTCGCCGACAGCGTCCGCGCGATGGTCGTCCCCGGCAGTCAGCGCGTCAAGGCCGCCGCCGAAGCGGAGGGCCTCGACGAGGTGTTCGAGGAAGCCGGATTCGAATGGCGTGAAGCGGGCTGTTCGATGTGTCTCGGCATGAACGAAGACCAACTGGAGGGTGACGAGGCCTCGGCGTCCTCGTCGAACCGCAACTTCATCGGCCGACAGGGGTCGAAAGACGGCAAGACCGTGCTGATGAACCCGCGCATGGTGGCCGCGGCGGCCGTGACCGGCCACGTCACTGACGTGCGCGACCTGAAGGAGGTGACGGAAGCATGACCGACGAAATCCCAGAAATCGACTCCGCCTCGGGGACGGGTGTCCCAATCCGCGGCAACGACATCGACACGGACCAGATTATCCCGGCGCGGTTCATGAAGGTCGTCACGTTCGACGGCCTCGGCGAGTTCGCGTTCTTCGACAAGCGGTACGACGAGCACGACGACCCCAAGGACCACCCGATGAACGAGCCGCACTTCCAGGAAGCCTCTATCATGGTCGTCAACGCCAACTTCGGCTGTGGCTCGTCGCGGGAGCACGCCCCACAGGCGCTCATGCGCTGGGGCATCGACGCCATCATCGGCGAGTCCTTCGCGGAAATCTTCGCGGGCAACTGCCTCGCGCTGGGCATCCCGACGGTCACCGCCGACACCGAGACAATCGTCGAACTGCAAGAGTGGGTCGACGAGAACCCCGACGCCGACATCGACGTGGACGTGGAAAACGAGACGGTCACCTACGGCGAGAAAACCGTGGACGTGACCGTCGACGACGCACAGAGAAAGGCGCTCACCGAGGGCGTCTGGGACACGACGGCGCTCATGAAGTCGAACGCCGACGCTGTCGCCGAGAAAGCCGCCGCTCTCCCCTACGTCGATGACTGAGGAGATTGTCGTCATCCCCGGCGACGGCATCGGGGCAGAGGTCGTCCCGGCCGCCGTGGACGTACTGAAAGCGGTCGGCGACTTCGAGTTCGTCGAGGCCGACGCGGGCGACCACGTGAAAGAAGAGACGGGCGAGGCGCTCCCGCAGGAGACCTACGACCTCGCGGCCAAGGCCGACGCGACCCTGTTCGGTGCCGCGGGCGAGACGGCGGCGGACGTCATTCTCCCGCTCCGGACTGCTGTGGACTCTTTCGTCAACGTCCGCCCGGCAAAGGCCTACCCCGGCGTGGACGCCCTGCGCCCGGAGACGGACCTCGTCTTCCTTCGGGAGAACACCGAAGGCGTCTATTCGGGTCACGAAGACCGCCTCTCCGACGACCTCTCGACGCTCACCCGCGTGGTCACTACGTCCACCTCGGAGCGACTCGCCGAGTACGCCTGCGACTACGTCGGCGGCGAGGGCGGCAGTTTCCAGGTCGCTCACAAGGCGAACGTGATGCGCGAGACCGACGGTCGCTTCCGGGACGCAGTCGTCTCGGTCGCCGACGAGAACGGCGTCGAAGTCGAGGAAGTTCTGATGGACGCGTTCGCCACGCGCGTCTGTCTCGACCCGACACAGTTCGACACCATCGTCTGTCCGAACCTCGCGGGCGACGTGCTGTCTGACCTTGCGGCGGGCCTCGTCGGTGGTCTCGGTCTGCTCCCCTCGGCGAACATCGGCCCGGACAGTGCGCTGTTCGAACCGGTTCACGGCTCTGCCCCCGATATCGCCGGGGAAGGCATCGCCAATCCGGCGGCGACGATTCTCTCGGCCGCGATGCTCCTCGACTACCTCGACTACGAGGACGAGGCACAGCAGGTCAGAACCGCCGTCGAAGGCGTCCTCGAAGACGGGCCGCGGACGCCAGACCTCGGCGGCGACGCCTCCACCGAAGAGGTCACGGCGGCTATCGTCGACCGTCTGTAAGCCGCACGACCTCCGAATCGCCCCACCGACCGCCTTCTTTCGATTCGCTCACTCGCCCCGAGAGCCGCGGCTCTCACCCGTCGCTTCCTCGCTTCCTCGCCCGTCGTTCCCTCGCTTTCGGCTGTCGGCGAATTCTGTTCTCCGTCGTACTGTTTTTCGTTATTGAGTGAAGTATGCCTGTGGCGAGCAAATTCACACGAAATCCAACACAAACAATTAACAATGCACACCGACCTATCTAACAGACAACGAGGAACCGCTATCGATGTTACCAGCAGAGCGAAAACGCCGTATCGTCGAACTCGTCTCGGATTCTGAGGGCCGGTCGGTCGAGGCACTCGCCAGCGACCTCGGCTACTCGAAAGCGACGATTCGCCGAGACCTGCGCGAACTCGAAGACCGCGGCCTCATAGAGCGTTCTCACGGTGGCGCAGTTCCGGTGACGTCCGTCGGTCGAGAGCAGACGTACGGGGAAAAGGAGGTACAGCATCTCGACGCGAAGCGGGCAATCGCCGAGCGTGCCAGCGAGGAACTCGCAAGCGGGCAGGTCGTCTTCTTCGACGCGGGAACGACGACAATTCAAATCGCAAAGCAGGTTCCGAACGACGGGGGCATCCTCGGCGTCACGAACTCGCCGCGTCTCGCAATCGAACTGAACGACGAAGACAACGACGTAAAGCTCACCGGTGGCACACTCCGACGACGGACGCGCTCGCTCGTCGGCCCGACTGCAGAGGCGTTCATGCAGCGGACCAACTTCGACCTCCTGTTTCTGGGGACGAACGCTATCGACGCCGAATCCGGCCTCACGACGCCGAACGAGGACGAAGCACGGATGAAGGAACTGATGGTTGAGAAGGCTGCGCGCGTCGTCCTCGTCGCCGACGAATCGAAACTCGGCCGCCGGAGCTTCGTCCAGTTCGCGTCGTTCGAAGACGTAGACCGATTCATCACCGACGCCGTCATCGACGGCGAGACCCGAGACGAACTCGAAAACGCGGATGTCGACATCGTCGATGGGGTCGGCCGATGATTTTCTCCGTCACGCCGAATCCCGCTATCGACCACACCATCCACTTCGACGAGCCACTGCAGACCGACGTCGTCCACCGGACCGACGACCAGGTGTTCACCGCCGGTGGGAAGGGCATCAACGTCGCCAAGTACGTGTCCGCGCTGTCTGTCGACGTCACCGCGTCCGGATTTCTGGGTGGGTACTTCGGGAAATTCATCGAAACCCGACTCGACGACGACGGCATTCCGAGTGCGTTCGTGCACATCGATGCAGAAACACGACTAAACACGACCGTACTCGCCGAAGACGGTGAGTACAAACTCAACCACAACGGCCCGACCGTGGGAGACACCGACGTGGACAAACTGCTCAGCATCGTACAGAAACACGACCCCGAGACGGTCCTCGTCGGCGGGAGTCTTCCGCCGGGCATGCCGTTGTCGGCGGTCGACAGGCTTGCTGAAGCGGGTGACTGGCGGATGGCAGTCGATATGGGCGGCGAGTCGCTCACGGAACTCGACGCCGAATACTTCGTTTGCAAACCCAATCGGTCGGAACTCGAAGCGGCGACCGGCCGGACAGTCGAGACGAGAGAAGAGACGATTTCCGCGGCGAACGCCCTCCGTGAACAGGGATACGAGTACGTCCTCGCATCGCTTGGCGCGGACGGCGCGGTTCTCGTTGGTCCGGACGAAACCGTGGCGGCGTCGGCTCTGGACGTGGATGTCGTCGATACTGTCGGCGCTGGTGACGCCGTTCTTTCAGGCTTCCTCGCCGGTCTCGACCACGGACACGACACTGTGGCGGCGCTTCGGATGGGGATGCTCACTGCAGCGCGCGTGGTCGGTGTCGCCGGGACGCGCGTTCCTGACCTCGAAGACGTCCTCGAAAGTGACACCCAGGTTGACGTGCAGGAGTATTGAGGGAGTGCATCGACCGTCTCGTTGGATTCAATCAAAAACAATCATTCTCGCGTGACGTCATCCACTTACTCTGCCGAGATATTGTAAGTATAGTAATAGGAGGTGCCGTTGACGGGATGGTGTCACCCCCGAAGAACGTGGATAGTTCTGACTGGCCAAGATGCTCGCAGTTGGTTGATTTCGACGTATATATGGTCTGCTACCGGGGTAGCACAGAGATGAGAAATTGGTGTTAGAGAAAACAGTGTCTCGAAAAATTAACTCGGTAGTGAACGAACACTAACGAGCAAAATCAAAACCATATTCCCATAGATTATTATCCTCGCAGTCGTTGGCCGAGACGAGGTGAACGCATAATGCCGTTCTACGGCGGGGAGGAACTCGCCACAGTGTACGACGAGGCGCTCGACGAAGGGTTCGGTCTCATCGCGAGCAACATCGCAGAGCCGAGCATCATGATGGGTCTCATGGAGGGTGCCGACCGGATGGATTCGGACCTCCTGTTACAACTCAGCGGCGGGGCCTGCAAGTTCGCAGGTGACGGCGACCCGGTCGCGGGCCTGAAGGCGATGGGCACCTACATCGAGACCATCGCCGAACGCTACGACATCGGCGTCTTCCTCAACATGGACCACCAGACGGACCTCGAGTTCATCCAGCAGCAAATCGAACTCGACATCCCGTCGTCTATCATGATCGACGCCTCCCACGAACCGTTCGAGGAGAACGTCGCGACGAGCCGTGAAGTCGTCGAGATGGTCGAGGAAGCTAACTCCGATATCCTCATCGAGGCCGAACTCGGCCAAATCAAGGGCGTCGAAGACGAAATCGAGTCCGAGGAAGCGTTCTACACGGACCCCGAACAGGCCGTCGAGTTCGTCGACAGGACGGGTGCCGACCTGCTTGCTATCTCCGTCGGAACCCAGCACGGCGTCGCCAAGGGCAAGGACCTCGAACTTCGCCCCGACCTCGCCCACGACATCCGCGTCGCGCTTCGAGACCACGGGCTCGACACACCGCTCGTCCTCCACGGGTCGTCCGGCGTCCAGCCCGACCAACTGCAGGAGATGCTCAAACACGGCATCTGCAAGGTCAACAAAGACACGCGCTACCAGTACGAGTACACCCGGACTGCGTACGACCTCTACAGCGAAGACCCACACGCTATCGTCCCGCCGGAAGGCGTCGAGGACGCGCGTGACACCTTCTTCAACGAGACCGACTGGTCGCCCGACAAGTCGGTGTTCGACCCCCGTGTCGCCGGTCGCGATATTCGCGCACGCATCGCCGACGTGCACGCCGACCTGACGACGGTCTCTGGCAGCGCCGGTCAGACGCTCTTCAAGTAATCAGTTTCGACCCGTCGAGCGCCCCATCACCGGGTCGAATGCGCCTCTTTCGGGGCTGAGCCGTGGATACGTCTTGGTTCGAATTCGAACCGTGCACCACCGTCCGCGCCGTCGGTGACTGCAACTGTCCAGCCGTGTGCACGAGCGATGGCGGCCACGATACTGAGTCCGAAGCCAGTTCCGGACCGGCTGTACGAGACACCATGTTCGAAGATGTTCTCTCGATGAGTCGGTGGGATACCGACGCCGTCGTCTTCGACGTAGAATCCGTGACCGCTGTCGAGGCTGTCGACAGTGACACTCACGTCGTCACCGCCGTGTTCGGCGGCGTTTCGAAACAGGTTCTCGAACAGTTGCTTCAACCGACTCGGGTCGCCAGTAATCGTCGGTAGCTCCCCAACCGAGAGGGTTGCATCGGCAGTGTCGACGTACTCCCACGCCTCGTTCGCTATCGAATCGAGAGCGACGTCGACGCCGTCTTGGATTGGTCGCTCGCCCCGAGCGAGACTCAGGAGGTCGCCGATGAGGTCCTCGATGCGCTCGTGGGCAGATTCGACCTTTTCGAAGTACGCTTTTTCGCCTGTCTCTTCGGCGATTTCGAGGAACCCGGTTGCGACAGAAAGCGGGTTACGGAGGTCGTGTGAGACGACCGATGCGAACTGGTCGAGTCGTTCGTTCTGCTGTCGAAGTTCGCTTTCCCGCTTCGCTCGCACGAGTGCCGCTTCCACCGACGACGCGAGGATTCGAAAGAGGTCGACGTCCTGTTCGCTGAATTCGTGCGGCGACGTCGACCCGGTGAGCAAGAGACCGATATCTCCCAACGGAACGATAATCTCGCTGCGTATCTCGGTGTCGTCGTTGTAGCGGTTGTCGTATTCGCGGACGTCGTCGTAGGCGCGAACCTCGCCAGTTTCGAACGCCTCCCACGCGAGGCTTCGGCCGGGGGTGAGCGGCGGTGTCTCCCCGTAGAGCCCTCGTGCTGCACTCGTCTCAGTGAGTGGTACGAGTCTCTCTCGGCGGTCGTCGTACTGCCACATGCTGGTCACGTCGAGACCGAGGACGTCTGCCGCGGCATCGACGGCAATCTCGGCGATATCGTCGACCGAAGACGCGGCGCTGAGTTCCTGTGCCGTCTGTTGGAGTGCTCTGAGGTTCGCTTCGAGCGTCTTTTGCGGCGTGATGTCTTCGAGGACAGCGATTGTTCGGTCGATATCTCCGTCTGCCGACTCGACGGGCGCAGTCGAGAGCAGATAGTCTCGTTTTTCGCCGTCTTTCGTCTGGCGACGGACCTCTTTCCCGCGGATTCGGCCTCCGGCGAACGTCTGTTTTCGGTGTGTCTCGAACTCTTTTGTTTTGTCTTCGGGGATGAGTGGGTTCTGCTCACCGACGACTTCGTCACTCGTCCACCCGAACATCTTTTCGGCACCGTGATTCCAGAGGTGGACGTGTCCATCCTCGTCGACTTCCATAATCGCCATCGGCGCGGCCTGAATCAGCGATTCGAGTCGTTGATTCGTCTGTTCGAGCTTGCATCGACTCCGCTCCCGGGCCAGTTCGGTACTCACGAGCTCGCCGAGAAGCTCGACAAACGTTCGTTCGAGCTCTCCAAACGCACCGTCTCTAGAGTTCGAACTGGAGAAGTTCACCGTCCCGAACCGTTCACCGTCGACCGACAGTGGTGCGCCGATGTACGACTCCAGTTCGAACTCCTGGTAGGCTGGATGGCTCTCTCGCCCGGCCTCGACAGCGTCCACGAACGAACACACCTCGTCGCTGGCGACGACCGCTTCGCAGTACGTCGATTCGAGGTCGAACCGGTCGCCGACGGAGATGCCACCACCAGTGGAGACGGCCGCTCGAACGACGTAATCCGACCCGTCGATGTCGGAGACGATACCGATATCTAGGTCGAGCGTCCGTCGGCCGACGTCGAGCAACTTCGTCAACCGCTCGTCGGTCGACAGGTCGGCGTCACCCATCACTCGTTGAACTGCTTGCAACGCGTCTCGTTCGCGTTCGAGTTGCTGTTTAATCTCCTGATGGTCGGTCACGTCTCGGCCGACGACGAGTACCCTGTCTTCGTCCGACTCGGTGAGGGGTGTGAGTCTGACGTCGAACGTCCGGGGACCGTCTGCCGCGTCGAACGTCACCTGAAGGTCGGCATCGTACAGTCCCGTCTGCGCACCGTCGCCCCGCACGTGGGTTCGCGAAATCGTCTCCGAGACCGCCTCGCGGAACCGGGTGATGTCCTCGTCGGGGACGCGGTCGTCGACGATGTCGAGGATGTTCGTCCCGCGCATCTCGTCGGGGCCACCGCGAGCACGGGCGGCCGATGGGTTCGCGTACTTGATATCGAACGACGAATCCAAGACGAACACGACGTCGTGGACCTGCTCTAAGATTGCCTTGCTCCGCTCCAATTCGTGCGTTTGTTCCCGCTCTTCGGTTATCTCGCGGGAGAAGACAGTCAATCCGTCGTCGTCCGGGAAGGCCCGAATTTCGACCCAGTAGTCGAACGGCGGTTCGAGGTACTGCTCGAAAGACACCGGTTCGCCGGTCTCCATCGCGGTTCGATACTTCCGCTCCAGTTCGGTGCCGACGATGCTTGGGAACTCCTCCCAGAGTGTCGTACCCATGATGGCGTCTGGGTCACAGCCCACGCGCTCTGCCATCTTTTGGTTCATGTAGTCGATGCGCCACTCGGTGTCGACCGCGTACACCGCGTCGGTCGCGCGTTCGAGCGTTCGGCGGAATCTGTCGCTCGTCTCGTCTGCACGCTTCGCGGCCCGGGAAGCGTCGACGAGCGTCTCGATAGCGGATGCGAGCAGCCCGAGAGTGTCTTGCCCCACGTGAATCGCAACGTGGTCGGAGACGCCGACACCGTATTTACTCGGGGGAAGCTGCTCGTTTTGGCCGTCAGTACACAGAATGGTCGGCAGATTCTCGTCGGACTCCTGTACCGAATCGACGAGGTCGGTACCAGTTTGTTCACCGAGAGAATACGCAGTCACGACACAGTCGACAGACTGTGCGGCGAGCGTCTCGAACGCCTCGTCGACAGTGCCTGCAAGAGTAATATCGAAGCGCGAATCAATTCGGGGAAGTTCCGTTTCGACGAGATTCGCGAACTCCGCGTCGTCGTCTACGTAGAGGACGCAAATCGGCTGTTCGCGTCTATCTTCCAGACCATCCACAATAGTGACGGGTAAGGTGGCGAGCGTGTTAACGGTTCAGGTCAATTCGATAGAACGACCGCCATAGTTCGGGACCGCCCTGCCGCTTAAGTCGCCTGATGACGTGATTCCAACCATGCCCCAAATCCACCTCGACGACGAGACAATCGCCCGACTCGACAACCTTCGCGAGGAAGACGAAGAGTACGACGAACTCATCACCGAGTTGATGAACATCTACGAGGCCAGCGAGCGGACGCTGTTCCACGCGGGCGACGAGTACTGACTGAGCGACAGAGTGCCACTGACTCGCTGACTGAGCAGCAGACAGTTTCCCGTCGCATAACAACGCTCAATCCGTGGGAGAACGAGCCTCGAGGTGGCAGATTACTCCTGGTAGGCGAGTCTGACCTGCTCCCACTTCCCCTTGCTTTCGAGGTGTTCCTGAAGCGCGTCCGCGTAGGCTTGGGTCAGTCGCTCCGCATCTTCGAGTTTCTCGTCGGACGCTTTCTCACCACCGCCGTTTCCGAGGCCGAGCGCGCCTTTGATAGAGTCGACGAGGCCGCTACCGCCACTACCGCCGCCGGATTCCTGTGGTGCGCCACCCATCGACCCCATCTGCTTGCGGATGTTGTCGAGTTCGGGGATAATCTGCGGTACTTTGTCGGTGTTGGCGACGATGCGCGCTTGCTCTGGGTCGTCGGCGTGTTCGATTTCGAACTCGGTGGCCGTCATGATGAGCCCCCACTCCTGACTGGAGAATCGGGAGTTCATCACGTGGTCGTTGAACTCGCGGTCCACCGTCATTCGGTCGCCGACGATGCTGTCGGTCCAGTGTGCCATGTGCACATGTCGTCGGTCGGACCGTATCAGGGTTGCGGGGTCTGTCGAGTAGGCGCCACCGATTGACTGCGCATACCGGCGGCGGTATTCACCGAACGACGCGGATTTAATGGCTGGGGGTGACCACACCGACACATGGAGCGGTACGACCTTCTGTATCGGCTGTACGACACCTTCGACGCCGCGGGCGTCCGCGAGGAGCAGGACTTCGTCGACTTGCTGCCGCCGCTGGACTCGCGGGTCGGACTCTCACACTGGCAGGCGGTTGCCGACGAACTATCCAACGAAAAGGCACGCATTCGCCGGTCGCTTCCCGACGGCGACCGTTACGCGGAACTCGCAGCACGGGCGACCCGAGACCAGGCGTTCACCGCCCTCGACCTCTACACCAAGTACGGTCGCGCCGTGAACGCGCTCGTCCTCGACGTAGACGAGACGTTGCGGTCGGCCGGGAGCACGGACAACGAGATTCCACGAGAGGTGCTGCACCTCCTCACCGAGTTCCACGAGTCAGGCGTCCCCATCGTCATCTGCACGGGCCAGACGCTGGAGAACGTCAAGGGATTCGCGATTCAGGGACTGGGTAACGAACTCGTCCACTCCGGCGACGTGAGCATCGTCTACGAGGCAGGAACCGGTGTGTTCACACCGGGCCACGGGTCGGACACGAAGCGTCTGCTCTACGAGACACTCGACGAATCGGTCCAGTCGGTCTTCGAGTCCGTCCGCGGGCGCGTCATCCGTGACCTCCCGGACGAACTCCGCGGTAACGTCCACCTGCAAGGAAACGAGTTCAACGTCACGCTCAAGCCGAACTACGAGACCGGCAGCGACGACGCCGAGGCAGTCATCGACGGCGGACTGGTCTACATGCTCGACTTGCTCGGCGAGGCCGTCACCGACGACCCGGCGGGGCCGGAGTGGGCGCGGGCCTTCTACGCCGAATCGGACCCGGAAATCGAATCGGTTCTCTCCGACCGCGACGCGCTCCCCGAAGCGGGCGTGACAGACGAGATTCCGGACGAGGTCCGAGAGACGTTCGACCGCGTCACTATCGCCTACTACCACGCCGACGCTGCGGAACTCTCGTCCGTGGACCTGAACAAAGCTGCGGGGGTCGAAGCCGCACTCGACGTGCTCGGCGTCGACGACCCGTTCGTACTCGTCATGGGCGATTCCAAGTCCGACCTCGACGTGATGGTGTGGGTCGCGGAAAACGACTGTGGCATCTCCGCCGCACCGGAGCACTCCTCACCGGGCGTCCTCGACCACGTCCGCGACACGGACGGCCTCGTCTTCGACCGAGGCGACGCCTCGTCGATGCTCCGAACCATCTACGCGCTGAATCTGCTGGTCGACTGAACCGCCTCGTCGACCGATTTCGGTCAGCCTGCTGCGGCCACGGTGAACGTCTCGCTTTCCGCCACCACCGCCTCTGTCGTCGCTGTCTCCGTTGTCTCCGAGTCGTCGTCGGAACTGTCGTCGGGGTTAGTTTCGCTGGTGGCGTCGGTCTCGGTTTCGTTGGTGTCGCTGGAGTCGGAGTCGTTGATGTCGCTGGAGTCGGAGTCGTTGATGTCGCTGGAGTCGGAGTCGTTGATGTCGCTGGAGTCGGATTCGTTGATGTCGCTGGAGTCGGATTCGTTGATGTCGTCGGTCTCCGTCTCGTTGATGTCGTCGGTCTCCGTCTCGTTGATGTCGTCAGAGTCAGATTCGTTGATATCGCCCGTCTCCGTCTCGTTTGATTCGGTCGTGTTCGTTTCGTTCGTGTTGCTGTCGGTTTCGTTGCCGACAGTCGTGTTGGCGGCCGGGGTGCCGGTCTCGTTCGTGACGGTCGTGTTGTTGAACGCGGTCTCAGTCTCGTTTTCGTCGTCGGATTCGTCCAACTCCTCGCCCTCGTCATCGTCCGTGTCGCCGGTTTCGTTCTCATCTGCGGCAGCGAACGCCACAGCACTGCCATCACTTGCACTCTCGAACCCGCTGCCGCCCGAATTCTCGTCGGCAGCGTCGAACACGCCGGCCGACACGACGGCGTCTGCAGTTTCAGTATCGGTGAGGGCGCTAAACGTGTATGCGCCGCCGGAGGCAAACGAGAGCATCACGACCGCGACGACCGCGAGTGCGGTTCCGTACCGGTTGACCATCATCGTTCACGCTCCTGTCTTCCGAGTCCCTTCCCGACGAGCGAGTACACCTCGGACACTGCCAGAAGGACCGCGGGAACGACGATTATGGAGAGCTTACCCATCGGCGTACCCGCAAACGAGACCAGATACCCGAACTTGGGAATGCTGAAGACGACCACTCCGATGACGCGGTCGGCAGGGACGAGCCCTGGGTCGGGGTCCTCGTTCGCATCTCCCTTCGTCTCGAAGTAGATGCCGTCCGCTCGTTCGTGAACCGCGACGACGCGGTGTGTCACCCGAACGTCGCTCTGTGAGGTGAAACCGGACGGGACGAACGTGATAACGTCGCCTTCGGAGATGCGTGCTGCCGGTCGGTCGTCGACGATGATAGCGTCGCCGGCGGCGATTGCTGGAGCCATACTGCCGGTAAGCACGACGTAGCCGTGGTCGGCACCGACGACGGCGGGGACGGCGAACACCACGGCTATCGAGACACCGATGACAACGACGGCGACGAGGAGGCCCCGAAGCAGGGTTGACGGATTGAGGTTCATGTACGGAAATGGGTGGGTGCGAGACGGTGGTGGTCACCCACCGCTCGTGGTCGGTTCTTAGTCGTCTCTGACGTCGATTTGGAGACCAGTCTCCTGGGCGGATATCGTCCCGGACAGCTCGATGGTGCCCGTGACCTCGACGCCGCCGCTGAAGTCACCGACGTCGAATTCGATGCCCTTCGTTCCGTCTCCGGACTTCGTCACCATTCCCGGAGCGGCGGCGATGCCGTTGATAGCGACGTTCGAGACTTCGACGGTCCCGCCGGATTCGGACTTGGCGATGAGCGCGAAGATGCCGGAGTCGGTCGAGGGAACCGTCCCGGTCACTGTCGAGCCGCCGCTTCCACCGAGGTTGATGCTCGCCGTCGTCGCACCATCGTACGTGAACGTGAACGGGGCACTCAGTGGTGAGCCAGTCCACGTGTACGAGCCACCGGGGTTCCCGGAGATTCGGAGTTCGTCACCAGAGCCGCCAAAGACGGCCTTCGTATCAAAGGCCTTGTCAGAGGCGGTCCACGCGGGGAAGCCATCGAAGCGCGAGTTGCCGCTCACGTCGCCGTAGCTGTTCGACCCGCCGTCGATTGACGTTCCGAGGACCGCCTGCATCATGTCGAACGCGAAGTCGACGCTGATGGTGTCGGTCATGATAGTCGAGGGCGCGGAGGCGGGCAGTTGCCATTCGAGGACGAACTTCACTTTCTCACTCGGTGCCAGCGGGTAGTGGACAGCGAACGTCTTGCCCGACTGGAGGCGGTTCGACGCCTTGCGGAAGACGTCGTCACCGAGATACGTCCGGTCGCCAGTGGCGAGGTCTTCGAAGTACATCCGAACCGTGAGATACTCGGGCAGTTCGGAGTCGGAGTCCGTGTCGCCTGCTTCGCGTTCCATCTCAGTCCGGCCGTTCTCTCTGGCGTTGACGTCGGTGATGCGAACGTCGACTGCACCGCCGGTGCTACTGCTGTTGTCGTTCTTGAGGTGAACCATCCCGGAGCCACTCTGCCCCGGCACGATTCCCTGTGCGTTGAGGAGCCTGACGTTCGAGTCGCCGAACGAACCCGGCGACCCAATCTTGAGGTCGAGTGTCCCCGCGTAGATACTGTTCCCGTTGCTCGTCTCGGTATCGTTGAGTGCGGCGATGGTTCCCGCCCCTGCTGTCGCAGACGCGACGCCGATGACCGCGAGTCCACCGAGTACTTTCCGCCGCGAAAGTTCGATAGTGTCCTTTGATGACATTACGTGAGTCCCTTCGTCAGACTGGTGTTTCGTTACTTCACGACTACCAGCGATTCAGAACCATCGTCGATTATGACGTGTACTCGCGGTGCTTTCAGGGAGTGTCTACCACGTCTGAGAGGCCCTGAAACCCCGACTGCGGTGCTGCGTACATATCAGATACAATGAGGTTTACCTCGGAAATCTGGATATAACTGTGTTCACGAATACCGCCCATCACTGAGCGTCTGTGTGGGTGACAACCTCGCTTATGCTCTCCCCTGTCGTACTACTAGCATGACTGCAGCAGTCGACCGTATCGTCTCTCGGGTCCTCCGGTGGCCCGGAGTCGAAGTCGAACCACACAGATTCGGTGGCACCGAGTTCGTCGTCGCGGGCAAGGAGATTGGCCACGTCCACGACACCGGTCTCGTGGACCTCGCGATTACGAAGCGAGTCCGAGATGTCATCCTCACGGAAGGACTCGCAGATGCACATCACGTCCTCCCGAACTCGGCCTGGGTGAGCTACCGGGTTCGTGGCGAACGTGATATCACGGGCGCGATGCGACTCCTCAGACTCGCGTATCTCTGGCGACTCTCCGCGCTTCGGCGTCGTGGCTTCGACCTCGACCCGACGTTCGACGCCCACCGCGAACTTCGACGCCTCGACCTCCCCGTCGAACTCGACACGCTCGTCCGAGACACCTTCGGCGACGCATTGAATCGGCAGGCGTACGCCTAATACCGGCCGTTTCGGAGCCGGGACGGGCACAGAGCGACCCGTCGAACCTTGGCCGCGTCGGAAAAACTTTACTAATGACCGAGTAAACCACTACACATGGGTAAGAACTACGCGGACCTTCACGACCCGAACGCGGAGTATACGATGCGAGAGCTCTCCGCGGAGACGATGGGCGTCACCGCAAAGCGCGGTGGCGGCCGCGACGTGGAGATTACGGACGTACAGACGACGATGGTCGACGGCAACTTCCCGTGGACACTCGTCCGCATCTACACCGACGCCGGTATCGTCGGCACCGGTGAGGCCTACTGGGGAGCGGGCGTCCCGGAACTCATCGAGCGCATGAAGCCATTCATCGTCGGCGAGAACCCGCTCGACATCGACCGTCTGTACGAGCACCTCGTCCAGAAGATGTCCGGCGAGGGCTCCGTCGAGGGCGTCACCGTCACGGCCATCGCCGGCATCGAAATCGCCCTGCACGACCTCGCGGGCAAGATTCTCGAAGTCCCGGCCTACCAGCTTCTCGGTGGCAAGTACCGCGACGAAGTGCGCGTCTACTGTGACTGCCACACCGAAGAAGAGGCCGACCCGCAGGCCTGCGCCGACGAGGCAGAGCGCGTCGTCGAGGAACTCGGCTACGACGCGCTGAAGTTCGACCTCGACGTGCCGTCTGGCTTCGAGAAGGACCGCGCGAACCGACACCTCCGCCCCGGTGAGATTCGACACAAGGCCGAAATCGTCGAGGCTGTCACCGAGCGCGTGAAGGACCGCGCCGACGTCGCCTTCGACTGCCACTGGACCTTCTCGGGTGGCAGCGCCAAGCGCCTCGCGGCCGCCATCGAGGACTACGACGTGTGGTGGCTCGAAGACCCCGTCCCGCCGGAGAACCTCGAAGTGCAGGAAGAGGTCACGAAGTCCACGCTCACGCCCATCACGGTCGGTGAGAACCGCTACCGCGTGACCGAACTGCGCCGCCTCATCCAGAACCAGGCGGTCGATATCGTCGCGCCCGACATGCCCAAGGTCGGCGGCATGCGCGAGACGCGGAAGATTGCGGACGTGGCGAACCAGTACTACGTCCCGGTCGCCATGCACAACGTCTCGTCGCCCGTCGCGACGATGGCCTCCGCGCACGTCGGCACGGCGATTCCGAACTCGCTGGCCGTCGAATACCACTCCTACGAACTCGGCTGGTGGGAGGACCTCGTCGAGGAGACCGTCATCGAGGACGGCTACATCGAGATTCCCGAGAAGCCGGGTCTCGGTCTGACGCTCGACATGGACGCTGTCGAGGAGCACATGGTCGACGGCGAGAGTCTCTTCGACGAAGCGTAAGCCGAGAACGTTCTTCTGCGGTTTTCTCTTCGCAGACACCGACTGCGCAGTGACTTCGCCGACTTACCGCTCTTCGACCGGCGTCCACGTCCGCCCCTTTTCGCCGACGTAGTGACTCCGGGGTCGGATGATGCGATTGTCGGCGAGTTGTTCGAGACAGTGGGCCATCCAGCCGCCGACGCGGGAGATAGCGAACGTCGTGGTAAAGAGGTCCTTCGGGATGCCGACGCCGTGGAGGAGCGCGGCGGTGTAGAACTCGACGTTCGTTTCCAGTCGCCGACCCGGTTTGTGGTCGGCCAGCATCTCGACTGCGACGTCTTCGAACTCCTGGACGGTGTCGAAAAACTCGGTGTCGCCGCTGTCTTCGTAGAAGCTCTCCGCCGCGGCCGAAAGCACCGCAGCGCGGGGGTCGCGGACGCGGTAGACGCGGTGGCCGAAACCCATCAGGCGCTCGCCAGCGTCGAGTTTTGCTTGGACGTACGCCCACGGGTCGTCCTCGTCGGCGACCTCCCGAAGCATATCGAGGACGGGTCCGGGTGCGCCACCGTGGAGTGGCCCTTTGAGCGTCCCGACAGCAGCGGTGGCCGCCGAGACGACGTCCGATTCGGTCGAGACGACCACGCGGGCGGTGAACGTCGAGGCGTTGAGTCCGTGGTCGACGACAGTGTTGAGATAGGTTTCGAGGCCGCGAACGGCGGCGTCGGTCGGCTCCTCACCGTTCAGCATGTAAAGGTAGTTCGCGGCGTGGCTCAGGTCGTCGCGGGGTGCAACTGGGTCCTCGCCCTGTCGATACCGCCAGTAGGTTGCGACGATTGTGGGAAAGACGGCGACTGCGCGCTTTGCCGCGGATTCGTTCGAATCGGCGTCTGTGCCGAGACTCGCCGCCGCGACACCCATTCGCAGCGCATCCATCGGGGGTTCGTCCGCCTCGGCGGCGCGCCGGAGGACGTCACGCACCTCGGCATCGATTTCGCGTCGTGTTGCGAGGTCGCTCCGGAACTCGTGGAGCTCTGTCGCCGTCGGTAGCCTGTCGTTCAGAAGCAAGAAGACGCTCTCTTCGTACGTCGCGTTCGCCGCCAGTTCGGCGAGCGGGAACCCACCGATGATGAGTTCGCCCTCCTCGCCGTCGATGTAACTCAGTCTCGTCTCCGCGACTGCAATCCCTTCGAGGCCGCGGTTGAGTTCGTCACCCATGTGTTTTGATACCATTTTACCACCTTATGTAATTCGATTTACTGTTGTTGCAGACGGTTTGGTCAGAACCGGGCTGAGATGGTAGACGAATTTCCGCTCGCGTCGCGAAACTCCCAATGTTCGAGTTCTCGGACGCCTAGCTAGCTTTTGTCACTTCGCCACGTTATATGCTAGCGCATGTCGTCTAATTTCACCGTCGACCACGAACTGACCGCCGCCGAAGAGAACATCCACAACAAGTGGGACAATCGACTCGAACCGCTCGTGACGGTGGACCCGGGTTCAGTCGTCCGCTTCGAGTGTCGGGACGCACTCGACAGGCAAATCACACCGCAGTCCACTGCCGAGGACTTCGCAAACGTGGACTTCGACCCGGTTCACCCGCTCACGGGACCGGTCGCCGTCGCAGGCGCGGAACCGGGTGACGTACTCGCCGTCGAGTTCCTCGACTTCGAACACAAAGGGTGGGGCTATACGGGCTATTTCCCCGGTGGAATGGGGTTCGGCTTGCTGCCGGAGGACTTCGAAGAACCAGGCCTCCACGTCTGGGACCTCGACGACGAGGTGGCGCACTTCGTCGACGGTATCGAAGTCCCACTGGGCATGTTCGCCGGCGTCTCGGGTGTCGCCCCCGCCGAAGACGGCGCACACAACACGCTCCCGCCGCGCGACACCGGCGGCAACATGGACATCAAACATCTCACAAACGGTTCGACGCTGTACCTCCCGGTCGAAGTCGAGGGGGCGCTCTTTTCCACCGGTGACTGCCACGCGGCGCAGGGCGATGGCGAGGTCTGTGTGACTGGTATCGAAGCACCGATGTTCGTGACGGCGCGGTTCGACGTGCTGAAAGGGAAATCCATCTCGCAACCCGAGTTCGAGACGAGCGGACCATTCACCCCGACAGGGATGGACGAGCCGATGTACGGCACCTCGGGCGTCGCAGACGACCTGATGGTCGCCACGAAGAAGGCGATTCGACACATGATTTCGCACCTGCAGGTCGAACACGGACTGACCGCTGGCGAGGCGTACATCCTCTGTTCGGCCGCGGTCGACCTCAAGATAAACGAAGTCGTCGACGCGCCGAACTGGACCGTCTCGGCGTACCTGCCGGAGAGCATCTTCCCCGAGTAAGAGTAGACGGTGGTTAGTCGGACATAACCAGTCGAGCGCCACCACTGGGACGGCAGGCGAACACGTCGGCCGCGTCGCCGACTCGGCTCGAAACGCTGGCGCGAATCTCGCGTTCGACTCGGTCGAGCGCCGAGCCATCGACCAGCGCGACCGCACTCCCGCCGAAGCCGCCGCCAGTCATCCGCGCGCCGTAGACACCCGCCGTCTCGGACGCGAGTTCGACGGCGGCGTCCAACTCGGCGCAACTCACCTCGTAGTCGTCGCGGAGGCTCTCGTGACTCTCGTACATCGCGTCACCGACTGTGTCGAAGTTACCCGCTGCCAACGCCTTCCGCGCGGTTTCGACGCTGTCTCTTATACACATCTCTGAGCG
>NZ_AOLI01000009.1 GCF_000336955.1 Haloferax larsenii JCM 13917 | reverse complement strand
TCTCGGAGCGACGTGAGGTTCGAGTCTGACGCCGCTGCGAGTGCGGCGACCGCCTCGCGACACTCGCGTACTCGGTCGTTGTACCCGGAGTCGGCAAGTTCGTGGGAGACGCCGGTGTCGACGACCAGAATACCCACGTCGCCGCCGAACGCAACGTGTTCGAACTCGCGCGAACGGCAGTCCAAGAAGAGCGCGGAGTCGGGTTCGCAGAGCCCGGACGCAAACTGGTCGAGGATGCCGCATTCGACGCCGACGCCCTCGCGCTCGGCCCGCCAGCACGCGAGCGCGAGGTCGGTCGGGTCCATGGTCGCGTCTGCGACCCCGAGCAATGACTGGCCGACCGCGAGTTCGAGTGCTGCGGACGACGAGAGCCCGGCACCAGATGGCACGTCGGAGGCGATTGCGAGGTCAGCGCCGGGGAGGGTGACGTCTTCTCGGAGGACTCGGGCGACGGCGGCGACGTAGGCGGCCCATCCATCGGGGCTGTCGTCGGGTGCGAACGTCGCCGTCTCCCCGAAGTCGGTCGCGTGGGCACGAATCACGTCGTCGTCTCGGGGCCACGCGGCCACGGCGACGTGTCGGTCCACGGCGAGCGGGAGACAAAGGCCGTCGTTGTAGTCTGTGTGTCCTCCGACGAGGTTCACGCGACCGGGAGCGACTGCAAGAACCGGGTCGGACGCGTGCGGGCGGTCGCTATCGAATGCGGCACGCAGTCCGGCAATCGCGCGGGATTTGGGGTCCGACTCGGGGTCGGAACTCGGTCCAGTCATTCGATGTCACCCCCGAGTCGCTCGGCGATGTGGCGACCCATCTCTCGTGGGTTGGCTTCGACTACCCGAAGTTCGTCGCCGACTCCGACGCGGCCGGGTGCGACGACTTCGGCGCAGATACCGCCGCGTTTCTCTCGGAGGGCGTCGCCAACGTCGTCGCCGACGAGGTCCGCGAGGTGTGCACAGGGCGGTCGGAGCTTCGTTCCGCGGAGCGTCGCCTCGCCGAGGTCGAACGTCGCATCGAGGAGCGTTTCGAGGTCGACGCCGCGAACGACGATATTGCGACGGTGGACGCCATCCGAGAGGTCGAGACCGAACTCGGTTCGGGCGTCGTCGAGGACGGCGGCATCGACGAGCGTCACTGCACACCCGTCTGTCGCCGAGTAGTACCCCGTGCCGTCGCGGTAGCGGTCGCCAACGAGGCCACCATCGCACAGTTCGACGGTGTCGTGGGCGACCATCGGCGAACCTTTCGAGGGCGCGGTGTAGAGTTCCTCGACGCGCCCCGTCTCGGTTTTCATGCGTCCGGCTAGCACTGGCGGGGACGAATAGGTTCGGTTGCGTCGTTCGGCCGTGAGCGGGATGGCTGCGACTCAGCAGAGTGGCTTGGGGTCGACGCCGAGTTCGGCGAGTCCGTCGGCGTAGTCGTCGTAGGCGACCTGTATCACGTACTCGGCGACCATCTGCGCGCGTTCCCAGTCCTCGTCTGATTCGCACAGGTCGTCGAGGAGGCCGAGTCCGGTCGTGAGCGTCGCGTCCGTCTCGCGTTTGAGGTCCCGAAAGAGGTCTGCACCGGCCGGGTCCGCTTCGTTGATGAAGAAACTGATGACCTGCGTGTGGGTCCGAAGCGACACGACCCCGCGACCGACCATCCCGGCCGCAACGCGCTCGATGGTGTCGTCGCGCCCGCGGAGATATGCGTGCATCGGGCCCGGTTCCTCCGGGAGTTCGATATCTTCGTCGTGGCGTTCGAGGACGCGCTGGAGGTGTTCTGCTTCCTGTTCTGCGGTCGATTCGAACGCCGCTCGAGCCGAGTCGACCGCCTCGTCGGCTGCCCACTCGCTGAAGGTTTCGCGGGCCGCGTGCTCGGAGAACGCAGCGGCCCGGAGCACGGCTGGCTCGGAGAGGTCCGCCTCGGTCAACGCGATGAGGAGTTTCGACGAGCCGAGTCGGTCGAGTTCGGTCTGTTTTGCGTCCTCGACCGCGTCACGAAATGCATCGGCGTCCATGCGACGACGCACGTTCCCCACAGATGTTAACGTTCTGTCCAAATCGCCGTGTCGATGCGAAATAATGTCCCCGCGCATCGAGGGTATCAATCGTGATACTGCGTAGTGAGGATTGAAATAGTGGAATCTGTTCAATACCGGCAATGGCTGACTCCTCCGAACAAGTAACGGCTGACGCGAGGGCGCGCGTCGACGGAGAGCACCTTCTCTCACGATTGAATATCGACGCAAAAGAGGTCGAAGAGCGCAAATCGTTCGTCAGACTTTCGGACGACGACGAACGGCTGCTCGAATCGTTGGAACCGCTCTTCGACGACGTCGCCGACGAGTTCGCAGAGGAGTTTTACGACCACCTCGGCGAGCACGCTGGCGCTGCCGCGTACTTCGACCGGTCGACCAAGACGACCGAGATGCTCCAAGCCGACCAGGCGGCGTATCTCCGCGCGCTGGGTCGCGGCGAGTACGACACCGACTACTTCGCGAAGCGGGCGCGAATCGGCAAACTCCACGACATGATAGACCTCGGCCCGAAGTACTACCTCGGGGCCTACTCGGTGTACTACGAGGGCATTGCCGAGGCAATCGCCGAGGACGTGAAAGCGGAGTTCGGTGGAACCAGCGCGTCCGCAAGTGCCGACAAGTCGGCTGACTCCCCCGTCGAAGCACTGCTCGGCAAATTCCGCGGTGACGCCACAACCGAATCGAACGTCGAAGACGCGGTCGATGCTGTCGTCGAGCGATTCATTCCGGTGTTGAAACTCCTCTCGTTGGACCAGCAAGTCGCGATGGAGACGTACATCGACTCCTACAGCGAGACGGCCCAGCGGGAGGCAGAACAGCGTCGCCAACTCGCAGAGGAGGTCGAAGCCGACGTTCGAGAACCCGTCGAGACGTTACTCGAACGTTCGCAGGAAGTGACGGACCGAGCGACCCACATCGAGGATATCGCCGACTCGCAGGCCGAGGACATGTCCACGGTCGCTGCCGAGGTCTCCGACATGAGCGCCACTGTCGAGGAGATTGCGGCGACGGCCGAAGAGGTCGAGCGAACGAGCGCCGACGCGGCAGAACGCGCGGCCGAGGGCGAAGATGCTGCGGACGAGGCTATCGACGTCATGCGCGACGTGAGCGAGGCGGCGGAGACGGCGTCGGAGGACGTCCAGCAACTCCACGACAGAATCGACGAAATCGACGAGGTCCTCGAAGCCATCAACGACATCGCAGAGCAGACGAATCTGCTCGCACTCAACGCGTCTATCGAGGCAGCTCGCGCTGGCGACGCCGGTGAAGGATTCGCTGTCGTCGCAAGCGAGGTGAAGAACCTCGCCGAGGAGTCACAGGCACGCGCGACCGAAGTCGAAGAGACGGTCGACCAGATTCAAGTCGAGGCACAGGAGACCATCGACAGTCTCTCGCAGACGACCGACCGCCTCTACGACGGTATCGACCGAGGAGAGGACGTGATGCGGAGTCTCACGGACATCTCTGCGGCGGTCGAACAGGCGACCGCAGGCGTCAGCGAAGTCGCGGCCGCGACTGACGACCAAGCGGTGAGTGCAGAGCAAATCGCGGATATGGTCGAACGAGCGACCGAACACGCCACGGACGTCTCCGACCAAATCGGTGAGGTTGCCGACGCCAACCGCGCTCAGACCGAGCAAGTGCTCGCGATTCGCGACGCAACCCACCGACTCACTGAACTGGACGAGACCGGCGGGGCCTCTCGCCTCGATGCCGCGACGCCCGGGTCAATGCCCGATGCGGCGTCAGACGCTGTCTCCGGGGCTGCTGACGGGCCGTCCGGCGTCGATACGATTCCGGGGTCGGTCCAAGACGGGTCGATAGACGACCCACCGGCCCACTTCCGCAACGACGGCGGCGAAGACCAGTAACGGACGGTCATCGGCGTCTGCTGCTGTCTCTCTCGGAGGCTCCGTTTTTCAGCTCCTTCCCGCGGTGTGTTCTTACGTCGGGCGACCCTACGACCCCGATATGTCCCCAGAGACGCTTGCACGACGACTCAAGCGTGGTGAACCGACGACCATCCTCGACGTTCGGAACCGCGATGAGTTCGAGGAGTGGCACGTCGATGGTCCGAGCGTCACCGCGACGCAGATTCCCGCGGTCAAGTTCACGCAGGCGGAGGTGCTCGGCACCGTCGACGAACTCGCCGAGCAGTTCGCTGACGCGCCCGACCCTGTCGTCGTCGTGTGCGGCGAGGGGAAGGCGAGCGACCACGTCGCCGACCTCCTGAACGAAGTCGGCGTCGAAGCCGAGAACTTAGCGACCGGCATGGACGGCTGGGCGCGGGTGTACCTGTCCACGGAGATACCACACGGCGACGCGACAGTGCTCCAGTACGACCGCCCGTCGAGTGGCTGTCTCGCCTCGCTCGTCGTCTCCGGTGACGAGGCCGTCGTCGTGGACCCGCTGCGCGCCTTCGCCGACCGATACGTCGAAGACGCGGCCGACTTGGGTGCCGACATCGTCGCCGCCATCGACACGCACGTCCACGCCGACCACGTGAGTGGCGTCCGAGCCGTCAGCGACCGCACCGGTGCAGAAGTCGTCCTTCCCGCAGGTGCGACCGCCCGTGGTCTCGACTTCGACGCGCGACTCGTCGAAGACGGCGACACAGTGCCCGTCGGCGACACGGAACTGGTCGCAGTCGCGTCGCCCGGACACACCTCGGAGATGACCGCCTACCGACTCGGTGACCTACTTTTCGTCGGCGACGGGCTCTTTCTGGAGAGCGTCGCCCGACCGGACCTCGAAGACGGCGACGAGGGTGCGCCCGAGGCCGCCAGACGACTGCACGAGACACTCGTCGGGAGGTACGCCGAGTTCGACGGCGACACGCGAATCGCACCGGCTCACTACAGCACGCAGGCGACGCCCGAAAACGGGGCGTACGTGGCGACGCTCGACACACTTCGCGAGCGTCTGGAGGCGCTCTCGATGGACGCCGACGAGTTCGTCGAGTTCATCCTCGCGGATATGCCTCCTCGCCCGGCGAACTTCGAGCGCATCATCGCGGCCAATCTGGGCCGACAGTCGCTCACCGACGACGAGGCGTTTGAGGCGGAACTGGGGCCGAACAACTGCGCGGCGACAGTTCCAGAGGCGTAAGAGAAGAGGAACGGACCAGCACCCGCCCACACCGGGCGAGCGTATCTCCGAAGAACCCGTCGTTAGTCGTCGTCAGCGACAGCGCCGGCGGCGGCGGCGTCGTCTTCGATACTCGGCGGGTAGACGCCGCGTTCGAGTTTGAGGTCGCTCTGGGGGCGTGCCATACAGGTGAGTGCGTACTGCTCGGCCTCCTCGTCGGTCAAACCGCGGGCCGCAGGCTGGGTAACTTCGCCTTCGAGTATCTCCGCGGAACAGGCGAGACACATCCCGACACGGCAGGAGTACTCCTGTGCGATGCCCTCCTCGATACACGCTTTCAGGATGGTCTGCTTGTCGGAGACGGTGATGGTCTCGTCGGTCCCGACGAACTCGACGGTGTAGTCAGTCATACCTCGGGATATGAGCGACCCCGACAAAACTGTTTATCAAAGGACGACCGGAGGTGTAGTTTAGTCGCCGAAGAGGGGACGAATTGGGATGGTCGGAAACGAATTGGGGCGGTCGGCTGGCTCGTGTCTTCGGACTACGCGGTCTCCGCGTCCTCGGCGTCGGCTATTTCGTCCGTCTCGTCTTCGTCTCCTGTTTCCTCGTCCATCCGAACCGTGAGAACCGGAACCGGCGAGGTGCGGACGACGCGCTCTGTCACGCTGCCGAGTAGGTAGTGACTCAGGCCGGTGCGTCCGTGGGTTCCCATGACGACGAGGTCGATGTCGTGAGACTCGATGTAGTCTCGAATCGACCGGTACGCAGTCCCGGTCGTCACCTCGGCGTCGGCATCGACCCCGGCCTCCTCGGCGGCATCGAGGATGTGCTTGGTCGCAACGTCGCCCTCGCGTTCGAGGGCGTCGATGACGACGTCTGCCCCGGCGTCGAGCGACGTGTAGATACTCGTGTCGACGACGTAGAGCGCGTGCAGTGTCGCACCGTAGGTCTCAGCGATATCGAGTGCGTGCTCGATGGCACGCTCGGCGGCTTTACTTCCGTCGGTCGGCACGAGAATATCGTCGTACATGACAGTTGTATTTGGGATGCGGCGGAGTTAGTTCTACTCCTCGTTTCCGTCGTCGTGGAAGGAACGAACCGCCTCCTCACAGGCTTGCAGGCCGTCGATTCTGGCGGTCTCCTCGTCGAGTTCGACGGTGTCGACGACCGTCCATCCCTGCCGGTCGTCGTAGGCGACTCCTTTGACCCACGACGCGGTCGCAAACAGCAGTCCGCGCGCCGGCTCTTCGCTCTCGATGGAGACGACGAGTTCGAACGCGTCAGACCGATTCAGCGACGTCAGTTCGGAGGCTTCCAGTGGACGCGGCGGAAGCGATTCGATGAGCGCCATACCCGTCACCTACCGGGCCGGTAGGATGACGCTTTCGAACGCGACTGTGGGACGACGACGACTCGATTGTTCCGAAAACACCTTGCCGCCCGCGGTGTCACGTCACCCCATGATTCCCGCTCGCCTCCGGCGACGAGTCGACCGCACAGGGCTCGCCGTCGGTGCGATGGTGGTCCTCGCACTCGCGGTTCGCCTCGCCGCGCTCGGGTCTCGGCCACTCCACTGGGACGAAGCCCGAGTCGGCTACTGGAGTCTCAGATATCTGGAGTCTGGGTTCTTCAGCTACCGCCCCGTCGCTGGCGGCCCGCTCGTCTACCTCCTCGCCCGACCGTCGCTGGCCCTGTTTGGCACGACCGACTTCGCCCTCCGGCTCCCGTTCGCCCTCGCCGGAGCGCTGCTTCCCGGTGCCGCGCTCCTCTTTCGAGCGCGACTCGATGACGACGAAACCGTCGCACTCGCCGCGATTCTCGCCCTCAATCCGCTCCTCGTCTACTACGGCCAATTCGCGCGCGGTGACGTCCTCGCGGCGGGCTTCGCCCTGCTCGTCCTCGGGTTCGCCGTCAGGCTCCTCGACGGCGGCAGCAGATGGAACGCCTATGGACTCGCGGCGGCCGCAGCGCTCGCTATCGCCGCCTCGGGCTTCGGCATCGTCGCGCTCGCGTGTCTCGGCGTCGCTGGCGTCCTCGTGTTCGACCACGCCGCGCTCGTCGCTTCCTCGCGTCCGGTCGCGACGCGACTGGGTGAGCTCGTCGCACGCGCTCGCGGCTCGGCGACGCCGGCGGCCCGGGCGCTGCTCGTCTTCGTCGGTCTGTACGTGTTCACGTTCGCCCCCCGTGCGGGTGAGACCGACGCTGCCGGTCTCTACACGCCGGGAACGATACTGGCCGCGCTCGATGCGGCGCTTTTCGGCTCTGTTCGGCGACTCGTCGGCGTCCGCGTCGTTCACCGATACCCACACTACACTCACGAGTACTTCCCGTATCTCGGTGACCTTCTCGGCACGCTCGCCGTCGCAGCAGTTCCGCTGTCGATACTGGCGCTCGGCGCGTTCCTCGTGGACAGATACACTGCGAACGGACCGCGCGCACTCGTCTCTGTGGGCGCGTACTGGGCCGGGACGGCACTGGTCTTCGTCCCGATGCTCTCGGAGGTTTCGGCTCCGTGGCTCGGCGTGCACGTGGTCGTACCGCTCGCACTTCCGGGAGCGGTCGCGTTGGCGGCGCTCGTACGATGGGGACAACGTGCGTTCGACGCGGGCGACGCCTCGCGGGTCGCTGCCGCGGTGTTGATTTTCGGTGCGCTGTTCGCTCAGACCGGGGCAGTCGCCGCCAGCGAGGTGTACGGACCGACCGAACGCGACACCGACCTCGCACACTACGCCCAACCGAACGCGGAGTTCGCGTCCTTCCGAGAGAACGTGTCGGGCTGGATTGGGGAGACAGACGACGCGGGCGCGGACGTCCTCTACTACGGGAGTTCGATGTACGTCGCAGACACGGCTGACGCCTATCCGCCGGTGCCAGCTTCGTGGGGCGAGCGATTGCCCGTCACGTGGTACGTCGCTCGCGAGGATGCGGACACACGCTCGGTTGCGAACGCGGCCGAACTCCGGACGATGTCGGACGTTCCCCCGGTCGTCATCGCGCCGGCGACCGAGCGCGGAACGATAGCGCCGCTGCTCGATGGGTACGTCGCGCACGAATACGACACAGCTCTGTGGGGGCGGGGCGTCGTGGTGTTCGTTAAAAACTGACGACGGACGTTAGCGGAAGCCCATCGCTTCGATTTGTTCTTGGTACCGGTTCCGGATGGTGACTTCGGTCACCTGCGCGACGTCGGCGACTTCGCGCTGGGTCTTCTTCTCGTTGCAGAGAAGCGATGCCGCGTAGATGGCTGCGGCGGCGAATCCGGTCGGCGACTTGCCCGACAGCAGGCCCTGCTCTGCGGAGACGTCGATGATTTCGGTGGCCTTGGACTGAACTTCTTCGGACAAATTGAGCGCGGATGCAAAACGAGGGACGAACTGTTTGGGGTCGACGGGTTTGAGTTCCAACCCGAGTTCCTGCGAGATGTATCGGTATGTTCGTCCAATCTCCTTCTGCGGAACGCGAGATACCTCCGCGACTTCGTCGAGCGAGCGCGGGATACCTTCCTGACGGCAGGCGGCGTAGAGTGCCGACGTGGCGACGCCCTCGATGGAGCGCCCGCGAATCAGGTCTTCGTTGAGCGCGCGGCGATAGATGACCGACGCGACCTCACGGACCGACCGCGGAACGCCGAGTGCCGACGCCATGCGGTCGATTTCGCTGAGTGCGAACTGCAGGTTTCGTTCACCAGCGTCTTTGGTTCGAATTCGTTCCTGCCACTTTCGCAGGCGGTGCATCTGCGACCGCTTCTCCGAGGAGAGCGACCGTCCGTATGCGTCTTTGTCCTTCCAGTCGATGGTCGTCGTCAGCCCGCGGTCGTGCATCGTCTCGGTAATCGGCGCACCGACACGAGACTTCGATTGGCGTTCCGAGTGATTGAACGCACGCCACTCTGGACCACGGTCGATTTGACGCTCGTCGAGAACGAGACCACAGTCGTCACACACCAGTTCCCCCTGGTCTGCATCGGTGACGACCTGGTCGGACCCACACTCCGGGCAACTTAGTTGCTCGTCCTCCTGTGCCGTTGCCTCCTCACGTTGACGCTGCCGGCTCGGACGTTCCATTAAAAGGTTTCTGGTGGAGCTCGAATTTAAACCTTTGTATCAGAAATATTATACAGCACGCTGTCTAGCGATTCGCCTCTCTCGCCGGTCGACCTGTCTGACTCACCTACTTATAATGTTCCTTGACCAACGGTGAATCGGATGGTCAGACGTGCTACCGCGACACTCGTTGTCGTGATTCTCGCGGTTCTCGCGGGATGTCTCGGCGGCGGAATTGGTCAGACAGATACCACGACGAGTACGGCGACGAGCGCGACGACGACACCGGCCCCGACGACACCCACGGAGAGAGCCGACCCAGCAGAGAGCGACGTGACCGTGGAGGTCGTCGAAGTTGTCGATGGCGACACTATCAAAGTCGTCATGCCCGACGGCGCGCGCGAGACCGTCAGGTTGCTCGGCGTCGATACGCCGGAGGTGTACGGCTCGAACACGCCCGACGAGTTCGAAGGCGTCCCCGAGACCGAGGCGGGCGAGGCCTGTCTCCGCGAGGCTGGACACGACGCCAGCGACTTCGCAAAAACGCGCCTGTCGAACCGAACGGTCGGTCTTCGGTACGACGAGAAAGCGGGCGAGCGCGGCTACTACGGGAGGGTTCTCGCCTACGTCGTCGTCGACGGCACGGAGTTCAACTACGAGTTGCTCGCCGAGGGACACGCGCGGTTCTACGAGAGTTCGCTCGAAGAGCGCACGCGGTACGAACGCGCAGAGCGCGATGCACGGGAGCGCGGCGTCGGCTTGTGGTCGTGTGCGACCGAAGGAGGTGCTGCCGAAGGGACCACCGCAACGAACGAGTACGGGCTCAGCATCGACGTCGTCGCCGACGCACCCGGCAACGACAACGACAACCTCAACGGGGAGTACGTGACGCTCCGAAACGGTGGCACGGAGATGCTCGACCTCTCGGGGTGGACCGTCTCGGACGCGGCCGGTGCGTCGTACACCTTCGCCGAGGGAACCGAACTCCCGGCCGGAGAGACGCTCACGCTCTACACCGGGTCCGGGACGGACACCGAGACAGACGTGTATTGGGGACGCTCGGGTGCGGTCTGGAACAACGGTGGTGACACGGTGACTGTGACCGACTCGTCGGGGTCGACGGTGGCCACGTACACGTACCAGTAGGCGCTACTCCAGTGAGACTGGAAAGAGCCCTACTCCAGTGAGACCGGGAAAAGCGCCACCCCAGTGAGACCACGCGTTGGAAAAGCTCCCCCAGGGGTGTTGTGCGACTCCACACTCCGCCGTGGGGAATGGGGGTGAAGCGTGTGACCCCCGAAGTACGTTCGGCCTCCGCCCTCATTAGTCTCTAGCCTGCCGTTTTGAGCCGACTGAGCCGAATTCCTCCCGAAATCCTCTGTCCAAAGATTACTACTGAGCATTCACAAAGCTATATGTATAACTAGAGAATATGTGTGGACGACATGAGCACCCACGACACCTCGGACGTGAAAGCAGCGCTCTCGACCACCCGCTCGACCGACCTCACCCCTGTCGTCCTCGACGCGTCGAACCTCGATTCGACCGCCCCATCGCGGCTTCGGGACCTGAAAGCTGGACTCGCCGACAAAGGCTACCTTCCGGCCGAACTCGTCGTCGAAGCGGAGTTCTGCGAAGACGACCCGCTGGCGATTCAGTCCGAGTCCGACCGCCTGCGTGAGTACGTGCGCGCGGCGTCGTTCCTCGGTTCCGGGCGTATCGTCGTGGACGTGGCCCGGTCGTGTCGCCCGGAGGACGAGGAGTCGGCGCTGGCCGCCCTCGAAGAACGGGCCCACCGCGAGGGTGTCGCTTTTGAGGTTCGCCACCGCACGAACACCTGATGGCAACCAAGGCCGCGTTAGAGGCGCAACTGGCGGTAGTCGCTGGCTTCGAAAACCCGAAAGTCGCCCTCGAACAGTACCCCACGCCGCCGGACCTCGCGGCGCACCTCGTCCACCTCGCCGACCTCCGCGGTGACGTCGACGGGAAAACGGTCGTCGACCTCGGGACCGGGACAGGAATGCTCGCTCTCGGTGCCGCCCTCCGGTCTCCTGCGCGCGTCTTCGGCGTCGAACTCGACGCGGACGCGCTCGAAACCGCCGTGGACAACGCCCGTCGCGTCGGCGCAAGCGCCCCCGTTCACTGGGTCCGCGGCGATGCGACGAGACTCCCGCTGTGTCTCTCCGAGCACGAACCGGTGACAGTCCTGATGAATCCACCGTTCGGTGCGCAAAACGAGAACGCGCACGCAGACCGCGCGTTCCTCGAAACCATCGCGTCGCTCGCCGACGTCTCCTACTCCGTCCACAACGAGGGCAGCAAGGAGTTCATCGAGGCGTTCGCCGAGGACGCCAGTGCCGAGGTAACCGACGCCTTCCGGGCGACCTTCGACCTCGACCACCAGTTCGACTTCCACGAAGACGAGCGACGGGAACTCGACGCCGAAGTGTTCAGAATCGAGTGGTGACGCGGTCGTCCGGCGGGGCGCTCTTTAATTATACGTCTCTTCCCGCGCGACTCGAACGCGCGTCCCTCGATGCTCGGCGAAGACGAACTGCTCGTGTCTGACGAATCGGATGTCGTCGAGGGTCGTGCTGACGTTCGCTGTGGGCATCGGTCCGCGGACGGTCCCCCGGTCTGACGAAACTCGGAGGTCGTAGCCCGCGTCCGTCGGGACGACAGAGATGTTGCGTCCGGCGACGACGGGTTCAGCCTGTACGGGTCCGGTCTTGTGGGCGAGGACGGTCTCGTTTTCTGTCGCGAGGAAGACGCGATACGCGGACGTTCCCGTGCCCATGACGACGTAGCCATCGCGGGCGGCGACGGCCTCGTCGCGCCAGCCGACGCCGCCGAGTCTGACGACCGACCGACCGTCGAACGCGAGTCGGTTTTTCGAGACTGCCGTCGTCCAGATACCACGCTGTTCGCTCTTGACGACGACGCCGGACGTGTTGGTCGTCGTCGACTCTCCGAAGAGTTCGATGTCGAACGCGGCGGTCAGTCCGTTCGGAACGTCCTCGACGTAGGTGATTTCGTAATCTCTCACGTCGACGCTTTCGCCGGGCAGGTCGTCGGACGCGGCCGTGAACATGTTGGCTGGAATCGCCGGTCCCGTGAGTGCCGACGTGGCGAGGAGGAGTACGGCAATCCCGACCTGCCACCGGTGTGCGGACCCGACCGACCCGGTCGGTGCGTTCGCTCGAATCGGCCGGTTAGAGGAGGCGACGGTGAGTGCGACGAGTATCGCCAACATGATGACGAGGGCCAAGCCGACGGCACGGAAGAGGACGAACGTCTCGGACCCGCGGAACCAGTAGACGGCCCACATCGACTCCTGGACCGCAAACAAGAGGACCGCGGCGAAACTTCGCATCGCCGTCGGTTGGGGGCCGTCGCGACGGTGCAGGACCCAGATGCCGAGCATGACGCCGAACAGAAGCCCAATCGCGTGCCCCTGCAGGGCGATTTGTGCCCACCACGGCGTCGAGAACACGGGGCGGGCCGTGGCGGTTACTTCCGGCGAGAGCATCGCGTCGTAGAACAGACGGACGACGCGACCCGAGAACAGTGCGAGGATGGTCGTGATGGGTCGCGTGACGAGTGCGAACCCGCCGAACGCGAAGACGACGCCGGAGAATCCGATGACGGGACCGAGCGCGAACACCGAGGTCAGGAGTCCGACGACGAACACGCCCGCAGGGAAGAGGAGGAAGGCGCGAACGTAGGGGTTGGTGCGATACGACCCGAACGAGGTCGACCCACGTCGCCTCGGGTAGTGTCCGAGCGCATACTCTGCGACAGGAGCCAGCGTCAGCGTTCCAATCAGGTTACCGACGAGGTGTCCGGCGCTCGAATGTGAAAACGGTGCGCTGAGCATCCCGAGTGGGTAGAAGTACGACCACGCCCGGAACGGAATGACGATTGGTCGATACCACGACGACCAGCCGTCCTGCAAGAAGAGATACACTGCCAGGACGCCACCGATGGTGACGAGCGTGCCCCACGGAACCCCGAAGAGGAAGCGTCGGCGAAGCGTTGCTGTGAGACGGTTGGGCCGGTCGACGAGAGCGAGCGCTCCGATAGCAACGAGAAGTGCGAAGACGACCGCAAGCCGGTGGAGCGGCACCCAACCGGGGATGTCGAGCATTTGCTACCAGTCACCAGCAAACGAGAGGTTAAGAAACCAGTGGGAAAATCGTGTCGCGTGCTATCGCGAAGCACGAAGTGGACGAAAGTGAGCTCCGGCAGTCGGTTCTGGTGTGACTGATGCCGGCGGCGGGCAGTGCTGCGAGCGGGGGGACCCGTTCAGATCTTACCTTCGGCGTCGTCTGCGAGTTCTTCCATACGCTTTCCGACGCGGCCGGCACTGGAGAACTCGTCTTCGCTCATCGCGGTGGCGAGGGCGTTCCCGAGGACGAAGACGGCGTGTTTGTGTTCGCTCTTCGATTTGTGGACGTGGGACGGCTCGACGCCGAGTTCGTCGTACGGGTCGAACAGCGTGTCGTCGACGTGATTGCGGGATTTGAAGTGGTCTTTGATGATAACCATCTGTTCGTGGAGCTCGAGCAGTTCGTCCTTGTGCATGAGGGTTGCTTAGGTTCGACGGTGGTTTAAGAGTTATTGGGGCGGGCTGTCATTCGGCTCAGAAGACGTACTCGTCTTCGTGACCCATCATCCCGTCGTCTTCGTAGGCCCGGTCGTCGTCCGACATCGGGCCGCTGGTCTTGTACGCACGAATTCCGGTCGACAGGAGGTCCTCGATTGCCTCGTCGCGGTTGACGAACTCCCCCTGTTCGACGAGCTGCACGATTTGCATCTCCAGGTGTTCCGGAACGGTTATCTCTACTTTCGGCATCTGAACGTCCGACGGTTTGAAAGGGCCGTATTTAAGTCTGCCGGGGGGACAATTCGGATTCTCGAATTGTTGGTTACGGATTGGTATGTTTCTTTTTACCATCGGTGGACGTTCGTTTTCGAACACCGAACCGACCGCGCTCTCCGAGTCGGTACAGATAGGTGCGTCGGGTCGAAGATGCGACCATGAGCAAGAACGTCACGCACCTCCACGAAGAGTTCGATGGAGACCGCCTGCCGCCGGGACAGCGCGAGACACAGCGGTTCCCGGTCCTCTCGAAGAGCGGCACGCCGTCGTGGGACCCCGAGACGTGGTCGTTCGAGGTCTGGGGCGCGGTCGAGACCGAACTCGACCTCTCGTTCGAGGAGTTCCAGTCGCTTCCCTCCGAGACGCAGGTACAGGACTTCCACTGCGTCACTGGCTGGAGTAAGTTCGACTGCGAGTTCGAGGGCGTCACGTTCCCGACGCTCGCCGAGGAAGCGGGCGTCGTAGGCGACGCGGTCCACGTCATGTTCCACGCGCTCGACGGCTACACGACCAACCTCCCGCTCGACGAGTGCATGCGCGACGAAGTAATGTTCGTCTGGGGGTACGACGGCGACGACCTGCCCGCGGACCACGGCGGCCCGCTCCGCGTCGTCACACCGCACAAGTACGCCTACAAGGGCGCGAAGTGGGTGACGGGCGTCGAGTTCCTCACGGAACCCGAACGCGGCTACTGGGAGAAACGCGGCTATTCGAACACGGCGAATCCATGGAACGAAGAGCGGTATAGCTAACGCCCGAGTTCTTCTCCGTTGGAAAAAGTAGGTCGTCGCCGACCCACTATTGGGGTGCTTCGACGACGCCGAGCTGCTGCATCATGCTCATCATGTCGATAACTGACCAGCCCTCGACGACCGTTCCATCCTCGAACCTCCCGATGCTGATTCCTTGGACCTCGATGGTCTTCCCGGTCGGTTCGATGCCCATCAGTTCACCTTCGTGTGTCCCTCTGAGCGTGTAGCGCGTCACCACTTTGTCACCCTCCGAAATCAGGTCCTCTGTGGTCACGTCCAAATCCGGGAACGCCGACCGAACCATCTCGACGTTCTCTTTGTACCCCTCCGGCCCGTGAATCGGCTGGGGTGATGCGGCGTTGTGCTCGACGTAGTCGTCGGAAACGTATCCGTCGATGACATCGAGATTCCCTTCTCCCCAAATCTCGTCGTTCGACTGCCGGACTAGCTCCTTGTTGGTCTCCTCTGTTGCTGCCATTAGCTCCCCCTCCTTCGTGACGTTCGTCCCAGCTACTCCCTTCGCAATCACCCTCCCGCTCCAACCACTCTCGCTTCCGTCTCTTCTCCGAAACGAACGTCGTCTAGACTATCGGTGTGCAGTATGTTAACTCTCTACACTTCTGGTGCACGAGAGCCATCGAGTGCGACTGTCATACGTATCGACGCTCGATTCTGTCGGCCATTGCACGTGTCTGTTCACGGGTCGGTCAAATATTGGAACAGAAGGGAGAGTTTCAAGCGTCCCCGGTCCTGAGCCTCGTTCGATGGAACCGTTGCGGACCGACGAGGTGGCTACATCCCTCGTCAGCAGGTCGGCTCGACTGTCTGTGCCGTCGGTCAGGGCGGCCCTCACGGCGGTCTCTCGCCCGCGGACGTTGTGGACCGCTCCCGACGAACCGACAGTCGTCGGCGGGGGTGCAGCCGTCACCGTCGAGGCGGACGGCCCGGACCGTCTTTCGTGCGTCCGCGAGCGGGCGACCGAACTCCTCGACGGTGCCGACGTCGACGCACCCGACGTCGCCCGCCCGCGCTTCTTTGGCGGTCTCGCCTTTCACGAGGCGGCGACCGGCCGCGACCCGTGGGCCGACTTCCCGGCGGCGCGCTTCGTCGTCCCCGAAGTCCAACTCGTCTTCGACGACGACGAAGTGTGGCTGACGGTCACTGACGCCGGTGCCGACGCCGGTGCGGTCGAAGCCCGCCTCGACGAGGTCCGGGCAGACCTCGACGCGCTCTCTGCTGTCGACCCCGACGGACCACCCGGCGTGGTCGGTCGACACCGAACGACGTCACTCGACGCGTGGCGCGAGAGCGTCGACGCCGCCGTGTCGCGCATTCGCGCTGGCGACCTTCGAAAGGTCGTCCTCGCGCAGGCGCTCGACGTGGAACTCGGCCGCCCGGCGTCGGTGCCGGACCTGTTGGCTCGCCTCGGCGAGACGTATCCCGAGTGTCATCGCTTCCTCGTCGAACCCGCGACGGGAGCCAGTTTCCTCGGCGCGACCCCCGAGCGACTCGTCTCGCTTCGCGGGCGCGACATCGAGACTGGCGCGCTCGCCGGGACGACGGGTCGCGGCGACACCGACGACGAAGACGCGTGGCTGGCGAACGAACTCCTCGCGAGCGAGAAGGACAATCACGAACACGAACTCGTCGCCGAGACGATTCGCGAACAACTCGACCCGCTTTCGGCCGAGGTTCGCGTCGGCGAGCGCGGCATTCGCAAACTCGCGACCGTCCAGCATCTCTGGACGCCTATCGACGCGACCCTCGAACGTGACGAGCACGTCTTGTCGCTCGTCGACGCGCTCCACCCGACGCCTGCAGTCGGCGGGTTGCCACCGGCCGACGCGCTCGGAGTCATCCGCGAGACCGAACCCTTCGACCGCGGCTGGTACGCGGCTCCTGTCGGGTGGTTCGACGCCGACGGCGACGGGAGCTTCGCCGTGGCGATTCGCTCGGCGGTCGTCGACGACTCGCTGGCGACGCTCTTCGCCGGTGTCGGCCTCGTCGCCGACTCCGACCCCGACGCCGAGTGGGACGAAGTGCAACTGAAGTACCGGCCTATCCTCGACGAACTCGAACGCGAGGCGTAGCCGGACCGCTGTATCGCTCCGTGAGACGACGACTGAGACGAGATTATCGACACGAGACGAGATGACAGCACCGAATCGAAACGCCCTCTGGGCACGGACGTTCGTCGACGAATTGGCTCGCACCGGCATCGACGCGGTGTGTATCGCACCCGGCAGTCGCTCGACCCCGTTGACGGAGGCGTTCGACGGCCACGACGACATCGAGACGTTTTCACACCTCGACGAGCGCTCAGCCGCCTACTTCGCGCTCGGACGCGCCCGTCGAACCGGCGATGTGACGCCCATCGTCTGTACCTCCGGTACTGCGGCGGCGAACTTCCACCCCGCCGTCATCGAAGCGTCGCAATCGCGCGTTCCGATGCTCGTGCTCACGGCCGACCGCCCGCCGGAACTCCGTGACAGCGGTGCGAACCAGACGATAGACCAAGAGAAGCTCTACGGCGACGCCGTCCGCTGGTACAAGGACATGCCGGAACCGGAGGCGACCGAGCGCAAACTCCGAAGTCTCCGAACGACCGCGGCGCGCGCGCTCTCTGAGGCGACTGGCGCCGACGGCGGCCCGGTCCACCTCAACTTCCCGTTCCGGAAGCCCCTCGAACCGACCGCTGTCGAAGACGACATCCCGAGCGGGCTGTCGCGCGAGGCACTCGACGGTCGCGACGACGACCCGTACGTCAAGACGACCGGTGGCGTCCCCGAACTCTCGGAGGACAACCTCCGAAAACTCGCCGACGAACTGACCGCCGACCGCGGGCTCATCGTCGCTGGCCCGGCCGACTCGCCGGGATTCAACACCGAGGCCATCGCCGCGCTCGCACACGCGACAGGGTTCCCCATCGTCGCCGACCCGCTCTCCGGCCTCCGGTTCGGGGGCCACACCCGAACAACGACGGTTCTCGGTGGCTACGACGCCTATCTCGACGAGCGCGTCACCGACGACTGGCCAGACCCCGAAGTCGTCGTTCGAATCGGTGCGTCACCCACCTCGAAACCGCTCCGAAAGTACCTCGCGCGGACTGATACCCGGCAGTATCTCGTCGACCCGGCGGGTCGCTGGCGAGAGGCCGAGTTCACCGCAACCAATCTCGTCGAGGCCGAGCCATCGGTGCTCGCGTGGCGGCTCTCGCAACTCGTCCGCAACCGCCCCGATTCGGAGTGGAATCAGCTGTGGACCGACGCCGAAGCGACACACTGGGACGCTGTCGACACCGAAACCGACGGGTTCGAGGGTCGCGTTGCGGCCGACGTGGCCGACCTCGCACCCGAGCCATCGACCGTCTTCGTCTCGAACTCGATGCCCGTCCGCGACCTCGACCGCTTCGCTCGTCCCTCGACGAAGGCCCGGACGGTCCTCGGGAACCGTGGTGCGTCCGGTATCGACGGCATCGTCTCGTCGGCGCTCGGTGCCGGGTCGGCGACAACCGACCACCTGACGCTCCTGACCGGTGACCTCGCGTACTACCACGACATGAACGGCCTGCTCGCGCTCGGTCGCCTCGGCGTGGACGCGACTATCGTCCTCGTGAACAACGACGGCGGCGGCATCTTCCACATGCTCCCCATCGAGGAGTTCGAACCGCCGTTCACGGAGCAGTTCAAGACGCCCCACGGCCTCGACTTCGAGGCCACGGAGGACCTCTACGACCTCTCGTTCGACTCGGTCGAGATGGACGACTTCCGCGACGCGTACGCCGAGTCGGTGGCGAGCGTCGGAACTGACGTTATCGAGGTTCGGACCGACGCCGAAGACTCCCATCGCGTGCGCGACGACCTGCGCGAGCGGGTCGTCGAAGAGTTGTCCGACTGAGTCTCGGTCGTTCTCTCTTTCCTCTCCCCCATTCACATCAACCGACTGACTTTTCAGCCGCGGATTGCATCGTAGTCGTATGCCCTCCACGCGGACCACTTACGTTGCTGCAGTCGTTGCCGGGTTGTTGCCGGTCGTACTCTCGTTTCCGTATTTCAATCCATTCGCCGGGCTTCTCACCGGTGTCTCCACCGCGGTTGCAGTCCTATTGCTTTCCGACATCGCCGACAATGGATATTCGACCGAACCCCAGCAGTGGGTGACGCTCGCGGCCGTCGTCGGTGCCTGTCTCTTCTTCGGAGACGGCCTTCTCTCCGCGCGCCCAATTCTCGAGTCGTTCGTTCCGATGCTTCTCCTCCCACCAGCGGCCATCGCGGTGTTGATGCTCGGTCGCCTCTCGTTTCCTGGCTATCCCGAGTCGCTGGGCCGTCGCCGGTCGCTCACGACCGGACTCGTCGTGAGTAGTCTCGTCGCGTACGGGGCGTTTCACGGCGCTGTCGGGTTGCTTGCGGGCATTTCGACTGGCGTCCTCGCCGGTCTCGCGTCGTGGTTGACGAGCCCACTCGGACCGCTGCTTGACACGGCCGACGATAGCTGAGTGCTTCATTCTCCTCCCGCGTCCAGTCTCACGAACCGCCCGGCGACCCAGTAGCAGGCGGCGTCGAGAACGACGAACACGCCGCCAACGAGCGCGCCGACGAGGGCGGCGATGCCCACGCCGAGGAGGATGATAAGCAGGAACGGGAGTACCTGCAATCCGCCGGTCGTCCCCGGGTCGAGGAAGAATTGAACGACTGCGACAGCGGAGCCGACGAGAATGGCTCCGAGGAGGAACCCGCCACCGATTCCGGCACCTGCGATGGCACCCCGTCCGACGAGCGTCGTGAGTTCTCCCTCCCGGATTCTGTCGAGGCCGCCGTCTGAGAGCGCCCACCGAGTCGCAACCAACGTGAGCGCCCACAGGTAGGCGAACGTCACCACGCCGGGGAGCGTCCCGAAGTTGGGGAGACTATCGGTCAACGCGCCGGTCGTATGGCCCGCGATGATGCCCACGAGTCCCAGCGCGACGACGTTGAACGTGGATACCGTCCACACTTCGAGCCAGTCGGCGTCAGCCATGGGCCAACACCTCCGCGAGCCCGACGAGGAGGACGAGCAACCACGCTGTCGCGCCGTAGAACTGCCCGAGTGTGAGTCGCCGGAGCACCGAGATTCCGTGTCGCTCGACCGTCAAAACGACGAACGTCCGGAGGAACGACCCGACGACGAAGACTGCGACGACGCCCAACTTGAGCGTCAGCACCGACCCCCAGCGGGTCGCTGGGCCGGGCGCACCGAGCGTGCCGAGATTGCCGACACCGGTGACGAGCATCGCAGCCATCGTCCCCCAGAACACCCACTCGTACCCGGTGGCGAGGCGAAGTCGGTCGTCGCCGACTCCGGCGGTTCGACACGCGTACCACACGAAGACAGAACCACCCAACAGAAGCGCCATCCCCGAGACGTGAACGAAGCGGACGAGGAGGGCAGAAACGGCGGACATACCACGGTAATTGTCTGTCGGGCGTCAAATACGATGGGGCTGTCACGCGGCTTCGAACCGCGGGTTGTCGTCGCGGTGGCCACGCAAGCGAATCTTTTTGCGCCGCCCGTGCCGCCACTCGATATGGTCTCGGAGATATTCGACCCCGACCGCTGGGAACCGGTCGATGGGTCCGACGAGTTCGACGACATCACCTATCACCGCGCCGTCGACGTTCCGGCGGTGCGCATCGCGTTCGACCGCCCCGAGGTCCGCAACGCCTTCCGCCCGGGGACGGTAGACGAACTCTACGCTGCGCTCGACGACGCACGCAAGCGCGCCGACGTGGGCTGTGTTCTCTTGACCGGCAACGGCCCGTCCGAGAAAGACGGCGGCTGGGCGTTCTGTTCCGGCGGCGACCAGTCGGTTCGCGGCGGGTCGGGCTACGAGTACCGCGAGGGCGACGAGGCAGACGTGTCCGACGACCCGCTCGTGCGCGAGGCCAAGGCCGGCCGACTGCACATCCTCGAAGTCCAGCGACTCATCCGATTCATGCCCAAGCCCGTCGTCGCCGTCGTTCCCGGCTGGGCCGTCGGCGGCGGCCACTCGCTGCACGTCGTCTGCGACATGACGCTCGCGTCCGACGAGCACGCGAAGTTCCTCCAGACCGACCCCGACGTGGCCTCGTTCGACGGCGGGTTCGGCTCGGCGTATCTCGCAAAGCAGGTCGGCCAAAAGAAAGCCCGCGAGGTGTTCTTCATGGGCAAAACCTACTCCGCCGAGGAAGCCGTGGACATGGGAATGGCGAACGAAGCGGTTCCCCACGAGGAGCTGGAGGACGTCGCGCTGGAGTGGGCCGACGAGATGACGAAGAAGTCGCCGACGGCCATGCGGATGCTCAAGTACGCGTTCAACATGACCGACGACGGCATGGTCGGCCAGCAAGTGTTCGCCGGCGAAGCGACCCGGCTCGCGTACATGACCGAAGAAGCCCAAGAGGGCCGCGACGCATTCCTCGAAAAACGCCAGCCAGCCTTCCGCGACTACCCGTGGCACTACTGAGGCAGTAGCGGCCACGAGCGAAGGATTTAGGGCTACCTAAAATTAGGAAGCGACTTATACCTTTAGGTGAGCCTAAAGATATGGACAGAGACTCCACGGAACGCAACGGGCTGACGCGACGCAACTGTATACGGTACGGCGCACTCGCCGGTACTGGGCTTCTCGCCGGGTGTACGTCCGATTCGAGTGGCGACAGCTCCACCGAGACGACGACAGCGGCAGAGACCGAATCTGAGACTGACACTGCGTCCACGACGACGGCGGAACCCGACACGTCGTACTCGGTGTCGATGGCTCCGGTGGGTGAGGTGACGTTCGACTCGGTCCCCGAGTCGTGGATTGCCTACGACGGCGGCTACGCCGACATGGGCGTCGCACTCGGCCTCGGCGACAAGATGACCGGTATCGGCGGCGCGGGTCGCTACTACACCTACGTCTACGACGAACTCCCCGGCGTGAGCGTGGACCGCTCGCTCGTCGAGGAGAACCAACTCTCGGACAGCGACATGTCCAAGGAGATTTTCTACGAGTTGGACAACGACGTCCACCTGATGGACCCGGAGATGCTCATCAACTGGTTCGGGTGGAAGCAGAAGGATGTCGACGAGATTACCAAGGGCGTCGCGCCGTTCTTCGGGAACCTCATCTTCCGACGCGAAGACGAGTGGCACGACTACCGGTACTACACCCTCTACGAGGCCTTCGAGAAGGTCGCACAGCTCTTTCAGGAAGAAGAACGCTACGAGGCGTTCGAATCGCTCCACGACGAGTTCATCGCCGACATTCAGGCGAAGCTTCCGTCCGCCGACGAGCGCCCGAACGTGCTTCTGGTGTACGCCGGGAGCGACGAACCCGAGAAGTTCTCGCCGTACCGCCTCAACGACAAGGGGACGAGCAAGAAGCAGTGGCGCGACCTCGGCGTTAGCGACGCGCTCTCGGGAACCGGTATCGAGGGACTGAGCACGACCGACCGCGGCAAAATCGACTACGAGGCCATGCTGGAGGTCGACCCCGACGTCATCCTCCTGCGCGCTCACGAGCGCAAGTCGGCCGAGGAGTTCCGCGACACCGTGCTCGAATTCATGAAGTCGCACCCGGTCGCGAGCGAACTGACCGCCGTGAAAAACGAGCGCGTCTATCGCGGTGGCTACCTCTTCCAGGGTCCGATTCAGAACCTGTTCCTGACCGAGCGCGGGGCACAGCAACTCTACCCCGACGTCTTCGGTGAGGTCACGAGCGACGAGACGCTGTTCGACCGCCAGCGCGTCGCGGACATCGTCAACGGCGACTTCTGACCATGTCGAGCGACGACTCTCAACCATCGCAGACCGAGTTCGACCGCGACGTCGTCATCGTCGGCGGCGGTCCAGCAGGCTGTTCGGCGGGCGTGTTCACCGGCCGATACGGCCTCGACACGGTCATCTTCGACCGGGGCCGGTCGTCGCTTCGACGGTGTGCGCACCTCGAAAACTACCTCGGATTCCCCGGCGGCATCGACATCGACACCCTCTACGACCTGATGCACGACCACGCCGAGGAAGCCGGGTGCGAAATCGTCCCGGACCTCGTCGAGGAGGTTTCCGAGTCGGAGACAGGCTTCACCGTCACGACGCAGGATGGCCGGACAGTCACCACGAAGCGCGTCGTCGCGGCCGCCCGGTACGGCGGCGAGTACCTCAAGCCGCTCGGCGACGATTCGATGTTCATCCAGTACGAACACGACGGCGAGGAACAAGAGCGATTCAACCGCGACTACCCGGACCAAGACGGCCGGACGCCGTTCGACGGGCTGTACGTCGTCGCGCCCGTGACCGACATCAACGCGCAGGCGATTATCTCGGCCGGTCACGGCGCACGTGTCGCCCGAACAGTAATCGCAGACGCGCGCCGCGACGCGGGGTATCCCGAAGCAATCGCCAAGCACTGGGACTGGATGCGCCGCGAGGCGGAACTCGAAGGCGACCGCGACGACTGGCGCGAGTGGTTCGACGAGCGCGTTCCCGACGACTGCGACGTCAGCGAGGAGCGACTCACCGAAATCCGCGAGGCCGAAATCGACCGCCGACTCTCGACGTACCTCTCCGACGAAGAAATCGAAGCGCGTGCCGAACAGGCCCACGAGCGACTCGCTGAACACCTCGACATAGACACCGAGTAATCGTCGTCGCGCCGTCACCGCACCAGTGTCGCGCGCTTTTCGATAGGAACTTACTCACTGCTACGGCCCTCGTGTTCACACAATGAGCACGCAGGACATCTCTCGCACGAAGGCGTGGGTGATGGCGTCGCGGCCGCAGACGCTCCCCGCGGCCGCCGCGCCAGTTCTGGTCGGCACGGCCCTCGCGGTCCACGACGACCTTTTCGCTCCACTGCCCGCGCTTGCAGCCCTCGTCGGTGCGCTTCTCATCCAGATTGGAACCAACTTCGCCAACGACTACTACGACGCGATTCAGGGTGCCGACACCGAGGCGCGCGAAGGCTTCACCCGCGTGACGGCTGGCGGTCTCATCCCGCCCGCCGAGGTCAAGCGCGCGATGTATCTCACCTTCGCCGCGGCCATCCTCCTCGGCACGTACCTCGTCTACGTCGGTGGCGTGCCGATTCTCGTCATCGGGCTTCTCTCGGTCGCCTCCGGCATCGCCTACACCGGCGGGCCGTACCCCCTCGGCTACCACGGACTCGGCGACCTGTTCGTCTTCGTCTTCTTCGGTCTCGTCGCCGTCGTCGGCACCTACTACGTCCAAGCAGCGAGTATCCTCGCCGCCCCGCTGTCGATGGGTATCCCGGCGGAGACAGTCACGCTCGTTGCCATCCTCGCCAGTCTCCCAATCGCGGCCATCTCGACGAACATCCTCGTCGTGAACAACATCCGCGACAAGGAAGAAGACGCCACCACGGGCAAGCGAACGCTCGCCGTCCGGTTCGGCTACGGTTTCGCCCGCGCCGAATACGTGGTGATGCTGGTCGTCGCCTACGCGGTTCCGCTCTATCTCTGGACGCGCTCCGGGTTCGAGTGGCACGTCTTGCTGCCGTTCCTCTCGATGCCTATCGCCGCGCGAATCGCCCGGACTGTCCTCACAGAGACGAAAGGCGAACTGCTCAACCCCGCACTTGAGGACACCGGGAAACTGCTGGCGCTCTACGCGCTCCTGTTCTCGGTCGGCCTCGCGCTCGCGTGATGCGCGTCCACGACTTCGCGCTCGACCTGCGACGACCGCTCACCACCGCCCACGGTGACATCGAGCGCCGCGAGGGGTTTCTCGTCGCGGTCGACGTGGACGGTCACACGGGTATCGGTGAGGCGACGCCGCTCCCCGGCTGGACCGAATCGCTCGCCGAGTGCCGCGAGGCGCTCGCCGACGTGAACGACCCGAAGCAAGCAATCGAAACCGACGCCCTCGCGGACGCACCGGCGGCCAGACACGCGGTATCGCTGGCCCTTGCAGACGCTCGCGCCCGGCGCGACGACGCCCCGCTGGCGGCATCGTTCGCTAGCAACTCACACACCTCGCTTCCGGTGAATTCGACCGTCGGCGACGCGCCCGTCGAAGAGACAGTCGAGGCCGCCGAGAACGCGGTTTCCGCGGGGTTCGACTGTCTGAAACTGAAGGTCGGCGCGCGCGATACTGACGCCGACATCGCTCGCCTCCGGGCGGTCCGAGAAGCAGTCGGCGACGACGTGTCGCTCCGGGCCGATGCAAACGGCGCGTGGGACCGCTGGACGGCCGACCGAGTCCTGGCAGCCATCTCGGACCTCGACCTCGAATACGTCGAACAGCCGCTTCCGGCCGAGGAACTGGCTGGCCACGCCGTCTTGCGCCGCCGCCACGACACACCCATCGCGCTCGACGAATCGCTCGCGTCGGTCCCGCCAGCGCGTGCGCTCGCGTCGAACGCGGCGGACGTCCTCGTCTGTAAACCGATGGCACTCGGTGGGCCGGACCGCGTCCTCGACGTGGCATCTCACGCACGCGACGCCGGTGTCGATATCGTCGTCACGACGACTATCGACGCAGTCGTCGCCCGACTGGGTTCGCTTCACGTCGCGGCCGCACTGCCCGGCGAGCGCGCACACGGGCTTGCGACTGCCTCGCTCCTCGATTCCGACGTTGCGGCCGACCCAGCGCCAGTCAGCAAGGGGATTATGGGCGTGCCCGAGTCGCCCGGTCTCGGCATCGACCCCGACGCCGTACTGGACTGAGACCGCAGTCTCGGGGCGGGAAACTCTCCACGGACCAAACGTTTTTCACGGTTCTACACGTCCACGTCGAAAATGACCGAAGTCGAACTCGACTCCGACGCAGTGCGTCTCGCTATCGACGAACACGTCGCCACAGTGACGCTCGACGCGCCAGAGACGCGGAACGCGCTCACGATGGAAGTGACCGCAGGCGTGCGCGAGGCGCTCGACTCTCTGCCGGACGAAGCACGCTGTGTCGTCTTCCGCGGGTCTGAAGGCGCGTTCTGTGCAGGCGGTGACGTCAACGCGATGATGCAGTTGCAGTCCGGTGCCCTCTCGCTTCCCGATGCGGTCGACCACGTCATCCACGATACGGCCGACTGTGTTCGCCGCGTCTACGAGTGTGACCTCCCGACGGTCGCCGCAATCGACGGCGCAGCAGTCGGCGCTGGCGGTGCGCTGGCCATCGCCTGCGACATCCAACTCCTCCACGAAGAGGCTCACATCGGATTCGGATTCCGCCGTGTCGGTCTCGCGGTGGACTCTGGGCTCTCGTATCTCCTCCCGCGACTCGTCGGCCAGAACGTCGCCATGGAACTCGTCTACACGGGCGAACTGCTCGGTCCCGAGCGGGCGCTCGAACTGGGCGTCGTCAACCGCGTCGCGGGCGCGGACGAGTTCGAAGCCGAACTCGACGAGTTGACCGCGCGCATCGCGGGCGGGCCGACGAAGGCGCTCACCGCGTCGAAGCGCCTCCTTCGCAGACAGGACGACTCCATCGAAGCGGCCATCGAACACGAGGCGACGGCGCAGGCGGTCATCTTCGAGACCGAAGACCACACCGAAGGGGTCGAATCGTTCATGGAGCGCAGAGAACCGGAGTTCGACGGGCGCTAAGCGTTCGGGTCACACAGCGGTGGCTACTTGTCCTCGCCCGGTGACGGCGGGCGTATGGTCACGGTCACCGTCTGGAACGAATACCGCCACGAGAAGGAAAACCAGGACGTCGCCGCCGTCTATCCTGACGGCATCCACGCGACTATCGCCGAGGGCCTCCGCGACGCGGGCTACGACGTGAACACCGCAACGCTCGACGAACCCGAACACGGCCTCTCCGAATCGGTCCTCGACGACACAGACGTGCTGGCGTGGTGGGGCCACAAAGCCCACGGCGAGGTGGACGACGAAATCGTCGACAGAGTGGTCCAGCGCGTCCGCGACGGGATGGGGCTTCTCGTCCTCCACTCGGGCCACTACTCCAAGCCCTTCCAGCGACTCATGGGCACCTCGTGTTCGCTGAAGTGGCGCGATTCCGGCGAGCGCGAACGAATCTGGACGGTCGAGCCGGGCCACCCCATCGCCGACGGGCTCCCCGAGTCGTTCGAGGTGCCGCGCGCCGAGATGTACGGCGAGCGATTCGACATTCCCGCTCCCGACGAACTCGTCTTCCTCTCGTGGTTCGAAGGCGGCGAAGTGTTCAGAAGCGGGTGCTGTTACACCCGCGGTAAAGGGCGCATCTTCTACTTCCGACCGGGCCACGAGACGTTCCCCATCTACGAGCAACCGGAGGTTCGGACCGTCCTCGCGAACGCCGTCGACTGGGCGGCCCCCGGAAACGGACCCGACCCGAACTTCGACAACGTCGCCCCGCTCGAAGACCTCGACTGAGGTGCGTTTGCAGCGTTGTTCGAGTCCCCTGACCGCACCACTAACCCCCGAAGTACTCATTTTCGAGTCGGAAAGAGAGTCGGGGCCGAACGCAGATTCGCGGCCGAACCTGTCGCGGTCGCCGACTATGCTAAGTGCTGTCGGTCCTGAACGAACGCCATGGCACAACCGACGAGTGGCCAACGACGCCTCATGTTCGTCTTGTTCGCAGTCGCCACGCTGATTTTCGTCCTCGGAATCGTCGTCATCGGGTTCCTCTCGGGTGCGCTCTGACGACTAGCCGAGGCGCAGCACCGATTCCGGTTAGCGCGTCGAATCCTCGGGACGGAAGGTCTTGCCGCCTTTCTCGTCGGCGGTCATCCGCCTGAGGGCCGCCGCCGCGTTGCTCGCGTCGTAGCCGAAGAGCACGTCTTTCGCGTATTCGTCGGCGACTTCGAGCGCGTGAATGAGGTCGTCTACGTCCACGTTGACGGCGTAGAGTTCCACAGAGAGGTCCGCGCCGGTGTCGGCGAGGAGCGTCTGGAAGCCCTTCGCGATGGTCTCCAGCCAGTAGGTTGTGCCGTAGTTGGTGTCGTACAGCGGGACGACGAACTCGTCGACGTACGTCGAGAGAGCGTCGATGTCGAGTCCGGCGCGACGATAGAGGTGTCCCGGATACGGGTCGGGGTAGAGCGTCAGATACAGTCGCCCGGGGATTCGGTCGGCCGCCTCGGCGACGAAGTCGGTGATGACCTCGGCACGCCAGTCGAACCAGTCGTCTTCGTCGCCGTCGCGGTCGTTCTCCGCAGTCCACTCGCGGAACTGCTGGGTGCAGCGCTCGCAGTGGCAGTACTCCTCGCGAGGGAACCCGACGTCGTCGAGTCGAACGTCACCGTTCGCGTCGGCGGCGTCCTCGACGATTTCGAGGAGTCCGGCGCGGTACTTCTCGTTCGTGGGGCAGATGTAGGCCCAGTCGAAGTAGGTCCGGTCGCGGGTGGCGAGATTCCCCTCGTCGTCGACGGGGACGAGGTCTGGGTTCTCGTTCGCGGCGGCGTTGTCGCCGAAGCACGATATCATGTTGACCGCGTTCGACAGCGGTTCGGCCGCGCGGCCGGTCACGTCCTTGACTTCGTAGAATCCGCGGTCGAACTCTGGCCAGTCGACCTCTTCTTCGTTGCGTGTGACGACCGCGTACATGAGTCCGCTTTCGGTTGGGTCGTGGGTAAGTCGTTCGCTCTCCGAAGCGCCGAATCGACGCTGAAAAAGCGCTATCGAGACGGCTGACTCACGGGACAAAAAACGGAGGCTCGGCTACTGCCGAGCGACGGAGGGTTCGACTACTCTTCGATTTCGACTTCGACCGCTTCACCATCGCCGGAGAAGACGGTGTAGAGGACGGCGACTACTGCGAGCACCAAGACGAGTTTGGCCTTCTTGGACATGCCTTACCGTAGACTGTGGCGACACTAAGTGATTTCGACACGACGCGCGGAGGCGACACGAGACCTCGCACCGAGAGTCTATCGAGACAGTATTTACAATATGAATATTGTTTCTACAGTACAGTTATGAGCTTTCAGTCCGTCTTCTCAGCTAATTCCGACTCGGTTCGGTACATACCATGCCCTCTGAGACACCTCATATCCTCCTCGTCGGTGAGTCACAGGTAGCCGAGCCGCTCGTCACCGCGTTCGAAACCGCGGGCGACGATTGCAACGGTGAGACGGTCTCACTGACGGTTACTGATGGTATCGGCGCTGCACTCTCTCGACTCCGGGGGGACGGCCCGTTCGACTGTGTCGTCGTCGCGGAATGGCCGGAGGACGGAGTCGGCGTCGAACTCGTCAGGGAAATTCGCGCCACGGACAGCGGCCTTCCAATCGTCTATCTCGCAGACAACACCATCCCCGACCGCACCGTCCCCGACCGCACAACCGAACTCGTCGAACTGGGAATCGAGGGCTATCTGCAACAGGGTTCGTTCGACCCGAACATCGAACTTGTCCCCCGGGTCGAGCGTTTGGCGACTCGACACCGTGCCGAACGGCTCGCAGAGGCCGCCACCGAAGACGGAAGTGGATATCCCGACGACGACTGGCTCCTCGAAGATGCGCTCGACGCCCTCGACGACGTCTTCTACGTCTACGACTCGACCGGCTCGCTCGTCCGGTGGAACGCACGACTCAACGAACTGTTCGGACTCTCGGACGAGGAACTCTACGGGAAGAACGCCGACTCGTTTTTCGACGAACGGGACCGCCCCGCCATCCGCCGGGCGTTCAACGACGTACTCGAAGGAAACGACAAAGTCGTCGAAGCGCGGGCGAAGACGACAGAAGGGCCGATACTGTTCCAACTGTCGAACCGTCGATTGGTCGCCCAAGACGGGTCTATCGTCGGCGTCTGTGGTGTCGCGCGCGACGTGACGCTCCACAGACACCACGAAGAGCAACTCGCGCGACAGAACGAACGCCTCGACGAGTTCGCCCGCGTCCTCTCGCACGACCTCCGGAACCCGCTTTCCATCTCGATGGGCTTTCTCGAACTCGAACGGGAGGCCAACGACTCGGAGTATCTCGGTCGCGTGGCCGACTCGCTCGAACGGATTCGAGACATCGTCGATGACGTGTTGCACGTCGCCCGACAGGGGACCGCTGTCCTCGACATCGACACCGTCTCACTCGAATCGGTCGCACGAGACGCGTGGTCGACAGTCGACACGAACGGGTCGACGCTCGTCGTCGAGGCGGACGCGACCATCGAGGCGGACCGCGAACGCCTGCAACGACTGTTCGAGAACCTCTTTCGCAACTCGATAGAACACGCCGGTCCATCGCCGACGGTGACGGTCGGACTGCTCGACTCGAACGCGGGGTTCGCCGTCGGAGACGACGGGGACGGAATCAATCCGAACGTCGACGGGAACGTCTTCGAACCAGGTGTCACCACCAACCCCGACGGGACGGGATTTGGCCTCGACATCGTCCGGTCGCTGGCGGACGCACACGGTTGGTCGGTAGAAAACGCAAGCGGGGACGCCAAGGGTGCGCGCTTCGAGTTCACTGGCGTGACGTTCTGCCAATCGGCGGCAGACGACACGGACTCGACCGGCGAAAACGAGTGACGACGTGCGTTAGCTGACGTCGAGGTTCGCGGCGATTTCTTTCTCGCGGACGATACTCCCGCAGTAGTCACAGCGGACGCCGTCAGAGAGGACGGCGAACCCGGAGGTAATCGGCTCGTCGGCGTTGCTGATGCAGTTGCGGTTCGGACAGGAGACGACGCCCGAGACGGTTTCGGGGCGGACGACGCGGCTCTTTTCGACCACTTCGTAGTCGCGGACGATGTTGATGCTCGCCGCCGGGGCGATAAGCGAGAGCACGTCCACTTCTGACTGACTCAGTTCGCGCCCTTCGACCTTGACGATGTCCTTGCGGCCGAGGCGGTCCGAGGGGACGTTCATCCCGACAGAGACGGTCTCACCGCTGGTGCCGTCGATTCCGAGGATGGCGAGGACGTTGAGTGCCTGGCCAGCCTCGACGTGGTCGATGACGGTTCCGTTTTGAATCTTGGAGACGCGGAGTTGGTGGTCGTCAGTCATCGTTGGAGAGGAGGATGTCCAGAAGTGCCATCCGGACGGGGATGCCGTTGTGTGCCTGTTCGAAGTACTTCGCGTGGTCGCTGTCGTCGATTTCGGGTGCAATCTCGTCCACGCGTGGCAGCGGGTGCATGATGACGAGGTCGTCGGACGCGGCGGCGAGCGTCTCGTCGTCGATTTTGTACTCGCCCGCGACTTTCAGGTACTCGTTTTCGTCGGGGAAGCGCTCGCGCTGGATGCGCGTCACGTAGAGCACGTCGAGTTCCGGAAGGACCTCGTCGAGTTCGGTGTGTTCCTTGACGCTCGCGCCCGAGGCGTGCAGGTCGTAGCGAACGTTTCGGGGCAGTTGCAGGCTCTCGGGGCTGATGAAGTGCTGATTCACGTCGAAGTTCGTCAGCGCTTCGGCCAGCGAGTGCACCGTCCGGCCGTACTTCAGGTCGCCCATGATACCGATGGTGAGGTCGTCCAGTCCGGCGTTTTCGCGGATGGTGTAGAGGTCGAGGAGTGTTTGACTCGGGTGCTGACCCGCGCCGTCGCCCGCGTTGACGAGCGGCACGTCGATGAACTCGGCGGCCATCGTCGCTGCACCCTCACTCGGGTGGCGAAGGACGAGGGCGTCCGCGTAGCCTTCGACGACGCGGACGGTGTCGGCGAGCGTCTCGCCTTTCTTGACCGACGACGACTCGACCGGTCCCATGTCGACCGTCTGGCCGCCGAGGCGTTTCATCGCGGTATCGAAGCTCATCCGGGTTCGCGTACTCGGCTCGAAGAAACAGAGTCCGAGAACCGTTCCGGCGTGCCGCTGTCGGAACGCCGCTGGATTCGCGTCGATTTCGGCCGCGCGGTCGAGCACCGCCTCGATGTCCTCCCGCGAGAGGTCTACCGCGGAGATGAGGTGGTCCTGACGCATTGATGATTTGACCGACCTACACCGACTTGAATCCCTCGGCATCGGCCGGAGTGGGTGCTATACATTTCCATGCAATAACGCGTGAGCGTCGGGAAATTCCTGTTCCATGCCGGTGCGATGCCGATGACGCCACCGGGGGTAACGAGCCCGTCAGTTAGGGCCAGTTGCCGCTCGACTCGTAGGAGTCGACGACGCGCTGGATGGCGACGACGTAGGCGGCGGTGCGGAAGTTCGGCAGGTCGTGTTTCTCGTAGGCGTCGACGAGGTTGTCGAAGGCATCGACGATGATGCGTTCGAGTTCGTCGTTGACGCGGTCTTCGGTCCAGTAGAACCGCTGGCGGTTCTGGACCCACTCGAAGTACGAGACGGTGACGCCGCCCGCGTTGGCGAGAATGTCGGGGAAGACGTGGACATCGCGCTCGGTGAGCACGTCGTCGGCGCGGGGCGTCAGTGGGCCGTTCGCGGCCTCGGCGATGATGTCGGCTTCAACCTCTTTCGCGAGGTCGCCGTCGATGGCGTTTTCGAGTGCGGCGGGGACGAGCAGGTCGACGTCGAGCGTCAGCAGTTCGTCGTTCGTGATAGCCTCGGTGTCCTGATAGTCGGAGACGGAGCCGGTCTCGGTCTTGAAGTCCTTGACGGCGCGGGCGTCGAGGCCGTCGGGGTCGTAGATACCGCCGGAAGAGTCGGAGACGGCGACGATGTTCGCACCGAGGTCCTCGATAAGCTTCGCGGCGACAGAACCGGCGTTTCCGTAGCCTTGGACGGCGACGGTCGCGCCCTCGATGTCGCGGTCGAGGTATTCGAACGCCTCTCGCGCGGTGAGCATCGTCGAACGACCGGTCGCTTCGACGCGACCCTCACTGCCACCGTTTTCGAGCGCCTTGCCCGTGATGACGCCCGGTGCCGTGGTGTTTTCGAGGGTCTCGTAGGTGTCCTTAATCCAGTTCATCTCGCGCTGGCCGGTGTTCACGTCCGGCGCGGGGATGTCGCGACTCTCGCCGATAAAGGGGCGAAGTTCCTTCGCGAACGAGCGAGAGACGCGTTCGAGTTCAGACTCGCTGTAGTCTGCGGGGTCGATGACGATACCGCCTTTGCCACCGCCGTACGGGATATCGACGACGGCGCACTTGTACACCATCCACCCGGAGAGGGCCTTTACTTCGTCTCGTGTGACGCCCGGGTGGTAGCGAATACCTCCTTTGTACGGGCCTCGGTCGCCGTTGAACTGCGAGCGATAGGCGCGGAAGAGTTCGATGTCGCCGTCGTCCATCTCGACGGAGAGGTTCGTCTCGAGCACTCGCTCGGGGTTCTTCAGGCGCTCGATGACATCCTCGCTCACGTCGAGGTAGGCGGCTGCGTCGTCGACTTGTTCCTGCAAACTCTCGAACGGATTCGCCTCTTGTGCCATGTTATGATACGCACCGGCCGGTGGTTTAAGAGTAGCGGAAATTTTACCATATTATAATGATAATATGCGTACCTAGTGGTAATAGGAGTATTCAGCACACGGACCTGTCGGCCGATTAGTGCGTGCCGACACGCGGACCGAGAAACTGTTTGATTTCTAGTACGATTCGCCGGCCCGGTCGAGAATATTCTCCGCCTGTTTAATCAGCGGCGCATCTATCATCTCGCCGTCCACGCCGAAGACGCCGCGGTCGTCCGCGTTCGCCTCGTCACGCGCTCGCAGCACCTTTTTCGCCCACGCCACGTCTTCGGGGTCAGGTGAGAACGCCTCGTTGATTGGGCCGACCTGTGCGGGGTGAATCGCTAACTTCCCGTCGTACCCGAGTTCCCGACCGAAGCGCGCGTCTTCGCGTAGGCCTTCTTCGTCGTGGTAATCGACGTGGAGCGTGTCGATAGCATCGACGCCCGCTGCGGCGGTCGCGACGACGACGCGCTCTCTGGCGTAGAGCACTTCGGTCCCTTCGTCGGTCCGCGTCGCGCCCACGTCGGCGGCGAAGTCCTCCGCACCGAAGATGACGGCGGTGGTGTCGGGCGCGGCGGCAATCTCCGGGGCCGCGAGGACACCAGCGGCGCTCTCGACAATCGGAATCACTGGACAGTCGGCACCGACCTCCCGTGCCGCGGCAGCGACGTTCGTCACGTCTGTCCCGTCGGTTGCCTTCGGGACGACGAGCGCGTCCGGCGGATGTGTCTCGCACACGGCCGCGATATCTTCGAGGCCCGTCTCGCCCGGATTCACACGGACCGTAACCTCCGCGTCCGGGTCGAACTCGTCGTCGGCGAGGAGGTCGCCGACGGCGGCTCTGGCTTCGGTTTTTCGCCCGGGTGCGACGGCGTCTTCGAGGTCGAAGACGAGTACGTCGGCACCGGAGCCCGGGGCTTTGCGCATCAGTTCGGGTCTATCGCCGGGTGAGAACAGGACGCTCCGTCGTGGCATGTCGTGCGGAGAGAGGGATGGAAGGGTGAAAGTTGTACGGGGATTGAATTGTTCGTCGTCGCGGACGAGTGGCGACGGCGGAGACAGCCGTCGGTTGCACTCGTATCTGGCCGAGGCTGGTTCGGCCTGTGTTCGACGCGTCTAGGGCCAGAGCCCGCGGTGCTCGTGGGCGGCCGCGACGCGTTCGAGTGCGACGATGTACGCGGCGTCGCGCCACGTCACGTCGCGGGATTCGACTTCTTCGCAGACGGCGGCCCACGCATCGAGCATCTCGGACTCCAGTTCGTCGTGGACGCGTTCGAGCGACCACGAGCGGTGGTTGAGGTCCTGCAGCCACTCGAAGTACGAGACGGTGACGCCGCCCGCGTTGGCGAGGATGTCGGGAACGACGTGGATGCCGCGCTCTTCGAAGGTCGCGTCGGCGGCCGAGGTCGTCGGTCCGTTCGCACCTTCGACGATGAGGTCCGCCTTCACGTCGTCGGCGTTCTCCTCGGTCAGCACGTTACCGATTGCTGCCGGGATGAGGACGTCGACGTCGAGTTCGAGGAGTTCCTCGTTGGAGAGTTTCTGCGGCGCGTCGTACTTCATGACGGCTTCAGGCTCTTCCTCGTGGGTCGGGACGTCGTGGGTGTCGAGTCCGTCGGGGTCGTAGATTGCGCCGTTCACGTCGGAGACGGCGACGACCGTCGCGCCGTAGTCGTCGAGGAGGCGCGCGGCGGGTGCGCCGACAGAGCCGAAGCCCTGCACGGCGACGGTGGTGTCTTCGAGGTCCCAGCCGAGGTGCTCGATAGCTTCGCGAGCGATGATGGCGACAGAGCGACCGGGGGCCGTGTCACGGCCCTTGCTCCCGCCGACGACAGGGGGCTTGCCCGTGACGACGCCCGCCTGCGTCTCGCCTTCCTGCATCGAGTACGCGTCCATGAACCACGCCATCGCCTGCGAGTCCGTGCCCATGTCGGGTGCAGGGATGTCTTTCGTGGGGCCGATGAAGGGACGCAGTTCCTCGGCGAAGCGGCGCGTCAGACGCTCCTTCTCGTCGACAGAGAGGTCTTTGGGGTTGACGACGATGCCGCCCTTCCCGCCGCCGAATGGGATGTCCATCAGGGCGCACTTCCACGTCATCCACATCGAGAGGCCGATACACTCGTCTTCGGTGACGTCGGGGTGGAAACGGAGGCCGCCTTTGTACGGGCCGCGCACGCTGTCGTGCTGGGCGCGGTAGCCGGTGTAGACTGCGGTCGAGCCATCGTCACGCTCGAGAGGGACCGAGACGCGGTGGACCTGGTTCGGGTGGTGAAGCCGCTCGATGATGCCCGGGTCGACGTCGAGGTGCGCTGCCGCGCGGTCGAGTTGACGTCGGGCTGTTTCGAGGGCTGTCTCTTCCGTCGGTTCGTCGTCCGGCTCGGATGTTGGTGCTGCGGATGCCATAGTGCGTTCGTACCAGCCTGGTACCGGCCGTGCAGCCGGTCAGATACTGTCCATGACGTTCACCAGCCGCCCGTGTGGGCAGCTAATGAGCGTGTTCGCGTTGCTCTTCGTTGAATAATTATAACGGTTGTTATCTGATTTCGCTTGGGGCAAGAGTTGTCATACCGTGAAACGGCCACCGAACCGTCACGGTTTTATCACGGTCTTACACAAACTGGCGTATGACTGGCCTGTACTACGAGGAGTTCGAGGTCGGACAGACCATCGAACACGAAAAGCGGCGGACGGTCTCGGAGTCAGACAACCAGCGTTTCTGCGACATGACGATGAACCAGCAGCCGCTGCACCTCGACGAGGAGTTCGCCGCGGACACGCAGTTCGGCGAGCGTCTGGTCAACGGCCTGTTCACGATGAGCCTCGCAGTCGGCGTCTCGATTCCCGATACGACCGACGGGACCATCGTCGCGAACCTCAGCTACGACAACGTGTCGCATCCGAACCCGGTGTTCCACGGCGACACGCTCCGCGCGCAAACCACCGTCCTCGACAAGCGCGAAACGTCCGATGGAGAGCGCGGTATCGTGACGATGAAAGTCGAGGTGTTCAATCAGGACGACGACCTCGTGTGTGAGTTCGAGCGCACCGCGCTGTCGCTGAAGAAAGCGAACGTCGACGAAGCGTAGGGCGTCGTATCCGAAACAGGCTCTTCTCCGCTTCGACCTTCTCGTTCCGTACCGCTTTGTGCGCTGCGTCGCTACGTCGGGCTATGGACTTCGACGGCTTCGCGTCGCACCTCGCCGAGCGCGCCGCTCGTGCCCCCGCACCGATGGCTCTCGCGCGGGTCGGTCTCGGCGCGATGGTGTTCGCCGCTGGTGTGCACAAACTCCTCGACCCGCTGGCGTGGTCGGCCTACGTCACAGACTGGCTCGCGCCGTTTCTCGTCGTCTCGCCGGTCGTGTTCATGCTCGTCAACGGCGTCCTCGAAGTCGGCTTCGGCGCGGCCATCGTCGCGGACCGATACACCAGCGTTGCGAGCGCCGTCGCGGCCGTCTCGCTCACGGCGACGTGTCTGTATCTCGCGGTCGCATTCGTCGTCGAGGGCGGGCTGTTCGGCGACGTGCTCGCCCGCGACATCGGATTGGCGGGACTCGCGTGGGCGGTGCTCGTCGAGTCGCTTCGGGACACCACCGCCAATTAGCACCCGGCTACGCGCTTCTCGTTCGCGCTGCCCTGCTACCCCACTGACGTCAAGAGGATGAGTTGGGCGTTCATCAGGCCCGCGACGCCCCACGGGACCGCGACACCGATTGGAATCGCACCGCGGTAGCGAACGGGGAGAAACACCCACATCGTCCCTGAGATGAGAAGCACGACCGATTTCAACAAGAGCAACGTCCCGAGCGCGCCGAACTGCGGCATCAGGGCGAGGACGACCGGATTCAGCTCAGAGAGGCCGAGACTCAGCCCGAACATCGTGGTCGCCACGTCGAGGACGAGCGCCAAGAGCGTGACCAACCAGAGGTGGGAATCGTCGCTGACGACGCGGGAGAAGAGCGTCGGGGCGGACTCAGGCCGCGGTGTTTCGAGGCTCATAACACGCACCAGAGACGGTGACACCCGTGGTTGGCGCGCAGGTATCCTCAGTAGCCACTCCATACGTCACTTATCGCGACATTACCGGCCGGAAAAACAGAGTATTAACGCCGCTCAGACGCCGTCTTAGAGGATGGTGCCGTGTTTCTTGTCCGGCAGCGACTTGTCCACGTCGGCGTAGAACTCGAAGCGATTGACGAGTTCCTCGCGGAGCGTCGACGGCGGGACGATTTCGTCGATGACGACTTCGCTCGCCATCCGGTGGACGTTGATGTCCTCGCGGTACTCCTCGCGGAGTTCGTCTTCCATCGCTTTCCGCTCTTCGGGGTCGTCGATGGCGTTGAGTTTGTTCGCGTAGACGGCGTTGATTGCTGCCTCGGGGCCCATGATACCGATTTCGCCCGACGGGAGGCCGATGACGCTGTCTGGGTCGTAGGCGGGGCCGCCCATCGCGTAGATACCCGCGCCGTAGGCCTTGCGTACGATGACCGTCTGCTTCGGCACCGTCGCCGACGACGTGGCGTAGATGAACTTCTTGCCTTTCTCCAGAATGGCGTCTTTCTCGACCTGCGACCCGGCCATGAAGCCCGGCGTGTCACAGAGGTACAGAAGCGGAATCTCGTAGGCGTCGCACGTCCAGATGAACTCTGCGGCCTTCTCGGCGGCGTCGGGGAAGATTGCGCCCGAACGCTCCGTGGGTTGGTTGGCGACGATGCCGACCGGTCGGCCGTCGATGCGGGCGAACGCCGTGACGATTTCCTTGCCGTAGTCGGGTTTCAGTTCGAAGACGGACTCGGCGTCGGCGATGCGCGCGATGAGGTCGTGAACGTCGTAGGCGCGGTTCGGTGACTCGGGGATGAGTTCGTCGATGCCTTCGGGGGAGAACCGCGGTGGTTTCGGCTCCGAGCGCGGCGGTTTCTCGCCTGCCTTGTCGGGCAGGTAGGTGATGAGCTGCGCCACGAGTTCGCGGGCGTGTTCCTCGTCGCGGGCGACGAGGTCGGCGCTTCCCGACTCTTGGGCGTGCATGTGCGCACCGCCGAGGTCCTGCATGTCGATTTCCTCGCCAGTGACCATCTTCACCATCCGCGGGGAGGCGATGGCCATCGCCGACATCCCCTCGACCATGATGGTGAAGTCCGCGAAGACGGGCGTGTACGCCGCACCGGCGATACACGGCCCGTAGAGGACGCAGATTTGCGGGACGTACCCCGAGAGCATCGAGTGGTTGTAGTAGTACTTCCCGATGCCCTCGCGGTTGGCGAAGAAGCCGGTCTGCTGGTCGATGCGCCCGCCGGAAGAGTCCATCAGGTAGAGTACCGGCTTGCCGGTCTTGAGCGCGCGCTGTTGCATGCGGAGGAACTTCTCGACGCCGCGGCGCGCCATCGACCCGGCCTTGACGGTGAAGTCGTTGGCCATGAAGTGGAGGTCGCGGTCTTCGAACTCGGCCGCGCCGGTGAGCAGCCCGTCACCCGGAAGCCGATTGTTCGGGTCTGATTCCTCGACTTCCGGCGAGTCTTCGTGCCACGAGTCGAAGTTAGCGAACTTGCCGTCTTCGAACTTCAGGCCCTCGGGGAACCAGAGGTCGAGACGGTCACGGACGAACAGTTTGCCCTGCTCGGGGAGGCGGTCTTTGTACTTCTGTGGACCCCCACCGAGGATGTCGGCAATCTCCTCTTTGAGTTGTTCTTCACGCTCTGTCGGAGAGAGGTCGTCGTCGAGCGGGAAGGCCTCTGCTGGCGGTTCGGCGTTCGCTGCGGCGTCGTCCTCGTCGCCGACGTACACGTCGACGTCCGTTCCGAGGTGTCGCGCCAGCGCGCCCGCGATGGCTTCTGCCTCTTCGCCGGTCGCGCCGTCACCGATTCTAACCTTCATACGTTCGGATGACACACCGGAATCAAAATGGTTTTCCATGCACGATTTGCCACCTCTCCGAAACAGGGATGTGTTATCTGACGAAACGTATTCGCCGTGTCTCCTCTCTCGACTCCCTCCCGACGCGCGTTCCTCGGTGCTGCCGGTGCCATCGTCTTCTCCGGACTCGCGGGGTGTCTCGGCCGCTGGAACTACGACGCGGCGGCGCTCGAAAGGGAACTCCAAGACCAAATTATGCGAGTTCCACCGGGTGACCTTCCGCTCGCCGACGGCTACCTCTGGAGCGCGCGTGAGACCGCGGAACGAAGCGCGTCGGTACTCGCCGAGCGTCTGTCCTCGCTCCCCAACCACGTCTCACCGGACAATCCCTCCGTCGAGCAAGCGTCGAAGCACTTGAAGTGGGGTCGAGCGGCCATTACTGAGAGCACCACCCAACAGTCCACCAGTGCGATGCGGAGGGTCCGAGAAGCACGAACGACGCTCGGAAGAGGGCACGGATGGCTCGATACTGCCGTGGGCCCGGCCGAGACTGACGGTCTCCGAGAGCAGCACACCAACCTCGTCCGTGTACTCGCCCGTTCGTGGACTGGGGTCGAGTATCGGGCGACGACGGTTTCGGTCGGTATCTACGTCGCCAGCGTGACTGAACAACTTCTCTCTGAAGCCGCGTCCTCACTCGAATCGGTCGACCAGGCACTGGACGGCGTCGACAGCACCGACGACGACGAGAAACGCGCTCGACTGTTCGCCGCTGCTGCGGCCGAAATCGCACACGCCCGTGCGGCACTCGCGGACGCGAACGCCGTCATCGGCGGGCAACGAACACAGGTCTTCGAGGGAACGCCATCGCTTCGAGACCCGATGACAGTCGCGGCGCGGAACCTCCTCGAAACGACCGAGGCAGACATCGAATCGGTAACTCCGGTCTCGGACGACCGGCCATGGGTCGTCCGCGAGGTGCTCGACGAACTGTCCGTCAGGCCACCGCGCGACGTTCGAGACGCGCTCGGCGCGGACCGTCCGGCGACGGCACTCTCGAACCTCCGATGGCGGCGACAACGACTCACAGCCCGGGAACGACTCGATACTGACACGCTATCGGTTCCAAAGTCGAGCGAGGCACTGGTCTCGTCTCGGCGTGCAGCTCTCGACGCACTCCAGCAGGCGCGTTCAAACGTCGGTGGCCCCGTCGAGCAAACCTGTGTTCGACAGGCACAGCTCAAAGCCATCAACGGTGACCGTGACCTAGAGAACGTAGTCAGCGAAGCGCGGAGTACCGGAGCCCGGTCCACCAAGCTTGCGACAGAGGCGTACGCCCGCTACGTCGCTGCTCGAACGCTCGCAGAGGCGGCGAAGCCGACGGCTACGAGACTCACTCAGGCCGTGGCAAACGAACTCGGTCGGTAGTCCAGACCGAGTCAGTCGAGCGCCGCTTCGAGGTCGTCGATAAGACTCTCGTTGCCGATGTGGACCGGGGTCCGTGCGTGGAGTTCGTCTTTGTCGACGTCGAGAAGCGACTGTGTTCCGTCGGAGGACGCGCCACCGGCGGTTTCGAGGATGTAGCCGATGGGGTAGCCTTCGAACTGTACGCGGAGTTTCCCCTCCGGTGCCGACTGGAGACCGGGGTAGCTGAAGATGCCGCCGTAGGAGAGAATCTGGTTCACGTCGCCAATCATCGAGCCGCCGTAGCGGAGTTTGCGCGACGCGTCCTGTTCGACCTCGCGCGCGAAGTTCTCGAAGTCCTCGGTCCAGTCGGGGACGCGACCACCGAATCCGTAGACGGTCCCCTCGTCGGGGAGCGTGACGTCCTCACGGACGAGTTCGTAGCTCGAATCGTCGTAGATGACGAACTCGTCGACCGAGCCCTTGCGGGCGACAATCATCGTCATCACGGGGCCGTAGAGGACGTAGCCGGCGGCGACGAGGTCGCGGCCGTGGGCCGGAAGCGGCGCGTCGTAGACGGCGAAGATGGTCCCCATCGTGTTGTTCGGCTTGAGGTTCGACGACCCGTCGAGGGGGTCGACAGCGACCGAGAGGTTGCCACTGCCGACGTCGATAGACTCGGGGCGTTCCTCGCTCGCGTACTCGCTGACACCGTCGAGTGCGCCGATTCGCTCACAGAGCAGGTCGTCGGCGAACACGTCGGCGGCCATCTGTGTCTCGCCGCTCGGGTTCTCTTCTTCCGACGCAACGCGGCGGCCGGGAAGTCCCGTGCGAATCTCGGGCGCGGTGGTCGCGATAACGTCGACCACTTGGTCGATAGTTCGGACATCCTCCGTGGAATCTGCCGTGTTCACGTCGTGGGTCGCCATCAGCACCGCACCTCCGACGCACCGCAGATACAACACCGGGGAGTTCGGACCAGCGAGGAATCAGAACCGGGGGCTGTCGAAGACGTGGGACCCGCCTCGGCGGGGCTAACGGACGTGTCGACACCGAGCATCATCTACGTCAGCATCGGGTAACTTTGTATATAAAGTCATTGGCTGGAGCGGGAACTCAGAAAGTGTGGAATCCAACCGGTAGAAGCGCTCTAGTCAAATATTGCGATTCAAAATACTGTGAATATAAATTACTACTCAGATAGTAAATTTTCGGACAGTATAGACTACTCCATCGACTCGCGGGCCTGTCCCTTCCACGCGCTGACGACCGCAGGGTCGATTTGCAGGGCGTCTGCGACGTGTTCGGGGTCGGCAGTGGCGAGTCGGCGCACGGAGCGAACGCCCGCCTCGGCGAGCATCTCGGCGTCGGCTTCGTCGATACCGTCGAGCGTGGTGAGTGGCGTCGGTTTCGAACGCTCACGCCACGCTGCTTCGGCGGCGAGCGCGTCACCGGACCCATCTGCGGACGCGCTACTCCCGGCGTTGGACGTCCCGCTCGGTGTCCAGTCTCCCCCGTGACTGGTGCCACTTCGCTGATTGGGGTCGCATCCCTGAGTGGAACGTGTCGCGTCGGATGACTCCTCTCGGTTCGTCGGCGTCCAATCACCGCTTTTGGTCGCATTCTCGGACTGTGCGGCCGACCCGGAGGGCGTCCAATCGCCCTCTCGCGTCGGGCCGGTCGTCGCCTGCGACTCGCCGGTCGGGGTCCAATCGCCGTCAGCAGTTTCGGCGTCGTCGTCGGTGCCCCAGTCGCCGGAACTCGCCGCGACCCACTCCCGTTCTTCGTCGCCGAGTCCACGAACTTGCGCGGAGCGGCGGTCGAGGTCGTCACCGGAACTGAACGACCACGAAAGCGAGTGCCAGCGACGAATCTTGGCCGCGACGCCCGGATTGACCCCCGCATCGACGAGGTCGCGGTAGCAGACTGCCCCGTCGAGGATAGATTCGACGCCGATTTCGGAGTCGCCGAGTTCTGCTGCCGTCGCGGGACCGATGAATTTCAGGTCCGCTAACTCCTCCGGCGTGTCGTCGCCATCGGCCGCGCCGCGCGGCCTGAGAAGCTTCTCGATTGCCTCGTCGGTACTCGGTTCGCGTGCGTCGTCGCTCCCGGAATCTGGTCGGCCGTCGCTCTCAGAATGGTGTGTGTCGGCCGCGCCGGACGCCGAATTCACACTCCCGGTTTGCGCCCCGCGGCCGCTCTCGTTCCCGGACGAACCACCGTCCGGTGCGGCATCCCCGTCGTCCCTGCCCATGTTGTTCGCGCCAGTCACCGTTGCGTGTGACCATTCCGGCCCCGAACTTGAGCGTTTCCGTGAAAGTCACACAGTTGTCACAATCGAGTGAACTGAGTAATCAATTGTCACAGTTCTGGATGACTCGGCAAGTTTTACCTTGCGTCCTCGCGGAGTCCAGCGCATGCGCGGCATGAACGATATCGACACGGTTGGAGTCATCGGCGCTGGAACCATGGGCAACGGAATCGCACAGGTCGCGGCGATGTCCGGCTACGACGTGGTTATGCGGGACATCCAGGCGGAGTTCGTCGACCGCGGGCTTTCTGCAATCGACGACAGTCTCTCGCGCTTCGTCTCGAAAGAGAAACTGAGCGAGGACGAGGCCGAAGCGACGAAGGACCGCATCACGGGCACGACGGACCTCGACGCGCTGGCCGACTGCGACCTCGTCGTCGAGGCCGCCGTCGAGAACATGGACGTCAAGCGCGACATCTTCTCGGACCTCGACGACCTGATGCCCGCGGACGTGATTCTCGCGACGAACACCAGCACGCTCTCGATTACGACCATCGCGGCCGCGACAGAGCGCCCCGAGCAGGTCGTCGGTCTTCACTTCATGAACCCCGTTCCCATCATGAAAGGCGTCGAAGTCGTCCGCGGCGAGAAAACCGACCCCGCAGTCGTCGAGTTCGCCCACGAGTTCTCCGAAGAACTCGGCAAAGAGACGTGGGAGTCCGACGACAAGCCCGGATTCGTCACGAACCGCATCCTCATGCCGTGGATTAACGAGGGTATCCGCGCCTACGACGAAGGTGTCGCCTCGAAGGAAGACATCGACCGCGGCATGACCCTCGGCACCAACGTCCCGATGGGGCCGCTCACGCTCGCCGACCACATCGGACTGGACATCTGTCTCGACGCCTCCGAGACGCTCTTCGAGGAACTCGGCGACCGCTACAAGCCCGCGTACCTGCTCAAGCGCAAGGTCGACGCTGGCGACCTCGGCAAGAAGACGGGCAAGGGCTTCTACGAATACGACTGAGGAAGGTACGGCCGACGGCCGCTAGAGTCCACAGCCCATCGTCGTCGAAATCGACGAGTGGTCGATACCCTCGTCGGTCGCGACGAGGCTGAACGCTTTTTCGTTGCAGTCGAACTCCGAGTTAGCTATCTCCGTTTCACCCTCGTGTGTGGGCGTCGAGACTCGAATCCGATAGGTCGCGGGGTCCCGAAGGACGAAGTCGATTCTGGCGTTCGCTGCGAGACTGTGTCGCCCGTCGTACAGCGAGGTCCACGAAAGGAGGTCCCGCCGTTCGATGGAGATACTCATCTCGGCAGCCGACCCTGTCTGGTTGGCGACGACGAGGCCGACTGGCTTCCCCGCGAAGACGTCGTCGGGACCGCGGTGGCCGACGACGTGGGTCGTTACGATATGGGCGTCTTCTTGGACGTTTAGCGGAAGCATTCCCACCCCGTCGAGGTCGGTTTCCCGCAACGGGACCACCGCGGCACGGCCGAGACATCCCGAACTCGCACCCAAAACCGACGCGCCAGCGACGCCAAGAAACGTTCGTCTATCGATGCTGACCATACGCTTGTCTGATAACAACTCGGTGAGTATCTTCTGGTCAGTCGGGACGCAGGTGTGTTCTCTGGTCAGTCGCCGCGCCACCGTCTCGTCAGTCGTCGCGCAACAGTTTCAGCACGCCAGCGCCGACGACACCCGCGACGAGAAACAACCCACCGAGACCGGCGAGCGCGAACGCTAACCCGTTTACGATGTCTGAGCCACCGCCCGCGACGCTGGCCAGTAGCGCCCCGAAGAAGAACATCGCTGCCACGAAACCACCGACGAAGAGGACGAACGCGGGTGTCAGGAAATCGTCGGCGGGCATGACTCTCCATTCGCCGTGGGGGACCGAAACTGTTGTCTTCCGGAGACGACGCGCCTCGGAACTGTTGTCCCGCGGAGACGACGCGCCTCGGACCTGTTATCCTGCGAAGACGAAGCCTATCAGTTCTGAAATCCCGCGCGAACCCTTTTATCCCGTCCCGCGTGAAGGTCTGGCAATGATAACGGTCGAGAACCTGCGGAAGGCCTACGGCGACTTCCCCGCCGTCGTGGGCAGCGACTTCTCGGTCGAGTCTGGCGAGGTGTTCGGCATCGTCGGTCCCAACGGCGCGGGCAAGACGACGACGCTGAAGATGCTCGCCGGACTCGTCGAACCCACCGACGGCACCGCTTCGGTCCTCGGATTCGACCCCGAAGAGCCGGAGATGCGCCGCCGACTCGGCTTCCTCCCCGAAGAGTCGCCACTCTACGAAGACATGACGCCGCGGTCGTACCTCCGATTTTTCGCCGACTTGTACGACGTGCCGCGCGAAGAGGGAACCAAACGAACCGAGGCCGTCCTCGACAGACTCGACCTCGAATACCGCGACCGCCGCCTCGGCGACATGTCGAAAGGGATGAAGCGAAAGGTCGCTATCGCCCGGTCGCTCGTCAACGACCCCGACTTGCTCATCTACGACGAACCCGCGAGCGGGCTGGACCCGCTGACGACGAACGTCGTCTTGGAGTTCGTTCGCGAACTCCGCGACGAGGGCAAGACCGTCGTCTTCAGCGCACACAACCTCTTTCACGTCGAATCGGTCTGTGACCGCGTGGTCATCATGAACCGCGGGGAGATAATTGCCCGCGGGACGATTCCCGAAATCCGCGCGGAACACGGTGAGACCACCTATCGCGTGTACACCACCGTATCTCTCTCTGAGACAGAACACCATCCAGCGACCGAGCCCGAGGGCGACCAGCACGTCGCCGTCGTCGACGAGATGTCCGACGTGGAGGCCATTCGCGAGGCGGCCGAAGCAGCCGGTGGAAGCGTCGCCGACATTCGAACCGACGAGCCATCGCTGGAGGACATCTTCCTGCAACTCGCTCGCGAAGCACCGACGACGAGCGCGGCAGAAGGGGGTCGCGGCCAGTCGTGACCGACGACACCGGACTGAAACCCCGTCTCGTCGCGCACACTCGTGCGATAGCCAGAATCGCTCGCTGGGAGGTCACGCGCTCCGCGGGGACGCTCGACCGCCGGACGATTATCCTCGGATTCATCGCCGTCCTCGTCGCCGGTGGTGTCGCACTCGGGGCTGCTGGCGGTGGTGTTGCAATCGACAAAGACCTCTATCGCGTCGGCGTCGCGTCCGACAGCCCGTACTACGACGCTGTCGAGGAATCGACGGTTCTCGACCCGCGGCCGGTCTCCGACCCGAACGTCGAACTCATCGTCAGCGAGACGCACGTCTCGGTCACTGACACGCCGACCGGGATGGCCGCCTACGAAGCGTTCCGCGACGCGGTGCAAACCTACAACGAGCGCCAGATGCTCCGCGAGTCGAATCAGACTGCGGCGTTCCCGGTCGTCGTGAACCTCCAATATCGAGAGCGCGGGGCACTCGTCCCACCCGGAAGTCGCGTCGGTGACGGAGACGGTGATGGCAGTGCAGATGGCGCGGCCGCAACGGGCGACGGCGGCAGTGGCTCATCTGATGGCGACACCGATGGACAAGCAGGCGGAACAGCTGGCTCCTCAGCGGCCAGTGGTGCCGCCGCAGCAGACGACGGGCCGATAGGTGCCCCGGATGTCGGCGGCGCGGGTGGCTTCCTCGGCGGCGACACCAGCGGGTCGCCCGCGAGCATCAGCCCGCCGTTCCCCTTCGCCTCGCTGGTTCTCGCCTTCGCCTTCCTCGTCCCGATGAACTTCGTCATTCAGGCCTACGGGTCGAGCATCCTCAACGAGCGTGTGAACCGCCGCGGTGAACTTCTCCTCGTCGCGCCCGTGACGCCCGGAGACATCGTCGCCGGAAAGACTGCGCCGTACCTCGCTGGAATGGTCGGTCTCACCGTCGCCATCGCGCTCGCAATCGGCGGTGGGCCGGTCTCGGTCGCCGCCGTCGTCCCAATCGGGCTGTTGTTCCTCTCTGCGACCTTCGTCGGCGCGATGTTCGCGCGGTCGTTCAAGGAACTGACCTTCGTCACCGTGACTATCTCGGTGTTCCTGACGACCTACACGTTCGTTCCGGCTATCTTCACGAACGTGACGCCAATCGCGCTCATCTCGCCGCTCACGTTGGTCGTCCGCGACTTGAGTGGAACGGCCGTATCGCTCGGGGACTTCGCGTTCTCCGTCGGCCCGATTCTCCTCGCCGCGCTCGTCTTGTTCCTCCTCGGAACCGGCGTCTACCGCGAGGAAGACATGTTCACCCAGCGTCCCGTCCCGCTGAAGTTCCTCGACGCGCTCGACAGTCGAATCTCTCGCCCACGGTCGGTCGCGACCCTCTCGGCGCTGTCGATTCCGTTCGTCTTCATCGCCGAACTGCTGGTCATCGCCGTCTTGTACGTTCTCCCGGTGGACCTCACGATTCCGCTTGTCCTCCTCGCGGTCGCGGTGGTCGAGGAGTTGGCGAAGAGTCTGCACGTGTACGCCGCCTTCGAGAAGGCACGGTTCGCCCGGACGCTTCGCGTCTCGCTCCTGCTCGGCGCGCTCTCGGGCTTCGGCTTCTTCGTCGGCGAGAAATTCACGGCCATCGTCCAACTCGTTGGTCTCCCTTCGCTCACGCTCGGACAGGCGGCGTTCGCACCGTCTGGTATCGGTGTCGTCGCAGCCACGGGCCTCCTGCTCGCACCGCTTGTCCTGCACGCCGTGACGGCTACGGTGACGGCACTCGGGGCCACGCGTGGACGGTCGACCTACGCGCTCGCACTACTCGGTGCAATCGGCATTCACGTCGTCTACAACCTGCAGGTGGTGAGTTCCCTTGGGTAACCCGCGATTCGACATCGCCCGGCGCGAACTCGGGAGTCTCGGCAAAGAAAAGACAATCGTGCTCGCGCTGGCTATCCAGCTGTTCGTGGCGGCGTTCTCGTCGTTCCTCGTCGTCGGCCTCGTCTCGCTGTACGACCCCGGCGCGTCCAACTACCAAGTCGATGTCGCAGTCACTGGTGGTGACGAGGCGGTCGACGACCTGTTGCACGCGATTGGCACCGAAGACGGGCTCGCCGGACGGTCGTACGCCTCGACCGACGCGGCGATGACCGCCTTCGAAGAACGGCGCGCAGACGCGGTGATAGAGGCCTCGACGGGAGAAGACGGTCGGATACGAGTGCTCGCTATCGCTCCCGACTCCGGCGTCGAAACGACTGCGGTGGTCGTCCGCCTGCGGGACGCACTCCGCGAACTCGAACGGAGCGAGCGCACCGAGCGAAGCGCGTACCTCTCCACGACGCCGCTTTCACTCCCGCCCGCCGGGACGTCGAGCCCGTATTTCAGCTTCACGTACACGGTGCTCGTCCCGCTGCTGTTGTTCCTCCCGGTGTTCATCTCCGGGTCGCTCGTCGTCGACTCGCTGACTGAGGAGATAGAACGCGGGACGCTCGAACTCCTGCGCGTCGCCCCGGTGAGCTTCTCGGCCGTCGTCGACGGGAAGGTCCTCGCCGCCGGTGCCCTCGCACCGATTCAGGGGGTCGCGTGGATGGTGTTGCTCCAACTGAACGGCACCGGCATCGACAACCTCCCGTGGTTGTTCGGGATGGTCGCCGGATTGGCCGCGCTCGTCGTCACCCTCGGCGCGACGGTGGCGCTGACGGCACCCGACCGGAGAATCGCGCAACTGCTCTACTCGCTCGGCGTCCTGCTCGTCTTCGCGGGCACGTCGCTCCTCCCGCTGAACCCCGCGAACACGGCTGCGCGCCTCGCAATCGGCACGGCCGGTGTGGGCGCGCAGGCCGCGGTCACGGGACTCGTCGTGGTTGGCTTCGTCGCGCTCGTCGGACTCCGATTCGTCGTCAGACGCGTCGACCCCAACGAACTCGGCTAAGGCGACTTCGTCGCTGTGTTTTGCGTCTCCTCTCCCGCGGCACCGGAAGTCGTACAAGTCCGGAGTTCGAGAACCGACACATGGCACTCGGAGGAACCGCGAAAAAGCTCCAGAAGGTCGCAGAGATGGCCGAAGACGTCTACAAGAAACTCAACGAACTCCGCGAGCAAATCGTCGAGGTACGTGAGACGGTCACAGAGACGAAAGACCGCGTGGACCGACTCGAAGCCGAGAACGCAGAACAGCGCGCGATTCTCGAAGCCATCGCCGAAGAGCAGGGTATCGACCTCGACGCCGTCATCGCCGACGCACACATCACCGAAGCGGAGGCGCCCGCAGACGACTCGGCGACCGACACGACCGACGAGGCTGCCGACGCCGACCAGTCCGAGTAGCGCGACGACTCGCTTTTCTCCCCGTCTTCCTCACACGCCGTTCTTGCTGAGTACGTACCACGTCACAGCAGGAGTGACTCCGGCGGCAATCAGAGTCGTGATGGCGACGATGGCTTCCGGTGCCCGGACCACAGAGTCGAAGAACGTCGCTGTGGCCCATACGCCAACGCCGGTCGACAGCACAGTGAGGACGCTACCGAACCTCTGGTGTTCGAGGTCGCTGTCGAGTTCGTCCCGGACATCCGAGAGGAGACGTTCCATATCTGCTATGGTGTCTACAGAGTAACATTAAATCTACCTCTCGGTGGCGGTGAGGGTGGTCACTTCGCGTCCCCCGACGACGGGATGATAACGTTCAGGACCGGGGGCAACATTTGCCCCAGTATGACCACGCACCGCGAACCCCTCGACTCGGTGCTCGACACCATCGCCGAGACGCCACTCGTCCGGGTTCAGGCATCGCCCGACGAAGTCCCCGTCTACGCGAAGCTGGAATCGTTCAACCCCGGCGCGAGTGTCAAAGACCGCATCGGGAAGTACATGCTCGAACAGATGCTCGACGACGGGACGCTTCCCGAAGGTGGCACCGTCGTCGAACCGACCGCGGGCAACACCGGCATCGGCATCGCCGTCGCCGCCAACCAACTCGGCATCCGCGCGGTGTTCGTCGTCCCCGAGCGGTTCAGCGTCGAAAAGCAGACGCTGATGCGCGCACTGGGCGCTGACGTCGTCAACACCCCGACCGAAGACGGCATGGGCGGGGCAATCGACCGCGCGCACCAACTCGCCGAGGAACTCGACGACGCCGTGGTCCCACAGCAGTTCTCGAACCCGCTCAACCCCGAAGCGCACTACGAAACCACTGCGCCGGAAGTCTACGACGCGCTCGACGACGAAGTCGGGGCGCTCGTCGCCGGCTGCGGAACCGCGGGGACGCTCATGGGGATGGCCCGCTACGGACGCGAGCGACACGAAGACACGTTCGTCACCGCCGTCGAACCGGCTGGCTCGCTCTACTCGACGCTCCACGGCCGCGACGTCGAAGAAGCCGAGTACAAGACCGAAGGCATCGGGACGCACAACCCCGCGACGAACGAACTGTTCGACCCGGAGCTCGTGGACGAAATCGTCCAAATCGACGACCGCGACACGCACGCGGAGATGCAGCGACTCGCCGCCGAGGAAGGCCACCTCGTCGGGTCGAGCGCCGCCGCGAACTGCCTCGCGGCCGTCGACCTCGCCGAGCGCGCTGCCGCCGGTGAGGTCGACCTTCCGTACGATTCGGTCGTGACTGTCTTCGCCGACTCCTCGGAACGCTACCTCTCGAAAGGCGTCTACGGCGACTTCGAGTCCTGGGAAGGCTGACGCTCGTCACTGGGTCGCTGGACTGTTCCGTCCCACTCAGGCGACAACCCGAGCGTGTTCGACTTTGTAGCACTTGTTTTGAACGAACGCGAGGCCCGCCGCTTCGGCGCGAGCGGCCGCCTCGTGGTCTGTGATTCCCAACTGAAGCCAGACTGCCGCTACGTCGCCGCGCGTCTGTGCTCGTTCGATGGCCGCGTCGACGATGTCGCCCGCTTCGTCCGACGGCCGGAACACGTTGACGAGGTCGACGTCTTCTTCCACGTCGGCCAGCGAGTCGTACGCTCTCTCGCCGAGAATTTCGTCGTGGAACGGGTTGACTGGAATGACTCGATAGCCGTGGCGTTGCATGTACGCCGGAATCTCGTGGGCGGCCTTGCCCGGCGTGGCCGAACAGCCGACGACCGCAATCGTTTCGAGGTCGAAGAGGTCCTGTAGCGTGTCGCTGCTGGTGCTGGGCATAATTGGTGCTGGGTGTTAGTAGTGAGTCGGTAAAAACGGCGGGCGGCCGTGCGCCGAAGGCGCAGTCGTTCGGCGGTCGCCACCGACTCGTTAGTCGCCTGCGAGGCGAACGTCGGGCTCCGCGTCTTCGTGGGTGGTGATGATACCGTCGAACAGCTGTTTGATGGTGTTCATCGTTCGGTCGTCGTGTGCGTCCGCGTCGATAGCGAACAAGCCGAGGCCGCCAACGCTCTGGATGCGACCGGTGAAGACGTGGAGGAACCGGAAGACGGTCTGCAAGTCGGCGTACATCAGGAGCGTCGAAAGCGAATGCAGCATGATACGGTTCTGTTCGAGACCGCGCTGCTGGTAGTACTCCTGAAGTACCTCCGAGAGTTTGATACCGATACCTGTCATGTCCACGGGCGACGACGTGTACTTGACACGCTCGTCGTCACGCACGTCGCCGACACCTTGCTGTCGCGTGACGCAGTCGACGACCGAGACGGGTTTCCCCTCGTAGTCGATGCGCTTCGCGTAGTCGTTGAGGACGCGTTCGGCACCGTCTTTGGTGGTGACGATGACCGCACCCTCTCCGTTCTCGGTCCCCGCTGCCAAGATGTCGAGTGCGAGGGCTCGCTTGCCGGTCAGCGGCGGTCCACTGATGAGAAGATTCGTTCCCGGTTCGACCTCGGCGTCGAGGTCGGGGCCGAGGTCATACATACGAGCACCTCGGCTGTTCACCGTTCGCTCCGAGGTGGACAATCGAATGACGCTTCCGCTCGCCGGGAGTCATCGGATAATACGACCATACCGTGAGCAAGTAATATTCTTTTTGATTATCCCATCCCGATTTTGGATTTCGATGGGGGTCACTCATACCGAAACACCACCGAGCGCTGCAACCCGGCCGACGATGAATGCGGCAGCAGCCAGAAACATCCCGTGTTTGAGGCGGCGCTGTGCCAGCGTTGGGTCCTGAAACGACCGAATCGTCCCCGCGAGCATCAGCACGTCGGCGGGAACGACCAATCCGAGGTACGCGAGTCCGAACTCGCCGTCGAGATACGGGACCGCGCTCGCGAGGACGGCGACGACGAGAACGACTGTCCCGAACACGAGCGACGGTCGCTCGCCGACGACGATGGGAAGCGTGCGAAGTCCCTCCTCCTTGTCGCCGGCGATGTCCTCGACGTCTTTGACGATTTCACGGGTGAGCGTCGCCAGCGCGGCCAGCACGCTCAGGATGGCTGCACCGAGTGGCTCGCCGATAGCCGCCCCGCCGAAGAGGAACGTCGACCCCGTGAGGGCCGCGACGACGACGTTCCCGACGCCCGGTAGCCCTTTGAAGAACTCAGTGTACGCGAGGAGGGCGACGAGGTTCACGACCGCGATAGCGATAGCGACGAGTGGCAACACGAGCGCCGACACGACCGCGCCGCCGAAGAGCGCGATACTGAACCACTTGGCCTCGTCGGCACTGACTGCGCCGCGCGGAATCGGTCTATCGGGGCGGTTGATGCGGTCGATGTCGCGGTCGAAGTAGTCGTTGACCGCGTTTCCTGCTCCCGTTGCGAACACCGTCGCGAGGATAGCCGCGACGACGACGAGTGTGTCTTCGAGTGTCCCCCCTGCGACGATTGCACCCGTAAACGTGAGCACGCCCGCGGCGATGGCGTTCCCTGGCCGGGTGAGTTCGAGAAAGCCGCGCGCCCGCACTCCCAGAGACATACCCCGTACTGTTCGGTGACTTGGTATAAATCGCGCGGAGTTGTCGCCGCGAATCAATCCATTTAAAATGGTTGGCAACAGACGGAGTATTGTCGGGCGCTTAGCTCAGTCTGGACAGAGTGCTTGGCTTCGGACCAAGTTGCCGTGGGTTCAAATCCTGCAGCGCCCATGATTTTGCGAGGAACTTCGTGACGAGCTAAATCTGGGTATGCAGGATTTGAACTAGACCGAGGTTCTGCGCGGAGCGCAGGTTCTCGGGCGTAGTTCACAATCCTGCAGCGCCGGTACGAAACTCAGTCTTTTTCGACATACTGGATCGGTTCGAAGTGGGTACGTGCGAGTAAGCGACTCTCGAAGCTCGGCGTCGAATCCGTCGGCGTGGTGAGTCACACCGGGAAGACGTGCATCTCGAACAGAAACGACTCTCGACGCTCTCGTTCTATAAAGAGAAACAGGACGAAGTGACGTCTACTGTGACTGGGACGCCGATTTTGATGTGCTTGAGGGAAGTTGCTCGGTGGTTCGTGGTTAATTTGGAACCTACGTTAGAGAAGTACGACCCCGACGACACCGCGCCGTGGGCGTGGAATCTGCCGGGGGCCTGTTTCAGGAGCAGTTCCAGGATTGGACAGAGTTCCACGAGTTGTTACAGAGAGAGATGCCTACATAAGCATGATTTGAAGAAAGAATTTTGTACCACTATTCTGTAGTATGGGGTACGAACAAATAGTAGCACACTATGGTTGACAAAATAGACATTCACCGACCAGACTGGGTTGAGATTCCACCAAACTGTCCAAATTGTAGCAATGAGTTCAAAGAAAAAATTGGATCGCCGCCCACTGGCCCGGGCTATAGTTACACGGACTCTGACTCTAAGCACGGAGAATATACCCAAATCGAATGTTCTCGTTGTGGCATAGTTGTCCAACGACACTACGAATCAGACGATGTGGGCTTTATTGATGACCCCCTTGTGTCTCCGAACTCGTGGGTGTACCGAGCACAAGTTTTAGAGAATGAAACAGTACTGAAACGCCGCGAGGCACAAGTCAAAGCATTAAAAGAAGAATTGAACAGCCACTCTGAGGTGGCAGAGACCCTTGGAATCAGCAAAAGTACCGTCGGCGAATATGTGCGTCGTGTCGAAAATAGAGTCGAAGAGTCGATTCGTACACTTGAGGAAGTTAGTAATGAAATCCACCCTCTCCGCCACATGGAGGGACAACTTAATGGATGGCCAGTCTTCATTGGTGACGAATATCCCTGTGGCGGCTGTGGAAGCATAATTGAGGCCGGCTCTGAGGCAGTCGCAGTTCTCGAATTCGTTGGTCAGAACTGGCAAACACACGAGATGTATTGCAAGGAATGTGACCGTGATGATTACCATATTGCAGCCCCCGTCGGTCATTCAATGTCAATTGATGAATTCTTTGATGAGTTTCAGGAAGCGGGTTCACTAGTTGCCCTAGTCGAAGCAGACATAGGGTCTCTTGATGCACGATTTGCTTCCTTACGGACTCCGTACAAAGCTGGGTCTCTCACCCTTGAGGACCCATATGTTCGTGACGTTTTCAACTAGTCTAATAACCCATTCTGGTTTCTTCTACACACTACTTTGGGGACGCATAGCGTGCTAACATCTGAGGAAGATTCAATCATCTAACTATAGTTCATTCTAGAAATGTACCGCTACACTCCCTCAGAAATCGACTACGAACGCGCCAACCACCAAGCGAAGGTCCAAGACCGAAAGAACCTCGACGTAAAACGAATCGGGAACCTCGGAGAACTCGCGTTCGAGCAGTTCTGCCGTGAATACCTCCCAGTAGACCTGTGGGAGTGGAAGAACGAAGAAGCGATGCGGCGCTGCAATCCTGAAAGTTTCTCGTCGTACGACTTCGAAGTATTCGGCTACGAGGTTGACGTAAAGACCTCGCGCGACGTGTCGGCGTTCCTCCCCGAAACCCTCCTCGACAACGACCCCGATGACGACATCATCGTGATGGTCTGGCACCGAGACAAGGAAGACAGTCTCATCATGCTCGGCTGGGAGCGCGTCGAGACGTTGAAGTCGAAAGCGGCGTCGCAGGAGAAGTATTCCGGCGAGGAACCCGAAAAGCTCGACCACCTCGCAGCGCGGCCGATGAACGAACTCATCGACCTCGGTCCGAACACGGCGTACATGAACCAGAAGCCGGAGAATCCGTTCTCGCCCGGCGACCGCGTGAAGAAGAAAGGCGACGATGACGCGTCAGTCGCGGTCGTCGTGGAGGTACTACCGCCGGAGCAGAACACCGGTGCGTATGGGCAGGAGATGGAAGGCGAAGCGGTTAGTGTGGCGTTCCCGTCCAGTCTTGACGAGGGTCCGGGCGACTGGGAAACGATTCACCCGGCGCTGTATGCGTCGTACTGCTACGACCAGAAAATCAAGCTCTACACGTACAAGCACTCGAATTTGGAGTTTGCAGAGGAATAAGACTAGTTCGATTCTGTATTCTATACCAGAGCGATACCAATAGTGTCGGACAAAAAACTATTACAAAGGACAATGTTGTGTATTGTGATGGCATATCAAGTGAAGTGTGTTAGCACGGATAATTCGTCACCACATGACGACTGTCGTAGTATTACGACTATAGGTATACCAGTCAAAGGTGGCGGAACAAACAGATACACTCCTGAACAGATACATGGTCGAATTAACAATGGAGATGAGTTCTACGTGAAACATAATGGGTCTCGAACAGACCTAATCGCGGCAAAGCGTGGCTCCACGAAATATGTCCGAACGGAACCCAACGACACACCAGACGACAACCTTCTAAAACAACCGAGTTGTTAGGAAAACCACTCTACAACCCATCCACCCGCCCCCTTTACGGGTAAGGCTGGTGGGTGCTTCCTCACTCGCTTTGTTCCAACGTCGAGGCGTCGATCTCCCCGGAGAGATAGACACACCCCTCCGTAGAAATCCGGGAGTACCTGCGCTCGACCTCTTCGAGTAACCCCACTTTGCTGAGTTTACTCATTCGTCTGGAAACCCAGTTTCCAGTGTAATCGAGCACTCACGCCGAACACGAAACAGAACCGACAGGGTTCGCAACGTAGTTCCGCCCGGAAAACCCGCGAGAGTGACCAACAGCCAACTCGACACCACGCCACCGGGCTACTCTTCGAGCAGTCCCATATCTTCCGTGACGAGGTCCGCGATTTGCTCTGCGAGTTTGGGTTCGACCGTGGCGACCGACTCGCCGTCGTGGCGGGTCTCGTTGTGTCGTTCGAGGAGGTCTGCGAGGTCGGAAAGCGGGACGCGGGTTCGCGTGCCACAGTCGTCGCAGACAATCGGAACAGTCGGGTCGTCGCTCGAATCGAGGCTCATGTGAGTCGCTCGTCACCGATTGGGTGTAAACAGGTCGGTTCGTCGGTCGGCTGTAAGCGCAACTCTCGTCGCCGCCGCAGAAGTTGCAGACGGAGACACGACTAGCCACTGTGGTCTGAATGCCAGACAGGGACGGGGGAGTGGCTGCGAAGCCCCCCGTCGTGTCAGAAGAGGCCGAGGATTATCTGCAGTATTTCGAGACCGGCCTTGGCTACGTCGAGCCAACTTGCAAGCACGAAGGCTGGAATCAGTGGCAGTGCGAGCGTCAATGCATTGAGTTTGGATTCTTGCATTGCAATCTCAGCCAGTGGCTGCTACCACTTAGTTATTATCAGATATTTAATCCTTTCTCACAGCCATGAATCGGACAGGAAAATTCGACCGGAGTTTTAAGTTATCAACTGTTAGAAGTTTTGGAAAATCCAAGAATAGCGAAACGTTTTTAATTAGATTTTTCACCGTGAGATGGGGTGCACGTCCAGTGGCGACGGCGGAACCTCGCTCCCATAACGTTCAATATGTAGTTTGAATACAATTGGGATGTTGTCATGAAAGACGACAACGACGACTCTGGATTGGTCGACGACTCGACGCGACGAACGGTCCTCAAGACTGGCGCAGCAGCGGGGATTGGAATGCTTAGCGTAGGCGCGAGTACCGGCAGCGCCGCCGCATCGAGCGGTCCAACAGCCGTCATCAACGCCGACTCGATTCCGGCCGAACAGGGTGACGATATTACGTTCGATGCGAGCGAATCGAGCGCACCCGCCGGAATCCAGTCCTACGAATGGTACGTTCGTAACAACGAGGCGCAGGACGACTTTCCCTCCTCGCCGTGGAAAACCAGCGAGACGTTCACCGAATCGTTCGCGGACAGTCCGTTTTCGCTGAAACTCGTCGTCACTGACAACGACGGGAACACGGACAGCACGCGACTGGATTTCATCGCACACCAAACGGTCACACCGACCGCACGCATCACCCGACTTCCTGAAGCACCGGACAACAGCGGGCCGATTACCTTCAGTGGCCGACTCTCGGCAGCGCCGCGTGGCACTATCGAGTCCTACGAGTGGTACGTCCGAAACCACGAGCACCAAGACGACTACCTGTCTTCGCCGTGGAAGACCGGCCCGACGCTCGTCGAGCAGTTCGCCGACGACAACACGTTCTCGCTGAAACTCGTCGTGACCGACTCACACGGCAACACGAGCGCTACTGAAACGACGTTCACCGTCTAACACCGGGGAACACGGGGGCTGAGTCCCCTCCCTCCGTGTCCTCCCTCGTCCCCTCTCTCGTCCCCTCGTCAGAATCTGCCTTTGAATAGCTGGGTCACGTCCAGACCGATATCGCTACCGGACGGTTTTCGTCACCCAGCCAGACGGCCCGCTCGGGAACGGCGACGACTTTGCTTCGGGTTGGAGTGCGCCCGTGCCGTCGGTGGCGCGGACGACGACTTCGTGTTCGCCCTCCGGCGGGTCGTAGGTGTGGGTCCACTGTCGCCACACGTCGGCTCCGGGAAGCGGGTCCGAGAGTGTGGCGTCGACCCACGTGTCGCCGCCGTCGGTCGAGACTTCGACGCGGTCGATACCTCGAACGCCCGCGTAGGCGTGGCCACCGACTTGCTTGCGGCCATCGTCGAGCGTGTTGATGACGTGGAGTTTCGCGACCGTGTTGACCGGGCCGGTTCCGTGCCAGCCGCGTTCTTCCCAGTAGCCGTCTTGCTCTGCTTCGAGAATCTCGATTTCGGTGAGCCACTTGACGTTGATTTCGCCCCAGTGGCCGGGGATGAGTGCCCGCGCGGGGTAGCCGTGGCCGCGGGGAAGCGGCCCCCCGTTCATTCCGATGGCGAGAAACCCGTCTTGGAGGGCTGAAAGCGGGAATTCTTCGTAGAACCCGTCGGCGGCGCGGAGCATCACACAGCAGCCTTCGGGGAGGCCGGCGGGTTCGACGAGGTCCATAATCGAGACGCCAGTCCACAGCGCGTTGTCCATCTTCTTCCCGTTGAGTGCCTCGCCGACACAGCGCAGCGAGACGAACTGGTGGTCGACCTCCATCGCGAGGATGTCCTCGTACGAGTAGGATAGCTCTCGGTCGACCGTGCCGGTGACAGTCAGCGACCACGAGGCGGCGTCGAGCGTCGGGTCGGTGGAGTTGATGTCGACCTCGTAGAAGCGGTCGCTCACGAGGGGTTCGAGCCCCGAGACGTCGAGGGATTTCTCGGCCGCTTCCGCGAGGAGCGGTTCGACTTCGGGAGCGGCCCACGGTTGGATTCCTTCGAACGTCGGTGGGGAGACCTGGGTCGATTGCTGCGAGCCGAGTACGTAGCCCCCGATGCCGAGCGAGGCTGCACTCGCAACCGCTGCGAGCAGACGTCGGCGGCCTGCAGAGAGGTCGGAAGCCCGGGACGTAAGCGACGAAACGGGTTGACTCCGGCCGAGGTCGGAGAGCAGAACCACGGTTCCGGTAGCGACGCCCGCGACGACCGAGGCAGTCGGTGCGGCGGTAATCCCGACCGAGATGAGTGCGGCCGTCGCGGCCGCGACGACGCCAGCGATGGGATACGCCGTGCGCTGTCCGACGGCCTGTCCGAGTAGTGCCGCGACAGCGAAGACGGTGGTCGAAAGGCCCACCGCGAGGAGGACGTTGAGCTGGCTCCCCACGTCGCCAAGCACGACGATACTGAACGTGATGAGCGCACCTGGAAGCGTTCGGGCCATGAATCCCGCAATCGGGCCGGCGATAAACGCGGGGGTGAACGCGGCGACAGCAAACGACCCTGCGACGCCCGCGACGCCGGCGAGAAGTGCGACGAGCACTGATTCGATGCCGGGCAATCGGTCGGTGACAGGGTGTGTTGGATGGGACATTGGCGACGGTGAAGCTGACGTGTTCTGTGAGCGGAACCCAGTGTGTTTGCGGCCGAACACCGAATTCACTACTGTGCAGGTGTATACTCGTCCAGAAATCTACTTGAGCTCTTTTCCAACTCTCTTCCAACTCTCTGTCCAATTCGCCGTGGTGCGTTCGGACAAGCGAACTAGCCGGTCTCGATACTGTCAGCCCGACTACCAAGAATGCTGCACTGAAGAAAAGATTCATACTGGCCCGGGAAATGCCGGTGGTAAGAGAATGAAACGCTGCTCACACCCGGGCTGTTCGTGGCAGGCTATCGCCCCGTCTGCGGATGCGGCGATGGCGCAGTATGCCGAGCATCTCGTCGAGGCCCACGCGAAGACCGTGGAGGCGGATATCCCGGACGGGATGGTCCAAATCAAACTCCAAGAGGACGGTGAGTGGATTACGACGACGTTCGAAGAGGCACGGGACCTTCACGACTCGTTCCACGACCACTAGTCGAACTCCTGTACACGCGGGCCACAGTCTGGCGGCCGACCACGAACCATAGACAACCGGTGAGTGACGACTCTCGGCAATCGTGGAGTCTATTATCGAACCATGTGTATTTGTAACATGGCGTCTCCGAGAGAGGAGATAGCGTTCGTGGTCCGCTCAGACCACCGTGTCAAGATTCTCGACGCGCTCGCCGACCGCCCCCGAAACCGGAACGAGTTGCGAACGGAAACGGGTGCCTCATCGCCGACCGTCGGGCGAGTACTCGGTGATTTCGAGGACCGAGAGTGGATAACTAGAGCCGGTTCCGCGTACGAACTGACGCCACTCGGCGCGTACGTGGCCGAGCAGTTCGCGAACCTCCACACGGCGATGGAGACAGAGCAGAAACTCCGAGACGTATGGCGATGGCTCCCTCGCGAGATGGAGGGCTTTTCGGTCGACCTGTTTGCCGACGCGGTGGTCTCGTATCCCGGTCCCGGGTACCCGTACCAGCCGGTCGAGCGGGTTACACAGCTGATAGAAGAGACGACCGCGCTGCGGGGGTTCGGAACGACCGTCTTCAAATCGGCCAACAACGAAACTGTCTGCCGGAGGGTCGAAGACGGCATGGAGTTCGAGTACGTCTACTCGCCAGACGTACTCGAAAAGACGCTCGCGTGGAATCCAGAACGAGTCGCCCAGGCGGCAGCGTGTGAGAACTGTACCATCTTCCTTCACGAGGGCCTTTCCCACGGAGAGCGATGCGGTATCGGCATCTTCGACGACCGTATCGGTCTCTGCTGTCACGATGCCGAGACGGGGCTGCTCGAAGCCGTCATCGATACCGATGCGCCCGAAGCGCGTGAGTGGGCCACTGCCGTCTTCGAGCGGCATCGGACCGACGCACACCCAGTTACCGCCGACGAACTCGAAGAACTCTTTCCGTCGAGTCGACTCCCGTAGCCGGGGGAACCCGACCTCTTCGGTTGGGTCGGCAGGCGACCTCTCTGCCCGGGCGTGATTTCAGGCGGTGAAATATTTCACGAGGAATCGTCATCCTCTCTTCGACCGTATCTAGCACGGGGTGGAAACCATGAGTGAAGTGGGCTCGAACGGCGGTACTGCTACACAAACAACAATCGCGACTCGGGGAGGGTCGAAGACAACGATACCGGAAGAGGCAGTCGATGCCTTCGACGAGCGTGTGCAAGGACGACTACTCGTTCCCACGGACCCGGAGTTCGAAGCGGCGACGCGCCTCTGGAACGGGATGATAGAGAAGTCTCCGGCACTCGTCGTGCAGCCAACGGGAACGGCAGACGTCGCCGACGCCGTCAACTTCGCCCGTGAACACGACCTCGAACTGTCTGTTCGGGGCGGCGGGCACAACATCGCGGGGACTGCACTGGCCGACGGCGGATTCACTATCGATATGTCCGAGCTTCGAGGAGTCATCGTCGACCCCAAGGCGCAGACCGTGACGGCGCAGGCCGGGTGTCTCCTCCGGGATGTAGACCGCGAGACGCAACTCCACGGGCTGGCGACGCCGCTTGGATTCGTCTCGGAGACCGGGCTGGCAGGGCTTACGCTCGGCGGCGGATTTGGCTATCTCACTCGACGGTTTGGGTGGACAGTCGACAATCTGCTCGAAGTCGAGATTGTCACCGCGGACGGGGAAGTCAGACGAGCCAGCCGCGACGAGAACGAGGACCTCTTTTGGGCGATTCGGGGCGCAGGGCACAACTTCGGTGTCATTACGTCCTTTACGTTCCGCCTCCACGAGGTTGGGCCGATGGTCTACGGCGGGCTCATCGCGTGGCCGTTCGACAGGGCGGACGAGGTTCTCGACACCTACCGAGAACTCACCGACGAGGGGCCGAGGGAGTTGACGGTCTTCCATATCCTCCGACGGGCACCACCGGCACCGTTCGTCCCCGAAGAGTGGCACGGAAAGCGAATCTGCGCGATGGCCGTCTGCTACACCGGTGACCTGGACGACGTCGACGACGCGCTCGCACCGATTCGGGGACTCGGCGACCCGGTGGTCGATTTGCTTCAGGAGCAACCGTACACCCAACTCCAATCGTACCTCGATGCGACACAACCCAAGGGCAACCACTACTACTGGAAGACCGAGTTCGCGTCAGAGCTACCCGACGAGCTCTGTTCGACCGTGCGGGAACTCACCGAAGAGTGCCCGATTCCGGGGGCACAGTTAGTGCTCGCACACATCGGCGGCGCTCTCAACGAACGGGACGCTGACGACGGGAGTGTCGGAAACAGGGACGCCCGCTTCGTGTACGGCGTCGCCGGAATGTGGGAACCGGACGAACCGAACGAAGACGACTACCGGCAGTGGGTCCGCGATGCATGGGAACGACTCCGTCCATTCTCGACCGGCGGCAACTACGTGAACTTCCAGACTGCCGACGAAGGCGAAGAGCGTGTTCGCGCGACCTACGGCGAGCACTTCGACCGGCTTCAGGAGAGTAAGGCGCGATACGACCCAGAGAACGTGTTCCGCACGAACCGGAACATTAGCCCGGCCGACGGCGACAGGTAACCGGACAGTCGGTCGAACCGGGGGCGTTTTTTCCACTACTCGGTGACTGCGTCGAGGAAGCGTTCTTCGACCTCTCGACCCGGGTCAAACATGCTGCCGTCGCGCTCGCTCGCCAGCGACTCCTCGACGGTTCGCTCCATCGCGACTTCCGGAGGCGTCGAGTCCCATCCGAGCGACGAGAGTTTGCACGTCGAAAGGACGTGCGGGTAGTCGCTTCCGAGGTGGTGATAGAGGACGAAGTCGTCCGGTTCGAGACCGAATTCGGCGAGTTCGCGGCGACTCGCGTGGAACACTTCCACGGTGGTATCGAGCGTCTCGGCGATGAGGTCGATGACGTCTTCCATCGTGAACACGGTGCGGTCGGCCGCGTTGTAGGCTTCGCCGGGCGTCCCCTCCTCGGCGACGATTCGGAGTGCCCGCGCCACGTCTTCGACGTACACGCGGTGCCAGATTGCGGTTCCGTCGCCGGGGACGACGACCCGGTCGTAGCGGTCGAGTCGGTCAATCCAGTAGTCGTGGTGGTCCTGTAGCTCTGGAAGGTCTGCCGCCCAAGAGATAGACCCCACCAACGAGGTGTCGCCGGAGGCGGCCGATTTTGGCCCGTAGACCATCGTCGGTCGGACACACATGGCAGCGACGCCTCGGTCGGCAGCAGCCCTGACGATTCGGTCACACTCGGCCTTGCGAGGGCCGTAGGTTCGCATCGTGTTGTCGCCCGCCTGTTCTGCGGAGAACGAATGCAGTGTGGTTTCGTCCTCTCGCTTCGGAATCTCGTGGGCGTCGTAGACGCCACCGCTGGAGACGTAGACGTACGCCTCGACGTCTGCGAAAATCTCCACTGCCTCGCGTGCGTGTTCCGGGTGGAAGAGGGCGTTGTCGATGACGATGTCGGGGTCGACGCGTTCGGCGGCCGATTCGAGCGAGTCGGCGTCGGTTCTATCGACCGTGACGTAGGAGACGCCGTCGCGCGGGTCCGATGGATAGTCTCGGACCCCACGGCTGAACACCGTCACCTCGTATCCGTGGTCGAGCAGTTCTGCTGTGGTGTGGTGGCCGACGAAGCCAGTTCCCCCAATGACGAGCGCGGATGACATACAGGATATACAATCCAACTGAGCAAAACTGTATGCAACGGTAGAATAGTTTACTTGACGCAGAACCTGACGGTCTCGGGGAGTGATGAGACTGTGTTCGATACGTCGCACAGCGTTCGAGAGCACCGCCGCTCTTCGAGTGTAGCTTCGTGAGAAATAATCCGTAGTATTGTCGCTACGCGCGACGTCCTACCGATTTAAAGACGCGTGAGGTTCGTCGCACGCGGGCCCTTGGGGGCCTGTTCAATGTCAAACTCCACATCCGTTCCTTCTTCGAGGTCAGGGCCGCCGATGTCTTCCATGTGGAAGAACACGTCGTCGTCCGCATCGTCCGTCGAAATGAAACCGTAGCCGCCAGTGTCGTTGAAGAAATCAACGTTTCCTTTCGCCATTGCTTTTGGACACAGTGGCCGTTTGGGGATAAAGCTTGTGAGGGTCGTAGTGTCATGCCTCGATTTTGTTGAATTCTTTTTCTGATGTCGCCACTCAAATAGACATTTGTTCTGATTCGTCTATTCTGTGTGTGCTCGGCTAGCGCATCGTCGGTGTTCTGGGTGGATTCTGTGGTATCGGCAGTTCTGGTCGCAGCATCGGGGGCCGCTCGTCCGACGAGGCTTTACCCGTCGAGGAACCCGTGATTCCTGTGGGTCCTAACGATGTTCGTCGGCAGTGGGCAGACCGGTCGGGAGAGTTTTCCCCGGAGTACTACGCCTATTACGGCCCGAACGAAACGAGCGAAGCGATTCATCAGATTCTCGACGACGCCATCGACCCGTCTGCGTCGGTGTTAGAACTCGGATGCGGGTCGGGGCGACATCTGTCGCACCTTCGGGACAACGGCTTCGAGAGCGTCTACGGCATCGACATCAACGACGACTCGTTCGAGGTGATGCGAGAGGCGTATCCCGAACTCGCTGCCAGCGGCACGTTCTACGCGGCAGCCATCGAGGACGTCGTCGAGGAGTTCGACGACGGCCAGTTCGACGTGGTGTACTCCATCGAGACGCTTCAGCACATCCATCCCGACGACGCGTGGGTCTTCGAAGAACTCGCCCGGTGTACGAACGACCTTCTCGTCACCGTCGAAAACGAGGGGGCTGACGACGACCAATCGAACGGTTCCGACGTGAACGACACTCAGTACGACTTTCCGCTCTACTACCGCGACTGGAACGATATCTTCACACAGTTCGGCTTTTCACAGCGCGACGTCGCGCGCGACGACCCGGATACGTTGCGAGTCTTCGAACGGCAAGACAGCTAAATCGACGCGTAGAGACGCCTCCTGCACGTGACGCGTAGAGATGCCTTGCACGTTGGAGGCGGCGACCGAACGCCCGTCGTCACGGCGGTGACTGCCGGGCAGTCACTCGTCGAGGTGTTCGATACCCTGTTTCGAGACGTTGGCTCGCGTGACGCTGTCGCCCATCCACTCGGGGTCGTCGTCGCTCTTGGATTCGGTCCACGCCCAGCCGTCGTAGACGTGGACGCGGTCGGTCCCGCGCTCGCGGAGTCGCAGGGTGGCTTTCCCGTCTACCTCGTCGCGACTCGGGGCGGGATGGAGTCGACGGGCGGCTTTCAACGCCGCCTGCCGTGGATACTGTCCGCTAAACACGCTCGTTTCTTCACCGTCGTCTTCGATGAGGACGAAGTTTCGCTTGCCATCTTTTCGCGGCATGACGTGTTATACCACAGACATGGTGTTAGTACTTCGTGTCGAATCGACGTGCTTCTCGGTGACGACGCCGCCGGAGCGGCGACCGAACGGGGAGGGTTAGAAGCCCTTCCCGAGCAGTTCGCGTGCGATGATGGTCTTTTGAATCTCGGTCGTCCCCTCGTAAATCTGGGTAATCTTGGAGTCGCGGTAGAGGCGTTCGACGTCGTGGTCGTTGACGAATCCGGCACCACCGTGAATCTGGACGGCTTCGTCGGCGACGTCGGTGGCGACGTCGGATGCGAACTCCTTGGCCATCGAGGCGAGCGCGGTCAGTTGGCCCTCGTCGTTGTCGACACTCCAGGCGGACTTGTAGGTCAACTGGCGCGCGGCTTCGGTCGCGGTGTGCATCTCGGCGAGTTTGTGCTGAATCGCCTGGAAGTCGCTGATGGAGCGACCGAACTGTTCGCGCTCTTTCGCGTATTCGAGTGCGCGCTCGCAGGCACCCTTGGCGATACCGACGCCCTGTGCGGCCACTGCGGTCCGGGTCTCGTCGAAGAACTGCATGAGCTGAAGGAAGCCCATCCCTTCGGTTCCGATGAGGTTCTCTTCGGGGACGCGCACGTCGTCGAGGATGAGTTCGGCCGTGTCGCTGGCGCGAATGCCCATCTTTCCGGTAATCTTGTCGGCGCTGAATCCGTCGCGGTCGGACTCGACGACGATTTGGGAGAACCCGGAGTAGCGGTCGTCCGCGTCGGGGTCAGTCTGGCACATGACGACGAAGTAGTCGCCGACGGTCCCGTTCGTAATCCACATCTTGTTGCCGTTGAGGACCCACTCGTCGCCGTCTTTCTCTGCCTGCGTGCGCACGGACGTCACGTCTGAACCAGCCTGCGGTTCACTGATTGCCGCGCCCATCACGGACTCTCCCTCCACGATAGGCGGCAGGAATCGCTCTTTCTGGTCTTCGGTTCCGAAGTTGATGATGGCCTCTGCTCCGAAGCCAGCACTCGTGATACAGAGTCCGATTCCGGGGTCGACGGCGAACAGTTCCTCCGTGACGAGCGCGTTCTCCAGCGACGAGTACCCGACACCGCCGTACTCGACGGGGAAGTGCGCCCCGGTCAGCCCCATCTTGGCTGCCTTCTGCATGATGTCGTGGGGGTACTTTTCTTCCTCGTCGTACTCGCTGGCGACGGGTGCAATCTCGTTCTCGGCGAATCGGCGGACCTCCTCGCGGATGGCCTCCTGCTCCTCTGTGAGATGGAAATCCATGGTTAATAATCACAAACGAGTCCAATAATGTTTGTGACACTCAAAAAAACGGAGGCTCTGTTGTCTGTGTTCGAGTTTTTGCTCACGAGATAATATGTAGATATAGTGCTCCAGGCTCCAAATTTCGGTGTTTTAAGTCATCGGAGATATCTTCGACGTTGGTCATCGTCCTGGTGGCGATGAGCGGCGCTCTCACAAGTCTGTCCCATCGCACCGACCACTGAAAACCTGTCGCGCTCCTCGCGCGGACCACTCACGCCAACGGGAGTTCGACCATGAACCGCGCGCCGCGGGGGTCGTTGTCTTCGACCCACACCTTCCCGCCGTAGGTTGTGACGATTGCGTCGACGAGGTAGAGACCAACCCCCGTTCCCGGGCTTTCGAGGCCCTTCTCCCCTTTTCCGAAGACCTCTTTCTTCTTGTCGTCTGGAATTCCGGGGCCGTTATCGCCGATTCGGACGGTTGCAACGTCCTCAGTCACCGACAGTCCCACGTCGACGGCGGGGTCGTCAGCGTCGTTGTGGACGATTGCATTCTCGATGATGTTCACGAAGACGGATTCGAGGAGGTCGTTTCCGAGGATAGCCGCCGCCGGAAGCGACGCGACCGTAATCGTGGCCTCGGGGTGGCTCTCGCGGACGCTGTCGGCGACTTTCGAGACGACGGTGCCGACGTCGACCGAATACAGTCGTTCGTCCTCGTTGGTCACTTTCGTTAACTGACCGAGGGCGTCGGTCAACTCGACTGTGTTCTGCGCCCGGGTGAGCGCCGTCTGGAGATATGGTCGCCCGTCCGGCTCGACCAGCCCGTCTTCCATCGCCAGCTCGATGTAGGCGGTGACGATTTGCATGTCGTTTCGGATGTCGTGTCTGACGATTCGGTTCAACATCTCCAGTTCGTCGTTTCGCGACTCCAGCGACAGTTCGTACTGCTTTCGCGGCGTCACGTCCCGGACGGTGATGACCCAGCCGACGCGCCCGTAGGACTGTTCGAGCGGAATCCGCGTGAGTTCCACGTATCGGTTCGGTGCTTGCTGTACCTGGCAGTCGAGCGGCTCGTCGCTTCGCTTCAGCTGGTCGTACGCCGGAATCACGTCGGCTGCGGCGTTCCCTCTGAGCGGCCGTCTCGTCCCGAGCAAGTTGCCGGCGGTGTCGTTCGTGTGAACGACGGTCTCCGACGAGTCGAGGACGATGAACCCGTCGGTCGAGTGCTCCCCGGCCGCGGCGTAGGCGATGGGGAGAATGTCGAGAAGCTTGTAGCGGAAGACGGCAATCGCGTACAGCATCGTCGGAATCGCGAGCGACGCCGGGACGAGGTTCACGCCGCCCGCGAGCGGTGGCGTGTCTGTGAACTCGAACACGGCGATGACAGTTGGCGCGACCATGCCGGTGAGTAACAACGCCGCTTGCAGGCTGAACGGTTTGCCGAGCCTGATAGCGTGGTGTCCGATAACGCCGAATGCCGCGAAGAGAGCGGCGAACACGTAGATGAACGTGAGGGTGCTTACGGGGCCGTCCTCGACACTAAGCGTCCTGACGCCATTGGCGGTCGTGGAGAGGTCCCACCCCGTGTACGCGAGTTCCATCGGGTTGGTAAACAACACGAGGACGAACACCGACGGAACGACGAATATCGCCCCGACGGTCTTCCTGTTCAGGTACTGTTTCCGGTCGGTGTAAGCCAGCGCGAAGAGGAGAAACGCCGGCGGAGCGAACGTGCCGCCGATGTGCAACACCTTGTAGGCGAGGAGCTTCACGCCCGCATCCACGGCGAGTAGCTTGACGACGGTCGTCCCGGTCCAGAGTGTCGTCGCCACCGCGAGCGCGGCAAACGAGAGCGCGACCGGGCTCTGCCCCCGTTGCCGCATGAAATCGAGGGTGTAGATGAAGATGATGGCCGACGCTACGGCGGCGAATATCGTCGGATACGCGTAGATTGTGTACTGCCACTCCATCAGACGTCGACACTCACTGGCACCACATCGTTCACTGTGTTGATACGGCTCGTCGAACTCACACCGCTCACTGGAACGACGACCTCACACCGTCTAGCTCTCGGGCCGCGCCACTCGACCGTCCCATCTCGTACGGCCGGAAGAATCGGAACCGGATAAAAACCACCATCGAGACAGCAGCGAATTCGGTGTGGACGCCCCTCTCCCGCCGAGATGTTTCGATTAGCTGTTCAGTTCCTCTTCGACGAGTTCGGCCGCCTTCGAGATGGCACCGACCGACGTGAGGTGGCCTGCTCCCACGGTCGCTTTCATCGCCTTCGCCGCGCTCCCACAGAAGATGCTCGGGCCGACCTGTGCGACGGCCCCGTCGCCGACAGAGACAATCCAGCCGGGGACGTCGAACCGATACTGTCGCGGCCGGGGCGGGAAGTCTCCGAAGTCACCAGTCTGTTCGTAGGCGACCTGTTCCGCGATGTTTTCGCCGACGACTTTCGCTTCGCGGATTGCCGCGGAGGCACTCGCGGGGACGGGTTCCCCGTCGGCGTCCACGGCTCGGGCAGCGTCACCGACGACGTAGGTTCGACGGTCGAGACGGAGGTCGGCGCGGACGGCGGGCCTGTCGGCACCCATCGCGTCTTGCCCGGCGAGCCCTCCGGCCCAGACGAGCAGTTCGTAATCGAGGTCGCCGGTATCGGTCTCGACGGTCGACGCGCTTACGGACTCGACGGTCGTCTCAGTTCGAATCTCGACGCCGCGGTCGAGTAACTCGTCTCGAACGGCGCGCTGGAACGACTCGGGAAACGAGGGCGCGACAGTGTCTAACTGCTCGACGAGGACGATATCGGTGTGCGCGTCTTCTTCGGCGCTGAGTGTCGCGAGTTCACCGGCGACTTGGATGCCCGAGAGACCGGCCCCGCCGACGACGACTCGGCCGCCGTCGTCGCAGGCGTCGAAGTAGCGAGCACGGATTGCTGCCGCGTCGTCCAGTGACTTGAGGGGAATCGCGTGGGATTCGAGGCCCGGAATGTCGTAGTATGCGGTCGTCGCGCCGAGACAGACCGCGCAGTAGTCGTAGTCGAGTGGGTCGGCGTCGGCGAGGTGGACCCGGCGGCCAGTCCTGTCGATGTCGGTCACGCGGTCGACGACGATTTCGGCGCGGTCGAGCGCCTCGTCGAGTGGGACTTCGATAGCGTCGGCGACAGACGGGCGACGAATCGCGCGGTGGACCTCGTGTTGGACGAGGTGGACGGGCGAGTCGTTGACGACGGTCAACTCGACGGCTGCCGGGAGTCGGCGTTCGAGGTCGCGGGCGAGTGTCAGGCCAGCATATCCTGCGCCGAGTACGAGGACGCGCATGACCGTGACGTAGGAGCCGAGAGAAATGAGGGTGACGGCAGCAGAAAATCAACGTGGGCGAGGCACACCATCGCGTCGAGGTGGTAGACTGTCGCGTCGCGCTGTCAGAACGCAGTCGCGCTGTTAGAACAGCGCTTCGGACTCGTCGAGTACTTCGGCCGGACCGCCGACGCTCCACACGTCAGTCTCGACGCCGCAGTCGGCAACGACTTCCTCGACGCGGTCGACGTACTCCTCGGTCGTGTTGATGTAGACGCTCGCGCCCGTGTCGGTCGAGAAGTAGACCGGAATCTCTTCTTCGGTGCGCAGTTCGCGGACGGCGTTGAAGACGGCGATAGTGCGTGGTTGCCAGTAGACCCATCCGGCGGGGCCGGTCATGGTCGTCGCCGCGAGCGACAGCGAGTCGTGTTCGGCGAGTTCGAAGGCGGCGTCGAAGTCGGCGTCGTACAGCGCGTCACGCATGTCGTCGATTTGGGCGTGTATGTGCGCCATCCGTGCGTCGAACATGTGGCTGTCCGCCGCTTCGGCGTGGGCCTGTTCGGTCTCCTTGTAAGCCGGGACGTGCGCGGCGACGATGCGCAGGTCGTCTTCGAGGTCGGTCTCGATGCGCTCGGAGCGACAGTCGGTGTCGTTCATCCCGGAGTAGAGATGCGAGAACGCACCCGTAACGGCGCGGGCGGCAGAAGCCGACCCGCGGCGGGCGATAGTCGAGACTTCGGGGCGCGTCATGTCGAGGTCGGCCGCCTCGGCGAGGGCCATCGCGGCGGCGGCGAACCCGGACGCCGACGACCCGAACCCGATGTTCGAGGGGAAGGAGTTCTCACTCTCCAGTCGAACCCGGTGGTCGAAGTCGGCCAGCTCGCGGACTCGGTCGACGACGGCGCAGATACGCTCCGCACCGCGTCCGTCGACTTCCTCGCCGCCGATGACGTAGACGTCTTCGTCGGCGTCGGGGAGGAATTCGACCGTCGTCTTCGTCTGACTCGGTGCCGTGCAGACGCTGATGCTGTCGTGGTACGGCATTCGGCGCTCCGTGTCTCGCATCCCGTGATACTTCACGAGGCCCTGAATCGGGTGAGCCTTGGCGGTAGCCTTCATATTCGAACGCCCGTCGGACTCGGGGTTAAACGTCCCGATAGGTATCGGAACGGCGAGTCGGTCGACACGGTTCGGCTTCGCGGAGATGGAACGCCTTCGTGGAGATGGAACGCCTTCGCGGAGACAGAACACCTTCGCGGAGACGGAACGTCGTCACTGTGCGCGGAGTCAGTTCGAACGGAGAAGGAGACCCCCACGACAGGGGTCGTGGAGACGACCGCCGGTACGAGTTCGCCGTTCTGTTCGGTTTCTCAGTTGTTTGTGTTCGGTTCCTTCGTTGCCGTATCTGGTCTCTTACCTGTCTGTGTTCGGATTGTCAGTCGTCTGCGTTTGCTTCTGCTTCGTTTCCTCGTTCCCAGACGTTGGTGACGCTCTCGCCCGCTGGCGGCGTGTGGCTAACGTCTTTCATGCTTCGTCGGGGTTCGGAGTGGTTTGTGTGCATCTTGGTATCACCTAACTCGGTTTCTATGTAAAGTTTTCGCCCATGTTATATTACGACTTATTACCATACTAGGTTGATGAATGTGATATCAGGTCGACGCTCTCGAATCGAGCAGACGCCCGATGGTCGGCGATTGGTCGTCGCTCGCGTCGTCGACGCGCCACTCGACGAGGTGTGGGACGTTCTCGTCACCGTCGCTCACTGGCCTGCGTGGGGACCATCTGTCTCGGCGGTCCGGGGTGTCGAAGGAGCAATCGAGGAGGGAACCCGCGGCGAAGTCAAGGTTGCCGGCGCGTGGATTCCGTTCGTCGTCGAAACGTGTCGAGACTATCGCTGGACGTGGCGCGTCGCTGGTGTCTCCGCCACCGGCCACCGAGTGAAACCGGCCGGTGTCGAACAGTGTGAAGTCGCATTCGAAATTCCGCTGTGCGCTGCGCCCTACGCAGCAGTCTGTGCAGTGGCACTCCGCCGAATCGACGATATCGTCTCTCGACGCCGCTGAGTGAGAAGGCGACGGATACGTGGCGAACAGTCCTCAGAGAACGCCGAGTACGACCAGTGCCCCGCCGACGAGAATGACGAGCACGACTGCGACGAGGAGAAGCGTCGTCAGTCCGAGTCCCGAGTCAGACGTGTCGGCTGTCGCGGCTGCCGCCTCCTCCTCCGCGTCGATTTCGTTGAGCACCTCTTCGAACTCGGGTTCGTGCGGTTCGTGATACTCGTCGATGACGTCCTCGTCGAGTTCGTGTTCCTCCAGCGCCTCGACGAGGTCGTCGAGCGTTTCGAGCGTAATCGGTGTCTCGACGTCCTCGGGGTTGACCGCGAGTTCCGGTTCCGCCTCTTCGTCTTCGGGTTCTTCGAATTGCTCTTCGGTTGCGAAGGCTCTCGCCAGCGTCTCCCGAGCCTCGTCTCCATCACCGGTCGTGAGGAGCGTCCCGGAGACGTCCCGCGAGTCGCAGCGCTCGGCGAACACTTCGACCGTTTTCGTGTCGAACTCGGCTGCGATATCGACCCAGACGACCTCAGTCGGTTGCTTTTCACCTTCCGGTGCGACGAAGAGGAACGTCCGGTCGTCGCGGTGGACTCGCTTCGTTCGTTCACCACGTCGAGCGCGCACTCGCTCGACGACGGTCGCGAGGTCGTCGACATCGAGGAAAGAGAGCACGTTCGACAGCGACACGTCACTCATTAGCCGAAGGAACAGAACATCGAGAAATAAATCTTCCCGCCTACGGCGGCCGCGTGAGTTCGAATCGGTCTGTCGTGTGAACGTACTGACTCCCCGCGAGTCGTCCGACCGCTTCGAGCTTCGTCGTGTCGAGTTTCCCGTCGGTCAAGACGTCGTCTGCGACGTGGGCGTGGACGACTTCACCGAAGACGAGTGTGGACGACCCCATCTCGACGGTATCGTGGAGCGTACACTCGAAGGCGACGTGCGCATCGGCGACGCGCGGCGCGTCGACGACCGTGGACTCGGCTTTCTCGACGCCGGCGTGGTCGAACTCGTCGACACCAGCGGAGACTGTCGCAGCGGTCTGGTTCATCTGTTCGACGAGGTCGCGGGTGACCACGTTGACGACGAACTCGCCGTGTTCGATGGCGTTTCGCGGCGTATCTTTCAGGTCGTCACCGCGGCCGACGGGTGCGAATACGACAATCGGCGGGTCGATGCTGGCGACGGTGAAGAAACTGTACGGTGCGAGGTTGTCTGCGCCGTCGTCGCGAGTACTCACCCACGCGATGGGCCGTGGGACAACCGCCCCGGACAGGAGTCTGTAGGCGGACCCGAAGTCGGTCGGCGACCCCTCCATTAGGGTGCCTCCATCGTAGTCGTCGCGTCAGTCATGCTTGGGAAAGGGAGGTGAAGCGAGATGAAAGTGTGGTCGGTCGAGAAGGGTGTCTACGTCGGTTGTCGGTCGTCTCAGAACACCGTGAGTCCGATGGCGTACGGCCACGAGACCGAACTGAGCGCGAGGAAGACGAGTGCGCCACCGAGCATCACGACGTTCTTGAGGAAACTGGTCATCTCGGATTCTTGCTGCTCTTCGGGCACCGCCCAGAAGTTGTGGAACATCGGTGTGCTGACGAGCAAGAAGAGGATGATGGCACCGGCGGCGACCCCCGGAAGGACGCCTGCCGCGATACCGAGACCGCCGAAGACGAGCATCCCACCGGAGAAGACGACCCCGAGACGAGGTGCCGGGAGGCCCTTCATCTCGGCGTAGCCAGCCATCTGGTCAGTGTTCATGAAGTGGTTGAGGCCCATGAACGCGATGACAGCACCGAAGAGCACACGCGCCAGTAGGAACGCGATGTCGGCCGTCGGAGTGGCGAATTGAACTGGGACGCTCATTACGCCACCTCGCTCGCGGGGGTGGTCGACTGCTGTGCTGGCTGCAGTGGGTAGGATGACATTGCACCTTTCACTACAGTTCGCCCCACTAATGTACGTTTGCTAACATGTATGTTACCGGAGGGCTGCACGCACACCAGGTCACACCGGTGATACTGAACAACCATTCGATTGACAAGATTGTTAATTTCAGAACTTATTTTACAATTACCGTACTACGGGCGGAGTCTCGGTCGTCTCCCCCGACAAAATGACACATTGTATAAATGTGGTATGGATTTGTCTTGAATTCCTCGAAAAATATACCCGTCTCGAAAATCGATGGTTAAACGGGACGTGTCAGCAATGATGAAAACAAATAGCGAGGACGATACGCCATGACCGAAACGTGGGATTCGGCTGGCTACATTGCGAGTTCTCGCTACAGACTCGCAGTGTGTGAGTATCTCGTCCAGCACGGTTCTGGACTTCTGTCGCGAATCGCGACGGAGACGGGACTCGCACAACCACACGTATCGCGAGCACTTTCCGAGCTTCGAGACCGGGACATCGTAGAATTACTTGTTCCCGAATCGCAGCAGAAAGGTCGGTTGTACGGACTGACTGACCATGGAGAACTTGCGTACGAACGAGTCGCATCGGACCGAGAAGCAGAATTGAACATCGTCGAGAGGAGTGAGTTTCCGGCCCCAGAACTGGTCGAGTCGCTCGCAGAGTCCTACGACGACGACCTTCGGGCAGTCGTCTGGTGCGAGCCAAACCAAACGTGGGTCAACTTCACCTCGTCGACGGTATCTGACGACTACGACACGGAGACGCTGAAAGCAATCGTCTCGACGTTCAAAGACGACGAAGAGTTCGAGGCTGTGTTGGCGGACTCGCCGACTGGCGGCCCCGAATTTGTCGCATTCGGACTCGAGGACGCGCTCGTGGTCAGACTTCCTGTGGAGAGCGAGATCGCGTTGCTCGTCTCCGTCGATGCCGACTTCGACGGGAAGCTTCGCGGACTCATCGAGACGTGCCACTCTGCAACGCAGGTGGTGGCACTGGAATCAAACTAGTACTGCACTCTCACTACACGGGGGACAGTGGCCCCCTGACTTTGTTCTCTTGGTGATACAGTTAGTCACCAGACACTGGTATCTGAACAGTTTTCGGCCCAGCGTCTGGAGTACGGGGACTGCTGTGCGGAGGGTGGTGCCTGGAGGCTGGTGTGCGGAGGGTGGGCCTTTGCATTCTAGGTTGTCTCTCCGACTCCTCACAGATATTTACAATCGTGCACATTTTGTCACCTTTCTACCTAGTGTTAGAATATATAGTGCACAATATGACGTGGTATGTCTCGCAGAACAAGATATTTATGCGAAGTCGATGAATGCGTAGTTGGCGTGACCACTGACACCATCTACTGTGTTACATCCAGCCCAGCCTAATGCGTGATTCAGTGCCAGCCAGTTAGCCGGTCGCGCCTCCCGCTGCCAACGGGTTCGACTGCCTTGCCCCGGCGGTCGAACCTCATACATCTCAGTTCTGTCGTCGACACGCATGTCTCGACGAGCGAGTTCCGCGTCGTTCCGGACCGAAAGTACATCTCTCTGCCCTCCATACGACGGGTATGTACACCGGCAGGACGGAGCAACCGTGCTGTCTCTGCGACGACCCGAAGACCGTCGCACGAATCGCAGTGCCGCCGCGAGCGGTGCTGCTCATGAAGAACTCCGGCCCCATCGCCTGGCGGGATATCGTCGGCGACGTGACGCTGCACTTCTGTGAGAGCGACTGGGAACTCGTCTCCGAACTCGTTCTCGATTTGGGGACACACCCACTCTCTCGGTGTAACGTCGCGCGTGCCGATTTCAGTATTCGCGAGGACTTCGAGGCGCTGTTGAACGCCACCCGCGACGAACCAGACCAGACCGAACAGGAGCAGCAACTCCTCTCGGAGGCACGCGAAGTTCTCGACGACGCCGAGAATCCACTAGTCGAACGTCGCGACCTCGTCGAGGCCCACATCGTCGTCCGCGCGATGGCGGAACTCGGTAGCCACCCTCGAACGTCGTAACGAGACGCACAACAGGGCTACATCTACTGGGCAACGCTCGCAGCGCCATAGCCACAGCACAAACTGACTGTCTCGGTTGGCTGAGTATCCTAACTAGTGTGAATACGGGTATTTCCCTGTCGGCAACGTATCAATGGCCAGTTGGGTCGGTACAATTCCGTCCTCCACCGGCGCTCGCGAGTCGATTCGCAGTCGGTGTGTTCACCTCGGAGGTCAAATGAAGAGAATCCTGGTCATCCTATCTGTCGTACTGCTCGTCCTCGTCCCGATTGCGGCCCCGGTCGTAGCGCAAAGCGACGAGGAGCGTGACCCGAACAAAGTCCCCGTCTTTCGCGCCTACGTCGTCGACCCAGTCGTCGAGCCGGGCGAGGAGATGATGGTTCGCGTCGTCTTCACCAACGACCCGGGAAAGCCTGAAGACGTGTCGAAGACGGCCGAGAACGTCCGGGTTCGGCTCGAATCTCGGAACACTCCGTTCGTCGTTCGAACCGGTGATATCGTCGTCGGGCGCATGAACGACAGCGACACGCGAGAGGTCGCCTTCCGCGTCGAAGCCCCCGAGAACATCGCGGCCGGTGAGTACGACCTCGGACTGAAAGTGTTCTACGAGTTCGACAACGCCCACCGCCGAACGTACAACCTCGACGTGCCCCTCCGCGTCGAAAAACGCGTCCGATTCGCAGTCGTCGGCTCCGAGGCGACGGTCCCTGTCGGCGGTCGTGGCGACGTCGCCATCACCATCCAGAACACCGGCGAACTCGACGCGCGAAACGCAATCGTCGCCGTCACGTCGCAGTCCGACGAGGTTAGATTCGAGGGCTCGGCGACTGCGACGCAGTTCGCGGCGTCGTGGCCGGCGGGCGAGAACAGAACCTTCGTCTACGACACGTCGCTCTCGTCTGAGAGTTCAGTCCGCGGCTACGCGCTCGGCTTGAACGTCGCCTACGAGAACCCTGACGGGGCGCGACTGGCGTACACTGACCTCGCCGCGGGGTTCATCCCGGTCGCAGAACAGTCGTTCAGCGTCGACGAGGTGACGAGCACGCTTCGCGTCGGTGACGAGGGCCGCGTCAGCGGTGAGGTGGTGAACGACGGTGGCGCGCTCGCGAAAAACGCCGTCGTGACGCTCTCGGTGCCCGAAGGAACTGCGACAGCGACCGAGACAGAGTACGCACTCGGCGACATGGAACCCGGCGAGTCGGTGCCGTTTTCGTTCGACGTGCAGGTAGCCGGCAACGCTGACCCCGGCCCGCGACAGTTCACTGCCACCGTCACCTACCGCGACGCAGACGGTGAGCGCCGGTCGAGCGACGATATCGACCTGCGAGTCGAGGTGGCACCCGAGACGCCAGAGTTCGACGTCTCCGTCGAAGAATCGACTGTCGCGCCGGGCCAGAGCGCCGAACTCCGCGTCACCATCGTGAACACCCGCGACGAGACGCTTCGGGACATCTCGGCGAAGGTGTACTTCGAAGAACCGTTGTCGTCGTCGGACACCGAATCGTTCGTCAGTGAACTCGAACCCGGCGAGTCGGCGACGCTCGTCTTCCGGGTCGCTGCCGACGGCGGCGCACTGGAGAAACAGTACCCGGCCGAACTCGACTTCCGCTACGAAGACGAAAGCGGTGAGACGACCATCTCCGACGCCTACCGCGTCCCGGTTCAGGTCGAAGCGGTCGAGAACCGCAGTGGGCTTCCGTTCGGTCTCACACTGCCGCTTCTCGGTGCTGCTGTCGTCATCGCTGCGGCGGGTGGTGCTGGCTTCCTCGTCGTCCGCAGACGCGGACAGGACTGAGCGATGTCCCGCTTGGACTCGGTGTCTCGATTCGACTTTCAGCGGTTCGTCGACTGGGTCGATTACCGCATCGTCAATCGCTCTCGGCGCGTTATCCTCGTCTTTCTCGCCTTGACGCTCGTCTTCGGGGCTGGCCTGAGCGCCGTCGAGACGGAAGCAGGAACTGAACAGTTCGCCGAGGAAGTTCCCGAAGAAGAGGCCTTCTCGCGCATCAGCGAGGAGTTCTCACCGAGTTTCGCCGAGTCCACAGGCAGTACGCAACTCATCCAACGCGCACCGAACGTCCTGACGAGGCGCGAACTCCTTCGAATGCTCGAAGCGCAGAAGCGACTGGCAGACCGTGACGACCTCCGCGTGAGTTCGACCGCGAGTGCAGCGTCTGTCGTCGCACAGACGCTCGACGAGGACGCCGATACACTCGACGCACAGATAACTGCCGTCGAACGGGCGACAGACAGGGACGTCGCCGCCGCGGTCAGCGCGAACGCGAACAACCCCCGATTCATCGGGCTTCTCGCCGACGACTTCAACCCGACCGGCGCTTCGTCGACGGCGACTATCGCCGTCATCACTCACTCGCTCCCGAAGGACGAAGCCGCCAGTGCAGGACAGGGTGGTGAGAGTCAACTGACGCCGATTCAGCGCAAAGCACAGCGCATCGTCGCCACCGTCGGCGGCGACATCTCGGTGTTCGGAACCGGCGTCATCGCCGACGAGTTCAGCACGGTCATCGTGGACTCGCTCATCATCGTCGTGCCCGCGGCAGTCCTGTTTATCGTCCTCTTTCTCGTCGTCGCCTACCGCGACCTCGTGGACCTGCTGTTAGGGACTGCTGCGCTCGGGATGGCTCTCGTCTGGACCTTCGGGTTCCTCGGCCTCGCGGGCATCCCGTTCAACCAGATTATGATTGCCGTGCCGCCGCTCTTGTTGGCGGTCGGCATCGATTTCGGGATTCACGCGGTGAATCGCTATCGCGAAGACCGCGCCGAGGGCCACGACGTCGGCGAGGCCATGCGCAAAGCGACCGACCAACTCCTCGTCGCGTTCTTCATCGTCACCGGAACCACGGTCATCGGCTTTCTCTCGAACCTCGTGAGCAACCTCACGCCGATTCGTGATTTCGGCGTGGTCGCGGCTATCGGTATCATCTTCACGTTCTTCGTCTTCGGCGTCTTCCTCCCCGCCGCGAAGGTCGAAATCGACCGTCTCCGCCAGCGATACCCGATTCCGACGTTCAGCCAGTCCCCACTCGGGCGCGAGGGAAGTTCACTCGGGTCGGCGCTCCGAATCGGCATCGGCCCTGCGCTTCGCGCGCCTGTAGTCGTCCTCGTCGCCGCACTGCTTCTCTCCAGCGGCGCGATGTGGTACGCAACCGGCGTCGGCACCGAGTTCGGCCAGGAAGACTTTCTGCCGCCCGCGGAGGCACCAGCCTACCTGAAGGCGCTACCCGAACCGTTCGCACCCGGTGACTACAGTGTCGTCGCCGACATCGAGTTCCTCGAAGACCGCTTTACGTCCTCCCAAAGCGGCGTCGTGACGATATTCTTGGAGGGTAGGATGACAGACGGCGCGTTCCTCGAAGAACTCGACCGGGTCGCACAGGACCCGCCGGACACGTTCCTCGTCGAGAACCGCCGGGCGGAATCGACGAGCATTCTGACCGTCCTGCAGGCTGAGGCAGCCAAAAACGAGGACTTCGCGACAGTCGTCGCGCGCCACGATACCGACGGCGACGGCATCCCCGACCGTGAGTTAGAGACGGTGTACGATGCGCTGCTCGCCACCGAGTCGGGCGAACAGGCTGCCAACTATCTCGCCGACGACTACCGGAGCGCCCGCGTAGATTACCGCGTCAAAGCCGACGCAGATGACGATACGGTCGTCGCCGACGCTCGCACCATAGCCGACCGGTTCCGAACCACGAGCACTGCGACGGGGACAGTCGTCGTCTTCACGGCCATCTCGGACCTCATCCTCGACTCGGCGATTCAGAGCCTCGCCATCTCTCTCGCCGGCACGGGTGCGTTCCTCATCTTCGTCTACTGGTGGCTCGAAGGCCGACCCTCGCTGGCGCTCGCCAATCTCGTGCCTATCTTGGTCGCCGTCACGTCGGTCGCCGGAACGATGCGACTGGTCGGAATCTCGTTCAACGCCTTCACCGCGACGGTGCTGGCGTTGACTATCGGTCTCGGCGTCGATTACTCGGTTCACGTCGTCCACCGCTTCATCGACGAGCGCGCAGAGAACGACCTCCGGACGGCGCTCGACCGAACTGTCCGCGGAACCGGCGGCGCACTCGCGGGCAGCATGCTCACGACCGTCTTCGGACTCGGCGTGCTCGTCCTCGCAGTCCTCTCGGTCCTCGGGCAGTTCGGGCTTCTCACTGCGGCGAGCATCGTCTACTCGTTCCTCGCGTCGGTGCTCGTCCTCCCGTCGGCACTCGTCGTCTGGGACAGATTCAGCGGCAACGACCCGATGGTCCCACTCGGCGCACTGGAGATGGACGTCGGTCCCACGCCGGGCGACGATTGAAGTCAGAGAGACGGGGAGAATGCCTAGAGATGAGGGGAACCGAGGAGAACACCCACGGCTTCAGCCGGTGGGAGAATCTCCCCCACCCAAAAACTGCTTTCGGACCTCGGGGTCGTTCAGCAGCGCGTCGCCCTCGTCTGTGTATCGGTTCTCGCCCTGTGTAAGCACGTAGCCGCGGTCACAGCGACGAAGGGCGGTCTTCGCGTTCTGCTCGACGATGACCACCGTGACTCCGCGGTCGTTGACCGCGTCGATATGGTCGAACACGGTGTCGACGAGGTCCGGGGCCAGTCCCGCGGATGGTTCATCCAGCAACAGCACGGGTGGGTCCGGGATTAGTGCCCGCGCCATCGCAAGCATCTGTTGTTGGCCCCCGGAGAGGTTGCCGGCCCGCTGGTCCAAGCGCTCTGCGAGGATGGGGAACTGTTCGACGACCGCTTCCTGCCGGTCGTCCGGGAGACCGCCGAGCAGATAGCCACCTATCTTGAGATTCTCCTCGACGGTCAGTGTCGGGAAGATGTTCTCCGTCTGTGGGACGTATCCGAGTCCGCGCTCGATTCTCGTTTGGGGTTCCAAGCCCGTGATATCCTCGCCGTCAAACCGAATTTCCCCACCCATGTGCGTGGCCAACCCGACGACGGCTTTCATCACCGTCGACTTCCCGGCCCCGTTGGGGCCGACGATTGCAACGTACTCGCCTTCGGTGACGTGGAGGTCGACTCCGAATAGTACCTGCAGGTCGCCGTATCCTGCGTCCAGTTCAGTGACCTCAAGCAGGCTCATCGGCCTCGCCTCTGTATCGGCCCCGGTCGGCTGGTTGCCCTGTTCTCTGTGAATTCAGTTACCCAGATAGGCATCGATTACCTCCTCGTTGCTCGTGATTTCCGCCGGCGTACCGGTCGCCAAGACGCGCCCATCGGTCAGCACAATCAGGCGGTCGACGAGGTCGGTGAGCGTCTCTAGTTCGTGCTCGATGATGAGAAGCGAGAGTCCGTCGTCGTTGAGCGATTCGAGGTGGGCGACGAGTTCTGTCGTGAGCGTTGGATTGACTCCCGCAAACGGTTCGTCGAGCATGAGCATCGTCGGGTCGAGCATCAACGCCCGCGCCAGTTCCAGCAGTTTCCGCTGCCCACCTGAGAGGGTACCAGCGTACTCGTCAGCCTTCGAACGAATGTCGAACACGTCGAGTAGTTCCATCGCTCGCTTTCGCGCCTCTCGCTCGCGTTGCTGGCTCGCCTCCGACCGCGTGATGGCATGCCAGGCCCGTTCGCCGGGATGAGCAGGTGTCGGTAGCAACACATTCGCTTCGACGGTCATCGTCGACAGTTCTCGCGTTTGCTGGAACGTCCTAACCAGCCCGCTCCGTGCGAGTTCGTACGCGGGGACGTTAGTCACGTCCTCGCCGTCGAAGGTGACGGTGCCAGCGTCGCTGGCGAGGACGCCGGAAATGCAGTTGAACGTCGTCGTCTTTCCGGCACCGTTCGGTCCAATCATCCCGACGATTTCTCCGGGCTCGATTTCGAAGGTGACGTCGTCGACTGCGACGAGACTGCCGAACGAGCGGTGAAGCCCATCGACTTCCAAAAGCGTCACGAGTCGGCCTCCAGTTCCTCGGCGGTTCCCCAGATTCCCTCGGGGCGATACTTGACGACGAGCATCAACAGCAGTCCCACAAGAACGAGGCGAATCGAAGCGAACTGGTCCTGTGTGACGAACGGAAGCAGGTCGTTGAGAAAGCGGGTGAACAACTGAAAGCCCATGATGAGCGCGAGTCCGCCGAGCACGCCGCGGTCGCTGCCAGCGCCGCCGACGAGCATGCCTATCCAGACGATGACTGTGACGTCGATAGTGAAAAAGCTCGCCGAGGCAGCGCCGTTGTAGAAGACGAGGAGCGCGCCAGCTAGCCCCCCGATAGCTGCCCCGTAGATGAAGACGACGAGTTTGTACCTGAACACCCGCTTGCCGAGCGTTTCAGTCACCTGTTCATCGGCCCTGATGGCTCTGAGAACACGCCCGTAGGGCGACGCTGACAGCCGATGGAACACGCCGTAGGCGAGGAGGCAAACCGAGCCGAGGACGACGATTGTTGCGAATAGCTCTGCGCCGCCGCCACCACCGGTCATGTCGGCTATCGGTCGCGGAACGTTCTGCAGTCCGATCGAACCGCCGGTGACGTCGCGGAACGTGATGGTCAGTCCCTGAATGATTTCGGCTACCGCAAGCGTAACGATTGCGAGGAAGTCGTCCCGGAGTTTAAGCGTCGAGAAGCCGAGTAAGACGCCGAGTGCGACCGCGGCGAGGACCCCGGCGACGAGGCCGACTGGCCACGCGAAGCCGAGTCCGACAGCTCTGTAGGGGTCGTTCGCAGTCAGTATCGCAGCGGCGTACCCGCCGACGGCGAAGAAGGCGACGGGTCCGAAGTTGACGAGTCCCGTGTGGCCGAATTGGAGGTTTAGTCCGATGAGTATCAGCGCATACAACAGAAAGAGGACGGCGAGTTCGAGGAAGACGAACGTTCCGCTCGGCGGCCTGATAAAAACCGGGCTGTAGAGGAAGATAACTGAGGCGACGAACAACACGAGACCGGCGCGAGTCGCGTCGATTTCGGGGAGTTCGAAGCGGCTCATTGGCGCACCTCTGTGTCGACGACGGACTGCAACGTCATGACGTCCGCACCTCCGTGTTGGCGATGCCACCGGGACGGACCAGAAGGACCACGATGAGGATGGCAAAGGCCATGGTCGAACTGAGCGCCACGATGTCGGCTGGCAAGAAGGCCACGGAGACGGCGATGCCGACCCCCAGCAGATACGAACCGGCGACCGCTCCGTACGGACTTCCGGCACCACCGAGGATGGCAGCCGTGATTATCAACAACAGTTGGCCGAATCCGACGCTGGGATTCGCAGACTGTGAGACCGCAAGCATGACACCGGCCACGCCCGCCAGCCCGGAGGCTGCGAGCCAGACCGCGTTCCGAATCTGCCGTGTATCGATGCCGGAGACGAGTGCGAGACGCTCGTTGTCGGCGGTTGCACGCATCGAAATCCCGACCATCGTTCGACTGAGAAACAGGTGTAAGACGAGCACCGCGAAGAGCGTCACCCCGATGATGAACAATTGATTGCTCGTCACGAAGAAGCCGAGGTCGTCGAAGCGATAGGTCGTGACGGCAACCGGTACGTTCCGGCGGTCGGGCCCTGCAATCGCTCGCATGCCGTTCCGGAGCACGAGCCCCAGACCGATAGACATCAAAAGCAGCGGCACCGCGCCGGCGTCGTTCATCGGCTCGAAGGTGAGTCGTGCGATGGCCCATCCGGTGACGGCGGCGACGAGGAGCGCGACGAGGAGCGCAACCGGGAGGGACACCCCACCGAACACGACGGCGAGGTAGCCGACGAACGCCCCGATAGTGATGAACTCCCCGTGGGCGAAGTTAATCATGTTGACGAGCCCGTACACCAGGGTGAACCCGATGGCACCCAGCGCGATGTACGACCCGATGACGAGTCCGAAGATGAGTTCTTGTGCAAGAGGGAGTGCCATAATCGAGGAACCAACCCGCAGTCAGTAGTCGTCGATTTCGGCCTGCAGCTTGTCGGCCCCGATGGTGAACTCGTTCTCGAAGCCGTCGGGAGTGACCCTATCAACTGCGACGTCTCCCCAGACGTTCCCGTGCGGGGTGAAATCGACGTTCGTGACCGCGCCCTCGTAGTTGATTTCTTCGCCGTTGTCGAGCGCCTCTTTGCCCTCGGCGAACGTCGTGACGGTCGTCCCACCTCCTCGGGCGACATCGCCGAGGCTCCGCTGGATGGCGTCGTGCGAAGCCTCACCGGCGTGGTGGATGGCGAGTGCGATGACGTTCGTGGCGTCGTAGGCGGCGACTCCCCACGGGTGGAGGCTGGCATCACCCGCGTCGCGGAACTTCGGGAGGAAACTCTCGAAATTCGGGCCCTCTGTGCTCCCGGCCGCAATCCACGCTCCTTCGGCGACGTCCCCAACCGCGTCGATGAGGCCAGGGTCCCGCAGGCCGTCTTCCATCAGAAGCTGTCTGCCGTACCCTCCTTCGTCCCAGTTACGGATGATTGTAGTTGCATCTTCGAGAGCAAAGGAGAGTGCCCACGCCTCGAAGTCGTTCTCGAACAGTCTGTCGAGTTGGCTCTGATAGGAGGACTGCCCGCCCTGCGCCGAGACGACCTCGACGACTTCTCCACCGAGGCTCTCGTACCAGTTGACGAACTGCCTCGTCCACCCCTCTTCGCCCGCAGACGTGGCGCTGAGGATACCCATCTGTTCGATTCCGGCTTCGTCAATCATCGCTTCCGCCGCCCCGGAAGTGTGGACGGTGTCGCCGATGACAGTTCGCCAGAGCCACTCATCGTCACCGAGGTCGTCCGTTCCCTTGTCCCCGCCCCGAGTGTCGAGGAACGTCGTCCCCGGCCACGGCGTGACGACCGGGACTTGCTGTTCCTGGAGGAAGTCCCACAGCGGAACGATTTCGCTGGAGAACAGCCCGTTTATCGCGTGGACTTCGTCGCTATCGACCAACTGCCTGACGACCTGTCGGGCCTGCTGTGGGTCGACTGCCGTGTCGCGTCGTTGTACTTCGAGCGTCGCGTCGAGTGGTCCACCTGCCTCGTTGATTTCCTGCACCGCGAGGTCCGTCGACTGCGACACTGCCGGCTGGAGGAAGTCCCACTGTCCGGTCAGCGACGCCGGCTGACCGATGACGACGCGCTCGGGTCCTGCCATCTCTGTGGTCGTGCCAGCGGTAGTGTCCCCGTCAGTTGGCTCGTCGGTGGGAGTCCCACCATTCCCGTCACCGTTCCCGTTCCCCTCGGTTCCGACACAGCCAGCGAGCCCAGCGGTGAGAACTGAGCATGCCCCCGTCTTTTTCAGGAACGTTCGTCGGTCAGTTCTGTTCGCAGCGTCGACACTTCCACCCATGACATTTGTCATTAGTGCACACAGGGTATAGTTATTCGGTGAAATAGCCACTATCTGGGCCGGTAGCGGCGTTTCTTGCACTATACTCGCAGCTTGGTGTTGCACTCCCCAATGACAAACGAAGCGACAACCCAAGTCAGGAGATGTTCAAGGAAGCCAGTGACTGCTGTCTATCGACCTGTGAACGTCCTGTCTCGATTAGACTCTCAGGCGGCCACGCCACCGATACCGAACAGCCGCGTCGTTCCCCACGACAACACGACGATGCCGACCACGAAGGCGGCGAGTGCGCCCATCATCGGGAACGGGTCGAGCGTCGGGCCGCCGAGAAACGGCCCTTGGATGATGAGAAATGCGGTGCCAATCGAGAGACCAAGCCCGATTCCACAGACGATGGTGAAAAACAGTTGTATCACGCCGATTCCACGGGTGTCGCTCCGGAAGCTCATGCGGCCACGTCTGCGAGGTGGCCGCTTGAATAATTTGGCCGATTCGTTGACGTGAGCTACCGCTCGACGGTGAATCCGGTCTCGCCTTGCGGTTCTTCGTAGGTCACGTCCACGTCGGAGACGCTGGCCATCGGACTTCCGTCGTGACACCACCGAACCATCTCTTCGACGTCGTCGCGCGGCCCCTCGAAGACGGCTTCGACGCGGCCGTCGGAGAGGTTCTTCACCCAGCCGTCGACGCCGAGGTCGCGGGCGGTGTCTCGGGTCGTCGCTCGGTAGTACACGCCTTGGACGTGACCTGAGACGTACACGTGTGCGCGGGTACGCGAACTCTCGCTCATGAGCGGTGCTTCGACGGCCGACACAAAAGGCGTGGCGTCTACGCGGTCGCGCTTCAGCTATCCCGACCGTGCCTGCACCTCGCACGCGCCTCCCGAATCGTCAGCATCTAAGTGCGGCCCACACCACGCTGGAGTATGGAACTCTTCGGTACTGCCGGGATTCGCGGCAGCGTGACGACGCGAGTCACACCGGAACTCGCTCTCGACGTCGGTCGCGCCGCCGGCCGAGCCGCACTCGAATCGGACGCCACCGCCGAGTTCGTCGTCGGCCGTGACGGCCGGACGAGTGGGGAAAGTCTCGCCGCCGCAGTCGAGGCGGGTCTCCTCTCTGCCGGTGCGGATGTCGTCCGTGTCGGCGTCGTCCCGACACCGGCGCTCGCATACGCCTCCCAAGGTCGACGCGGCGTCATGTTGACCGCCTCGCACAACCCGCCGACCGACAACGGCATCAAGATGTTCGTCGACGGCGAGGAGTACGACCGCGACCTCGAACGCGACATCGAAACCCGCGTCGAAGCCGGTGTCACCGCCGCCGACTGGGACGAGTGGGGGAAAAGCGGCGCTGCCGACGTGCTCGACGACTACCGCGACGCCATCGTCGATTTCGCACGGGACCACGGGTCAGACCTCGACGGTCTCAACGTCGCTGTCGACTGCGGCAACGGAATGTCCGCACTCGGGACGCCACAGGTGCTCCGTGACCTCGGTGCACACGTCGTCACGCTGAACGCGCAAATCGACGGGCACTTCCCCGGTCGCGAGTCGAAGCCGACGCCCGAGACGCTGTCTGACCTCCGTGCGTTCGTCGCCGACGGCGACTTCGACTTCGGCATCGGGCACGACGGCGACTCCGACCGCATCGTCATCATCGACGGCGAGGGTGACGTGGTCCACGAAGACACGGTCGTCGCCATCGTCGCGTCGCACTACGTTCGCGTGAGTGACGCCGAAGACCCGGTTGTCGTCACGACGCCGAACGCCTCGGGCCGCATCGACGAGCGCGTCCGCGAGGCCGGTGGTCGCGTCGAGCGCGTCCGACTCGGCGCGCTCCACGAGGGAATCGCAAGCGCCCGCGCCGACGGCGGTGACGTGGTCTTCGCGGCCGAACCGTGGAAGCACATCCACCCGGCGTTCGGCGGCTGGATAGACGGCGTCGTCTCCGCCGCGCTCGTCGCGCGACTCGTCGCCGAGTCGGGTCTCGATGGCCTGCGCGAGCCGGTGACTGAGCGACCCTACCGGAAAGTGAGCGTCTCCTGCCCGGACGAGAAGAAAGCGGTCGCGATGGCTGCCCTCGAAACGTCACTCCCCGAGGCGCTGTCGCCGGAGTCGGTCGATACCGAGTACGGTGTTCGCCTCGAATTCGACGACGCGTCGTGGACGCTGGTTCGACCGTCGGGCACGGAGCCGTACATCCGCGTCTACGCCGAAGCCGACGACGTCGACGCGCTCGTCGAGTCGGTGACTGCCGTGGTCGAAGACGAAATCGCAAACGCCTGAGCGGTCACGGGTCCCTCAGCCACCACCGAGTAGTCGAGGCCAATCTCGGGCTGACTAAATCGCGTGACGGTGGCACAAACGAGGCTCTAGTTTTGCCGAATTTGTAAGCGAGGAGGCTTGTATCCTCTGAATACCGAAACGACACCTTTATGCAATTTTCACGGCCCCTGTATCAATAGGAGACAATAGTCATGGACAGACGCTCTTTTGTCAAAGCGGCAGGGGTCGCGGGTATCGCCGGCCTCGCAGGGTGTACAGGCGGCCCGTCCGAGGGTAGCGAACAGACGACCACCGAGCAGTCCGGTGGCAACGGTGGCGACGAGACGACGGCCACCGAGCAGCCGACCGAGGAGTCCGGTCCCGCAGCCAACGTGGGGATGGTCTACGCACTCGGCGGTCTCGGCGACAAGTCGTTCAACGACGCGGCCAAGCGCGGTATCGAACAGGCGAAGTCCGAACTGGGCATCGCCTACGAGGAAGCACAGCCGTCTGCGGCCGAGGAGTTCCCGCAGTTCCAGCGCCGCTTCGCGCAGTCGTCGAGTCCGAACTACGACCTCGTGTCGTGTATCGGCTTCGCGCAGAAGTCTGCGCTCTCCGAGACGGCACCGAACTTCCCGGACCAGAACTTCATGATCGTCGACGACGAAGTCGACGAACCGAACGTTGCGAGTTACAAGTTCCGCGAAGAGCAGGGTTCGTTCCAGGTCGGCTACATGGCCGGTCTGCTCACGACGCAGGAGTTCTCCGCGGGTGCTGGCGCGACGACGACCGGCGAGAAGCGCGTTGGCTTCGTCGGTGGTGTCGACGCACCGCTCATCCGCAAGTTCCAGGCTGGCTACGAGGCCGGTGTGAAGCACGCTGACGAGGAAATCACCATCGACACCGCGTACGCTGGTTCGTTCTCCGACTCCGCGAAGGGGAAGGAAATCGCCACGTCGATGTACGACAAGGGTGCGGACATCGTCTACCACGCTGCTGGTGGGACCGGTCTCGGTGTCTTCCAGGCGGCGAAGGAACAGGGCAAGTTCGCTATCGGTGTCGACTCCGACCAGTCGAAGACCGAGTCGAACTACGCCGACGTCATCCTCGCATCGATGGTCAAGCGCGTCGAGACGCCCGTGTTCGCCTCCGTCGAAAACGTCGTCAACGGCGAGTTCAACGGTGGGTCGACCACGACGCTCGGACTCGAAGAGGACGGCGTCGCCGCCGTCTTCGGTGCCCAACTCGGCTCCGAGATTCCGCAGGACGTCAAGGATTCGCTCACGGAGTCCCGTGAGTCCATCATCGCCGGCGACATCGAAGTCCCGACGACGACCGAGTAACTCCGTCACCGAACCTGTCGTTTTTTCGATACTGTCGTCGAGCGACGCAACAACCAGACACTATTGCCGCTTTCATATTTCAATAAATTGGTAATTCACGACTGGTGAATATTCCAAATCGCCCACGAAGCGCCTCGATACACCGTGTGGAGGTGTCCCGCGGCGAATCGAATCCCACGAGTTTAAGCAAACCCCCCCGAAAAAGTGTGCAAGATGAGCACCGCTGTTCATCTCGACGAAATCACCAAACGGTTCCCCGGCGTCGTAGCGAACGACGACGTGGACCTGACCGTCGAGCGCGGCACGGTGCACGCACTTCTGGGTGAAAACGGGGCCGGCAAGACGACGCTGATGAACATCCTCTACGGGCTCTATGAACCCACAGAGGGGACCGTCTACGTCGACGGTGAACCGCGGGACTTCGACTCCCCAGCGGACGCCATCGAGGCGGGCGTCGGGATGATTCACCAGCACTTCATGCTGGTCGACCCCATGACTGTCGCCGAGAACATCGTCCTCGGCAACGAGCCGCGGAAATGGTTCGGGACGACGGTCGACCGGGAGCGCGCGCGCCAAGAGGTCATCGACCTCTCGCAACGATACGGATTCGACGTGAACCCCGACGACACCATCGAGGACGTGAGTGTCGGTGTTCAACAGCGCGTCGAGATTCTGAAAGCACTCTATCGTGGGGCAGAGATTCTGATTCTGGACGAACCCACCGCGGTCCTCACGCCACAGGAAGTCGAAGAGCTATTCGAAGTCTTCGAGGAACTGACGGCGCAGGGCAAGACGATTATCTTCATCAGCCACAAACTCGGCGAAGCGATGCACGCCGCCGACGACATCACCGTCCTCCGCGACGGGAAGAACGTGGGCACGGTGAAGGCGGACGAGACCTCCAACGAGGAACTCGCCGAACTGATGGTCGGCCGCGAGGTCCTCCTCGAACCCAAGAGCGCCCACCGAGAACCGGGCAAACAGGTCCTCTCGGTCGAGAACGTCCACGCCGACGACAACCGCGGTATCGAAGCGGTCTCCGACGTGTCGTTCGACATCCGCGAGGGTGAGGTGTTCGGTATCGCGGGCGTCGACGGCAACGGGCAGTCGCAACTCGTCGAGACGATTACCGGGCTTCGCGAACCCACGTCGGGGCAGATTACCTACAAGGGCCGCGACATCACACGCGCATCCCGTCGCTCTCGTATCGAAGACGGGATGGCGTACATCCCCGAGGACCGCCACGAACGCGGCCTCGTGATGGACTTCGACCTCGTCCAGAACGGCATCCTCGGCAGCCAGCACAGTTCGAAGTTCTCGTCCGGTGGGTCTATCGACTGGTCTACCGCGCGCGGACACGCAGAACGAATTATCTCCGAGTACGACGTGCGGCCGCCACACGCGGACGCCGACGCCGAGTCGTTCTCGGGCGGCAACCAGCAGAAGTTCATCGTCGGACGTGAGTTCGAACGCGAACCGGATTTCGTCGTCGCAACCCACCCGACCCGCGGCGTGGACATCGGGGCGATGGAGTTCATCCACGAACGACTGTTGGACCTGCGACAGCAGGGCAAGGCGGTCCTTCTCATCTCCTCGAAACTCGACGAGGTGCAGGGACTTTCGGACCGCCTCGGCGTCATGCACGACGGCGAACTCATGGATATCGTCGACCCACGAAACACGACGGAAGAAGAGATTGGCCTCCTGATGGCCGGGGAACGCCCCGGGTGGTCGGACACCGAGATAGACACCGCAAACCCATCGGTTGGTGACGCGCAATGAGTGCCGGAAACGGCGCAAAGTCCGTCCTTCGCCGCCTCGTGAACGCCTCGACCGTCGAACGTATTCTCATTAGTTTCGCGGCGCTCTTCATGGCCGTCGTCGTCGGCGCGGTCATCGTTCTCATCTCCGGCCGGGTCGCCACGTGCCAGACCGCGGCGGCGACCTTCTTCGGTCTCGGCTTCTGTTACGACCCTGTCGAAGTGTATCTCGTGTTGTTCAACGGCGCACTCGGTGGGCCGTTCCTCTTGGACGCTCCCGGACTGTTCAACCCGAACTGGAACCCGCTGAACTTCGGACTCGCGCTCACGCTCAAGGAGACGACGCTCCTCATCTTCACCGGCCTCTCGGTCGCTGTCGCCTTCCGCGCGGGGCTGTTCAACATCGGGACGCAGGGACAACTCATCCTCGGCGCGCTCGCGACGGCGCTGTTCGCGTTCTTCGTCGCGCCGTTCCTCCCGGCGGGAATCCTCGGTGGCCTCATCCTGATTCCGCTTGCAATCCTCGTCGGCGCGCTCGTCGGCGGCCTCTACGGCGCGATTCCGGGCGCACTGAAAGCCTACGCGGACGCGAACGAGGTCATCACGACCATCATGCTGAACTTCATCGCCGCACAGGTGGCGTTCGTCCTCGTCAGCGAGTTCTTCCGCAACCCCGACTCGCAAGTCGTCGAGACGACGCCGCTTCCCGACTGGGGGACGTTGCTTCCGGTCGCATTCCCCAAGGGCGGTGACTTCTCGCTTCTCGCGCTCGCATTCGGTCTCGCCTTGGTCGTTGCTGTCTGGTATCTACTCGAACAGACGTCGTTCGGCTACGACTTGCGGACGAGCGGTGAACAGCCAGAGGCAGCCGAGTACGGTGGTGTCGATGCCAAGCGCACGACCGTCACCAGTATGTTCCTCTCCGGTGCCCTCGGTGGTATCGGCGGGGCTATCTGGGTTCTCATGGTCATGGGCAAGTGGCAAGCCGGTGTCCCGTCGCTCGGTTTCGACGGCATCACCGTCACCATCCTCGCGGGCAACAACCCGTTCGGTATCGTCCCGGCGGCGCTCCTGTTCGGGACGCTCAAGTCCGGGTCACTCGCCGTGCAGTTCGGGACGGGCGTCCCGAAGCAACTCGTCGGGGTCCTTCGCGGCCTCATCATCCTTTTCGTCGCCATGCCGGAGTTCTTCCGCATGATTGGGTCGAGCATCAACCTCGAAACCGACGACGACGCCGTGGCGACCGACGGCGGCCGCAGTCTCCTCGGAGGTGACGACGAATGAGCACGACCACCATCGACCAACTCCGTGACACGGAACTGTCGTATCGGATGTTCTTGGCTGCCGGGGCTATCGCGGTGTTCTCGTTTATCGCGTTCTTCGGTCTCGTGTTCCCCGAGAGTATCTGGGCAGACCTGCTGGGTATCCTCATCAGTCGCAGTACGCTCTCGTCGGCGCTGCGGCTCGCGGTGCCCATCACGTTCGCCGCACTCGGCGGTATCTTCGCCGAGAAGGCCGGCGTCATCAACATCGGACTGGAAGGCCTGCTCATCATCTCGGCCTTTACGGCAGTCATCACGACGGCCGTCATCGGCCCCGGTGTGACCATCCTCGGCCTCCCAGCAATCTGGGTCGGCTTCTTCGCGGGCGTGCTCGCATCGCTCGCGTTCTCCCTCATCTTCGCCGTGGTCTGCATCCGGTTCAAGGCAGACCAAATCATCGCTGGCCTCGCCGTCTGGCTCATTGCCCTCGGTCTCGCCCCGTTCGCGGCGACGGTCTACTACGGCGGCGTCAACACCGACAACGTGGGGACGACGCTCGGAACGTGGACGATTCCCGTCCTCTCGGACATCCCGTTCTTCGGCGCGCTCTTCGACGCTGGCCCGGCGGTGTACATGATGCTCATCGCGGTTCCGGCGTCGTGGTTCGTGCTGAACCGCACGGCGTTCGGTCGTCACATCCGCGCGTCCGGTGAGAACCCGAAGGCGCTCGACACCGTGGGTGTCGACGTGAGTCGCGTCCGCTACGCGGGCGTGCTCCTCTCCGGGTTCCTCTCCGGTATCGGCGGGTCGGCGCTGTCGCTCGGTCTCGGCCAGTTCATCGGGAACAACCAGACGATGGTCAACGGCAAGGGGTTCATCGCCATCGTCGCGTACCTCTTCGGGAACTACAACCCGCTCGGCGCGTTCGGCGCGTCGTTCCTCTTCGCCGGACTGGAGGCCGTCCAGATTCGCCTCCAGCAGGTCCCGGGATATGCGATTCCCGACTCGCTTATCCAGACGATTCCGTACATCACGGTTATCGTCATCCTCGCACTCGTCGGCCGCACTCGCATCCCACAGGCCGCCGGGGAACACTACGACACGGGCGAAGACAACCGCTAACGTTCGGTCGTCGTCCGATTTTCTCGCCCCGTTCGGTGTTTCGTTTTCTGTAGAAGGACAGATTGGGAGTAAAGAGTTTTCTGCCCACGATATGGAGGTGATACCATGTCCACAGACGAGAACGAAACCGCCGAGGACTCCTCGGCGAACCCACGGACAGAGTCCGTGGATGTGGTGGTCGTCGGCGCGGGAACCTCCGGTTGCTACGCCGCTGCGACCATCGCCAACGCGGGCTACGACGTCGCCGTCGTCGAGCGAAAGTCCGCCGAGGAAGCAGGACACATCGCGTGCGGTGACGCCCTGAAAGGCGCAGACGCCTTCCCCGACGCGATTCCGAAGTCGCAAATCGAACCCGCGTTCACGAACACGGAGGTCGACCACGGTCGGTTCGAGATTCCACAGGAAGACACGGTCCTCGACATTCCCGTTCCCGGTGAACTCGCGGTCATCGACCGCTGGGAGTACGGCCGTCTCATCATCGAGGGCGCGGACGAGGCCGGTGCCGAGTTCCACTACGACACCGTCGTACAGGACGTCACGCAGGACGACGACGGCGTCGTGACCGGCATCCGAGCCAAGCACGACGGCGACGTCGTCGAGTACGACGCCGACATCGTCATCGACGGTGCGGGCGCGCTCTCGCTGCTCCAAGACAAAGTCGACTTCTCGGACGCGACGTTCGACACGAACGTCTCGTACTCGCAGTTCTGTTCTGCCTACCGCGAAGTCGTCGAGGTCCCCGAACCCGTCGAGTGGTCCGACGCGCTGGTGTTCAAACCGGCCGACGTCGCCGCCGGCTACGTCTGGTACTTCCCGCGCACCGAGACCGAAATCAACGCCGGATTGGGCTTCCAGATGACAGAAGAGCCGATGAAGCTCGTCGACGACCTGAAGAAGGACCTGCGCGCCCGTCCCGAGTTCGAGGGCGCAGAAGTCGTCGACAAACTCGGCGCGGCGCTGCCGACCCGCCGCCCCTACGACTCGGCCACCGCACCGGGCTATATGGCAGTCGGTGACGCCGCAGCACACGTCAACCCGACGACCGGCGGTGGTATCGCCGGCGCGGCCTACGCCGGAGCCTACGCTGGCGAGCAAGCCATCGTCGCGCTCGAAGACGACGACGTGTCCGAAGAGACGCTCTGGCGGTACAACCAGCGCGTCATGGACCACTTCGGCGGTCGCTACGCCAGTCTCGACGTGTACAACATCCTCTCGACGGCCGTCGACGTGGACGACCTGATGGGTCTCATCGCCTCGCTACCCGGCGAGAACCTGGCCGAAGCGCTCTACTCGGGGACGACCTCGTTTAGCCCGGCGCTCCTCCTCCAGACCGCCGTGTCGAGTTACGGCCACTGGGGCCAGATTTGGAACTTCTTCAAGGTGAAGCGACTCGCCGACGAACTGATGGCCCACTACGACCGCTACCCGACGCGGCCGAGTGCGCTCGCGGGCTGGCAGGACGAACGCGACCGCATCATGGACGAAATCTACGAAGTCACTGGCGCGGACCCGAAGTACTGAGTTCGGTCGCGAGCGTCACGTCTCGGAACTCGANACCGCATCATGGACGAAATCTACGAAGTCACTGGCGCGGACCCGAAGTACTGAGTTCGGTCGCGAGCGTCACGTCTCGGAACTCGAACCGCGCGCCGCCGCTTTCTGCGGCCGTCCCCTCGACGGACCAGCCGTGGGCTTCCGCGACGCCCGAGACGATTGCCAAGCCGAGACCCGTCCCGTCGGGGTTGTTCGAGTAACCGGATTCGAAGATTCGGTCGCGCTCTTCCGGCGGGATGCCCGGCCCGTCGTCTTCGACGAAAAAGCCGTCTTCGAGCGGGCCGACGCGAACTTGCACGTCCGGGCCGCCGTGGTCCAGCGCGTTCCGAAAGAGGTTCTCGAAGACGGCGGTGAGTCGCCCGGGGTCCGCTTGGAGGTCCACGTCGGCCTCGACGGTGAGTGCGGCGGCGTCGAGGTTCGTGTTCGCGACGGCGTCTGCAGCGACCGTCGCCAGGCCGACAGGCTCGGTGTTACCCACTGCCTCACCGCTTCGTGCGAGTTGCAGCACGTCTTCGATGAGCGATTCCATTCGGTCGTGTGCGTCTGCGACCGTCGAGAGGTGTTCGGTGCCGTGACCGTCGCGGGCGAGTTCGAGGCGCATCTGTGCGACGTTCAGGGGGTTGCGTAGGTCGTGGCTCACCACCGACGCAAACTGGTCGAGTCGCTCGTTTCTGCGTTCGAGGTCCGCTTCGTAGGCGCGTTTTCGCTCGACCCAGCGGTACGTCCCGACGACAAGCGCGCCCGCACCGACGAGAAGCGCCCCATCCTCGAAGACGAGGGCGAACGCGTCGGGTTGCGAGACCACTTCGTCGAGGGCGTCGGTCACGGCGTACACGCCGATGAGGACGGTTCCCGCATAGAGTGGTCGCCAGACGGTCTGAATGTCTCTGATTGTCGTGAGGACGAACGAGCAGATGAGGGGAAGCGGGACCAACAGAATCTCGACCGCGAACCGAAGCCACGAGGTGTCTGCCGTGCCGGGAAAGACCACGACCTGCAGCGTAGCCGCCCCGGCGACGACGCCGACGGCGAGAGCGGCGGGACGAAGGTCGGCGTCTGCGAGCAGTTCACCTCGGCGGGCACCCATCGCTGCCGGCTATGCACGGGGGGGACAAATAACCGCTGGCGGTCCGTTCGTCACGCCGCCGGTGAATTATCAGGCTGACTGCGGGTCCGTGGCCGCGATTTGCTCGATACTCCCCGAGAGAACGTCGATAGCGATACGAATCGTCTCTTCGTCGACGTCGAAGGTACGGGTGTGGTGGCCGCCCGGATGGTCGGTGCCGACGCCGACGTAGGCCGCGAGGCCGCCGTTGTCTTGGACGTGTTGCATGAGGTAGGTCGCGTCCTCGCTGCCGCCGAGGTCGTCGCTGTCGAGGATGGAGTCGACGCCCTCGACGCCTTCGCTCACCGACCGGACGAGCGTCGTGAGTTCCTCGTCGCTTCGGGCGCTGGGTGCTTTGCCCTCGACGCCGATATCGACCTCGCAGTCGTACATCGCGGCGGCCGATTCGATGACGGTGTGGGCGCGGTCTTCCATGTACTCCATGAGTTCGGTCGTCTCACCGCGAACCTCACCCTCGATGAAGGACTCTTCGGCGACGATGTTCGTCGCAGTGCCACCTCCCATCAGGCCGACGTTGACGCGAGTCGCGCCGTCGGAGTGGCGAGAGATACTGTAGAGATTCTGTGTCGCTGCGGCCGCAGCGAGGTTGGCGTTCTTCCCCTCCTCTGGTTTCGCGCCCGCGTGGGCTGGCGCGCCGGTGAAGTCAGCGCGGAAGTGTGAGACGGCGAGGAAGCCATCGACACCGCAGACGACCTCTCCGGTCGGGTGGTCGAGGCCGACGTGGACCGCGAGGAGGGCGTCCACGTCGTCGAGGTGGCCGCCCTGTACGACTGCCTTTCCGCCCGCGACCCGTTCCTCGCTCGGTTGGAAGAACACCTTGAGCGTTCCCTCGAAGTCGGAGTCGAGGACGGCGTCGAGGACGCCGAGACCGATTGTCGCGTGCGCGTCGTGCCCGCAGGCGTGCATGAACCCCTCGTTCTCGGAGCGGAACCCTTCGGCCGTCGGCAGGTGTGTCTCCTCGTCGGACTCGGTGATTGGGAGCGCGTCGATATCGACACGCAAGCCGACTGTCGGTCCCTCGCCGCGTTCGAAGACGGCCAATGCGCCGGTGTAGCCGCCGGTGAGGCGTTCGAGGATATCTTCGCGGGCACCGGCCGCACGCGCACGCTCGAACCACGTGTCGAGTTCGTCGTCGTCGGGGACAGCCATTCGCTCCTCGCTGCCGAGGACTTCCGGGCCGACGTAGAGCGCGTCGAGGTCGCGCGTCTCTAACTCGTCGACGATACGAGCGGTCGTGTAGAACTCTCGCCACGCGGGTTCGGGATGTTGGTGGAGGTCACGCCGGAACGCGATGAGGTCGTCCATCGTCGCTTGGTGGCTCATACCCCGACTCACTCCCCGGACGGAGATAAACGCTCTCGACCACTGGTAAAATTAACCTGAAAGGAAAGTATGACGCAAAATTCAAATACGAGACAGATAGTTAGAGGAAATTCGTGCCTATTATATATCACAGTGAATGTCTGACAAACGATGCCAGAAGAACCGGACATCGAGCTCAGTTTCCGCGGTGGGAGACTCGTTAGCGCGCTCCCCATCGCGTTCTTCATCGCCTGGGCTATTTTCCAAAGCGGTATCCTCGGAATCGGCGATACGACCGGCCTCGTCGCGGGGATGCTGACAGGACTTATCGTTGGACTGCTGTTCGTCCGGGGAGATTGGAAGGACTACGCGGACGTCGTCTTCGCGGGCATGACCCGTCGGGTCGCTGCGACTGCTGTGGTCGCGTGGCTGTGGGCAGGCATGTTCGCAGAGACGATTCAGGTAGGCGGCTTCGTCGACGGCCTCGTCTGGGCGGCGACTGCGCTGAACGTCGGCCCCGGGTTGTTCCCGGCTGTGACGTTCCTGCTCGCAGCGCTGCTCGCGACGGGCATCGGCACCGGCTACGGTACCGCAATCGCCTTCACGAGTCTCGTGTTCCCCGCGGGGCTCCTCCTCGGCGCGAATCCAGTGCTGCTGTTCGGTGCCATTCTGTCGGGTGCCGTCTTCGGTGACAACCTCGCACCCGTGAGTGACACCACAATCGTCTCCGCTGTGACGCAAGACGCCGACATCGGTGGCGTCGTCGCGTCCCGCGTGAAGTACGCCGTCGTCGCGGCGGCGCTCGCAATCGCGGCCTACCTCGCTGCCGGGTTCGGAATCCCCGGCGTCGTGAGTGGGATGCCGCACGCGAACGTTACCGGGCAAGTCGATGCCACGGTGTCGGCGTGGGGTCTCGTTCACCTCCTCGACATCGCCATCGTCATCGTCCTCGCGGTTCGCGGTCGCCACATCATCGAAGCCATCTCGTGGGGACTCATCGCCGCGGCGGTGTTCAACGTCGCACTCGGTGCCGCGGACCTCATCGACGTTTCGGCCGCGAGCATGCTTCTGTTCCGGGCCCCGCAAAACGGCCTGACGCAGGCTGTCGATGCGCTTCCGCTCATCGGCGCGGTCGTCGAAACCGTTCCGGGTGGACAGGCTGGCGTCGGCGGGAGCATCTACTCCGGTGCCGCGGGCTTCTTCCCGCTCATCGTGTTGACGCTCCTGCTCGTCGCTGGCGCTGAAATCATGCGCGCCGGTGGCGGCTTCGACGCGATTCAGGAACTGCTCATCGACCGTGTCGCGACCACCGTCCGCCGCGCCGAGACCACGATGGTCCTCGGGACGGCGCTCGTCAACGCGACGGTCACAATCAACACGGCAGCCGAAATCGCTATCGCGCCGTACATCGCCACGCTCGGCAAGCGCTTCAACATCAACGGCTACCGTCGTGCCAACATCCTCGACGCCAACACGTCCGCGCTCGGGTACATCTTCCCGTGGGGTGGTGGCCTGCTCGCTGGCTTCGGTGCCATGCAAGGGCTCGTCGGCGGGAACGGCACGCCGTGGTTCACCCAAGAGATGCTGGTGAACCCCGCGTCCGTCTGGCCGTACGTGTTCCACGGCTGGTTCCTCGTGGCCGTGTTCCTCGTGGCCGCGTGGACCGGCTACGGCCGCGAATACGTCTCCGACCGCACGTCTGAGGAGGTGAGTCGCGTATGAGCCGACTCGGAAAACTCCTCGCAGGCTGGACGTTCCGCACCGCGACGCCGTCGTTCGAACCCGGCGACGTCATCACGGCGTTCGTCACCCACAGCGACGGCGAGGGAGTCTCGTCCCGAATCGGTGATTCGGTGCTCCGAATCGAGGGGGACACCGAGGTCGACGTCGAAACGAAAGTCCGCTTGAAGGTCACGTCGTTCGACGACCAAAATCACGTCGGCACTGCCGAAATCGTCGAATTCCTCGGCGAGTTCTGAGCCGACCCACCTCGTTTTTTGGACACTGCGCTCGCCAGTGGCGTCGCTGGCGAATTCGATATCGTCTGCGCCGTGACGCACCGACGGTTGCTACCTCGTGACAAGACGAACGAAAGAGAGGAAAAGCGAAGACCCGCGTCGAGACGCGCTCCCGGTCGGCCGCGCCGACGTCAGTTGCGGCGGTGGCCGAGCGGTTTCTTCTGTTCGAGTTCGATTTCGATGTGGACGCTGTCGGGGTAGTCTCGCTCGCTCACTTGGCGGGCGATTTGGTCTGCGCCGTGAATCTCCAGTCGTCGCGTGTAGACGGTGTAGTTCCACGCGGGGAACTGGTCGCCCGGTTGGAGCGTGCGATACTGGGGGACGTTCGTGCGCTCTGGTTGGTCGGCGTGCGGGCCGCGGCACTCCGCGCCCTTCTTTTCGATGAGTGATTTGAGGTTGCCGACGACTCTGTCGAGGACGGCCTTATCACCGCTTTGAAAGGTGAGTTTCGTGACGAAGGTCATAGCTGGGTACTACCACGTTCTTGGTTGCTCCGACGGTAAAAACGCATCTACACGTGCGCGTGGTTGGGCCGACTCGATTCGGTTCTGCACGAACGACCATGTCACGGCGGGGGTAATTCTCCGATACCCTCTTAAACGGTGGCACGTTTATCTCGGGTAATGGCAGTCGAAGCGGTAAGCGCTGGTGCCATCCTCTTCCGCGACACCCGCGGCCGGAGGGAGTACTTACTCCTGAAGAGCCGTCCTGGGGACTGGGAATTCCCCAAAGGCGGGGTCGAAGGGGACGAGGAGCTCCAGCAAACGGCAATCAGGGAAGTCAAAGAGGAGGCCGGAATAGCAGATTTCCGCCTCATCGACGGCTTCCGCGAAGACTACGACTACGTCTTCGAAGCGAACGGCACGACCATCCACAAGACGGTGCACCTGTTCATCGCACACTCGTTCGAGGCGTCCGCGGAGCTCTCGACCGAACACCGCGACCTTCAGTGGCGCGACTACGAACAGGCCATCAACACGATTACCCAAGACGGCCCGCGCGACATCCTCGAGCAAGCACACGACTTTCTCGACCACCTCGCGGCGAAGAACGAAGGCCAGCACAAGTACCTGAAATAGGGTCGCCGACACCGTGTCGGCGGCGGACTGCTCGCACCCGCGGCCAGCCACTGCTCTCTGACTGGCGAGCCGTAACTCTGTGACCGAAATACCTTCACGAACGCACGGAGACGCTTCACTGTGACCGAGAGCGCCGACCGCGACCCGGAGTTCGCCTTCGAGCTTCGAGTCTGTCGCTGGGCGGAGCGCGCGTGGCACCCCGACGGGCCGCGCCCGGCCTTCGTCGCGCGACAACTCGGGACGCGCGACAGACGATGGGACACCGTCGTCGTCGAAGTCGACCCCGACGCGTTCGCCGCGCGCCGCGCCCTCTCGACGGATGGGTTCGACTCCGACCTCCTGCGGGTCGTGCGCCACGCACCCGCCGACTGGCAGTGGTATCGGGACGCGATTCCGAAACCCGACTTTCCGTGGCGGCACGTCGTCCCGGCGGTCCACCGCGCCGCGGGACGCGGCGTGGTCGAGAAGCGTCGCGGAAGCCGGAACCGCGTCGAGTACCAACAGATCGCTCCGTATCCCGACTGGGTCGAACGAATCGTCGCCATCGAGAACAAACCGGACCTCGACGCCAGCGCCGCCCGCGCACTGGCCGACCAACTCGAACACGACGTCGAACGCGGCCTCGCCGACGAGGTGTGGGTCGCGACCGAAGCGACCGGCGACCGGGTCGAACCGGCACTGCTCGAAGACCTCCCGGTCGAAGTCGGTATCCTCTCGCTCGACGACGACGGGACGATAGACGTGCTGTGGCACCCGAGCACGCTCACGCCCGACCCTGACGATGCGCGCCGCCGCCTCGTCCTCGCAGAGCGAGCCTACGACCGCGGCTGGCGGAGCTACGTCGATACCATGCGCCCCGACTGTCGGCACTTCGAACTCGCGCGCCGAGGCATGGCGCTCGTCCCGCGATGTGCCGCAAAAGACTGTTTTCAGAGCCAACGCGAGTGCGCCCACTCGTGTTCGGCGTTCGAGCCCGAGCCTCCGGCGTGGCGGATGAACGGCTGGCCTATCGAGGGCGGGCCGGGAAAGGGGCTTCGAGAGTTGCTCCGTGCGCGCCGCGAGCGCGAACGGGAGCGGATGGAACCGTCAGAGTAGACGATTGATGGAACCCGCCGATTAGACGATTGATGGTATCTGCCGAGTAGACGATTGATGGAACCCGCCGATTAGACGATTTCCACGTCGACTTCGTCTCGCTCGACGGCGAGTCGGAACGTGGGGACGGTCCGGTAGATGACTTCGACGACTCCCTTCCGGCGGAGGCTCTGGAGCGCCCGCCGAACGTCGTCCACGTCGGGGTCGATGTCGAACTCCTCGCGGACTTTGTTGAGGACGCTGACGACGCTCTCGGAGCGCTCGTCTGGACCGGCGACGACCTGAAAGACGCGCGCTTCGAGCGTGGGCACGCGGATGACGCTCGGAACCGATTCCTCGTCGCCGTCGCTTTCGACGCCGGGGTCGACGCCGACGAGTTCCGCCGCCTCGGCCGTGGCGCGGATGAGGCTGTTGTCGTCGCGGTAGTAGTAGTCCTTCAGTTCGGATTCGAGATACTGGTGGACCTCACTCCCGCTTTCGAGGTCCCATCGCTCCTGAAGCTCCTTGTTCTTCGTCGGCTGCAGGCGAACGATGTCGGCGAGGCGTTCTGTGGCCTCATCGGAGAGCGTCATATTCGCACGATTCGACGGACGGGATATAACGTTGTTCGAGACGGGTTTCGGTTCTCCGGTGAACGTTAATTATTATCCCGCCGCCCTTCGTCCGCACTCGTATGAGCTGGGAAACACTTCGACTCGAATGGGACGGCGACGTGGCAACCCTCGTCATCGACCGCCCGGACAGTATGAACGCGCTCAACACGGACACGCTCGACGCCCTCGAAGAGGCGCTCGACGAGGCCGAAGCGGAGGGTGCGCGCGTACTCGTCCTCACCGGAGCGGGTGACAAGGCGTTCATCGCCGGTGCCGACATCAGCTACATGAAGGACATCGACACACCGGCCGCACAGGAGTACGCCGAGCAGGGCCACCGAATCGCCTCGCGCATCGAGACGTTCCCCGCCCCGACCATCGCGGCTATCAACGGCTACGCGTTCGGCGGCGGGATGGAATTCGCCCTCGCCTGCGACCTGCGCGTCGCCTCCGAGCGCGCCGTCCTCGGTCAGACCGAAATCGACCTCGGAATCATGCCCGGGTGGGGCGGCAGTGTCCGACTGCCGAAACTCGTCGGCGACGAAATCGCGCGCCGACTCATCTACTTCGGGGAGCGAATCGACGCGAGCGACGCGCACGAACACGGTCTCGTCGGCGAAGTCGTCGCCCACGACCAACTCGACTCGCACGTCGCCGAACTCGCGGCGGAACTCGCAGCGAAGCCTCGCCACGCGCTGCAGGGTGCGAAAGCCGCAATCAACATGTCGCACGAAGCACCGCGCGAGGCCGCCCTCGAATACGAAGCACGCGTCTGGAGCGGTCTCTTCGGAACTCACGACCAGCGCGAAGGGATGGACGCCTTCGTCGAAAAACGCGACCCGGACTTCGAGTAAGAGACGTCGAATCGCTCAGTCGTCGAGCGTTCCGAGCGTCGATTCGAGTTCCTGAACCGATTCGGAGATGTCGGCGACGACTTCGACCTGCGTGTCGTTCGCCGCGGCGACGTTTCTGGTCTCTTCCTGTACGTCGACCGCCTGCTTGGCCGCGTTGTCGACCATGTTCGCGACCTCTTCGGTTCGTACTGCTTGGTCGTCGGTCGCGTTGGCGATGTCGTCCATGCCCGTCGCAGCCTCCCGAATCGTCGCGGCAATCTCGTCTTGGTTTTCGATGAGCGTGTCGATGCGCGCTGAACTGTCGCGGACGTCCTCGGTGAGCGATTCGATTCCCTCGACGGTCTCCGTCGCGTCCTCGCGGGTTTCGATGATAATCTCCTCGATGCGTTCGGACTCGGCTTGGACTTCGTTCGCGAGCGACTTCACCTCGTCAGCGACGACCGCGAATCCGGCACCCGCGTCCCCTGCGCGGGCGGCTTCGATGTTGGCGTTGAGCGCGAGGATGTTGGTCTGGTCGGCGATGTCATTGATGACCTCGATGATGTCGCCAATCTCCTCGATGTGTTCGGCGNGTCTGGTCGGCGATGTCATTGATGACCTCGATGATGTCGCCAATCTCCTCGATGTGTTCGGCGAGTTCGTGCGTGCGGTCGGCGACGTGCTCGCCGCCCTCCGCAACGCGGTCCATCGCTTCGGACACGGCTTCACCGTCTTCGCGGGACTCCTCTGCGAGGTGCTGGGCTTCCGTGCTCTGTTTGTTGATTTCGTCTGCACTGGCGGCGATTTCTTCGACCGTCGCGGACAGCGAGCCGATTTCGTCGGAGACTTCTTCCATCGCGTCCGCTTGCTGTGCCGCAATCTCTCGTGCCGCGGTGGCGCTGTCGGACACTTCGTCCGTGCAGGCCATCGCCTGGTCGATAGCACCGGAAATCTGCTCAGAGAGGTGTTCCTGTGCTTCGGCCATCTGTTTGTTCTTCCGAGCGACGTCGGTCGTGATGGGCGTGAGTTCGAGCGCGCCGACGACTTCGCCGTCGGGTGCGTGAAGGGGAAGCCCCATCGACCGATTCCAAAGCGACCCGTCTTCGGTCGGCACTTCGCGGAAGTCGTCTTCGCGGATGACCTGGTCGGTCCGCGCAATCGTCTCTGCGAGAATCTCGTCTTTGCCCTTGGTTCCGAACGCCTCGATACCGCGTTTTCCGTAGTCGTTCTCGTCGAGTCCGTACCGCTCGAACGTGAGGTCGTTGATGTGTGTGAGTCGGCCTTCGTCGTTGACGACGAACGCCGGTTCGGGGATGTCGGCGACGACTTGCTCGAACAACCCTTTCCAGAAGTCACGTTCTGCTTCGAGTCGCTCTGGTTCGGTTAGCGAGTCGTCCGGCTCCCACGCGAGTTCAGCCCGTGCTGCCTGTCTCTGCATACGTGTCAGAGAAAATGAAAACTCAGTTTAAAAATCCTTCACGCAGAATATCACGACTGATAGCAGCTTCCGCTTGCGGTAATTGTCGCTACAGGTCGTGAATTAATTGTGATGATTGGGGTTGAGTGGCCGATTCAATCGTGTACTCAGTCGTCGTCCATGGTCGCCATCGTCGACTTGAGTTGTCGGACCGATTCGGAGATGTCGGCGACGACTTCGATTTGCGTGTCGTTGGCCGAAACTGCTCTCGCGGTCTCTTCTTGGACCTCGGTGGCCTGTTTCGAGGCGCTGTCGACCATGCTGGCGACCTCTTCGGTCCGAACCGCTTGGTCGTCGGTCGCGTTGGCGATATCGTCCATACCCGTCGCAGCCTCCCGAATCGTCGCGGCAATCTCGTCTTGGTTTTCGATGAGCGTGTCGATGCGGTCGGCACTGTCCTGTACGTCTTCGGTAAGCGACTCGATACCCTCGACGGTCTCCGTCGCGTCCTCACGAGTCTCGCTGATAATCTCCTCGATGCGTTCGGACTCGGCTTGGACTTCGTTCGCGAGCGACTTCACCTCGTCAGCGACGACTGCGAATCCCGACCCGGCTTCGCCCGCCCGTGCCGCTTCGATGTTGGCGTTGAGCGCGAGGATGTTGGTCTGGTCGGCGATGTCATTGATGACCTCGATGATGTCGCCAATCTCCTCGATGTGTTCGGCGNGGTCTGGTCGGCGATGTCATTGATGACCTCGATGATGTCGCCAATCTCCTCGATGTGTTCGGCGAGTTCGTGCGTGCGGTCGGCGACGTGTTCGCCGCCCTCTGCGACGCGGTCCATCGCTTCTGCAGCCACTTCACCGTCTTCGCGGGACTCCGCTGCGAGCTGTTGGGCTTCCGTGCTCTGTTTGTTGATTTCGTCGGCGCTGGCGGCGATTTCTTCGACCGTCGCAGACAGTGAGCCGACTTCGCCGGAGACCTCTTCCATCGCATCCGCTTGCTGTGCCGCAATCTCTCGGGCCGCGGTGACGCTGTCGGACACCTCGTCGGCTGAGGTCATGGCCCGGCCGATAGACGCAGTGACCTCTTCGGAGAGTTGTTCCTGGGCTTCGGACATCTGCTGGTTCTTCTCGACGATGTCGGTCGCGTCGGTCGTCAGTTCGAGCGCGCCGACGACCTCACCATTTGGCGCGTGCAGCGGTACGCCCATCGCTCGAACCCAAACCGTCCCCTCGGACGTTGGGACGCCGCGGAAGTCGTCTTCGTGGACGACACTGTCCGTTCGGGCGATGGTCGTCGCGAGAATCTCGTCTTTACCTTTGGTTCCGAACGCGTCGATACCGCGCTTTCCGATATCCGCCTCCCGGTCGAGTTCGTACGTCTCGGCCGCCTTCGCGTTGATATGCGTGAGGTGCCCCTCGGCGTCGACGTTGATTATCGGTTCGGGGAAGTGCTCGACGAGGTCCTCGAACAGTCCTTTCCAGTGGTCCCGCTCCGCTTCGAGACGCTCCGCTTCCGTCAGTGAGCCGCTGGGTTTCCACTCCAGCCCTGCCTGTGTTTCCGCTCCCTGCATACGTACCCGAGCGCATGAAAACACGGATAATAAACCCTACACGCCGTCTATCACGGCCGATAGCACGTCTGCCCACCACAAATCTCCCTCTTCTGTTTTAAACGTTATGTGCTATCATGTGTCATGTAATGGCTAAGCCACTCCAGATATAATAAATAATAATGAATGATGCCATCAAGTTGAGCCACCTCCGAACTGCCCTTCGGGACATCTCGTATCCAGTCGAACGACGCGAGGCTGCGAGCGCGTTCGACGGTGTGACTGTCCTCATGGCCGACGGCGACGCCGACCTCGGGGGGCTCATCCGTGACTGTGTCACAGACGAGTTCGCAGACCCGATGGACCTCTACTACGAGTTGCACAACGCGATGCCGATTACGGCGCTCGGTGAGCCGGGCCAGTCGGACGGCGACGCCTGAACCGACCGCAGTCCCCGAATTAGACCGACCCACCACACCCCTTCTTCGGCGACGTAACCCAGTTGCTTAAGTGCCTCAAGCGGTAGGACGTACTATCATGGAGTTCTGCGACGACTGTGGGTCCCTGATGACGCCTCAGGACGGCGTCTGGGTCTGTCCGAACGGCCACGAGAAAGCGCGCGACAGCGAGAAAGAAAAGACGATGGTCACGACAGAGGGCCAAGAGTCGAGCGAAGTCGTCGATATGTCCGACGTCGACAACGCCGATATCGGCCCGACGACGACGGCTATCTGTCCGGAGTGCGGCCACGACGTCGCCCGCTACGAGATGAAGCAGATTCGCTCGGCCGACGAGTCCGAGACGCGCTTCTTCACGTGTGTCGAGTGCGACCACAAGTGGCGCGAAGACGACCACTGAGCGGCACGTCTTTTTCTCCCCGCCGTCCGTACGCGGGGTATGGCCGATTCGCTAGCCTCGCCGACACTTCCCGCGCTCGATGGCTGGGTCCGCGTCGATGAATCGACCGACCGACTGTTCCAGTTCGGTCTCGTTCGCGTCACCGCGAGGACCGTCGTCTACGAAGACGACGCGATTCGGTCGCGGGTGCCGGAGGCCGGAGACGACACGTGGCGGTTCCTCTTTGCGAGTCGGCTCGTGATTCGCCCCCGGACCCCGCCGTCGGCGGCGCTCACGCGACTCGTCCGAAACGGTGCGACCACCGAGTTCAAATCGCGCCTCCGCGACCGCGGGTTTTCCGATATCCAACGCGTCGACTCGCGGACACTGGCTGTCGACGACGGCGAGGCCGAAGTCGTCCACTACACTGCAACCGTCACCGTAAACGGCGTCGACCTCCTCGCCGACGCCTACGTCGCAGTGACGCCGGTCGACGGTGAGTTCTTGTTGACGGGAGGCGCGTACCCGCGCGAAGTCGTCGGCGGTGACGAGGAGACGGCCGCCGCGCTCCGCGACGTCATCGACCCGGAGCGATTCAGAGAAGAGTTCTTCGACGTGGTTCGGCGCATGGAGTGACCGCCACCCACGAGGCGAGTTACTCGTTGCGAGCGAAGACGAGATAGCCCGTGTGTCCGACACCGGCCGTCGACGGTCGCGACCCGCGGTCGCCGAAGTCCATCTGTCGCTGAATCGTTTCGAACGTCTCGATGTCCGAGAGACCGGCCTCTTTGGCGGCCTCGACGGTCGCTCGCGTCCCCTCGACGAACGGGGAGTAGACGGCGACGTAACCGCCGGTCGAGAGGAGGTCCGGTGCTTTGCGGACGACTTCCGGCGCGTTTTCCGTGTCGAGGGTGAGCGCGTGGAACTGCTCGTCGCGCAGGTCGTCGAGTTCCTCGGTGATGTCACCGGTTCGAACGTCGACGTTTGCTTCGACGCCAGCGAGTCGCATGTTCTCGCGGGCGACGTCTGCGAAGTCGGCGTTCCGTTCGAACGTGGTCACCTCGACGTCGAGGCGACCGAGATACGCCGACAGAACGCCCGTGCCGGTTCCGGCGTCGAGCACGCGCTCACCGGCCGCGATGCCGGTGTGGCCGACGATGAGACCGATGTCGCGCGGCATCATCGGCGCGCCCGTTCGCTCGAAGTGGTTGAACAGGTCGGGGCCGCGCGGCTCGCGGACGAGGAACTCCTCGCCGATGTGCGTCTCCAGCGTCTGTCCGGCTTCGACGTCCTCGGGGACAGTCAGCATCCCGAGGTCCGTGTGTAGCTCCTCACCGGGGGCTCGCAGGTACTCCCGGTCGCCGTGGACGAGGAGTATCACTCCAGTCGCGCGATTGCCGCGGCGAGGTCGCCGCCTTCGGCCTCCAGTGCTTCGCGGGCCTCGTCCTTCGAGGCACCGGCGCGCTGTGCGACGATTTCGATGTCGTCTTCCGGGATACCGGCGTCGGCATCGGCTGCGTCGTCGTCGCCGCCCTCGTCACCAGCGCCGAGTGCGCGCGTCTCGGGTTCGCCGACGATTTGGTAGGTCTCCTGGCCCTGCGCGTCCATGCGCGTGACCTGCGCGTCGGTGAAGACGAGCTCTTCGTCGGCCGTCTTGATGACGACTTCCTCGGCGTCGAGCTCGGTGACGTCGATACCCATCTGCTTCATCATCTGCTTCATCTTTCGCGGGTTCATCCCGCCGCCTCCAAACATACCCGAAGGGTCGGGGTGGGCGCTCAAAAGCGTGGCGAACACGCCCAGTCGCTCCCGTCTGGTGAATCCCTCGTCAGCACTCGGGCGAGCGCGACACTCAGCTGTACGCCTCCCACAGCGAGAAGGCGGCCGTATTGAGGTTCCCGGTGTACAGGAGCGCCGGGTCGCCGCCGACGCTGTGGTCGCTGTCGAAGACGTGGTCGCCGTTGAGTCGGAGGTCCGTCCCGAGTGCCCCGGCCACGTCGTTGAGATTCGCGCGCGTGTCGGGCATGATTTTCCCGTCGCCGCTCCCCATCAGGATGACCGCGCCGCCGTTTTGGACGAAGGTCCGCAGTGCATCGATTTCGTCGGCAGCGAAGCACGACCGCGGCGCGGAGATGAGAACAGCGCGAGCGGTCGAAAGCGCGTTGTCGCCGCTGCCGTCCAGTGAGTTGACCTGTTCGAACGCGATGTCCTGTCCTTCGAGGTAGCGCTGGTAGGCGACGGCGTCTTCGGTCGACACCGAGTGCGATTCGTTGAACTGGCCGTGGCCGCCGTCGACGAGAATCTTCCCGCACCTGTCCGAAAGCGAGTCGACGAGGTTCGTCAGGAAGGTTTCGTGTTCGTAGGCCGTGACGTCGGCCCGATACGACTCGTCTATCGGGAGGCCGCCGACGAGGGCGGTTCGGTTCGCGGCGTCGACACCGACGAGCGGGATATCGCCGCTGTACTGAACCCCATCGCGGAGGTCCTGTGTCGCTGTGCTCTCGGCGAAGACAGGGACGCGCGACGACGAGATTGCCCCGGCAGTCGTGCGGACACTCGCAGCGTTGGGCACGAATACGTCCTCGACGGGGTGGTCTCGAACTTCGGCAGTGTTCGCGGGGTCGCTCGCCTGCCACACGCCGGTCCCGGCCGCTCGCGCGTCGGTCTCGGCGTTCCAGAAGGCGTCGTGTTTGGTCAGACTCGACCCGTACACCCGGGCGTATCCCGTTTCGACCATCTCGCGGTTGAACAGCGTGTCGGCGTTTCCGTCTCCGGTCGTGTCGTAGTAGACGTACGCGAGGTGTCGGCCGAATGGGTCCGTGATGTCCTCGCTAGGGTCGAACTCGATTTCGACCGACGCGCCGCCGAGTGCCTGTTTGGCGTACTCTTTGGCGTTCTCACCCCAGTCAGTCAGGTGGGTTTCGTCTTCGATACCTTCCCACTCTTCGACCTTCTCGTGTGAGGCGTTGCGTTCCGTCTCCGGGGTGTCGATGCCGAGCAATCGGAGTTCGGCGGTCGTCCCGTCAGCCAACGTCACATCGACCGTGTCGCCGTCGGCGACGCTGTCGACCGTCGCTTCGTATCGGACGCCGGCGTCGAGGCCGAGACCGCTTCGGTCCTCGAACAGAGCGAACGTGTTGGTGTTGTACTGGCTGGTCGTGATATCGAAGGACGCGCCGTCGACGTTGTTCGTGTCGTCGTCGATGTCGTCGTCGTTGAATCGGAACGCGAGGTCGAGTTCTGACGCGATTTCGTTGAGGTTCGCCGTCTCGTCGTAGTCACTGTAGTCAGACTGGTCGTGGAGGTACAGTGCGCCACCGTCGGCGACGAACTCGGCGAGCGCACCCAACTCGCTCGAACTGAACGACTCACTCGGCGTGGTGACGACGACAGCGTCCGCGTTCGAGAGGTCACTCGCGAGTGACGTCGTCGGAGAGACGGTGTAGCCGTTGTTCTCGGCGTAGGATTCGAACTTCGAACACGAGTCGAGCGTGAAGTACTGCCCGTGGCCCTCGTCCCAGAGGACGGTGCCGGACCCGCCGAGTTCGGCATCCCACGCGTTGAGCACGAACTCTTCGTTGCCGTAGTCGAAGTTGATGTCGTCGTCTTGGAGGAGAATCGCGCCGAACCCGTACACGCTGTCGTCGACCGACACGAGCGGGAGCGGTGCCAACTCGTCGTAGTGATACGCATCGCCGTTTCCGTCGTCATCCCCGTTCGTCGCGGTCGGTTCCGCCCAGACGGCCACGACTGAGGGGTCTGCCAGCGCCTCGTGGTTTGGCGTCACTTGGCTGGACGCCGAGTGGAACTCGATTTTCGGAATTCTATCCGTGGACTCACAACCCGGCCCCGCAGCGGCCGAGGCCGAGATGGTCCCGAATTCGAGTGCTGAGCTACCGGCGACCGTCGCGGTCACGACCGATTGCAGAAACGTCCTCCGATTGAACTGCATGACAAATATCCAAAAATACCACCCCCGTTTAGCTATTTATAATATTACGAACGATTGATAGTTATGCAACAATATGGCATATTTCTAATATAAGTTTGGAATAATCGGACAATCGGTTCGGACAATCGGGTATCCGGACACTCGATTCGGCCTCGCGAGTCGCCGGTGGCCGTCGAAAAACGGTGCTGGGGAGCTACTCCACGCGGGAACTAACTGCGAGGCCGTTTCCGACGGGAAGGACGATGGTCTCGTAGCGCGGGTCGGCCCGGACGGCATCGAGATACGCAGCGACACCGCGGGTGTCGGCGTTCACGCCAGTGAGTGCGTCAGACTCGCCTTCGACGCGCTCGACGAGTGCGCCGAAGTCTATCGGACCGCGCATCATGTTGTCGGCGACGACGATGCCGCCGACGCTCACGCGGTCGTTGACCAGGTCGAACGCCTCGGCGTATCGGTGTTTCTGGTGGTCGAACAACACGAGGTCGAACTCGCCATCGACCGTCTCGACGAGTTCGAGGGCGTCGCCTTCCAGGAACGTCGTCTGGTCTTCGAGCCCCGCCCGGTCGAAGAAGTCGCGAGCCATGTCGAGTTCGTCGGGGTCGTGTTCGGTCAAGAATAACTCGGCGTCGTCTGCCATCCCTTTGGCGAACCACGTCGCCGAGTAGCCGAACCCCGACCCGAACTCGAACAACCGTTTCCCGCCGGAGAGTCCGGCGAGGAACTGGAGGACGCTCCCCGCCTCCGGGCCGACGATTGGGAAGCCGTGTTTGGAGGCGTACGCCGCCATCTCTGCTTGCACCGCGTCGTGCTCGGGCGCGAGCGCCGCGAGGAACCGCTCGGTGTGTTCGGTGAGGATATCCATACCGAAAGAGGGCCTGCAAGATGGATAAATTGCTGTCATTATCGGGGACCGGCCGTGCTCGCGTCGCCACGGGCGTTTTGCACGTGCACCTTCACCCGACTGTGCCAGACGTTATCACTCGTCGCAAATACGATTCTACTATGCACCCGGACGACGACGGTCGGCGTCTCGCGGCTGATTCCGGTGGGCGGCCGACTGGAATCTCCCGACGAGCGTATCTGAAACTCATGGCGGCGACGGGTGTCGCGACCGCGAGTGGCGCACCCCTCTCACAGACTACCCCACTAAATCTCGCCCACGAAGTAACCGCGTACTGGTCCGGCCCGGAAGCAGGCAAGCCGTCGTCGGCACCAGTCGGGACGTGGTACTTCGCGACCGACACGAACCGATTGTTCGTCTCCACGGGTGGTCGCTGGCACTGGCTCTCGATTTCGACACCGGCACTCCAAACTGACCGGCTTCTCGGCGTCGCCGACCGAATCGTCTCGACCACCGACGGACTCGAAGCCGCAATCGAGGAGCTTTCTAGAGGCGATACTGTCGTCCTCGCACCCGGGACGTATCGAACGTCCACGTGGCTCCGTATCGACCGCGACGACGTGACAATCCGCGGGGCGGGACCGCGTGCAACACTCGTCAAACCGGCCGATGGCGCAAACGTCGGCGGCTTCCACGTCGGGTCCCGTCGTCGCGTCAACAACGTTCGCATCCGCGGTATCGGCTTCCACGGCAATCACTCGACGATGGACGACGAGGTGCGTCGCTGTCACGCCTTCCTCGTCGACGACGCGGAATCGGTCGCTATCGAGGACTGCTACGCGACCAAGACTCACCCCTACCACGAACACGACGCCGGCGGCAGCGGCTTCTGTGTCCGTGAGTCGGCGTCGAACGTCTCGCTCGTCGGCAACCGAACCCACGATATCGGCGACCGGGGTATCCAAGTCGCGGGGCGGGACATCGTCGTCGCTCGAAACCAGTTCACCGACGGCTTCGACCGGTGTATCTCGCTGGAAGTTCGTCACCCGGACGGTCGAAAACGGTTTGCAGAAAGCGTCTCCGTCGTGAACAACGTCGGCAGAAACAACTCTGACGGGTCGTTCGTCGGTGCGTCACAGGGGCCGACCGACGAACCCGGGCCGGGAAACGTGGCCATCGTCGGCAACGTCGCGGCTGGCACGCATCGGCGAACCGTGTACCTCGGGGTCGAAGCCCGAATGGAGAACGTCGCTATCGTCGGCAACGTGGGCAGACAGGCCGCCTTCGACGAACGACGGTCGGGCATCTACGTCGCCGGACACGTCTCGAACCTGACTGTGACCGGGAACACGCTCTCGGACTACTCGCTCCACGGCATCGAACTCGTCGGGAACGGGTCGGGTGTCGTCTGCGCCAACAACACCGTCGCCAGACCAAGACGGGCTGGTATCGTCGTCGACGTGGAGGACGCTGTAGTCACGGGAAACCGTGTCTCACGACCGCGGCGAGACGGGATTGTGGTCGAATCGACCGACGTCAGCCTTCTCGGAAACGCCGTGAGCAACCCGCGGGACGCCGGGATTCACGTCTCGGAGGCTGCCAAACGGGTTTCGGCCATCGGCAACCGTATCCGAAACGCGTCGCAGGCAGTCAGCGTTGATGGAACCGAATGCGTCGTCGCCGGAACCGTCGCCCCGGATGGGGCACTCTCGGAAGGCCCGGACGCAGACCAGAACATCCTGTTTGGGAACCTGATTCGCTCGCGGGCCGTTCGCGGTCAGGAGACGACAGTCGTCGGTGGCGGCGAACGCCACACGGTCACCGTGGACGATGGGGAGGCGGTCGTCGCCTTCGAGCACCGATACCACCGCAAGCCGACGCTCAGTGTCCACAGCGACGACCCGGTTCTCTGGTCGGCCGACTGGGTCCGAGACGACGGTGACTACGTCGGCGTCGGCCTCTCGGTCGTCGATTCCAACCAGATACCCGTGTCGACTGCGGCGACAGTGAGGGTTCACACGTAACCCGCCTACGCTTAAGTCAGGGCGACCCTCATTTTCGACCATGTTTGACCCCGACGAACTCGAACAGATTCGGGAGGCGAAGTCCGAGTGGGAGGAGGAGACGCTGTCGCCGACGCTCGAACGATTCGGGGAGCGCGAGGAGGAGTTTACGACGGACACGGGTGGCAACACCGTCGACCGGTTGTACACCCCCGCCGACGTGGACCTCGACTATCGGGAGGACCTCGGCTTCCCCGGTGAGAAACCCTACACGCGCGGTGTCTACCCAACGATGCACCGCGGGCGACTGTGGACGATGCGACAGTACGCCGGCTTCGGGACGGCCGCCGAGACCAACGAGCGATTCCGCTACCTCATCGAAAACGGGTCGTCCGGTCTCTCCTTAGCTTTCGACCTGCCCACACAGATGGGCTACGACTCTGACGCGATGATGGCCGCCGGAGAGGTCGGGAAGTCCGGCGTCGCCATCGACAGCCTCCACGACATGGAGACGGTCTTCGATGGCATCGACCTCGGCGAGGTCTCGACCTCGATGACCATCAACGCGCCCGCGGCAGTGCTGCTTGCGATGTACGTCGCCCTCGGCGACAAGCAGGGCGTTCCCCGCGAGCAACTCAGGGGGACCATCCAAAACGACATCATGAAGGAGTACATCGCACGGAACCTCTACATCTACCCACCCGAGCAGTCGATGCGACTCATCACGGACATCTTCGAGTTCTGTGCGGAGGAAACGCCGAAGTTCAACACCATCTCCATCTCCGGCTACCACATCCGCGAGGCGGGGTCGACCGCGGCCCAAGAAGTCGCGTTCACGCTCGGCAACGGAATCGAGTACGTGCAGGCCGCAATCGACGCCGGACTCGACGTGGACGACTTCGCGCCGCAGCTTTCGTTTTTCTTCAACGCGCACAACAACATCCTCGAAGAGGTCGCGAAGTTCCGCGCCGCCCGCCGGATGTGGGCGAAGATTATGGAAGAGCGCTTCGGCGCGGAGAACCCGAAGTCGATGCAGTTGAAGTTCCACACCCAGACCGGCGGCTCGACGCTCACCGCCCAGCAGGTCGAGAACAACGTCGTCCGCGTCGCCTATCAGGCGCTCGCGGCCGTCCTCGGCGGGACGCAGTCGCTACACACGAACGGAAAAGACGAGGCGCTGTCGCTGCCGACCGAGCAGTCGGTTCGGACGGCGCTGCGTACCCAGCAGATTCTCGCTCACGAGTCGGGTGCGGCCGACACTATCGACCCCCTCGCCGGGAGCTACTACGTCGAGGCGCTGACCGACGACATCGAAGACGAGGCGTTCGACCTGCTCGACGAGGTTGACGAACGCGGCGGCGCGCTCGAAGCACTCAAAAACCAGTGGATTCAGCGGGAGATTCAGGACGTCGCCTACGAGCGCCAGCGCGAAATCGAGACGGGCGAGCGCGTCATCGTCGGCGTCAACGAGTATCAGGTGGACGAGGAACCGACCGTCGAAGTCCAGGAAGTCTCCGAAGAAGAAGAGCAAAAGCAGGTCGATTCGCTGAACGCCGTGAAGGAAGAACGCGACTCCGAGGCCGTCGAGGCGGCGCTCGAAGACGTTCGCTCCGCTGCGAACAGCGACGAGAATCTCATGCCGCCAATCGTCGAAGCGGTCAAAGTTTACGCCACGGTCGGTGAGATTTGCGGCGTCCTCCGCGAGGAGTTCGGCGAATACGAACCTGGGATGGCGTGACCGGCCACTCTGTGTGGTTCGCCAACTAGTATCATAAATTACACTTTCACCCGCCCAACAAAATTTATTATCCACTCCCGAGTGGCGAGTAACGAGGATTGACGATGCCTCTTATTGGATTCTGACCCCCCCGTCACACGCCCGGCCGCTTCTGCGTTTCTTGTGGTCACTCCACAGCGGTGTGTAGCCACGCGGCTGGCGCGTCGTGGGGCATCTCTTACCGGAGAGCCCCCGGTATCGCATCCGACTGTCTCCATCAGAACACGAATGTCACGAAGACACTCCCACGACTCTCGTACAGACTCCGACTACCCACCCACACGCCACCGACCAGCGCCATCGTTCACGGTGCAGGCCATCATGCTGGTGCTCACCGTCGGCGCGGTCGTCGTCGCTAGCTATCCCGTGCTGTCGCTGGTCGCCATGACCGCGACCGTCGGTCTGGTCGCCCTCGGTCGCGTCGTGGCCCACCGCGCCGAGCGCGATTCGGTGAACGTCCGCGTTCCCGGTCTGCCGGTTCAGGTCACGGTCGCCAGTACGGCCGGCGACTGAACACCAGTTCCGCCCGCAACTGAACACCGACACAGCCCACGGCCCCAAACCAACACTCCCCGCGACGCACGCCTCCCGCCCCGGCACAGCATCTCCCGCGTTTCGGCCCTCCTCCTCACGTCTCCGCCCCACCGACGGACTTCCAGCAGCTTTGTACGTCACCGAGTCGACAGCGATGTCAATGGACGACCGAATCGAGACGGCGCTCGGGCGTGCCTTTCCCGGCCGCGACGTCGACAGCGTTGCGCCCGCGGGAATCTCGTGGAACGAGAAGAACACCACGGTGCGAGTGGAATTCGCCGATGGCGAGGTCGTCTACCTCAAGGTCGCCCACGACCACGGCATGCGAATCGCCCGCGAGTCGGCGGTCGTCGCCTACGTGGGTGCACACACCGACGTTCCCGTGCCGACGATTCTGTCGAGTGAGGCCGACGCGCCAGTTCCGTACCTCGCGACTGCCCCTGTCTCCGGCCAGATTCTCGTCGAGCCGTGGGGGAACGCCACCGAGTCAGCCCGTGAGTCTCTCGCCTACGAAACCGGGGCGGCGCTCGCCCGCGTTCACGCACTTCGGTTCGACGACCACGGACTCATAACCGGCAGGGACGCGAGCCAACTCGAACTGGAGACGGGGTCGTGGACTGACGTACTCGTCGAGACAATTGGACACACTCGTGCACTCGCGTCTACGGACCGCTTCGACCACTACTTCGACGAGGTCGTCGCGGCGGTCGAGGAGAATCGTCGCCTCCTCGACGACGCCCCCGCAGCGTTGGTCCACGGCGACCTCGCACAGCCGAATTGCTTCCGGCTCGACGACCGAATCGGCTTTCTCGACTGGGAGATTTCCCACGTCGGCGACCCGGCCAGAGACCTCTACCAGGCGAAGAAACAGCAGTTCAACGTGTTTCGAACCGAGCCACCTGAGCGGGGTGTCGAGGCACTCTTCGACGGGTATCGCTCGGTCGCGGGCGGCCTGCCGGAGGGGTACGACGACCGCCGGCCCATCTACGAGGCCGTCTGGTTCCTCAGCGTCCCGGGGTTCTTCGACAAGTTCGTCGAGGACTACGACGAGGACCCCGAAGAACTCGCCGAGTGGATGGCGGACGAGATGGCCCGGCTGCTCGGCAGAATCACGTCCTAACCTCTCCGCCAATCACTCGTCAGTGCGTTTGCGTCGGCGGTCCTGCGGCTATCGCAGCAACCTGATAACCGCCCCGACGACCATCGCTTCGAGGTACCCAACCAACGCGAGCGCCGGGTAGAACACCGTATTCGCTCGAACCCCGAATTCGTTGTACGCGAGCGTGTCGAGAAAGAACGCGACTGCGAGCGCGGGGAAATCGACGACCCACACTTCCTTCGGGAGCGCGCCGACGAAGCCGAGAAGCCACGCGAGCGCGAGGACTGCAAACGCGACGATAGTCTCGGGAGCCACTGCGACGCGCCACAACCGGCGACTCATGCTGGCGTCGCCGGTGTCGGGGGTCATGCAGTGGTTTCGTTGGCGTCGGACTTTCCAGCGAGTTTGACTGCGGTGCCGTAGGCCAGAATCTCTGCCGCACCCTGTGCGACTTCCGAGGTGACGTATCGAACACCGACGACGGCGTCCGCACCCATCTCCTCGGCTTCTTCGACCATCCGGTCTGTCGCTTCGGTGCGGGCGTCGGTCATGAGGCCGGTGTAGGACTTGAGTTCGCCACCGACGATGTTTCGAAGCCCCTGTGTGATGTCGCGGCCGACGTTGCGGGCGCGAATCGTGTTCCCGCGAACTGCACCCAGTGTTTCGGTTATCTCTTCGCCAGCGACGGTTTCGGTTGTCGTTACAATCATGACAGGTGCATCGAATCGACTGGGTTTATCCCTTGTGCCCGTGGAACGTCCCCTATGCACTTCGACCACATCGGCATCGCCACGCCGGATGCCGCCGGGTTGGCAGCGCTGTTCGAAGAACTGTTCGACGCGCCAGTCGCCCACGAGGAGACGTTCGACGGGATGACCGTCGTGTTCCTCGAACTCGAAGACGGGTATTTCGAACTTCTCGAACCCCACGAAGGCGGCGCTATCTCCAAGTTCCTCGACAAACAGGGTGCCGGTATCCACCACATCGCGCTGGAGACCGACGACATCGACGCCGCGCTGGCGACCGCACGCGACGCCGGTGTCGAACTCATCGACGAGGAACCGCGACCGGGCGCGTGGGGCCACGACGTGGCCTTCCTCCACCCCAAATCGACCGGCGGCGTGCTCGTGGAGTTCGTCTCCCACTAACCCTGTGGTCGGACTACACCTTCGCTCGTTCCCCAGACGACCATCCCCGCACGGACGACCTCCAGCGAACCCCACCCACGGTGAACGATGACGAACGATTCGACGACAGACGACCGCGACGATTCGACCACAGCAGGTCTCTCCCGACCGATGCGTGACTGGCTGTCTCACCGCGTCGCCGCGACGCCGGACCGCCAAGCGCTTATCCTCGCGTCGTCGGGTGAGTCACTGACTTTTCGAGAACTCGATACGCTCGTGACCGAGACAGCCGGACAACTGGCTGCACTCGGTATCGAAGCGGGCGACCATCTCGGAGTCATTCTCGAACCCGGCATCCAGTACGTCCGATTGATTCACGCCGCCACCCGGCTCGGTGCCGTCTTGGTCCCGCTGAGCGAGCGACTGACAGCGACTGAAGTCGAGCGCAACGTCGACATCGCGGACGTGACGACGCTCATCTGCGGCGAAGAGACCGAAGCGGTCGCCGTGGAAGCGACCTCAGACGTGCCGGTCGCGTCGGTCGACGAACCGCGGTGGGAGGGCGTCGTCAACCTCTCGTCTATCGCTCCGAAATCTATCACACCCGCGGGCTGGGGCCTCTCGGAGACGATGCTTTTGCTTTTCACCTCGGGGACCACGGGAACGCCGAAAGCGGTCCGGCTCTCCATGGGGAACCTGTTGGCGAACGCCGTCGCCTCGGCGTTCAGACTCGGCCTCTCACCGGACGATAGGTGGATGGTCACGCTCTCGTTGCACCACATGGGCGGCATCGGACCGATTCTCCGAAGTCCGCTTTACGGGACGACAGTCGTCCTCCGCGAGGAGTTCGCCGCGGGCGGTGCGGCCGACGACATCGGGAAGTACGACGTGACTGGTGTCTCGCTCGTGCCGACGATGCTCACTCGGATGCTCGACAGTCGCGGGACGCTCTCGGACTCGCTTCGGGTCGTCCTGCTCGGCGGCGCACCCGCCACCGACGACCTCATCGAACGCTGTCGCAACTACTCCGTGCCCGTTTACCCGACCTACGGGATGACCGAGACGGCGTCGCAAATCGCCACGGCGACACCGCGAGAAGCGTTCGACGCTATCGGTACGGTGGGCCGACCGCTATACTTCGCCGACCTCACGGTCGTCGACGACGACGGCGCGCCCGTCGAACCGGGAACGGTCGGTGAAATCGTCGTCTCCGGGCCGACCGTCACCACAGGGTACTACCAGAACCCCGAGGCGAACGCCGAGTCGTTCACCGACCGCGGCCTCCGAACCGGCGATATCGGCTATCGAGACGAAGACGGGTTGCTGTACGTACTCAACAGGAGAGACGACCGTATCGTCACCGGCGGCGAGAACGTCGACCCCGGCGAAGTCGTCGAAGTCCTCCGTCAGTACCCGGCTATCGACGACGCGGTCGTCCTCGGAATTTCGGACCCGGAGTGGGGCGAGCGCGTCTCTGCGCTCGTCGTTCCGACCGACCCCGAGACCAGCATCGACGAGACCGCGCTCGAAGCCTTCTGCCGCGAGCACCTCGCCGGCTACAAGATTCCGCGACTGGTCGAAACGGAGACGGAACTTCCGCGAACGGTCTCTGGAACCATCGACCGCGACGCGGTCCGCGAGCGTCTCGAAGCAGCGCGCCCGGTCGATGTGGCCGAACCGGGATGGCAGGACGACGGCAGTGCTGCCAGTGAGGCAGACGACGACAGTATAGAGGCTGACTCGGAACTCGTCGACGATGCAGAAGCGACCGACGCTGATGCGGACGATGGCGAAATGGGCGAAGTCGAAGCGGGCGAGGGTGAAACGGATGCGGCTGAAACGGACGAAGCCGAAGCCGAAAGTTCCGACGCAGCCGACCCTGAAGGAGTCGCTGAATCGGGTGCGACCGAAACAGACGACGAACCCGAAGCGACCAGCACCCAGCGCGAAGCGCCAGATGAACCAACTGCGAGCGACCCAGCCGCGGACGAGACGACGCTCAACCAGAAGACACCTGACGAGACGACGCTCAACCAGAAGACACCTGACGAGACGACGCTCAACCAGAAGACACCTGACGAGACGACGCTCAACCAGAAGACACCTGACGAGACGACGCTCANGACGCTCAACCAGAAGACACCTGACGAGACGACGCTCAACCAGAAGACACCTGACGAGACGACGCTCAACCAGAAGACACCTGACGAGACGGCCCCAGAAAGCGAGCCGCGAGATGCTGGTAGGAGTGCGGCAGACGTTGCGGACGAACAGGAGGCCGACGTGGTAAATGGCGACGCCGTTGCTGAGGCCGAAGACAACGAGACCGGGAGTGCCGACGAGACTGACGACGGCGACGACGCTGAACTCGAAGACGACGCCGACGAAGCCTAAGAACCACTCTCCTGGGCGAAATCGACAGCCGCCGTCCAGATTTCTTTTTGCCAAACAATGATTACAGTATACACCATGGGTACCACTATGGTAGGTGCTACCAATCAAACACTTCGTCCGTTTATGTGGCGCGCAGGCAAACTCTTTCCCGACCGAGAAATCGTCTCTCGGACCGCCGAGGGGCTAGAGCGCTACACATATTCGGAGTACGAAGACCGAGTCGCACAACTCGCGGGTGCCCTCGCCGACGCGGGAATCGATAGGGGAGACCGGGTTGCGACGTTCTGCTGGAACCACAATCGACACTTCGAGACGTACTTCGGCGTGCCTTCGATGGGCGCGCAACTGCACACCATCAATCCGCTCCTTCCGGACCACCACATCCAGTATATCGTCGAGAACGCGGAAGACCAACTCATCTTCGTCGACCCGTCGCTAGCGCCCAAACTCGCGGGCGCTGTCGACGAGGACGCCTTCGATTCGGTCGACCAATTCGTCGTGATGGCATCGGAGGTTCCCGAGACGGACCTCGAACCAGTGACCGATTACGAGTCGTTCATCGCCGACCACTCGACCGACTACGACTGGCCGGACCTCCCGGAAGACCAACCGGCGGGGATGTGCTACACCTCGGGGACCACCGGGAAGCCGAAGGGCGTCGAGTACTCCCAGCAGATGCTCTGGGCGCACACGATGGCGACGCTACCCAAATCGGCGCTCGACATCGGTGCCAGCGACGTCATCATGCCAGTCGTGCCGATGTTCCACGTCAACGCGTGGGGCCTACCGTTCTCGACGACGGCAGCGGGCGCGAAACACGTCTATCCGGGGCCGTCGCCGACGCCGGAGGACCTCGCCAAACTCATCGAAGAAGAGGGAGTGACGATGACCGCGGGCGTGCCGACGGTGTGGCTCGGGCTTCTCGAATACCTCGACGAGAACGACGCGGACATGTCTTCTCTCGAACGCATCATCATCGGTGGGTCGGCCGCGCCGAAGTCGGTCATCCGCCGCTTCGACGAGGAGTACGACGTAGACGTGTTGCACGCGTGGGGCATGACCGAGATGTCGCCCGTCGGCACCGTTGCGCACCTCAAACCCGGGATGGAAGACCTTCCCGCCGAAGAGCAGTACGACAAGCGCGCCAAACAGGGCCTCCTCGCGCCGGGCCTCGAAATGCGTGTCGTCGACGACGACGGCAACGAAGTTCCGTGGAACGGCGAGGACTTCGGCGAGTTGTGGGTCCGCGGGCCGTGGGTCACGACCGAGTACTTCGAGCGCCCCGACGCCAACGAAGCGGACTTCGAAGGCAACTGGCTGAAGACGGGCGACGTTGTCACCGTCGACGAAGAGGGCTACGTGAAAATCGTCGACCGGGCGAAAGACGTCATCAAATCCGGTGGGGAGTGGATTTCCTCCGTCGAACTGGAGAACACCATCATGGCTCACGACGACGTGGCCGAAGCGACAGTGGTGGGCGTCCCGCACGAACGGTGGCAAGAGCGCCCCGTGGCGTTCGTCGTCCCGACCGCCGGAGTCACAGAAGACGAAGTCAAACAGGGCGTCGTCGAACTCGTCCGCGAGGAGTTCCCCAAGTGGTGGACGCCCGACGAAGTCGTCTTCATCGACGAGGTTCCGAAGACCGCGACCGGGAAGTTCGACAAGAAAGTGCTCCGCGACCAGTACGACGACTCCTCGCTCGTCGAAGGGAAGACACCCGAGGAGGACGCCCCGACGGACAACGAGTAACTGATTGTCGGCTGTCTTCTGGACCAACGGCACACTTTTTCGGCGTCTCTCGTCTCAGACGGCGGTCTCTCGGAGTCACAATAAAGAATCTGTTTGAAGTTTATACGGGTTCCATATATCTTTTCATGATAGAACCCGACAAGGGTGTATGGACCTCCTCGACGATTCAATCGTCCCCGAACACGCCCGCGAAATCAAGCAGGACGCGCGCGAGTTCGCAGAAGAATACATCGAACCCGCCGCCGAGGAATACTACGAATCCGGCGAGTACCCGTGGGAGATTCTCGAAGCGGGTATGGAGGCTGGACTCGTGGCACAGGACATCTCCGAAGAGTACGGCGGTCGCGGGCTCACGCTCGAACAGATTCTCGCCATCGCCGAAGAGTTCTACCGCGCGGACGCCGGTATCGCCCTGACGCTCCAACTGGCTTCCTTCGGCTGTGAGATCATGCAGCACTACGGCAGCGAGGAGCAGAAGGAGAAGTGGCTCCGCCCAGTCGCCGAAAACGAGCAGATTTCGGGCCTCGCCGTCTCCGAACCCCAGACCGGCTCCGACATGGCCGGGATGGAGACGACCGCCGAGAAGACCGACGACGGGTACGTCCTCAACGGCGAGAAGTACTGGGTCGGAAACGCCGTCGAAGCCGACTGGATTACCGTCTACGCGAAGACCGGCGACTCCGACGACCGCTACTCGAACTACTCGATGTTCATCGTCCCGACGGACACCCCCGGTTACGAGGCCGAACACATCCCCGAGAAGATGGGCATGCGCGCCTCGAAGCAGGGCCACATCGTCTTCGACGACTGCGAGATTCCCGAAGAGAACCTCATCGGGACGGAAGGCGGCGGCTTCTACATGCTCGCGGACTTCTTCAACCACGGTCGCATCATCGTCGGCGGCCACGGCATCGGCCTCGCGGCCGCGGCCATCGAAGAGACGTGGGACTTCGTCCACGGGCGCACGGCGTTCGGGCGCAACGTCTCAGAGTTCCAGTCGGTCCAGCACATCCTCGCCGACATGCGCATGGAGTTCGAGTCCGCGCGGGCGATGAACTGGCGGGCCGCATCGAAAGTCGCGAACAACGACGACGCCGGCTTCTGGGCCGCGGTCGCCAAGACCAAGTCCACCGAGATGGCCGTCGACGTCGCCGAGCGCGGGATGCAACTCCACGGCGGTCGCTCCGTCCTCAACGAGTTCAAAATCTCCCGCGTCTACCGCGACGTTCGCATCCCCGTCATCTACGAGGGTGCAAACGAGATTCAGCGCAACCTCATCTACAGTCAGGGCTTGCTGTAGGCTCTGTACGGGTCAGTCTGGGCGCTCCCCGCGTTTCTGTTTTCTTCGTTCGCGACCGGCGCGAAGACTTAACTGCGATACCGTCGCCACTCTCACCTGAGTCGTAACGGTCTCGACTCGGTGACACTCATGGACCTCGACGAATTCATCGACACGCACGCACCGAAAGACGGCGGAAAGACGTTCGAACGCGAAAACTCGAAACTGCTCGACGTGACGCTCGACGGGAGCGTCATGGCCAAGGCAGGGTCGATGGTCGGCTACACCGGCGACGTATCCTTCGAGCGAAAATCTGCTGGCGGCCTGACGGGAATGCTCAAAAAGAAGGCGACGGGTGAGGGGTCGGTCATGATGGAGGCGTCCGGGTCGGGACAGCTCTATCTCGCAGACCAGGGCAAGGAAGTCCAGATTCTCGAACTCGACGCGGGCGAGGAACTCAGCGTCAACGGCAACGACGTGCTGGCCTTCGAGGACTCCGTATCGTGGGATATCAAGATGCTCTCCAGTATCGCCGGTGCCAAGACGGGTGGACTGTTCAACGTCTTCCTCGAAGGCCCCGGTCACGTGGCAATCACGACCCACGGCGAACCAATCGTCCTCCCGACACCAGTCAGCACAGACCCTCACGCAACCGTCGCGTGGAGCGGGAACGTCACTCCGAGTTCGAAGCGCGACATCAACATCAAGGGGCTGTTGGGCCGGTCGTCCGGCGAGTCGTATCAACTCCACTTCGAGGGGGCAGACGGCTTCGTCATCGTCCAACCGTTCGAGGAAGTCGGCCCGAGTCAGTAATCCGGCACGCCTCGCATTTTTCCAGCGCTCCGCGTCGAGCGTGCCGAAAAGATTCGTAGCAGTAGTGCTCGACACTCATATATTGATTGCCTGAAACGTTATCAGCACTCAATCCTAAGCCCGGCTATGGGTGACATCAGCGTCCACCTGCTCGACCGCGGCCGAATCTACGCCGACATGGCGTACGTCCTCGACGGCTACTCCATGGGAAGCGCATCGAATCCGGACCCAGACCACGAGATTGCCGAGTTCGTCGTCTGGAACGCCGTCATCGACGGACCCGACCAGACAGTGCTGTGGGATACCGGGTCGAATCCGGAGGCGGCAAACGGCTACTGGCCCGAACCGCTGTACGACGCGTTTTCGCACGTCGATGCGGCGGAACACACGTTAGAAGCCGACCTCGATGCGGTCGGGTACTCGCGGTCCGACATCGACGCGGTCGTGACGAGTCATCTGCACCTCGACCACGCCGGTGGGCTCGCCGAGTTCGCCGGGACCGACGTCCCGGTGTACGTCCACGAAGAGGAGTTGAAGTTCGCCTACTACTCGGCGAAGACGACCAAGGGGTCGATTGCGTACCTCGCGTCGGACTTCGACCACGACCTGAACTGGAACGTCGTCCACGGCTCGGAGCACACGATGTTCGACGGGTTCCGTCTGCTCCACCTCCCGGGCCACACGCCCGGCGTCCTCGGTGCCCACATCGAAACGCCGGATGGTGATGTGCTCGTCGCCGGCGACGAGTGCTACGTCGAGGGGAACTACACCGACGAAGTCCCGCTCGGACCGGGACTGCTGTGGAGCGACCGCCACTGGTTCGAGAGTCTACAGAAAATCAAGGAGCTGGAACGACAAACCGGCGCAGACGTGTTGTTCGGACACGACTTAGACCGGTTCCGCTCGTTCGAAGGGGGGTGGAACGTCTGAACAGTCGGCTGTGGTAACGTGGTGGCGCCGAGGGGGAAGGCGGGAGCGCGTCGCCGCAGACGAATCAAATCATGAGTTGCACGTCGGCGTCGGCCATGTGCTGCAGTGCTGTGGCCGCGCCGACGCCGGTCGTGACGCCGTCGTAGAATTCGTCTTCGTCGTAGTCCATCAGTTCGATGGTCATCTGACACGCCTGCAGGTCCACGCCCATATCGAGGCTCGTCTCGATGAGTTCCTCGATAGTCGCGGTCCCGTTTTCCGCGATTTTCTTTTCCATCATGCTCGTGGCGACGTTGTCCATGAACGGCAACGCGGCGACGGCGTTCGGCATGGGCATGCTGGGATTGCCGACCGCGCTGAGTTTGAGGTTCTTCGACTTCTCCTCGTGGAGGATTTCGAGTCCCCAGAACGTGTGGAAGACCACGACGTCCCAGCCGAATGCGGCCGCCGTACTCGCGAGGATGAGCGGCGGGTACGCCATGTCGAGTGTCCCTTTGGTCGCGATGATGGTCATCGACTTCTGGCCGTCGTCGTCGACCGCCTCGCGGAGGTCCGCAAGCTCCGCTTCGAGTGTCTCGACGTGCGCTTGCAGGTCTTCGACGGAAGCGGTCGCCGTCTCGACGGGCGCGTCAGCGTTCGAGCTCATTCCTTCTGGATGTAGTGGACGAAGAGCGTGTCGTCGCTCTCTTCGGTTTCTTCCTGGTCGAGCATCGAGACGCCGTCGGTGCTGTCGGCCCAGCCCTTCAGGTCGCTCATACTACCGGAGTCCGTCGAGACGACTTTCAGCACCTCGCCGGCAGAGAGGTCGTCGACCGCACCGCGGGTCTTGACGACGGGCATTGGGCAGGACAGTCCTTTCACGTCGAGCGTCTGGGTGACTTCGTGTTGGCTCATTTGTTGAGTTCACCTGTGTTGGGTGTATCCCACAATATCAGGGTGTTTCGTAAAAGTTTGTCGGTTCTTGGACTGACTACACAAGACTAACTCTCCGAGACGGTCTGTGACTAAAATTCGGCGTGTAGTCGTGCCTAGTATCATTCCTTGCCCCTGCGAGTGCGTAATCACACCTACAATTGACCCGGGTTACCCACATCTAGTCTTGCAGTAAAATCGAACGACTATGCAAAATCTTAAGTCAAGCCACCCAATAGTGGGTGATGCATACATGACTGCACTCGACCTTCCGGAACTGGATACCGACGTTCCCGTTATCGAGCCCGAGACGCTCAAAGAACGCATCGACGACGGTGAATCGCTCACCATCCTCGACAACCGCGTCCAATCCGAACACGAGGAGTGGCGCATCGAAGGCGAGAACGTTTCGCACGTGAACATCCCGTACTTCGAGTTCCTCGACGACGACCTCGGCGAGGACCTCTTCGAAGACCTCCCCGAAGACGAGGAGTTCGTCGTGCTCTGTGCGAAGGGGTCGTCTTCGGAGTACGTCGCCGGACTTCTCATCGAGGAGGGATACGACGCAGTCGCGCTCGAACGCGGCATGAACGGCTGGGCCAGCATCTACGAGTACACCGAACTGGACACCGACGGCGACGCCGTCGTCGCACAGTACCAGCGGCCCTCCAGTGGCTGTCTCGCGTACCTCATCGTCGACGGCGACGAGGCCGCGGTCGTCGACCCGCTTCGGTACTTCTCCGACGAGTACGTACAGGACGCAAAGGCGATGGGCGCAGAACTGAAGTACGCCATCGACACGCACATTCACGCTGACCACATCTCCGGCGTCCGTACGCTGGTCGAAGACGAAGGCGTCACTGGCATCATTCCCGAAGCCGCCGAGGACCGCGGCGTCGACTACGACGTCGAATACGAGACCATCGCGGACGGCGAGACGCTCACGATTGGCGACACGGACCTCGAAGCCATCCACACGCCGGGCCACACCACCGGCATGACGACCTACAAGGTCGACAACGTGCTCTTTACCGGCGACGGCCTGTTCATCGAGTCGGTCGCCCGTCCGGACCTCGAAGACGGCGACGAAGGCGCACCCGACGCTGCGGGCATGCTCTACGACTCGCTCCAAGAGCGCGTCCTTTCGCACGACGACGACGACATCGTGGCCTCTGCGCACTTCAGCGACGCGGCAAACCCCGCCGATGACGGCAGCTACACGGCGACACTCGGGGAACTGAAAGACACCATGGACGCGCTCTCGATGCCCAAAGAGGAGTTCGTGGAGTTCATCCTCTCGGACATGCCGCCTCGCCCAGCCAATTACGTCGACATCATCGAGACGAACCTCGGTGTACAGGAGTCGGACGACGACCGCGCGTTCGAACTCGAACTCGGCCCGAACAACTGCGCGGCCAGCAACGAAGCGCTGACGAACTAAATGACGGGTCTGACGCCGCTCCTCGTCGACAGCCTCTTTCCGAACGGAATCGCGCACTACGCGCTCGGTGGCTTCCTTATCGGTCTGGGGACGGCCATCATCTACCTCGGAACGGGCATCATCGCGGGCGCGAGCACGTTCCTCGAATCGACGCTCTCGTACGCCTCGGACCTCCCACGGTTCAACAAAGCGAAGTACGTCGCGTCGCGCAACTGGCGGGTCGTCTTCACGCTGAGTATCGTGGCCGGGGCCGCCCTCTACACCGTCACACTCGGTGACGGCTGGTGGGTCTCGGACGTCCAACCGTGGCGCTTCGCCGTCGGCGGCGTCCTCGTCGGAATCGGAACCCGAATCGGAAAGGGATGTACCTCCGGCCACGGGGTCTGTGGCGTCGGCTCTCGGTCGCGGACGTCCTTCGTCAACGTCGCCACGTTCATGCTCGTCGCAATCGGTGTCGCACAACTCATGAGCGCACTGGGGGTGTCGCCGTGAGCAACGACGAACGCGGACTCGGGTTCATGCTCGTCGTCGTCCTCGGCGGCCTGATATTCGGGTTCGGGCTCGCGCTGAGCAACATGGCCCGGCCGGAAGTCGTCCTCGACTTCCTCCAGTTCGAGGACTTCGGACTCGTCTTCGTCATGGGCGGGGCTGCAGTCGTCACTGGGACCGTCTTCGCGCTCGCAGAGCGGTCTAAGGGTCGTGCACCCCTCACCGGTGCCGACTACGGACGTCGCCTGAAGTCGTTCGACAAGAACGTCGTCGTCGGTGGCGTCGTCTTCGGCGCTGGCTGGGGCCTCTCCGGAATCTGCCCCGGTGCCGCGTACGCAAGCGTCGGCGTCGGTAACTATCCCATCCTCATCGCAATCGGTGGGATGTTCGTCGGTGCGTATCTGCAAGGGCTCTGGCGTGCCCGTCGAGCAGAGAGCGCCGCTCGCGGCACGTCGGCCGACTGACTCCCGTTTTCTTTCTCGGCATCTGCTCGACGTAGCCTGCCGCTTTTCGACGCTCTCGTTCCGTCCTTCGTTGGTGCCATGGACAGAGTAGCGCGTCAGTGACCACTCAGTAGTGGTAGAGTAGCGCGTCAGTGACCCAGTCGGTAGTCGTGGAATACTGTTCGCCGACTGTTACCAAATAGTATTGCACATGTCTCGAACAACAATTTTGTCATAGATAGCTGCAGTATTTGTTCGTAACTTTCTGAGATACAAAATTTGGTGCAGTATGACGGTATTTCCATCTCAAACTCATAACTTATGAGTATCCAATTACGATATGGTCTTGTACGCTATTCCCAAAAGCGTTATATTCTCACTCCGGTTAGCCAGCAGTGTACAGGAAAGCATGATTCGTACAATACACACTGAGTACCCCTTGGGGTGCTGGTAAGATGTTCGGAATCGAGACCCTGACTGGAAGCACGCAGGCGGCGGCACTCGTCGGTGTCGTCCTCGTTGAGGCGATGGTACTGTACGTCGGATACGGCGCACTGGAGAGCGCCGTCGGCTCGACCGTTCTCAAACTCCTCGGAGGGAACTGATGTTCGAGTTGTTCGGAATCTCGGCTGGACTACTGGCGATGTTCGTAGGGTTCGGCCTGCTCATCGGCGTCCTCTTCGGATTCTTCGGGATGGGCGGGTCGTTCCTCGTCACGCCCGCACTCCTCGTGATGGGCTATCCCTCGCGCGTGGCCGTTGGGTCGGGATTGGCGTTCGTCTTCGGGACGTCCGTCATCGCGACGCTCAAGCACCGCGACCTCGGCCAAGTCGACTACAAACTCGGCGTCTCGATGATTATCGGGACGACCGTCGGCCTCGAAGTCGGGAAAGAAATCGTCCTCTACCTCGAAGAGTTAGGGCTCGCCGGCAACATCATCAGCGTCACGTACGTGCTGCTTCTCGGCGGTATCGGCGCGTTCGTCACCTACGAGGCGCTGAAGGGTGGCGACGGTGACGGCGGCGTCAGTCACGACGTCGAAGAGGACGCCGAGATAAACGCCGACGACATCCCCGAAATAGCGAAGAAGATTCAGTCGTACTCGCTGCCGCCGATGATTACGCTCCGCGGCGGTATCCAGGTCTCGCTGTGGATGGTGCTTCTCGTGGCGTTCGCGACGGGCCTGCTGTCGGGGTTCCTCGGCGTCGGTGGCGGCTTCATCCGCATGCCCGCGCTGTTCTACCTCATCGGCGTGCCCGTCCCCATCGCCGTCGGGACCGACCTGTTCGAGATTATGTTCTCGGGCGGTATCGGCTCGTTCCTCTACGCCCAGTCCGGCGGTGTCGACCTCTCTATCGTCGCTCCGCTGTTGGCTGGCTCGGCGCTCGGTGCCCGCGTCGGCTCCGCGGCGACGTCCATCGTCAACGAAGACGAGATCAAGATTTACTTCGGCCTCATGCTGCTTCTCGGCGCGCTCGCCGTGGCAGTCCGTCAGGCCGGTAACTACCTCGGAATGGGCGTCCTCGACTACGTCAGTCTGGCACTCATCCTCGGGTCGGCGCTCATGGTCGCTGGTGCTGTCATCTACAGCGCCCTCAAGTCCATTCGTGCGCCCGGCTCAGCCGGTGTAACCGCAGACTAGCGCTCCCTCGTAACTCCCCTTAGACGTTCATTTCTCCCGCTTCGAATCGCTCCCACCGAGCGACTGCACCTCGGTCCTCGGTGTTGCACAAAGTATACAAACCCTTTTGACTGCGCACTACGTAGGCCAACCTGAAATGGCTAGCTCGATGGTCGAATACCTGCAGTCAGACATGCAGTGTGAGGGGCTCCTCGAGTGTCTCCACGGACTCAAGCAGCTCGACCGACGGTGCTTCGAGGTCCTCGTCGAAACCGAGGACCCCATGACCGTCGACGAGGTCGCAGAGGCCGTCGAACGCGAGCGCTCGACGGCGTACCGCGCGATTCAGCGGCTCCTCCAATCTGGACTCATCCAGAAAGAACAGGTCAACTACGAACACGGCGGCTACTATCACGTCTACCGGCCGACCGACCCCAACGAAGTCGCAGACGACATGCAGCGGCTCCTCAACGACTGGTACGCCCAGATGGGCACGCTCATCCAGGAGTTCCGCGACAAGTACGACGAGAAGATTCTCACCGCCGAGTAAGGCTCGGTCACGCGCGGAATCGCCAGTCGGCACCGGGATTCTCCTGCGGACCAAATCGGTTAGGCTCGTTATTCAACCGCGCCGGACCCGTAGCTTCTTTTACGACCGCCCTATGTCGAAGAGTAAGAGCAGTCCTCGCAGCAACGAGTTCGTCGAAGAGTGTCCGTCGTGCAAATCGCGCACCCCACACGAGGTCTCGATAGAAATCAAGACCGAAAGCCGGAAACGGGAGAACCGGCAGTTCTCCCGCGAACCGTACCGGGTGTCGACGTGCGCACGATGTGGCGAGACGCGCTCGCAGCGAATGAACGACGCATAACCGACCGTCCTGGTCACGGGTGAGCCGGCGTGCTCGCAGACGACTTCCATCCGTTTCGAGAGATGAAATCCGATTCCACACACGACGACCCGACGCTCCTCATCGTCGACGACGAGGAGGCGCTCGCAGACAGTATCGCCCTCTGGCTCGGCGAGCGCTACGACGTCCGAGTCTCGTACTCCGGGCGTGAGGCCCTCTCGGCGTTCGACGACGCCGTCGACGTCGTCTTTCTCGACCGAAACCTTCCAGGTCTCTCCGGCGACGACGTGCTCGACGAATTACGTCGACAGTCGGCCGACGACCTTCGCGTCGTCCTCATGACGGCGACGCCGGAAAGCGATGTCTCAGACCTCCCTGCGGACGACGTGCTCACCAAACCGGTGACGAAGTCCGACCTGTTCGAAGCCGCCGCTCGTCACACAGTACGCGAAATGGAAGCAACGGTGAGCGATACAGCAGACCCCGGTGTCGACGACCCGGCAGAAGCGACCCTGGATTAGTCGTCTTTCGACTCGCGTTTGTCTTCGAAGTACGTCTCGATGAGCTTCCGCTCTGCCGTCCGAAGGTGTTCGTGCAGCGTGGGCGGTGAGATTCCGAGCGCGTCGGCGACTTCTTCTGCCGTACTGCCGCGCGGCCAGTCGAAGTACCCAGAGACGTACGACGTTTCGAGAACGGACTGCTGTCGCTCGGTCAGTTTGTCGTCGAGGTCGGTTCGGAAGGACTCGGTGGACGTGACCGTTCGCTCGACTTCGCGCTTCGCGACGACCGACGTGCCGGGAATCGACTCCGAGAGCGTCTCGGCGATTGCGCCGTGGTCTGCGTCGGGTGCGACGTGGAGCGCGAGCGTCCCGCGTCCCCCGTCGAGTTCGAGCGCCTCGATACTCGCCCCGTACTCGGCGGCTGCGATGAGAATCGACTCCTCGGTGAGTCGGAGTTCGACCACCGACTCGTCGTCGCCGTCCGCGACGACTCGCGCGCTTTCGAACTGGTCGCGGTCGTCGGCCGCGTCGACGACCTCGGTCGCAGGGGCATCACGCACGGTCGCAAAGCACGTCACGGTGTTGTCGACCTGTGCGACGCCGTCGAGCGAGAGGTCACAGCCGAGGTCGGCGGTGACCGAGGCGAGCGCATCCGACTCGGGGCCGAAGGAGAATTCGAGTTCGACGACGCTGTCGCCGTTGAGCAGGCGCTTGCTCTCGATTGCGTTGATACCGTTTCCGACGCTCGAACCGAGGTCCGAGAACACCGACGCCGACTCTTCGTCGAACTGCGTCCCGTCGCCGTAGACGACGAGGATACCGTACACCGTCTCTCGGTACGAGATAGGAACACAGAGCGCCGAGACCGAGTCAAACTGGTCGGCCTGCCCGTTGAACACCGCCGCCCGGTGTGAGTCGGAGATTCTGTCGACGGCGCGGACGTCGCCGGGCGAGATATCGGTGCCGAGGGCGTCGGTGATGAAATCGAGGTCGACCGCCGACGGGTCGACGTCGAGTCCAGAGACGGCGGTACACCGAAGCAACCCGGCGGCGGTGCGGCGAGCGACGAACGCCGCTTCGTGGGCGTCGGCGACCGACTCACAGACCGTCTGTTCGATTTCGTCGCGCGTGCGGGCGTCGACGATTGCGCGGTCGACCTCGCGAAGCAGGTCGTTGACCCGAGTGACGCGAGCGAGTTGCTGCTCGCGGTTTTCGATTGCCGTCTCGTGTTCGCTCCGGATTGCGTCGAGTCGGTCCCGGAGGTCCTCCAGTGCGTTCGGATGGCGGAGTTCTTCGACGTCGCGGCTCTCTAACGCTTCCTCGGTCGATTCGAGCGCGAAATACTCGCGTACCTCCGCTTCGAACCCGGAGCGGACGAGAAGTTCCTCGACCGTCTCCGTGACCTCCGACTCCGAGACCGGCTTGACGAGATATGCGTCGAAGGGCATGTCGACGATGTCCGTGTCCGGTTCGACTGCGGTCATCATCGCCACTCGGCAGTCGATGTCGCGGGCGCGAATCTCGTCGAGCACGTCGTCGCCCGAGATGGACGGCATCCGGCGGTCCAAGAGAACGACGTCGATACTGTCGTCCAGACGCTCCAGCGCGGCGGTCCCGCCGTAGGCCGTCTCGACGGTGTACCGTCCGTCGTCGAGCCAATATTGACAGGTGTCTGCGAGGTCTTTGTCGTCGTCGACGACGAGGACGACTGGCTCGGCGGTCTGTTGGCCGGTTTCGTGTCCCGCCGAGCGTTCGGAAGCCATCGTATCGAACAAACCCTCTCAGTGTACAGATATATATCTGGCCATCGTTCGAGGGGTGTTTACTGCTGGTACACGCCGGCGTTCGGTTTCTGTCAGCGCGTCTACGGACGAGGGAGGGTTACGAGTGTGGAAGGTCTACGCACGAGGAATGCCTACAGGCGAAGAATGCCTACGGGCGTGGAAGTTCCACGACGAACGTCGACCCCTCGGGGTCGTTGTCTTCGATTCGGACGTCGCCGCCGTACCCCTCGACGATTTCCCGAACGAGAAACAGGCCGAACCCACTGCTCGGATTCGACAGGTCCTCGATGCGCTTGTCGACTATCTTGTGCTTTTCCTCGTCAGGGATGCCCGGTCCGTCGTCCGAGACGCGGAGTTCGACAGTTTTGTCGCCTGCTGCGACGTCGAGCGTGACTGTCGGATGGGGGGTGTCGTTGTGCTGAATCGCGTTCGCCAGGAGTTGGTCGACCACTTCGTCGAGTAACTCGTCGGCCCACACCGAAATTTCCGGAATCGAGCCGACCGAAATCGTCGCGTCGGGATAGTCGTCTCTGGCCGCTGTGACGCAGTCTTCGACAGTCTCCGAAATCGACCGCGCTTCGAACTCGTGTTGTTCGTCCTCGACGATGACGTTCATAAACGTCCGCATGGTCCCGACGAGGTCCGTCATCTCGTCGACCCGGTTTTGGACGGTGTCGAGGTGCGTGCGGCCAGCGTCGTCGACGAAATCGTCGAGGATGTCCGCCCGCGCACCGACCACGTTGAGTCCGTTCAGGAGGTTGTGGCGGATGACGCGATTGACGAACTCGAGTCGCTCCTGTTCACGGCGGAGTTCGCGCGCTCGCTCTTTTCGAACGGTGATGTCGTGGCCTTCGGGGACGACGAGAGAGACGTCACCGTCGTCGTCGTAGACGGGTGTCAACGAGAAGTCTATCGTCACCGGGCGGTCGTCGTCACACTGGGTGGTGTCGATGTCGACCTCGTATTTGACGAACTCGCCCGACGAGGCCCGTTCGATGGCGTCTTTGAGTGACGCGACGCGCTCGTCGTTGCCCTGCCACCACGGCGTCTCCCACGCCGGGCGACCGATGATTTCCTCGCGTGACTCCTCGACCAGTTCTAACGCTGCGTCGTTCACACGGAGCACCGTCCCCTCGGTGTCGAGCAATCCCATGAACTGGAACGTGCTGTTGAACACGGCGTCTAAGTGCCGCTCGCGACGCTTTCTGTTCGTCATGTCGCGAGTCACCTTCGCAAAGCCGCGGACGGTTCCATCCTCGTCGGTCAACGCGTTGACGACGACCGACGCCCAGAATCGGGTGCCGTCGGCCCGGACGCGCCAGCCTTCGTCTTCGGCCCGCCCGTTCTCTCGTGCTTCGTCGAGTAACTGCTCCGGAAGCCCACGGTCGCGGTCTGCTTCGGTGTAGAACGTTCTGACGTGGCTGCCGAGTATCTCGTCTGCCGAGTAGCCTTTGATGGCCTCAGCACCGCGGTTCCAACTCTCGACGTGTCCGGATGCGTCGAGCCGAAAGAGTGCGTACTCTTCGATGTCGGCGACGATTCGCTCGAACGCCTCGCGTTGGCGTTGGAGTGCCGTCGAAGGCTGTCCTGCGTTCGATTCGGATGCGCTGCAATCCGCCGAGCGGATGCCGTGAGCCACGGCACGGCCGAGATTTCGAAGTGCCTCGGTTACGTCGGACGTGAAGACAGCGTCGTCGGCCTCGACGACGATGACACCGTACGTACGGCCGTCGTCAGCCAGCGGAACCACCGCAACCGAGTGTCCTGACTCGAATGCTTCGTCCGCCGACACAGGCGTTTCAGAGAGCGACTCGACGAGTACGACTGTCTCTGTCTGGAGCGCCTCCTGAACGGCAGCTGCCGACTCTACGGGCGTGGACGACGGCGACGACGAACTCGTGTCCAAGTCCAGCGCGTCGGGGTCGGTCCCCGCCCACGCGAGCGGGTGAACCCGACGTCCCGCTTCGTCGACGACACCACTCCATACGAAGCGAATCGCGTCTGCCCCGACGAGGCGGTCACAGACCGGATGGTCGATGTCCTCGCGGACCGACACGGAACCGATGCGCTCGGTCACGTCCGTGAGAGCCGCAGTGACCGCAGAAAGTACGTCGAGTTGGTCGGACGCGTCGGCGCTTCGTTCCGGTGAGTCGTCGTTCATCGTCGAGTGTGAATCTGTCATCTGGCAGCGACCTCCGGCTGACAGTCACGTCCTTGTGGTCGCATACCTGCACTCGTGTGCTCTGCCACCTTGTGCGTTTCCCGACGCCGTGAGGCAGTCCCTAATTGAATAGGTGCTGGAATTACTACGGTTGCGTCCATTCGATAAGGTGGACACAGTGACCCTCCCGGTCACGTCGTGCCCGCACGTCCTCACCGAGAAACTCCCCCCTTGTTCTCGTGGGGACGTGTCCCTGCCCAACCCTACTCCCTTCGAACACTCACCCGCCGAGCCGAGCGTCTGTGGAACGATAGGAACGAATTAGAATCGTCAACCAGCGTTATATATTGATTAATTTGCCCGAAATTGCGTGTTATTCCGACCAACAGATATATTTTCTACGTGTCTCTCGGACATACATTCATTCCTAGTCGAAGCAGATTAAAGACTAAATATACGCTTTACCGCCGGTTTTACGCCAGATGAGCACGTATGTGTGGCTCATGAAGAAAAACGAACTAATCCACATGCACACACTGCTCGTCGAAATCGCGTCGGACTTCCTCGAAGAGGGGATTGCCACACGGGACGACGTGAAAGCGTACAACCGACTCGAAGTCGGGCCGATGGCGCTCAGGTCGTGCCGTGCAGACCACGAAATCGCAGTTCGAACACTCACGACTGCGCTCGCGACGTGTGCGGCGCACAATCTGGGACGCGACACCACCACTGTGCCGGGTCAGTCTCTGTTGGAGCCACCCAACAGAACAGACTCCACAGGAACGGACCAGCGCGTCGCTTCGAACTAACCCTTCTCCTCGCTCGTACGACCGCACGACGGATGACCTAAGACACGTCAGTGTGACCGGCCGGTATGCGACTCGAAGACTACTGGGGGGTCGGCCCGAAAACGTCGGCCCGCTTGGAATCGGCACTCGGCAGGGAGGGCGCGGTTGCCGCCATCGAGTCGGCCGACGTTCGTGCGCTGGTGGACGCGGGAGTCACCCGCGGGCGAGCAGTGCGTATTCTCCGGCGAGCGAACGGGAAAAGCGGTATCGACGCGCTTGCGACGCGTGACGCCAGAGATGTCTACGACGACTTGCTCACGCTCGCAAGCGAGTGCGCCGTAACCGACCACGCCGCCGACCGAATTCGCGTGTTGACGCCGCTGCCGACAATCGAGGCCCGCCGCGAGCGACTCGACCGAGTGCTCGCAGCCCGCGACGCGTGGGACAGACTCGACGACGAAGCGCGGACTGCCGTGAAAGCGGCCTTCGACGCCTACGACGAGGCCGGCGAGACCGAACGCGCCGCGGTCAAAACGGCGCTCGAACTTCGTGACGCCGGGCTCCGTGGAGAGACGTTCGAGGCGCTGGACGAAGCTGACCCCGATGCGCTCCGCGATGCGCTCGGTGCTCTCGGCTACGTCTCCGCCGACGGCTCGGTCGAACCCGGGGCAGACGACAGACTCGACCGGATGCGCGACCGACTGGAGACACTGCAATCGCTCGAATCCAGCGCCTTCGACGTGCTCGAAACGATTCAGGAACGCGGCGTGCGCTCGCTCGACGACTTCCGAGCCGCGTTCGTCGAGTACGTCGCCCACGAGACTGACCTCTCGCGCGGCGAAGTCGAATCGGCTGCTGCCGCCGACGCCCGCGACGCGGCCGACTTCGTGAGTACGTCGCTTCGAGCGCTCGTGGACGAACTCGAAGCCGACGTGGACGCGCGAGAAGAGACTGTCGCCGAGGAACTTCGGGACCGTATCTGGGCCGCTCGCGACGACGTGGACGTCGCTGTCGAAGCGGTCGACGACGTGGCGCTGTCGCTGTCGCTCGCCCGGTTCGCCGACGAGTACGACCTGTCGGAACCCACGCTCTCCGAGACGGGGTTGGCAGTGTGCGGCGCGCGAAACCTCTTTCTCGACGACCCACAGCCCGTCTCCTACGCCGTCGGCGAGCACGACCTCTCGTGTCCGTCGGGCGTCGTCCCGCCGAGTGGCGACCGCGTCTCGGTCCTCACCGGGGCGAACAGCGGTGGGAAGACGACGCTGTTGGAGACGCTCTCGCAGGTGGCTATCCTCGCGTCGATGGGGCTTCCGGTCCCCGCCGAATCGGCGGTCGTCGGCCGATTCGACGCGCTCGTGTTCCACCGTCGGCACGCGAGCTTCAACGCCGGCGTCCTCGAATCGACGCTCAAGTCCATCGTGCCACCGCTTTCGGGTGATGGCCGGACGATGATGCTCGTCGACGAGTTCGAGGCAATCACCGAGCCGGGTCGCGCGGCCGACTTGCTCAACGGACTGGTGAACCTCACCGTCGAACGCGACGCCTTCGGCGTCTACGTGACGCACCTCGCAGACGAGCTGAGCCCGCTCCCGCCCGAGGCGCGCATCGACGGTATCTTCGCAGAAGGACTGACCGAGTCGCTCGAACTCCGCGTCGACTACCAGCCGCGGTTCGGCACCGTCGGCAAGTCCACGCCGGAGTTCATCGTCTCGCGGTTGGTGGCGAACGCCCGCGGCCGGGCCGAACGCGCAGGCTTCGAGGCGCTGGCGGCGGCTGTCGGTGAAGAAGCGGTACAGAAGACCCTCTCGGACGCGGAATTTACGGACTGACCACGCCGGGGCGACGCCCTCAGCACCCGGCGTCGCGTCCGGTCACCGCATCTCTTCGAGTGAGACGAAGGCGTCGGCGTCGGCCGTGAGCCACGCCTCGATTTGGTCGCAGCAACTGTCTCGCCGCGGGTAGACGGTCACTTGGTCGGAGCCGTCTCGGTAGTTTACGACGACGCTGTGAAGGAAGCACTCCTCGTCCGCCTCCGAACCGAAGTGGTCTGTAGTCCCTGCAACCGAATCTTGGTGAGCGGGCATTTCGGACATTCGCCGTCGCATGTACAGAGGCGACGGTGCTTACATAACTTTCACTAAGTGTGGTACAGATTGCCAATACCTCGTGGGACAAGCACGTTTCCGAGGGGTACGGAGGTGTGCGAAACATAGTCGCAGGTGGCGATTCGTCCGGTTTCTCTGGTTCCTCCGGTCTCTCCGGTTCGTCGTCGGAAACGGCGGTCGGTTTCGATTTCCGGTGGGCGACTTCTGCCGCCGGAGTCGGCTTCAAGTATGCGGCCACGCCACATGCGTGTCGATGGTCGACCCGACATCTGACTTAGAAGAAGACGTAGACCCAGCCGACGCCCCGACGTGTGCGACCTGCGGCGAGCCAATCGTGAACAGCCCGAGCCATCGCGTCGTCACGTGGGTCGACGACGGCGAGACACGACAGCGACACTTCTGCGACGACGCGTGTCGGGACGACTGGGACGACGAGCGATAGACTCGTTTCGAGAGCCGCCGCGGGCTACTCGACGCCCGACCAGAACTGGTCGAGGGCGAACCCGAGCATGTCCGGACTGACCGGGCGGAACTCGTCGCGCTCTTCTTCCGGGAAGTATTCGCGCACCCCGTTCCACGAGTCGCGGGCGTAGCGCGCGTCTACGAGGACGCGAACGCCGACTTCGTCCCACCCGCGGATGACGCGACCGAGCGCCTGCCGAGCCTTTCGGACGGCGGGGACCGTCAGCGCGGTTTCGAACCCGTCGCCGAACTCTCTGTCGTAGGCCGTCATCACCGCCCGCGTCCGCGGCGACGACGTGTTGATGAGTGGGACGCCGCAAACGACGGCGGCCGAGAGGCGGTCGCCGCTGTAATCGACGCCCTCGGTCAGCGTTCCGCGGAGGCTCGTCACGAGGACTTTCGCCTCGCCGCCGAAGAAGTCGCTCTTGAGGTCCTCGGTCGCCCCGTCGTCGGACGATTCGTCGAGGAGGACCGGTCGGTCGACGCGCTCGTCGAGGACGCCGGCCATCCACTCCGCTTCGGCGTAGTTGGGCATCCCGACGAGGACGTTTCCGGCCGAGCGCCGACAGACTTCGACCGCGGCATCGGCGTGGGCCAGTCGCGTCTCGTTTTCCTCGCCCGGCGCGCCGCGGTTGCTGTGGGTGAACTTCGGTACGTCGACGGCGAAACTGGCGCGGTTCTCTTCCGGGAAGCCGAGACCGTAGGTTCGCTCGGCAACCGGGCGGCCGTCGTCCACGAGGGAGTCGAGACCGGTGACGCGCCGGAACACGTCGAGCGGTTCGAGTGTCGCGCTCATGAGCACACCGCCGCCGAAGTCGGCGAGGCGCTCGGCGATTGCCTCGCCGGGGACGCAGTTGTGGACCGAGAGGTGGGCGTTGTAGGCCCGCCGCCACGACTCGGCCGGTTCCATCTCGTCCCACGTCCGTTCGAGGTCGATTTCGCGGAAGTAGCGCTCGTGGTCGGCGTAGGCCCACGTAGCGAGTGCGCGACCTGCGGCGGGTGCAGCACGGCGCTTGTCTTCCTCTTCGACCGAGTCGAGGATGCGAGCGACCGCGGACCCCGTGGCTTCCGCCCGGACCCACGTCCCCTCGTCGTAGCCGTTTTCCTCGGCCCACTCGGTGAGTTCGTCCACGCCGGGTTCTTCGGGGTCTCGGAGCGGAAGCTCCTCGTCGTCGAGTTCGGTCACGTCGGCGCGCCAGCCGACGTACTCGGTGTCGAGGTAAGCGGTCACGCGGCGGTCGAGTTCCTCGCGGAGGTCGCGGATGAAGTCTCGCGTCTCCTTCAGTTCGCGGAGCGTCACGTCGGCTTCCTGCAACTCGCCGCGGACGAGGTCCGCGTCGGCGGTGGACTTGCCCGCGTCGTCGAACTCGACGGGCTGGATGACGCGGGTGTACTCGCTTTCGGCGTCGCGGAGGGTTCGGTCGCCGACCCCGACCGAGACGAGGTCGCGGACCCGCGGTTCGAGCATGTGCGCCTCGTCGCAGATGACGAACGTCGAGTCGTCGACGAGCGGGCCGGTGAACGTGCCGACCGTCGTCGGGTCGAAGGCGTGGTAGTAGTTGCCGACGACGACCTCGATGTGGGGCAACAGCGCGCCCATCACGGAGTGCGGACACGAGCCAGCACCGGCGGCCAGCGAGACGAGGTCGTCGGGCGTGATGTGCCCCACGTCGTCGAACTCGAAGGGGACTGCCTCGACGGGGTCACCGTCTTCGGGGAGGTCGGCGAGGAAGTTCGCATAGAACGGGCAGTACTCCACGTCCTCGTATTCGGGCATCGACTTCGGGTACGGCGTCGGGTCGCCCGCGGTTTCGAGATACGACGGGCCGGCCGCCGACGAGCCAGTGTCGAGGAGTCCGGTCTGCTGTTCGCGGGCGTCTTTCGCCAGTGCTTCCGCGCTGGTGCGGCCGCCGTCGCCGACGAGGCCACGTGTCCGGTCGCGGAGGCCGTCACACCGGTCGTAGACGGTCGATTCGTCGATGCCGCCGCAGCGCTCTCTGCTGTACGGACAGACGTCTGCTTTCCCGACGAGCGTGAGGCCGGAGACGGGTTTCCACTCGTCGGGAAGGTTCTCGTTGATGGTTCGGAGGTCGGCTTCGAACTGCCGGAGTTGCTGTTTGACGCTCGTGAGGACGACCACGCGGTCGTAGTCGGAGTCGGGGTCGCGCACGAGTTCGATACCCGCGGTGAGCGCCAGCATCGTCTTGCCAGTCCCGCAGGCTCCTTCGACGACCGTGAAGCCGTCGTCTCGGGCGGTCGCTATCGCAGTCTCGATTCCGTCGGCTTGTTCCGGATACGCCTCCGGGTGGCCGAACACCTCCTGCCAGGTCACGCTCTCAGGTCCACTTGGGACGGCCATAGGGATGTCGGTGACTGGCCGCGGTTTCGTATTTGAACGTTCGGCGGTGGTGGGGGTGCCGCTTCCTCGCCGCCCGAACTACTCTAAAAAGGACTCGATGGCGTCGACGATGCCTTCTCTCGCACCGTCGTCGTCGACGCCGCCGACACAGACGACGAACGGGTCGTCGGTCGGCGCGTACACTTTCATCTCTCGACCTTTCTCCGAGTACCGCGTCCCGGCGAGTTGGACCAACTCGGCGTCTTCGAGGTTCCCGAGGTGGTGGCGCACGTTCTGAATCGACGTATCGACCGAGTCGGCGAGTTCCGCCGCCGTCGCGGGCGACTCGTGTAGACTCGACAGTATCTCCCGCGCAGTCGCACAGGAGAGACTTCCGATGAGTTCCTCCGTCTCCTCGTCGTCGAATAAATGGACACGCGGCGACCCCTCACCACCGACATCGACGTCGCCGTCAGACGGTAACAACCCTGACACAATATCAGCCAAATGAAGTGAAGGTAGTAAACCGTTTCGGAGTCCTACGTAGACGGCCTCGTTTTCCGTTGTACTCCCGGTAGTCGGTCGGCGGCGTAAAGCACCGACAGCAGGACGACAGTCACGATGAGCGCACCGGCGAGCGTCTGGAAAATGAACTCGAATCCGTAGTTCGCCTCGGTCAGGAACCCGACAGCCCCGCTGCCGTTCGCTTCCAAGAGGAGTGCCGCGCCGCTGAAGATTGCGTAGGCGCTCCCGCGCACGTCACTCGGCAGCGACGAGAGCATGAACGTGTCCAGTGCGGGGAACAGACTGTGGATGACATAGCCGAGGATTGCGATGACGACGGCGACGGCGAGAAAGCCTTGTGCAAACGTCAGTGCGACTAACGCACCCGAGAAGGCGACGAGAAGCGCGAAGATGTAGGGCACGTGCGGGAGTTTGTCGGCGAGTCGCCCCGACAGCGAAAACGCCGGGACGCCCGCGGCGAAGACGATAGTGAGCATCGTACTCGCCGTCGTCGGGTCGAAGCTCTTGGCCTGCGTCATATAGGAGACGAGGAAGTTGAACAGGCCCTGCCAGATGAATCCGGCGGGCGCGATAAGGAGGATACCCGTGAGGATGACTTTCCAGTGAGCGAGTGCGGCCATGAAGTTCCGGTCAGCGCCGGTCGCCGCGTCCATGCTCCCGTCGCGGGAGACGACAAAGAGGAGGAGCGTCACTGCCGCCGCCACGACAGAGAGCGCCCAGAACGTCTCGCGCCACGAGAAGGCGGCGAGGATGGCGACGACGATTGGCGCGGCGACCACGGCCGCGATTTGGCTGGCGGTGCCGTGAATCCCGACCATGCGGCCGACGCGCTCCGGGAACAACTCGCCGATGAGTGGCACCGCGGAGACGAAGTACGCACCGGAGGCAACGCCGATGGCGAACGCGCCGACCTGAAGCATCGGAATCGACGTCGCGCTCGCGGTGAACGCCGACGCGAGCACGAGTAACGTCCCCGAGGCGAGGACGACGCGATGACGCGGAATGCGGGTGAGCAGATAGCCGACCGGGATGCGCGGCAGCGCCGTCCCCAACCACACGAGACTGGTCACGATACCGATTGTCGCCGGTCCAACGCCGAACTGGGTCTGAAGGGTCTCGACCAGCGGCGGAAATGCCACGCGACCGAAGTTGACGAGGAAGACGAGTCCGCAGAGAGTTCCGAAGAGGCGGCGAGTCACTATCCCCGATTCAGACGGGGGCGAGTCAAACGTTGCGAATCTGGACGCTCCCGGGGCGTGGTCCCGGACCACAAACGGTAACGCGGGACCGGCCGAACACCACTACATGATTACGAGTCGACGCATGGCCGCGGTCGACCTGAACGCCGAATCCCTCGGCGTCCCGCGGAAACAGCTCATGGAGTCGAGTGGGAACGCCGTCGCTCGGGCGTGTCGCGACCTCGCAGACCCCGGTTGCACGGTCGCTATCATCGCCGGGCGCGGCAACAACGGTGGCGACGCCCTCGTCACAGCCCGGTTCCTGAAAGCATACGACGTAACGGTTCACCTACTCGGCCGTCCCGAAACCATCTCGACCGACATCGCCCGCGAGAATTGGGACGCGCTCGTCGCCGCCGAAGCCGACCTGCGGACCATCACCGACTCGGACGACCTCGACCTCGGCGACCCGGACGTGGTTATCGACGCGATGCTCGGAACCGGCGTCACGGGTGCGCTCCGCGAGCCTGAAGCAACCGCTGCGCGAGCAATCAACGATACCGACGCGACAGTGCTCGCTGTGGACGTTCCCTCGGGTGTCGATGCCGACACGGGCGAGGCCGAAGGCGTCGCCGTCGCGGCCGACCACGTCGTCACCTTCCACGACGACAAACCCGGCCTCGACGCGCTCGACTGCGAGGTGACGGTCGCCGACATCGGCATCCCGGAAGCCGCCGAGTTGTTCACCGGCCCCGGCGACCTCCTCGCGCTCGGACGCGATTCACAGAGTCACAAAGGCGACCACGGCGACGTGCTGGTCGTCGGTGGCGGCCCGTACACTGGCGCGCCCGCGCTCGCTGCACAGGCCGCACTCCGCGCCGGTGCCGACCTCGCGCGCGTCGCAGCGCCCGAACACGTCGCCCGCGAGATTCAAGGGTACTCGGAGAACCTCATCGTCTCTGGCTTCTCGGGCGACCACCTCACGCCCGACCACGTTCCTGACCTCCTCGAACTCGCCGCCAGCCGCGACGTCGTCGTCTTCGGCCCCGGGTTGGGCGACGCCGATGCGACTCTCGACGCAGTCGGTGCTTTCCTCGCCGATTTCGACGGAACAGCAGTCCTCGACGCCGACGCGTTGCAGGTCGTTCCCGAGGTTGACACCGACGCGACGCTCATCTGCACGCCTCATCAGGGTGAGTTACAGAAGATGGGCGGCGAGACAGCGGACGACTGGAACGCCCGGAGCGACCTCGTCCGCGACTTCGCGGGAGAACTCGGGCACGTGCTCCTCGTCAAGGGTGCCTACGACATCGTTTCGGACGGCGACGACGTGCGCGTCAATCGCACCGGCAACCCGGGAATGACCGTCGGAGGTACCGGCGACGTGCTCGCAGGCGTGACCGGCGCGCTCGCGTGCGTTCTCCCGCCCCTTGACGCCGCCGCGGTCGGCGCGTACGTGAACGGCCGCGCGGGTGACGTTGCAGTCGAGGAGTTCGGTGGTGGACTCGTCGCGACCGACGTTCTGGAACGTGTGCCTGCCGGACTGGAGGTGGACGAATGACGAGAGAAGACGATACGACCCCGCAAGACGGTCCCGCCGAGTCGGACGACGCTGCCACCCAAGACGACCTGACACACGTCGACGACGACGGAAACGTCCAGATGGTCGACGTCGGCGCGAAACCCGACACACACCGCCGCGCGGTCGCCCGCGGGACGATTCACCTCAGCGAGTCTACGGTTCGGGCGATTCGCGACGACCAAATCGGAAAGGGCGACGTGCTCGCAACCGCCCGTATCGGCGCGATTCAGGCGGTCAAACACACGTGGGAGACGATTCCGATGTGCCACCAGATTCCCATCACCAACGTCGACACCAACTTCGACATCGGCGACGACGCAGTCACGCTCTCGGTCACCGTCGAGACGACCGGAAAGACTGGGTGTGAGATGGAGGCACTGGAAGGCGTCACGACCGGTCTCAACGTGGTCTGGGACATGGTCAAGGCAGCCGAGAAAGACGACGACGGACAGTACCCGGGGACGAAGATGTCAGATATCAAAGTTATACGGAAAGAGAAACATTCGTAGTCGGTCGTGCTCGCCGAGCATCGGATATATTATTTTCTTTGAATACAGCAGCATACGACAGCTCTAATTGCCCGTAATGGCCTCCTCACCCGCTCTCTCGATATCAATTTTGACTCTGTTGAAGTCAGTTTTATTAATTTGGTCTAGATACACGTCCGCATGGCAGGGGACAAGAATAACATTCTGACATTATTGGTGGCGCTCGTGGTCGTCACGTCAGTCGTTCCGCTCGGAGCGATGGTGACGGCCGCCGCCGGGTTGACGGCACCGGCGTCGTCGCCCGAAATCAAAGCACAGGCACAGACGACAATCACGCCGGGGCAAGCGACCGACATCGGGGTCGCGTACAATCTGACAGGGGCCGTCGACCAATCGGACTTGGTCGTCAGCGTCGTCGACCCGGCCACGGGAGGGACGCTGGTGTCGAACTCCAGTAGCCCGCCGCTCGTCGATTCGACGACGATGTCTATCGCTGATGGGACGCTCAACACGGGGGCAAAGCGGCTCACAGCGACGACGTACAACAGTTCTTCGATGGAAGGACTCGTCTCGCAGACGTTCGTCGTCGACTCCGGGGGGAACGTCACAATCGAGTCGTACAGCGTCTCCGAGAGCGCAGTCGACGCCGGTGAGACGTTCTGGGTCAACGCCACGCTGAACAACACCGGCGGCGTCTCCGAGACGTTCGACGCGCGCGTCTACGGACAGCTGGGGAACACGACGCCGATGAACAATACGACTGAGACGCTTTCGGGCGGGACGACGACCTCGGTCAATCTCTCGGTCGCCTACGGCTCGTCGGCTGCGGGCACGACGCAACAACTCACGCTCAACAACGAGACGACGACCAGCGTGCAAGTCAACAGTTCTGGCGGCGGTGGCTCCGGTTCCTCCTCGCCGAGCGTCACCGTCTCGGACCAGTCGACGACCACCGGCTCGACGGTTGACGTGACCGTCCAGTACAACGTCACTGGCTCGGTCACGACCGACAACGCGAATCTCACGCTCCGTGGCCCGAACGGCGTCATCGACTACAACAACTCGCTGAGCACGCTCGACGGCTCCGCGACGTTCACGCTGCCCGCGAAGACCGCAGCAGGCGAGTTCCGCGTCCGCGCGGCGGTCATCGACGACTCGATGCAGTGGGCGTCGCTCAACCCCGTCGCGAAGGACCGCTTCTCGGTGAACGTGACGAACGACGTCACGCTCGAATCGTACACCGTCGACGACGACCCGCTGTTCAAAGGTCGGTCGTACCCGGTGAACGTCACGCTGAACAACACCGGCGGGACCGCACAGAACTACACGGTTCACGTGTACCCGCAATCGGGCGGCTACGAGGCGCTCAACAGTAGCACGTTCGAAGTCCAACCGAACAGCGAGCGCACCGTGAGCGTCATGGTGTCGTATTCGAGTTCGTACACGGCCGGGTCGTACCAACTCAGCGTCGGCAACGAGACGCCCGTCACGGTCACTGTCGATGACCTCGCGACCGTTCAGGGGTGGAGCGTCGTCTCCGGACCAGAGAATTCCTCGAACGTGGACACGTCTGTCGCTCCGCCGTCTGGACAAGGCGGACTGCTCCAGTTCGACCTCAACGACTACCAGAAGACGTGGCCGCAGAACCTCTCTGGAACCGGCCTCACGAACGAATCGAGAGTCAAGATGACGCTCCATGTCAACCACTCCTACGAGCCCGGTGTCCTCATCGCGACGGCACAGAACGTCTCGATGAACGTGACGAACAAGTCCTCGTACTACGAGGTGAACGTCACGGCGAACCCAATCGAGTCGCAGTACACCAGTAACGCGTCCGGTGTGAGTGACTGGGAGACGCTCTCGTCGAACGAGGACAAGGCGACTGAAGCGTTCAAGCCGATGTTCTCGCTCGCGTTCGTCTCGAACGACAGCGTCCAGACGTTCAATCCGAACATGTCTGGCCTCGTCGTCGCCACCGACGCACAGGCGTTCACGCCGCCGAGATACAACGACACGGCGGGACAGTTGGAAGTTGAAGTCGCCGGACCGCACAAGACCATCAACGGCGACAACAACACGGGACGGTTCGAAGCGACGCTCCCGTCGGCGCTGCTCAACCAGTGGGGCGTGTCGTCGCCGTCCGACCTCTCTGCGGATTACGAGGGCGAGAACAAGTCGGTCAACGCCCAGTCGAACTCCGACGGCAGTATCGACGTCGGCTTCGACATCCACTACTCTGCAGGACAGGTCAACTTAGCGCCGGACTCCGGAAGCGACTCCGGGTCGGACGATTCCTCGTCGTCTTCGGGGTCGTCGCCGTCGTCCGGTTCGAGCCCGTCGTCCTCTTCGAGCGACGACGGTGATGACGACGACAGTGACGACGACGCAGACACCACGACGACCACCGGCGACGAGACTGACGACACGAGTTCGACCACCGAAGTCGACGCGAGTACGTCCGTCTCGGGCGCGGAAACCGCGACCGCCTCGACCACCGGCGAGGAGACGACGGTGACGCTCACCAACGCCTCCTCGGACGAGACGGTTCGCATCGACCTCGAAGACCTGAACAACGCGTCGAACACGTCCAGCAACGAGACGACCACGAACGGCACGACCACGAACGAATCGGCGACGAACGCGACGAGCGCGAACGCGACCGCAGGCGCATCGAACGACACGCGACCGTCGGTCTCGCAACTCGACCTCAACCTCTCGTCGGAGGCACCGGAGATGGGCGTCTCAGTCAGTTCCGCTGATGAAGCCCCCGACGGAACGCCCGAGTTCACGGGTGCCGAGTCGGACGATGGCGAGTCGAGTACGGAAGTCGTCGGCTACCTGCAAATCGACCTCTCTGGAACGACCGACGACGACATCGAGGACGCGACGATTACGTTCACGGTTCCGGCGGAGCGACTCGAACAGTCCGGAACGGACCCGGCAGACGTGACGCTGTCTCGCTACCACGACGGCGAGTGGCAGACGCTGGAGACGACCCACCTCGGCGGTGACCGCTACGCCGCCGTGACGCCGGGCTTCTCGGTGTTCGCCATCTCGGCCCAGTCGGCAGACGCCGGCACCGAGACGACGGCCGAGTCGGGCGAAGACGCCGCGGAACAGACTGAGACGACCACGTCTTCGGCCGCGACGACCGTCACCGAGACGCAGCAGCCGACGGCGACTTCGACGACCCAGAGTGACGCACCCGGATTCGGAGTGACTGTCGCACTGGCCGCACTCGCACTGGTGGCTGCGCGCGTCTGGCGCGACTAACCACCCACCGCCTCGGTCGAGCGAGAAACAACTCTTCGACGCTGCTTTTTTGAAAAGTAGACTCGGTATCGCTAGTTCGGCGCAGCAGACAGCGACGAGGCCTTCGCCCGCGCCTTCTCGACGATTTCCGGTCGCGCTTCGAACTCGACGAGCACCTGTTCGCCTTCGTACTCCTCGCTTTCGACGTGTGCGTGGTCGTAGAGCCACGAGACGAGGCTCATCGTGTCGTCCGCCATCGGAAGCAAGAGCCGTTCTTCTTCCCATGCGGGCAACGCGCGCTCGACGCGCTCGGTCAACTCTGCGATGTTCTCGCCGGTCAGCCCCGAGACGGGAACCGGATTCGGCGCGAGCGCCGACAGCGCCGCGCGCTTTTCTTCGAGTTCCTCGTCGTCGACCTTGTCCACCTTGTTGAACACGGTCACGATAGGGGCCTCGTTGCGCTCGTAGAGCGTGTCGTGGCTCGTGACGAGTTTCTCCCGCATCGCTTCGAGCGGTTCCGACGCGTCCACGACGAGGAGGACGAGGTCGGCACGGTAGACCGAATCGAGCGTCGACTTGAACGACTCGACCAGCCAGTGTGGAAGGTTCGAAATGAATCCGACAGTGTCGGTCAGAAGGACGTCGCGCTTGCCGGTCTCGGCCCGGCGCGTCGTCGTCCCGAGCGTCGTAAACAGTTTGTCCTGTGACTCGGCGGTCGGGTCGAGGTCGGGGTGGAGGTCCTCGTTCTCCCCGACTTCGAGGTCCGCCGCGAGACGCTGCATGAGCGTCGACTTCCCGGCGTTCGTATAGCCGGCGAGCGCCACGAGGTCGAAGCCCGACTCCCGGCGCTGTTCGCGCCGCGTCTCTTCTTTCTCGGCGATTGAGTCGAGTTCGTTCTTGATGCGCGAAATCTGTGCTTTGATGTCGCGCTCGCGGCTCTCGTCGTACTCACCGAGGCCCATGAACCCGGGGCGTTCGTCGCGCTTCGCCAGCGACGCCTTCGCCTCGGCGCGCGGCAGTTCGTAGCGCAACTCGGCCAACTCGACCTGCAACTGCGCCTTGCGCGTGCTCGCTCGTTGTCCGAAGATTTCGAGGATGAGCGTAAAGCGGTCGACGACCTCGGTGTCGGTCGGAAGCTTCTGGGCGATGTTGTACGTCTGGTACGGGCCCAGTCGGTTGTCGATGACGACCGCCCCGGCGTCTTCGCGCGCGACGAGCGACGCTAACTCCTCGGCTTTCCCTTCACCGAAGTGGTACGCGGGGTCTTCGTCACGAGTTTGCGTGAGGCTCGCGACGACGTCGTAGCCGGCCGCTCGCGCGAGGTCGGTTATCTCGGAGAGGTCGGCGTCTCCCCTGTCGACGCGCTTCGCGACGACGACGCGAGTCATCGCCGTCCCCCGTTCGTCTGGTATCTCGCCTGCACTGTGTCGGTGTACCCTAGCCGGCGGAGGCACTTAAGCCCCCCTCGGGCAGACTCATACGACGAGATGGGTGCTCGACACCTCCACGTCCATACGAGTGATACCACGGGCTGAGTCTTGTAGGTTATCACCCACTGAGTCAGTAACCCACGACTGAAGTCGTGGGCTTGTCAGTGGACTCCCCTTCTGCCGACGCAGGGTCGGAGGCGTTGTAGTCGCCGTTCAGGTTCAGCGTCCCTGACGTTAGCGCACACTGACGGGGTGCGCCTCCACTCGAAGACTTCTGCCCCGAGTGGAGGCGCTTGAGCAGTTTACGAGCAATATTCTTGCTCGCGTTGTAATCCGCGTTCAGTTCGTACTCGCACTTCTGACACACGAACTGGTGCTTTGACCGCCTGTTGTTCTCGTGTGTAAACCCACACGACGAACACCGTTGAGACGTGTATGCGGGACTCACCTGTTCGACCGAAATGCCGAACATCTCGGCCTTATACTCGGTGTACTGGTAGAGGCGTCGGAACGCCCATGCGTGGAAGCGTTTTGCACCAGCCATCCGCTTACGAATGTCGGTCAGGTTCTCGAACGCGATGTGTGTACAGTCGTGGTCGCGGGCTTCTTCGAGAATCTGGTTCGAGGCACGGTGGAGTTCGTCTTGCATCCAGCGGTGTTCACGGTCTTTCATCGATTGAATCGACAGGTGTGCCGACCGCGTGCCTGTCTGTTGCATCGACCTCCGAGTCTTCTCGAATTCTCGGCGTCGGTGGTTCATCTCGTCGGCGTTCCCGATGAACGCGCCTGTGGAAGTCACGGCGAGCGAGCCGTCTACGTTCAGGTCAACGCCAAGGACTGTTCTGTGCTTGGCGTCCTCAGAACGCGGGGCGTTCTGATGGGCTGCATCAGACTCTGTCTGATGAACGTCGGGAGAATCAGTTGTGGACTGCTCTTGCTCGTCCGTGGTTCGGCGCATCCGTGCGTGGAGGTAGAACGACTCCGTGGAGCGGTCGTACTGTAACGTGGCCATTCGGAACTCGTAGTCGTCGTTCAGCAGATACTCACCAATCGGTGTTCCCTCGGGGTCGTCGGGAAGCACGTAGTCACACTCGACGCGACCGTTCAGTGTTGAGAGAGAAACGTGGTTTCGGTGGAACGTCGCAGAACGTTTGTCATAGACGACGCTCCACGCATCGAAGTGTGGTTGGCTGGTGTTGTCGCCTTTCTTGAGTCGGGCGACACCGCTTTTCGTGGCCTCGATAGCACGCCGAATCCCCTTCTGGACGAGGTTCGCGGTCAACTCCGTCTCGTTTCGGAGTCGGCCGTATAGGGCTTTCTCAGCTTTCTGTTTCGAGGTCACGCAGTAGTCATTCGGGTGTCTCCACGCCCACTCTGCGGTGGTATTCGCACAGTGGAGGAACTGGTCTTTTGTCTGATGGAGGTCGTCGCACCGCTCTGTGGGTACATCGAGTTTGACTTTGACGGTGCGAATCACNGCACAGTGGAGGAACTGGTCTTTTGTCTGATGGAGGTCGTCGCACCGCTCTGTGGGTACATCGAGTTTGACTTTGACGGTGCGAATCACGTCCTCCATCTGTATTTCACATATCGGACTAGCTTTTTATAAATTCTACGATTAGCGTGGGGGAGTCGGGTTGCTATCGCTCGTGGATTGTTTCGAGGGTTGTCGGATTCCTCCCACGGCTAAAGCCGTGGGCTTCCTCCTTGCATTCGTGTGACAGTCACCGTCGCTTTCGCGAACGTCGTGAGTTCCCACTGTGAGGAATCCGCCCCACAAATCACTTATATGAACGCGCAGGATGTTCGGCGTATGGACCCCTTGCAACTGAGCATCGACCCACAACAACTCGGTCTCGAATTCGGAAGCGGGGCCGTCGTCGGCGGCATCATCGGCTTCGCCGCCAAGAAGGTGGCAAAGCTCATCGCCGTCATCGTCGGCCTCGAACTCGCCGTGTTCAAATTCCTCGAATCACGGGGCATCATCACCGTCGACTGGGAACGTCTCACCGGCGGCCTCGTGAGCGCGACCCAGGACGCCGCGACCGGCGCGCCCCCGGACTGGATTTCGACTATCCTCTCGACGCTCTCCATCTCGGCTGGCTTCTCCGGCGGGTTCCTCGTCGGCTTCAAGAAAGGGTAATTCGAGGCCGGCTTTTGCGGCTGGTTTTCGCTCGGTCAGAGCCGACGCTGAGTCGCGTCTCGGTCGTTACAGGTCGTCTTCGTCTTTGACGATGCGCGTCTCGGCAGTCCCGCTTGTGATGTTGTTGACCTTGTCGTAGAAGTCGTTCTGCATCCCTGCCGGGAAGGTGATGACGCCGACCCACGAGCCGTCGCTTTGCCACTCTTCGCGTTCGAGGTCGCCGTAGCTTCGAATCTGCGCCTGTCCGCTCCCGGCGTATTCGGCGGGCAGTTGGACGGCGACGGTGACTTCGGCGAACTTGATGGGGAGAACGGGACGGAGCGCGTCGAGCGCGTCGTCGACCTGCGATTCGACCGGCTCCATCGGGTCGATGGTGAATCCGGCCTCTTCGAGCGCTCGCTCGATGCGCTCGGGTGGGTGCGGCGTGTCGTTCATCTGCGGGTTGACCGCGTTCCGCGCGATGCGGTTGATGAGCGACCGTCGCTTCTGTTCTTGCATCTCGCGGCGCTGTTCGGCGGTAATCTGAATCTCGCCTTTCTTGACGACCTCGGGGATGATGGTCAGCGGGTCTGTCGTCCCGAAGACCTCTTCGAGGTCGTTTTCTGCGGGACGGTCGCCGCGAGACGCGTCCTCGAACACGTCTTCGGCGGCGATGACGTCCTCTAGGTCGCCGTCGAACTCGTCGCGCTTGATTGCCAGTGCGGCGTCGGGGTCGATGAGGACCTCGAAGCGTGCGCCGTGTGATTCCAAGCGGGCGGTGACTGCTTCGTCGAGTGAAATCATAGACGGCGATTCACTCTCCGTGGTAAAAAGCCCTCGCCGCCTGTCGAACGACGGCGGTCGAACTGGAAAATCGTCGATTTTCCGACGAAGAAACCGTTATGCTCGCCGACTGCCCACGTTCTGGCATGAGTTCCCAAGCCTCCGAGAAGTCACTCGAAGAGCGCGTCGAGTTGTTCATGCGCCGCAACTTCCCCCAGATTCAGATGCACGGCGGCAGTGCTGGCATCGACGCTATCGACGAAGACACCGGCGAGGTGTGGATTTCGCTCACCGGCGCGTGTTCTGGGTGCGGTATCTCGCCGATGACGATTCAGGCGCTGAAGTCACGGATGGTCGCCGAGTTCGACGAAATCGACGCAGTCCACGCCACGACTGGTGGCTCCTACGACGACGGGCAGGGTTCCGGAGTCGAACCCGACATCTCCGACGTGCCGTTCTGAACGCGAATTTCGATACCTGTGTTCTCGACACCGTGAGCCGAGCAGTCGCTCGCGCGACGTGAGTGGGTGGTGGCTGTGAGTCGTGCTAGAAGGCGAGAACCGAGTGAGTACGGCCGTGAGTCGCTATGCGAGTTGCTCGATGATTTCGACGAGGTCTTCTTTGCTCTGGACGCCGATGACCTGTTTTACCTGCTCGCCGCCGTGGTAGAACTGGAGGGTCGGAACGCTGCGAATCTGTTTGTCGCGGGCGAGCGTCTGGAGTTCGTCGATGTCGACTTTCGCGACGACCGCGTCGGTCTCCTCGGCGATTTCCTCGACCGTCGGTTCGAGCATCTTACACGGCCCGCACCACTCGGCGTGGTAGTCCACGAGGACGATGTCGTGGTCGGCGAGGAGTTCGTCGAGATGGTCCGCGCTCTCGACGTGGATGGGGGTGCCTGTTGATTCGGGAGTACTCATGCAGATTCATATTCGCGCGACACTCTTACCGGTTGCGCCCGTCTGCGCCGGGATGCACGACCGCAGAAGTCGAATTTCTGACGGGAGGGGGGACCTATCGAACGACCACTACTCAGCAGTCGTACGTCAGCAGCACCCCGTCGTCGACGCGCTCGACGTCTCGAAGCGAGAGTCGGGGAAAGTCGGAGACGAATCCGTCGCCGTCTGCGAGTGTGGGCGCGTCGCGGCCGCCGATAACCATCGACCCGACGTAGAGCGTGAGTTCGTCCACGAGGCCGTCGTCGAACAGTGAGAAGATAATCTCGCCGCCGCCTTCGACCATCACTCGCTCGACGCCCGCTGCTTCGAGGGCCTCGAACGCGGCCGGAAACGAGACGCGCTCGGACCCGGCGACGACGAGAGTCGCGCCCGCGGCTTCGAGTTCCCGACGGCGGGCCTCCGGTGCGTCCTCGGAGACGAGGAGGTACGTCGTCGCGACGTCGTCCAAAATGCGTGCGTCGGTCGGTGTCCGACCCTGGGAGTCGGCGACGACTCGTGCCGGGTGGGGACTATCTCCGTTCTCGGCGCGCTCAGCGACGAGTTCCTCGTCGTCGAGCGTGAGGTGCGGGTCGTCGGCGAGAACCGTGCCGATACCAACGAGGACCGCGTCAGATGCCGCGCGTATCCTGTCCACGCGCGCGAAATCGTCGTCGCCGCTAATCATGACTTGTTCGCGTCTCCGAGAGGAGAGTTTTCCGTCGACGCTCGTGGCGGCGTTCACGTGGACGTGCATACTCGCGAGTCGCGCGGGCGTCGAAAACGCCTTTCGGTGACCGAATCGAGCGGAGAGGAATTAAATACGGTTCCGTGTTACTTTGTGCCATCAATGGTTCCGAAGGTCCTCATGCTGGGGTGGGGGTTCCCGCCGAACGTCAGCGGCGGCCTCGACACACACGTCGGCGAGATGTTCGAACGTCTCGAAGACCGCGACGACGTCGAAATCGAACTCGTGTTGCCTGCCGAGTACGCCCCGGACCGTGAGGGAATAGTCGGTGTCCCGACCGGCGACGGCGACATCATCACGCGTATCGGCCGATTGGGGTCGACGTTCGCCGAGCGAGCCGAAGACGCCGACATCGTCCACACCCACGACTGGTTCGGCTACGGCCCCGGGTCGCGCGCGAAGTCGAACAACGAGGACGTAACGTGGGTCTCGACGTTCCACTCGCTGTCGTCGGACCGCAACATCGACCCGCCCCAGCGAGAGGTCGAAACCGAACGTCGCGTCGTCGAGCGCTGCGACCACCTCATCGCGGTGAGTAAACTCCTCGCCGGGAAGGTCAAAGAGGAGTACGGCGGCGACTGCCACGTCATCTACAACGGGTTTTCGGAGTGTGAGACGACCGGCCGCGACATCAAATCGGAACTCGGTATCGACGGGAAGATGCTCTTTTTCGTCGGCCGTCACACCGACCAGAAGGGAATCTCGCATCTCGTCTACGCGCTGGAGAAACTCGACCGCGACGACGTGACGCTCGTCATGGGTGGGTCGGGACACCTCACCGACCAGCTCAAGCGATTCGCCGAACTGCTCGGCGTCGAAGGCCGAATCGAGTGGGCTGGCTACGTCCCCGAAGACGAACTCGGCGACTACTACGCCGCCGCCGACCTGTTCGTCTCACCGTCGCTGTCGGAGCCATTCGGCATCACAATCGTCGAAGCCCTCTCGGTCGGCACGCGCGTCGTCGCCACCGAGAGCGGAGCCGCAGAGGTCCTTCCGGACGACTGCGTCATCGAAGTCGAACCCGACTCACACTCTATCGCCGACGGCATCGAGTACGGTCTCTCACTGGAGGGCGAACCCGAATACGAACCGTACACGTGGGACCGCGTCGTCGACGAGACGGTCGACTACTACCACGACGTGTTAGACGGCGAATAGTAGGAGACCGAACTACCGCAGCAATCGCACGTCAGTCACCGGTTCCGGGTGCCGGATTCGGTAGCCGTCTCGCGTCGGCACCATCCCTTCTCGGGGCATCGTCCCGCGGGCGGACTGATACGGTGAATCGTCGGTCTGGACCGACTGGTACGGCGAGTCAGCAGACTGGTAGGCGCTGTCGGAGCGCTGGTACGGGCTATCGCCGGACGCGTCGGCGTCGAAGCCCTCTGGTGGGAGATAGATTCGCTCGCCGGACTCCGAGCGGACGATGACCGCGGTGTCTTTGTCGCCCTCCATCACGATGGTCGTCCACCCGTTTTCGACGGTTACGGAGAAGGAAACGTCCTCCGCAGCGTCGGGGTCGGCGTCGTTCGTCATACGAAAGCAACTGACTCGCGAACACTTAGTGATTCGCTCCCGCAGGGGGTCGAGGTCGCCGTCGAGTTGGAGCCCCGGCAATCCTTTTTATTGGATGGGGGCGAAGCCCTCACCGATGGAACTCGATCACCATGCCGAGGAGCTTGCCTCCGCCCTCGGTGTCGACAAAGAGGAGGTCAAAAGCGACTTGCAGAACCTCTTGCAGTACAGCGTCCCGCTCGACGAAGCAAAACAGAGCGTCCGCCGAAAACACGGCGGGAGCTCGTCGAGCAGTGATGCGTCGCCGTCGGCCAAGCGCATCGCCGACATCGAACCCGACGACGGCAACGTCTCGGTGACCGTTCGCGTTCTCACGGTCGGCACGCGCTCTATCGTCTACCAAGGCGAGTCCCAGACGATTCACGAGGGGAAACTCGCCGACGGCTCCGGAACCATCTCCTACACCGCGTGGCAGGACTTCGGGTTCGAACCCGGCGACTCCGTCACTATCGGCAACGCCGGCGTCCGCGAGTGGGACGGCAAGCCCGAACTGAACATCGGCGCGGCATCGACCGTCGCGGTCGAATCCGAGCCAGTCGAGACGGCCTACGACGACCAAATCGGCGGCGATGCCGACCTCATCGACCTGCAGGCCGGCGACCGCGGCCGGGTCGTCGAGACGCGCGTGCTCGAAGTCGAATCGCGGACTATCGACGGCCGCGACGGTGAGACGACCATTCTCTCCGGCGTCCTCGCCGACGAAACCGGGCGACTCCCCTTCACCGATTGGGCACCGCGCCCGGACCTGAAAGAAGGCGCGAGCCTTCGCCTCTCGGACGTGTACGTCCGCGAGTTCCGCGGCGTCCCGCAGGTGAACCTCTCGGAGTTCACGACCGTCGAGGTGCTCGACGACCCCGTGGAAGTCTCCGACTCCGCGCCGCGCCTGAAAATCGGCGAAGCGGTCGCCGCGGGCGGCGTCTTCGACGTCGAACTCCTCGGCAACGTCCTCGAAGTACGCGACGGGTCGGGACTCATCGAACGCTGTTCCGAGTGTAGTCGCGTCCTCCAGAACGGCCAGTGTCGCCAGCACGGCGACGTCGACGGCGAAGACGACATGCGCGTCAAGGCGATTCTCGACGACGGCACGGGAACCGTGACGGCCATCCTCGACCGCGACCTGACCGAAGCAGTCTACGGCGGCACGATGGAAGACGCGATGACTCAAGCACGCGAGGCGATGGACAAGGAAGTCGTCGCCGACGACATCGCCGACACGCTCGTCGGCCGCGAGTACCGCGTTCGCGGGAATCTCTCCGTGGACGAGTACGGCGCGAACCTCGAAGCCGACGAGTTCGAAGAGACCGACGACGACCCGGCTGAACGTGCTGCGGCCCTCCTCACGGAGGTGGGCGCATGAGCTCCTCACCGGTCGTCGGAACCCGCGAGGTCGCCTACCGCGTCTTCGCCGCTGAGTTCGACGACGCGTCGCTGTCGTACTCCGAGAGCGACGAAGAGCGCGCCCCGAACTACGTCGTCACGCCGACGGGCGCGCGCCTCAACCGGACGTTCGTCGCAGGCGTCCTCACGGAAGTCGAGCCCGTCAACGACGAGGTCCTTCGCGGCCGCGTCGCTGACCCGACGGGCGTGTTCGTCACCTACGCCGGACAGTATCAGCCCGAGGCGATGGCGTTCCTCGACCAGACGACGCCACCCGCGTTCGTCGGGCTCACCGGCAAGGCGCGAACCTACGAACCGGACGACTCCGACGTGGTCTTCACGTCGGTCCGTCCGGAGAGCGTCAACGACGTAGACGCCGACGTTCGGGACCGCTGGGTCGTCTCCGCGGCCGAGGCGACGCTCGAACGCATCGCCGTCTTCGACGAGGCACTCTCGATGCCCTACCGCGGCGAGAACCTCCAGACGGCGCTGGAGGCCCGCGGCGTCGACCCGACGCTGGCTGCCGGTATCCCGCGTGCAATCGACCACTACGGGACGACCCGCCGGTACCTCGAAGCCATGCGGACCCTCGCCGTCCAGACGCTCGAACTCGTCGCGGGCGACCGAACGGAAGTCGACCAGCTCACCGTCTCGACGGACGAACCCGGCGACGTGACACTCGGAACGCTTCCGGAACTCGACCTCGAACCCGCCGATTCCGTCGCCATCGAGGAGTCGGCCGACGAGACAGACGCCGACCACAGTCCAGAGGCGGACGCGGTCGAAGAGCCGGGCGAGACGCCCTCCGAGTCCGAACCGATTGCTGCCGAAGCGTCGGTCGACTCGGCCGAATCGACCGATTCGCCCGGCTCGGACTCGACACCGTCGGAGTCGGAACTGGACCTCGCATCCGACAGCTCGGTGTCGGAGTCTGAGATTGAGTCCGACCCAGAGCCAGAGGCCGAACTGGAGTCGGAGCCCGAAGCCGACACCGAGTCCGAACCCGAACCGGAGTCGAAACTGGACCTCGAATCCGAGCCAGACTCCGACATCGAATCCGAACCTGAATCCGAGCCGTCGCTGGATGCTGAATCCGACTCCGAGCCGTCGCCGGATACGACCGACGACCTCGGTGACTTCGACGATTCGACACCCGAATCGGACGAATTGGGTGACTTCGACGACACCGAAAGCGGAACGCTCGGCGACTTCGACGATGGGTCCGACTCGACCGACGGAGAACTCGGCGACTTCGGAGACGAACCCGCTTCGACTGAAGACGACGACACGGCCGACGCGACCGGTGCAACCGACGCGGCCGACCCGAACGGGATGTACGAACTCGACGACGAAGAGCGCGAAGAAATCGAATCCGAGTTCGGAACCGAGTTCACGAGCGGTGCAGAGGTCGACCCCGCCGGTGAGGCGGATATTGACGTGCCCGACGCAGACGAACTCGAAGCGGAAGCCGCAGACGAACCGGTGGCGGACACCGAACCGGCCAGCGAGGAACCGACGCTCGATGTCGAGTCGGAGTCCGAACCTGAGCCGGAAGCAGACTCCGAGCCGGAACCCGCGGCTGAGCCGGAACCCGACTCAGCATCGGAACCGAAATCGGACGAACCAGACGTCGCTCCCGAGGACGTGAACCTCGAAGCGGTCGTCGTGGAGGCGATGGAGAGCCTCGACGACGGCGACGGCGCTGCACGCGACGCAGTCGTCGATTCCGTCGTAGACGAGTACGGCGTCGACGCCGACGCGGTCGACGACGCCATCGAGGAGGCGCTTCTCGGCGGGCGCTGCTACGAACCGAAGGAAGACGTGCTGAAGGCAATCTGAGGGCGTGACCGACCCACTCGTCGAACCGATTCCCGGCCATCCCGCGGCGGTCGCACGAACGACACGCCGGGACTTCCCGGAGCGGTCGCTCGTCGTCGCCGACTACCACGCCGGTATCGAAGCGGGTCTGCGATACGAACGCGGCGTCGAACTCCCGTCGAACGCCGACGTTCGCCGCGAGCGACTGCTGTCGCTTCTCGACCGGACCGACGCAGACCGAGTGGTCGTCCTCGGCGACCTCGGACACCGGATTTCCGGCCCGAAGGGCGACGAAGCCGAGGAACTGACCGACCTCGTGGAGGCTGTAACCGACCGCGCGGAGATGACGCTCGTCCCCGGCAACCACGACGGCGGCCTCGCGGACTTTTTCGGCGACCGAGTCGAGGTAACCGACGGCTCCGGCGCCCGCCTCGGCGACGTCGGCTTCTGCCACGGCCATACGTGGCCCTCGCGGGAGGTGCTGGCGGCCGATATCGTCTGCTCGGCGCACGAACACCCGGCGGTCAGACTCGAAGACGAAGTCGGCGGTGGGCGCAAAGAGCGCGTCTGGCTTCGCGGGTCGCTCGCACCCGACGTGTTCGCCAACCACCTCGACGTGGATGTCTCGGAGTTGGCGTGGAACGACCCCGAACTGGTCGTGTTTCCGGCGTTCAACAACACCTCCGGCGGGACGTGGGTCAACGTCCCCGGACAGGGATTTCTCTCGCCGTTCCTGCCGGACGGGTTGGTAGACGGCCAAGCGTACCTGCTCGATGGGACGCGCTTGGGTGACTATCGAAACGTCTGAGGTGCCCGAGTAGCCCCTCCGTCAGAACAGGCCCGAGCCGAAGACGAACGTGAGGCTACCGAGGACAAACACAGAACCGGCCGTCACGCGAGCGAGTCGCTGCCAGCCAGTCCACTCGTAGAAGAACACTGGAACGCCTTTCTCTCGTTCTCGAACAGCGTAGCCGACGAACCAGAGCGTCGAAAGCACCAGCACCGCGGCGAAGACCAGTTGCCACGCCGCAAGGTCGCCCCACTGGTTGCCGAGTACGATAAGCAGGTTCCCGGCAGTGAATCCCGCCTGCGACAGCCAGAACGTTCGTTCTGGGGTCACAGTGTCACACCACCCTCGGAGCGCGGTGGCCACATCAGAGGACCACCGAAACGAACTCCCACACAGTTAGTGCGACGTACAGGGTTGCACTCCCCGCGACGAGATAGACGAGCGGCCCCCATTCCGTTGGACCGTCGACACGCTCGGGGTTCGACAGCGTGACCACGGCGACAGCGACGATGACGGCCCCTCCGAGGGCCGAAACGAGAGTCGCGATGTCGGTCGCCCCGTGGACGATATCCACGCCAGCACTGGCTGCTGCGGCGAGGCCGAAGCACACGAACGAGAGCCAATAGACGCGATTCGGGGACACGGGCGAAATTGATTCACACCCGACATGAATCTGCCGGAGACGACCACCCCGAGCGGTGCGTTTAATCGCGTTCACCCGTAACCTCGGGCGATGCCAGACGGCGAGGCCGCCGCCGGAATGGACGCCTTTACGAGGCTCTCACAACCCGTCCGCAACGCCCTCTCGGAGCGCGGATTCACGACGCCGACGGAGCCACAGCGCCGGGCGATTCCGCCGCTCGCCGCCGGGAAAAACGGCCTCATTATCGCGCCGACCGGGACCGGAAAGACGGAGACGGCGATGTTACCAGTCTTTTCGGCCATCGCCGACGCCGACGAGCGATTCGGCATCTCGGCACTCTACATCACGCCGCTTCGGGCGCTGAACCGCGACATGCGCCAGCGCCTCGATTGGTGGGGCGAGCACCTCGGAATCGACATCGACGTTCGCCACGGCGACACCACGCAGTACCAGCGCCAAAAGCAGGCCAACGACCCGCCGGACGTGCTGGTGACGACGCCCGAGACGTTGCAGGCGATGTTGACCGGGAAGAAGCTCAGAACGGCGCTTTCGGACGTTGAACACGTCGTCGTCGACGAGGTGCACGAACTCGCGTCGGCGAAACGTGGCGCGCAGTTGACCATCGGCTTGGAGCGACTTCGGGAACTCGCGGGGTCGTTCCAGCGAATCGGCCTCTCGGCGACTGTCGGGTCGCCCGAAGAGGTCGGACGATTCCTGACCGGCGACCGGGACTTCGAGATTATCGAAGTCGACGTGGACAACCGCGTGGAGTTCGAGGTGGTCCGCCCGCAGGTGACGAACGAAGACGAGCGACTGGCGGGGAAACTCGCCACGGACCCCGAGATAGCCAGTCACGTCCGAACGATACGCGACATCGTCCGCAACCACGAATCGGTGCTCGTCTTCGTCAACACCCGCCAGACCGCCGAAGCACTCGGGTCGCGGTTCAAGGCACTCGACGACCCCATCGAGGTCCACCACGGGTCGCTGTCGAAGGACGTGCGAATCGACGTGGAAGACCGATTCAAAGCAGGCGAGTTGGACGCACTCATCTGTACGTCGTCGATGGAACTCGGCATCGACGTGGGGCGCGTGGACCACGTGGTGCAGTACAACAGCCCGCGCGAAGTTTCCCGACTGCTCCAGCGAGTCGGGCGAGCGGGCCACCGCCTCGGGGTCGTCTCCCGCGGCACCATCGTCACTGACCACCCGGACGACACGCTCGAAGCGCTCGCTATCGCCCGCCGCGCCGAGTCGGGGGAAGTCGAACCCGCCCGCGTCCACCACGGGAGTCTCGACACCGTCGCGAACCAGATTGTGGGCATCGTCATGGACTACGGCGACGTGTCGGCCCGGCGGGCGTACGAAATCGTCACGCGGGCGTACCCCTTCCGCGACCTTTCGGAGGACGACTTCCGCGAAATCGTCCGCGAACTCTCGCAGAACCGGCTGCTCTGGGTCGAAGAGGAAAAAGACCTCCTCGAAAAGTCCAGCGGGACGTGGCAGTACTTCTACGCGAATCTCTCGATGATTCCCGACGAGGAGACCTACGAGGTCCACGATATCTCCTCGCGGCGGCAAATCGGAACACTCGACGAGAAGTTCGTCCTCAACTTCGCCACGCCGGGGGCGACGTTCATCCAGCGCGGCGAGATGTGGCGCGTCAACGACGTGGACGACGAGGAAGCGCGGGTGAACGTCTCGCCAATCGAAGACCCCGGCGGCGAAGTCCCTTCGTGGGTCGGCTCGGAGATTCCGGTCCCCGCCGCAGTCGCCGGAGAGGTCGGCGAACTCCGCGACGTGGCCGCGCCGCAGTTCGAGTCGGGTGCGGACCGCGAGGGCGTCGCCCGCGACATCACCACGCAGTACCCGACCGACGACGAAACCGTCGCTTCCGCGCTGGGTCCTATCGAACGACAGGTCGAGTCTGGCGCACCGATACCGACCGCCGACAGACTCGTCCTCGAAGGCTCGCCCCGACAAGTGACGCTCAACACCTGTTACGGCCACCGCGTGAACGAGACGCTCGGCCGCCTGCTGTCGGCGCTCGTCGGCCAGCGAACCGGGTCGTCGGTCGGGATGGAGGTCGACCCCTACCGCGTCGAGTTCGACGTGCCGGGGAAGGTGAGTCCGACGACGTTCGCCGAGGTGCTTCGAGAGACCGACCCCGAGCACGTCGAAGCCCTCATCGAACTCGCGCTCAAGCGCTCGGACTCGCTGAAGTTCACGCTCGCACAGGTCGCCGCGAAGTTCGGGACGCTCAAACGGTACCAGGGGAAGGGTCGCTTCGGCGGCGACAGACTCCTCGCGGCCCTCGAAGGAACCCCCGTCTACGACGAGGCGGTTCGCGAGGTGTTTCACACGGACCTCGCGGTCGACGAGACGGTCGAACTACTCCGGCGTATCCACGACGGCGACGTGGAACTGGTGGTCGCCCGCGAACCGACGCCAATCGGCACCGGCGGACGCGGGTCGGGGACCGACTTGCTCGTCCCCGAAAACGCCGACGCCAGCGTCATCCAGACGGTCAAAGAGCGCATCCAGAATGACCGCGTGTTACTCGCGTGTCTCCACTGCAAAGACTGGACGCGGAAGAAACCGGTCAAGCGCGTCCGCGACCCGCCGACGTGTCCCGAGTGTGGTGCGACTCGCATCGCCGCGCTGAATCCGTGGGACGACGAGGCGGTCAAGGCCGTGCGAGCGAGTGAGAAAGACGAGGAACAAGAGCGCCTGACGAAGCGAGCGTATCGCTCGGCGAGTCTGGTGCAAGCACACGGCCGAAAGGCGGTCGTCGCGCTCGCGGCCCGTGGCGTCGGCCCGCACAACGCGGCCCGCATCATCAACAAACTCCGCGAGAACGAGGACGACTTCTACCGCGATATCCTCGAACGCGAGCGCGAATACGCCCGCACGCAGTCGTTTTGGGACTGAGTGTTCACTCCGCTATCGCCCATTCGTCGAGAATCTGGGTCGTCGCGCTGGCGAGTGCTTCGAAGTCCTGCATCGAGATGCCGTCGGTCGTGACGAACACGCCGATATCTTCGAGCGTGATACGGACGAGATAGCCGTTTTCGAACACGCGAATCGTGTACTCGTAGTCGCCGAGTTCGGACCCGCGGTAGGCGTCCTGAGTCATCTTGAAGTCGTGCCACTCGTTGCCGATAAAGGAGTTCAGGTCGGCTTCCTGTTCGAGGTCGTCGCGGAGATACACCTGCACGTAGTCGAAACGATTGAAGTACGTGAGCGACCGCAGACTGTCGCCGACCGCGGTCCGACACGTCGTAATCAGCTTCTCTTGGGCCTCGTCGGGGAGGAGATTTGACATCGGCTGAAGGGTGTGTGATGGAGTGACAAATAGCCGGTGTCTGCGGCAGGTACCGCGGCGGCGGGCGACTGGGGTCGGATTCGGCGTTCGCGGCGACTTACTCCGACGAGTAGGCGTCGCGGTAGTCGTGCTCGCGGCGGATGAGTTCCTCGACGCCGTATTCGAGGATGTCCTCCCCGAGCGACGTGGCGCGGTAGTAGGAGAACAGTCCGTCCTCGTCGGCGCGGGAGCGTTTTCGTTTCTCGACGAGCCCGGCGTCGACGAGTTTTCGGAGGTGGTAGTGCAGGTTGTTCGCCCGAATATCGAGCGCCGCCTCCAGTTCTTTCGGACTCCGCTCGCCGAAGTGGACCAACCGGTAGAGGAGCGTAAACCGCGTCCGGTCGCCGATGGCCGCCTGCATGTCGAGATACTCGTCCAGCGTCAGGACGCTCGTCGGCGGCAGCAACTCGGCCGGGTCTTCGGGGTGGCCGTCCGAGTCGGCAGGGGAGTTCGTCGCCATCTCAGTTCGAGAGATGCAGCGTATCGACTTAACAGTTCTCGAGTCAAATATCGCTGAAAAGGCCGCTTTTTATAAGTAGTTTCGGTCAGTACGTCGTCACATGCAGGACGCCATCACGCGCGAGGACATCCGCGACGCGCTCGGAACCACCGCCTACGACCGGTTTCTCGTCTACGTGATGGGTCCTTACAAGTCCTTCAACCTGAACTACGTCCTCTCGGAGCGGGAACTGGCGAACATCGACATCGAGGAACTCCCCGGACCAATTCGGAAGTTGTTCTCGGCGCGCGAGGACATCGACGACGCGCTGGCGCTCCTCCGTCGCGTGCAGGGGTCGCTGCGGGCCGACCCGGGAGTGAACGCCTTTCTCGCCGTAGACGTGGATATCGACACCGACGACGTGGACGCCGCGACACAGAGTATCGCCTTCGCGGAGGCGAGCAACGCAACCGTGTTCATCCTCCCGTTTCTCGGACACAACTTCGGCGTCGGCGAGGAGGCGGGGTCCGTTCTCGAACGACTCTCTGAAACCCACGGCGACCGAATCGTCTTCGTCCACGAGGACTCGGTCACGAGCGAGATGATTCGGGCCGCACGGACGCGCTGGGACTTGCGAGTCGAAACGTACGACACTGAAGAAGAACTGCACAAGCGTATCCGACTCTTCGTCGCGGACGTGATGAACAGAGAACTTCACGGCGATTTGGAACGTCTCGGTTAGTTTGTCCATCGCTACCGAATAGCAGATTAAATTTATCTGACAAACTCACAACTCCCAATTCGTCATGCCCGACGACGCACTCGGACTGGCGATGCTCGATAGATTTCGCGGTTGCTTGCGCGCTCCGTGTGTCTACCGCGACGGCGCGGACACTGGCTGCGCCCACGTCTATGAGCATTATCTCGTCCCGTCCGAGGAGTGGCCCGAGTCGAAGTGGGAGTTCGTCGAGTCGCTTCGGACGCCCGTGCTGGATGTCGGCTGTGGCGCGGGACAGCACGCACTCGCAATACAGGACCGCGGCGAGGTCGTCGCCTTCGACGTGAGTCCGAACGCGGTTCGCACGGCCCGAGCGCGAGGTGTCGAGTTGGTTTTCGTCGGGGACATGTTCGACCCACCGGCCGAATCCGGTCGGTTCGAGACGGTCCTCGCGAACGGGACGCAAATCGGCCTCGCGGGGTCGCTCGACGGACTCACGGACCTACTCGCGTCGCTCGCTGAATTCACCACCGACACGGGCGAACTCGTCGTCGACTCCTACGACCCGACTCGAATCGACTCCGAGGCGTTCTTCGGCTACAGACCGGATTCGCGTACCGGGGTTGCGCGCCGGACGTTCCACGTCGAATACGGCGGCCTGCGTGGCCCCGACCTCGATTTCCTCCTCGTGTCGCCGGAGCGACTGCGCGAGGTCGCCGCCGACGCCGGTCTCGATGTCTTCGACGTGTCGTACTCGGCCCCCGAATCGAGTTACTTCAAAGCGCGACTTCGGTGACGGTCGGGGTTGTGGTTGGCGGTGTAGTCGAGGCTGAGACCTCGAATTTTCCTGCTACTCCCACCGATTCGTCGCTTCGTTCCGTCTCGGCAGGAACGGGAGCAACAGGGCGACGACGAAGACGATACCAGCAATCGCGAGGTAGTCGGGCGTCGTCACGACGAGCGCGACGAGCGAGAGTACGGACGCGTCCCCGCTGTTGACCGCCTCGATGGCTGCCATCTCGCTGTTCAAGAGGACGAAACCCATGAAGATGACTTCCGCGAACACCACCCTGATTCCCGCTTTGGTGAGCCACCACCCGGCAGAGAGTGGTCCGCCCGTGAGTGCGCCCCACTCGCGACGGACTTTCCGCCGCCACCCGGCACTCACGACACACCACCGTTGCATGTGAACATGCGTCACTATTCGCGAGGAGGAGAGATAATCCCGAGCGTTTCACCGAGTGAGGGGTAATTCCATCCGCTTCGTCGAGAGAGGTGTTCCCCCCTCAGGCGAGCGACGGCCTGACGGACGCGATTGCTTCGTTGAAGTGCTCGCGGGTGATGCGAATCTCGTCGGCGTGGTCGTTCGCGGCCGTTCCTTCGTAGGCGTTCGCCACGTCTTCGATGGCTCGGAGCGCCGCCTCGCGGCAGACCGCGGCGACGTCAGCACCGCTGAAGCCGTCCATGTGAGCAGCGACGTCGTCGAGGTCGATGTCGGGGCTGAGCGGTTTGTTCCGAACGTGTACGTCGATGATGGCACGGCGGGCTTCGATGTCCGGCGCGGGGACCTCGACGTGTGTCTCCAGTCGCCCCGGTCGGAGGAGTGCCGGGTCGAGGGCGTCGCGGCGGTTGGTCGCCGCGAGGACGACGAGGTTTGGGTTGTCGGCGGCGTTGTCCATCTCGGTCAAGAGCTGCGAGACGACGCGTTCTGTCACACCCGAGTCCGAGCCCATGCTGTCGCGGTCGGTAGCGAGCGCGTCGATTTCGTCGAAAAACAGGATGCTCGGCGCGGCCTGTCGGGCGCGGTCAAACACCTCGCGGACGGACTTCTCGGACTCGCCGACGTAGCGGTCGAGGAGTTCCGGTCCGGCGACGTGGATGAAGTTGACACCGCTTTCGGCGGCGATGGCACGGGCGAGAAGCGTCTTCCCGGTTCCCGGTGGGCCGTGTAGGAGGACGCCAGTCGGCGGGTCGGTTGCGGCCGCCTCGAACAGCGGCGCGTAGGTCAGCGGCCACGTGACGGCGCGTTCAAGCGACCGTTTCACGTCGTCGAGTCCGCCGACCGCTTCGAATCCTTTCGTGGGTTGCTCGGCGACGTACTCGCGCATCGCCGAGGGCTCGACCGCGGCCATCGCCGCTTCGAAGTCGGCGCGGGTGACGGTCATCTCCGAGATTGGTGAGTCGGCACCGTCTCTGCGAACACGTCTGAGTGCAGTCATCGCGGCCTCTTTCGCCAGCGATTCGAGGTCGGCACCGACGAACCCGTGGGTTCGTGAGGCGAGTCGGTCCACGTCGACGTCGTCGGCGAGTGGCATCCGGCGGGTGTGGACGTCCAGAATTTCTCGGCGACCAGTCTCGTTCGGGACGCCAATCTCTATCTCGCGGTCGAAGCGCCCACCGCGGCGAAGCGCGGGGTCGAGGCTGTCGACCCGGTTCGTCGCGCCGATGACGATTACGTCGCCACGGGCGTCGAGACCGTCCATAAGCGAGAGGAGTTGGCCGACGACGCGACTTTCGAGGTCGCCGCCGTCGTCGCGCTTGGACGCGATAGAGTCGATTTCGTCGAAGAAGATGATACTCGGCGACTGTTCGCGGGCCTCCTGGAACACCTCGCGGAGTTTCTCTTCGGATTCGCCTTTGTACTTCGAGAGGACTTCCGGCCCAGAGACGGTGATGAACGTCGCGTTCACCTCGTTTGCGACGGCCTTGGCGATGAGCGTCTTCCCGGTTCCCGGTGGGCCGTGCAAGAGGACGCCTTTCGGCGATTCGGTTCCGAGATGCGTGAACACCTCCGGTTCGGAGAGCGGGAGTTCTATCATCTCTCGGACGAGTTCGAGTTCGTCGTCGAGACCACCGATATCCTCGTAGGTGATACCTGTCGCACGGCCGCGACTCCCGTCGGATTTCTCGCCACCGGTTACGGTCTTGACAGCGTCACGGACCGCCTCGCTGGCTCCTTTCGAGCTATCGACCGTCACGGTGACTTTCGTCGAATCGGTGACGCGGACGATGCCTTCCGGGTTCGTCGATTTAACCGTGAGCGCCGCCCCGCCGAGGCGTTCGACGCGAACGCGGTCGCCAGCGCGGAGCGGGCGATTTCGAATCTCGGCGCGAACGACCTCCTCGACGGTGTCGCGACTGACACTGGTTCGGTCGAGTGCGTCAGGGCCGGCGAGTGTGACGGCCGTCGCGTCCTCGACAGAGACCTTGCGCACGTGGACGGAGTCGCCGATTTTCACCCCCGCGTTGGCGCGGGTGTCGGCATCGACCAGAATCTCGCCCGCGTCGGCTCCCGGGCGGGCGGGCCACATCTTCGCCACGGTCTCCCTGGAGCCGTCGATAACGACTGTCTCGCCACTCAACACGCCGAGTTCCTTCCGTGCACCCTCTGGAAGTCGGGCGATACCACGTCCGGCGTCTCGCTTCTCCGCGGCGCGGACGACAAGTGTCACCCCGTCTTCAGTCATGGGGTGCGATTAGACCCCTCGGCTCTTGAGGGTTCGCCCGGGGCAACCGTTTTGCCCAACGATGTGATAGCTCTACACATGGTCGCCACGACTCAGAAAGACGGGTCGACGTGGTACCGGTGTGAAGAGTGCGACATGCTGTTCGACATCGAAGAAGACGCCGAGGCTCACGAGGAGCATTGCGACACGGACAGTCCGTCGTACCTCCAGTAGGGACAGGCTGATTCGACGACGAAGAGCGGGAAAACCGAGAGGAGAAAACGGAGAGCCAGAAACGCTACGCGGGGTCGTGTTCGGCGGCGATGCGCTCGGCGTGTTCGAGTGACGTCGCTCGCTCCCAGCGGACTTGTTCGCCGTCACCGTACGCCAATGCCTCCTTCAGTTCGTCACGGAGGACACCGACACCGCGACCGACGAGGGTGCCGTCGGTATCGCCGAGTTCGTAGTAGCCGTAGGCTTCGGGTGCCTTTCCGATGGTCGGTTTGTCCAGCGGTTGCCAGCGTTTCCGAAGCATCACTCGGCGACGAACTCGTAGGCGTCTTCGCTCCAGTCGTCTTCGACGAAGACGAACACGCGACCGCGGGCGACTTCGGGGTCGGCGTCGACTTCGAAGCGATGCCCAGAGATGCGGCGGGCGACGACGCCGGGGAACAGTTCCTCTTCGTCGCCTTCGGCGAGGATGACCCGACCGACGCCGCTCGATTCGAGCACCTCGTCGTGTGTCTTGAGGTCGTTGACGTACATCATCACGCCTTCCGTCTCCGACGGGTCGGTGACGAGGACGTGGACTTCTCGCCCGGGCTTGGTCGTCAGCGTGTCCGTGACCGCCTCGGGGACGCCCCGGTAGACGGTCGTCCGACCGTCGAGATACTCCACCGCGACGCCGTAGTCGAGGAGTTCCACACCGAGTGTACTCGGGGCAACGTCGTTTCGGGCGCTCATACCACGCGATTACGTCGGTGCGGTGAAAAGGAACGCGGTACACGGACGCGCTGTATCGGCTGTGTCGATGCAACGTGCGCCGACTCCCACCCACGCGACAGCGGTGGATATGGCATGGACCGCTACTTCTTTGCCTCCGCTCGTTTCGGTACAGATATGCACGGCCGAGCAGCCGCCCTCGGTGCGGGGACGATACTGAACGCACTCGCCACACACACGGGGTCAGCGTTCGCCATCGACGCCGAGACGACCGCGACGGTCGAACTCGACGACTCGGACGCAGTCTCCGGCACGATTGCGGAGGACCCCGACGCCGACACCCGGCTCATCGAGCGCTGTGTCGAACTCGTCGTCGAGCGCTTCGGCGACGGCGAGGGAGGGACGGTCGAAACCGAGAGCGACGTGCCGATGGCCGCCGGGCTCAAGAGCTCCAGCGCGGCCGCGAACGCCACGGTGCTGGCCGCCCTCGACGCAGTCGGCGCGTCGGTCGGTCCCGGCCCGGACGACGATATCTCCCGCCTCGACGCCTGTCGCCTCGGTGTGGAGGCCGCCCGCGACGTTGGCGTGACCGTCACGGGCGCGTTCGACGACGCGACCGCCTCTATGCTCGGAGGCGTCGTCGTCACCGACAACAGCGCGGACGAACTCGTCGTCCGCGACGAAGTCGAGTGGGACGTCCTCGTCTGGACGCCACCGGAGCGCGCCTACAGCGCCGACGCCGACGTCTCCCGCTGTGAGAACGTCGCCTCGATGGCCGACCTCGTCGCCGACCTCGCACTCGAAGGCCGGTACGCCGAGGCGATGACTGTCAACGGACTGGCGTTCTCCGCCGCGCTCGACTTCCCGACCGACCCGGCCGTCGAAGCGATGCCAATCGCCGACGGTGTCTCCCTGTCCGGAACCGGGCCGAGCGTCGTCGCGGTCGGCGACCGAGACGACCTCGAACTCGTCCGCGACCTGTGGGACGCCCGCGACGGCGAGACGCGACTGACCACCACGCGAACTGATGGAGCACGAATCTTATGACAGAAAACACCGCAGACACTGCAGATAGCGTCGATTCTGCCGAATCAATTCAGGACATGACACTCGACGAACTCCGCGCGGAAATCGGAGATATCGACCACGAACTCGTCGAACTCATCGCCCGCAGAACCTACGTCGCCGACGCCGTCGCGCAGGTCAAAGCCGAAAAGGACCTGCCGACGACCGACGAGACACAGGAAGAACGCGTGATGAAGCGAGCAGGCGAAAACGCCGACCACTTCGGCGTCGATTCGAACCTCGTGAAGGCCATCTTCCGGTTGCTCATCGAGATAAACAAGGCCGAACAGCGCGAGAGTCGGTAAGAGGTACTCACGCCGCCGACCGAGTCGTCTTCGGCAGCGTGACCGAGAACACAGTCCCATCGGGGTCGTTGTCTTCGACGGTGATGTCTCCGCCGTAAGTATCGACGAGCGACTGGACGAGATACAGCCCCATCCCGGTGCCGTTGCTCCCGAGGCCTTTCTCGCCCTTTCCGAAGATGTGCTCTTTGTGGCCGTCTGGAATCCCGGGACCGTTATCTGCGATGTGAACCACGACGTCTTCGTCGCGTTCCTCCGCAGAGACCGTTATGTTCGGAATCTCCTTGTCGTTGTGCTGGTTCGCGTTCTTCAACAGATTACGGAAGACGGACTCCAGCATGTCGTCGCCACGGACGGTCACGTTCGGAAGCGGCCCCTCGGAGATAATCACCGACTCGGGGAACGACGACCGAGCGTCTTCGAGTTCGCGTTCGAGGACGCGTCGGAAGTTCACGGGCTCGGACGCAGACGCCTCCGAAAACAGCACCTTCGAGATGTCGCCCGCTGTCTTCGTCAGTTCGACCGCGTGATTCGCCCGCGCCTGGACGGTCTCGATGTGTTCTTTCCCCTCGTCGTCCAATTTGTCAGAGACGAACTCGGCGTAGGCGATGACCAACTGGAGGTCGTTTCGGATGTCGTGGCGAAGAACCTGGTTGAGTATTTCGAGCGTGTTGCGCTGTCTCTCCAGCCGCTTTTCGTACTCCTTTCGTTCAGAGATGTCGCGTGATAAAACGGTGAACCCACCGTCGTCGGCGAACACTCGAATCTCGACCCACATATCCATCGGCTCCGGGAAGTAGTGTTCGAACTCCCTCGACCCGCCGGTCTCCATCACGTCTCGATACTCCGCTTCGAGTTTCGACGGAACGTCCTCACCAACCACGTCCCAGTAGTTCTCCCCGACGATTTCGTTCGCATCAACCCTGGTTCGGTCGGACATCCGGTCGTTCCAAAACGTGACGACCCACTCGGAATCGACTGTGAAGACCGCGTCAGTCGTTCGTTCGAGGAACCGATACCGGTCCGAGAGGTCGATTGCTGCGAACATGGCACCCTCTACGTCATCATTGGCATCGTACAGCGGTTCGGCAGCAGCGCGGTAGCGGTTTTGTCCCCACGGCTTGACGAACGTGAACTCGCGTTCGACACGAGACTCAGTCTCGATTGCGTCACGCTTCAGTTCCGTCGTGGGCTGCGAGATATCGCTGGGAAACAGCTCTTGGTCCGTCTTCCCGAGAATCTCCGCTTCTGGCGGTTCGGGAGACGAGTTGTGGACCCACGTGTGACGGAGGTCGGTATCGACCTTCGACCCGTTCATCTCCCCGGTTTCGAGAACCAGATTCAGGAAGCGCTTCGTCCGTTCGAGTTCTCGTCTACTATCCTTACTCATGTATTCGCCGCCCTCGAACGACAACTGCTGTGATTTCTCGAATTCGTCGTCCACCGGCTAGAAGGCAGAAAGAGTGGCGATGCTCGCTGCGCAGCCATACGTGCTACTCTTGGACAATCCGCATAAGTGTGTGAGTTAGATAATTGATGAATCCAGAGCGGTGGGTGCTCTCTCGGGCGTTTCGATGCTAGCCAAACAATCTCTCGACAAGCCCTCGCGTTCGTGCTCGCTCGGCGAGAAGGACCGAACAGTCTACGTCGTCGACGATATCCACGACGACTGCGCCCCTGACGAGTCGTGACAGGAGTCCCTCTTCTGTGGCACCGACGATGACCATCGAACACTCCTCGGCAGCGGCCTCGATAGCGGTTTCGACGTCACCGGTCTCGACTCGGAATTCTGCGTCGCCCAGGTCGTGGTCGTGCGCCCACGATTCGAGGAACGCTTCGCCGTCCGCCAGCGAGTCCGCGACGTGGAGCAACGTGAGTTGCGACCCGTATTCGGCTCGGAGGTCCGATGCAACCGCAGCAGAGAGGTCGGAGTCCGGCCCGCCTGCGGTCGGGACGAGAATGTGTTCCGGGTCGAACCCACGGTCTTTCAGGACGAGGAAGTCACACGGCAAGTCCATCGCGAGGTCGTCGATTGCGCTCTCGACCCGACCCGGAGAGCCGTGTAACTCATCTCCCCATTCCATCACGACGAGAGACGCCTGATGTGACCGAGCGGCGTCGAAGATTTCCTCGAACGACCGGTGCGAGATTATCGTGTGAGTTTCGACGGGAACGCCGAACGTTTCTGCATCCTCGCGGGCCGCGTCGAGGAGTTGTTCGGAGGTCTCGTCGAGTTCGTCCGCGTACGCCGCCGCACCCGCCAACGCCGTCTGGTCCGGCACTGTCACGATGTGGATGGCGTCGACGATTCCGCCGTGTTGCTTTGCGATGGCACTCGCGAGCGTGATGAGGTCTTTCTCGTGTTCGGGGTCCGCCACGGGAACCATCACGCGGTAGCGGCCGCCGTTGGGCTGGACGCTGGTCGCGACTGAGACGGCGGCGTCTACAGGCGACTGCGAGATGATGTGTTGATTCAAGATGCCGCGTTTCTCGGTCTGGTTTCGAGCGTAGACTACGTACCAGACGACACCGCCCGCGACGAACACCAGTGAGAGACCGATTTCGATGGGTTCCATGAAGGCGATTAACCCGAACGACGTGAGTGCGCCGAGGACCGGGACCACGGGGTACAGGGGAACTTCGAACTCGGGTTGGTACGATTCGACGTCGGCTTCTCGCATGACGATGAGCGCGATGTTGAGCAGGCCGTAGACGATGAGATGGAGGACGCTGCCGGCTTTGGCGAGCGTCTTGATGTCACCGAGGACGACGAACAGTAAGATGAGCGCGCCAGTCAGGACGATACTCCGGTACGGGGTTGCGAAACTCGGGTGAACCGCGTTGAGTGTGTCGCTGACGAGTTTGTCACGGCCCATCGCGAAGTTGATACGCGACGCGGCGAGAATCGACGCGTTCGCACTCGACGCAGTCGCCAACAACCCCGCGAACGTCAGCAAGCCGACCCCGACCGTGGCGAGACCAACTGTTCCGAACGCGATGTCGGCGACGTCGAGAACGGGTGTCGTGGTGAACTCGGGGGCGAGTTGCCGCCAGTTGACGACGCCCATCAGGACCACCATAATAAGCGCGTACATCAGGGTCACGATGACGACGCTTCCGACGACTGCGAGCGGGAGATTCCGACCGGGATTCCTGAGCTCTTCGGCGACGGTCGTAATCTTCGCGAAGCCGAGAAACGAGACGAACACGAGCCCAGTCGCGGGGAGAACGGCGGTTGCACCCCCGGTTTCTGGCGGGAAAAACGGACGAAGTGTCGTGAGGTCGGCCTGCAACATGCCGAGCACAGAAAAGACGGTGAGAATCGCAACGAGGATGGTCACGATGACGATTTGGACGTTCCCGGTCTCCTTCGCGCCAACGTAGTTGACGGTGATGAATGCAGTGCCGGCGAGCAACGCTCCGACTTGGAACGGCGTCAGACTGAGTGGACCGAGTGCGAGCGCTGGCAGCGGGAGAAACGTCGAGAGGTACTCACCGAATCCGAGGGTATAGAACGCACTCGCAAAGGCCAGTCCTATCCAGTTACCCCATCCCGCAATCGACCCAAAGAGCGGCCCGAGTGCGTGGTTGACGTAGTAATAGCTGCCGCCAGCCTTCGGCATCGCGGTCCCGAGTTCCGACGCCGACAGCGCCGTAAAAAGCGAGATACCGCCGCCGATGACGAACGACAGCGCGACTGCGGGACCCGCCGCAGCGGCGGCCTCACCCGGGAGCACGAAAATGCCAGCGCCAATCATGGTGCCGACGCCGATAGTGAGCGCGGCGAGCAACCCGAGGTCTTTCGCGAGTTCCTCGTCGCTGGTAGTCATCCTTATTCTGGGTGCGGGAGCGCGATGATGGGCAGCGGAGCGCTCGTGACTAAGTGGAGTGTTCGGTCGCCGGTGAGCAACTTGACGATACGGCCGCTTTCTCTCGGGTGGAACGCGATTGCACTCGCGTCGATGTCGTCGGCGACGTCGACGATGCCCTCGACGACGTCGCGTCGATACGTCATCCTCGACTCGGCGTCGGGGAAGGTCTCGCGGAACGCGGCGAACGACTCGGCAGCGAGCGACTCGGACTGTTCGACCGGCGTCTTGTCCGGCACCCCTTCACCTTTCTCGACGACGTGTACGACCGTGACGTGACCGACGGAGTACGGTTCGAGGGCTTTCGCAGTGACGCGAGCGTCGTCTTCGTTTGCGACGGGGACGAGTACGTGGCTGGTGAGGTTCGTTCGTGACATTGGGGGAACACTCCTACTGAGCAAGAGGTGTGGTTGACTCGCCGATACAGCAACCGACCAGACGTTTGCTGGGGCTTTGGATATCGGCGTTCATACCTCTATAATGTGGCCAAGATGTGATAAAATCGACTCTAAGCGAGACCTATGTTCAGAATCTCCCCGATGACAACCCAGTCACGCACGTTCTTTGGGCGAATAGTCCCGGGGGAACCAGATTCATCGCTGCACGTCTCGGCGACAGTGCGCTGTTTCCGGTGATTTTTGTAAAGACCAGCGCCACACCCCCGCGCGCTTGTGTGTTTTGATTGAAAAGTTCCACTTATCCGTGCTGGTGTGGTACGGTAGCATAGGGTTGGGACGATATGGTTTCAGTCATCGCAGATATCCGCGTCGCTGGGCCGAGTGCTGTCTTAACACAACACACCTTGAGGGAGCTTCCAGAGGCTGAAATCAGGATTCAGTATCAGGGGTCCTCCGAGAAAGCAGGGCTCGTCGTTCGCGAGTGCGACTTCGACGAATTCGAGTCGAAGGTCGAAACAGACCCGTCCATCGGTTCGTACGAGCACGTCGCCGACTTCTCGGACGTGCGTGTCTACAACATTACTGCCGGTGACGTGCCAACGCTCGTCTCGGAACATCTCGCCAGCAAGAACATCCAAGTCCTCGAAGCGACGAGCCCGTCGGGCGATTCGAACTGGCAACTCCGCGTCCGCAGTCCGAGTCGGAAAAACCTCGCCGACGTTCTGTCTGAGTGCCGTCGTGGGGGAAACTCCATCCAGTTGAACACGCTCTATTCCGAAACGAATCCACCGGACGAGGCTAACTTCGGGTGTCCCTCGATGGACCGCCTCACGGACGACCAGTACGATGCGCTGGTGGCTGCCTACGAGAGTGGATACTTTGAGATTCCGAAAGGAACGTCGCTCGCACAACTGAGCCAGCAGTTCGATATCGGGTCGCAGGCGATGTCAGAGCGACTCCGTCGTGCCATGAACACGATGCTCGAATCTCATCTCCAGCAGGACGTCGCCAAAGCCGAGCACTGACCGGGTTGGCGTCCACGAACTCACCGGAAACGTCTGGCTTGCCGCCGTGGTGCCGCTCGCCGTGTTCACCGCCATCCACATTCCGCTGTGGGGAGTCGGTGCGACGCTCCAAATCGGTGCGTGGTCTGTCGTCGTGACGGCCGACTACCTCTGGCGGCGGACGCTCGTCGCGCCAATCATCATGCACCTGCTCAACGACACCGTCGGGTTCGTCATTCTTCCCGCGATGGGCTGAGACCGGCGTTCGACGAGTGTAAATTCGTGTTTTGTTTATGACTATTCGAGAAGCTTTACTCTCGGTTGTGTCGATACAAATCCATACGCAATGACAACAAACGACACGATTCGAGAGGGAGATACGAGGACGTACACGCGAACGTTCACGAACGAGGAAGTCCAGCAGTTCGCAGAGCTATCGAACGATACGGGATACCACCACCTCGTCGCGGACGAGGACGGGCAGGTCGTGCTGCACGGTCTGCTGACGGCGACGATGCCGACGAAACTCGGGGGCGACCTCAACTACCTCGCTCGGACGATGGAGTTCGAGTTCCCCCGTCCCGCGTATACCGGCGTCGAGATAACGTGCGAGGCCACGTACGAATCGGTCGAGAAACAGGACGACCGCACGTATCTCGAAGTCTCGTTCGTCTGCGAAACCGAAGACGGCGACGTGGTTCTTCGCGGGCGGAGCGAAGGTGCGATACTGGAGTGACGACAGTGAACGACCGTCGTGAGAACGCTAACTCCGGGTCGCACCGGTATCGATTGTATCGGCTCCTGGCGACCCGTCACGGACAACGAAGGCGGTCACCAGTAGAATCGCCGACGTGGGCAGCATCACCAGTCCGATAGTGAACTGCCAGAACCCGAGGAGGAAAAGACCGAGACTGCCGACTATCGTCGGCCAGAACTGTTTCCGAACCGCGCCGAACGCCCCAATCCAACCGAGGGCGACGACCGCGGCGAACAGGACGAGACGCGACGTTCTGAACCCCGGTCGCGGGAGTAACGCTAGCAGGACGACCGTCGTAATCGCGACTGCTGTGACCGACGCACCCCGAAGCACGTCGACTTTGGAATACGAACTCACCATATTTTGTGTTGGTTCTCTAACCATATACTCGTTTCCCAGTGGTGACTCAATATACTCGTTTCCCGGTGGTGGTACGGCCCCCGCGGAGCCTCCGAGTCACGTGTCTCAGAAGTCGGTTCGAGCTATAACTCGGCAGGGAGTGCAAACTCGTATTGGATATTTCGGTCCGCTCGTGCGACGCCGAGCACACGCTCTATGAACGCGCGCTTGCCCTCCGAATAGGCAGTTACGTCGTCGTGTTCCGCGGTCAGTTCGCGCTTTAATTGCTCGTATTCGGCACACAGGTCGGGGTGTGTCCGGAGCACGTCGCGCGTGACGACGCTTACTTTCCACTTGTCGCTGGACGCGCCAAACACGTGGTCGTTGAATCGTTGGCCGTCCTGTCGTCGAAATACGGGGTGCCACCGCTCAGAATTCTCGACCCGGTCACCGCCGAGTGTTGCTTCGAGCACCTGCGAGACGTCGCTGACGACGTCGTCGGCGACGACGATGTCGAGGTCGACGACGTCTTTCGCCGCCAGGTCGGGGACTGCCGTCGACCCGACGTGGTCGATTCGCTGAATTGCCGGTTCGAGCCCACTCGTCGTCAGCGTGGATAAAATTCGATTTCGCTCGGCGACGAATTCGTCACACCACCGCTCGTACTTCGACGGCACGAGTTCGATTGGGTCGTCGTCGATGCTAACCATTAACACATATACTGACGGTGAATAATTCAAACTTCCGCCACTTCACCCCACCGCGGGTCCTCGGGCCGACCGACCGAGCAAAGAGTCGCGAAGACGAGAGTATGAGGCCCGTGTACGTCTGATTCTGAGACTTATACGAAATCGAGGAGAATACCTGACTCTTTAGGGTCAGGATGAATCCGACAAAATCCTACACGAACCCCCTTCGATGGCATTCCTGAGTTNTTATACGAAATCGAGGAGAATACCTGACTCTTTAGGGTCAGGATGAATCCGACAAAATCCTACACGAACCCCCTTCGATGGCATTCCTGAGTTTCCAAAATCCGCAGTTCCAAGTATTGTAACCTCATATCAATGAGTAAGGTCAGGTCGGAACGGAGCGATTCCGAACTGCCTTCGGAGGCGGTCTACCCGCCACTAATGAGACAGTATCCGAAACGCCAACACGGTGAACACGAATGCTGAAACGTTCGTCTCGTGCCTGTTGGTTGAGCAAGCCAAGGTAACTCCAAGTCCGGCGAATCGACGTGGACTCCCTGCTGGCAAAAACAACAGATGGGAGTCAACGACGCCGAGGATAGGAGTAACGGCGGTTTGGCACCGCCAGTCAGCNCGACGTGGACTCCCTGCTGGCAAAAACAACAGATGGGAGTCAACGACGCCGAGGATAGGAGTAACGGCGGTTTGGCACCGCCAGTCAGCCGCTGACCACGACGACTGGGTTAAATGGGTTCCCGAAAAGTGGCAGAGTCATGGTTGCGAACCTGAAACTCTCAACGCTCGGGATTCCTGCGTCTTCAGGCGCAGGAGGATGTCAATGTGCGACTACACAGTAACAAACATAATAATATTTACACATTTTTATTAGATTCGCACACCAACAGAGACGTGGTTCTGACGCACACGTTGGGATGGGGTTCGAACCGGGACGTGGGGCGTGAGCGCTAGAATCACAGGAGAGACAAGATATGGCAACGACAGCAGGGAGAGGCGATGTCGGTGCGGTGCGGGCAGACATCGAAGAGACGCTCGGATTCGTGCCGGGGTTCTGGGAGCTAAACGACGCGGACCTCGTCAACGAGTGGCCGAACTTCAAACGGCACGCGTTCGAAGAGACTGCGATTCCGCCGAAATACAAGGAGCTAATCGGGTTAGCAATCGCGGCGAACATCAAGTGCCCGTACTGCCAGCGGTTCCACAAAGGGGCGGCCAAGATGCACGGTGCGACCGAAGAGGAACTCAACGAGGTTGCGTTCCTTGCCAGTTGGACCGCACGCTACAGCGCCATCATCCACGGGATGGACTACGACATGGACACGTTCGAAGACGAATTCGAACGGATGGCCGAACACCTCGAAGAACAACTGGCTGACGACGACTGAAAAGCTAGGATAACCGTCTGACTTCCAGTCAGGCGACTTTTTACGGCGCTGTTGTCGGTTCGGGACCGGGTTCTCCCGTTTCGTGGCTCCGCCACGACATCCCTGACGTGACGATGACGAGTACCGCGAGCAGGACGTACGCAATCGGCCCGACCGGGTTCGTCTCAGGTCCGGGAGGTCCGTACACTCCGAGGACGGTGACGCCGACCGCGACGAGGACGAACACGCCTGTGAGTGCAGCCATCGCGTACGCCACCACAGTCTCCCGGTCGAGCAAGAGGTAGCTTATCACGCCCCCGGCCGCGGCGACGAGGAACAGTGCAGCTGTCTGTGGCGGCGGGTCTAACCCAGGAGTCTGGACGACTGCGATGTGGAGAAACATCGCGCTCGCTGCCGCGAGTCCACCGACGAGCGCACGCGTGATGTGGTGCCACTCCGTTTCGGCCGCTGTTTCAGTTGGTACTGTCGAGTATGCCATTCGTGCTCACAGCTAGCATATAGCACGCCAGGAGAGATAACATCTCGCCCGCTACGACGCGTCCGACATCCGCGAGAGTGTATCTACTGCGCCGCCCAAAATAATATATTCGCCGACATTACCATGCCGGTGGAGTGTGTATGTGCTTCTGGAATGCCCACAAAGCAAGCCGAAACGACGTGGCAGGGTGGCAAAGACGGACACGGTGACTTCGAGACCGAGAGTGGCGACGTCTCAGGGACGTTCAAGTTCCCGACCCGATTCGAGGACGAACCCGGAACGAACCCGGAGGAGCTTATCGGCGCGGCGCACTCCGGCTGCTTTTCGATGCAGCTGACCGCGTTCCTCGACGCCGAAGGCTACACTCCCAACGACCTTCACACGGTCGCGGACGTGCACCTCGAACGCGCCGACGACGGCGGATTCGAGATTCCACGCATCGACCTGACGTTGGAGGCGGACATTCCCGAAATCGACGACGAGACGTTCCAGGAACTGGCACAGCGCGCGAAAGAGGGGTGTCCGGTTTCGAAAGCCCTCGCCGGACCTGAGATTTCGCTCGATGCGTCGCTTGTGAGCTAAGCACGGTCTTCAGTCGGACTATTTTTCGCAGGTGGTGCGCGTGGCTACGGGCACTTCCTACGGAGAACTGTGTTGGACGGCCTGCCAGACACGACCGCCACAGAACGTGTGGTCGTCGAGGGGGGCGCGCGACTCCTGACTGCCACACGTGTTCCAGAGCACCGCTCAGTCGGTTGTGAATCTTTTGGCCGGATTCGCCGCCGAACAAACCCGAACGCGACGCTCCCGCGATTCACTCCCCGTCCCGAATCATCATCACCTTCACGCGGCGGACGCCGTCGAAGTCGCGGAGGCGGTAGGTCAACTGCCGGACGCGCTCGCTCGGTCCGCGGCAGAACAGCGATTCGAGACACCACTCGCCTTGGTGGGTGTGGCTCGTGTTCAGAATGACGTCCTGGTAGTCGTGTTGCACCGAATGGAGTTCGCCGATGACCTCGTGGTGTCGATAGTCGAAGCCGACCAGCGCGACAACGGTCCCGTCGGTGTCTTCGAGTCGCGTGTGGGACTCGATGTACTCTTGCATCGCCTCTCGGACCGCCCGTGAGCGGTTCTCCAAGCCCTGTTCGTTCCACACCCGGTCGAACTCGGCGACGACCTCATCGGGGATGTTGAAACTCGTTCGCATGTACGGACGTGCCTCGGCCAGCACTAAGAGGGTCTGTATTACGACCACCGGGTTCCGGTATTAACAACCGCTATACAGAGCGGCGGCGGAGGTCCTGCCGAAGCGATGTTCGGAACCGACACGATTGGGTTGTTCGCGGGGGCCGTCGCGCTCGGCGTCGTCCACGGCATCGAACCGGGCCACGGTTGGCCCGTCGCCGCCTCGTACGCCCTCGACCAGGCGAACGAATGGGTCTACGGCTTCGCCGCGAGTTTCATCCTCGGGGTCGGACATCTCGTGAGCAGTCTCGCGATGGTTGCGGTGTTCTTCTACGCGAAGTCCTACTTCGAACTCACGCAGGTCAACGAACCACTGACGATACTCGGCGGCGTCCAAATCGGTGGCCCGGTGAGTCTCGTGGCGGGTGTCCTGCTCGTTGCACTGGGAATTCGGGAATATCGTGGCGGCGGCCACTCACACGACCACAGAAGCCAACATGGTCACGGAAGCCAGCACGACCACGGAAGCCACCACAGCCACAGCGCTCACGCCCACAGCACCGACGACGGCGACGACCACACTCGGGAGCATCATATTCGTGGCCACCTCAGCGACGACGTCGTCCTCGTCGGTAACGGGCACAACCACGATGGACACGGTCATGATGAACGCGGCCACGACGGACACAGCCATAACGACCACAGCCACGACGACAACGCCGGAATCCTCTCCCGACTTCGAGACGCCCTCCCGTTCGCTGGCGGGCACTCACACGGCCACCACGGCCACGGTCACGACCACAATCAGGGCCTTGACGAGGCGACAGACCGCGGACTCCTCGGCATCGCGTGGTTCGCGTTCGTCCTCGGATTCGCACACGAAGAGGAGTTCGAGATAATCGCCATGTGCGCCGGGTCGAACTACTGTCTCGAACTGATGAGCACCTACGCGCTCACGGTCATCTTCGGCATCGTCGCGCTGACGATGGCCCTCATCGCGGGCTACCAGTCGTTTGAATCCGAGGTGGAGAAGTACACGCCGTATCTTCCGGTTTTCTCGGCCGCCGTGCTCATCCTCATGGGCGTCGGCTTCATCGTGGGACTGTTCTGACCGCCGCCTCAGTCGGTCGGTTCGTCGGCGACGCCCGCGACTCAGCGATTCGCCTCAAACCAGTCGACGGCGAAGTCGACGAGTTCGGGTTGGTCCATCAGTTTGCACGTCGCCGCGCCGATGACTCCCTCCGTGATGACGACTTCCGCTTCGAAGTCGGCTCCGAGTTCCTCGAAGTCGTCGGTGCTCGTTTCGAGGTCGTCGTACTCGACGACGACGCGCTCGCCGTCGCGGAGGAGCGGTGCCGACGATGTGGTGTACTCCTTGTCGAAGTCGGCGCGGTACTCGGCGAGGTGAATCGACGTGTTCGTGCTGTAGCCCGTTCCGAGGTGGAGTACGTCGGCGTCCCGGTCGTAGGCACGGGCGAGTGGTGAGTTCTCGCCCAGTCCGTGGTCGATGCTGTGGTCGGCGACGATTTCCTCGGCCGCTGCTCCCCACGCCGCTACGGAGTACACCGGGTGGGCGCTTCGGACGACGCCGGGATAGTTTCGGAAACACTCCGGAATCGCACCCATTCCGCGAGTCGGTGTGACTTCGGGGCGGTACGGTGGCCGTTCGTCACGGACTGTCTGCACCCAGTTGTCGGGGACTGGTGGGTTCTCCCAGACCGCCGGGTCGGAGTACTGGCCGCTGTGGGTCTGCATTACGAGTGTCCCTTCCTCAGTCAGCACTGTCTGAAGAGCGTCAACGACGGCCGTCGGGTCGACGGCGACCCACCCGAGCGAACTCAACGAGGCGTGTACGAGGAGGGTATCGCCGGCACCGACGCCGAGTTCGCGGAGGTCGGAGACGAGCGACGAGACCGTGACCGGCTCGTCGACTCGCTCGATGGCGTCTGCTTCCGTCATGACTCTCGTCTCACGTGGCCAACGCTTCAAGGTTCGTTTGTCTCCCTCTCGAACGCGGGCAAAAAACTCAATCCGTCCTCCCGCGTTTCGAATACTATGGCCGAAGTCTCCGCCCGCGACGCCCTCCGATACGCCACAGAAGATGAGATGGTGAAACTCTACGCCGTCGTCTTCGGTGGGTGGCTCCTCCTGTTCGTCGCCGAATTCGCCTTCAACAGGCTCACTGTTGGAATGATGTCGTTCGTCGGCGTTGTCGCCTTCCTCGCTGGCGCTCTCGCAATGTTCGCTGGACTCGTCGGTATCGCGTACAAACTACTCCGCGAGACGCGAACAGACTGAGAACGAGACTGAATCAGCGTTCCGACCCGGGACTTACTCGATGTACGTCTCTGCGAGTGCGTCGAGCGCCTCGTGGTGCTGGGTCGTATGGGGTGCCGTCAGCGGCGAGACGGACACTTTGCCGTCGATGACCGCCCGGCGGTCCGTCCCCTCAGGGTCGGGAATGTCGCCGCTGCGCATGCGCTCCCAGATTCGGTCCTGGAGTCTGACGGTGCCGTTTTCGAATTCGGCGGTCATGTCGTACATCTCCGAGGGATACGTCACTTCCATGTCGGCCGGTTCGTCGGTCGAGCGCATCGGCGCGTTGACGTTCAGGTAGTCGCACTGCTTGAAGACGCCCGCACCGACAGCGTGTTTGGCGAGGTACGAAGCCGCGTGCGTCGCCTCGCGGTAGTCGCGCGGGTCAGTCGCCAGTTCGTGCCACGGTTCGTCGCCGTCGGCGGGGACGTACATCGAGACGGCGATTGCGGGTACGTCGAAGAACGCGGCTTCGACGGCGGCGCTAACCGTCCCCGACCGACCAAGGACGTACGCGCCGATATTTGCGCCCTTGTTGATGCCGGAGACGACCATGTCGACGTCGGGACAGAGCGCTTCGAGACCGGCGACAGTGCAGTCTGCGGGGGTCCCCTCAAGCGCGTAGCCGAGTTCGTGTTCGGCGACGATGGCGTCGGACGACATCTTCCGCCCGACAGCGCTTTGGTCCGTCTTGGGTGCGACGGCGGTCACGTCCGCGAACTCCGAGAGGGCGTCGTAGAGGGCCCGAAACCCGACGCTCTCGATACCGTCGTCGTTCGTCAGGAGGATGGAGCGTTCACTCATGGCTTCGACTCCGGCCGGAGCGCGCAAAAATCCACGCCTCGCGGCTGTCGATGTGCCGACCACACACCCTCGCTTCGGTGGCCTGTCGAAGTCGGGTCAGACCGCGCGGTCGACGACTGTTTCGTCGTCCACGACGAGGTTGTAGGCTTCTTCGTCGTCGTTCCAGAGGACGAGGACGTTTTCGAAGACGAGGATATCGCCGTAGTCAGCCTCGTCGAGGTCGGCGTTTAGGATGGTCGGCTTCGTCCTGACGGCGTAGTGGTCGGTCTCCTCGCTGCCGTCGCCGATTTTGAACAGTTGATTTCGGCTCTCCGAGAGGTCGTGACTCAGTTTGACGGCTAGGAGGTCGATACGATTCGTGACGTGGCGTTCCATCTCGGCCATCTTGGCGAAGCGCTCCGGATTCGCACGGATTCCGAATCGGCGCTCGCCATCGGTTCGGAGGATGCTGTAGGAGTACTGCACGTCCACGTTGACGAAGGTGCCTTCGTCCTCATCTGGGTCGCGGCCGTCGTCCAGTCGAGACTGGAACGCGGGGACGTCGAGGTCCGGTTGCACGTCGAACGACCAGCCGCGGTCGGACGGCGCGTACCCGTCCCACAGGCGAAGCGTGGGCGAGTAGATGGTGACGTCGCCGTCCACGGGAGCGACCTCGCGTTCGACCTCGCGGAGACCGATGCTCGTGTTTCTGTCGGCGGGTTCGATGGCGACGATGGCGCCGTCGTCGGCGACGACGTCGAGGTACTTCTGGACGACTGCGACGGGGTCGTCGAGTTCGTTCAGGACGTTACCGAAGAGGACGATGTCGTACTCGCCGTCGAGGTCGAACGCTTCGGCCGTCTCGCGGTGGATGCTCGTTCGGAAGTTGCGGCGCGTCTCGGAAAGCATCCGTTCGAGCACGTCGGCGGAGGCACTGGGTTCGAGCGCGTGGTAGTCCACGAGCGCGTCGTCCGGAAGGTAGTCGTGGAGTCCGAGCGCCGGGCCGCCCGTTCCCGCTCCAACGTCGAGGACGCGGAGTTCTCGCGGCAGCAACCCGCGTTCTGTGAGGTCGTCGAGGACGTAGCCGACGGTCGCGTAGTAGTCGGGGAGGTGGTAGATAGCGTACCCGAGGGCAGCGTCTTCGTCGTACTCGACAGGGTTGCCCTCGAAGTAATCTGTTTTCAATTGGCGAATGCGCTGTCGGAGTCGGTCACCGGAGTCGCCGACGTGCCAGTTTGCGCCGTAGCGCTGGATGAGCAGGTCTTCTACCGCAAACGAGTAGTCACTGGGGAAGGTCTCCGGCGACCATCCCGGCAGCGAAACCGGGTCGTCGTTGGCGGGGACGAACGTCCCGTCGTCTTGCTCGAACAGCCCGAGGTCGTAGGCTTCCTCGCGGAGCGTCTGTTTCACCACCGCGGGGTGCGGTGCGCCTTCGATGTATTCGGCAATCTCGTCGGGGTCTATCGGGCGAACGTTTCGGAGGTACTTCGCGTTGTCGCGGACGGCGTCTCTATCTATCATCGTCGGAACAGCAGGTCAGGTATCATCGGTCTATCTATCGGTCGGTAGTCGTCGAAACGGGGGCGAGTCGTCGCGGTCAGGGTTCGGCGTCGCTGGCGTCGTCGAGCGACACAGCGCCCGTCGCGGCGACCGCCCGGTAGAGGTCGGCGAACGTCTCGTCGTCGGCCATCGCGAGGGCGCGTGCCGCGTCCGCAACGCGGTCTGTCCCGGCACCGAACTGCGATTGAATGTCGGTGTACACGCGAGGCGTGCCGCCGGAAACCGCCGTGACGAGTTCGTCGAGGGCGGCGGAAATGGGTGTCGCAAACTCGTCGCGAACGTCGTCGGCCGCGAGTCCGAACGCGAGGACGGCGGCGTGGGCCGCGGCCTGCACGGTCTCCATCGCGGCGTCGTGTTCGTCGGGTGTCGTCTCGAAGACGTGGTTCCCCGCAGTGGAGAGGTCGGCACAGACGGCGTCTGCGAGCGGCCCCGCGGTATCGCTGACGACAGCGACGTTTCCGGGGGCGTTCTGCGGGGCGAACAGTGGGTGTAAGCTGAATCGCTCGCGGTCCGGCAGGTGCTCGCGCATCGCGCTAACCGGGCCGCCCATCGCGCCCGTCACGTCGCACATGCCGCCGGTCGCCCGGTGAGCGTGTTCCGCGATGGCCTCTTCGGCGAGGCCCATCGGGACAGCGAGGCAGACGAGGTCGAATTGCTCGTCGCCGTCGAAGGGGACGACGCGGCCGCCGACTTCGTCGGCCGCGCTCTCGGCGACATCGAGGTCGACGTCTGCAAACGCGGGTTCGGCATCTACCGTCCGGCCGAACCACCGGCCCATGGCACCAGCACCGACGACGAGCAAGTCCATCGGTATCGTGTGGACGCGGGCCGCCCAAAAGGCAATCGGTGCTGGCGGGTATGAAGCGTCGGCGGGTATCGCCACGGAAGAAAACAAGAGATGGCCGAACACACGCAATAGAAGGGACAAAACGGCGGTTTCTCGGCCAGATGGACCTTGTCTTGTGGTCACTTCAGGTCTGCAGCAGTGGATATTTGTTGACACGTTTGGAATCCGTACCTAAAGTCATGCCCTCCAGATTCTCCTCCACAGGCGAGAGCTACGCGAGAAGACGTTTCCTTTCGGGACTCGGTACGGCTGTCATCGGCGGTTTTGCGGGTTGTAGTGGTCGGGTTCCGGGTGCAGGCCCCAAACAACTCGATACAGAGTCGGTGGTCCAAGAGAAGGACGACCCATCGATTCTCTGGCGCTATCCACCACGAGACGGCGATGTGGACGGAATCGGGTACGCAGAAGTCGAGTTCGAGAGGGTTGTTCGCCGAGAGCATCGTTCGCCAGCGATGCAACTCGAGTTCAATTCGACTATCGGTGGTATCGCTTCTCAGTCACCCTACGAAGGTTACCATCTCGACTGGTTCCGGTTCCGAATTTGGCCCCCGGAATCGTACGAAGAGGGTACCAGCTACGAGGTTCGCGTCCAACCACCGGGTCAGTGGGACGATTTTTCGGTGTACTACGAACTCCAGCCTACTGTTCGCCAGACTATCGTCGAACTCCGAGATGCCGATACCCAAGGCACGATTCTGGTTCCGGCCGTGTTCGACCCCGGTGGAGGCCGACTCCCCGAGTCTCTACATTGTTCGTTTACTGTCCAAGCATCTCGCCCCGGAACGTTTGGCAACACCGTCCGTGTCGCGGACGAGGGGACCCTTCCACTCGACCACGTCAACGCGACGGGCTGAGTCTGCCACGCGAGACGACACCGTGCACCTGCCTTCGACAAACCCGGTTGAACGGAGTTGCCGTGTGCGAAACGTCAAGTGGCCGATTGACAATGAGTCTCTATGGCGTTTGATGATGTAGATTTCGAGGGCCGAACGGCCTTCATCACGGGAACCAGTCGCGGAATCGGCAAGCAAATCGCGCTGGAACTCGCCGACCGCGGGGCGAACGTCGTCTCGACCGGCAAGACCGTCGAAGAGCGCGACGACCTGCCGGGGACCATCGTCGAGACAGCCGAGGAGATTCGCGACCGAGGTGGCAACGCCATCTGGTGCCAACTCGACGTTCGTGACGACGAGTCCATCCAGAACGCTATCGACGAGACGGTCGACGAGTTCGGCGGTATCGACTTCGTCGTCAACAACGCGGGCGCGATTCACATCGCGAACTTCGAGAACACGCCGCCGAGGCGCTTCGACCTCCTCATGGACGTGAACGCCCGCGGGACGTACGCGACGACACACGCCGCGCTCCCGCACCTCCGCGAGAGCGACCACGCCCACGTGGTGACGTTCTCCCCACCGCGCCCCGCAGACCCCGCACCCGGAAAGGTCGCCTACGCGCTCTCGAAATACGGGATGACGTTCATCGCGGAGTCGCTCGCACAGGAACTCGCGAGCGACGATATCGCCGTCAACGCGCTGTGGCCGGTGGCCGCAATCGAGTCCGAAGCGACCCGCCACTTCGGGATGGGAACGCCCGAAGACTGGCGAACCCCGCAAATCATGTGCGACGCAGTGACCGAACTGTTCTCCCGTGAGCCGACGACCTGTACGGGGAACACCTTCTACGACGAGGAACTGCTGAGCGAGGCTGGTGTCGAAGACTTCTCGGCGTACAACGTCGTCGAGGGGAGCACTCCGGGACCGATGTCGGCCCAACTGTTCGACACCGAGTACGAACGGTAACGGCCGACTCCCTGAAGTTAATTATCGGTGTTGAGACTCAGAGCCGTGGATTTATGTATTTGAACGAACTACCACCGACAATGAGTTCCGTCACTTCCGAGTTCGTGAAAACGTTCAGAGTGATGGAACAATTTGCCGAATCGGCAATTAGACTTATATAGTCATAGAGGTTCGAATAATCCGTGGACTTCCCGCGCCTCCCCTCACGAGATACGAGCGGTCAAAAGGTCGTCTTACCGGACGATCTGGACGGTGAGCAGACGCTCTTGCTCATCAGTTTCGACCGTCGACAGCAGTCGCTCGTCGGGTCGTGGCGCGGGTTCGCAGAAGAACTCTCCGAGACCTACGACCACTTCGAGTACTACGAACTGATGGTTCTCGGTGGTCGAAGCGGGATGATGCCGTCGTTCGGCGGTGGCGGCGGGATGTCCCCCGGTGCCGCGCGGAACAAGCGGCACGACAACGCGCTCATGGCTCGGGTCGACAAGACGGCACTCCAGCGCCGTCTCGGTCTCCTCGGCGAGGGGAACATCTACGCGCTGCTTATCGAAGACGGAACGGTCGTCAGGCAGGCCGCGGGCGTCATCACGCCGAAGACTGCCGACGCGCTCGAAGACCTGCTCCAAGAGTGGCGCGAAGCCAATTCGGACTGGCTCGATGCGACCGCGTCGCCCGAACAGACGGGCGACAACGCCCTCGACAGTTAAGGCCGAGCGGGCGACGTTTTCGAAGTATTCGACGGCTGAGCCGCGGTGGTGTTCGACAGTTGAGCCGCGGTGGTGTTACTCGACGACCAGTTCGACCGGGTAGTCCGTCAGGTTCTCGTAGCCGTCTTCGGTGACGACGACGAGGTCTTCGATTCTGACGCCACCGATTTCGGGGTCGTAGAGGCCAGGCTCGATAGTGATGACGTGTCCGGGTTCGAGTTCCTCGCCGGCTTGACTCACAGACGGGAGTTCGTGAACGTCGAGACCGACGCCGTGGCCGGTGCTGTGGATGAATCCGGTTTCAGCAGTCGGGTTCGCGCGGAGTGTGTTCTCGCCGGCCGCTTCGTACACGTCGCAGACGGCGTCGTGGACGTCCTCGCCGGTCGCACCCGGTTCGATGGCGTCGAGTGCCGCGTAGAAGGCTTCCTCGGTGAGGTCGAACCACTCGCGGATTTCTTCGGTCGGCTCGCCTTTGACGAACGTCCGCGTCATGTCGCCGTTGTACTTCGTCTCCTTGTCCCGCGGGAAGATATCGACGATGATGGCTTCGTCAGCAGAGAGCGGGCCGCTTCCACGGTCGTGCGGGTCGGCGGCGTCGGCACCGCAGGCGACGATAGTCTCGTCGAGGGCGCAGCCGTGTCGGAGCAGCGTAATCTCGATTTCCTCTTTGACTCGCTCGCTCGTCAGCGGCTCGCCCTCGTAGTAGAGCGTGCCGTCGTCGGCCACGTCGGCGGCGCGGATGAGGTCCTCGGCAGCCTGCATGGACGCCTCGTTCGCCTTCTGTGCGGTGTGGATGTGCTCGACTTCCTCGTCGGACTTGACTGCGCGGATTTTCGTCAGCACGTCGTCGGTCTCTGCGTCGACCGCGACACCCTCGTCGCGGAGGCCGTCAGCGAGGCCGAGCGGGAAGTCGGCGGGCGTCGCGAGCGTCTCGACGCCGTGGTCGGCGAGGAACTCGGCAATCGCCTTCGCTTTCCCGACAGTCGGGCCGTATTCGGTGTACTTCTGGCGGTAGTCGTAGTCGGCGAGTCGAGAGACGGTGTCGGCGCGACTCTCTTTCTTCGCGCGTCCGTATTCGAGCGCGGAGACGAGGAGGGCAGTTTCGTCCGGGGTGAAGAGCGTCACGTACGGGTCCGGCGCGTCGAATCCCGAGAGGTACAACTGGTTCGAGTCGCTACCATCGGCGGAGATGAGATAGCCGTCGAAGTCGTCGCCGAGGAACTCGGTGAGTTGAGAGAAATCGGGTTCCATACTCCGGGGTTGTCTGGGGTGGTAGTAAAGGCCTCGCGTCTGGTACGGCGGTTTCCGGTTTCGGCCACACGGAGAGTCTACTCGGGCAAGGACTCACCGTGTGAGAGCCGCCGGAATACCGCACCAGCACTGGGCGAGCAGTATCCGACCGACACCCCGGACAGGGTGGTTCGGAACATCCCTGCCGCACGTTGGCATTCGTAGCCCAAGGTAATGGTTGTTATTCTAACCATATGAGAACGTCGCCGCGTCCGGTACCCTGATACCATCCCCTGACGACGCCCGGGTATGGACGCCCACATCTCGCAGTCTCGCGTTCGGGGTCGAACACGAGCACCTCCGTCGAAGAGCTACACACACAGAGCCATACTTGCCGCCGGATACAGCGACGGCGCGGTCGTTCGCGACGCCCTCGTCAGCGCCGACACGAAGGCGACGATGCGGGCCGTGGAAGGCTTCGGTGGCAGCGTCGGCCGCGAGGGACAGACGGTCGAGGTGACGGGCTTCGACGGTCGACCCGAGACGCCAGCGAACGTCATCGACTGCGCCAACTCGGGGACGACGATGCGACTCGTCACGGCCTGTGCCGGACTAGGCGAGAACCTGACCGTCCTCACCGGCGACGAATCCCTCCGCTCGCGCCCACAGGGACCGCTTCTCGAAGCCGTGTCCGACCTCGACGGCCGCGCGGAGAGCACACGGCGAAACGGACTGGCTCCACTGGTCGTCGGTGACGGAATGACCGGCGGCACGGTCGAAATCCCCGGCGACGTCTCCTCGCAGTACATCACGGCGCTCCTGATGGCCGGGGCCGTCACCGACGAGGGTATCGACGTCGAACTGACGACCGAACTCAAGTCCGCCCCGTACGTCGATATCACGCTGGAAGTACTGGCTGACTTCGGAATCGAAGCCGAGCGAACCGACGAGGGGTTCTCGGTTCCCGGTGGGCAGTCGTACCGCCCGACCGGCGGCGAGTACAGCGTCCCCGGCGACTTCTCGTCGATGTCGTACCTCCTTGCAGCGGGTGCAGTTGCCGGTTCCGAGGACGAACCGGTCGTCATCGAGGGAGCACGACCCTCTGCGCAGGGCGACAGCGCTATCGTCGATATCGTCCGCGACATGGGCGCAGCAGTCGAGTGGGACGAGGACGCGGGTGAATTGACCGTCTCGCCTGCCCCGCTCTCGGGGATTACCGTCGATGTCGGCGACACGCCGGACCTCCTGCCGACGATTGCGGTTCTCGGCGCTATCGCCGACGGCGACACCGTCATCGAGAACTGCGAGCACGTCCGGTACAAGGAGACAGACCGGGTCAGCGCGATGGCCGAGGAACTGTCGAAGATGGACGCCCACGTCACGGAAGAACAGGACCGCCTCACTATCCACGGCGGCCAGACCGACCTCGTCGGTGCCGACGTCGATGGTCGCCACGACCACCGTATCGTCATGTCGCTGGCCGTTGCTGGCCTCGTCGCCGACGGCGAGACCACCGTCGCCGGGTCGGAACACGTCGACGTGTCGTTCCCGAACTTCTTCGAGACGATGCGCGACCTCGGCGCGGACGTGCACGAAGACTAAGCTTCCGCGGCAGAACCAGCTTCCAGCATAAAACCCGCTTCCACGACAGAACCTTTTTCCCGACACCGTCCAGCGAATTCGTCATGCAGTTATCGGACCTGTCGGCACTGCGGGAGCGCCAGCGAGATGGCGAGTATCTCCTGCCCGCCTACGAGGACTGGTGCTTCTCTCGGATTCCGGGCACTGTCGCCGACCTGCTCGGTGCCGACGTTGGACCGCGACTCCCCGAATCGGCCACCGACGAGTACGATGATATCTCTCGCGTCGTCGTCTTCCTCGTCGATGGCTTCGGTCTCGCGCAGTGGGACGGCGAGCGCGACCGAATCCCGTTCCTCCGCGACTTCGAACGCGCGGGCCGTGTGACGCCGATTACGTCGGTCTACCCCTCCGAAACCGCCGCCGCGATGAACACGTTCCACTCCGCGACCCTCCCATCGGAACACGGCGTCGTCGGCTGGAACGTCTACGAACCCGAGGCCGACGAGATGTTCGAGGCGCTTCCGTTCCTCCGAAAGGACGGCACCGAACCCGAACGCATCGACATCGAAGACGTTGCTAATGCGGACCCAATCTACCCCGAACTCAAAGCGGCGGGCGTCGAGACGCACCACGTGACGCCCTTCCCCTCGGAATCGACGGTGCCGCACACCTACGACGCTGAAGACCTCTCGACGTTCTCGGACGCCTTCGACGAGGCGGCCGAGGAAGCGTCGGACCCGTCGTACATCTTCGCGTACCTCCCGCAGACCGACGCCACCGCGCACGCCGAAGGCATCGATTCCGAGGCGTACCGCGAGATAGCTGCGGAAACGTTCGACCGGGTCGCTTCGGCCATCGACACACTCGCCGCGGAAACCGAGGACCACGGCGAAACGCTCGTCTGTCTCACCGCCGACCACGGGCTTATCGACACCGACCCCGAGCGAAACGTCGACCTCTCGGCACCGCCGTTCGACCTCGTTTCGGACCTGAAGACACTCTCCGACGGGACGCCGATTCGATTCTCGGGCAGCGCCCGGAACGTCAACCTCCACCTGCGACCGGACCGAATCGACGACGTGTACGACACGCTCACGGCGGAGCTGGACGCGAAAGTGCTACGGAAGCAGGAGGTACTCGACACTGAACTCTTCGGCCCGAATCCGTCGCCGGTGTTCGAGCGCCGACTCGGCGACCTCGTCGTCGTCCCCCGCGAACTCAGCGTCTGGTACGGGGACGAAGCCAGGGACAAACTCGACTACGTCGGCATGCACGGCGGTCTACACCCCGACGAGATGCTGATTCCCTTTGCGACGGCGACGCTGGAGTCACTCGCCGATTGAGTCGGCGGAACCCTCGTCTCCCGGCCCCGAACCGGTCACGCCCGTCTGCTTCACAATCGCGTCGGTCCACCAGAGTTTGAGCACCATCACGCCGAGCGTCCCGAGCACGGTTCCGACGGGATTGCGGCGAATCGCTGACGCGAACGCGTAGACCGTGACCGGGATGTTGAGGACGTTGAGGATATTGGGGTAGTCGAGACCCATCGTGTTCTTCCCCTCGTCCAGCCACTCGCGTTCGGCGAGGACGATGCGACTGAGGTAGTTATCCGTGCGTTTCGGGCGCGGGAACAACACTGGGTTGACTGCGATGAACGCGAGCGTCGCCGCGAAGAGTCGCCGGTTCCGCGTGAAGATGGCGTACATCAACACCGGATAGACGAGGATTCGCGTTCCGGCGCTCCACGGATTGGCGTGCCGCTCCCAAAACGTTGCTTCGAGGCGGTCGCGGAGATTCCCGTCGGTTGTCGATGCCATAGTAGTGCGTTGCCCGCCATCGATTATGAACCTCCGCGAGTCGAGACTGTTCACCGAGTGCACCGTTCCGCACGACGATTGCACCTATCTACAAACACTAAATGGGCGGCCCCCCGAGGGTCCGGTAATGAACGGGAACGAATTCGGTCGCCTCTTTCGGGTGACCACATACGGCGAGAGTCACGGCGACGCCATGGGCGTCACCATCTCGGGGTGCCCCGCGGGCGTGGAACTCTCCGTCGAGGACGTACAGAAGGAACTCGACCGACGAAAGCCGGGCCAGTCGATGATTACGACGAGTCGCGGCGAACCGGACGCCGTGGTCATCAACTCGGGAACGCTCGACGGCTACACGACGGGCACGCCCATCGGGATGGTCGTCCAGAACAAGGACGCCCGCTCGGGCAAGTACGAACCCTACGTGACGGCTCCGCGTCCGTCGCACGGCGACTTCACCTACTCGGCCAAGTTCGGCACGCGCAACTGGGGCGGCGGCGGACGCTCGTCCGCGCGTGAGACAGTAAACTGGGTCGCGGCCGGTGCCGTGGCGAAGCAGGTCATCGAACAGAGCGAGTACGACATCGAGGTCAAGGCCCACGTGAACCAAATCGGCGACGTCGAAGCGCCGCCGGTCACGTTCGAGGAGATGCTCGAACACACCGAAGAAAACGATGTGCGGTGTGCCCACCCCGAGACGGCCGAGAAGATGATGGAGGTCATCGAACAGTACCAAACGGAAGGCGACTCTATCGGCGGTTCTATCTACTTCGAAGCGCAGGGCGTCCCCCGCGGCCTCGGCGCACCGCGGTTCGACTCGTTCTCGGCGCGACTCGGGCAGGCGATGATGGCTGTCCCGGCCGCGACGGCCTTCGAATTCGGTCTCGGCCGCGAGGCCCGCGAGTGGACCGGCTCCGACCGCAACGAAGACTGGGAGTTCGACGAGAACGGCGACCCCCTTCCCGTCGGCAACAAACACGGTGGCATCCAGGGCGGCATCACGACGGGCCAACCAATCTTCGGCGAGATGACGCTCCACGCGCCGACGTCGATTCCGAAGAAACAGCGGACGGTCGATTGGGAGACGGGCGAGGAAAAGGAGATTCAGGTCGTCGGCCGCCACGACCCGGTGTTGCCGCCACGGGGTGTGCCCGTCGTCGAGGCGATGCTCTACGCGACCATCCTCGACTTCATGCTCCTGTCGGGCCACATCAACTCGGACCGACTCGACGGACAGGTCGGCGAATACGACACTCCATATCACCCGTCGAGTCCCGAAAACCGGTAGATAACTCCATCCCGAGTTATCGTTTATCGGGTTACGGCAATTTCTGAATATCCGTTTGTCCACTTTTCAGGAGGCATCTGACTACCAATTTAGGAATATTAAGTCCTTCATTATCTTTTCTTGTTAATCCATAGCAAAGTCTTTAATCGAACCCCCACCAAGTCATCAGATAGCGCCCCAGCGGGGCCGTGAGCTCAAATATGACTGACCACGAACTTATCTGGCGCATCGCAGGGGGTTCCGGTGACGGTATCGCCTCGACCAGCCAGAACTTCGCCAAAGCCCTGATGCGAGCGGGGCTACACGTTTTCACGCATCGCCACTATCCATCGCGCATCCGCGGTGGCCACACGTACACTGAGGTCCGTGTGAGTGCGGACCCGATTCAGTCGCGTGGTGACGGGTACAACTTCCTCCTCGCGCTCGGTGACTCCTTCGCCCGTAACCCGAGCGAGGGTGCCTACTACGGCAACGAGGAGATCAAACCGCTCTCTGAGAATCTCGACGAACTCGCCGAAGGCGGCGTCATCGTCTACGACTCCGGTCTGCTCGACACCTCCGAAATCGAGGACTTCGACGAGCGCGTCGAAGAGAACAACTGGCACGTCTACGACATCGACCTTCGCAGTATGGCTCGCGAGCACGGTCGCGAAGTCATGCGTAACACCGCCGGTGTCGCCGTCACGTGCGCCATCGCCGACATCGAGCCGGACGTCATCAAGAGCCTGATGTCCGACGCGATGCCGGAGAAGATTCTCGAACCGAACTTCGAAGTCTTCGACGACGCCTACGAGACCGTCAAGTCCGAGTACGATGTCGACGCCCCCGAGGTGTCGGCACCGACAGGCGAACACGACGAAGAGCAGGTTCTCATCTCTGGTTCTGACGCGATTGCCTACGCCGCTATCGACGAAGGGTGCCGTTTCATCTCGGGTTACCCGATGACCCCGTGGACGGAAGTCTTCGTCATCATGTCGCAGAATCTCCCCGAACTCGGCGGTATCTCCGAGCAGGTCGAAGACGAGATTGCGGCCGCCGCGCTGGCGATGGGTGCGTCCCACGCCGGTGTGAAGGCCATGTCCGGGTCGTCCGGTGGCGGTTTCTCGCTGATGTCCGAGCCGCTCGGTCTCGCCGAGATTACCGAGACGCCTATCGTCCTCGTCGAGGCCATGCGCGCCGGTCCGTCGACGGGTATGCCGACGAAGCCCGAGCAGTCCGACATGGAGCACGTCCTGTACACCTCGCAGGGTGACTCTCACCGCATCGTCTTCGCCCCCGGCACGGCCGCCGAGGCGTACGACCAGACGCGCAAGGCGTTCCAAATCGCCTACGAGTACCAGATTCCGTCTATCGTCCTCTACGACCAGAAGCTCGGTGGCGAACTCTCGAACGTCCCGGCGTCGGTCTTCGACGAAGAGCCGAACGCGGACCTCGGCTCTGTCCTCTCGGAAGCCGAACTCGAAGAGGCACCGCACGACGACTCGGGCAAGTACCAGCGCTACCAGCACGACACCGAAAACGGTGTCTCGCCGCGCTCGCTGCCCGGACAGAAGGGCGGTCGCTACCTCGCGACGGGTAACGAACACATGCCCGCGGGTCACATCTCGGAGGACCCCGACAACCGTATCGCTCAGATGAACCGCCGCATGCAGAAGGTCGAGTCCATCCGCGAGGAACTCGACGAAGACGGCGAGTTCAACACGGTCTACGGTCCGGAAGACGCCGACTACGGTCTCGTCACGTTCGGTAGCCAGCAGGGCACCGTCGAAGAGGCCGCAGCCGAACTCAACGAGAAGGGCCACTCGGTCAAGGTCCTCGGCGTCTCCGAACTGATGCCGTTCCCGAAAGAGCAGGTCAAATCGTTCCTCGACAGCGTCGACGAGGCGCTCGTCGTGGAGATGACGGCGTCCGCGCAGTTCCGCGGACTCGTCCAGAAGGAACTCGGCGGCTACGGCGACAAGATGTCGAGTCTCCTCAAATACAACGGGAATCCGTTCGAACCGCTCGACATCGTCGAAGGGTTCGAGACGGCGCTCCTCGAAGGCGAGGCGCTCCCGGACAACCGTACGAAGTTCGTCCCCAAGGTGGGTGAATAATCATGAGTGCATTCAGCGCAATCGGTGAAGAAACGGAGAAAGACCAAAACGAGTTCACCCCCGGACTCGAACCCCAGCCGACGTGGTGTCCTGGCTGTGGTGACTTCGGTGTCCTGAAGGCTCTGAAGGGTGCGGCGGCCGAACTCGGCCTCTCGCCCGACGAGATGATGGTCATGACGGGTATCGGCTGTTCCGGGAAGCTCAACAGCTACTTCAACAGCTACGGCTTCCACACCATCCACGGCCGCTCGCTGCCCATCGCCCGCGCCGCAAAGCTGGCCAACCCCGGTCTGACCGTGGTTGCCGCTGGCGGTGACGGTGACGGCTACGGTATCGGTGGCAACCACTTCATGCACACCGCCCGTGAGAACCACGACATCACGTACATCGTGTTCAACAACGAGATTTTCGGCCTCACGAAGGGACAGACGTCCCCGACGTCGCCGAAGGGTCACAAGTCGAAGACCCAGCCTCACGGCTCGGCCAAGACGCCGCTGCGCCCGCTCTCGCTGTCGCTGAACGCGGGTGCGTCCTACATCGCGCGTACGGCCGCGGTCAACCCGAACCAGGCCAAGGAAATCATCGTGGAAGCCATCGAGCACGACGGCTTCTCCCACGTCGACTTCCTCACGCAGTGTCCGACGTGGAACAAGGACGCCCGTCAGTACGTCCCGTACATCGACATCAACGAGTCCGACGACTACGAGTTCGACAACACGAACCGTGCGGAGGCCTCCGAGATGATGTTCGAGACGGAGAACGCACTCCACGAGGGGACCGTCCTCACCGGCCGGTACTACGTCGACTCGGACCGTCCGTCCTACCAGCAGGAGAAAAAGCAAATCGGCGAGATGCCCGAAGAACCGCTCGCCGAGCGCTACTTCGACGACTCCTACGAGTGGGAACGGTCCTACGACAAGTTCCTCGACAAGCACAAATAACGGCGGTTCACCGCCCGTCACCGCCGACTTCGACGCCGGCTTCGGCGTGACGGAGAACCGTTTTCGGATTCGCAAGATATTTTTCTCCCCTTGGAAAACCTGAAGCCATGGAATCCACGTCCACGGAGGGACGCATCCTCGCCGTCTTGGAGGACGACGCGAAAGCGTCGTACGCCGAGATAGCGGACCGGGCGGGCGTGTCGAAGCCGACGGTTCGAAAGTACATCAACAAACTCGAAGACGACGGCGTCATCATCGGCTACTCGGCAGACATCGACCCGAAGAAGCTCACCGGGCAGTCTATCGCCATGGTCGGCATCGAGGTCGCAAGCGAACGCTACGTCGAAGTCACCCGGGCGTTGAAATCCCTCGAATCGGTCGAATCGCTGTACACCTCGTCCGGCGACCACATGTTGATGGCCGAGGTCCGAGCCTCGGACGGCGACGCGCTCGGCGGCGTTATCTCCGACGAAATTCTCTCTATCGACGGCGTCACCGCTGCGCATCCTTCGTTCTTGCAGGAGCGACTGAAGTAGATACCATTCCGTCGGCTCCCCTCACGACACCGCCCGGTGCTTTACTTTCACCGCGCTATCTGAAGGTTCAGGTACGTCCGCGTCTAACCCACGACCATGGCGGGGGAGACGCTGCCCGGAACGGAGCCCGACGACCGCTCCGACAGCATCGTCCTCCATGTCGACATGGACTGTTTCTACGCCGCTTGCGAGCGCCTGCGAGAACCCGAACTCCGCGGCGAACCGCTCGTCGTCGGTATGGGCTACGAAGCGGGTGAGGGACACGGCGCGGTCGCCACGGCGAGTTACGAAGCCCGAACGTTCGGCGTCGAGAGCGCCCAGCCGATTTCGGCGGCGCTCGACAGACTCCCGCGAATCGAGGACCTCGGTCCCGACGACGACCCCGATGCAGCAGGCTACTATCGCCCGGTCGACCTCGACTTCTACAAGGACGTCGCCGCCGACGTCAAGGAGATACTCCACGACTGCGCCGACGTCGTCCGCGAGGTGAGCATCGACGAGGCGTATCTGGACGTGACCGCGCGCACGGCGTGGGACTACGCTCCGTCTGGGGACCGGACGCTCGCGGAGGGGTTCGCACGATACGTGAAACAGCGCATCGAACGCGAAGTCGGCGTCACCGCGTCGATTGGCGTCGCGCCCAACATGTCGACCGCGAAAATCGCGTCCGACTTCGACAAACCGGACGGGCTGGTCGTCGTCCCGCCCGGAGAGGTGCGGTCGTTTCTCGCCCCCATTCCGGTCGACGAGATTCACGGCGTCGGTCCGGTCACGGCCCGCGAACTCCGGTCGCTCGACATCGAAACCGCGGGGGACCTCGCGGACGCCGACGTGAGCACGCTCGAATCGCGCTTTGGGTCGCGAGGGCGTGAACTCGCCGAGCGGGCAAACGGCGACGACGACCGGGCAGTCACGCCCACGGGGCGACCGAAGAGCCTCTCCAGAGAATCGGCGTTCACCGACCCAACCGACGACCCCGAAGCCAAACGCGACGTGGTTCGCACGCTCGCCGCCGACGTGGCCGACCGCGCTCGCTCGCGGGGGGCGATGTACCGAACGATTGGCATCAAGGTGGTCGTTCCGCCGTTCGACATCAACACCCGAGCGCGGTCACTGCCCGGCCCGGTGGACGAACCCGAACTCGTGACCGACGTGGCGCTCGACCTGCTCGAAACCGAGTTCGAAACCGAGACGGTTCGAAAGCTCGGTGTTCGCGTCTCGAACCTCTCGTTTTCCTCGGCCGACCAGTCGAGCCTCGACGGGTGGGAGTCAGCGGACGACGAGAAAAACGGCGGCAGTGAACGCGAAGGCGGACAAGAAAGCAGTCAGGGAACCCGACGAGAAGACGGGAGGGGTCCCCAACGAGAAGACAACCGAGGCTCCCAACAAGATGACCGCGCCCCCGACGACAGCACCCACGACAACCACACGTCGAATTCGAAGCCGCGAGGTCAGTCCTCGCTCGTCGAATTCGATTGAGCGTCAGACTCGGGAGCGAGTCCCTGTCCGGTTCGGACTTCGATTCGTGCGCCACCGCCCGCCGCGTCTCGGATTCGAACGTCCCAGTCGTGTGCGTCGGCGATTTCGGAGACGATGGCGAGCCCGTAGCCGGTCCCGTCTTCGTCGGTCGTGTACCCGCGTTCGAAGACCGACTCTCGTTCGGCGTCCGGGATGCCCGGCCCGTCGTCTATCACGGCGAATCCGACCTCGTCTCCGAGCCGTTGGACAGTTATCTCCGGTGTCGTTCGGTCGTCCGTGAGGGCGTGTTCCGTGGCGTTCCGAAGCAGGTTTTCGAGGAGGCGAACGAGTCGCGCTCGGTCGCAGTGAACCGTCCCGAGCGATTCGGGTAGCTCCAGTGTCACTTCCCCCGCGTGAACGGTCTGCCACGCTTCCGCGACGGCGTCAGCGAGACTGACGCGTTCTCTGTCGAGGACGTTTCGACCGCCGCGTGCCATCGAGAGGACGTCCTCGACGATGTCGTCGATGCGGCCGAGCGTGTCGGCGACTGTTTCGAGTCGCTCGTCGTCGATGTCTTCCCGGAGGAGTTCGAGGTTGCCGTGGGCGACGCTCAGCGGGTTTCGAAGGTCGTGGCTGACGATGTTTGCGAACTCCGCGAGCCGTTCGTTCTGCCGAGAGAGCGCCTGTTTTCGTCGCTTTCGCTCCGTGATGTCGTAGCTGATGCCGATGATTCCGACGACGTTCCCGTCGTCGGTCCACGGAACCTTCGAGGTGAGGTTCCACCGGTCGAGGTTGGACACGTACTCTTCTTTGTCCAAGATTGGGTCGCCGGTTTCGAGGATGTGACGGTCGTCTTCGTAGGCACGCTGGCGATGCTCCATCTCCGAGGAGACACACGCTTCGAGGTCGGTCTTTCCGACGAACGATTCGGGGTCGTCGACGAAGGCGGAGCTTACGCGGACGTGTCTGGCCTCGTCGTCCTTCACGAAGAGGTGCACGGGGACGTTTTCGAACAGCGAATCGAGAAGTGTCTCCTTCTGTCGCAACTCGATACTGCGTCGGTGTTGGTCGGTCACGTCGAAGATGTAGCCTTCGATGGCGACGGCCTCGCCGTCTTCCATCACGCCGAGGCCCTGTTCTCGAACCCACTTCGTCTCGCCGTCGCGGGTTCGAATTCGGTAGGTTCGGTCGAATCGGTCTCCCGCTTCGACCGCGGCGAGGATTTCGTCCCAGCCGTCCCCCCGATGTTCCGGGTGGACGATATCCGCACCCCACATGACCTCGCCGGATTCGAGTTCCGCGGGGTCGTAGCCGGTGAGTGCTCGACAGCCTTCGGAGACGAAGTCCATGGGCCACGTCGAGTCGATTTGCGAACGATACGCGACGCCGGGCATCGCTCGAATAAGCGTCGAAAACCGACGGTTCGACTCTTTTTGAGCTTCTACTGCTCGGTGTTCGGAAACAGCCCGTCGAACGCGGTTGGCGAGCAAGACCCACTGGTCGCCTCCGGGGTCCTTCTGGACGTAGTCGGTGACGCCGGCGGCGATAGCGTCGCTCGCGACCGCCTCGGAGCCGTGGCCCGTAAAGAGGATAAACGGAACGTCGCTCGACTCGCGGACCGCTTCCAGCAGTTCGACCCCGTTCATATCCGGCATCTGGTAATCCGAGACGATACAATCGACCGCGTCGGATTCGACCCGGTCGAGTACCGCCTCCGGCCGCTCGTAGGTCTCGACGTGCACACCGTCGATGCGGCGCGTGAGATTGTGAGAAACGAGTTCAGAGAACATCGGGTCGTCGTCGACGTGAAGAATGGAGATGTCGTCTCCGTCCCCGTCCATCATCGACCGGAACTTACGTTGATGCGTGATAAAACTTGACTCGTCGGGAGGGGAGGAACTATGACCCCCGAAAGAGTCGAAAAAACCGGATGACGGATTCGGACACGGAAACCATCTCGGTTGCCGAGATTAGCGACGGTCCAGGGGGAGTGGGCACCGAAGACCCGGGCACGACGGTCGAATTACCGGTCGTCGATATCTTGACCGGCCGGGGGTTCATCACGGGCAAATCCGGGTCCGGGAAGTCGAACACGGCCTCGGTCATGATAGAGAACCTGCTGTCGTCGAACTTCCCAGTGCTCATCGTCGACACCGACGGCGAGTACTACGGACTCAAACAGGAGTTCGAACTGCTTCACGCGGGCGCGGACGACGAGTGCGACATTCAGGTGAGTCCCGAACACGCAGAGCGACTCGCGACGCTCGCGCTCGAACAGAACGTGCCGATTATCCTCGACGTGTCCGGCTACCTCGACGACGCCGCGGCCGACGAGTTAGTGACCGAGGTCGCAAAGCACCTCTTCGCCAAGGAGAAGAAGCTGAAAAAGCCGTTCTTGATGCTCATCGAGGAGTGCCACGAGTACATCCCCGAAAAGGGCGGGATGGACGAAGCGGGCAAGATGCTCATCAAAATCGGCAAGCGCGGGCGAAAACACGGCCTCGGCGTCGTCGGTATCTCACAGCGCCCCGCGGACGTCAAGAAGGACTTCATCACCCAGTGTGACTGGCTCGTCTGGCACCGCCTCACCTGGCGCAACGACACGAAAGTCGTCGGTCGCATCCTCGGGTCGGAGTACGCCGACGCCATCGAGGACATGGGCAACGGCGAGGGATTCCTCGTCACCGACTGGTCGGAGTCGATTCGGCGCGTCCAGTTCCACAAGAAGCAGACGTTCGACGCGGGTGCGACGCCCGGCCTCGACGACTTCGAGCGTCCCGACCTGAAGTCTGTCGACGGCGACCTCGTCTCGGACCTCAAAGAGATATCCGACGAGAAAGCCCGCCGTGAGAGCGAAATCGCCGACTTGAAACAGGAACTCGAAAAGAAGGAGGCCAAAATCCGACAACTCGAACGCGAGTTAGAGGAGGCCCGCGACCTCTCGCGGATGGCAGACCAGTTCGCACAGGCGATGTTCCAGAAGGCGGAAGCGCCCTATCGCGGTGGCTCGGGGAGAAATCTGAATCGCCCCGAAGAGAAGCAAGCCGCGCTCGGAGAGTACAATCAGAGCGCTGGCGAACCGAGTGACGAAGACGTTGCCGAGGCGACGGCGAACACAGACGCCGAGGTTGCCGACGATGCGAGCGAACTGCAAGCCGCATCTGACACGCCTCCCAGACCACTGCTCGAAGCACCCGACGGGCCGCCGTGGCCGACCCACGGGTTCGGCCATCTCGAAGATACCACGGCATCAGGGTCCGACGACGAGTTCGACTTCGAGAGCGAGATGGGCGACTTCGAACCGGCGGACCTGCAACCGGCACCGGGTGCGCAGGACCGACGCGACGTGGTCGACCGAATGACGGCCGTCGTGGGCGCACTGAGCGACGTTCACCACGGAATGCTCCAGCACTACCGCGAGCGGCACGTCTCCGACCCGGTCACGGCGCACGTCGCGGCGGGTGAGACAGCCGACCAGCACCTCGCATACGGTCGAAACAGGCCACTTCGTCGGGCAGGGTTCATCCGACACGCCGGGCGTGGTATCTACGAGTACGCCCTGCCGGACCTCGTCCGCGACGAGTACGACGACCTCCTCGACCCCGACGAGTTGGCCGAGACGGTCGCGGCTATCGAAGCGGCGTTCCTCGACGAGACCGACGAAGTCGCCGACTCTGACGCCGTCGCCGACGCCGTCGGCGGTACTGCCGACGGGGCCGAACTACTGTCCGACGGCGACGCTGGCGGCGACGAGTAGCGTCGTCAGAAAACAGCTTCTTCGAGTCGGTTCTACAGGCCCGAGACGAGGTCTTCGAGCGCCGCGCGCGGGTCGTCGGCCTTGGCGACGCCGGACGCGAGGAGGATACCGGACGCGCCGAGTTCCTCGGCCGTGACCACGTCGTCGCCGGTCGAGATGCCAGCGCCACAGTACACGTCTACGTCCTCGTCTACGTTGGCCGCGGCGTCGACGGCGTCGGTGACGATACCGGGGTCCGCAGTCGCGACGGACACGTCGCCGCCGATGAGTTCCGGCGGTTCGACGGCGACCGAGTCAGGACCGAGTGCGGCGACAGCGCCGATTTGGGCGGGGTTGTTGCCACAGACACAGGTCTCCAGTCCGGCGCGGTCGGCCGCCTGAATCGACCCGTCGATGTCGGCGAGTTTGAGGCGGTTCTCGGAGTGGTTGATGAGCGTGCCGACCGCCCCCGCTTCGGCGACGGCCTCTGCGAGGGTGCTTCCGGTGTGGCTCCCGTAGCCGTTGGGGTCGACGTGCTGTGCCCACGTCTCGACGCCCGTGTCGGCGACGCGGGAGATGTCTGCTGCCTGCGGCGAGACAGCGATGCGGACGCCGGACTCCTCGGCGACGTCGCGCGCGGCGGTTGCTACTTCGATGGGGTCACACGGGTACGCCTTGAGATTGACTAGGATGAACACACCGAAGGTGGGGTGCGACGAGACTAATAAATTGGTTTTCGGGGCCGTCGTTGCCACGAGACGGCGTCTCTATCGTTGAAAATCGTGAGGAAACGGACGTCCGCAACGAACTGAACCGAATTCGTCAGTCTTTGCGCTTGACGACGTCGCCGAGGGTCGTCGTCGTGTCGCTGCCGCCGGACCACTCCGACTCGTCGTCGCTTTCGCCCTCGACGAGCGAGATGTCGAGGTTGCGTTCGAGTTTCGTGCGGACGGAGTCCGGTGGGAGGATGTCGCCGCGTTCGAGTTTGCGGATGAGACTCGCCTTCTCGTTGAGCGACTGTGCGAGGTCCTCTTGGCTCATGCCGCGGGACTCGCGTGCGTCGCGGATGCGAGCGTCGTAGTCGGCCGCAATCTCGTCCATGTCGTCGAACATGTCGCGACGACGGCGGGTGTTCGACGACGACGAAGACGACCCCGAAGAGCGAGACGCCTTCGAACTCGACGAGGAGGTGGAGTACTTGGTGCTCGTGCTGGAGGACGTCGACTCGGTGCGGACCTCCGTGCCGAACTCGGCGCAGTCGTCGCACAGTTGTAGTTCTGCGCCTTCCACCTTCACTTTCTTCAGAGAGGCTTGGTTGGAGCCGCACATCTCGCACTGAGGCATACCCTCACGTACCCCCCGGCCGCGTATAAAAGACACGCCCCCGGCCACGCGGTGCGAATTGTGAGCACGGCCGCGTCTCCCAGCTCGCCCTGCTATTCTCGGCGACGGCGAAGTGCCGCCACCTGACGACTAACCGGACTGGCCACCACGCGATAGCCGCGCCGATAGACGACGAGGTGCGAAAGCGGCAGCAACACGACCAAACCAAGCGGATACAGCAGCTCGCGGAGTCCCGAAGCCGACACCGGGAAGAGGCCGACAGCGGCGAACGACCCGGCAGCCGCGAAAAACACCGTCAGTGCGACTCGCTCGGCTGGACTCGCGGGACGCGTCCGCGGGTGTTCTGGACGGTACGCGACGAGATACGCGAGTGCGCCGATGGGAATCACGGCGAGGAGTGCGCCGAGGACGTTCGGAAATCGATGGCCGCGGGCCGCCGAATTCTCGGAGAGCCAGACCGACTCGGCGACGACGAGAGTCCCGAGGAGCGCAATCGAACCAGCCTGACCAAGTGGCGAAACTACGGAAGACACACCTCGACCGAAAATGTAGAAGAATTAATTTCTTACGTTAGGTCGCCCCACGCGCCCCAGAACCGCTGGAACGCGGTGAGGTGGCCGATGATAGCGAAGAACACCAGCAGCCACCCGACGAGCGTGAATCCGGCGAGGGTGTCGGTGTAGACCGCCGACGCGACGCCGACGAGACCGATGAGCGCGAGTCTGTCGGCGCGACCGACGAGGCCGCCGTAAGCGCGACCGAGGCCGACTGCCTGAATCTGCGTCCCGAGGTAGGAAGTCATGAGGACGCCCGTGACGGCGGCGAGCCCGAGCGCGTACGACTCGATTCCGGCCGCGAGGCCGACGAGCACGACGATGTCTGCGTAGCGGTCGAGTACGTGGTCGAGCAGGTCACCGGCCTCCGAGGAGACGCCCTGCTCGCGTGCGAGCGCGCCGTCGACGAGGTCAAGCCAGCCGTTGAGGAAGACGAACACGGCTCCTGCCCCGTACCAGAGGGGGTCGGCGAGGCCGAAGGCGACGCCCGCGGCGATGGCGAATCCGAAGGCGATGACGCTCACGCCGTTGGGGGTGAGTCCCACGGTGTCGGCGGCCGAGACGAACGGGACGAGGAGTTTGTCGGCAGTGTCGCGATACTGGTCGAGCGTCATAGATATTCGATGAAATCGACGGTTCCGGCGGACGGTTCGCGCGCACCCGAGACGACGGCTTCGATGTCGTCGGCGACGGCTTCTGGGTCGCGGTCGGTCGTGTCTATCTCGTAGACCGACTCTTCGCCGTGGAACTCGACGGCCTCGCCCAGAACGACGTCGAGGGCTTCGGACTCGCGGTTCTCGCGAGCTTTCGCCTCGGGTTCGCCGCGGTCGAGCAGGCGCTGTTCGAGGATATCCGGGCGGCAGCGAAGGACGACGACTCGGTCGGCATCGAGGTGGTGAGCGAGGTGGCTCTCGACGATGCCGTCCCAGTCGCCGAGGTGGTCGCGCACGGCGTCGAGGTCGACGACGAGCGTGTCGCGGTCTTCGTCCCGTTCGGTCCACAGTCCCTCGTCTTTGACGAGTTGGTTGAGGTGGACCACGTCGAGGTCGAGCGCGTCGGCGACGGCGTCCGTCGCCGTGGTCTTCCCGGTTCCGGGGGTTCCGGTGATGGCGACTCTCACGCGGGCGGCACCTCCGAGACGATTCGGTTGAGCACGTCGACGGCGCGTTTGGTCTGTGCTTTCGTCCCACAGGAGATGCGGATGCACTCTGGCAGGCCGAAACTTGTGCAGTCGCGGACGATGACGCCCTCGCGCTGGGAGGCCTCCGAGACGGCGGTGGCGTCGCCCACCTGTGCGAGAACGAAGTTTCCGGCGCTCTCCCACGTCGGCACGTCGAGTTCGGCGCGGAGGTAGTCGCGGGACCACTCGACCGATTCGACCGTCTTCTCGACGTGGTCCTCGTCGTCGAGGGCGGCGAGCGCGGCGCGGCAGGCGAGTTCGCTGGCCGCGAACGGCGTGTTCACGCGGGCGTAGGCGTCCGCCCACGACTCGGGGACGCAGGCGTAGCCGATTCGAAGACCGGCGAGACCGTAGGCCTTCGAGAACGTGCGTAACACCGCGATGTTGTCGTACTCCGAGAGCAGGTCGATGGCCGACGGTTCGTCGGAGAACTCGCCGTATGCTTCGTCGACGACGAGGAGCGTGTGGTCTTCGACCGATTCGGCGAGGGTTCGAATCTCGTCGATAGCGAAGGTCGCCCCCGACGGGTTGTGCGGCGTCGTCAGGTAGACCATGCGCTCGCCGTCGTAGGCGTCGAGGACCGACTCGGCGGTCTGTTCGAAGTCGTCGTCCTTCGACACCTCGTACTGGACGGCGTCGCCGTGGTGGTAGCGAGCGCTCATCGAGTAGTAGGTAAAGCCGGGCGACGGTTCGAGGACGCGGTCGTCGGGTTCGAGCATCGCTCGCGTCAGGTAGTCGATTGCCCCGTCGGCACCGGGCGAAACCCACACCTGTTCGGGCGTGAGGTCCCACTTGTCGGCCAGCTTCTCCGTCAGGTCGGTGTGAGCCGTCTTCGGGTAGACGCTCACCGTCGGCGCGGCGTCCTGAATGGCGGCGACGGCCTGTTGACTCGGACCGTGAGGATTCTCGTTCGAAGAGAGTTTCGTCAGGTCCTCGGGGTCCACCCCGAGTTCGCGGGCGACCTCCTCTGTTCCGCGGCCGGGAACGTAGGGAGTGTGCGCGGAGAGGTCCCGTGGTTGCATGGTCGAAAGATGCGGGTCGCGGTTCTTAAGGGTGCGTACTCGCGGTCGATACTGCTGCGAATCGAGTCTCTCAGCGCTCGATTTCAGGCGTCGTCTGCGACCGGCACGTACTGGTCGAACGTCGGGTCGTCGCCGAGTGCGTCTGGAACGAACAGGGTGGACTCGCCGAACGTCCGAATAATTTTCTGCCCTGTGCGCCCCGTCAGGAACCCGACGTAGGCCATCGCCGACGGGTAGTCAACGTCGTGTCTGGCGGGGTTCGTCGGGATGATTCCGTAGTCGTTTCGGAGACTCTCGGGGCCGTCGCCGAGTGGCCCTTCGACGAAGGAGTCGAGTGAAATCGAGTCGCCGTAGACGCGGAACGTCCCCCGGTCGACGAGGGTGTACGCGCCGCGTCTGCTGGCCTGCCTGAGCGTGTCGCCCATCCCGTCGCCGGTGGCCTGATACCATCGTCCCGAGGGGGTCGCCGGCGAGCGTTCCCACAGCGTCTGTTCTCGGCGATGAGTCCCGGAGTCGTCGCCGCGGGAGAGAAACAGCGACTCGCTCTCGGCGATTGTTTGGAAGGCTGCAAGGGGGTCGTTCCCAACGGAATCGACGCCTGCCGGGTCCGACTCGGGACCGACGACGAGGAAGTCATTGTGCATCAAATCTCGGCGGTTGATACCGTGTCCCGCCCGGAGGAACTCGTCTTCGGCCTCGCGGGCGTGGGCGATGACGACATCCGCGTCGCCGTCAGCCGCGGTTCTGAGGGCTGCTCCGGTCCCCTGTACGAGCGTCTTGACCCGGATACCGAATCGTGCGGTGAACTCTTCGTGGAGTGCGTCGAGCAGTCCCGTGTCGTAGGCGGTCGTCGCTGTCGCGAGGACGATGTCGCGCTCGCCGCTGCCAGACCCCTCGCCGCGTTCTGTCTCGGCGCTTCCCGCCGCGTCGGTGTTCGGGCGGCTCTCGTCTCCGCCGAGACACCCCGCGACACCGGCGATACCGAGCGCACCCACTGCGTGGACGTAGCGCCGCCTCCTCATAGTCCGTGGTTTGCGATCCCGGGGATAAACAGTACCGGTGTCGTTCCCAGAACGATGGAATCGGATTCAGTTTCGCACTCGCTGCTTGACCGACTGCGAAAGTCGGACCGCGAGCGCGGCGATGGTGAGCGTCGGATTCATCGCGCCGCCGGTGGGGAAGACACTCGACCCGGCTATCCAGAGGTTCTGTAGGTCGTGTGTTCGACACTCCGCGTTCACGACGCTCGATTCGGGGTCGTCACCCATTCGAGTCGTCCCCATGTGGTGGAACGCCGGGCCGGTGTTGTCCGGGCCGACCGCCCACTCAACGTCGACACCGAGTTCCTCCAGAACCGTCCGCTGAATCTCGTTTGCACGTTCGAGTGCCGCCTTCGTCTGGTCGTCGATAGACCAGTGGACCGCCGGAACGGGGTCGCCGAGGTCGTCTGTGGTCTCCGGGTCGATGGTGACGTAGTTATCCTCGTCGGGGAGTTGCTCGACCAGCGCGCCCATGGCGACGTGGGTTCCGTAGTCTGCCTTCAACTGTCCCAAGAGGTCGTCGCCCCACGTGTCGGCGTGGAGAGCGCCGATGACGGGCGACGGCCCGGCGTAGTTGAGAAACTCCAGTTTGAGACCGTTGACCGGCTCCGCGTCGTCGTAGAACTGGTGGGTTTCGCTGGTGTTGAAGCCGACGTGGTTCTGTCTGGTCGGTCTGTCGAGCCGACCGCCCATCCCGGCAAACAGGTGGTCCATGAGGTACCGACCGACGAGTCCCGAGGAGTTCGCGAGACCGTCTGGGTACTGCTCGGACTCCGAAAGCAGGAGCAGGCGGACGTTCTCGACGCCGCCACAGCCGAGGACAAACTGGTCCGCAGTCTGGCGGTGGGTCTCTCCATCGGGTGTCGTGTAGGTCGCGGCGACGACGCGCTCGCCTGTCGAGTCGTGTTCGAGTCGGCGCACGCGGGCGCGGTCGATGACTCGCGCCCCCGCCGACTCGGCCTTCTCGACGTGCGACTCGGCGGTGTACTTCGCACCGGACGGACAGACCGGCTTGCACGTCCCGTAGCCGACACACGGGCTGCGGCCGTCGTAGGGTTCGGAGTTGCGGGCGTTCGGGACCGAGTGCATGTCGATGCCGAGTCGCTCGCAGGCCTCCGCGAAGATGGAATCCGAGTGCGACGGCGGGAACGCCGGAAGCGGATGCGGTTCCTCGCGAGGCGGGGCGTACGGGTTGTCCATCGCGCCCGCGACACCGAGTTCGCGCTCCGCTTCGGCGTAGAACGGGCGCAGGTCGTCGTACGAGATGGGCCAGTCAGCTCCCACGCCGTGTCGTGAGTCGAGTTCGAAGTCGCGCTCGTGGAGGCGCATCACCATCCCCTGCCAGTGGAGCGTCGACCCGCCGACACCCTTCACGCGGGCGGCGTTCAGCGGGTAAAACGAGTCGCCAGACGACGTGAATTCGTCGCGCGGGCCGCCCATCCCCCACGGGTCGTCGAGTCCGGGGCGGAGGTGTTGTTCCAGTTGCTCCTGTCTGTCGCCGTCGAATCGCGGCCCCGCTTCGAGAACGACCACGGACGCTCCCGATTCTGCGAGGCGATGGGCGACGATTCCCCCTGCCGGACCCGCACCGACGACACACACGTCGGCGTCTTCGACTGGTGTTCGGTCAATTTCGGCGGGCATTCGGTCAATTTCGGCGGGCGTCCGGTCACTCTCGGCGGGGTTACTCATCGGCCTCACTCCCCTCGACGTCCTCAGCATCGCCTGCGCGTTCGGCGCGTTCGACACGCCCAGCATCGTCTTCGAGCATCGTCGCCCGCTGGTAGCTTTCTGTGCCGCCAGCGTGGCCGATTGGGTTCTCGATGCCGACGAGTCTACCCCCCGTCGGCGAGGCGTAGAAGGCGTAGAGCAGTTCGTTCACGACGTGGAACCGGATTCGCTCGGAGACGGTCCCGTCGGCTACCGGGTCGGCGGCGGCGACGCCGAGTTCACGAAGCAGCGAGTCGCGGTCGTCCGCAGAGAGGTCGGCGAAGTCGTCGCCGTACCAGTCGCGGGCGATGGCGTCGAGTTCGAGCGCCGCATCGCGCATGGCGTCCCGACGCGACTCGTCTCTCGCGCGGCCGACGACGTACGTCTCGACGAAGTCGGCGACGCCTTCGGTCTGACTCGGGTAGACGACCGCTGCCGCGGCGGTCATCGTGGCAGTGACGGTCGCCGACAGCGCGCCATCGCCGCCGCCGTCTCCGGTTTCTCCAGTCTCCGCCGTCTCTGCGGTCGGCGGGTCGAACTGGTCGACCGCGACAGCGCCCCCTCCAACCACGCCGAGACCGGCGAGAACTGCAATCGCGTCGCGTCGAGTCAGTCGCATTCGGCGGGGATTAGGCGAGCCTAAACATATGGCTTGCCCTCTGTCGACTCTAGCGTTGGATAACGAACACGACAACGACGAACGTGACGAGTGCGGGAGCGAGCGCGGTCGTCACGTTGATTCGTACGCCGAGGTTGTACGCGAGAACGAGTGCCTGCACGTACCCGAGGAACGTGGCGAGAAGCGGGTCGAACACCGGCGGTGCGCTGGTTCCGATACCGACCGAGCCAGCGACTCTGGTGAAGACGAGCGTGGCCAGCCCGATGCCCGGAAGCAAGAGGACGCCGGCCGGTGCCGCGACGAACGAATCAGGTTCGCCGCCGATGCCGAAGTGAATCGCTACTTCGGACGGCAGACGCGGCAGGAGAGCGAGGCTCGCGAGCGCGGTGATGGCGAAGATTGCGACGCCGAGGAGTGTCATCCGATGGACGCGCATCTCTCAATCCTGTCGCACGTCGTGTTCGAGGACGCCGACGCCCTCGACTTCGACTTCGACGTGGTCGCCGTCTTCGAGCGGGCCGACGCCCTCGGGCGTGCCGGTCGAAATCACGTCGCCCGGTTCGAGCGTCAGATACGTCGTAATCTCGGCGATGAGTTCCGGGATGGAGAAGATGAGGTGTTCGATACTGGAGTCCTGCCGGGTCTCGCCGTTAACTCGCAGGGAGACGCTCGCGTCCTCTGGGAGGTGCTCGGGGTCGGCGAGTACCGGGCCGAGTGGGGCCGCGCCGTCGAACGCCTTTCCGCGAACCCAGTTGGTTTCGACGTCCTGGTCGTCGCGGTTGGACACGTCGTTCATGACGGTGTAGCCGGCAATCACGTCCTCGGCATCTTCGACCGCGACGTTTCGGCACTGTTCGCCGATGACGACGGCCAGTTCGGCCTCGTGTTCGACGTTCTCCTTTCCTGCTGGAAGCGTGACGGTGTCGCCGTGGCCCGCAACCGCGTTCGGGGGCTTGAGAAACAAGAGTGGGCGGTCGGGAACGTCTTCGTCGCGCTCCTCGGCGTGCTTGGCGTAGTTGCGGCCGATACAGACGATTTTCGTCGGCTCACACGGGGGGAGCACGTCGACCTCGTCGAGGGCGTACGTCTCGCCGCCAAAGGAGACCGAGTCACCGTGCCATTCGCCTTGTCGGACCGCGCCAGCCGGGTCGCGGAATCGAACGTGATGCATGCGCGACGAGTCTGTGTGGGGCGTGATAGGTCTTTACACTCACCACGTGTTCGGCCGGTTTCTGCGCGCGGAACCTCCGATTACCGACAGCCCAGACGACGTTGATTACCGGCAGCTCAAAAGACGTTGATGACGCTGCCCACGGCGAAGCCGACAGCGAGGGAAAGCGTCGAGACGAGGGCTTGTCTGTCAGTCGCGCGGAACACGCCCGAGAGCAGTATCCCGAGCGCACCGCCGAAGAGGAACCCGCGTAGCATCACAACCCCGTCTGCCGACGCTGGTTGTGGTCCCAGTTCGAGGACAGCGAGACCCGTCACCCCGATAAGGAATAACAGTTCGTCTCGGCGGAGGTCCCGCTCCTGTTTCTCGACCATAGCTCACATGACTGCCCCGTAGTGTTATGAATGTGTCACACCTGGTCGTCAGCCGCAACTGCTCGCGCCTCGGTGACTAACCCATCTGAGTCTTCGAAGACGCCCGCATCGAGTGCGACCGCGACGCCTTCGGCACTCGAACGGACGAAGTTCATCTCGACGACCGAAGGGAACACCTTGATGGTACAAATCAGGTCGTCGTGGTCGTCAGTGTAGAGGTCGCCGTAGACGGGAGCCATCAACGACTCCGTTCTCGTGTCGTCGACGGCCGTGGCGACCTCGCGCTCCGTGTATTCCGCTGCGACGTCGTCCCGAAGATAGCTCACCTCGAACTCGTTTTGCTCGTATACGACGACACTTCGCAGGTCGCCTGTCGTTCGCTCTTCGAAGAACTCCTTGAGACGACGTGCCATCTCCGTGACCATGTCCAGAGAATATCACGATTTGGCATAATATTTGCCCCACGCTGGATTTGTGGGGATTGTTCACGACACCGTCGCCAGTCTCTTTCTTATCTCCGTGCCATCTCACGTCTCCGAATACCTTTTTGTGTATTTCACGAGTAACTTCGGGTGCTATGGAGCTCATCTGGCACGGCCACTCGACGTGGCACGTCACGGTCGGAAGCACTTCGATTCTCATCGACCCGTTCTTCGACAATCCGTTCACGTCGCTGGAGCCGAGCGACGTAGAAACGCCGGACTACGTCCTTCTGACGCACGGCCACGCCGACCACATCGCCCACGCAGGCGAGTTCGATGGCGCGACAGTCGTCGCCACACCCGAACTCACCGGCTACGTCGAAGCCGAGATGGGCGTCGACGAGACCATCGGAATGAACATCGGCGGCACCGTCGAACTCGGAGACGCGTACGTCTCGATGGTCCGTGCAGACCACACGAACGGCATCAACACGGGCTACGAGTACGACGCGGGCGTCCCTGGCGGATACGTAATTAGCGATTCGGTGCCGACACAAGAGTCCGACGCCGAGGCGACGACGTTCTACCACGCGGGCGACACTGGTCTGATGACCGACATGCGCGAAATCTTCGGGCCGTACTACGAACCCGACGCCGCGGCGCTGCCGGTCGGCGACCACTTCACGATGGGACCGTGGCAGGCGGCCGTCGCAACCGATTGGCTGGACGTCGACCACGTCTTCCCGATGCACTACGACACGTTCCCGCCCATCGAAATCGACGTTCAGGACTTCGAGCGCGAAGTGAAGGCGGCCGGCAGTCACGCCGAAGTCCACGTCCTCGACGGCGACGAGTCGTTCTCGCTCGAATAGCCCGCGCCGTTTGATTTTTTGGGTATTGTGTGTGGCGCTACCCGACCGACCAACCGTTAGGTGAAGACAGTCCGTCGAACCGAGTGGATGTCCGATATTCAGACCTCAACCATCAGCGAAGACGGATTTTCGAGTACGAGTCGCGTCGGCGACTTCGACCTGCAGATTGACGCGCTCAACGAGACTGGACCGTCCCCGAACGAGACACTCGTGGCGACGTATGCCTCCTGTTTCCTCCCGGCTTTCCGTGTCGGTGGCCAGAAGACGGGCTTCGACGACCTCGGGAAGATTCAAATCGACGCGGACGCCACGGTCGACGGCGACGACGACCTCACGAGCGTCAGTTTCGACGTCTACGTCGAAGCGGCCCTCTCAGACGAGGCGGTAGCTAAGATAACGGACCTCGCCGAAGACATCTGCCACGTCCACACGGCGCTCCGTGATGGCCTGCACGCGGACGTGAACGTCTACGACGCGGCGTTCTAACGGCTACGGGACTCGGTCAGTGGGGTGGACACCGAGGAGCGGATACGCTTCGCTCCGGCTGTGTTCCCCACAAAAAACGGTCCGCGTGACCGAACACCACCACCACCGAGACCTACGGGTGTCCCGACCGATTAGTCGTGACGCTTCTTGTAGGCTCGAAGGCTCATCGCTTGACCCTCCACGATTACGACCTCCCCCTCTTGTGGGTTCGTCTCGACGGCATCGTCGACCTGTTCGCGGAAGTATGGGCTGTTCGGCTCTTCCATACGAGACCCTACGCTGCACCACTTAAAAACCTTTGTCAGACATTCTCACTCGTGGTATTCACGGTGTGAGAATACTGACTAGTCGTCGCCCGCGGCCTGCGCAGTCGGCGTGTGGCTGATTTCGGTCCCGAGGACGTCGAGGAACGCCGACAGCCACTCGGAGTGGTCCGGCCACGCCTGTCCCGTGACGAGGTTGTCGTCGACGACGACGCCATCGACCCACGAGCAACCGGCGTTCTCGACTTCCGCTCGGACGGCGGGATACGACGTCATCTCGTAGCCGTCGAGGACGCCCGCAGCGGCGAGAATCTGCGGTCCGTGGCAGATTGCCGCGACCGGCTTTTCCGCCTCGAAGAAGTGCCGGACTGTGTCGAGCACCTCGTCGTAGCCACGGAGATACTCGGGTGCGCGCCCGCCGGGGACGACGAGTGCGTCGTAGTCCGCCGGGTCGATATCTGCGAAGGTGGCGTTCAGCGCGAAGTCGTGGCCGCGGGTCTCCAGATACGTCTGGTCGCCGCGGAAGTCGTGGACGGCCGTCTTACACACGTCGCCGTCTTCTCTCTCGGGGCACACCGCGTGGACCTCGTGGCCGACCATCTGGAGTGCCTGGAACGGGACCATAATCTCGTAGTCTTCGACGAAGTCGCCTGCGATGAGCAGAATTTTCTTTCCAGTCATGGAGTTTCCCCGCGCAGAAGTTGTTACGTCAGAATAATAATGATTGTGCAGGAGCAGATGACTGTCGGAAACTCGGACACGTGACGGAAAAGTTCGGACAATTGACCGAGAGGTCGGACAGAAAGACGAGGTCAGCCCGACAGAATCGACTCGATATCGCCGAGACTGTCGAGGACGTAGTCCGGTTCGTAGTCGCTGGCCGCGAGTGTCGCGTCGTCGGTCACGCCGGTTCGGACGACTGCGGTTCCCATTCCAGCGGTCGTCCCCAACGCGATGTCCGTATCGAGTCTGTCGCCGACGACGAGGACCTCCTCGGGTTCGAGGCCGAGCCTGTCGAGGACGATACCCCGTGCGACCGGCGAGGGCTTCCCGAGAATCGCATCAGGGTCACGCCCGGCGACCCCGGAGACGGCGTGGATAATCGCGCCCGACCCCGGAATGTCGCCATCGGCAGCCGGAATGACGATGTCGGGGTCGGTGCCGTAGAACGTCGCACCGTCACGCAGGGCGACGTAGGCGTCGCGCAAGTCGTCGTAGTGGAACTCGCGGTCGATAGAAACGACGACGACGTCGGGGTCGTCCGACGCGGAAACGAGTTCTAATCCGGCCTCTCGAAGTTGGTCGCGCAGTCCCTCCTCGCCGATACAGAAGGTCTTCGCACCCGGATGTTGCTCGGCGACGTACGATGTCGTGGTCGTGCCCGACGTGACGATTTCGTCGGCTGTGGCGTCGATACCGGCACCGCGAAGTCGTTCTTCGTAGGCTAGCGGTTTCTTCGTGGGATTGTTCGAGACGAACAGGCGGTCGAGCCCGGCCGCTTCGATAGCTGCCAAGCCGTCGAGCGCGCCCGGTATCGCTTCGTCACCGCGGACGACTGTGCCGTCGACGTCGAGGACCACTCCTCGGTATTCCATCACTGGCCATTCGGAGGCCGACTGATTGAACGTTCTCCCGAGAGAACAATTATGTCACTTGGTATCGTACGACTCAGTATGAGTGTGTCCTCCGAGCGAGTCGTCGGGTGGTTACGCGGTCCAGCGACCGGAAATAGCGCCATGGGAGTCTACGGGTTGGTGACGGCGATGGTCGCGCTCTTTTTGACCTACACGGCCGTCGCGACGCTCGCGTTCACCGTGCCGCTGTTGTCATCGACAGTTATCGTCCTCGTCGGACTCACCGTTTGGGTCGTGATGTGGGCTATTCTCGACATTACGGCGAGTTACCTCCTCAGTGAAGACGCGGCATAGAAACTGGGTCGTCCCGCAGTCTTCTGCTTTCAGCCTTCGATATCCTCGGAGACAGAGTCTCGGCAGACCCGTCGCAGAACCAAAGAACGATATGCGCTTCGCCCGACTCGTCTACTGTGACGAATACGCAGCTGACACTCGTCCAAATCGACAACTACGGGCCGTGGACCGTAACACCCGAGCCTCGACGGGAGATGGACCTCCAGACGCTCCAGTCGCGGCTCTTTGCCGACCTGGCCCAGTTCGTCGGCTCTCGCGACGGGTACGTCTTCTTTACCCGATTCGACAACATGGTCGCCGTCACCAACGGCCTGGACCGTGACGACCACGAACTCCTCCAAGAGTCTATCGCCAACCGCTATCCGGTGACGCTCAGTCTCGGTATCGGCGTCGACCGCAATCCCGCGGTTGCACTCGAACGCGCCACAGACGTCGTCCAGCGCGCCGGTAGTGCACAGGACCACGAGCGACGCGAAGTTCTCTCCGGGGAGACGCTCCCGATGGAAGACCGAACCGACTCGGACGTGCAAATCGCTCACTTCGACGTGAACGACGCGACCGGCAAGTACACAGACCGCCTCAACGAGTTCGATACGTTCATCCAAATCGAGCAGGGCTACGCCTCGCTCATGCGCCACCTCAGAGAAGAACACGGCGCGCTGTCGTTCTTCGTCGGCGGCGACAACATCATCTCGGTCACACCCGACCTCACCGCGAGTCAGTACCGCGCAGCCATCGACCACGTCGAGGGAGAAGCGGGCGTCGAACTCAAAGTCGGCGTCGGGACGGCCTCGAACGCCCACGAAGCGGGCTTCGCCGCCAAGCACGCCCTCGAAGACTGCCGTCACCGCGGGACGATAGTCGAGTTCGCCGACGCGCCACTCGCCGCAGACGACTGACCGATGCACGGACGCGCGGTCTACTTCGTCGGTCCGAAGGAGGTCGAGGTTCGCGACCACGACGTTCCAGCCCCCGACCGCCACCAAGTGCGTGTTCGAACCCACCTCTCCGCTGTGAGTTCGGGAACCGAGCGACTCGTCTATCGCGGTGAGGCACCCACGGACCTCCCCGCAGACGAATCTATCGCCGCGCTCGAGGGCGACCTCTCGTTTCCGCTCACCTACGGTTACGCCGCCGTCGGCGAGGTCGACGCGGTCGGTGATGCTGTCGACGCGTCGCTCCTCGGAGAGCGAGTGTTTTCCTTCCATCCTCACGAGGGCTGCTTTCTCACCCGTCCGTCGGAACTCAGGTCGATTCCAGACGACGTGAGCGACGGCCGGGCCGCCCTCTTGCCGACGATGGAGACGGCGCTCAACTTCGTGATGGACGGCCGCCCGCTCGTCGGCGAACACGTCGTCGTCTTCGGGCAGGGAATCGTCGGTCTCGTCACGACGTGGCTCCTCGCCAAATTCCCGCTCGGGAGTCTCACCGCCGTCGATTGCGTCCCCGAACGGCGACAACTCGCACGCGAACTCGGTGCCGACGCTGCGGTCTCCCCCGAGTCGCTCGACCACCCCGCCGACGGTGCCGACCTGACGTTCGAACTGTCCGGAGACCCCGACGCGCTCGACGACGCGCTCGACGTGACGCGCTACGACGGCCGGGTTGTCGTCGGCTCGTGGTACGGCACCAAGCGCGCCTCACTCGACCTCGGCGGGCGGTTCCACCGCTCTCGAATCAGCGTCGAGAGCAGTCAGGTGAGCACCATCGACCCGGAACTTAGCGGTCGCTGGGACACGGAACGACGGTTCTCGCTCGCGTGGGACTTCCTCGAAGACATCCCTCTCGAATCGCTCGTCACGCACCGTCTCGACGTCGGCGACGCCGCCCGCGCATACGAGTTACTGGAAGACGAACCCGACGACGCCGTCCAAATCCTCTTTACGTACGGAGACGGTTGAGGTGGTATGTATCGCGTGTCGGTTCGCCAAGATATTATCGCGCAGCACTACCTGACGGTCCCCGACCCCGGTCCGGAAGGCGAGCGCCACTCGCACGCCTTCACTGTCGAAGTGGAACTAACCGGTCCAGAACTCGACGAATACGGCTATCTCGTCGATATCGACGACGTGAAATCGGCGCTGGATGCGACCCTCGCTCGCTATCGAGACGAGACGATGAACGACCTCCCCGAGTTCGAGGGGAAGAACCCGAGTGTCGAGCGATTCGCTCGCGAGGTGTGCGGACGGTTCGTCGATGCCGCGGAGTTAACACAGCCAACACACCTCTCGGTCCGAATCTGGGAAGACGACGTCGCGAGCGCGACCTACGAGACGGACCTCTAACGTGCATCTGGGATTCGTCGTCTACGGCCCGCTCGACGACCGCTCCGGTGGCTACCGATACGACCTCGAACTCGTCCGTCGGTTCCGCGAGGCGGGCGACGAGGTGACGGTCGTCTCGCTCCCCGAGCGACCGTACTGGGCGCGTCTCGGAGACAACGCCACGGCGTTCCGGCGGTTGCGAAATCTGGACGTCGACGTACTGCTCCAAGACGAGTTGTGTCACCCGTCGCTGGCTGCCGCGAACGCCGGTCTCGACGACGACACGCCGCTCGTCTCGGTCGTCCACCACCTCCACTCCCGAGAGAACTTCCACCCGTGGCGACGCCGACTCCGCCAACTCGTCGAAGCACGCTATCTCGACTCGGTCGACGCGTTCGTGTTCAACAGCGAGACCACTCGGGAGAGCGTCACAGACCTCACGACGACCGAGCCGAGCGTCGTCGCGTATCCCGCGGGCGACCGATTTTCCGAGTTCGGTGCCCCGCTGACGCCCGAAGCGATTGGCGAGCGGGCGACCGACGGCCCCCTCCAAGTCGTCACCGTCGGCAACCTCGAACCGCGGAAAAACGTCGATGGACTGCTCCGCGGGCTCTCTCGCGTCCGGTGGGAGTGGGAGTTGACGGTGGTCGGCGCAGCGGTCGACGCCGGATACGAACGACGGCTTCGGGCGCTCGTGTCTGACCTCGGTATCGAGGACTACGTCACCTTCACCGGCCGACTCCCCGATGCCGAACTCGCTGCGACACTGCGTGAGTCACACGTGTTCGCCCTCCCCTCCCACTACGAGGGTTTCGGCATCGCCGCGCTCGAAGCGATGGGGTTCGGGCTGCCAGCTATCGTTTCGACCGCTGGCGGTGGGAGCGAACTCGTCACGCACCGCGAAGACGGCTACCTCGTCGACCCGACGGACCCATCCGAGATTACCGACGCTATCGCGCCGCTGTGTCGGGACTCCGAACGCCTCGTCGCTCACTCGTTGGCCGCCCGACGGCGGTACCTCGACCACGTGACGTGGGACGAGACGGCAGCGACAGTCCGCGAGTTCGTGCGTGCGGTCGCCGAGGGAACTGCGACGGGCTCGATGGGCACGACGGCCGCGACGGGTCGGGGTCGGACCATCGAGTGACTCCTAACGTGCTTAGGTGAATTCGAACGCGCCGAGGTCGGGCGCTGCACCGAGATATGGTTCGCCGATATCGACACCGGCATCGATACACGGCGAGCCTTTCGTCAAGCGGAGGAAATCGTCGCCTGTCACCGTCCTCGCGAACTCGGGGTCGTCGATGTCGAGGTCCCACGAATTCCGCTCGCTTCGGACGTTGAACGCCTGAAACACCGCACCCTCTCCGTTGAGCCACGCCAGCGAGTTGCGCGCGATGTTGTCCGGTTCGGTGTTGCCGGTGAAGCTGAATCCGAAGGTCCCGTTTCGGAACGACGTGCAGTGGTCGTAGGTGTTGGCGACGCTCGCACCGTTGTTGTCGAACCCGTAGGCGGTGTTGTCGTAGGCGACACAGCGATAACAGCGGTTGCCGCCGGTCTCCCACCCGCCGCCCATCTTGAAGCCGTTTCCGTCGCCCGTGGTTCCGTTGCCGTCGGTTCCGTTCTTGTAGGCGACGGAGTTGACGACGAGACTGCCGCGCGTCGGGTCCGAACGGTAGAAGTCGAAGCCGTCGTCGGCGTTCAGATACGCGACGCACTCTTCGAAGCGGTGACCGCCGCTCAAGCGGTCTCCCTCGCCGCCGATGTAGAAGCCGTCGGAGCTGTTTTTCGACCCGCCGTGGTGGGCCGTAACCCGCCGAACGAAGTGGTCGAACGAGTGCCCGTAGAAACTGATTCCGTTACCGTTTCGGTCGTCTCCTTGCCCGTAGTGGTGAATCTCTAAATCCTCGAACACGCACGACTTCGCTGGCCCGTCGTTCGACTCGCTGCACGCGATGCCGTTTCGCTTGACGTTCTTGAGTTCGAATCCCCGGAGATGGATGTGCTCGCTTCCGAACATCGAAATCCCGTTCGACCCTTTCATGTTGACGTCGATGACGGGTCGCTCACCGGGAAGCGCCTGAATGGTAATCGGTTTTTCTTCGGTTCCCGTGAGGTACGAGAGGTTGATACTGCCGTCTCCTCGGAGTTTGTGGACGCCACCGCGGAGATAGACGACGTCGCCCGCACCGAGTTCGAATTCGGCGTCGTACATCACGGGCCGAAGGGTTTCGAACGGCGCGTCCAGTGAGTCACCACTGTTGTCGTCCGACCCATCCCTCGGGTCGACGTAGTAGACGTTCTCCGCGTCTTCGGGGTCGACGACGTTTGGCTCGGGTGTCTCTGTCACCGTGTCCGTTCGCGTGGGCGTGGCTGGTGTCTCCGTCGTGACCGTGTCCTCGGTGGCGCGTCCACCACACCCCGCGAGGGCCAACGTCCCGAGTGCCGCTGCTCCGGCGAGGAACGAACGACGAGAGTGGAGGGGCATTCTATCGGTACAGTACAACCTGAGAGAGTATAAAATTGTCAACTAGGTTAAATTAGTAAGAAGATGAGACAGTCAGTGTCGCTGAACAGAGTTTATACGAGGTCGTGTCTCAGCTTGCAACCTCCCGTGTTCGGTCGAGAAGTCACCACAGAGGTACTCAAAACGGGAGCCCTCCGTATCGCAGGTAGACCATATCCACGATGAGGATAAGTTGGAACAGTCCCTGCACGCCGCCGAGCATCGCGTTTTGCTGTCCGACCCCGGCGATTACTTCGGAATCGGGAGTCGGCGAGGTCATCTCCAGGTAGATTCTGACTTCGCCGGGCATCAAGAAGCCGAACCCCTGAACGGAGAGAATCGTCACGATAGCCAGCGCCACGACGACAGCGGGCGTCGTCATTTGCAGGTCGCCGATGGTCAAGACGACCCAGACGAGCGACCCGATGGTCGCGACGGCGAAGGGTATCCGCCACCGCCAATCGGACCACGCGTTCAACCGCCATCCTAACAGCAAGAATATCGGAATGATGTTGACCGCAGTGAAGAGCGCGAGCCACGGGTCCGGGTTCGGAAACAGCCCGACGCGGAGCGCGAGAGCCAGTCCGGTCGCGATGGTGAGAAACGCCATCGACGGTAAGAAAAACGATAGCTTCGGCGTCAATCGTTCGAACACTGCCGCACTGTCGTCCGCGTCGAGACCGCCGAGCACCGGACCGAGGATGGCCCCGAGAAACAGGTCCGTCCCCGTCCAGAGGACGCCCGTCATCACGTGGACGTAGGTGTGTATCTGCACCGACCCGACGGTAAGGACGTACGTGAGGGCAACAACCGAGATGGTGACAACGCCCCCCGCGAACGACGGATTCGCCCGCTGTGCCATGCCTCCGATTGTTCCGCGGACTGTCTGGGTGCTCATTTGTTGTCACGTTGGACACCACACAGCAAAAGTGTGCGTGTGTTTATCATGCATTACGGTAGTAAAACGGCTACACAAGTAGCAAAACAGCCACGCAAGACAGCGTCGCGTCGAGTGCGAGTCGCACCAGCGACCAGTTATCCTCAGTTAGTCACCCGCCATCGGCGTCGTCGCCGACTCACCTATCGTCTCTCTGACCTGGGTGTACACGACGAGGAGTCCAACGGCACCGAGTGCGGTGGCGACGACGAAGGGCACCGCAAACCCGAATCCGACGAGGATACCGGAAAACAGTGTCCCGAAGGCGACCCCGAGCCCGAACCCCATCGTCAAAATCGAGAGCGTCGACCCCGACTGGCCCTCCTTGGCGAGGTCGCCCGCGAGAGCGAGCGAGGGGGCGAACACAGCCGCGACGGCGATTCCTTGCAAGAACCGCGCGAGAATCATCAACAGCGGTTCCTGTACGAACCCCTGTGCGAGCGTGGTCGGTAAGAGGAGCACGAAGCCACCGAGCAGGAACGGTCGTCGGCCGTAGCGGTCGCTGAGCCGACCGATTGGGTACTGGAACATCACGTTCGCCAGCACTGTCGCCCCGAACTGGACGGCGAAGAGAAACGTCCCCTGGTCGAGGCGGGCGTTGACGAGGTTGGCCAGCGGGGCGAAGATAGCGAGACTCAGCGCCATCACGATAGTCGCGAGTCCGAGCGCGAACACCGGGTCGAGACCCGACCCGTCGGGGTCCCGAATCGTGAGCGAGATGTCGTCGGCCGCCTCGCTTTCGGTGCGCTCCGGGTCGTCGATGAGGGCGACGATGAGTCCAAAGCTGAGGACTGCCCCGACGACCGCGACGAGGAACGCGGCTTCGAAGCCGGATATCGGTATCGCGAACAGCGTGTAAGGCCCGGCAGCGACGACGCCCCCAGCCACCAGCGGGCCGACGCCGAATCCGAGGAGTCTGAACGTATTGAACAGGCCGAAGTTCCCACCGCGTTCGTCCTCGGCCGACAGTTCGTTTACGAGCGCGACCGTGACCGGGATGGTGAACGCCGCGCCGATGCCCTGCAACCCGCGCATCAGCAGTATCGAGAGGTAATCGGTGAAGACGATGTACCCGGCGCTCCCGATTGCGACGAGCGCCAACCCGGTCAGTAGAAACACTTTCCGACGGCCGGTCTTGTCCGATATCGACCCCGTGACCGGCTGACTGAAGCTGTTGAGGAAGCCGAAAAGCGAGAGGACGATTCCGATGAGGAGTTCGGCTGTCACCGTGAACTCGGCGACACCGAGTGCGACAGTCGTCCCGACGAACGACGGGAGTTCGACGAGTTGGCTCCCGATATACAGCGGCAGCACGACGACGAGAAACGAGTTGGCGAGCGCATCGACCATTCGTGCCATCGCGAGCGCGAGGATTCGACTGTCGAGGGAGGAACCCATCGGCGGTGCGTAAGGACGATGGTCGTATCAATGTACGCACGGTCCGGACGTCGACGACGCCTCCACGTCCCGGCGAGCGCGTGATGCCCGGTGCGCTCTCGTGGCGGCGAGTCGGTGACGACGTCCGTCGGTACCTGCACTTTGGTGAATCGAAGACCTGCAAGAGGGTTGGCGACAATGTCGTCGCAGGGGGCGTGCCTCTGACGGCAGCGAATATTCATTCGTAATCGAGTATATTATGTTTTCCGTGAGACAGGTGGACAATGCGTGTGGCAGGTGTTGGTGGGGGTTGCAGGGAGAACCGACCGCCGTCATCGGTAGGAGCGAGTCCGACTCCCAAGTCGGTTCGAGACGTGCACCCTCGGGTGGTCTGTCCTTCCTCCCACACACCATGTGACAAAGAATAAACCAATTTGGGTCCTATCGCCGGTATGGACAAGCGAGCTATCGCGATGGCTGTTCTCGTCTTTACTATTATTGCAGGTCTGGCGACCGTCGGGACCATCTACTACACGACACACTCCGGACTGTATCTCGTCTTTGCCGCAATTGCCGGACTCCTCTTGTTGGCGTTGGGTGGTGGCCAAGCAGGACGGACGAACGTGACCGAGGGCGGTGTCCACGAAGAGGGGGGTATCGAGACAGAGGCCAACGTAGATATTCACGCGGCATCGGCAGCGGGGAGACTCAGTATTCGACTCGTCCTCATCTGCTATGGCATCGGTATCTTCCTTTGGTCTGTGATTATTCTCCAGTACTTCAGGTCTGGACTTCACTGATTGGGAGTGGATGAGACATCGTGACGAGCGCCCCAGAATGTGACACGAACCGCGTGGCACAGACAGAAGGTGTAGTCAGCAGATCAGAAATGCGGTTCCTCGACGAGTAATCGCGAGACGACAAGCGGAAGGATGGATTCTGTGAAATGGTTCGGTCCGTGTGACCTGCCAATGAAGCCGTACATTTTATCCGAGCGGCGTCAATGGATGGTCGAATGGTATCACTGTTGCTGGTCGCTGGAGTCGCCGCAGCGGTATTCGTGGGATTCAATATCGGTGGCTCATCGACAGGCGTGGCATTCGGGCCGGCGGTCGGGTCGCGGCTCACTCGGAAAACGACTGCCGCGGCGCTGTTCATCGGGTTCGCGTTCCTCGGCGCGTGGACCGTCGGTCGAAACGTCATAACCACCATGAGTAGCAGTATCGTCCCGGCGGTTCAGTTCACACCCGTCGCGAGTGTCGTCGTCCTGTTCTTCACTGGACTCTCGTTGCTCGTCTCGAATCTGTACGGTGTTCCGGCTTCGACGTCGATGACGGCTGTCGGAGCTATCATCGGACTGGGCCTCGCGTCGGGGACGCTCAACCAAGCACTGATGTTCGTCATCGTCTCGGCGTGGATCGTCGCACCGCTGTTGAGTTTCGCCGTCGGCCTCGTGATTGGACGGTACGTCTACCCGTATCTCGACCGCTACGTCGCATTCACGAAGTTCGACCTTCACCTCATCCAAATCGACCGCTCCGGGTCGGTTCCACGCCCGCACCTCAACCAAAACGCATCACTGCAAGACATCGTGGGTTCGATTTCGGTGGTCGTCATCGCCTGTTATATGGCGTTTTCAGCGGGGGCCTCGAACGCAGCGAACGCCGTTGCCCCCCTCGTCGGCGCGGGTGGCCCGCTGACCGTGAATCAGGGGGTGTTGCTCGCGGTGGCGGCCTTCGGGCTGGGAAGCTTCACCATCGCTCGTCGCACGCTGGATACGGTGGGTGACAACATCACCGAACTCCCGATTCTCGCGTCACTCATCGTCTCTATCGTTGGTGGGACGGTTATTACGATACTGTCCTACCTCGGTATCCCCGCGAGTCTCGCGGTGAGTACGACCTCCACGATTATCGGACTGGGCTGGGGTCGAGCGAGTCGGGCGGCGACACTGGCGGAATTGGCGACGCCGTCTCCCCAGTCTGCGGCGGTGGACGTGGAGGTTGCCACGGGAGCGTTGGCTACCTCACGGGACGAGGAGGTGCCGACCAGTCCAACCATTGGGGACATCGCTCGTCACGAAGAGCCGGCGGAGAAGCCTGCGGAGATACCGGACGTGCCTGACGTTGGTGAGAAGGGACCGGTTGACCTCGACGAAAAGAGTCTCTTCGACTCCGCGGCGGCCAAACGTATCGTTTCGATGTGGGTCTTGACGCCCTCGCTGGCGGTGGCCACCTCGTACCCAGTGTTCTTGCTCCTGTCGTGAGCCTCGCTCGGAGCACGTTATGAACCGAATCGTCTCCTCGCCCGACACGCGCCCTGTATTCAGCACGATCTCAATAACGCATCACAGATTGAGAGGTTATACACCGTTGTAAACCACGCTGTCCACGAGCGACGGAGCGCCCGCTAAGACGGTGATTTTCGAGAGAAAATGGGGCCGGAGGGATTTGAACCCCCGATCGACTGATATCTCCGGTGTGCGCCTCGGAACTCCAGAGGGTCTTCAACACGACCGATGATCAGTCGGCCGCTCTGTATATCAGCTGGAGTGTCGTCCCGGGCGCCAAGCCTCTGGAGTCAGTCGCCATGCCGGGCTTGGCCACAGCCCCGATTTGCGTGCACTCTTTCGTATGGCGATTTTTCTTAAAGGGGTTTCGATTCTACTCGTCGCGGTCGTCGTCCGCCCAGTCGCACTCTTGGCACTTGTAGGCGGTCACGAATTCCGTAATACTCGGCATGTAGCCGACCGAGATGACGTTCTCTCCGCATTCGGGGCAGTCGAAGTCGGCGTCCTGAATCGCTTCGGCTTCCATCGGCCGCTCGCCTTCGACGAGTTCGGCCAGCGTCTCTGGAGTGACCATCCGCCCTTGTACGACGCGGTTACTCATGTCCCGACGAAACGCGCCGAGGTAAGTAAGCCCTCCGGCACTGGACCCGAGTTACGGCATCGCCACGGTCACGGTTCGCGTCCGCGGGCCGTCGCACTCGACGAGAAGGACCGACTGCCAGCGACCGAGGTCTAACTCGCCGTCGACGACAGGTATCGAGACACCGTTGCCGACGAGAAGCGCGCGAAGATGCGAGTCGGCGTTCCCGTCGAGTGTGTCGTGGTCCCAGCCGTCGTCGGGGACGCTCTCGGCGAGCATCGTCTCGATATCTCCCAAGAGTCGTGACTCCGCCTCGTTGACGCAGACGCCCGTCGTCGTGTGACGCGAAAAGACGGTACAGACGCCGTCCGCGTCCGACGGGAGCGCCTTAGAGACCTGCCGAGTGACGTCGATAGCCTGGAGACGACGGTCGGTCTGGATGTCGAAGGTTCGGCGCATACACCGCGTTCGGTGCGCAGGTGGAAAAAGACGGCTCGTGATGCGAAAAAATGAGACCCTGAACTACAGCCACGGCGCGCGTGACTCTCCCTCGCCGGGATAGCCGTATCCGGGTTCGGGCGAGTCGTCGTCCGTGTCTTCGACGACTGCGTCGTCGGCGTCGGCGACGACCGCCTCACCAGCAACGTCGCCGGCTGAGACACCGCCCGAAACGTCGTCACCACCGTCGGCGACCGCGCCATCGACCGAGTGGGATGACGGGGACTCGACTGCGGGTGCGTCGTCGAAGTCGGCACCGGCAGACGAAGCGTCGGCCGCGACGTCGGATTCGGGGTCGGCTGCCGACCCGGGGTCGAAGGCGAAAAGCGCCGTGACGCCGAGGACGCCGAGTGCGACGGGTGCCTGCGTCGGCATCAGGCCGAGGACGTCGAGCGCGAGCATGCCGAGCGCGACCGAACTCCCGAAGCGGAAGAGGTCGATGTCGACGTTGCCGCGCAGACGGGGCGCGAAGATGGCGACAGCACCGGCGAAGCCGACGCCGGTTCCGGCGGCCGCACCGGCGTTGATGAGCCGGGACGGGTCCGGGCTGACGACGAGTTCAGCGCCCGCGGGGTTGAAGCTGGCAACGAGACCGAGACCGATGATGACACTTGGTGACGGGAGATATTCGCCGACCTTCGAGGAAGCCGTCTTCGCGGCGATGGCCAGGATGACCAGCCCGGCGAAGCGGTGGAAGACCTCGAAGTTGAGTAGCGTCTCGATGGTCTCCGCGATGGCGGCCTCGGTGACCGCAATCGGGATGAGGAACGCGCCCAGGAGCAGGATAGACGTGAGCTGCTCGCGGCGCGAGCCCTCCATCTCTGCGAGGATGACGGCGACCGTCGCCGACCCACCGAAGATGAGGAGACCAGTCTGTAAGATACCCGTGACGGAGTTCAACGCCCCCGCGATGATGAGCGCGGGGAAGATTCCGTCGACGAGAGGGAGCGCCATGACGGTGGCGAGAAGCCGGGTCGCACCACCTACCTGTTGCTCTAGACGAAGGGCGACTGGGTGACGTGAGACACTCATTACGTGTTATTGGCCTTGACCATGGCCCAAGCGGCGATAAGGACGCAATTCAGACAAACGCGTACGAGAGGTTCGTACGTTTCGTCCATTGTGTCCTGGTTTGAACTCCCGTTTAAATGTCTGCCACATCGGTGTAAAGAGAATGCCGGAGTCGAGGTTCATCTGACCGGCAATACGCGATGCAACGGGACACGTGGAGTCCATACACAACGAATTTCGGACAGGAGTATTAAACGTTGTGTGGGATACGACCGCATGGAACACAGACATATTTGGCTCTTTTTTAAATGTCGGTGTGAAATCTTCGGATATTTCTCTAGTGGCCTATGATACTGTGGTACACGTTCGTGAACATGATGATTATTCACGACCGACTTGCATTACGATAGTCTGTCACACTTGCACACGAGTGAACTCATCAAGTCGCGCGAATGTAACCACCACCGTGTATATCTCGCCCGCCAGGTTTGCCAAACATCTGCACGCCTGTGCCATCTCGCAACCCTTTTGTTGCCCCCGAAACCACGCTTGATATGGCGAACGACGTTCCTGACCAAGAACCCTTCACCGAGAAGCTTCGGGTACCCGAATCCCTCACATTCGACGACGTACTGCTCCGACCCATGGAAAGCCGGGTCGAGCCAGACGACGCGGACGTCTCGACGCGCGTCTCGAAGAACGTCGAACTCAATATTCCGATTCTCTCTGCTGCGATGGACACTGTCACCGAGAGCCGGATGGCCATCGGGATGGCCCGCGAGGGCGGCCTCGGTGTTCTGCACCGCAACATGGACGCAGAGGCGATGGTCCAAGAGATAGAGCGCGTCAAGCGCGCCGACGAACTGGTCATCCGCCGCGACGACGTGGTCACGGCGCGACCCGAACAGACCATCAGCGAGGTCGACGAGATGATGGAGCGCGCCGGCGTCTCCGGTGCACCCGTCGTCGGCGAGGACGACGTCGTCCTCGGCATCATCTCCGGCACGGACATCCGCCCGTACCTCGAAGTCGGCGAGGCCGACGAAGTCCGCGAAGCCATGACAGACGAGGTCATCACGGCCACACGCGACGTGAGCGCCCGGGACGCCCTCGAACTCATGTACGACCACAAAATCGAGCGCGTCCCCATCGTCGACGACGACAGCCGACTCGTCGGCCTCGTCACGATGCAGGGCATCCTCCAGCGCCGCGAACACGAGAACGCCGCCCGCGACGATGACGGCCGCCTCGTCTGTGGTGTCGCAGTCGGCCCGTTCGACGACGAGCGCGCCCAGATGGCCGACGAGGCCGGTGCAGACGTCATCTTCATCGACTGCGCCCACGCGCACAACCTCAACGTCATCGACGCCGCCCGCGAAATCAAAGAGACCGTCGAGGCCGACGTCGTCGTCGGCAACGTCGGCACGCGCGAAGCGGCCGCGGAAATCGTCGACTTCGCAGACGGTCTCAAGGTCGGTATCGGCCCCGGTTCCATCTGTACGACCCGCGTCGTTTCCGGGTCTGGTATGCCCCAGATTACGGCCGTCGCAGAAGTCGCTGACGTCGCCGCCGAGTACGACGTGCCCGTCATCGCCGACGGTGGCATCCGCTACTCCGGCGACGCCATCAAGGCCGTCGCCGCCGGTGCCGACGCCGTCATGCTCGGTTCGTACTTCGCAGGCACAGACGAGGCCCCCGGCCGCGTCATCACGATGAACGGCAAGAAGTACAAGCAGTACCGTGGCATGGGGTCCGTCGGTGCGATGCAGTCCGGCGGTGCCGACCGCTACCTCAAGGAAGACAACGAAGACGAAGAGTACGTCCCCGAGGGCGTCGAGGCCGCGACGCCGTACAAGGGGTCGCTCGCGTCTGAACTCCACCAGCTCGTCGGTGGCATGCAGTCCGGCATGGGCTACGTCGGTGCCGAGACGATTCCGGAAGTCAAAGAGCGCGCTCGCTTCGTTCGCGTCTCCGCCGCTGGCCAGACCGAAGGCCACCCCCACGACGTGATGATTACCGACGAAGCGCCGAACTACAGTCCGAGCGAGTAACCCCACGGGAACGCGTTCGCGTTCGTCACCTTTTGTTGGACTCGACGCTCAGAACGCTCTTTATTCCGCTTTCGGACCGGTCGCTATCTTCTCGGAACACCTCGGCGTTCGAAATTCCATCGAGGAACGCCATCTTCAGAAGACGACCTCCACGTCGAACTTCTTGCGCCAGCGGTAGCGACGGCCGCCCCAGACGAAGGTCCGACGCGCCAGCCCGTACAGGAAAAGCGGGACTTGGGCGAGTGCCGCGGGGTACGCCAGAAGGAACGTCCACCGAGGCTCACCGACGGCAGCGTAGAGGCCCAGTTGGAAGAGCGTCAAGAGCACGAGGGCAGGAAGCGGGAACGCGACAGCCCCAACCGAGACGAGCGTTGCGAGGAGGACCATCACGACCATCCCCTTCGGGTCGTGATAGCGAACGATTTGCGTGAATCGGACGTGCCGTTCGAGCGTGTCGCGAATCGACCCGCCGACTGGGACGCGCCGCGTGCGTCGAAGCGGTGTTACGTCGAGGTGCTCGGTGAGAATTCCGTCGTCGCTCACCGTGCACTCAAGGTCGGCGAAGAACGCCTCGACGTCGAGGTCCGACCGCTCGAACATCACCGAGCCACCCCAGACGATGTCGTCCGCGTAGACGCTGAGCGTCCCGCCGACGGCGTAAATCGGTTCGAGGAGCATCGAAAGCGGGTCGCGGCCGACGAAAAACGGCATCTCGGTGACCGGTCCGTGTTCCTCGTAGGCGGCGTGTAGCTTCGCCAGCCAGTCTGGTGGGTGATAGAAGTCGTCGTCCGTCCAGACGATGCGGTCGTGTTTGGCTTCGCGCATGCCCGCGATAATCGCGTTCGCCTTCCCGGAGCACCCCGCCGGTTCTCCGGCGTTCACGATTCGAACCCCGTCCGGCAGCCCACCCTCTCGGCTTGTGATGGGGTCGGACTCGTCGTCACAGACGAGTAGCAGTTCGTCCTCCGGTGTGAGTTGCTTTGCGACTTCCTCGCATGCATCTGTCCACCGAATCGTCGGAAGGAGGATGGTTGTCGCCGGTGGGTCACTCATGCATCGACTACATTATTGATTTTTTATATACATTTCCAATCGACACTATTGGGGTGAATCGTGGTCCTGACGGGATGAGCACGGCCTGTCCGTCGAACGCGGCGACTGCGACTACACTATATGTAGCGTGTGTGCGTTCTGCACGCAGCCGAAGTCATAGAGGATGATTAATAGGGAAGCATACCCTGCATCTACAGAGCGATGGATTCCGCGGAGCTGCGTACCGCGCTTCGAAACGCTGGATTATCACAGTATCAAGCGGAGGCGTACGTTGCACTTCTTCAGCTGGGGGCGGCGAGTGCGACGGAGTTAGCCGACGCGTGTGCCGTTCCAACGGCGCGAATATACGACGTTCTCCGTGACCTCGAAGCAAACGGGTATATCGAAACGTACGAACAGGACAGCCTCCACGCACGGGCGTGCAACCCAGAAACGGTTATGGAGGATCTCAAGAACAGAGCAAACCAACTCGACAAGGCGGCGTCAGAGATTGAGACGCGCTGGCAAGAGCCGGCGGTCGACCGGCACATGCTGAGTATCGTCAAGCGATTCGAAACAGTGTTCGGTCGGGCCGAAGAGCTGATTCGGGACGCGACGAGCGAGGTTCAAGTCTCTGTCACGCCGGAGCAACTCGAAGCACTCAGGCCTGCGTTGTCGCGGGCGCACGAAAACGGCGCACTGGTGAAAGTCTCTCTGCACCCCGAACAGGGAGACACACTCGACTCGGTCGACAAACGATTGTTCGAGGGAGTGGCGACAGAAGTCCGCCGTCGGACACTCCCGACACCGTTTATCGCCATCGTCGACAGGACTGGAACGTGCTTCGCCCCGCACGCGAACTCGGTCAACCAATACGGGGTGCTCGTCGACGACTACACGATGACGTACGTGTTCCACTGGTACTTCCAGACGGCTCTCTGGGAGGTCTGGGACGTCATCTACTGCACGCATTCGAACGAACCACCAATTATCTACTCTGATATCCGGAACTTCGTTCAGGATGCAAAGCCGTTGCTCGACGAGGGCAAGCGCATCGTCACGAATATTGTCGGGCACGAGACAGAAAGCGGTGAGTCAGTCGAGTTCACCGGAGAGCTAACCGACCTCTATTACACGGCGGTCTCGACACCAAACGACTCACTGTCGTTTTCTGAACTTGCGGGACAGGTCTGCTTGACGGTCGAAACCGAAGACGAGACATATTCGGTCGGTGGGTGGGGTGCAGTTCTCGAAGAGGTCGAGGCGAACAGAATTACCATCGAAGTGATTTCTTGAACAGTCATCATCGCCGAAATGTATAACAACACGTAGGCCGCATATTTTGTACAAACCTGTTCAGGACACCACGACTGACAAGGGGTATTTTGATATACCACCGCACGACATTCAATTTCGTGAGTGTTCCCGGAACACCACTGAACTACCAATGAGTGATGAACAGCCACTCGTGCTCATCGTCGAAGATGAGCCGGACCTCGCCGATCTGTACGCAACCTGGCTTAGGAAAGACTACCGTGTTCGTGTCGCTTACGGTGGTCGCGAAGCCCTTGAGAAACTGGACAACGAGGTCAACGTTGTTCTCCTCGACCGTCGGATGCCCGACCTCTCGGGAGACGAGGCCCTCGCCGAAATCCGCGACCGCGGCTTCGAGTGCCGCGTCGCGATGGTGACAGCCGTCGAACCTGACTTCGACATCATCGCCATGGGCTTCGACGACTACCTCGTGAAACCGGTCTCTCGCGAGGCGTTGACTGAAACCGTCTCGAACCTCCTGTTGCGAAACGACTACGATACAGGGATTCAGGACCTCTTTTCTCTCGCGTCCAAGAAAGCCCTGCTCGAATCAGAGAAAGACGAAGCGACGCTCAAAGACAACGAGGAGTACCAAGAACTCACCGCGCAGCTGAACGAACTGCGCGCTGAGTTAGACGAAACACTTGGACAACTTGACGATACCAAAGGGGTCACGGCAGTGTACCGAGACATCGGTGAGTCGTCTGACTCCCAAGATTCGTAGACCGGTCGAAGCGATAACGATCCGGGAACTGTTCCGCGGCTTTTTCCTTCCAACTTTCGGTAATAGAGGTCTTAGACTACTGTCCTTCGATTAATGTGTTATTGACATGACTTAATTAAGTTAATTATATATCAGAACTACACGAAAATTTATATTTTGTAGCCGCTCCTCGAACGAAGTGTACATGTCCGACAACACCAACTCGATGGTTTCGTACCTTCGTCAGAATCCCCGGATGATGGGCGCCCTGTTCACGCTGATCCTCCTCCTATCGCAAGCAGGTAGTGCGGCAGCAGGTGGGAGTGCAGGTGTTATTTATGGACCATAATCAACTTAGGAATCCATCTTCCCAGTAAATGGTGTCGTCGTAGATAATCGGCATCTGTTCCAATGATAAGAAGTCTCTAAGTTCTTCTTCAGTCATATTAACACCATTTATTTTCTGCGATCCCAAATAGTACTGCTCATTATTTGGAAATGCCGGAATGATTAGAGACCCAAGACCACACCGAGAGGTTGGATACACTTGATACGAAAGGTGATACGCATCATTATCTACTTGGGTTACTTCGCATAGGACCGCAGTTCCATTTTCAGTTTGCACGACAGAGATTCCACCATCACCAACAACACCGTATTGGTGTGCAACATCGCTGTCTTTTCGGACGACATCAAGAGAAGTCTGCAGTGGGAATCCAGTATTCAACAATCGTGCAAGCGTTCGACCCACGCCGACCGCTTGACTGTTGATAACGTCGCTGAACGTGACGATACCGCCGATAGCTCCTGCTTCGACGAGCGCTAGTCCCTGGTCGTACGACTGACAAGCGTTGAGGAAGAACGCCCCGGTTCCGACGTGGTCTAGCGTCTCGGCGTCGACCTTCCCATCACGGCATTGGAAGCCCTCGCCGTCGATATGACCGATATAGTGCAGGAAGTCAGTTGGTTCTGCAAGGACCGAGCGTAACTCGTCGCGAGAGAGGTCGTAGTGGGCGTCGACGTCGAACGCGAGTTCCTCGCGTGACCCGTACACCTCGTCGACGACGTCGCTTTCGGCCAACATCTCCTGGTCGTTGCAGACGACGGTTATACCGATGTCACCGTCTGCTGGTTTGCGCTGGAGTCTGTTCTGATACGCCGCCGGTGTCGTCTTACTCGCGCCGACGGGCGTTCCGTCGCTAATCCACGCCTGTTCGACCGAGTCGGTCGATTGCGGCTTGACGTAGGTCTCTCGTCCGGTCGTCGCCCCCGTACTCCGCACGATATCGTCTCGAAGGAAGTCGTCTACGGCCGACGCCTCGACTTCCGAGTGGGGGACTTCCGTGCCGTCTGGTGTTCGAACCACGGCCAAGTCGTTCGTCACGAAGGGAAGCAGTTCGACGTTGTCGGGTTGGGGGGCAACGTGTGTTGTCAGCTTCCACTCGGGAACGAGGTCCTTGATTTGCTCGTATGGGACGTCGAAATAGGCCTTGAGTTGCTCTCCAAGCGGTGCGTCGTACAGTGCCTCGGCATCGATGTCGAGGCGAGACTCGACCACTTCGCGTTCGTGCAGGTCGACGGCGTAGATTCCCTCCGTTCGGACGACGCAGTCGAGGAAAAACGTCTGTTTGAGCGCGCGTGCAACGTCGTCTTCGAACGCGCGCGGACCATCGAACTCGTGAACGAAACCGCTGTCAGTGACGAGTCGCGGTCGAGGCCCCGAGACGAGTTCGGCACCGAGATAGTACGCGAGCGGTGCCACGACGAAGATATGTCGTAGGTCCGGCGGGATTTCGAGTCGGATGCCGGTGTCGGCGGCGTGCATCCCCTCCGGAATATCGAGTTCGTCTCCGAGTTCCAAAAGCGGCGGATGGCCCCTGAGTGTGGGGTAGGACCGCTCGACGCTCGTCGTCTTGAGTGCCGAACTGAACGCCGAGACGGCTTTCATCACGTCTGCCGGGTCGTCCGTCGTCGTGATAGTCGCGGCCGGCGACTCGTGCGACGAGCGAGCACCGACCAGAACACCCTGCGATTCGTCGAGAGAGATGCTCGTCTCCAGCGGTTTGGCATCGATAGTGAACGGACCGTCGACTTTGAGATACGTCTTCACGGGCCCGAACAGTTCGAGACTGTACGTTCCCGGTCCGAACTGCTCGGCGCGGCGCTGGTCGACCTGTGCAAGCATCGAGCCAGCATCGTCGCGAACGCAGACGACCGTGTTGGCAGCGATGTCGATGCGGTCGGTTTCGATGCAGACTGCGGCGTCTGTCGGGAACCAAAATCGGGTCTCGTCTACCGGTTTGGGAGTGACTGGTGCGGGCGTTTCCAACCTGAATTGATGTCGTTCAATTTGGTCTCGAACGAGTAGGCCAGCACTGTCTGACGGGAGTGAAAACCCAACCTCCAGGCCCACGGAGGCGTCGGACCCTTCACCCAGACCGGACTGTTCCATTGTTAGTATATGTCGTGATTCGAGTGAAAAGCGTATTGGTAGGGCGAGTTTCAGGGTTCGAGGACGAACCAGCCGGACGATACGTCGACGGTGTTGAGGTGCCACCGCTGCTTGGCTTCGGTCCCATCGACGGTTAGCTCGACGACAGCGTCGAAAAGCGGTTCCAGTGTTCTGTTGACCACGTCGTCTCGTTTGCCGGGGGACCACACGTGAATCATCCCCTTTCTCGAACGAACGTGCGTCGTCAGCACGTGCAAGAACCGAAAGACGTGCTCTTTGTCGTATTCTTCGAGCAGTGTTGGAAGGCAGTCGAATGCGACGCGAAGTTCGGCCGGGTCGAGGCCGTTTGCGAGTCTGTCGAATTCCGTGATGTCTGTCGTAATCTCGGCACCGAGTTGGCCCATCTCGCCAGTGACGTGCCGTTCACAGGAATCAGAGATTAGCGACGGTTCGTGCGGGGTGGCTGCGGCTGTCCCGCGAGCGAGTGCCGTATACCGAATCGTCCGGGTACACTCTGTAGAGCGTTCGATGGACGGGTCGAGACGATTCACCACCGATGTCGTACTGTTCAACACGAGGAGACGGCGTCGCGACTCGTCGGGGGCCCCGAGCATCTGTTTCGAGGCCCTCGCGTACAGTTCAGTCGGGACGGAACCAACGACAAGAAGTGCACTTCCGCGTTGTTTGAGTGCTTCTAACCCGAGTTGGAACTCGGACTTCTTGTCGGCGATAGTCGTCTCCGTATTTCCTCCCGACGCCATTCATGTTGGTTGACGAAACCATATTTAATAATACTTTGCGTGTTGGTCTCTCGAACAATGGTGGCAACTAACACAATTATTGCAGCGACTCAAGCACGCTAACATTGCCCACGACCCACGATAGTGTGACCGCTGAGTTCCCAGACCGATAGTACGACGAGAGTCTCGCGTTTTCCTTCGGGTACTGTCGCTTCTCCTGTGTCCGTCGCCTACGTCGTTTACGTCGCTTCCCGGACCGTCAACACCGGCACAGATGCTTGTCTGACGACACGTTCGGTCACGCTTCCGAGCAATACACGTTCGATACCCGTCCGTCCGTGGGTGGCCATCACGATGACGTCGATGTCGTGGTCGGTGGCGTACTCAAGTATCGTCTCGTGTGGCGACCCCCTCTCGACGACACCCACCGCGTCGATGTCGCGTTCGTGTGCTCGATTGACGATGCCATCGACGAGTTTCTGACCTTCATTTTCGAGTCCTGCGAGGACTTCGCCGCCAACGATGCCGCCCACGCCGTCGTGTTCGGTGTCTGCGACGAATAGCACGTGGACGGTCGCGTCGTACATCTCTGCGAAGCCGAACACGTGAGGAATCGCTTGCTCAGACGCAGGACTCCCATCGACTGGAAGCAGTATCTCGTCGTACATACCAGAACGTACGTGCCCGAAGAGTGTCAACCCTTCGCACACGAGGAATTATCGGATGCCGAAGCCGAGTTAGACTCTGTAACGGCGGCCTCGATGAGATATCTGTGACGTACGTCCCGACTATGTGCCTGTGACGTACGCCTCGATGCGGTTCATCGCCACGCGAAGTTCCTTCATGCTCGTCGCGTAGGAGACGCGGAGATGGCCCTCACCGCCGGAGCCGAAGACGCTCCCCGGCACGAGGGCGACGTTCTGCTCTTCGAGGAGACCTTCGGCGAACGCTTCGTCGTCGCCGTCGGGAACCTCGGGGAAGACGTAGAACGCGCCTTTCGCTTCGAAGCAGTCCATGCCCATCTCTTCGAACCGGGCGAGAACGAACCGGCGGCGGCGGTCGTACTCGCTTACCATCTCCTCGACGGCGTCGTCACAGGACCGCAACGCTTCGAGCGCGGCGTACTGCGCGGTCGTCGGAGCCGACAGCATCGCGTACTGGTGGACCTTGTTCATCGCGTCGATAGCCTCCGGCGGTCCCATGGCGTACCCGAGACGCAGGCCGGTCATCGCGTACGCCTTCGAAAAGCCGTTGAACACGATGGTTCGCTCGCGCATGCCCGGGTGGGTCGCGATGGAGGCGTGGTCGTCTTCGTACCGGAGGTCGGCGTAGATTTCGTCCGAGAGGACGATGAGGTCGTGTTCCCGGACGAACTCGGCGACGTCGGCCAGTTCGTCGTCGGTCATCACCGCGCCGGTCGGGTTGTTCGGATAGCAGAGCACCAACACGTCGGCCTCGTCGGCACCGGCGGCTTCCAGCGCCTCGGGCGTCAGTTTGAACTCGTCTTCCGCGTGGGTCGGCACCGGAAGTGGCTCGCCACCGGCGAAGAGTGCCCCCGGCGTGTACGAGATGTACGACGGTTGTGGGATGGCGACGACGTCGCCCTGGTCGACGAACGCCCGGAAGGCGAGGTCGACCGCTTCGCTCGCACCGGTCGTGACGATAATCTCGTCTTCGGGGTCGTACTCCTGTCCGTAGCGAGTGACGCGCTCCGAGATGGCTTCACGGAGTTCGCGCATCCCACGGTTGGACGTGTACGAGGTTTTGCCGCGTTCGAGCGAGTCGATGGCCGCAGTTCGGGCGGCCCACGGGGCCGAGAAGTCCGGTTCGCCGACACCGAGAGAGATGACGTCGTCTACTTCCTCGGCGAGTTCGAAGAACCGCCGGATTCCAGACGGTGGCACCTGTTCGACGCGCTCCGAGAGGTGGTCGCCGAACGTCATGGTGACACTGAGAGACGGTCGTCGTCGTCGCCGTCACCGAGTTCGATGCCCTCCTCCTTGTAGGAGTCCATCACGAAGTGCGTCACCGTCTTGGTGACTTCCGGGATGGGGGCGATGCGCTCGGAGACGAAGTTCGACACGTCGTGCATCGACTCGCCTTCGACCTCGATGAAGAAGTCGTAGTCGCCGGAGACGAGTCTGAGCGTGGCGACTTCGGGGAATCGCGCGATTCGGGTCGCAATCTCTTCGTATCCCGTCTCGCGGTCGAGTTCGACGTCGACTTCGACTTGCGCGCGGACGTGCTCGTCCGCGACGCGGTCCCAGTCCACGACGGCCTGGTAGCCCCGGACGACCCCGTCGGCTTCGAGTTCGTCGAGCGCTGCTGCCACTGCCTCGGCGTCTGCGCCCAGTTGTCGGGCAATGTCGTCTACACTCTCGCGAGCATCGCGACGCAGCAGGTCGAGCAGTGACCGCTTGTCCATGGCCACTCCGTTGCAGGCATCATTGAAATGGTTTACCCAAGCAAGCGGGCGCGTAGTGATAACTAATTGTTTCTTTCGAGAATGTCATATGTTGGCATAGCTGTGTCCACACCCCCCCGAGCGGCCTGCGGAAAACCTATCCATCTCCTGCGAGAAACGTTTCAACTATGGAGACAGAATTCGATTGGCTGACCCTCGACGAGGAGGAGGAAGTCCTCTGGGCGGACACACCGCATCCGTACAGTCTCGTCCCCGCGCTTATCGTGGGTGTGCCACTCTCGCTGGTTATCATCGGTATCCCGCTTCTCGTGGGGTCGTATCTCTCGTTCAAGAATACGAACTACGTCGTCACAACCGAGGCGCTCTACAAGAAGACGGGCGTCCTCTCTCGGAGCGTCCAGCGCATCGAATTCGACAAAGTCCAGGATACGTCCTACAGCCAGACGTTCTTCGGCGCGCAGTTCGGCTACGGAACCGTCGATATCAGCACCGCCGGCGGAAGCGGCGTGGAGATGAGTTTCCAGAACGTGGCCGAACCGCAGTCGCTACAGAGTCTGGTCAACGAGCGACTCAAGCGCGGTCGGAGCGGCGACGCCGGTTCGAAGGGGAAAGAAGCCGTTCTCGACGACATCGTCACCGAACTCCGTGCAATTCGAGAAGCAATCGAAGGCGACGCCAGCCAGTCGGTCGAGGGCGACGCCAGCCACGCGATGGGCACCTCATCCGGTACGTCACCGACCGAAACGGGCGAGCACGATTTCGACCTGACGTCAGACTCGACATCCGACTCGACGTCTGATTCGGCACCCAACTCACCACCCGATTCGAACACGGGCCAGCCTGATTCGAACTCGGACCAGACCGGAAGCTCACCGGACCCACTGGAGCCGACCGAATTCGAGTTCGACGCGTCGGTGACTGACGACCGATGAGCGACATCGAGTGGCTCGGCGAGACGGACGAGGCCGTCGTTTGGGATGGCCGCCCGCGCATCCAGACAGTCATCCCCGCGGTCGTCGCCGCCGTGGTCATCCTCGCAGGCGCTGCCCTCGTCGCCGTGCAGGTGAACCAACCGCTCTTCGCTCTGGTCGGCGTCCTCGGAGTCGTCGCGCCGGTCTGGTCGTACCTCCGGGTGGTCAACACTCGCTACGTCGTCACCACTGAAGCCCTCTACAAGAAGACGGGCGTCCTCTCCCGGAACGTCCGGCGCGTCTCGCTCGACCGCATCCAAAACAGCATGCTGTCCCAGGACATCACCGGGTCGCTGTTTGGCTACGGCACTATCTCGGCCGAAGCGGCCGGTGGTGGCGCGATTCGCTTCCAGAAGGTCAACGACCCACACGAGGTCCGAGCCGAAATCGACCGACACCTCGACCGCGACGAGATTCCGGGGACGGTCGAACAGTGGACTGCCGTGCTCGAAGAAGTTCGGGCGCTCCGCGCGGCAGTCGAATAGTCTCCAGACCGCCCCTCTGACTGCTCGAACGCTGTTCAGACGGTTGGGAGCAAGATGGTCACGATGTTCCCCTGCGGTTCGTTTTCGTCGAACTCTAACATCCCGCCCGACTGTCGAACGATTAAATTGACCAGCCACAGCCCGAGTCCGCTCCCGTGGTACAGTGGCTCTATCTCCTCTTCTCGCGTCAGTACCTTCCGCTCCATCTCGGGGATTCGCGGGCCGTCGTCGACGACACGAATCTCGACGACTGCGTCTCTGTGGCTCACGAGGAGTGCCACGTTCGCCGCCGTCTGTCCCGAGTGGACGACCGCATTTTCGAGGAGTTCCTCGATGGCTTCTCCGATGGCCTGTGTCGCATCGACACGACAGTCGTCTGGTTGGTCGGCCGTGACGGTCGCATTGGGGTGTCGTTGTCGAACCCGAGAGACGACCGAGTCCACGACGGACCCGACGTCGATGACGTCGTCCGCCGGCGGGTCCGCGAGGAACGTCGTGATTCGACGCCACTTCTGTGCCGTATCGAGCAGTCGCCGACTCGTGTCGAGAATCGTCTGGGCGTTGCAGTCGGGACACTCCGCCGACGATTCGAGAATCATCTCGGCGGAGCCTTGAACGAGATTCAGGTCGTTCCGCAGGTTGTGTCGAAGGACGCGGTCGATGACTTTCATCTGCTGGAGTCGGTCCTCGCGTTCCGAGACGTCTCGAATGACGCCGACGAACCCGAGTGTCGTCCCGTCAGTGTCGTTGCGTCTGACGATAGTCATCTCGGCCGGGAACACCTGCCCGGAGCGCTTCTGGCACTGTGCCGTGACAGTGATGTGCTTGTCAGAGTTTTCCGCGAGTCGCTGACCGACCTCGCGGAACTCCGCCTCGCTCGCGTAGATGACTCGAACTGACTCCCCGAGTACATCGTCGAGTTCGTACCCGAAGAGGTCGGTGAACGCGGGGTTGCCGTCGACGATTGTCCGGTCGGCGTCGGCGACGAGAATGGTGTCTCGGATGCTGTTAAAGAGTGATTGATACCGGCGCTTCCGTACTTGTATCTCTCGTTCGCGGGCTTTCCGGGTGGTGATGTCCATGACGACGCCGATAGCGCGTACTGGCTCGCCGGTGGAATCGTACTCTAGTTCCCCCCGTTCGCGGACCCACCTCGTCTCGCCGTCGACCACGATTCGATGTTCGATATCGTACGGGTCTCCGTCGAGGGCGGCGTTCCACTCCGCTTCGACCTCGCTTCGGTCGTCGGGATGGACTCGACTCAGAAACCGCTCGAACGTCATCGACACGTTCTGGGGAACCCCGAAGATTCGATAGCAGTTCTTCGACCAGTGAAGTGAATCTTCACGGAGGTCCAGGTGCCAACTCCCGATGTCGGCAATCTCCTGGGCTTGGTCGAAGTGTATCTGGCGCTCTTTAGGAGTGTCCATGACTAGTCGCCGCGTGGCTGCTTCGAAGTTCCGGACATCCAGCAGTAATACTTTTCGGGGGAATCATCTATTTTGATAACAGTCTGTGGCGGCGCGGAGCACCGCCACCGCTCTCTTGGTCGTTTATCAAGTCGATTTGAGGATGCCTGTCCAATATCGTGTGCCCACGGAAACTATCGCTCGATGGAAGTTCGCTACTCGGTTCGACGACCGTTCGCTACTCGGTTCGACGACCGTTCGCTACTCAGTCGTCCGCAGGGCTCGCCGACGGGTGCTCGGACTGCGGTGAGGCATCCCCAGCGAACCCGACACCCGCGACGACGAAGGCGAACAACACGAGCGGCGAGAGGTAGCCGAACAGGTAGTACGGTGCGTACGAGAGCGTCGCAACCCCGAGAACGCCGGACATGTACGCGCCACCAGCGTGCCACGGGAACAGCGCGCCGGTCGGCGTCCCGGCGGATTCGATTGCCTGCGAGAGGTCCGAGTTGTCGAGTCCGAACTCGTCGTAGGTGTTGCGGAGCGTCATGCCGGGGACGACGATGCTCATGTACTGTTGAGCGGTCAGCGCGTTGGTCAGGATTGCGGAGACACCGGTCGCAGCCACCAGCGACCCGGTGTTTTTCACGCCCTGTTCGAGGCGGTGGGCGAGGACGGCGAGGACGCCCGTCTGTTCGAGGAGGCCGCCGAGCGTCAGTGCTGCGACGACGATGGCGATTGTCCACGCGGACCCGGAGACACCGCCGGACGCGAGCAGGCTGTTGACGAGTTCAGAGCCCGTTTCCGGGGACGTTCCGCTCATGAAGACCTGCCACGCGTCGACGAAGGACGCGCCCTGCACGAGAATGCTCGTGAAGGCACCTGCGAACGCCCCCGCGAGAAGGACAGTCAGTGCGGGGAAACCGGCGGCGGCGAGGCCGAACGTGACGACGAGCGGGAGGAACGCGAGGAGCGTGATGTCGTAGGTGGATGCGAGCGCGGCTTGGATGTCGGCGATTTGGCCCGCGGGGATGGTACCGGAAACGCCCAGTCCGAGTACGGCAAACCCGGCGACAGAGAGGCCGAACGCGACGAGCGTCCCAGTCCGCATCGCGCGGATGTGGTCGTAGAGGTCGGTGTTGGTGACGGCCGCCGCGAGGTTCGTCGTGTCCGAGAGCGGCGACTGCTTGTCACCTGCGTACGCGCCGGTGAGGATAGCACCGGCAGTCATCGGTTCGGGAACGCCGAGTCCCGAGCCGATGCCGATGAAGGCGACGCCGAGTGTTCCGACCGCCGTCCACGACGACCCGATTGCGAACGTGGCGACACCGACGAGCAGGGCGGTCGCCGGGAGGAACACTTGCGGAGAAAGCAGGTCGAGTCCGTAGGCCATCAGCGTCGGAATCGTCCCCGCGGCGACCCACGTCGCGACGACGCCGTAGATAGTAAACAGGATGAGGAGTGCTTGCAGCCCCATCGAGAGACTGCGGTCGATACCGGCGTAGAGGTCGTCCCAGGAGTAGCCCCAGACGTATCGGCCGAGAAGCCCGACGAGCGCGATACTCCAGATGAGTGGGATGTGAGGGTCGAGCTTCAACAGCGCCGACCCGATGCCGAGGAACAAGACGAGCCCGACGACCGGGACGAGCGCCTGTGCAAAACTCGGGCGCGTCTCGGGTTCGAGGTCGTCGTACGACCGCGGCGTGTATCTGTCAGTTACCATCGTAGCTCAGAGAATTACCTTAGAGCATAAAATATTGTCGTAATATGAATCAAGTGCATTGTTATGCATTGTCGTATTCTAATCTGACAACTAAATGCGTGTCAAGCATATTTGATTCCATAGGCGGAGTAAACTGTTCGGATTTCGGGAACGTGTCACTCAGAGGGAAAGCTCCTTCACAGAAGCGTGCCACGACTCCCGCATGGTCCTCGAAGAGTTCTTCTTATTTCCGCTGGGGCTGGTCGCCCTGATCGGGGCTATACCCCTCGTCATCCTCTACTTCCTGCGGCCGGAGCCGGTTCGTCGCACGCTCCCGACGTTTCGGTTCCTCGCAGATTCGGCGGGGCGAAACGCATCGAATCCGATATTTGACAGACTTCTCCGAAGTGTTCTCTTGCTCGTGCAACTGTTGGCTATCGTGGCGCTGGTTGGCTCGCTCGCGACTCCGTACGTGCTCGTGCCGGAGTCGGAGACCGTCTCCGAGACAGTGCTCGTCGTCGACGCCAGCGCGAGTATGGGGGTCTCGGACGGCGGTGGAACGCGCTTTCAGCGGGCACTCGATGCCGCCCGCGACGAGGTGAGCGGCACGACGTCGGTGGTCGTCTCCGGACCGACCGATAGTGTCGCGCTCCGCCGCGGTAGCGCAACCGACGCACGGGCGACCCTCGACGGTATCTCTGTGACTGCCGCGTCGGGCGACCTCAGAGCAGCAATCACGACTGCCGCGGCAGTCGCCGGAAAAGACGCTCGAATCGTGGTCCTCAGCGACTTCGCGGACGACTCGCCGTGGCAGGATGCAGTCCGTGAGGCGCGCGCCCGCGACATCGTCGTCGAACTGCGTCAGTTCGCAGGCGGTGGCGACGCGAACGTGGGTATCGTCGACCGGCGCTTCTCCGGGCAGAACGTCACGGTGACGGTGAAGAACTACGGCGACGCCGAGGTGACGCGAACGGTGTCGCTTTCAGGGACCTCCCGACAGGTCACACTCGGCGCGGGCGACGTGGGAACGGCCACGTTCCCGGTTCCGTCGGGCGGCGGCCGAGTCTCCCTCTCACCGGGTGACGACTTCTCGACCGACGACCAACTGGCAATCGCCGCGCCGACAGACGAGTCTATCGACGTGCTCGTCCTCACCAACGACGAGAACCGATTCCTCACGGCCGCACTCTCCGTCATCCCCGAAGTGACGCTGACGGTCGACAACCCGCCGACGAGCGTCACGCCGGACTACGACGTCATCGTCTACAGCAACGTCAACAAAGAGCGCATCCTCAGAGGGAACATCGACGCGGGACGTGAAGTCGTCGAAGACGGCGGGGGTGTCGCGATACAGGCCCAGTCGGAACTGCCTGACTACGGGAACTTACTCTTGGTCGAATCGGAGGGCATGAAAGCGAACCCGACTATCGGCACCGTCTCGGACCACGAACTCACTCGGGATATCACGTTCCCACCGCCGAACAAGTACCACGTCGGCCAGTTGCGAGAGGGGAGCGCACACGTCACGGCAGAAGATGGGTCGCCCCTCGTCGCCACCGCCGACCGCGGTGCGGGCCGGATTCTCTACTACGGCTTCATGGAAGACGACTCCGCGTTCAAGTACAACTACCAGTACCCGGTCTTCTGGAAGCGGGCGGTGTTTCACCTCGCCGGGCGGCCGACATTGGCCGAACTGAACCGGCAGACCGGCGGGACGCTCAGAGTCGGGCCGAATGAATCGGTACAGACGCCGAGTGGGACCGCGACCGGCCCGGAGGTCCTACTCGACGAGTCCGGCTTCTACAGCGCGGGTGAGAACACGTACGCCGCCGGCCTGCTCAGCGAGTCTGAATCGGACGTCGCCGCCGAGTCGCTCGACGACCAAGAGCGGTCGTCGGCCGCTCCGACGCGGGTCGAAGAACGGCTGGTTCCCGACCCGCTGACCGAGTGGGCCGCGCTGGTCGCACTCGCAATCACGTTCGTCGAACTCGCGTACCTCCGAAAGCGGGGTGACCTCTGATGGCTGTGCTTCCGCTCCTCGCGTGGACGACAGAGATTGCCGGGCGGACGCTCGGCCTCGAACGGCCGCTGTTCCTGCTCGTGATTCCAGTGGCGGTCATCCTCGCCTGGGGCATCATCTTCAGGCGCACGGCGGGAACTGCGGGTGAACGGTCTCGCCGGTTGCTCCTCGCCTCGCGCATCCTCGTCATCGTCTTCCTCGTCGTCGCCGCGGCAGGACCGTACACTATCGAAACCAGACAGACCGAGGGCGAACCCCACGTGACGCTTCTGGTGGACGAATCCGACAGTATGGCCGTCTCACCCGACATCGCATCCGGTCTCGCTAGCCGAATCGAAGACGAGGGCGTGCCGGCGACTGTCTCGACGGTCGCACAGGGTGACGAATCCCCGCTCGGAAACGCTCTCGCCGCGAACACGCGGCCCGATGGCACTGTCGTCCTGCTATCTGACGGGCGCGTGACGAGCGGGCGCACCCTCGCCTCCGCGACCGAGTTGGCTCGGAGTATGAACGCGACGGTGAGTGCCGTCGCTCCCGAACCGGAATCCGCCGAGCAGTACGTCTCGCTCAACGGCCCGGCGAAGACGAGCGTCGGCGTCGAAAACGCCTTCCTCGCGCAGGTCGGCGGCGTCTCACCGGACGAGACCCAGAGCGTCGAACTCGTCGTCGAAGTCGACGGACAGGAGATTCGGCGTGAGACGGTCGCATCGCCCGGCTCGGTCGAGTTCACGCAGACGTTCGACACCGTCGGCACGTACCAACTGACCGCGCGCATCGACGCCGACGACCAGTTCGACACCAACGACGTCTTCCACAAGACGGTTCGCGTCGTCGAACCGCCGAAGGTGCTGTACGTCTCGCGGGGGTCGTACCCCTTCCGCGACTACCTCTCGGAGTTGTACGATTTAGAGGTCGCAGAGGAGGTTCCTGACGACCTCTCGCCGTACCACGCTGTCGTCTTGCAGGATATGCACGCCCGTGACGTCGGCAACGTCGACGCGCTCCAGCGATTCGTCATCGACGGCGGCGGACTGCTCGTCGCAGGCGGTGCGAATTCCTTCGAGAACGGTGCCTACAAAGGGTCACAACTCGCGTCGACCCTCCCCGTCACGACCGGCGAGAGCACCGGCCAAAGTACGAATCTCGTCTTCGCAATCGACGTCTCCGGCAGCGCGGAGTCGGGAATGCGCGTCCAGAAGGCCGTCGCACTCGACGCACTCGACCAACTCGGCGACGACAACAAAATCGGCATCGTCGGGTTCAACTACCGCGCCTACGAGGTCGCTCCGCTTCGCCCACTCGGCCCGAACCGCGAATCGACGGCCGACCTCATCCGTCGTCTCTCCTCGGGTGGGGCAACGGACATCGCCGTCGGACTCGATGGAGCGTCACAACTCCTCGACGACCAGCGCGGGACGATTATCCTCATCAGTGACGGTCACGACCGATTCGAAGACGCGTCGGTCATCGCGGAGCAACTCGGCCGAGAGGGCGTCCGTGTCGTGACTATCGGCACCGGACCGAATCCGAACGAACAGACCCTGCGCTCGATTGCGCAAGCCTCCGGTGGCAACTACTTGCGCGCCGACGAAACGAGCCGACTCAGAATCCTCTTCGGCGGCGCAAACAGGCAGTACGCGGGGAGCGGACTGACTATCGTCGACCAGAACGACTTCGTCACCTCCGGCGTGAAGCTGACCGCGAACCCCGGAAACACCAACGACGTCTCTATCCGAAGCGGTGCGAACTTCCTCGTCGCGTCGGACGACGGAACGCCCGCCGTGGCGTCGTGGCGGTACGGACTCGGGCGGGTTGCAACCATCACGACCTACGGGGCTGACGGCTCGCTCGATGGCCTGCTCAGCCGCCCCGACTCGCTGTTACTCACGAAGTCCACGAATTACGTCGTCGGCGACCCAGACCGGAAGGCCACCGGCGTCACCACCGTCGGTGACACTCGTGTCGGGACGCCCGTAACGGTCGTCTATCGCGGCGAGTCCCGACCGAGCGGCGGAAACCTCACGTTCTCGTCGGTCAACCCTGGCGTCTACCACGCGACTGCCACGCCGACCGAGCAGGGCTTCCACAGCGTGCTCGACACGTCGTTCGCTGCGAACTACCCAGCCGAGTACGCCGGGTTCGGGCTATCGCCACAGCTCAAAGCCGCCGTCTCCGACACCGGCGGGCAACTGTACTCGCCGGACCAGGCAGCCGAAATAGCCACGTCCGCTCGCGACAATGCATCCGGTGTGCGACCCGTACGCGACGACTGGGCGAGGGCGTTCGTCCTCGCAGCGTTCCTCCTCTACCTCGGCGAGGTGCTCCTCCGGCGAGTTCAAGTGTATCGGGGTCGAACGCGAAGTGAAGGTGGATTGATATGAGTTTCATCGGCCGGTCCCTGAACCTCAGTCTCGTTGCCCTCGTCGTCCTTCTGACGACCGGGACAGTCGGGGCAACGATGTATTATCAACACTCTGTCGACTCTCTCGACCAGCAGAACGACCAGCTTCGGGACCGAAACGAGGCGCTCGAATCGGAACTCTCGCAGACGCGCGAAAACCTCTCTGCAGTCAGGACAGACCTCAGAGAGTTAAACGAGAGTCTCTCTCGAACGCGGGGTGACGTCTCGCAGGTCTCGAAAGACCTCGAAGAGACCGAAGAACAGCTCGAATCGTCCAGACAAGAGCTGTCGACGACGGAAGAGGAACTCTTCGAGACCAAAGACGAACTCCTGCAAGCACGGGCTGAACTCCGTGACGCCCGCGGCAGTATCGAACAGCTTCAGGCGGATAAAAACAAGTTACAGAACCGCATCAACGACCTCGAAGCGGGCAACGAAGACCTCTCCGAGACGAACGAGAAACTCAACGAGCAAATCGACGACCTCGAAGTCGAAATCAACCAACTCGAAGACCAAATCGACGACCTCCAAGACGACCTCGACACCGCCTGTGCCGAAATCGAGGGTGACAAACCGGATGTGTGTACGTAATGCCATCTGACGACTCCACACCCGACGAAGCCGACAGCGCTCCCGCGAGTGACGAACGCGCTTCTGCGTCTGACTCGTCGGCGGACGACCTCTCGACGCAGATGAACGGGGCCGTTCGGGCCGTCCGTCGGGAGGCGAAGAAAGCGGCCATCGTTCCGAGTGTCGCCGACGGTGCGGTCGCGGCGCTTCTGACTAACGTCGCGCTCCGAACCATCCGCATCTCGGCGCTTCCGACCGAACTCTCGCTCGCTCGCGTTCCCGGCATCGACTCCGCCGTCTCGATTCACCCTGCCGTTCCGATTGCCCTCCTCGTCGGCGTCCTCGTCGCGCTCGGCGAGTACGCGTTTCGGATGCGACGGCCACCGGTCGAGCAGTTCGAGTCGGTGAACCCTGAGGTGTCCGAGGCGCTCCGGACGGCACGGGACACGCTCGACGACGACAGCGACTCTCGAATGGTCGTCGCACTCTACGAAGACGTCCTTTCGCGGTTACGCTCGGCTTCCTCTGTGGAGTTGCTTCCGACTCGCCGCGTCGCTCTCACGGTGGTCGTCGTCATCGCGCTCTCGGCGGCGAGTATTCACGTCGCCATCGCCGACATCGAAGTGGCGGGAATCAACGGTGGGGACGGCCAACTCGCCGACAGCGACAGAGACGGGAGCTACCGCCAGAGCGAACTGGAAAACGGAAGTTCGATTCTTGGAGACCCCGAAGACGTCTCGGCGGGGTCCGACGAACTGAACGCGACGCTCGGCGGGACCGGTCAAGGAGACGACTCTCCGTCGTCGTCGGCGACAGCCTACGACTCGACGGGGTACAGTAGCGACGCCGACGTCGAGAGCCAGCGCGCGGGCTATCTCGCCGACGACACCCTCGACGATGCTGCACTGATTCGCGACTACACGCTCAAGATACGCGACCAAGACGATGAGTGACGAACAAGACTGGAATTGGGATACCCCCGGCGACACCGACGTACAGACAGGAACCGACACGTCCGCGACCTCGGGCGTGGCGCTCTCGGAGATGAGTCTCGAAGACCTCCAATCGAGCGTCGCGGCCGTCAAATCAGAGGTCGGAAAGCGAATCATCGGCCAACACGAGGTCGTCGAGCGACTGCTCGTCTGTATCCTCTGTGACGGGAACGCACTGCTCGAATCGAACCCCGGACTCGGGAAGACGACGCTCGTCAGAGCACTGACCGAGGCGACGGACCTCCAGTTCTCTCGCATCCAGAACACGCCGGACTTGATGCCGTCTGACATCACCGGCACCGAGATTATCCGCGAGACGTCCGACGGCCGCGAGTTCGTCTTCGAACGCGGCCCCATCTTCGCGAACGTCGTCCTCGCCGACGAGATAAACCGGGCGACACCGAAGACGCAGGCCGCCCTGCTCGAAGCGATGCAGGAAAAGCAGGTCACTGCCGCGGGCGAAACGTACCAACTCCCGAAACCGTTCTTCGTCCTCGCGACGCAGAACCCTATCGACCAGGGCGGGACCTACCCGCTTCCGGAGGCGCAGACCGACCGCTTCCTGATGAAGATTCTCGTCACCTACCCGGAGTTCGACGAGGAGCGAACCATCGTCCAGCAGTACGCCGAAGGCGGGACTGTCCCCGAAATCGAGCGCGTCCTCCCCCGGAAGCACTTGCTGGCGGCACAGCAACTCGTCCGGCAGGTCCCTATCGCCGACGACATCCGCGACAGAGCCATCGAACTGGTCAGAAAGACGCGCAACGACGACGCCATCGAGTTCGGAGCCAGTCCCCGCGCGAGCATGGCGCTCGTCCTCGCGGCCAAGGCGCGCGCGTTCATCCACGGCCGCACCCACGTCTCGTGGGAGGACGTGGCCGAGATGGCACCACCGGTCATCCGCCACCGCATCATCCTCGACTTCCGCGCCGAACGTGAGGGACTCACGCCCGACGACGCCATCCAGCGCCTGCTCGAATGATAGACCCCGGCTTCCTCGACGAACTCGACCGGTTCGACACCTCGCTGAAGCGACTGTCGAACGCGCAACTCCAAGGCGAGCAGCAATCCCAAGACGTTGGCGAGGGGCTGACCTTCAGCGACCACCGCCGGTACGTCGCCGGCGACGACCCGCGTCTCATCGACTGGAAAGTCTACGCTCGCACCGAGGAACTGTTCATCAAGCGCTACGAGGCGGAGCGAAACCTGACCGTTCACGTCCTCCTCGACGCCACGGCCTCGATGGACTTCGGCGAGGGAGAGACGCACAAGTTCGAATATGCGGCGAAGCTCGGTCTCGGGTTCTGCCACCTCACGTCCGAAGAGAACAACGACTTCAGGTTCTCGCTCGTCGGGGACTCGGCGGAGCGAATCGACACCGGCGGGTCGAGCCGAGGGGAGATACTGCGTCTCGTCGACCACCTCAACGAGACAACCCCGTCAGGTGACGGCGACGTTCAGACGGCACTGGAATCGTACGCCGACACCATCCACTCGCGGTCGCTCGTCCTCGTCGTCACCGACGCGCTGTTCGACGTCGACGACGTGGCCGCGGGTCTCGCCGCGCTCGCCCGCAACGACGTGCTCGTCGCACAGGTGTTGACGCCGGAAGAACTCGGCCCCGAAGCCGCCGGCGACGCCGTCTTCGAAGACCCCGAATCCGACGAGACACAGCGCGTCTACTTCGGCGGGTCGGCCGCACAGCGGTACGACGAGCGCCTCCAGCGTCACATCGAGGACGTAGACGACCGATGCCGGTCGCTCGGCGTCGAACACGAACTTGTGAACACGGGGGCGGACTTCTTCGACACCTTCGCGAGCCTCTGGTTGGGGATGCAAGTCGGCCAGGAACGAGCGAGACGGTAAGACTCGGCGGTCGGTATCACCGCGGACGAGTCACTTTTCACTGCCGCAAGCGACCACTCTCCCGTGACAGAGACGCAGGGAAAGCGAGTCGTCGGCCTCGTCGCCGGGTCGCACGTCGTCAACCACGCCTATCTGGTCGCGCTCGCACCCGTCATCGGCACCGTCGCTGGCGAGTTCGACGTGAGCATCGCGGCTATCGGCCTCGCAATCGGCGTCCAGGGGGCCGTCGTGACGCTCCTGCAACTCCCCTTCGGCTACCTCTCGGACACCCGAAGCCGAACGCTCGTGTTCGCCATCTCGCTCGTGGTCGGGACGCTCGGTATCGTCGCCACCGCGCTCGCGCCCACGTACGAGTGGCTGCTCGTCTCTCAGGCGCTCCTCGGCGTCGGTATCGCGGGCCACCATCCCGCCCACTACCCGCTTCTCGCGGCGGCGACTGCGGAAGCGAATCGCGGCCGCGCCTACTCGATTCACGCGCTCGGCGGGTCAATCGGCTTTGCCGCACCCTACGCCATCGCCGCGGCCACCGACGCGGCCGGGTTGGAGTGGCGCTGGGTCATCGGTATCGTCGCCATTCTCGGCGGTGCATATGCGCTTGTTGCACTCCCAGTCGCTCGCACGCTTCGCCCCGAAGTCGCAAAGCCAGCGCCCGAAGACCGCCCCGACTCGCGGCCGACGCTGGCTGGCGTTCGGCAGGGTGCGCGTGGTCTCGTCTCCTCGTCGGGGCTGCTGGGACTCGCGCTCCTCTCGTTTCTGACCTCGGCGGCCGCGTGGTGTATTCGGACGTACTCACCGCAACTCCTCTCCGTAGCCTACCCACTCGACCCCGGGACGGCGAACCTCCTCGTCTCGGGCATGCTCGTGACTGGTGCGGGGACTATCTTACTCGGCGGCGCGCTCACGGACCGCATCGGTCCCGGAAACGTCGCACTCGGTGGCTACGCGGCCCTCGGAATTCTCGCCGCGGTGCTGGCGACCGGCGCGCTCCCGCTCGTCTTGCTCGTCCTCGTCTTACCCTTCAGCGGGACGATTAGCGTCTCGCGGCCCGCGCGCTCGACGCTCGCAGACCGGCTCTCGGAGCGTTCGGACCTCGGCAAGACGTTCGCCGTCGTGACAATCGGTATCTCTCTCGGCGGCGCGGTCGCACCGCCGGCGTTCGGCGCGCTCATCGACCTCGCGAGTGTTCGTGTCGCTTTCGGGGTCGTCGCGGTCCTCGGGTTCGTCTCGCTGGGACTGACGTGGTGGCTACTGGGCCGCGTGGATGGGTCGGCGCGTGACCCACACGTCGCGACGAGTGACTAATCGGCCACTGGTACCGCGATAGGCACCTAACCGGCGTTCTCACGAGGGCGCTCGCTGCGACTCATGAGGACGCCGATTGCGACGCCGAGGACGACCCCGATACCGGCCCCGAGCGTGTCGAACACGAAGAGACCGATGCCGCCGAAGACGATTGCGGGGACGAAGACCGCGACTGGCGAGACAGTTTCGGGCACGAACACCACTATTGTTTAACCACTGATAGTTTTTGACTTCTGAGTCCGTCGCAAGTTAACCTGAACGACACCGTTCGTTGAATTCTCTCTGGACGTTCGTGACAGCAACAATTCATTACTAAGTCGTCACCGGTCGTCTCTCAGCATGGGGGAGTAGAGATGTCAGCAACGACCGAACAGGAGCAACAGAACCGAGAGACAGCGCTTCGGATTGCCGAAGAGTTGTGGAACAAAGGGAACTACGACATCGTCGACGAGATGTACGACCCGTTGGCCGAAACGCACGCCGTGACCGAGCCAGATGGGTTAGTCGGGACGCAGGACGTCAAGGACTGGGCGAAGAAGTACCACGACGCGTTCTCCGATTTCCACATCGAAGTCTTCGACGTGATTGCGAGAGACGAGTTCGTCTACGGCCGCTACCGACTCACGGGGACCCACGACGGAACGCTCGAAAGTCCGCAGGGAGAGATTCCCGCGACGAACCGGAAAATCGACACCTGGGGGATGTTCGAAGTCCGCTTCGAGGGCGGCCTCGTCGTCGAGCAGTGGAACAGCGCAGACACGATGGACATGATGGAACAACTCGGCACGCTGTCCGGATAACCGAGTATCCGTCGTCGACTATTTTTGGAAAAGGGGAGTGACGGTCGCTTACCCGGACCACTCGCCGCCGACGTCGTCTGCGACGGCGTCGCGCCACATGCCGAATCCTTGTTGGCAGATTGGGCTCTCGTCGAGGTGGTCGATGAATCCTGCTCCTTCGCTCTCCAGTTGTGCGAGGCAAAACGGGCAGCGGGTCGGGTCGTCCCACGTGTGTGCGGTGACCGAGGGGGATACTTCCTGGGACATGTCTACCTATACACCACAATACTTGATAAACGTTTCCTACATCTCAAAATTCACTCTACTAGTTCAAATTCTGAATGGTATTACTACGACCTAGTAAACTCTCACCACGACTCGACACAATTTGCTACAGCGTCACGCTCGTTTCGGCGAATCGTAACCCTATACCCCACGGAGACCCCGTACCCGAACGGTGATTATTCAGTGAACTATCTCTCGTGGGCTGTCATCGCACTCGGTGCGTACTCGCTCGTCGCACCGCTGATGAAGGTCGCGACGACCGGGCAAGGGAAGATTCCGAGCGACGTGGCCGCCCTCGTCGCGAACGGTATCCTCGTCACCGCCACGCTCGGCGTCATCGTCGTCTCCGGGCAGAACGTCTCCGACTCTATCGTCAGTTCGAAACTCCCCTACGTCGTCTTCGCCGGTATCTGTCTGGCGGTCGGTATCCTCTCGTACTACCGGGCGCTCGCGCTCGGTCCCGTGTCCATCGTCGCCCCTGTCTTCGGGATGTTCCTCGCCGTCTCCTCGGTCGTGGGTATCGTCGCACTCGGCGAACCCGTCACGGCGCGAAAAGCCGCTGGAATCGCGTTCGCCGTCATCGCCGTCTTTCTTGTCTCTGTCGAGTGATTCGGGCGGACACACCGTCGGGGAGGGGCCAACGGCTTTAGTCTCCTGAGTTCCAATCCCGTGGTATGGTCTTGATGGAATCCGATTCGGAACTGGAACACGGCGACGAAGCACCCGACTTCGAACTCCCTGGTGCCGACGGCGAGACGTACTCACTCGACTCGTTTGCCGACTCCGACGCGCTCCTCGTCGTGTTCACGTGCAACCACTGCCCGTACGCGAAAGCGAAGTTCGACGAACTGAACTATCTCGCCGACGCGTACGACGACCTCGCGGTCGTCGGCATCAACCCGAACGACGACGAAGACTACCCGGACGACTCGTTCGAACGGATGCAAGAACTCGTCGCCGACGGCACTATCGACTACACCGCGTATCTCCGCGACGAGAGTCAGGATGTGGCGAGAGCCTACGGCGCGGTCTGTACGCCCGACCCGTTCCTCTTCGAGAACACCGGTGACGCGTTCGAACTCGTGTTCCACTCCCGTATCGACGACGCGATGAGTCCCGACGACGAAGTGACCGACTACGAGATGCGCGACGCGGTCGAAGCGGTCCTCGCCGGTGACGACATTCCCGTCGAAGCGTACCCGTCACAGGGCTGTTCTATCAAGTGGACCGAAAACTGAGACGAAACTGAAGAGAAGAGAGCCTGACGACTTTCGCTACTCGTCGCCGAGAAGCGCCTCACGGGCGTTCTCGACTGCGGCTTCCTTTTTCGCCGGGTACGCCTCGACTTTGGCCCGGAGGGTGAGTCCGTTCCCGCGCCGCGGTTCTCCCTTGAATGCGGCCTGCTTGTCGAGTCGGAGGAAGAACTCGGTGTTGTCGGTCACGCGGTCGTCTAGTTCGTCCAGCAGTCCCTCGAAGTCGGGGAGGTCGCGAATCTTCGAGAGCACGTAGCGCACCTCGTCGGCGCGCTCGACTCGCGCGGAGAAGACGATGATGCGGTCGCCGTGGTGTCCGGTGCTCTCCATTCGCTCTATCTCGAAGTCCTCGGGGAGGAACGTCCGGAGGGCCGCCTCGACCCGTTTGTCGTCTTCCGTCTCGTAGCAGAACGTGCGGAGGTCTATGTAGTGAAAGGGAACGCGTGCCATCGTGTGTGTTCGTATGTAGAAATGTCGCGGGTGAGGCGGTGCGGAAGGTTACTCTTCGTCTGCTTCGGCGTCTTCGGCGTCTCCGGCTTCGCCGGCGGCGACGAGCTGGTCCTGCGGGATGCCGACTTCCTGTCCCTCGTCGAAGCTGATGGTGTAGGTCGGCTCGCCGAACATGCTCTCGATGACCTGCGTGACCGTCCCGGTTTCGCCGTCGAACTCGCTGTGTTTGTCGTGCAGAACGACCTTGTCGTCCTTCTCGAAGCTCATACTCCTCACTTCCGCGTCACCGAATAAAAGAACGATGATTGCCCACGGCGACCCGCCCCGGCGACGCTAGTCGCTGCCTTCCGTCTCGTCATCCTCGGCTTCGGGCATCTCCTCACCCCAGAATCCGGGATACTTCTCGACCCAGAGGTCTCCCAGCACGAGCGTTTGACACGATAGTCGGACGCCGAGTTGCCCGTCGTGCGGCGGGAAGTTCAGACGCCAGCCCTCCATCTTCGTCCGGTGAGTGACCGGGCCTTCGACGGAGACCGCACACGTCCCACAACAGCCGACACCCCGGCAGTTGGCCCACGACGCGTTCCCGTTGTACGGTGACTCCCCGGCCTCGCGGAGGACGTCCCGGAGGACTGCACCGCGGTCACATTCGATTTCGCGCCCGCGGAAGTGGACGGTTGGCACGACTGCAGAGATGCGACGAGCGCGTTAAGACGTGTCGTTCTCGACAGCAGGCTCCAGCGTGTCGTTCTCGGCGTCTGACTCGAACGCGTCGGTTTCGGCAGCCGACTCGACGCCAACGACAGACCTCGGTGGGCCTAAGTACGGGACACCCTTCACAACGGCTATGCAACAGACCCGACGCAGGTTCCTCGCAGCAACGGCCGGGGCGGCGGTGCTCGGTACTGCCGGGTGCCTCGGTAACGGTGGTGACAGCCAGAGCGACGGAGAAGACCCAATCGCTTCGCTCGGCTGCAGCATCGAGGAGCGCGAGCCAGTCGATTCCCTCCCGACACCCACGATGGGCCCCGACGACGCGCCTGTCGTCGTCGATGCGTGGGAAGACTTCGCCTGTCCTCACTGTGCGACCTTCTCGCTGGAGGTTCTTCCGCAGGTCGAGTCCGAGTACGTCGCCGACGGCGTCGTCCAGTACCGACACCACGACTTCCCGCTCCCGGTCAAAGAGTGGTGGTCGTGGAAAGGTGCCTCCGCCGCCCGCGCGGCACAGGACGAAGCCGATGACGAGACGTTCTTCGCCTTCGCGCACACGCTGTTCGAGAACCAATCCACGTTCGGTGGCAACGACACCCAAGCGTCCCTCTCGACGCTCCGTGACCTCGCGAACGACGCCGGTCTCGACGGATGTTCGGTCGCCGCTGCCGCCTCTCGCGACCGCTATCGACCACTCCTCGAAGCGCAACGAAAAGACGCCGTGGAGAACCGTGGCTTCCAGGGGACCCCGACCGTCCTCGTGAACGGCGAGCAGGTCCCCGCGCGGTGGGAAGACCTGAAATCCGCCATCGAGAACGCCCGATAAGCCGAATTCGAGACACACACCATCTCTGAAGCGCGATTCGCGCACGACACCAGCGGTTCTTTAGGGGGAAACGAACTAGCCATGCGTATGAACGCGACGCGATTGGCGATGCCGAGACGCCGAGGTGATGGCCCGTGAGACGCCGTCGATACCTCGGCGCACTCGCGGGCGTCGGCCTCTCGGGAATCGCCGGGTGTCTCGGCGGCGGTTCGCCCGGCGGAACCGACGATACTGCCGGTTCCACTGACACGGCCGAAACGGCCACTGAGTCCACCGAGTCCGCCGCCAGTGGCGACCTCCCGTTAGTCGTCGATACCATCGACGCACAGGGGTCCGAAGCGGGCGAGGTCAGTGTCCCAGTCGCGGGGACGCCGACCATCCTCGACCTCTTCGCCACGTGGTGTGCGCCGTGTGTCGCGCAGATGGAGTCGCTTCGGACGCTCCACGACGAGTTCGGCGACGACGTGGCCTTCGTCTCGGTCACGAACGAACGACTCGGCGGCGGCCTCACCATGGACGATATCCGGTCGTGGTGGGCCGACCACGACGGCAACTGGACCGTCGGCCACGACCCCGAGAGCGAACTCATGCGTGCTGTACGCGCAAACGGTCTTCCGTACCTCGTCGTCTTCGACGAGAGCGGCACCAAAACGTGGACGCACCGCGGACTCGCCAGCGAGTCGAACATCCGGGAGGCGCTCGAGGACGTGCGCTGATGCTCGGTCTCGACCCCGCCTTCGCCGGGACGCTCGCGTTCGCGGTGGGCGCGGGTGTCACGACGTTCTTCGCCCCATGCGCCTACCCGCTGCTTCCGGGCTACGTCGGCTACTACCTCTCGCGTGAGGAGGCCGACCTCGGCGGGGCCGTGGTTCGCGGGGGTGTCGCCTCGCTCGCGGCGCTCGTCGTCCTCGCCGCCATCGCCGGCGTTCTCGTCCTCGTCGGGCAGCAAATCGCCTCTCGAATCGCCCTCTTCGAGCCAATCGTCGGCGCGGCGCTCGTCGTCTTCGGTGTCCTCCTGTACACTGGTCGAGCGCCGAACCTCCACGTCGTCCTACCCCAGTACCGGTCTTCGGTTGCCGGGTTCGGCATCTTCGGGGCGGTGTACGGTCTCGCTGCGGCGGGCTGCGTCGTCCCTATCTTCTTCGGCGTCGTCGCGCAATCACTCGCGCTGCCGACGCCACAGGCCGTGATTTCGCTTGGTGCGTACGCGCTGGCGGCGGCGCTCCCCCTCGCCATCGTGACTGTACTGGCCGCTCTCGGAAGCGGTCGAATCAGGTCGCTGTCGCAGTACATCGGGTCGGTGCAGAAAGTCGCCGCCGTCGTGATGGTGCTGGCCGGTGGCTGGCAGATTTGGCTAGCGCTTTCGTTCCTCGGGTACGTCTGAGACGGCGTACCGCCGCACCGATTAGAACACCCGGTCGAACAGTCGTCCGAGGACGTACACCGCGGGAAACACACCGAACAAGAAGACGACTCCGACGACGAACTGGACGAGTCGCCCCGAGTTTTCGAGGGTGAGTTGGACGAGCGTCATCGGTCTCTTTCAGGGTGGTTCTCGAAGCGGCCCGAAGACAGTTACGGCGCGTCGCCCGTCGGCGTCGGCAACGCGCGAATCTCCCGCGGCGGCACGAGGAAGTTCCCGCGGTGCTTGACGAAGATGTACTCCAAAATCCCGTTGTTCACCCGCTGGCGGATGGTCGGAATGTCGGTGAGGTCGGTGCCGTTCATCGCCTCGCGGACCGCCTCGAAATCCGAGATTCCGCGCTGAAGCGAGGGGAAGTGCAGGCTGGCGACGCCGTCGTCTGCCGACTCGAAGTGACGCCGGAGGAGTTTGACGTTTCCATCCTCGTCGCGGTTGGCGCGGGCCGCTTTCTGGGCGTGGCCGACGTGGCCGAACTCTTCGGCGTCGTCGCGGATGCGGTCGACCATGTCGTCGATACCGCTGTCGTCGCCGAGGTTCGCACCGATTCCGTCGACCAGTTCGCCCTCGGCGTGCCCGGGCGAGAACAACTTCATCACGCGGTGGTACCGGTCTTCTTCGTCGTACCAGTCGGAGAGTCGCTGCCGGACGTTGGCGACGTGTTTCGTCGTGCCGCCCGCGAACGGCCCGTCGTCGAGCGTGACGTAGTCCTCGGTGGCCTGATTCTTGGCGAACCCGGCTTTGAAGCCCATGAACAGCGGCGACGCCTTCGGGACGGGGTTGCCGTCGGGGATGCCGTTCACGTCCGACTGGTGTTTCGCCGGCAGGCCGGAGCCGACGAACCCGGTGCGTCTGGCAGCGACCGAAAAGACGCCCGAGAGGTCGGTGTCGACCGCGACACCGTTTGCCTCGTCCACCTCGCCCGTGAGCGCCTGCTCTGCTTCCAAGACGACGTCCGCTCTGTCAGATGCGAGGTGGACGAGTGTGTCCTGTCGGTCGAATTCCGGCGTCTCGAACGGCGAGAGGGCTCGCGGTTCGGGTAAGTCGAGTGACTCTGGGAGTGGCTCGTCGAAGCGAGAGAAGTACCGCGGCGAGTAGGCGACAGACCAGAGCAGTCCGTCGTGGCTTCGTTCGTATGCGCGGTCGAGCACGCGGAAGGCGTTCTCGGTGGTCTCACGCTCCGATTTCGTCGGCGGGCCGTCGCCGTCGAGAGTCAGATAGAGCAGAATCTGATGGGACGGAATCTCGACGTTTCCGTATTCGTCGGTCCGACACGCGTCGTTCCAGGCGTGCTGTCGAGTCGGGAGGGCGGCGGGGTCGTCGGTTCCCGACGGGACCGGTTCGTCGGGTGCCCTGTCGAGGCACGCTGAAAGCGCCGCTGCACCGCCTGCTGCGACGGCGGCTTTCAGGAACGCTCTGCGGGATGACTCCCCATCGAACATACCCTGCATTTGGCCCTCGAAAGCAAGTGGGTTCTGGTGTGCGCCTGAAATTGGTTCGCCTCTCGAATCCAAACCGACGGCTTGGCGTTCGAAACGCACACCAAACGGCATTTAGCTCTCGGACCGATAACGTCGGTAATGAATCGACGAACCTACCTCCGCACCGTGGGCACTGGTGCGGCAATCGGGCTCGCCGGCTGTCTGGGCGGCGGCGGAAACCCGAACGTCTCGCTTTCGAAACCCGACCGCGAAAACGACGTGACGAGCGAGCAACTCCCGTACCCCGCGTGGGGACAGCAGGTTCCTGACGTCACGCTCCGAGACCCACTCAGCGGGACCGACGTCGCCGTCCGCGACATCGACGTGCCGCACTTCCACACGTTCTTTTTCACCAACTGCATGACCGTCTGTCCGGTCCTCATCAGCGCCCTTCGCGAGGTTCAGATTCACTCCGTCTCCGAAGGCTACGCCGACAAGGTCGGCTTCTACCCGATTACGTTCGACCCCGCACGCGACGACGCGGCCGCCTTCCGC
>NZ_AOLI01000008.1 GCF_000336955.1 Haloferax larsenii JCM 13917 | reverse complement strand
AGATGTGTATAAGAGACAGCACCTCGGCCTCGTCATGCTCGTCAACGGTGACGGCTACGTCGAGCGCACCTACCGCGGGAACGAACCGGACGAACAGACGCTCATCGACGACCTGACTGCGCTTCGGGAGGCGTGATGCGACGGCGTCGGTTCCTCGCGGCCACAGGGACTGCCGCAACGTTCGGTCTCTCCGGGTGTCTGGCGGAACTCGGCCGTATCTACACGTCGAACGAACCCCCGGTGCTGTCGAATCGCCCCGCCGAACCGTACATCCCGACCCACGTCGAGGGGATGAAGATGGTCGGCACCGCCGACGCGGGCGACTACCGCGTGGGAGTCTTCTACGGCTACCCGCATCGCTTCTGGGTGTTGGACGACGAAGACGGCGACTTCGGAACCGACCTGACTCGTCCCGCCCGAAGCGACGACGTCCACCTCATGGCGACGGTCTGGGACCCCGAGACGGGTGTCGTCGTCCCCGATACCGGGCTGTCGGTCGAACTCTTTCAGGACGGCTCGCTCGTGGGCGAGGAGGTCATCTACTCGATGCTCTCCCAACAGATGGGCTTTCACTACGGCGCGAACTTCGGACTCGACGGCGACGGGACCTACGAGGTTCGCGTGAGCGTCGGAGCGGCGACGCTGAACCTGTTCGGCGAGTTGGACGGGAAGTTCCAATCCGCCGCGGCCGCGCGTCTCGACTTCGAGTTCAGTGCCCGAGAAAGAAACGACATCCCATTCACTCGGCTCGACGAGAAAGAGGGCGACCGCGGTGCAGCCAAGCCGATGCAGATGGAGACGACGCCGCTCGGGCGCGCCCCTGAGCCGCTACCCGGAAACCCACTCGGAAGCGGGGTCGCAAGCGACCTCCGTCTGGTCGGGACAGCTATCTCGGACTCGCGGTTCGGCGACGACGCCTACCTCGCTGTCTCGGCGCAGACGCCGTACAACAAGCTGGTCGTCCCGCGAACCGGTCTCTCTGCGACTGTCTCCGGCGGGGGGCACGTCCGATTCGATGGCGACCTCGAACCCGGACTCGACCCTGAACTCGGGTTCCACTACGGCGCGACCGTTCCCGAACTCTCGCCCGAAGACGACATCGAACTCTCGGTGGACGTGCCACCGCAGGTCGCCCGTCACGAAGGGTACGAAACGGCCTTCTTGGAGTTCGACACGACCACCTTGTCGTAGCTTCTCCCGTCGTCCCACGTAGACAGGTCTATTTTCGCCGAGGACGACCCTCCCGGTATGGAAGTGACGCGTCGTGACCGACTGGCGCTCGCGCTCGCCGTCTGGGGCGTGCTCGTCTCGCAGGTGTTCCTCTATCCGGGCGTCGCCGACCTCGTCACGGCGCTCGGTGGTAAGGGTGACCTCACCGGTGGGATGCTCTTCCTGGTCGCCGAGTTCGCCGCGTTCGTCGCGTTCGCGAGCCTCTGGGGTGCCCTGTCCGACACGCTTGGCAGACGCACGCCGCTCATCGTCGCCGGCGCACTCGGCGGTGCAGCGAGCTATCTCACGCTCGCCACGCTACCGAGTCTTGGTGCGCCGTTCGTCGTCGCGCTCGGCGTCCGTCTCGTCGGCGGGGCGATGACCATCGGCGCGTTCTCGCTGGCAATCACGATGCTCGCAGACCTCACTGGCGGTAACGGTCGAAACATGGGTGCGGCCGGTATCGCCATCGGACTGGGCGCTGCACTCGGCTCCGTCGTGGGTGGTCGGCTTTCGACGTTCGACCCGCTTGCACCGCTGTACGCCGCCGCGGCCGTCCTCGTCGCGGTCGCGATTCTCGTCACGACCGTCACCGACCGCGCTCCCGACACCACACGGGTCAAGTTCGGAACGATTCTGCGCCGTCTCGCGGCGAAGCCCGTCTTCGGAATCCCCTTCGCCTTCGGCTTTATCGACCGGATGACGGCCGGGTTCTTCTCGCTCGTCGGCGTCTTCTACTTCCGCCAGGAGTTCGGCGTCGACGCCGCCCTCGCGGGCGGGATTCTCGCGCTCTTTTTCGTCCCGTTCGCCCTCTTGCAGTACCCGATGGGCGCGCTCTCGGACCGAATCGGCCGGTTCATCCCGGTCGTCGGCGGGTCGGTGCTGTTCGGCCTCTCTATCGTCGGTGTCGGCGTCGCACCGACACTCCTCCCCGCCGCGGCCGCGATGCTCGTCGTCGGCGTCTTCGGGGCGATGGTCGCGCCCGCGACGATGGCGCTCGTCACCGACCTCGCCGAACCGGGCGAGCGCGGGGCCGCACTCGGCGGGTTCAACGTCTTCGGCAGTCTGGGATTCCTCGCCGGATTCATCATCGGTGGGAGCGTCGCAGAAGTGGTCGGCTACTTTGAGTCGTTTCTCGTCGTCGGACTCGCGGAGGTCGCAATCGCGCTCGTCGCGTTCCGTGCGGTCCGCCGACTCGACCCCGAGCAGTCGGCTCAGACGCTGTCGAGTGCCGACTGAATCTCGGCTTCGACGACGCGCCACGTCGCCCGCAGAAAGACGATGACCGCGAGGCCGACGCCCGCGAGGACGTACGCGAAGAAGAGCCCGACGAAAATCTCGTTGCCGGTGCGGTGGGGAACTGTCACCGAGAACTCGCCGAGTCGAAGGGTGAACGCGACGATACCGGCGACGAAAAATGCGAGCATCAGTTCCAGCATTCGCCAGAACGACTCCATCTCGACGCCGCCGTGACCGGTGAGAAACCGGACGATTCGACGGGACGCCGCGAACAGCGAGGTGCCGGTGAGAACGAGGATGGTGGCCGCCGCTGCCGAGAATCCGATGTCAGAAAGCGGAATCGAGGGGACGAGCGGTGAGACGAGCGTCAGCCCGACGCTCGCGAGGACGACTGCCGAGAGGAGTACCTCGGTGACGAACAGGGCAGTCCCCACGTCGGAACGCACCTCGCGGACGAGTCGGCTGTGCACGACTTTCCCTCTCGGCACGGCGCAAAGTGTCTTACCCTCTTCGGGACCGAGTCGGGGCCGAGTCGGGGCCAAACGCGGACGCCGGGGCCGAACGCGGACGGCGGAACCGACTCAGTCGTGGCCGGAGACGCGAACCGGCTGGTACGGTTCTTCGAGGTACTCGATATCGGAGTCCGAGAGGGTGATGTCGAGGGCTTCGACGGCGTCTTCGAGGTGTTCGATACTCGTCGTGCCGACGATGGGCGCATCGACCCAGTCCTTGTGGAGTACCCACGAGAGAGCGATTTGCGCCATCTTCACGCCCTTCTCGTCGGCGAGTTCCTGCACGCGCTCGTTCACTTCGCGGCCGTTGCCTTCGAAGTACGGGTGGCCCTTGGCGAGTTCGTCGGTCTCGCCGCGTGTCGTCGCGTCGAATTCGTCGTGGGGGCGCGTGAGGTACCCGCGAGCCAGCGGCGACCACGGCATGACGCCCACGCCTTGTTTCTCACAGAGGGGCAGCATCTCGCGTTCTTCCTCGCGATACAGCAGGTTGTAGTGGTTCTGCATGGTCGCAAAGCGGTCCAGTCCGAGCGAGTCGGCGGTGTACTGCGCTTCTGCGAACTGGTGTGCCCACATCGACGACGCGCCGATGTACCGCGTCTTCTCCCGGCGAATCGCGTCGTCGAGGGCGCGCATCGTCGTCTCGATGGGCGTGTCGTAATCCCAGCGGTGGATTTGCAGGAGGTCGAGCGTGTCCATCCCGAGTCGGTCGAGCGAGTTGTCGAGTTCCTGCTCGATGGCTTTCCGCGAGAGGCCGCCGGAGTTCGGGTCGTCGTCGTCCATCTGGAAGTACACCTTCGAGGCGACGACCATCTCGTCGCGGCGGCCCTCCAGCGCCTTCCCGAGGATGCGTTCGGACTCGCCGTCGGAGTACATGTTGGCGGTGTCGAAGAAGTTGATTCCGAGGTCGATAGCGCGGTCGACGAGTTCGAGACCCGCCTCCTCGTCGAGGACCCACTCGCGCCAGTCCGACGTGCCGAAGCTCATACAGCCGAGACAGATACGCGAGACTTCCATGCCGGTGTTCCCGAGCGTCGTGTACTCCATGCACTCGGTGTCGTGAGGAACGGGCAAAAAGGTGGACGAACCGGCATCTCCGGAGGACGACCGACCGTCAGGAAGTGTGGATGATTCTCGGGGTTTGAGTCCCGAGAATTTGGTTTATGGTGTCTCCATTCGTATCATCGAACCGAGGCGTAGCCTCGGTGATTCCGATGTTCAATACACGACAACTAGTCGCCGTCTTCCTCGCGGTCCTCGTACTGGGGTCCGTCGCGGGAGTGGCGACCGCACAACAGGGACCGTCCGCCGGCGGTGCCGTGGTCATCGACGAGGGTGAGACCTACACGGGTGACCTCGAAGCAGTCGGCGGCTCGGTCGTCATCGCGGGCACAGTAACTGGAGACGTCTCGGTCACGTCGGGGAGTGTCGTCGTGACCGAAACGGGTGAGATTGGCGGCACGCTCGACGGCGTCGCCGGTAGCGTCACTATCGAAGGGACGGTCGGCAACGACGTGAGCATCGCCGCGGGCGCGATTCTGGTTCGTGACACCGCCGTCGTCGACGGCGAGATGGAAGCCGCAGGTGGCGACGTTCGTATCGACGGCACCATCGCCGGTGACGTGCGTGTGGGTGCCGAGGAACTCGTCGTCGGTCCGAACGCCGATATCGGCGGCGCACTCGAATACGATGCTGCGACGGCGACCATCGACTCCGACGCGGCTATCGCCGGTGGAGCGACTCGCGTCGACGACATCGGATTCTCGGGTCCGACCATCTTCGGCGCTCCGTTCCAAGACGGTGGGTTCGAGGCACCAGTCATCCCGCAGTGGGTGTTCTCTGGCTACTGGCTCCTCGCCAACCTCGTCCTCGGGGCTATCGTCGTCCTCGTCGCACCGCAGTTCGCCCAGCGCGTGACCGGTCTCGGAACCGAGAAGGCCGTCCGAAGTGGTGGAACGGGACTGCTCCTGGTCGTCGCAGTACCAATCGTCCTGCTGTTGTTACTGCTGACGGTTATCGGGATTCCGCTCTCGTTTGCCGGAGGCGTGGGATTCCTCCTCGCGCTCTGGGTGGCGAGCATCTACGGGGCGCTCGTCCTCGGGACGTGGCTCCTGTCGCTCGCCGACTACGCGAATCGCTGGGTGGCGCTCGCGCTCGGCCTGTTCGTCCTTGCCGTACTCGACTTTGTCCCGCTCGGTGGCATCGTCGAGTTCGTGGTCATGCTGGTCGGATTGGGTGCCTTCGCACTCGCAATCCGCGGCGAGTCCGGTGACGAGGGTGACGACGGTGTGAGCACCACGGACGAAGGCCCGCAAGAAGGCACACCCATGGCCTGACCGCGGTGCGGTCACCCGCCAAATACCGGACGAACAATTATTATGGATGTCTCTGTCTGGTGAGATATGGCAATCGATTACGAAGACGAGTTGGAGTCGTTCGAGTGGGACATCCCGGAGGGGTACAACATCCCTGCGGTCATCGAATCGCACGCCGACTCTTTCGGTGACCGTGTCGCACTGAAGTTCCGTGACGACGAGGGAGGGCGGACAGAACGGACGTACGAAGACCTTCGCCGCGACATGAATCGATTCGCCAACGCCCTCGAATCGCTTGGCGTCGACAAGGGCGACCGCGTCATTCACCTGCTTCCGCGCGACCCTGACGTGTTCGCGATTCAACTCGGCGCACTGAAGCGCGGCGCACTACTCGTGCCGAGTTCCTCGATGCTCAAGCCGAAAGACATCGAGTTCCGCGCCAACGACTGCAAGGCGACGACGGCGGTCGTCCACGAAGAACTGGTCGAGATGGTCGACGAGGTGCGCGACGAGACGCCACTGGAGAACTTCATCTCGCTCGGCGGCGCGCCCGAGGGCTGGACAGACTTCGACAGCCTCGTCGCGGACGAATCGACCGAACACGACGGCCCGGAACTGAACGCCGAAGACCCGATGTCTATCAACTACACCTCGGGGACGACGGGCCAGCCAAAGCCGGTTCGTCATCGCCACCGTTGGATGCGCTGTTTCGAACTCGTCAACGCACCCTACTGGTGGGGCGTCACCGCAGACGACGACCTCTCGGACGAACTCCTCTGGGCGACGACCGGAACCGGCTGGGCGAAGTGGTTCTGGAGTCCGGTCGGTGTGGGCCTGACCACCGGCGCGACGCAGTTCGTCTACCGCGGCGACTTCGAACCCGACACGTTCCTCGAACTCATGGAAGACGAGGGCGTCACGCGTCTCTGCGCCGTGCCGACCCAGTATCGGATGTTCGCCCAGCGCGACCTCGCCTCCTACGACCTCGACCTGAAAGAAGTGCTCTCGGCTGGCGAACCACTCAACCGCGAACCCATCGAGGCGTTCCGCGACGCGTTCGGTATCACCCCGCGCGACGGCTACGGCCAGACCGAGACAGTCGCACTCCTGACGAACTACCCCGGTATCGACGTGAAACCCGGCAGCATGGGGAAGCCGACGCCCGGCCTCGGAACGACCATCATCGACGAGGACGGCGAGGAAGTCGGCGTCGACGAAATCGGCGAAATCGCGGTTCCCGTCGACTGTCCCGGCATCTTCGACGGCTACTACGAGAAACCACATCTCGACGAGCAGACGTTCTCGGGTGACTACTACCGCACCGGCGACCTCGCCTCCCGCGACGAAGACGGCTACTTCTTCTTCGAAGGCCGCGCCGACGACATCATCATCTCCTCGGGCTACCGCATCGGCCCCTTCGAGGTCGAAGACGCGCTCGTGTCGCACGAAGCGGTCGCCGAGGCCGCAGCGGTCGGAAGCCCGCACGAGGAACGCGGCAACATCGTCAAGGCGTACGTCGTTCTGACAGACGGGTTCGACGGCTCCGACGACCTCGTGACCGAACTCCAGGAGTTCATGAAAGAACAGACTGCGCCGTACAAGTACCCGCGCGAAATCGAGTTCGTGGAGGAACTCCCGAAGACCTCCTCCGGGAAGATTCGTCGCGTCGAACTCCGCGAGCAGGAGCGCGAATAGGCGACCTGCTGGCCACTTCACTTTCTTTACCTGTCGCTCCGTCGTGACACCCATGTACGTCGCCGACCAGACGTGGCCGGAACTCGGGGAGTACGTCGCGGAGTCGTCGCTGGCGCTCGTCCCGCTCGGGTCGACAGAGCAGCACGGCCCGCACCTGCCGCTTGCGACCGACCACCTCATCGCCGAGGCGCTGGCGCGCGAGGCCGCCGACCGGACTGGGTTTCTCTGCACGCCTACCGTGAACGTCGGCGTCAGTCCGCACCACCGGCAGTTCCACGGGACGATGTGGGTCGACGCGCCGCAGTTCCGCGACTACGTGGAGTCGATGACGCGAAACCTCGCGTACCACGGTATCGACCGCGTCGTGTACGTCAACGCCCACGGCGGCAACATCCAGCACCTCCGGGAGGTCGGGCGGCGACTCCGCGACGACGGCACCATGTACGCCATCGAGTGGATGTGGGACGAGTCGATACCGGACCTCGTGCGAGAGCTGTTCGACCACCTCGGCCCACACGGCGGCCCGAAAGAGACGGCGATGATTATGCACATCGCCCGCGACCTCGTCCGAGAAGACCGCCTCGAAGACGCTCGTGACGGCGGGCGGCGGACGTTCTCTGGACGCGACTACCGCGAACACGGCGCGCGAACCTTCTACGATTCCATCGAGAACTCCGACAACGGGGTCTTCGGCGACCAGACGGCCGCGACACCCGAGGCTGGAGCCAAGCTGTTCGAGGCGGCCACCGACCAACTGGTGCAGCTCGTCGAGTGGCTCGACGACCAACCGTTCGACGACCTGATGGCTCCCGCGCACGTCGACCCACAGCCGGGGTCGCGTCGCAACCGATGACCGTCTGGATTCTCGGCGACCAACTCTCCCACGAGTCGGTCCCGCTTCAGCACGACGACCACGTGCTCATGATTGAGGCCCACGGGTTCGGCGAGCGCCTGCCGTACCACCCCCAAAAGCTCGTCCTCGTGTTCGCTGCGATGCGGCACTTCCGGGACGAACTCCGCGAGCGCGGCTACGAGGTCACGTACATCGAAGCCGAGACGTTCGGCGAGGGGCTCGACCAGTTCTACGACGCCGCACCCGGAACCGACCTCGTCCTGATGGACCCGCCGAGTCACGGCGCGGGCGAGCGACTCCGAGAACTCGTCGCCGAACGCGGCGGGTCGCTGACGCTCGTCGAGAACGACCTGTTTCTCACCACGCCCGACGAGTTCGACGCGTGGGCCGGCGACGCCGACACCTACCGGCAAGAGAACTGGTACCGACACGTCCGCCGCGAGACGGGCATTCTGATGGACGGAAACGACCCCGCAGGTGGCGAATGGAACTACGACGACGAGAATCGGGAGACGCCGCCGGACGACTGGTCTCCCCCCGAGGTGCCGCGGTTCGAACCGGACGAGGTGACGCGGGAAGTCATCGCGTTCGTCCGCGAGCGATATCCGGACGCGTGGGGGTCGATAGCCGACGACTCGTTCGTCTGGCCCGTGACCCGCGAGCAGGCGGTAGCGGCGCTCGACCACTTCGTCGAGGTCAGACTGCGCGAGTTCGGCGCGTATCAAGATGCGATGGTCGAAGGGGAGTGGGCGCTGTGTCACTCGCTGCTCTCGGCGGCCATCAACCTCGGCCTCCTCGGACCCAGAGAAGTGGTCGACGCGGCCGAAGACGCCTACCGCCGCGGCGACGCACCAATCAACAGTGTCGAGGGGTTCGTCCGGCAGGTCGTCGGCTGGCGGGAGTTCATGCGCCACGTCTACCGGCGGTCGATGCCCGAGTTAGCACAGGCGAACCAACTCGACCAGACCGAGTCGCTGCCGGAGGCCTACTGGACCGGCGAGACGGACATGAACTGTCTCTCGGAGGCAGTCGGCCACGTCTACGACCACGGCTACGCCCACCACATCGAGCGCCTGATGGTCCTCGCCAACTTCGCCCTGATTTACGGTGTCGACCCGCAGGAACTCGACCGATGGTTCCACCTCGGGTTCGTCGACGCCTACGACTGGGTGACGACCCCGAACGTCGTCGGAATGGGGTCGTTCGCCACCGACGTACTCTCGTCGAAACCGTACGCCTCCTCGGGCAACTACGTGAACAAGATGTCCGACTACTGCGCGGACTGCGAGTACGCGGTGTCGAAGACGACCGGTGAGAACGCCTGTCCGTTCAACGCGCTCTACTGGGACTTCCTAAAGGAACACGAGTCAGTCCTCCGCGGAACGGGTCGAATGGGGCTGATGTACTCCCACGTGGACCGGAAAGACGACGAGGAGTGGGACGCGATTCGCGCGCGAGCGGACGCGGTTCGACAGCTGGGTCGAGACGGGACACTGTGAGTCGGCTTCGCTGACGCGACATGCGTCCGATTCCACCCCCTCGGCTCACGCCGCGAGACGGTGCCGTCGCTCGGGCGTCCAAAATAGCAATGTCTGTTCGTCTGTCCCGTCGCGTTGGTCGAATCGCTCGCAGACTTAGAGTCGCTTCACGTTGACCGCCCGCGGGCCTTTGTCAGCCTGTTCGATGTCGAACTCCACTTCCTGTCCCTCCTCGAGGTCCGGGCCGCCGATGTCTTCCATGTGGAAGAACACGTCGTCGTCTGCGTCGTCTGACTCGATGAATCCGTATCCACCGGAGGACTTGAAGAAAGCTACCTTACCTTTCGCCATCTCGTGTCGTTTGTCGCTCGTCGAAGCCATAAGGTTTCCGCCGATTGATAACAATTCGTGTGGGTTGGAGTCTCATTCACACTCTATACAGGCGGTACAACAGCTCGAATCGGTGAAAAACGGTCTTTTGTCGAAATCTCTCTTCTCGGCGGTTAGTCGTCGCGGGTCCCGACCAGCAGTTAATCGTCGTGCGGTTCTCGACCCAGCGTGTGGAACTCCTCGTTCGGGCGCATGTCGGCGAACATCGCCATGCGATTGCTCAGATTAAAGAACGAGGTGACTGCACCGATGTCCCACACCTCTTCTTCGGAGAAACCAGCGTCGCGGAGTTTCTGCAGGTCGTCTTCGCCGACTTCGACCGGCTTTTCGGTGAGTTTGACCGCCACGTCGAGCATCGTCTTGTGTTTCTCTGGGATGTCTGCGGTCCGGTAGTTGGCGACGAGTTGGTCCGCGAGAAGCGGGTCTTTCGCGTAGATTCGGAGGAGTGCGCCGTGGGCGACGTTGCAGTAGTAGCAGTGGTTGACGCCCGAGACGGCGACGATAATCATCTCGACTTCGTGGCGTTCGAGCGTTGTGTCGTCGACGAGGGCGTCGTGATAGTCGAAGAAGGCCCGCCAGTGCGACGGCTTGTAAGCGAATCCGGCGAAGACGTTGGGCGTAAAGCCCGCGCGTTCGGTCTCTTCTTCGATTCGCTCGCGGAGGTCTTCCGGGAGGTCGTCGAGGTCCGGGACTGGGAATCGGCGCATCGCATCGTCGTCCATGGGTCGGTGCTCGCCCGGACGGACCTTAACGATTCCTCAGTATTCGGGGCGGAATCAGACGACGAGCGACAGATAGGCCGTCGCTGCCACCGCGAACACGCCGAGTCCGAAGAGGCCGTAGTTGGCGACGGTGTTGTCGGCGGTCCACAGCGAGAGCGTCACCTTCCGCGACGAGAGGGGCCAAAACGGGCGGATTCCCGCGGGCGTGAGCGCGTCGGCGAGGAGGTGCGCGAGAATCGTGAGCGCACCGGCGGCGAATCCGAATCCGGTCAATGTCGTCGCGCCCGAGTCGGCGAGGCCGCCGGTCGATGCGAGCAGTTTCGCAGCGCCGCCGCCGACACCCCCGACGAGGAGGGCAAAGAGAATCGTGTGCGTCGGGCCGCGGTGCGACAGGCCGGGAACGCGGTGGTCGTAGTCGGGAAGCATCGCAAGCCAACACATCACGGCACCCAGCACGAACGCCAGTTCCGGGTGTCCCGTCTGCACGAGCGCGAACCCGAACGGCGCGAACACGAGCAGCGAGACGCCCCAGTGACCGAATCGGTACATCTGGTGTGTCCTCGCCCACGCGGTACACAAAACCTTTCGACTGGTCGCGTGCGCCCGACGGAGGGGGCAATCGGCACTCGAAGCGACACCGGGTCAGCCAGTACTCGAAGCGACACCGGAGCAATCGTTATCCCCCGCGGCCGCGACTGTCGCGGCATGAGTCAGCACCTCACGGAACTACTCTCGGGCCTGTCGGCGATAGAGGCGACGCTACTCGTGGTACTCGTCTCCGTCGTCGGCGCGTTCGTGATGGAGGCGGTGGTGCTCAGACTGCTGTTTCAGTACACCCGACGGACCGAAACGGGTCTCGACAACATCGTCGTACAGGAACTTCGCTGGCCAATCGTCGTCACCGTCTCGCTCACGGGTGTCTATCTGTTCGCCCAGACGCCGGCGGTCGCCGACGCGCTCGTGGTGAGTTCCGAGGACCTCAACACCTTCTTCGGCCGGCCGTCGGTCTCGGTCGGTATCCTCGTCTGGGCGTGGGCGCTCAACCGACTCGTCAACCGACTGGTCGAAGCGGTCAAAGACAAAGGCAGCAGATTCGACTTCGCGCCCGTCTTTTCGAACATCTGGACGCTTCTCGTCTCTATCGGGACCATCGGCGCGCTGTTGTTCCTCTGGGGAATCGAGATTACGCCGCTCTTCGCCGGGGCGGGAATCGCCGGTATCGCGGTCGGATTCGCCGCGAAAGACACCGTCGCCAACTTCTTCGGCGGCATCGCGCTGTACTTCGACGACACGTACAAGATTGGCGACTACGTCGTCCTCGACTCCGGCGAGGCGGGGACCGTCGTCAAAGTCGGGATTCGCTCGACGACGCTTCTCACGCGCGACGAACTCCTCGTCACGGTGCCGAACTCGGTGCTCAACGCCGCGAAAATCATCAACGAGTCGGCTCCGAACCGTCGCCGCCGGGTGAAAGTCCCTATCGGCGTCGCCTACGGGACCGACATCGACGAGTTCGAAGAGCTGCTCGTCGACATCGCACTCGACGAACCGTTAGTGCTCGATTCGCCGCGCCCCCGGGCGCGCTTCCGCCAGTTCGGCCCGGACGCGCTCGAATACGAACTCCTCTGTTGGGTCAACAGCCCCCTCAAGCGCGCGAAGGCGACTCACAACATCAACCGAACGATGTACAAGAGGCTGAACGACGCCGATATCGGGATTCCGTTCCCGCAGCGCGACGTGCACGTCTACTCGTCGTCCGGGGCACCGACCCCTCCGCAGTCGGCAACCGCCGAGGCAACGAACGGCGGCGTCGCTCACAACCGAGACACCCAATTCGACGAGAGTGATGGCGAGGACGACACGTACGACGACCTCATGGACGACGACACGTACGACGAATAGGAAGACGAGACCAGACGACCGGCGAGAACGTTAACCGTCGTCCATCCATTGGTCGCATATGCTCCAACTCGGACCCCTCGACACGCTCATCGGGATATTCGGTCCCTTTGCGATTCCAGTCTTGTTGTTCGTCGCAGGAGCTATCGGGTATCTCGTCATCGTCGCACTCGGACGCGGGTAAAAGAAACAAAACGAAGCATGCCAGACACTTCGTTGTAGGGACGTGCGGGGCCGTGGGAAGGTCAGCCTATTCCTCGACGATTATCTCCCCCGTCATGCCCGCTGCTTCGTGCGGGACGCAGTAGTAGCCGTGTTCGCCGGCCGTCTCGAAGGTGTGGACGTAGGACTGGCCGGACTGGACGGCCCCCTTGCCTTCGTCCCAACCGGTCTCTGCGGCGTCCTGCGACTCGAATCCGCCGGACGCCCAGTAGGCGGCACCCTCCGGAATCTCGTCGCCGTAGGCAGTCACCGAGTGTGGCTCGCCGCCCGCGTGCTCGAATGCGACCGTGTCGCCGACCTTCACGGTCAGTTCGGCGGGCTCGAATGCGACGGCCTTCATCTTCACGACGTGGTCGGCGTCTTCGGGGACGCCCTCGACGACGTTCGGACCACCGGACAGTTCGGTCTCTTCGCTTCCGTGGTCGTGACCGTGTGACGACGAGTCGGCAGACGGTGCCTTGTCGATTGCACCGACGACGGCGAACTGGGCGCGGAGCGTCGCAGTCGCGTAGGCTTCCGCGGACGCGTCAACGTCGCCGCCGTCTTCGAGTGCCGAGACGTACGCGCCGAGCTTCTCTTCGAAGCCTTCGTACGCACCGTGGTCGGATTCCTCCAGCGTTTCGTGGACGCGAGCGCCCTCGAAGGTCTGGAAGACGCCACTCATGAGTCCAGACGCGGCGGCCGCGAGACCCGCGTCAGCAGCAGCGTTCGCCACGACAGCGTACATCGAATCGACCGCCTTCTGGTTGTACGTCTTCGCCGCGCCGTAGGTGTCGCCGCCCTCTTCGGCCGCGGTCCGAACCTCGCCGAGCGCGCCTTCGAACGACTCGTAGAGGTCGTGGTCGGCGTCTTCGAGCGCCCCGTGGTAGCCGCCGGCGCCCGTCTCGAAGAATTCGAAGGTGGACGAGACGACGTCAGACGCGCGATCCGAGGAGTCGAGCGTCGCGAGACCGGCAGCGTCGAAGCCGCGAGCGCCGAAGAACGCCGCTTCGGCGGCCGAGACTTCCGCGGTCGTGCTGACGGCTGCTTCGAACTCGAAGAGCGCGTCCATCGCGCCTTCGGCGTGCGTGATTGCTTTCTCGGCGTTTCCTGCCGACGCGGCGTCGACGAGGCCTGCGAGGTGCTCTTCCTCGAAGCGGTGGTAGAGTTCTTCGGACTCGTGCTCGACGGCCTCGTGGATGTCGGCCTCGTTCTCTTCGAACCGGCCGAAGAGCCCTTCAGCGATGGACGCGGCGCGGTCGGTCGCCCCGAGTTCGACGAGTTCGCGGGCGTCGGCGAGGCGAGCGCGGAAGAATGCCGCTTCGAGCGTGGTCGCGCCCTCGCCAGCGAGTGCCGAGACGCCGGTGAGCAGGTTCTCGTCGACCGTGGCGAGCGCGTCGGCGGTCGCCTCGGCGTCGCCCGACTCCGCGGCCGACTTCAGCGATTCGAGACCGCCTTCGAAGCCTTCGTAGGCGTCGTGGTCTGCCTCTTCGAGCGCTTCGTGTGCGCGTGCGCCTTCGAAGTGAGCGAAGACGTCGCCAGCGAGCGTCGCGGCGAACTCGCTTTTGCCCTGTGCGACGAGCCACGCGACGTCGGCCGCGCGGGCGCGGTAGAGCGTGAGCGACGCGGCGTGAGCGTAGTCGTCGCCGGGGCCGCCGAGACCGGCGAGCACCTCGGCGTCGAAGCCGACAGACTGCATGAGTGCGAGGTGAGTCGCGCCGGCGACGCTCTCGGGAGCGAGTTCGTAGCTCGCTTCGACCGTCGCGTCGGCGGCGGCGCGAGCGGACTGCTGAATCGAATCCGCATCGCCCGCGTCGGCGGCACCTTCGATACCGCCTTCGAAGGCCTCGTACAGCTCACCGGACGCGTCTTCGAGGGCGTCGTGTGCGGACGCCGATTCGAAGGACTCGTACACGTCGTGTGCGAGCGTCGCGGCGGCCTCGACCTCGCCGGCGGCGGCGAGCATCTCCACGTCGCGAGCGCGAGCACCGAACAGGAGGACGTCGAGTGCATCGACGACGGCGGCGTCGACGCGCCCGCGCTGTGCGGCGAGCAGGTTGTTGGACGCCTGCCGTGCGAGGTCCGTCCCCTCACCGGCGTTGCCGTTCGAGAAGGCCTCCTGTGCCCCGCCGAGGTGCTCCTCGAACGTCTCGTAGTTCTCCTTGTTCGTCGCTTCGAGCTGTTCGTGGGCACCCCACTCGCCCGACGCACCTTCGAAGCGCTTGAACACGTCCTGTGTGACCTGTCCGGCGCTTCCGAGATGGCCAGCGGTCGCGAGTGCGATAGAATCGTACAGCCGAGCACGCATCACGTTCCACTCGGCGGCGACGGCGACAGACGCGTCGACCGTCACCTCTGCCTTTGCCGTCGTTTCGGCCTCGTCGGTCTCCGTCTCGGACGAACCGGTCGTCGTTTTGGTTTTGGCCGACGCGTCGTCTTGGCCGCTACATCCTGCGAGGCCAGCAGTCGCGACTGCCAACCCTGTCGTCTTCAACAGTGTCCGTCGTGAGTACGTCATCAATCTTTAGGCTCGCCTAAACAAATAAAAGGCCTTCGAAGTTTAGGTCGACCAAAAACTGTGGTAAGGAGTGCCAACTCGCCCGTTACCCGCTATTTTTGGGTGTCCTAAAAACTAGCGAGCTATTCGGTTCATTGGACACTCTGACCGCTGGTCGCTACTGTTCGTGTCCCCGAACACTCCAGTCGATGATACCGCCAAAAGAGACGCAGAGAGTGCCGCGACTCAGTCGGCAGTCGACGGCGCGTCGTCGCGGAGGCGGTCGATAGCAGACGTGAACTCACCGTCTTCTTCGACGGTGTCTTCCCACTCTTCGAGGCCGCGCTCGACGCGGGTTCCCTCGATGGTGTTGTCGAAGAAGAACGCGAACAGTCCGCCGACCGCCATGCCGGTCGAACCGATGACGAAGATTGTATCAGCGATGATTTGGCTCCCGAGGATGGGACCGAGGACGGCGACTTGGCTCATGCCCTGTCTGAACGTCTCGGCACTGCCGACGTTACCCATGTACGCCGGAATCGCCAGCCCGGCGAACATCGCCACGCCGATGACGAAGATGTTGCGCGACGAGTCGAGGTCGACGTACTTCAGGTTCGAGAGGCCGACAGCGACGATTTGGCCGAACATGGCGATGTAGAGGCCGCCGACGATTGGCCCCGGAATGGTCGCGATGAGTTGGCCGAAGTAGCCGACGAAGCCCATGAGAAGCATGACGCCAGCGCCGACCTGCACGACGTAGCGGGAGGCGACGCCAGTCAGGCCGATTGCGCCGATATTCTCGGAGTAGGAGGTCGAACCACTCCCGCCCATGACTGCCGAGAAGATGTTCATCAGCCCTTCCATACCGATGCCGTGGTTGATACGGCGCTCGGAGGGCGCGCCGACACCCGAGAGACGAGCGACAGCGTGGTAGTCGCCGAAGGACTCGACCATCGAGGCGGCGACGCCCGCGAGCATGCCGATGATGAACGAGGTCGTGAACTGCGGGATACCGAACGCGACGGTTCCGACGACGGGAAGTGCGACAGTCGTCGTGCCCGCGCCGCCCGCGAAGCCCCACTGGAGCGGGTAGATTGGCATGAGTGCTGGCGCGCTCGCGACCGAGGCTAAGTCGACGAATCCGGGTGCACCCGGCGTGATGTAGCCAGTCAGCGAGAGCGCCGCGGCGATGACGTACGAGACGAAGACGCCGAGAAGCACCGGAAAGAGCTTGAACGCCGGATGGGTGGTGTCGAGGTACTGCGAGAAGAGGACGATAAGCGCGAGCGTGAGGCCGAGCAGCCACCAGTTGTTGGTGGCCGACGTGACCTGCGGAACGTCGAACAACGAGAGCCCGATGAGGGCGATGGTCGGCGCGATGACCACCGGCGAGATGAACTTGCGAAGCCGCCCGAGGAGGCCGAAGTAGCCGACGAGCACCTCGACCGCCGCGGCGACGATGATTGCGCCCTGGAGTTGCAACAGCGCCGACTGCCACGCGACCCCTGCCGGATCGGTCGCTTTCACGACGCCGATGACGGCGATTGCGGGTGCCAGCATCGAGAAGGGCGCACCCTGCACGATGGGGTAGCGGTTCCCGAACGTCGTCTGCATCAGCGTGGCGATGCCGGAGACGACGAAGAACGTGCCGACGAAACGCGGCACGACCTCGTCGGGCATTCCGAGGACACCGGCGAGAATCAGGGGAACGGCGATGTTGGCACCCACCATCGTGAGGTAGTGTTGCACGCCGAGAAGGAGAGAGGTTGGAAGGGGTGGTTTGTCGTCGATACCGTACTGCACGAACGAAGAGGATGAGTCGTCGGTCACGACCATCCCCCCGTACACGGTGGATATCTCCCGAGCATGGTTGTTCCAGCATTCTACTGAAAATATATATGTCCTCCTTTTCACCACGACGAGGTCGCCATTCAGCGCCCGAGAAGCTGTTACTACAGCTACAACTACGTGTCAGAAAACAGAAACGAGAGAACGAGGTGGATGTCGCGTCGGCGACTTACTCGATGGCGTGGACCGGCGAAATCCAGACGACGAGGTCGCCGTCGCGCTTGATGATGCCCTCGATAGAGTCGTCTTTCTCCATCGGCGGGTCCTCGACTTCGTTTTCCGAGACGCGAACGACCTGGTAGACCTCGTCGACGAGCCAGCCGGTCGCCGCTTCGTCTTCGAACTTGCCGGGGTCGAAGATGACGATGCGCTTGGACTCGCCGTCGTCGTCGATGTTGAGAAGCGTCTTCGGATTGATGATGGAGGTCGTCCGACCGCGGAGGTCCATGACGCCGTCGACGTAGTTCGGTGCGTTCGGGACGCCCGTAAGTTGCCCCTTGTCGACGATTTCGCTCACGTATTCGATGTCGACACAGTACGTCTCGGGACCCAGCTTGAATTCCAGTACTTGGACTTCTTTTCCAGAGTCTTCCTCGACGTCCTCTTCTGCCACGTCCGTCGTGATTGAATCCTGTCGCATGGTGGAATCCGGCGGCGACACGCGCCGCCCCCTGTCTATCCAGGAATCCACGGATTTAGGCCATAAAGGTACGTACCCGATTATCAGCCGTGATTCTCCTCGCCGAGCGTTTATATATCCGATTTCCGAACCTCGGAGATAGATGAGCGGTGAACGAAACGGCATACTGACGACTCCTCCGAGCCATCGACAGCGCCCTGTAGCAGTGCGTGCTGCGGGTTACCGGGTGTGTTCTACTGGGTGGCACCGATGAGTGCGTCCACCGACGAGACGACGCGCGCTGTCGTCGTCGACGACTCACGATTCATGCGGACGCTGATTCGGACCCTCCTCGAAGACGCTAACGTCGAGGTAATCGCCGAGGCCGGAAACGGACGCGAGGCTATCGACGTGGTCCAAGAACACAGCCCCGATGTCGTGACGATGGACATCGAGATGCCGGAGATGAACGGTCTCGACGCCGTCGAGGCCATCATGGACGAGTGTCCGACTCCCATCTTGATGCTCTCGGCACACGCCGAGGAGGACGCGGACGTGACGTTCGAAGCACTCGACCGAGGCGCGGTCGACTTCGTGACGAAACCTGGTGGTGAAGTTACCTCCGAGATGCCGCGTGTCAAGCGCGAACTCGTCGAGAAGATTCAGTCCGCTGCGGCAGTGGACCTCTCGGCGGCCAACAAGTCGCGGCCATCTCCGACGACGACAGCATCCGCGTCGACATCGGCGTCGGCGTCGACGTCGACCGCAACCAGTGCGTCACCGGCGTCGTCGAAGGGGGACACAGAACAGCTTCCCGAAGAGGGTTCGACACTCATCATCGGTGCATCGACCGGCGGGCCGAACGTCGTCGAGCGCGTCCTCGCTGCGCTCCCGAAGGAGGCCGGATTGCGCGCAATCGTCGTCCAGCACATGCCCGCGGGATTCACGAAGCGATTCGCGGCTCGCCTCGACGCGCGATGTGAATACAACGTCGAAGAGGCGACCGACGGCGAGCGAATCGGCCCGGGCGAAATCAGAATCGCGCCCGGCGGGTCACACCTCCTCGTGACGGGTGACCGCGCCGGCCGCCTGAAACTCGAGCTCTCCGACGATGACCCACTTCACGGTGTCAAACCGGCAATCGACCTCACGATGTCGTCGGCCGCAGAGGTGGTCGACGCGCCACTCGCGGGCGTCCTCCTGACGGGGATGGGCCGCGACGGTGTCGAAGGCATGTCCCGCATCAGCCGCGCGGGCGGCCACACGGTCGCACAGGACGAAGAAACGTCAGCTATCTTCGGGATGCCGAAGCGCGCCATCGAGGCAGGGTGTGTCGACACTGTCGCACCCGACGACCGCATCACCGACGAAGCACTCCGAGGCCTTACTACCTGACCATGGACGAAGAACTCTACCAAGCATTCATCACGGAAAGCGAAGAGAGCATCACGCAACTGAACAACTCGCTTCTGTCGCTGGAGTCGAATCCGGACGACACGGAAGCGATAGACGACATCTTCCGGCAGGCCCACACGCTGAAGGGGAACTTCGGCGCGATGGGCTTCGACAACGCCGCGACGGTCGCACACGCCGTCGAGGACCTCCTCGACGAGATTCGCCACGGGCGACTCGACGTGACGCCCGAGCGGATGGACCTCGTCTTCGACGGGATGGACCTCATCGTCGAGATTCTCCACGACATCGAAGAAAACGGCGAGTCCACTATCGACCCGACCGACACGGTCGACGAGATTCGGGCGGCCGTCGAATCGGGAGCTGAGGAGGGAAACTCGAACGCGGCGGCACCTGACGAAGCCGACGACGATACCGAAGTCGACCTCGTCGCACTCGCCGCCGAAACCGTCGACGTCGATGCTGTCGAGGCTACACAGCTAACCCACGCCCGCATCGAACTCGACGCGGGCGACATGGCTGGCGTCGACGCCGGTATCTTCCTCAGCGGTATCCCGGAAGAAATCGACGTCGCCGGGATGAATCCCCCGCGTGACGCTATCGAAAACGGCGAGTTCGACGACGGATTCGACCTGTTCATCGCCGACGACTCGCCGGAGAGCGTCGAGAGCGACTTCCAGGGGCTCTGGAAGCTCTCCGCTATCGAAGCGACGGACGTTTCAGAGGCTCTCGACGGTGACATCGACGTCGAAGCCGAGGCAGGCACGGACGCAGACGCGAGCGAGACAGCAGAGGACGCGACCGACTCGTCCGAAGACGCAGACGGCGAGGGCGCAGACGACGAGAGCGCAGACGATGGCGACTCGCCGGAGAGCGGTTCCACCGACGAGTCGGGGTCGTCGTCTTCCTCTACGAAGAGCGGTTCGAAGACCAAGAAGTCCGACGACGACGGTGACAAGAAAGAAGAGACGCGGTCGATATCCGCCGTCAAGTCCGTCCGCGTCGACGTCGACCAACTCGACGAACTCCACGAACTCGTCGAGCAACTGGTGACGAGTCGAATCAAGCTTCGAAACGCTATCGACGAGGAGAAACACACGGCGCTCGACACCCTCGACGAGCTGGACAAGATATCCTCGAACCTCCAGAACACCGTCATGGACATGCGGCTCATCCCGCTGAAGAAGGTGTTCGACAAGTTCCCGCGTCTCGTCCGCGACCTCGCTCGCGAACAGGACAAGCGGGTGTCGTTCAAGGTGGAGGGCGAGGACATCGAACTCGACCGCACCATCCTCGACGAGATTTCGGACCCGCTGATGCACGTCCTTCGGAACGCCGTCGACCACGGCATCGAAGAACCGGACGTGCGTGAGGCAAACGGGAAGTCACGAACGGGGACCATCAAGCTCTCCGCCCGGCGGCAACACGACACGGTCATCGTGACCGTCGAAGACGACGGCAGCGGTATCGACGCCGACGCCGTCCGCGACAAGGTCGTCTCCGAGGGCGTCGAGACGCGCGAAGAGATGAACGCGATGCCCGACTCGGAAGTCTTCGACTACATCTTCCACCCCGGACTGTCGACCAACGACGAGATTACCGACGTCTCCGGCCGCGGTGTCGGGATGGACGTCGTCAAGACGACCGTCGAATCGCTCGACGGGTCGGTGTCGGTCGAGAGCGAACCGGGCGAAGGCAGCACGGTCAAGATTCGACTCCCCGTCTCGGTCGCTATCATCAAGGTCCTGTTCGTGCAGGTCGACGACCGCGAGTTCGGCGTCCCAATCAAGTACATCGACGAAATCAGCCGCCGCGACCGCGTCCAGACGGTCAACGGCGCGGAAGTCATCGTCCACGAGGACACCATCTTCCCGCTCATCCGTCTCCGCGAGGCGCTGGAAATCGACTCTCCCGACCCCGACCGCGGGATGGTCGTCCGAATCCGCCCCGACGACAGACAGGTGGCGCTTCACTGCGACGGCGTGACGAAGCAAGAGGAAGTCGTCGTGACGCCTCTCCAAGGGCCGCTTTCGGGTGTCGACGGACTCTCCGGCACGGCGGTAATCGGTGACGGGAACGTCATCCCGATTCTCGACGTCTCCACGCTGGAGATGCCGGACGAGGGCAAGCGAGCGATGTACGAAGTCGACCCCACCGAACTCCCCGGTAGTTCCGAGGAGGCAGCGGACTAATGCCGTCTCCACGTGAGGACGACCCGTCGTTCGAACCGCTCTTGGAGTACGTCGAGAACTCGCTGCACTTCCAGACGAGTTCCTACAACGACGCGTACCTCGACCGGCGCATCTCCGCGCGGATGCGGCGTCGGCGCGTCGACGACTACGACGAGTACCACGAACTGTTGCAAGAAGACGAAGACGAACAGCAGGAACTCCTCGACGCGCTCTCGGTGAACGTCACGAGTTTCTTCCGCAACCCCGAGGTCTGGGAGGCGCTCAGAGACGTGCTCCGTGACTTGAGCAAAAAGGGGAGCAGACGCGACCCGATTAAAATCTGGAGCGCCGCCTGTTCCGACGGCCGCGAGGCGTACTCGCTGGGCATGCTCGCTCACGACGACAGCCAGATAGACGAGCGTCGCATCGAAATCACCGGCACGGACATCAAGCGTGAGATACTCCGGGCCGCCAGAGCGGCGGAGTACCGAGCGTCGGAGACGAACGACGTCGCCGAGCAACTCGACCCCATCGGAAACTGGGAGCGCTACGTCGAACGCGACGACGACGTGTTCCGCGTCGCCGACGCCGTCACCGACATGGTGGAGTTCAAACGCCACGACCTCATTCGCCAGGACCCGCCGGGGACCTTCGATTTGGTCGTCTGTCGTAACCTCTTTATTTACATCAATGCCGAGTCAAAACGTGCAGTGTTCGAGACGCTCGGGTCGGCACTCAAAGAGGACGGCTACCTGACCATCGGCATGACGGAGACGATTCCACCCAGCTGTCGCGGTCAGTTCGAACCGGTAGAAAAGCGCTTGCGCATCTACCGCGCACGAGACGACCAGGAGAGGTGACTGATGAAACCCGGTGAGCAAAAACTTGGAGACACGCGCGGCCGCTTCCTCCAGGTGATAAAAGACGGCCGGGAGATGCACGACGTGAACTGGACGAGCGGCCGGATTCTCCTGTCAAATAAACGACTAATATTGGCAGGGACCGGCGGGAAGCGGACGATACCCCTCCCGAAAATCGAAAAGCTCGGTGGGCGGTTCGACGTGAACCAGCGCATCGCAACCGTCTCGGACTACTTCAGCCTCCACATCCCCTCTGGGGTCTTACTCCTCGCCCCCGTCGATTACGACGAGTTCGAGGTGGACTTCTTCGGGGCGCTTTTGAACTCAGAGCAGTTCCTCGCTCGGCACCCAGCGGTCGCTGGTGGTGTGGTTCAAAACACCGAGTGGGAGAAGTCTCGGCTGAAAGTCGAAGAAGAAGCAGTGAGCATGGCGACCGTCGGTGGCAAGTTCGTCGAGATTCGACTCGACGACATCGGCGACATCAAGACCGGCGAGCGGACGATTATCGACCAGTCTCGAAGCGTCATCGAAGTCGAACACTCGGACGACGAGGGGACGAGTCTCCAGACGTACATCTCCGGGTCCGAGCGGGCGATTACGTTCCTCTATACGCTTCTCCGAGAGGGTGAAGAACTCTCAGAGACGTCCATCGAACTGAGCGAGACCGACAAGCAGGTTCTCACCGCACTCTACTCCGGTGTCTCGCCGTTCGACATTCCGGACTTCCTCGGCCTCGACGTGGACGAGGTCGAAGAACTCTTTCAGCGACTCATCGACCACAACGTGGTCGACGAGATTCGAGTCCGCCGCGAAGTGCAACTCAACGCACGTGGCCGCAGTATCGCGTCTGACGCCATCAACGAGCAGTAACCACTCACCCGGTCATCGGTTTCTGGTGTTCGTGTTTCGTATCGAGAGTGACGACGCCTTCGTCGTCTCTACTGAACAGGACAGAGAACACGGACAGCACAGACAACACAAACAGCGCAGTCTGAAAACCAACACAGACAGAACAGAAACCCGACACAGACAGAACGGAAACCCAGGAGCCGAAAAGGCAGGCTTCGAAGCCGTCAGACGTTGACGTCTTCGATTTCCTCGTTGACGATAAACCGACCTTGCGGCGTGAGCGAGGCCGGCAGCGTGTCGTCGTCGATGAGGTCTTCGTCGTAGAGTTTCTCCAGTTTCTCGTCGAGAACGGCCTGGTCGACGTCGAGCAGTTCGCTGAAGTCCACCTCCGCGGCCATCTCACCGGTCGAGTAGAGACCGACGAGCACCTCAAGACCTTCCTCGGTGAGTTCGATGTTGCGCACCTCGGATTTGATCCAGTGGTAGACCAACCGGAGATACCGGCCGAGGATGTTCATCTTCCGGCGTGACTTGAGTGATATCTCGGAAGTGACGGTCTGTCCGTCCCTGACGTGCTGCACCGAGAGGACAAGTCGTGACTCGTCTTCGACGGTTCGCTCCAACACCTCGAAGAAGATGACGCTCGCGAGGTCGATGTGGAACGGCTCTCCGTTCTCCGTGAGTGCCCCGTCGTCGTCCGGGAAGGTGACGGCCTCGTAATCCAGGTGCAGCCCGGTCGGCTTGCGGTCGGTGTCGAGGACGCGCCCACCGATACGGGCGGGATGTCTGACCATCGCTTGCGACCCGTTGAGAACTGCACGGAACAACAGCAGCGAGAACTTCTCTATCGTGTCGCGGTCGCCACCGATGACGGTCGTCGCCCGGCGTCGACCGTTGGTGTAGCCGACCATCACCGTGTAGTCGAAGAACTCCTCGACTTCTTGTGGGACCTGCCCCACGGCGATGTCGAATATCGAGACGATGGGTATGTTGGTCTTCGCCTCCGACGTCGCAAGGATGAGTCGCTGCTCGCTCATCAACACCCGGCCTTTGACCGGTTCGAACGAGGCGTTCCCCCCAGCGACGAAGTTCGCGACGAAGTCGACGACGATAGACTCACCGCTCGACGTTCGCTTGGGCTTCTTTCGATTCTTTTGTTCCTTGTTCTGCTCGTCGTTCTCGGGTTCCGACTTCTGCCGCCGGTACGCTTGAAGGAGGTCGCTCTTCGCGACGTCGCCACCTTCTGGCGCGCGAGAACGCGCACTTTGGACCATTTTATCGTCCGATTCGCCCGAGTTAGACTGTCCTGCCTGCCTTTGTTTGTCCGTCATACACTGATCAGAGCTCCTGCGAGCGACGACGTCGCAACGGCCATCAGCGAACCCACCCAAACCAGCATCACGAAGTGGAGGTACGCGTTCGCTTTGTGACCACCGTCAACCATCCGTATCATCAACGACGAGAGGAGTGCGTTGAACAGGATGATAAGCGTAAGCATGTACTCGATGAACGGGACGTCGTAGACGCCTGCGTAGATGAGCGTCCCGAACTGGAGGCTGTCGAGGTTCATCTGCGTCGAGAACGACGCGAGAATCTCGACGACTTCGAGTCCGATGAAGAACGCGAACGACGCAGACGCGGTGATGCCGTAGAGGACACCGATGAGGGTGACCGTCGACTGTTTGCGCTGCCGACGGAGTTTGATGACCTCCGCCATGTTCCGGCTGATAAGCTCACCGAGTTGCTTCGGCTTCCCACCCATCGACCGACCGGCGTTGTACATCTCACTGAACTTCTGGATGAGGTACGAACTCGACTCGGCGGTGAAGAAGAACCACGACAGGTCGGGGTCGAGACGCATCCGGAGCCGAGTGTACAGCCGGTCGATTTCCCGCGTGAGAACGCCGAAGTCTTTGTTTTTGAGCGTCTCCAGCACGTCCGTCGTCGTGCTCTGCTTCGCCGTCTCGGATGCACCGAGCGCGCGGATGAATCCCGGGTACTCCTCGTCGCGTTCGTGAATCTTCTTCTCGTGTCGCCGAGCGACGATGCCGGGGACTGCAAGCGGCGTCAGCGGCGTCGAAATGAGGAGCGGAATCGGGAGGTCGAGCATGATTGGGCGGATGATTTCACCGACCACGGTCAGGTTGAACGTCCCTAACGCGAGGACGAGCACCATCACGATAGAGAGGCCGACTGCCCCGTAGAGCGTGATGTCTATCTGCCGGTCCGCTTTGGTCCGGTACTCGCCTTGCTGGTACCACAGTGGGTCGTACGGCGACATCGTCCGAATGACGAAGTAGAAGCCCAACTGAACGAAGACGAAGAGCACGATGACCGCACCGATGGTCATCGTCGCGTCCGTCCCGGTGAGGATGGGAAGCACGATGGCATTGATGATAGCGAAGGTCATCGAGAGAATCATCGAGAGGTACAGGTCCTTCATGACCTCCAGGTTCCCGAGTGCACTCTCGTAGACCGTGATGTACTTCTGAATCATCGCGTTCTGCTCACCGAGCAGGAAGTCGTCGATACTCTGCCCGGCGTTGATGGAGTACGCCAGCCGGTCGAGGAAGTCCGCAAGCGGCTTCGACGGCACTTCGCGCGCCCGCCGTTGACACGCGTCGTCGAGCGACTGGTTCCACGCGTCGACGAGTTGGACGATGCGATTCATCTCGGTCGCCAATTCACCGTACTCCTCTTCGTGCGCCAGCGTCCGGAAGACGGCCACGCGGTCGATGTTGGTCGTCGACAGCACCGTCATGTGGGTGATGAGCAGGTGCAGTTGGTTTTCGAGCCCGCGGCGGGTCTGCTCGACGAGGAGTCGCGGGTAAAGCACCGCAGCCCCGAGCAACAGCCCGCCGAGGAGGAAGATTGGAATCCGAACCAGGATGGGAAGCGGTAGTGCAATCGCTCCGACGAGAGAGAGGAGGAAGAACAGCACGGCAGGCCCGAGGACGAAAAGCATGTACCGAGGAAGCTCCATCGGCATCTTTTCGTACGACTCGATGATGTCGCGAACGAAGTCGCGGACCTGAATCGCCTGCACCGTTGCGCCCATCTCCTCTGCCATATCGTTACACCCTCGCCATGTCGAATGGGAGACCTTCCACGCCGTCGCGCTGGAAGTCCTCGATGAGTTCGTTCACTTCGTGGTACCCGAGGACGTTCTCCTGAATCGCCCGACGGATGAGTTCCGCCCGGAACTTGATGTCGTCGTAGATTTTCCGCGTGTCGTCGTATCCCAGGAGCGTCGCAACCTTCTGTTCCATGATGAAGGAGTTGTTCATCCCCTGGAAGATGATGTCGTCGTTGACCGGGTCCCAGTAGAACGTCTCACGAGTAACAACACCACCCATCTCCTTGGAGTACCCTTCGATTTCCTGCACACTCGTCACACGGCGCAGAATCTGGTCACCGCGTTTCACCCGGTTCTGGAAGAGTGCGATGTCACAGTTACTCATGAACGTCTCGGGGACGTTGATGGGATCTCCGGTGAAACGCTGAATCATCGAGACGATGTCGGAAGCGTGGAACGTCAGCATGACCGGGTGACCGGTCTGTGCCGCCTGGAACGCCATCCGACCTTCCTCACCACGAACCTCCCCCACGATGATGTAGTCGGGGCGAGAACGCAGTGCTGCGGCCACGAGGTCGAACATGTCGACCTCGGAGTCCGAACCGCGCCCCTCACGCGTGAGGAGCTGCTGCCACGTGTCGTGCGGCGGCAGCACTTCTGCGGTGTCCTCCGCCGTGTATATCTTCGAGTCTTGCGGGATGAACGAGAGGATGGCGTTGAGCGTCGTCGTCTTCCCCGACGCCGTCTCGCCGACCACGAATATCGTGCGCTCGTTCTCTAGTGCAATCCAGAGATACGCCGCGAGTTCGGGCGACAGCGTCCCCCACTTCGCAATCTGGAAGACCGAAAGCGGGATGTCGTCACCCTGACGGATGGTGAGCGACGAGCCTTTCAGCGACACGTCGTCGGAGTAAATGATGTTGATACGCGACCCGTCCGGTAGCGTCGAGTCGACGATGGGGTGGGCGTCGGAGACGGGGTCACCCATCCGTTCACCCATGTTGCGAAGCCAGTTGTCGAACTGCTCTTCGTTGTCGAACTCGACGCTCGTTTCGAGCAACCCGAAGGTCCCGTGGTCGACGTCGACCTGGCGGGGTCCGATAACGTGAATGTCCTCGTTCTCCGGGTCGCGCATGATGGGTTCGAGCGGGCCAAGCCCGACGATGTCGCGGACGAGGCGGTATCGTATCTTGTCGTAGACGTGCTGGGTGACTTCGATGCCACCGACGTCAAGGCGCTTGGCGACCGACCCGAGCGGGCCACGGTCTTCGCCCTCGATGTGGACGATTTCTTCGAGGAGTTCGTCGATTCGCTCCTCGTAGTCTGCGTTCTCTTCGGGTGCTGGCTTCGACACACTCCGTTCGAGGAGCTTGTCTTTGACCCGGTTGAAGAGTTCGAGTTCGTCGTCCTCCATCTCCGGTTCGATGGTGTAGTACTTCGTCGTCTCCCCGAAGTTGCCGTATATCTGGCAGAACACGGGCCCACCGAGGTGGTAGATGATGTTGGGGCGCCGCGACTCGTAGTCTCCCGGCTCATCGACGAGCATGGGGAACTCACCCGTAATCTGGCGGAACCGCTTCAGGTGGTCCCGCAGGTGCGGCCACTGCATCGCCAGCCGCTTGAGGTCGTCCGAGAGTTTGGCGGAGCCGTGTTCAGTCGCCATTTATGCAACACTCCTCGATTCGATGACGATGCCGATTCCAGAGCGGACGGAGAAACCAACGCGGTCACCGACCTGTTGACCCATCCCCGCAAAGCGCTTCACGAAGATGTTCCGGCGAACGTCGTTTCCGACCTCGACCATTTCGAGTTCGAAGTAGACGTCGGCAATCGACCGGAACGGGCCGATTGAACTGTCGTCGACCGACGAGGGGTCGACGGTCAGGATGATGGTTTTGCCCTTCGTCGTCAGCTCCCGGAAGAAGGAGATGATTTCGAGGGCTGCCTGTCGCTCTTCGTTCTGACGGACGAGCGCTTCGAACTGCGGGTCGTTGCGGAGAATCGCATCGAACGTGTCGATGATGATGACGTCCGCTTCCCACATCGTCTCTGCATCCATCAGCCGGCGGAGCAACTGCTTTCGCTCCTTGTCGCTCTTGCCGGAGAGCGTCCCGCCGCTGTCGATTTCTGCCTGCAGGAACACGATTTGTTCGTTCAGCAGGTGTTTGACGATGTCGTACGACAGCGAGTGCATCTGGTCGAGGAACCCTCTGACACCCAACTCAGTAGAGACGAGCGTCACGATGGCGTCCTCTTCGCAGAAGCCGTAGCTAAATCGTTGCGACAGCACGCTCTTTCCGGCACCGTAGTCGCCTTCGATGAGGACGATAGCGCCGCTTGGAATGCCGCCGCCGAGTTCCTTTTCGAGACGGTCGTGCTCGTTCAGTCCGAGAGAGAATTGATTACTGCTCATGTTCGGAATTCAAACACCTCCTCGTCACCGTCGACGATGAGTTTCAGACGGTGGTCGCCCGAGTTGAGTGCGACGCCGATGTCGACTCGCACTACGTTGCTCGGACGCCACTCGGCTCCATCGACGACCGTGACAGTGACGTCGGTTTGGTACTCTGAGTCTACGATGACGTCGAAACCTTCGCTGGTCGCGGGGAGCGACCGGACACCGGTGTTCTTGACGTACACGGAGAGGTTGTCGTTCCCGTCGTCGTAGAGACCACCGCCTTCCGGGTCGCTGATGACTTCGATGTCGGTTCTGATGTCGCTGCTCACGTCGCCGCCGCGCTCGTCGAGCGAGCTGCTGATACCGGTGACAGTGTCGATAAGGACACCGGCAACACCGGCGGCGACGACGATACTGGCGATGAACAGGATGAGACTCGGCACGGAGATGTCTGCCATCTAGCTCACCACCACCGTTTCGTTCGTCACGGCCACGCCAGTACTGGTGACGACTTTCACGCGAGAGGGAGTCGTCGTGGTCGTGTAGTTCATCGTCAGGTTCTGCCCGGCGTACCACAGGTTCGTCGTCGTATCCCCGTCGACACTGGTACTCCCGGGGGCCGTGTACTCGTTGTCGACGAGTAACGTCGTCTCGTCGACCTCCAGCGTCGTGGCTCCGGTGTTCGTGACGTTGACCGAGAGCACGTCGCTCGTCGAGTTGTACGTCGCGTTTACGATGGTAATCTCAGTGTTCGTCCGCTCAAGGGCGCGCTCAGATTCGGCGTCCTGCGCGTCGAGGACGTTCTCTGCGGCGTTTGACGTCGCCGTGTAGAGGGTCCCCGTGGCGATGAGGACGCCGAGGAAGATAATCGCCGTCGAGCCACTAACACCGAATCCCATCCAGACCCCCTCCGTAGGCAACCAACTCTTCGAACAGCTGTCTGTCTGGGCCGTCGTCGGCAAGCCGGCTGATGTAGGCGAGACTCGTCTGGTGGTCCTCGATGTGAAGGTCGGTCTCTTCGACGTCGTCGATGGACGCCGCGAGTTGGGCGACGTGGGTGTTGAGTTCGTTCTCGACGGCGCGCGAAATCCAGTCCTGCTCCCTGTACTGGCGGAGCGCGCGCGACGCACCGAGTGCGCCACCTGATTCGACGAGCGTCTCGACCCATTCGAGGACGAGTACTTCCGAGACGTAGTTCGCTGGCAGACGGGTCAAGTAGGCATCGGACGCTGCCACGTCGGCAGCCGTAGACTCCGGCTCCGGTTCTGGTTCCGGCTCGGAATTGAGTTCCTCTTTCGCCATCGCAGCGGAGGCGTACTCCGCTTCCAGCTCGTCGAGCGTCTTCTTGACGTCGCCGATGTCGTCGGCGTCGTCGTCGGACTCTGCGTCCGTCTCTTCCACCTCGTCTTCCGGTTCGGGAACGAGTTCCTCGTCGACGAGTTCTGCTTCTTCTTCGGGTTCCTCGTCGACTTCTTCGACGACATCCGCTTCGGGGGAGTCGTCTTCGACTTCGTCGAGTTCCGGTTCGTCCGCAACGTCGAGTTCGTCTTCTTCCGCCTCTTCCTCGAACGCTTCTTCCTCAAGGGCTTCTTCCTCTTCTTCGTCCCAACCGCCTTCCTCTTCGTACTGCTCTTTGAGGTCGTCGAAGCTTGCGCCGCCCGCACCGCCGCCGCCGGCATCGTCTTCTTCCTCTTCGTCTTCCTCGGGCAGTCCGCCGCCCATCGCATCGTCTTCGAGCGCCTCTGCCGGGCTCATCCGCTCGGATTCTGCCAGTTCGTCTTCGGCAGCCCGTTCGGCTTCTTCTGCTTCGGCTTCCGCATCGAGTTCGCCGAAGTCGTCGTCGAAGAACGTCTCGGCGTCGGCACTCGCAACCTCGGGGTCGAGGTGCTCGTCGTCTTCTTCTTCGCCTTCGAACAGCCCGAAGGCTCCGCCCGCGTCGAGTCCGCCCATCTCTCGGGCGTCGTCGACAAACGGGTTGATTCCGCGAGTGACCATCTCATAGATGTCGAGAAGCTTCCGAATGGTATCGTCTAGCTCCTCGACGGTCTCGCCGATTTGTTTGTTCTCTTCGCGAACCGTGTTCATCCCGGACGAGATGGCGCTAACTTCGTTCTCGAGTTCGCCGATTCGATCCTCGAGCTCTGCGATTTCCTCGTTGTTTCCGTCGTCGAATCCGCCGAATTCGTCGTCTTCGAATCCGTCGTCGAGGTCGTCGCCGAAGTCACCAAACTCGTCGGAGAGATCGTCTATATCGTCCTCAAATCCAAGTCCATCATCTGATGACATAGTTTCCTCCTCGGTGTCCGTTTGGTCCCCGGCGTCTGCCTCGTCTTCGTCGTCCATCCACTCGATTGTGATGGTTGCCGCACCTCCGCGTTGGGGGCTGGGTGACCCGCACCAGCAGGGAGCTGTCACCCTTCCGGTCGTCGGACAGGCCGGGACGGTCCGACACACTCGGGGGAGCAGGTAACATTAGTCCAACCTACGTGAGTTGGTACAAGAAAGTTCCCGTCCCGTTATCAGTCGAGATATTTTCTACTTGTGTATTTCTGTCTCAGTGGATTTGTAATAAATCCTGCGGCGACCAAACGAACGGTGAGAAGAATTATCCGGCGTCGGAACGGATGGTCGTTCGACAACCAGCACTCGCCATAACACAACCATGACAGAACTAGTCAAAACCGGTGTTGAAGGACTCGACTCCATCCTGAACGGCGGGATCGTGAAGAATGCCGCGGTACTCATCAGCGGCAACCCCGGGACGGGAAAGAGTATCCTGGGGCTGCAGTACCTGTATAACGGCGTCGACCAGTTCGACGAGGGAGGTATCTACCTGACGTTCGAAGAGACGGAAGACGACATCCAGCAGGCGGCTGAATCCATCGGCTTCGACCGCTGGCAGGAGTACGTTGAGTCGGGACGAATCACCGTCTACGACAAGCACGCACTCCTCCGAGACGGCGACTTCTCCTCGACACTCGACCGGATTCTCGACGACCTGAGAGACACCAACTACGACCGGCTCGTGCTCGACTCGCTTACGATGTTCCAGCTCTTCTTCGAGGACGAGAAGGACCAGCGCCAATACCTCCTGAAGTTCATCGACATCCTGAAGGACAGCGGCCTCACGTCGCTTCTGACCACCGAGCAATCAGCCATCTTCCCGGAGACGGACATCGGTCTCGAAAACTTCCTCACCGACGGGAACATCTACCTCATCCAGAGCCCGGCTGGTGCGACGAGCAACCGGTACATCTGGGTCGCGAAGATGCGTAAACAGAGCATCAAAAACTCGATGTTCCCCCTCGAAATTGCACAGGGTGGAATCAAAGTCTACGAGCAGGCGGCAGGCTTCTCGATGGTCGGGGAGTCCCCGCCGTGGTTCGGCGAAGAGACCGAATAACGTAGCGACTTATTTTTTGTATCCCCGCGCCCCGACAGTGACAGCTATTGCTCAGCGTGACTCGCTACCGGGATGTGTCAGGGGAAACTCGTCTGTCGGTGAGAAGCGGCGCTGATTCACTCGCGGGCTATAGCACTCGTGTGTGTTCCTCACTGAGCTCTGCCACCGAACCAGCATAGTTCAGCGTACTACCGAGTGCTGCCGCTAATTGGTGTGAAAATAGGAAAAGTTCGAACGGAAGTTCGTTAGTCGCGCTTAGAGCTTGACCGGCTTGTCGGAAGCCTTGCCAGCCAGCTGCTGCGGCATGGTCAGGATGACCGTGGTGGTGCCGCCAGTGCGCGAGGTAATTTCGAGGCGGACCGTCTCGCCCGTTTCGAGACCGTCGTTGTCGTCAGCTGGCGTCTCTGCTTCGATAGCGCCAGCGTTGATGACGACTTCGTAGCGGTCACTCATGCTGTTGAGGACACCGAACGAGTTGTCGTCGTCGGTGATCTCGTTGAGAGCGAACTGCGTACCGTCCGCGGTTCCAGATGCAGAGTTGTTGGTCAACTGCTGGACCTCGGAACCACTGAGGTACTTGATCGAGGTCTCGTTCATGTCGACGCTGCTGGAACCGGCAGCCAGGCGAACGGACATGTTGATGTACTTGATCGTACTGTTGTTACCGACCACACCGTGGCTGTTGAGCACTTCGACGCGGTTCGTGACCTTGTCGACGGACTCTTGCCCGGCGTCTTCAGCAGTTGCCTGCAGGAAGCCCGCAGTGTTGACGAGCACACCGGCTGCGATAGCCGCAACGAGGACCATCGCGATGAAGACGATGAGCGTACCGATACCGACCTGACCGCGCTTGTCGTTAGTAATATTTTCGAACATTAGTTCTCCTTAGAGTGCAACTGGGTCGCCGTCAGACTTACCAGCCAGCTGCTGCGGCATGGTCAGGATGACTTGCGACGTTCCGCCGTTGCGGGACGTGATTTCGAGCGTGACGGATTCGCCAGTCTGGAGACCGTTCTTCGAGGTCCCCTCGACGACGGACGTGTTGATGACGACCTCGAAGCGGTCAGCCTGACCGTTGAGAATCGGGAACGAGGTGTCGTCGTCGGCAATCTTGCGGACGGCGAACTCGTTCGGCGAGGAATTCGCCCAGTCGATGTTGTCTGCCGTGACAGAGTTGTTGTTAGTCAGCGTCGTCGCCGTGTCGGCGCTGAGGTACTTGATACTCGTATTGTTCAGTGAAACAGAACCGGAACCGGCCGCCAGGCGGACGGTCAGGTTCACGTTGTCGACCGTCGACGGCGACGAAGTCGCGTTGACGACACCGTGAACGCTGACGACGTCAACGCGGTTGGTGACCTTGTTCACAGATTGCTGTCCGGCGTCCTCGGCGGTGGCTTGCAAGAAGCCAGCCGTGTTCACGAGGACACCCGCCGCGATTGCGGCGACCAAAACCATCGCGATGAAGACGATGAGGGTCCCGATACCGACCTGACCCCGGTCTTCAGTGATATTTTCGAACATGGGTTGTCGTGGGCGGTCCCCCTCTCGCAAGAGAGGGATGACCTTCGTCCAATCACTTGGGCAGGTGGTACATAACGGTACGGACCACAATATCAGAACTGATATCAGAATTTTGTATGAGCCTAATATCCTAATTCTTCGCGCACGCACGCACGTATGATTGTGTGCGTACCACTATCACGACAGGTACGTGCGACGGACTCTCACACGGGCGGACTACTGAGACGTCCGCAACGGCCACCCGAATACGGAGTCAAAAAAGTGAGTTAGTCCTGCGTAATCTTCCGCCAGACGTCGTCGAGCTTGTTCTTCACTTCGGGCCGCTCGGTGACGCTCACAGTGTAGTCGTCCCCTTCGAATCTGACCACAATCTCGTCGACTTCCCGCCGGTAGACGTTCGTACGCCGGTGCTCGTCAGAGAGAACCCTGTCGTGGAGTTCGAGTAGCCCCGCTGCCGTTAGTTCCTCGATGCGACGGTAGCACGTCGCGATAGGAATGTCGAGCATTTCACTGAACTCTTGTGCCGAGTGCGGCTCGTCGGCTGCCCGGAGGATATCAGGGTTGTACTCGTTTCCCAGTGCAGAGAGGGTCCTGTCAGACTCCATAGATAGAATTTTATCGGTACGCACGGCTTGTCAATGTGTTGGTTACTGAGTTGGCAGATTCTCAGTACCAGTACTGGGTCTCGTCGGGTGTGGCGATGGGATTATATTTCGCCGCATCGTCATTCCACCGATGGCCGACGACGAGCGTCCGCAAAGACACCCACGCGAGCAAGGAGTCGTCGCCGCGGAAGAGTTGGATATCGACCGCGACGAGCGGGTTGCTCGGCTCGAATCTGGGAGATACGTCATCGCCACTGGGGACGCTACAGCGCCAGACCCCGCCGAACTCGAATCGGAGACGGAGTCTGACTCGGACGCAGCGCCCGACCGTGATACCGAGGGTGACCACCCGGAAGACGAACCCGAGACTGACGACGCTGCACCTGTCGCGGGCGAGCAGCGTAAACCGACAATTAAGCTGCCAAAGGACCCGCGCAAGCGAGCAATCGTCGCGCGCAAGCTAATCGCCGAGCGAGTCGGTGCGGCCAACGCCGACCACGCATTCGCCGTAACTGCGCTCGTCGACGGGTCGGTCGAACAACACGAATCTGTTTCGAACGAGGTGACTGATGTGTTCAGGTCTCTCTTGTTGTGGTACGCCGAAGTTGTTGGCGACGACAGTACACCACTAGACGAAGTACTCGGTATCCTCCTTCTCGCCTCGGAGGTGCAGGTGACGTACCCCGGGCGAGCAATCGAAGCCCTCGCTGCTGCGAACGGACTCAAGCGAACTGACTCTATCGGAGACCTCCTCGACGCCGTCGACGAATCTGGCGCGTCGTTCCCTCCCTGACAACCTCGCTCCCGTCTCACTCGGCGGTGACAGTTGACACCTGTAAATCGCCCGACGAGAGGGATGTCGCCGACTCAATCCCCGCGTTTCGTATCAGGGATGATAATGGGGTGGAAGGGTTTATGGTGTGATTTTCGGAAAAATGGAGGTATGGCAAGCAAGGTACTGGTCGTGGACGACTCTGCGTTCATGCGGAACCTCCTGAAACAGCTTCTTGAGGGCGAACACGAAGTCGTCGGCGAGGCCGAAAACGGCGTCGAGGCGGTCGAACTCTACCGTGAACTCGAACCCGACGTCGTCACGATGGACGTCGTCATGCCGATTCGTAACGGCATCGAAGCGACTTCCGAAATCAAGTCTCTGGACTCGAACGCGTCGGTGATCATGTGTACGTCGGTTGGACAAGAAGAGAAGATGCGCGAAGCCGTCGAGGCGGGTGCTGATGGGTACATCACCAAACCGTTCCAGAAGCCGAACGTGCTCCAGGCTATCGCAGACGTCATTCAGGCTGAGGCATGAATCTCGACGTACGTTCGCTTCGAACGTTTAGTCGTCTGGCCCACTCGGGCGCTGAAAAAGCCGCTGGCTCGTTGACGACGCTCGCCGGTATCGACACGTACGTCAACGTTACCAAGGTCGAACTTGGAACGAAGACGGACGTCGAACAGGAGTTCGCCGAACGCGACCTCGTGAGCGTTCACATCGGCTTCAGCGGTGGATTGGATGGTCGAACCGTGTTGGCGTTCTCCCCCGAATCAGCCGAGCGTCTCGTCGACGCGCTGATGCCCGGGATGGACGGTGCCGAGACCGGGACCGAACTCGCGACCAGCAGTCTGAAAGAGGTCGCAAACATCATGCTCGGCGGGTTCATCGACGGGTGGGCCGACTACCTCGATACGACTATCGACATCACGACGCCCACGTACGTCGACGACGACAGCGACGGTCCGCTCGAAAACCTCGAATCCGACGGCTTCGAACACGAAAGCGACAACGAACACATCCTCGTGTTCCGAAACCAACTCGAAGCCGCCGACGACGCAATCGAGTTCGACCTCTACATGGTCCCGTCGCCTGACTCCATCGAAACCATCGTCGATGCCAGCGGACAGCACGGTGCGCTGCCAGTCCAGTCGTTCGCTGCGTTCTCCGATATGATCGCCGACGGTGCAGACCAAGCGTCGGCCGACATCACCGCGATGACTGGCATCGACACGACTGTCGAGGTGAGTCGGATGAGCTTCGTCCCAATCGAGGGTGTCCCGATGTCGTTGACGGACTCAGTCCGCCGTGGTGTCGTCTTGGAGTTCTTCGGAACGCCCAGCGGCTACATCGCCATCCTGTTCGACGAACCCTCTGCCGATAACATCGCAAGTTCGCTTCTCCCGGGCATGGAAGGCGACGAAGCGATGCGACAGAGTGCAATCCAAGAGATCGGGAACATCGTGACGTCAGGCTTCCTCGACGGGTGGGCGAACACGCTGGGGACGACGATAGACATCTCGCCCCCGAAGCACGTCCACGACATCGGTTCGGCCATCGTCGACCCGCTGGCGACCGAACTCGCTCAGTCACAGGAGTATGCGTTCCTCATCGATTCGACCATCCGAACGGACGACGACGAGTTCACCTGCGATATCTACGCGCTTCCGAACGAGGAAGAGCTCAGGAAGGCGCTCGAACAACTCTCACCCGCGGTCTGAACTGCCGCGGAGGCACCCCAAGTTATGCAAGTATACACCACGGACACGACGTCCACCCACTCAGCCCGAATCAAAGTGGGAATCGCGGATTACGCCTTTGGTACCGACGGTAATACGTTGACCACGAGCGGCCTCGGTTCCTGTATCGGCGTCGCCCTTTATGACGCGGAGGCGGGCGTTTCCGGACTCGCACACGCGATGCTTCCGGAAGCAGACCCTGATGGCGACCCGGCGAAGTTCGCCGACACGGGTATCGAGGCACTTCTGGCCGAGATGCGAGACGAAGGTGCCGACACATCTCGTATCGTCGCCAAACTCGCAGGAGGAAGCGCGATGTTCGACTTCGAGTCGAGTAACGGCGGGAAGTCGATTGGAGAGCGAAATGTCGAAGCGGCACGAAAAACATTGGAAAAACACGGTATCGACATCGTCGCGGAAGATGTCGGTGGCTCACACGGGCGCTCACTCGAACTCGACGGGAAGACGGGAGACCTTCGAGTCCGAAGCGCCAAGACTGGCGACCAGACGCTGTAAGGTACCGACCGGGCACCCGAACGCTCATTTTCATGTCAGTTCACGGGTTAGCGACGCGGTACTCGCGCGTACTGACGAGGTCGTGGACATATAGAGGGGCATGGAGACCAGAGTGCTCTCGTTTTCCGTCTCTCGAAGACTGTCATTCAGAAAAGAATTTCTACCCCCACTATCATAATTGATATCAGATTGGGTAATTTTATATCGCCGCCTTCGAATCGGGTAAACGACACGGTACGACGAACGCGTGTGACATCACGGACGGCGCGCTGCGCCTTCCAACCCAAGTCGGGGGACTTGGGGGGTCGTACCGTCGCCGTACGAGGTAATCTATGTATCTGGACCCGGACGACTACGACGCCCACGAACTCCGACGCATCGCCCGTGACACGCAACGCTCCCGTAATCGGAGCGACGGCCACCTAGACGACCGTAGCCCATTCCGATTCGACAATCCGCTCTTCGACAAGGGTCGACGACCGGCGTCGGAGGCACTCCGTTCGAGTCAACTCGAACAACTGCTTCTCCACCAATCGCGTGGGGAAGACGACAGCGTCACGAAACCCTACCTGAAGTCCCTGCCAGACAAATACGGCGCAGAGCGCGTCGTCTTCGACTGGCTGGAGTTCCTCGTTCTCAAAGGTGGGTTCAAGCGCGCGATGGACGCGTTGCAGTACTACCAGACTGTCGGCTGGCTCACCGACGACGTCGAAGAACGGCTCCGTGACTACCTCCTTGGGTTCTCTGCGGAGGTCGAAGACCCCACTGAACTCGACGTCGACGACCACCTTCTCAGCCTGGTGTACGTCGCACGGCTCGCGTCGATGGTCTGAGTTACTGGACCGGGCCCAGTGTATTCCCTCGTCCAAATAGATAGCAATCTATCATTTTTCGGCTCACCGATACATCTTTGACAGTTGCGTCTGGGTGATAACGTATGCCAGAGGAATCCGAACAATCTGATGCATTCGACACCGAATCGGGACCGGTCCCAATCGGTGTGAAACTTGGAAGCACGCGAACTGTGCTCGCCTACCCCGACGAAGACGGGGAAGTCGAGACAGTTCGGACACTCACCTGTCTCGCGACGTACGAGGATGCGCTCACCGGCGACGAGCGCGTCCTGTACGGCGAGGAGGCAGCACGGCAGTACCCAGACCGCGTCCAGTTCATGCTCCGGTCTGGACTCCCAGAGGACGCCGACCGGGCGGAACTCACGAAGCAGTTCTTCGAAGAACTCTGTCGCAGTCGGGACCTCCCAGAAGACAGCGCGGTCGTGTACGCGATTCCGACTATCGACAACGCGCGCGGCCTCTCGAACCTCAACGACGTCATCGAGGGGAGTAGCATCGGTGGTGCGCTCGTCCGAAGCTTCCCCGAATCGCTCTGTGGGGCCATCCCCGCGATGGGCGATGACCTCGAAGCGGTCGACGAAATCTTCATCTCCGTCAACCTGGGTTCGACCAACCTGGAAGCGTGCGCGTACCGTCACGGCGAACAGCTGTCTCCCTTCGTCTCCGGGGCGGCGACCGGAAACGAGGTCGACCGCCAAATCGCGAATGCGGTCGAAGAAGAGACGCAAGGTCGCGTCAACATCGACCGCACCACGGCACGGGAGTACAAAGAAGAACACGCCGACTTCAACTCGTTCGAGGCGTTCACCGACATCATCCAACAGCCCGGTGGAGGCTCCCACGAGTTCACCATCGAACGGAGTGTCATGGAGCCGCTCGACGACTACCTCGACCAGGTGGTCGACGAACTCGCCAACAACTTCCTGTCCGAACTCGCCAACACCCACATGAAGCCGTACCAACTCGCGCTCTCTCGCCCAATCGTCCTCACGGGCGGGATGACGTGTATCCCCGGCCTCGTCGAAGAGTTCGAGACGCGCCTGAGCGAGGAACTGGGTCGTGATATCGACGCGACCACCGCGGAGCGTCCCGACCTCGCTGCGGCCGATGGCGCGTACCGTATCGCGGGGCAACTGGCTCGGAACCGCTGACACCGCGTCTCTAGGGACCCCGGTTTTTTACCTGAATTGAGGCGCTAAGGCCCCTTCCTCAACGAACGAGCGAAGCGAGTGAGTAGGGAGAGGATACAGCGTTCACAAGAGCCCTGCTCTTGTGTGCGGACGAGACGCAAGCGTCTCGTCAACGCCGCACGAGTAGCAAACACGTTCGTCGCTCGGCACACAGGCCCACGCAATCGCAACAATTATGCGTACAGATGCGCATAGTGTGTATGTAGTGAGACGGAAGAACATCACCATCCGCGAAGACCAAGCCGAGTGGGTCGAGGAGAACCACCTCAACCTCTCATCGTTCGTTCGCGGAAAACTTGACGACCTCATTGAAGAACGCTCGTGAACTACAACTACAGGTATCGACTTCGACCGTCCGACGCTCTCGAAGAACAATTAGCGTGGACTGTCGATACCTGTAGACAAGTCTACAACCACTTCCTGCACCGACTTAATCGGAACGACGACACCTCGGCATACAGCGAACAGAGACTCCTGCCGAGCCTCAAGAAGTGGTGGAACGACCTGAAAAACGTTCACTCGAAGGTTCTTCAGAAAGTCGTTCAAAGGCTGTACGACAACCTCTCGACGCTTCGCGGACGCAAAGAGAACGGCTACCGCGTCGGGACGCTCAAGTGGAAAGCACCGGGCGAGTACCGCAGTTTCACCTACAGTCAATCTGGCTTCAAGCTCAAGAACACGAGTGGCCAGACCCGACTGTGGCTCTCGAAACTCGGAGAAATCCCACTCACATTCCACCGCGACCTTCCCGACGACGCCGAAATCAAGACCGTCACGGTCAAACGCGAACCGACTGGGAAGTGGTTCGCCATCCTCGGCGTCGAGACTCCCGACGACCCGCCGGAGAAACCGGAGAATCCCGAGAAGTGCGTCGGCATCGACGTGGGGATTCTCAAGTACGCCCACGACACCGACGGAACCGCCGTTGAATCCCTTGACCTGTCCGACGAGCGCGAACGATTGGAACGCTCTCAACGCGACCTCTCGCGAAAGGAACATGGCTCTGCGAATTGGGAGAAACAACGGCAGGTTGTGGCCGAACGACACGCCGACCTCAAGCGAAAGCGTCGGGACTTCCTTCACAAGTTGTCGAACTACTACGCCTGCGAGTACGACCTCGTGGCGGTCGAAGACCTTGACTCGAAGGGGTTAGTCGAACTCCCGGGCAACTCTCGGAACCGCGCAGGCGCGGCGTGGGGAACGTTCCTACGAATGCTCGAATACAAGTGCGAACGGGAAGGAACGCACTTCGTTGCCGTCAATCCACGCGGGACGACCAAGGAGTGTGCGTCCTGTGGTGTCAAGACAGACAAGCCGCTGTGGGTGCGCGAACACTCGTGTCCGTCGTGTGGGTTCGAGGCGGATAGAGACGCGAACGCGGCGTGGAATATTTTTTCTCGCGGTATCAAAAAGCGGTTAGGAGCGGGACGCTCCGAATCAACGTCCTCAGAATCGCAGAGCGATTCTGATGTGCGAACGAGAGCTTCGCTCTCGTTAACGCCTGTGGAGACTGCGCTCCCTGTGGATACCTCGGTGTCTGCAAAGCGCGTCGTGGAAACAGGAAGCCCCACCCTCAAGCGCGAGCCGTTAGGCGAGCGGTAGGGTGGGGTAGTTCACTAATCAGACTCGACCGACGCCGTTTCCCGTACCGTCGCCTTCCCGTCGACGCTCCGGAGGCTGACGATGGCGACAGTGCCTCTGGGTTCGTTCTCGACGAACCTGAGTCGCCCGTGAGACCGGTCGACGATCCAGCGAACGAGCCACAGGCCGAGGCCGCTGATGTGCTGAAGCGGCGTCTCGATTCCCGATTCGAGCACCGAGAGTTCGGCGTCGGGAATCCCTGGGCCGTTGTCTTCGATGTGAATCTCGACGAAGTCGTCCGATGGCGCTGCCGGCTCGACGGAGACACTCACTTCCGGGAGCACCCTATCGTTGTGTTCGATGGCGTTGTCGATGAGGTTCTTGATGGCCGACTCGATGAGGTCGTCGGCGTAGACCCACTGCTCGTCGGGGAGGTCCCGATGTACGATTGCCCGCGGATAGTTGGCGTCGATGCCGTCGAGTTCCTTCTCGATTCGTTGGATGACCTCGACTTGTTCGAGTTCAGCGGTTCCACGGTCGAGCGTCGTGTCGATGTGCCGCGTCTGCTCGCCGAGTTCGACCAGTGACGACGCCTTTCGCTTTATCGTGCGGGCGTGGTCTTTCGACTCGGCGGGGATGCGCTCGTCGAGCAGCAAGTCGGCGTGGCCGAGGATGACGTTCATGTCGTTCCGCAGGTCGTGGCGAAGCACACGGTTGAGCACGCGGAGACGCTGTTCGTACCGATACCGGTTCGTCACGTCACGCGAGTTGAGAACGATTCCGTTGACCGAGGGGTCGTCGAGGAGGTTGACGCCGACCGTCTCGAACCGTCGCCACGTGCCGTTTTTGTGGCGAATACGGAACTCGGAACGGACGGGTGAGTCGCCCTCCATTACTTGTTCGAAGTCCTCTCGGACGTGCTCTCGGTCGTCGGGATGGACCAGAGAGAACACAGGCTCACCGACGAGTGACTCCGGACAGAATCCGAGGACGTCTTCCATAGACGGGCTCGTGTACTGCCGAACACCATCCTCGTCGAGAACCGTGATGATGTCCCGCGAGTTCTCGATGAGCGCGCGGAACTCCTCTTCGGTCTGCCGCCGTTCGGTCACGTCGTGGAAGACGAGAAGCTTCGCCCGGTTTTGCGACTGTTCGCTCACCGCCCCGGAGCGAATCTCGAAGTAGCGCTTGTCTGTCCCGTCGCCGACCGCGGCTTCGAGTCGGTCACGCCCGTCGAGGACCTTTTGGACCACGTCGGGGCTCTTGATGACGTCGAGGACGGGTTGGCCGATGCACTCGGCTGCGGGGTGTTCGAGGACCGACGCCGCGGACCCGTTCGATTCGACGACCCTGTGGTGGTCGTCGAGGACGACGACGGCATCACGCATCTCGGAGATGATGGCATCCCGGGCGATGGGCGTCACGTCGAAGAGGCGGTACCGATACAGCGCCCACAGGATGATGCCAGCGCTGACGCCGAGTGACAGCGGAACCGGGTCGATTGGCAGCGATGGGTCCCAGAACAGTTTCCACGCCAACGCCGAAATCGGAATCACACCCGTCCCAACGAGAATCGCTGCTTGGCGTTGGTGGACGCCGTCGCTGCTCAGGAAGGTCTTTCCGATGACGCTCACGCCGATGATGGAAGCCGCGGCGACGTAGCTGACGTGCCCGACCAACAGTGGGTCTGCATCGGTCGTGAGTCTGACCAGCATGCCCGAGCGAAGCAACTCGGGCGGGACGAACAGCCCGTGTGAGTCGCTCGTCAAGGCGAGCGCGATAGCCAGTGCCGGTTCGACTGACAGGAAGGCGACGACTCGACGCGTGAGCAGTTGGTCTTCGCCCGCGTAGACGAGCGAGAACACGAGCCAAAACGTCGGAAGCGTCGCTGCGCCGACCCAGGCGATTCGCGCGTAGAAGAGTTCACCCGCCGGTGACGTCGAAAGCAACTGGAATCCGTACGCAGTCACCCAGAGCGCACCGGAAAGAGAGAGGAGGGCAAACGGTATTCTAACGCGACGAGAGTACAGACGGAAGCGCCCCAACACGACGATAGTGACCACCCCAGCGAGGACGCCAGAGGTGAACAGTGCGTACAAAAATGGCGACTGTTCGAGGTTGGTCATGGGTGGGTCGTGCGATGCATAGCAGTGTCTGGTACGATTTCGATAATCCGGTGTACCTCACACCGGGACGATATCGAAGCTGTCTCTAGAGTGTGACTTAAGCGGTTCGCCCCTAGTATCAAAATTGATATCACCTCATTCGACAAACAGCGTCGGCTTTGCATCACGTTCGGCCACGTTCGGACGTGAGAACCGTCAACGAGGCGTCGAAACCGCCACTCGCGGTAGCCCGAACGCTTAATTCGGAGAAACGCACATCGACCTGTATGCCGCTCGACCCGCGTCGATATAATGTCAACGAACTCCGTCACGCCGCTCACGGTCGGAACCCAGCGGAGTTCGATTGGGTCGACGCACCAGTCGACAAGGAGTGGAACGACGTCGCGTACCAACGACTTCTCGCAGCGACGGCAGAGGTCGCATCTGACGGTCGTCCGTATCTCGATTCGATACCGCACACCCCGAATGCGGAGCAGGTACTCCTCGATTGGTGTGTCCACCTCGTCGAACGACTCGGTGGGCGCGGCTCACTCGAAATGGTCTCGTACTACCGAGACATCGGGTGGGTCGGCGACGACGCCCACGATACGATTCGAGAGCGCATTCTCTCGTTTACGACTCCGACGGACTTCGAGGACGCACCGACAGAAGAAGACCACGTACAGAGCCTCTCGTACGTGGTTCGCTTGTCGTCGATGGACGACGAGTAAACCGAAGCGTGCGGTTCGAGCCGCCTAAAGGCCGAGGTTGCGGCCGATGACTAGATGCTGTATTTCGCTCGTTCCCTCTCCAATCTCCATGAGCTTCGCGTCGCGGTAGAACCGCTGCGGGGCGAAGTCCGTCGTGTAACCGTATCCACCGAGAACCTGCACTGCGTCTTCGGCGACTTCGCGTGCCGCCTCACTCCCGTCGAGCTTTGCGAGCGCGGATTCGAGTGAGACGCGCTCGCCTTGGTCGTACTTCGTCGCGGCCTTGTGGGTGAGCAGGCGGGCGCGCTCGGTCTTTCGGTACATCGAGACGAGTTTGTCGCGGATGGCGTCGAACTCGGAGATAGACTGCCCGAACTGCTCGCGCTCTCCGGCGTACTCCTTTGCGTGGTCGTACGCACCCTGTGCGAGGCCGACCGAAAGCGCCGCGATGGAGATACGGCCGCCGTCGAGCGTCTTCATCGTCTGCTTCCAGCCTTCGCCTTCCTCGCCGAGGAGTCTGTCTTCGGGAATCCAGCAGTCGTCGAACGACAGTTCACAGGTCGGCGAGCAGTTCAGACCCAGTTTGTCCCAGACGGTCGTCACCTCGAAGCCGTCGTCGTTCTCCGGGTCGACGATGAACGTCGAGATACCGTCGTACCCCGCGCCGGGTTCGGTGACCGCCTTCACGAGCACCGAGCCCGCGACGTTCGCGTTCGTGATGAACTGCTTCGTTCCGTTGAGGACGTAGCCGTCCCCCTCGCGCTCGGCGACGGTGTCCATGTCGCTCGCGTCGCTGCCGGAACCGGGTTCGGTGAGTGCCCACGCACCCATGTGCTCGCCCGTCGCGAGGGGGCGGAGCCACTTTTCTTTCTGTTCCGGCGTCCCGAACATGTCGAGTGGCTTCGACGCGAGGCTGACGTGGGCGGCGTAGGAGAGACCGATACCGCCGGAGACGCGGCCCAGTTCCTCGACGACGAGCGCGTACATCAACTGGTCGCCGCCGAGCCCACCGTACTCGGCGTCGACGGGGACACCCATGACGTCCAGTTCGGCCAGCTGGTCGAAAATCTCCTGTGGGAACCGGTGTTCGTCCTCGATATCCTGTGCGATTGGGGCAATCTCCTCCTCACAGAACTCGCGGACGGTGTCACGAATCATCCGGTGCTCGTCCGGAATGTCGAAATCCATGGTGGCAATTTTCGCGTCCGAGACATAAAGTAATCGAACGACCATGTAGGATTCCGAGGACGTCCACGCTCGGGACCGAGTGCGCTTCGACCAGTCGGGCAGTAAGTCCCACTCCGTGGGAACGGCCAAATGGCTCTTTTGAATCACTCCCGGATGTACTCGTATGTACGACCACATCCTCTTTCCGACAGACGGGAGTGACTGTGCCGACGAGGCGCTCGAACACGCAATCGAGCACGCACTCCAGTACGATGCAACGTTGCACGCACTCTACGTCGCCGACGTCCGCGAGGTCGGACACACCGCACCCGCGCTCTCACCCGACCGAATCAAAGACGCGCTGTACGACACAGCGAACAACGTCCTCGAAGACGTCGCGAGCAAGGCGCGAGCCGAGGGCGCGGACATCGAGACCACAATCGCCGAGGGGACGCCAGCCAGCGTCATCCTCGACCACACCGAGCGCGACGAGGTCGACCTCGTCGTGATGGGGACCCACGGCCGGAGCGGACTCGACCGATACCTGCTGGGCAGCGTCGCCGAGCGTGTCGTCAGAGGGTCTTCGGTCCCCGTGCTGACGGTGAGACAAGCCGACGAATAGCCCACGCTCTTAAGCCACCCCTCGTCTTACGAGGGTGCATGGACCTCCGCCGGCTCGTCCGCGGCCGTGTGGGGTGGCCCCGTCTGGAGGCGGTCGCCCGCGAACTCGCACGGCGGTACGACCGAGACACTCTCTCCATCCGCTTTCTGGAGGCGGACAACTGGCTTTCGACCCCGATGGTCGTCAACGACGAGTGGTTCGTGAAAGTCATCTCACGACAGAACTCGCTCGTTCACTCGCTTTTCACCACGGGGCGGAATCTCGGTGCGTTCTCCAGCGGGACAGAAGGCTTCTTCGAGCACTTCGGGACGCCCCTGCAGATGGCCAAACACGAACTCGAAGCGACGAAGCACCTCAGAGACATCGGCCTCCAGGCACCGGCTCCGGTCGAAGCCTTCGAAGTCGAGGGGTTGGGCGTCCTCGTCCTCGAATACCTCCCGAACTTCCACACCCTCGATTCGGCCCCGCGAGACGAGATTGTCTCGTTGGCTCCTGAGCTGTTCGCGTCGCTCCGCCGGATGCACGACAACCATCTCGCTCACGGCGACCTTCGAGCCGAGAACGTTCTCGTCCGCGACGATGGTATCTACTTCATCGACGCGACGAACGTCAACGACGAGGGGATGCACGACGCGCGGTCGTACGACCTCGCGTGCGCGCTCGCCGCGCTGGAACCGCTCATCGGCCCGAAGGAAGCGGTCGACGCGGCCGCAGCGTCGTACGGAACAGACGCGCTGCTCGATGCGGTCGACTTCCTCGATTTCGTCAACATCCGCCCCGACCACGACTTCGACGCCGCGGCGCTCAAAGGGCAGATAGAGACGCGCGCGTCCTGACAACTCGGGGGAGGCAGCAGCACGCATGTCTCAGTGGGAGCAGCACGCACGTCCGATAGAAAAAGTGGTCGCGGCCGGAACGTTCTCTACAGGTCTTCGGCGCCCTCGTAGTCCGCACCACCCATGTAGAGGCGCGAGACTTCGGGGTCGTCGAGGAGACCGTCTGCGTCGCCCTCGTAGGCGACCGTCCCCTGGTCGAGGACGTAGCCGCGGTCGGAGATACCGAGGCCCTCGCGAGCGTTCTGCTCGACCATGAGGACCGCCGTCCCGAGTTCGTTCACCTTCTGTACGTCTTCGAACACCGACTGCACGATGTTCGGTGCGAGGCCGGCGGACGGCTCGTCGATGAGGAGCACTTCGGGTTCCATGACGAGCGCACGCGCGAACGCGAGCACCTGTCGTTGCCCACCCGAGAGCGTCTTTGCCTTCGCGGTCCGCTTCTCGTCGAGAATCGGGAACTGGTCGTACAGTTCGGCGATTCGCTCGTCGAGTCCCGAGGGGCGGGCGACGCCGCCCATCCGGAGGTTCTCCTCGATAGTGAGCGACGAGAAGACGTTGTCGACCTGCGGGACGTAGCCCATGCCGGTTCGGACGAGGTCCGCAGGGTCCTCGCCGGTGATGTCTTTTCCGGAGAGGTCGACCGACCCGGTCCACGGCTTCAGGAGGCCGAAGACGGTCTTGAGGACCGTCGACTTCCCGGCACCGTTCGGGCCGATGATACAGACGATTTCGTCGTCGTTGAGGTGGAGATTGAGGTCGCGGAGGACCTGCACTTCTCCGTACCCGCTGTCGACGCCGCTCACGTCGAGTGCTCGCTCCGTCATGGGCCAGCACCTCCGAGGTACGCCTCGATAACGCGGTCGTCCGTGCGAACCTCCTTCGGCGAGCCTTCCATCAGCACTCGTCCTTGGTCGAGGACGATGATGGGGTCGGCGAGGTCCATGATGAATGGCATGTCGTGTTCGATGATGAGGAAGGTCTGACCCTCCTCGTTGAGTTCGCGGATGAACCGCTTGATGTCGTTTGCGAGCGTCGGGTTGACACCGGCGACAGGCTCGTCGAGGAGCAGGATGTCGGGGTTCGTCGTGAACGCCCGCGCCAACTCGACGAGCTTCAACTGCCCACCGGAGAGGTCGGTCGATGGCTGGTCGATGAGGTGGGAGATTTCGAAGCGTTCGAGCAGTTCTTCGGCCTGTTCGATGTTCGCACGCTCTTCTCGGGTCACGTCGTCAGCCGAGAAGAAAAGCGGGAGAATCGACTCGCCGGTCTGTGGACCGGGGCCGACGAGCATCGCTTCGCGGACGCTCATCCCTTCGAGGCGACGTGGCGTCTGGAACGTCCGAACGAGCCCTTCGTGGGCGCGCTCGGGCGGCGTCATGTCGCTTACGTCGGTCTCGTTGACGAACACGCTGCCCGCGTCAGCCTCGTAGAACCCGGAGATGAGGTTGAACAGCGTGGACTTCCCCGCGCCGTTCGGGCCAATCATCCCCGTGATGGTTCCGCGCTCGATTTCGATGGAGACGTCGTCGGTGGCGACGAGCCCACCGAACGCTTTCTCCAGTCCTCTCGTCTTCAATACCGGGTCGTCTTTGTCGAGGTGTGCGCCCTCGTAGACGCCGTCGTTGCTCATTGGTCCTTCCCTCCGTCGGACGGTCCGCCCGACGTGGTGCCGTCTGTGACGACACCTCCGTCGGACGCCGCGGCACCGCGGCTAGCTGCACTCGATTCCTTCTGCGCCGACGGCCAGATGAGTTCGTCCTTCGGTGGGAGGAGCCCATCCTGCCGGTAGCGCATGATGAGGATGATGAGGACGCCGACGAACAGCAACCGAAGCGGTGCCACGTCGAGTCCCAAGTTGCCGATGAAGGCGATGTCGTTGAGGAAGCGCGTCCCCTCGCGGATGGCGATGACGACGGCCGCGCCGACGACTGCCCCGCGGTTCGACCCGGTCCCGCCGAGGATGACGGCAATCCAGATGTAGAACGTCGTCAGGGGGACGAGGTCGGAGGGGTCGATGTAGAGGTTCAGATGCGCGTAGAACGCGCCGGCGATTGCCATGACGACGCTGCCGACGACGAACGCCTGCATCTTGAACCGGTAGGTGTCCTTGCCGAGCGCCTTCGCGAGGTCCTCGTCGGACCGGATGGTCCTGAGAACGCGCCCCCACGGCGACCGATGGATGCGCCGGAGGAACAGGTAGCTGACCGCGAGGAGGACGACGATGATACTCGCCGTCGTCGCGGCACCGGTCAGCGGAAGCCACTCGAGGAGTGACGGGATACCGCTGATACCGCTGGACCCCGCGGTCCATTGGCGTTCGTTCAGGATGATGAGACGGATGACCTCCGCCAGTCCGAGACTGGCGATGGCGAGGTAGTCCTCACGCAGGCGCAGCGTCGGAATACCGATGAGTATCGCGACGAGCGCGCTCACGACGATTGCCGCGAGGAAACCGAAGACCGGGTGCAGTCCCATTCCGAGCGGCGAGTTCGGCGCGGTCAAGAGCGCGGCGCTGTAGGCACCCAGCCCCCAGAACGCGGCGACACTGAAGTTGATGAGACCCGCGTACCCCCACTGGACGTTGAGGCCCAACGAGAGCAGCGCGTACATGCCAACCAGTGCGACCTGGAACAACAGGAACCGCGGGCCGATGACGCCGGCGAAGACGCCGACGACGAGCAGTGCCGTAATGACGGCGAGCGCCGCGAAGATGCGCCGCTCTGTCGGGTCACGAATGAGGGTGTCGTTCACCCAGGTTGCGACGCTCATCCGCTCTCACCCACGATTCCGCTCGGTTTGACGAGCAAGATTGCGACCATGATGACGAATGCAACTGCAGCGGCGTACCGCGACCCGACCGGGATGATGCCCCACTGGTTGAACAGGGGGACGAGTTCGTGGACCATCCCGATGACGAGGCCGCCGAGCATCGCGCCGTAGACCGACCCGATGCCACCGAGGATGACGGCCGCGAACACGATGAGCAGGATGTCGAAGCCCATGCGCGGCCGGACGAGTTCTTCCAATCCGAGGAAGACGCCGCCCGCGGCGGCGAGTGCGCCACCGATGAGCCACATCGCGATGATGACCTCGTCGGTTCGAATCCCACTGACTCGTGCGAGGTCCGCGTTGTCGGCGGTCGCGCGCATCTTCCGTCCCAGCGTGGTTCGCGTCAGCGTCAGGTGGAGTCCGGTCACGAGCACCGTCGCGAGGATGACGACGACGAGGTTCCGCGGCGTGACCGCGACGCCGAACGACTCGCGAATCCACGGAATCGGTCCCTGTCGGGCGACGCCGTAGCGCTCGGAGTCGGACCCGAACGACAGGAATATCGACGCCCGATAGACGAGCGCCACACCGATACTCGTGATGAGCAACCCGATGGACCCCGAGTCGTTCATCGGTTGGTAGATGATGCGGTCGGTGACGACGGCGATGACTGCTGCGGCGACCATCCCGAACGCGAGCGCGAGGAAGAACCACAACGGGAGGCCGAACAGACCCATATCGCCGAGCATGGGGCGGAAGATAGCCACCGAGAACAGTCCGGAGAACGCCCCGACGGTCATCAGGTCTCCGTGAGCGAAGTTCGCGAAGTCGGCGATGCTGTAGACTAACGACAGGCCGATGGCCGCGAGCACGATGATGCTCGAAAACACCACGCCGTTGACGATATACTGGAAGGGGCTGATTTGAAGTGGTATCACTGCGCTCCCCCTCCGACATCGGTCAGTTGGCGCTCGGTCCCTACGTGCATGTCTAGCTGGTGATGTAGTCGCCGAACTCGTAGTTGTGGTCCGCGACGCTGTAGACCTGGTAGAAGCCCGGCGGGTCGCCGTTCTCGTCGAGGTCGACAGGACCGCTGACTCCCTGGTAGTTGATGTCGCTCGCCGAGCCTCCGTCGCGGAGTATCTCGACGGCCTCGGCGAAGTTGAAGACTTCCTCGCCTTCTGGGCGGGTCACGTCGCGGACGACTTCCGCGAGTGCGTCACTCGAGAATTCGCTAGCGGCCTCGATGGCGAGTGCGGCGACGGTGACGGCGTCGTAGGCGTACGCGGACCACACCGTCGGCGACGCGTCGTAGGACGATTCGAACTCGGAGACGAAGTTCTGGTAGTTGTCCTGGTCACTCGGGGCGCTCTCGGTGATACCCTTCATGCCATCCATGCTGCCTGCCGGAGTGTTCTCGATGATGGAGTCGGCGATGGTCGACTCGGCACCGTAGTAGTCGACTTGCGTGTTGTAGCCCTGGTCGAACCCTTCGTTGGCCATCACGGTGAACTCGTTCGCGTAGGTGATGAACACCCACGCGGAGGCGTCCGTCGAGGCCATCTCGGTGAGAATCCCACTGTACGACGACTGTCCCTGGTCGTGGGGTTGGTTGTATTCGACGGTCCCGCCGAGGTCGGATTCGAACGTCTCGGCGAACACGTCCGAGAGGCCGGTCCCGTAGTCGTTGTTAATCCACGTCACGGCGACGGTGTCGTGGCCGTCGTCGTTGACGAGGTTGGCGAGCGCCTGTCCCTTGGCTGCACCGGACGGACTCATACGGAGCAGCTCCGGGCGTGTCGTCAGTTCGGGACTCGTACTGTTCTGGCTGATTTGGACGACACCAGCGTCCTTCGCGACACTGTCGTGGATGGCGATGGAGACGCCGGACCCGACAGACCCGATAAGGAGTGGGACGCCGTTTTGGTTGACGAGCTTCTGTGCTGCGCTGACGCCGCCTTGATTCGTACTCTCGTCGTCCTCGACGGCGATGTTGAGTGGCGTCTCGTCTTCGCCGATACCGACTTCGTTGATGGCTTCGACTGCCAGCTTGCGACCGCGCGTGTTCCGCTCACCATACGGTGCGAGCGACCCCGTGAGCGAGTCGACCATCCCGATGGTGTAGGAAGACATGCTTCCGCTGTCGTCGCTTGCGGTCGTGGTGTCCTCGCCGCCATCACTGCCGCCACCGCCACCGCCGCCGTTCGACTCGGTGGGTGTCGATTCCTCGTCGCTTTCGAGACAGCCCGCGGTTGCGCCGACAAGTGAAAGACCTGACAGCTTAAGCAGTGTTCTACGATCCATGTCTTGCGGTGTCATAACAAGGAGTTCTCAACGATTGTCGTAGATATACCTGTAACCGTCCATGGTCGGTACTGGCCGAAGCAGAGCTATGTCGGCCGATTACGTGTTTTGATTCGGTAATTTTCGGGCAGAATAATTTGGTAGGGTCACCCTTTAGGCACATACTCAAAGTAGACCGATTCGATGATTCCCCCCATCGCGAACAATTTCGTGGCGGGTGAGACGGCCGACGACGCGCTCTCGCACGTCGAGTCGCTGAACCGTGACGGTATCTGTGGAATACTGAACCTCCTCGGTGAACACTACAGTGTTCGCCAAGGGGCCGACGAGGACGCGGCCGCATACGTCTCGCTCGTCGAACAACTCGGAGCAAGTGACCTCGACGGTTGTATCTCCGTCAAGCCATCGCAGATTGGTCTGGACGTCGGCGACGACGTGTTCCGCGAAAATCTCGACCGCATCGTCGACGCTGCCGCGGCGGACGACGTCTTCGTCTGGGTCGACATGGAAGATTATACGACGACTGACGTAACGCTCGACGCGGTCGACGACCTCGGACACCAGACCGACGGCAGCGTCGGCGTCTGTGTGCAGGCGAACCTGAAGCGAACGCCCGACGACCTCGAACGTCTGGCAGACGTCCCCGGCAAGGTCCGCCTCGTCAAAGGCGCGTACAACGAACCGGCGTCGGTCGCTTACAAGAAGAAAGCGAAGGTCGACGAGGTGTACAAAGAACTGCTCGAATACATGTTCACCGAGTTCGACGACGGCATCGCCGTCGGCAGCCACGACCCATCGATGTTGTCGCACGCGCGCGACCTCCACGGCCAGTACGGAACGCCGTACGAGGTCCAGATGCTGATGGGCGTCCGCGAAGACGCACAGCGTAACCTCGTCGCCGACGACGTCGAGATGTGGCAGTACGTCCCCTACGGTGACAAGTGGTTCCAGTACTTCTACCGCCGCGTGCGCGAACGCAAGGAAAACGCGCTGTTCGCGCTGCGCGCAGTCACCGGTATTTAACCGGGCGAGCCGGCTTTACTGGGGGTCCAGTAACTTCGCTTCCGCTTTCCTGAGATGTTCGAGTAGCGTAGTCTTCGAGATGTCCATCTTGGACGCGAGTTCCCTGGTCGATATCTCGCGGGGCCACCGGTAGTATCCTTCCTCTCTTGCCAGTTCGAACGCCTCGCGCTGACTCCGAGTGAGCGTGTCTAATCGCCGACCCCGCTCGGGCTCTGCGCCTTCTGTCGAAGAGATGGAGTCGACTCGGATGTCGGCGTCCGTGCGGTCCATCACCTTGTCGATGCGACCCTGTATCTCGGTGCGCTTGCCGGCGAACCAGACCTGCCACTTCTCACGGCCGCCTTCGATTTGTGTGGGTGCGCTGTGGACGAACCCCTGTTCGAGGAGTCGCGGGCAAATCATATCGCTCGGGTCGTATTCGAGGAAGAACTCGCGCGCGACCGACCCGGGTGCGACCCGTCGGCCGCGGGGGTCGAACCGCTCTTGGAGTTCGAGAACGTCGCCCGTCAACTCCGAATCAGCAATCGTATCCAAGAGCGTCTCGACCTCGTCGATGGATTCGCCGTACGCCGTAAAGAGTCCGTTTGCCCGTTCGATTCCTGCTGTCGGTGCGTCGTAGATTGCGTGTGCCAGTATGCCGCCTCTGTGCTCTTCTGTGGCTTCTATCGCCCAACAGTTCGGATGCCAGAGGTCGAGCGTCAGGCGCGTGCCCTGCCCAGCCATGCGCTCGCTCATACGGCCGCATTGTAGACGAGGATGTAAGACGTTGTCTATGCTCAGGGAGGGAGAATAGTTGCTGAACGAACAGAACGCTCGTCGAACTATGGCGATAATACATCATAGTAGAAAACACTTCCCTCCCATGGACGGTGACGGGGTTATTAATGTAAGTTCCGCAAATATCACCACTATGGCGCAGGACGTATATCAACACTATATCGACGGCGAATGGGTAGACGGCTCCGGGGAGGAGACGTTCGAAAGCGAGAACCCAGCGACCGGTGAGACGCTGGCGACGTTCCGACGCGGCACACCGGAAGACATCGACGTTGCCATGGAGGCGGCCGACGAAGCCTTCGAGGAGTGGCGCGAACTCTCGCACATCGACCGCGCGGAGTACCTGTGGGACATCTACCACGAACTGCGCGAGCGAACCGAGGAACTCGCCGAAATCGTGACCAAAGAGTGTGGCAAGGAGATTTCCGAAGGCCGCGCCGACGTCATCGAAGCCTACCACATGGTCGAGTGGGCCGCAGGCGACGCCCGCCACCCCAAGGGCGACGTCATCCCAAGCGAAATCCCGAGCAAGGACGCCTACATGCGCCGCAAGCCCCGCGGCGTCGTCGGCTGTATCACCCCGTGGAACTTCCCGGTCGCAATCCCGTTCTGGCACATGGCCGTCGCGCTCGTCGAGGGCAACACCGTCGTCTGGAAGCCCGCCGAGCAGACGCCGTGGTGTGGCCAGATTATCGCCGAGATGTTCGAAGACGCCGGTATCCCGGACGGCGTGTTCAACATGGTGCAGGGCTTCGGCGACACCGGTGCCTCCATCGTCGACGACGAGCGCACCGACACGGTCCTCTTTACGGGGTCCGCCGAAGTCGGCCACGAAGTCGCCGCGAAGGTCGCCCAGCAGCCCGGCACGCTCGCGGCGTGTGAGATGGGTGGTAAGAACAACATCGTCATCACCGAGAAGGCAGACCTCGACATCGCGGTCCACTCCGCGGTCATGTCGTCGTTCAAGACGACCGGTCAGCGCTGTGTCTCCTCCGAGCGCCTCGTCGTTCACGAGGACGTCTACGACGAGTTCAAAGAGCGCTTCGTCGAACTCGCGAAGGACGTCTCCGTCGGCGACCCGCTTCGCGAAGACACCTTCATGGGCCCCCTCATCGAAGAGGGCCACCTCGAAAAGGTCCGCAGCTACGCTGAACTCGCACAAAAGGAAGGCGTGAACGTCCTCGTCGACCGCACGGAACTCGACGACGACGAGATTCCCGACGGCCACGAAGACGGTCACTGGGTCGGCCCGTTCGTCTACGAAGCCGACGCCAAGGAAGACCTCCGCTGTACGCACGAGGAGGTCTTCGGTCCGCACGTCGCGCTCCTGAAATACTCCGGTGACATCGAAGAGGCCGTCGAGATTCAGAACGACACCGACTACGGTCTCGCCGGTGCCGTCATCTCCGAGGACTACCGCCAGATTAACTACTTCCGCGACAACGCGGAAGTCGGTCTCGCCTACGGGAACCTCCCGTGTATCGGTGCCGAGGTCCACCTCCCGTTCGGTGGCGTCAAGAAGTCCGGCAACGGCTACCCGTCGGCCCGCGAAATCATCGAAGCGGTCACCGAGCGCACCGCGTGGACGCTCAACAACTCCAAGGAAATCCGCATGGCACAGGGCCTCTCCGCGGACATCAAGACCAAAGACGACTAACACGGCGTTCACTCACGGCCCCGCACTTTCTTTCTTCGACGCTCGACGGCGAGTGACGACTCGACCGGAACGCCGACGCCAACTCACACGCGAGACGCGTCGCTCACCACAGAGACAGTACCGAAAACGACAGAGACGACATCGAAAGGGCGGAGGAGGAAGCCCTGTGGTCTCAGGTCACCCGTTGGCGAGGTGAGGAGAGACGAGGGGTGGGAACGCCCCCACCGGGCTTGGGGGCGTGAAACGACGTGGCCACGTCGTTGGATGCCACAACGGACCCCGATACGTTGCGGCGGGTGCGGCGGATGTGGAGTCGCCGACGTCTGGCGAGAAAAGCGCCTGTTGCGTCGGCGAATATCGGTTAGGAGTGAATGTTGATAAACCCACCGCAACACCCCATCACGTGCCGCATGCCAATCCGTACCGCGTGAATTTTGCGGGTCGTCCGGACTCAGGCGGTCGCTTCGAGTTCCTCGCGGAGCGCCGCTTCGAGGTTCTGTAGCTCGCGGTCCAGGTTCCGCTCGAAGAACGTCTCGACGCCCGGCAGACGGCCGTCGACGACGAATTCGTTGACTAACCGGCAGCCGTCGTCGCCGTCGGACTCGATGGTGTGCTCGCCGGAGACGTGCATGACGCGCGACCGCCCGACGAACCGGACGTGGGTCGGTGGTTCGACGTCGACGTCTTCGGTCTCGACCGTCACCGTCGAGCGAACGAGGGGAATCGGAAGTTCGAGATACCAAGTCGCACGCCGACCGTCGTCGGAGATGTCGTACCGGTCGACGACACTTATCGAGCCTGCTCGCTTCGCGGGGTCGGAGATGAATTCCCACACGCGCTCACCGGGGGCGTCGAACTCGAACGTTCGTTTCACGCGGACGGTCATGGGTTACCCTCGTTACTCCAAAGTAAAAAACCGCGGAATCGACCTAGCTGAGGGTGACGCGCCACGTCGTCGAGCGGGCGCGACCCCACTTTTCGATTTCGACGTCTTCGGACTTCTCTGCGAGTCGCGGCAGCCGAACACCGACCTGTTTAGCCGTCAGCCCGATGGCCTCTGCGATGTTCTTTGCACGGAAGTAGCTCTCTCCGCGACTAACACTCTCTTGGAGGTACGTGAGAATGCGCTTTTCCTCGTCGGTGAACTCGTTCATCCTCGACTCGCCTAGGGAACGTGACTTCTTAACGATTACCCGTCAGAGCGACCGGCCGCCCGAATGCGCTTTACTTGAACATGTGGGCTCCCGACACCGCGAGCGAGGCGGCGACGATAGCCACAGCGAATCCGGCTGCTTTGGTCAGTTGGTCGGGTCCAGCGACCATCAGCCCAGCACCGACGAGCGTGAGCACGCTGAAGAGTGCTGCAAAGCCGATGGACTTGTCCGATTGCACCGTCTTCGTCTCCATAATCCCGACGTTCGTGGGTGCCCACTTAGTTCATTCGACACTCCGTGCGTCGTGTGGGCACGGAGCAAATGCGTCGTCGGCCGTTCGACCTTTGTACCACCGTCTGTGTGAGACAGTACAATGGGACTTGTGTCAGCAGTACTCGGCGGACGCATTCGTATCGTCCTCGTCGCACTTCTCGTCGTCGCCGGCGGTATCGGCGGCGCGTACGCGATGGGAATCATCGGCGCACCGAGCGTCGACGGCGTCGACAACCGATTCGCCGGCGTCAACGAGACGGCGACCGTCATCGAGACCGACATCCGCGTCTCGAACCCGAATCCGATTTCGGCCAACCTCTCCGGGATTTCGGTCGACTACTCGGTGTCGATGAACGACATTCGAATGGCCGACGGCTCGAAAGACGGCGTCTCTATCGGGCAGGGAACCACCGCAGTACCCCTCCGGACCGCGCTCTCGAACGAGCGCATCCCCGACTGGTGGGTGTCGCACATTCAGAACGGCGAGCACACCGACCTCGCGGTGAACGCCACGGTCACGTCCTCGACGCTCGGCCAGTCGTTCGAAGCACCCGAGATTACCCGGTCTATCGACACCGACCTGCTCTCGGCGTTCAACTCCACGGAGACGCGCGAGGTAAACGCGAGTGCGCCCGTCGTCTCCGACCCGGTGCTCTACATCAACGAGACGCGCGCCGAATGGGGCGAGACGACCGACGAGCAGACCGCACTCGACCTCACGTTCGTCGTCCACAACCCCAAGCCGTACCCTGTCGCAATCTCCGAACTCGGCTACGGAATCTCGATGAACGACGTGACGGTGGGCAACGGAACGACCGAATCCGAGTACGTCATCCCGCCCGAATCGACCGAGACAATCGAGGCGACCACCTACATCGACAACGAGAACCTCGACGATTGGTGGGTGACCCACATCCAACGCAACCAGACGACCGACCTCCGCATCGAGTTCGACGCGAAGATTGACGCCGCGGGCACGACGTTCTCTGTCCCGCTCGACGCGCTAACCTACGAGAAGACGTTCGAGACCGACATCTTCGGTAACAAGGCAGCCTCTGAGTCTGGCGAGTCGGCGACGACTGACTCGGAGACGACCGAGACGGGCGACTCGGAACAGACGACGACCGACTCGGAGACTGATACGCAAACGACGATGGCCGAGGGGCAGACCACGTCGTCGCCGACTGACTCGCCAACTGCGACTCCAACCCCAACCACCGAACCGACGCCTACGGCGACGACCACGGAGTCCGACTCGGGAACGACTACGACTGACGACGGGTTGTTGTAACTCCCCTCGAATCGTCACACTCTCACCACTATCTGCGATTTGCCTACTATTCGTCGGCCAATCCTGTCCCGGTCGATAGTTCTTTACAGTGGGCCGCAATAGCAGTGTGTATGACACGGAGTACCCACGCTCCTGATCGAGTTCTTCTCCCGTGATGAGAACCCCGTAACCGTCGAAAGCGACGACGAACGCATCGTCGTCTCCATCGATGGTCAGACCTGTGAATTGTCCCGAGACGCCGCTGCCGACTTGCAAGACGCTATCGGCTCGGCGTTGACAGAGAAACGAGAGTTCTTCCGAACTGCTGGCGAGTACCGACAGGACGGCAGCTACGTCGTCTCCCGGCGCGGTGCCGACTCGACCGGCAACGCGAAGGTGTTCGCGAGTTTCGAGGAACTGCGCCGTCTGTACGACCGACTGCCGGAGACGTTTACGGCCGAAGATGTCGGGCGAACCGGTATCACTGGCTCACGGCGACACATGATAATCAGACACTTCGGCGAACACCCGGCGTTCGACTGCCGAATCGCCCGTCGAAATCCCCTGACCGGCGAGAAGGAGTCGCCGGAGCAAAATACCGAAGTCGAGTTGGTCGCTGACTGAGTCTGCGGCGGCCGAGTCGGTGACCGACTCGGCGACTTGCGACCGACTCAGTGAAGCGTCACGTGCTCAGACTCTTTGTTGAGCGACAGGTTCGCCGCGATTTCGGCGTTCCGCATCGCGTACTGTGCAGTCTGCTGGAGACTGACGAGGACCTCCCGAATCTGGAGAAGTTTCTGGTTTTCCATCTCGGGGAGGTCGTTGAGGATGTCGCGCTCGCGGTCACGAATCTCCCGGAAGAGTTCGCGGCACTCGATGGTGAGGTCGTAGTCGCGTTCGACGACCGCGCGAACGGCGGTGGTCGTGATTTCGTCCACGTGGTCCGTGAACTCGCGGATGCGCCGCATGGTCGACTGGTCCACGTCGATACTGTGGCCCTCGGCGTCCATGACGATGTTCGCGATGTCCTCGGCGTTGTCGGCGGTCAGTTCGAGGTTCTTTGCCACCGACCGGTAGCCGATGAGCGGGAACCCGGAGTGGAGACCGACCGCTCTCGCGAGGTTGGGGTTCTGGTACGACGTGAAGATGAGACGGAGCAACAGGACGAAAATCTTGTTCGCCTGTCGCTCACGGTTGAGTGCGCGTTGTGCGAGGTCAGGATTCCCGTGAGCGAGTGCCTTCACGGCCTCGCCGCGCATCGTACTGCCCGTGTTCTCCAGTCGTTCGAGCAGGTTGTCGAGCGTGAAGTCCTCCGCATCGACCGAACACCGGATGGCGATTCGCTCCGGCGTCTCCTCGATGACGCCGAGTCCCATAAGCTGTGTTTCGGCTTTGTAGACGGCGTTGATGTGGTCTGAGTCGAGTGCGCCTTCGCTCTTTTCGATGTGGATGACGCGGCGTCCGAGTACGTACTGTGCGACGATAGCCCGTTCGAGCGCCTCTGCGTTGAGTTTGTCCGCTCGAATCGTCGCGGTCGAATCTTCGGTGCTCACCGACTCGGGAAGAACGGTCAGCGTTCCTTTCCCGCTCGTTCGTATGGAAACTTCGTCGCCTTTCTCGACGTCGTGTTCCCGTGCCCACTCCGCTGGGAGTGTCATCGCCAGCGTCGACGGCCCGAGACGCTGGACTTTCCTTGTCTCCATGCGAGTCATCACCCTTTCTATGACCTTAAACCCCACTATACGCCAACCTCGATGAATAATGTATGGGGATGAGATTGGTCAGCGTGAAACTGTCCTCTTTTCGCTCGCTTCGACACACGAAGATTCACTCTTCGCCCGGAACTCACACGATTTTCATCATCCGGCGCTCGACCCGGCCGACGCGAACTTTGGTCCACCCGCGGAGTTCCTCGTCGAGGTCGGGGTCGTCGGTGTCGACGCGGAGCACGGGTATCGTATCGAGTTTCGACCGCGAGGCGACGACTCGCACGTCACAGCGGCGAATCACGTCCGGTGAGAGCTGCGGGTTTCCGCGACCGAAGACGAATCCCTGCCCGCCGATTGGCGTGACGACGATGACGTTTTTCTCGCCGAGGTTCGCCAGAATCTCGGCCTCGGTGGCGTCGCGGACGAGCACCTCTCCGTCGCGGTAGAGGTCGACGCCCAGCGGTGAGCCGTCGATTCCGAGTTCGGTTTTCACCGCGCCGACGGTGCTGCCGGGACCGAGGACGTAGGTGACTCCGTCGCCCCCTCGGATGTCGTCTGCGACGCCCGCGGCGAGTGCTTCGACCGTCCCGCCGCCGGTCTGTTTCGACGATTGGAGGTCCTCGGCGACCGGGACGTGCGCGACGGCCCGGAGTTCCGGGCGGACCTCGCCCGAGCGGTAGTCGTCTTCGTCGATGTCCATGACCTCTCGCGCTTCGGTTCGTTCGAACGTCGTGGCCGCGACGGCGGCATCCTCAGGTGAGACAGCAAAGACCGAAGAATAGACTTTCACTCCCGCCGGGACGCCGAGCATCGGCACGTCGTGGTCATCGAGTGCGTCTGCGACATCTGCTGCGGTTCCGTCGCCGCCGACGAACAGGACGAGGTCGACGCCCGCCTCGACGAAGGCTTCGACAGCCGTCATGGTGTCAGCGGCGGTGGTCTCCTCGCTCGCTGGCTCGCCGAGCACGTCGGGGTCGAAGCCCGCCTCGCGCGCGAGTGATGTACCCATCGGGTCGCCCCACGCGAGGAGGGTCGTTTCGGGGGCGAGGTCGGCGAGGCGAGAGAGAGCGCGACGTGCCCGTTCGGGCGCTCTGGGCTCGGCACCGCGGGCGCGGGCCTCGTCGACCTTCCCGTCGGTCCCCTTCAGTCCGACTCGACCGCCCATGCCTGCCACGGGGTTGACGACGACACCGATTCGCATACCGGATCCAACGGCGGGGCGGAGAAAAATACCGCGATGCACGGTGGTCCGCGCTGTCGGCACACTCACTCGAAGTCGACTGTCGCCGGAACCTCACTGTTTAAGGGGGCCGCAGCGGCAACTGTCACGTATGATTCCGTTAGAAGCAGCCGAGCAGGTGTTACCGACCTCGGAGACGGCCGGTGTCGTCCTCCTTGCGAGCGTTGTCTTGACCGCTGGGTGGCTCTGGTACCTCCAGCGCTAACGCAGGCGACCGATTTTCGCGACGGACCACCCTGCCGACTACTCTTCGTGAGACTCTACACGCTCTTCGAGCCACGCGACCGCCGCTTCCACCGTCGATTCGTCTGTGGCTGCAAGCTTCACTCGGACGTGGTCGCCGGGGTAGCTGCCGACCCGCACGTCGAACTCGGACTGTAACGCTTCGAATCGCTCGATGAGTGAACTCTCGGGCTCCGACGTGTGGACGAACCGGACGTGGTTGGTTTCGCCAGCGAACTCGTCGGCGATACGACCGAACATGGTCTTCATCTCGTCTGGAACGCCCGGAAGCACGTAGACTGAGCCGACGACAGCGCCCGGCGCGACACCCGCCTCGTTCGGAAGCATCCGCGCCCCTGCGGGGAGGTCTGTCGTTCCCTTCACCAAGTCCGCCGCAGAGTAGCCACCGTTCGTCTCCAGCCACGTCGCTGCTTCCTCGTGGGGTTCCAACTCCCGACCGAAGGCGGCAGCGACAGCGTCCATGGTCACGTCGTCGTGGGTCGGTCCGAGACCACCGGTGACGATGACAGCGTCGTATTCGGCGTGATATTCGTTGACGACGCGGGCGATGGCGTCGACGCGGTCCGGGAGCGTCGTCACGCGCTCGACGGCGACGCCGCGCTCGGTCAACTGCGTACACAGCCACGTCGCGTTCGTGTCGACGGTGTCACCGGCGAGGAGTTCGTCTCCGACAGTAACCACAGCAGCCTTCATACCCCGCGGTAAGGGAGTGACGAGCAAAAAGGCGTCCGCCCCGGCGAGGGGTGGAGAAAGCGAGCTGTCTCAGCCCATTCCCGGCGGCGGCCCGCGTCGGTCGTCTTCGTCGACCTCGACGTCGAGACCGAGTTCTTCGCGCCGTTCACGAAGCGCCTCTATCTGCCGGCGGTAGTAGAGCATCCCAGCCCCGCCGACGAGTATCGAGACGGCGGCGATGACCGCGAAGATGCCGAGGTCACGCTGCAGGTAGAACTGCACGACGACGTTCCGCGTGGTGACGTTCGTCCACTCGATGTGGAGTTGGTCGCCGACGACTTCCGTCTCGTAGCCGCTCGGTTGGACGGAGCCGAAGATTGGGAAGTCGACGCGGCGGTTTGGCGGTAAGACCACCTCGTAGGACCCCTCGACGAGCACCGGGAGCGCGAACCGCTTCGGCGTCGACGACGAGGTGAACGCGAGCTTTCCGTCGCCGTTCGCATCTGCCGGAAGCGTGACGTTCGTGATGCGGTTGTTTCGCGTCACGTCGCCGCCGCGGGCGCGGAGTTCCGTCCCGTTGACGACGGTCCCATTTTCGTATCTGTACCGGAGTGCCTCGACCGACAGCGGCGTTCGACTGCCGAAGCCGTCGAACCGGTACAGTTCGAGCGACGAGGCGTTCACGTCGTAGACGGCGCGGAAGCGACCGTTGTCTTGGACGGTGATGTGCGCGTCGGCGTCGGATTCCCACGCGTAGGTCTCGGCCGGGTCTGCGTCGAGGCGGTCGCTCGCGACGCTACTTGTGCCCCCGAGACACCCGGCGGTGACGAGGAGGAGGGCAAGCCCGGCGAAACCGACGAGGAGTCGCTTGTTCATCGTCCTACTGGCCGATGACGCACTTGAGTTCTGCCGGCAGGTACGAGCCGATACTCGCGAGGAGTCCCGGCCCGTCCGTCTCGTCGCGGCAGATGATGCTCTGTTCGAGCAGTCCGAGTCGCTCGACGGTCACGATGTCGTTCGCGTGGCCGGCGCGGTTCACCGTGGCGCGAACCTCGCCGCGGGTGGCACTGTTGACGTTGACGCGGTCAGTGCCGCGTGTCCACTCGTAGAGGCGGTCGATTTCGTCGTCCGCGAGCCGCGAGGGTTCGTCCTCGCCGCCGTAGACGAACCGAAGCGGGACGTGCTGGACGAGTCCGAACCTGTCGCGGACCTGTGTCGCGGACCCGCGTCCGAGACCGAGTTCGTCGGTCGGGACGCGAACCTCTTGGCCCGCGTCGAGGACGATACCGTCGTCGTCCCAGTGTTCGAGCGTTCCGACGTACTCTTCACCCGCAGAGAGGTGTGGCGTCACCTCGCCCCACGTCTCACGCAGGACGTTCCGCGCGACAGTCGCGTCGTCGCCCGTGATGGTGACCGAGATGAAGTCGTCGTCGCGCACGCCGATGTCGTAGTCTACGTCGAGGTCGCCGATGTCGTTGGCGACGAGCGATTGGAGACTGTCGAGCGCACGGTTCCGTGCGTCGCCGTCGATGTAGCACTTCGTTGCGAGTACGACCATCGATTAGTTTGTACCCGTCACTTCGACGTTAAGCTCGTCTCGGAGTTCCGTGATTCGGTGCTCCATCGCGTCGACGAGGTCGTCGTTATCCATCGGTTCGAGCGGTGCGCCGGTCTCGGGACACTGGAAGCCGAGTTCCATCGCCTCGGAGAACTCGAAACGGATACCCGCCGGTTCGGAGAGGTAGAACTCGTGGTTCCGTTCGTATTCGAGGCGGTCTTCGAGCGCCTCCAGCAGGCGGTACATCTCCTCTTCGAGGTTCTCCGGGATGTTCTCGTAGTGGAAGGTCCAGAGATAGGTGAGCCACCCAGAGTCCTCGTCACGAACGCGCCGGTAGGAGGCGAGGTCGTTCTCGTAGAGAATAAAGAGTGCGCGACGAACGTCGTTAAGCTCGAGACCGAGCTCTTCGGCGAGTTCCTCGTCGGTTACCTCACCGTCCGGGGGTGCCGCAGCAACAGGCATCCCCGTCGGTCCGACCAACTCGTGGAGGTACTTTTGGATGACAGGGTCGTTCAGCAGCTCCTCAAAAGCCATTGTCGAAATTGGCGTCAGGAACGCCATTAAGTCTTATCACTCCCCCGCACGCGTGGGACCCGCGCCGTGTGCCAATACGCCGACGAGTCGCCCCGTGCCGAACGCGTTGCACGCCGACGGTTCGTGCCGTGTGGCACCACCGGCGACTTACTCGGCTACTCGTCTACTCGGCTACTCGTCTTCGGCGGGAACGACCTTCTTGCCCGTCTCCATCGGAACGACGCGGTTCTCGGCGTCTTCCCACTCGCGGTCGAGTTCACGACCGTCGAACAGGCGGTCGAGGAAGACCGCGAGGCCCGCGACCTCGGAGTGCGGTTGGTTCGTGACGCCGACGTTCCAATCTGCTTCGTCGTACACTTCGAAGGGAACCTTCTCGCCACCGACGACGACGAGAATCGGTTCCTCGGTGTGCGCATCGCGGATGTCTTTTTCGACATCCTGCACGCGTTCGCCGTACATCGTCAGGTGGACGATTTTCCCCGTCCAGTTTCTGATGACGCCGTTGAGGCCCTCGGTGAGTTCGACGTCGAACGGGCCGCCGAATCGCCCGGTGATGTCTTCGACTGTCTCCTGTGAGTGGCCGGCGTTGTCCGGGAAGATGACCCGGTCTGCACCGAGCGCGCGCGCAGTCAAGCCGACGTGCGTCGTCATCCGGTCGTCGCGTCCCGGCCGGTGCCCGTACCGGAGGACGGCGACTTCGGGTTCGTCTTGCATACTGTCCCGGAGATGGCCGAGGAAAGTGGTGCTTTCGGAACGCGGGCGCGGTGTTTCATCCTACTGAAGTTTATCACCGACGACGCTCCACCACCTCCCATGGGTCACAGACCGGAAGTCGAAGCCGGAGTCGAAGACTGCGACCTCACGGGGGAGACAGCTCTCGTCACCGGCGCGACCTCGGGTGTCGGCCGGGAGACCGCGCTCGCACTCGGACGACTCGGGGCGACCGTCTTCGTCCACGGGCGCGACCGCGACGCGGGTCGGCGCGTCGCCAGCGAAATCGACGACTCGGGCGGCGAGTCGGTGTTCTTCAGCGCCGACCTCGCCGAGATGGAGCGAGTTCACCGACTCGCCGACGAAGTTCGCGACCGAACCGAGCGTCTGGACGTCCTCGTCAACAACGCCGGTGGGCACTTCCCGACCGGAGAACTCACCAGCGACGGCGTCGAGAAGACCTTCGCCGTCAACCACCTCGCACCGTTCGTCCTCACGCACGACCTACACGACCACCTTCCGAGAGACGGCCGCGTCGTGACCGTCGCCTCGGAAGTCCATCGGCGCGCTGATGGCGCGTTCGACGTGACCGAAATCGGCGACTACGACGGCCTCGGCGCGTACGCCCGGTCGAAGGTAGCGAATATTCTCTTTACGAGGGAACTCGCGCGTAGACTCGACGGCCCGACGGCGAACTGCTGTCACCCCGGATTCGTCCCGTCGAGTGGTCTCTGGCGCGACGCGTCGCTTCGGGTTCGGCTGGGCGTCGGCGTGCTCGCTCGACTGCCGCGATTCCTCACCAGTGGCTTCGTAAACTCCCCTGCGGAAGGCGCAGAAACGTCGGTCTATCTCGCGGCGTCGCCCGAAGTCGACACCGTCCGGGGCGCGTACTTCTCGGCCTGCGAGCGTGCAGAGCCGTCTTCGACCGCCCGCGACGACACACGTGCTCGGAAGCTCTGGCAGTCGAGCGAGGACTTGACCGGAGTCTCGTGGCCGTGAGGGGCGAGTCAGTGTGAGCGAGAGGATGGGGAAACGGACTTACCACTCGGCAGACTCATCTTGGGTATGTCTCTGGAACTCTCCGACAAGCGCATCCTCGTGACCGGGGGTGCGGGTCTGGTCGGCTCTCACCTCGCGGCCCGCCTCGCCGCCGACAACGACGTTCTCGTCGCGGACGACCTCTCGAAAGGGACACGTGAGCGCGTCCCCGAGGGCGTCGAGTTCGCGCAGGCGGACATGTGCGACCCCGACGACGTGGCCGAAGTCGTCACCGAAGACCTCGATATCGTCTTCCACTTCGCCGCCTACACGGACACGAACTACGGGAACCCTCGCCAACTGTTCGAGGAGAACACCGAGATGACGTACAACGTCCTCGAACGGATGCAGGAAGTCGGCGTGAGCGAAATCGCCTTCACGTCCTCTTCGACGATTTACGGCGAGGCTCCGCGTCCGACGCCGGAAGATTACGCCCCGCTCGAACCAATCAGCATCTACGGGTCGTCGAAACTCGCAGACGAAGGCCTGCTCTCGACGTTCGCCCACTCCTACGACTTCACGGTCTACATGTACCGCTTCGCCAACATCGTCGGCCCGAAACAGCGCGGCAACGTCATCCCGGACTTCATCGAGAAGTTGCTGGAGAGTCCCGACACACTCGAAATCCTCGGAAACGGCCGACAGGAGAAGTCCTACCTCCACGTCGAAGACTGCGTGGACGCGATGTGCCACGTCGTCGAGAACGCCGACCGCGAGTACAACGTCTACAACCTCGGCACGCGGACGACCACCTCGGTGACGACCATCGCGAACATCGTCGCCGACGTGATGGGTCTCGACCCCGACTACGAGTACACCGGTGGCGACCGCGGGTGGACCGGCGACGTGCCGAAGATGCGTCTCTCTATCGAGAAGCTGTCCGCGCTCGGGTGGGAACCGACCGCCTCCAGCGACGACGCAGTTCGTCGGGCGGCCGAAGAACTCTACGCTGAACTGCAAGCCGAGTACGAGTAGTCCGTACTCGAACCGGCCGCGAGCGAGCCATCTTTTTACCACCGATTCCTATCCCGTGTCGTGCAGGTCGTCGGCTACGATACCGGAACCCCCGCGCTGTTCGTGAGCACGAGCGACGGCCTCGATTCGGTGACGCTCGAATCGGGGACCGACCTCGACTACCGCCTCGAAGACCGCCACTGCGCGGGGACGATTCACGACGACCGCCACGTCGCCTGCGAGAACGAGGGCGCGCCGTACTGTCCCGACCACCGGAGCACGTGGGTCTGTGCGAAGTGTACCGGGACGTGTCTGAAAGACGAGATGGACTGCTTCGAGGACCACGCCGTGTATCTCGCGGCCTTCGCCCCCGATACGTTCAAAGTCGGCGTCACCCGCGAGTGGCGTCTGGAAACACGCCTCCGCGAGCAGGGCGCAGACAGCGGTGCTCACATTCGAACCTTCTCGGACGGCCGCGTCGCTCGGGAGTACGAAGCCGAACTCGCGTCGGAGATTCCCGACCGAATCCGCGTCCCGACCAAAATCGACGGCCTCGGTCGACGGGTCGACGCCGAGGCGTGGGACGCGCTCCTCGCGGAGTTCGACCCTCTCGATACCTACGACTTCGACTACGGGGTCGACCTCCGGGAGGCCCCGGTCGCCGAAACCATCGCCACCGGAACCGTCCGCGGCGTGAAAGGTCGCGTCCTCCTGCTCGACAATGGGGGCACGACCTACGCGGTCGACATGCGCGACCTCGTCGGTTACGAACTCGCCGAGGGCGGGACCGAACGGGCACTGCAGTCGAGTCTCGGGTCGTTCGGGTGAGAGACCGGCAGACGCCGGTCGGGTGGCTCGCGTCCGACTCTCGTCTCGGAATCTTCAGAGACCGTCAGCACTTTCCGCGTGGACGGCCAATCCGCCCCCATGGCAGACGACGAACCCGCAGACGAGACGCAGGCTCCCGACGAGGGTGAAGAGGGCGAAGAAGAAGAAAAGTCGTTCCGCGAGCGGGTCGAAGAGATTCGCAAGCGCCGCGAGAAGGAACGAGAAGAGGGCGACCGACCGAGTCCCGAAGAAATGATGGGCGGCGGTGGCGGCCCCGGTGGCATGGGCGGCGGCGGCAACCCCTTCGCACAGATGATGAGCGGTATGATGGGCGGCGGTGGCGGCCCCGGCGGAATGGGCGGCGGCCCAGGCGGTATGGGTGGCGGCCCGAGCGCCGGCCCGCGCGACCCCGAACAGGGAAGCGGCAGCGACGAACAGCTCGTCCGCGAGGTTCGACAGCTCCGAGACGAAGTTCGTGACGTAAACCGCGAACTGCGCCGCATCGCCGACGCGCTCGAAGACCGCGACTAACGCTTTCGACGCGCCTTCTTATTCGCCGTCAATCGGTCGTAGAGCGTCGCCAGTCGGTCGACCGAGTGTTCGACGCTCACCTCGTCGCGCCGGTCGAGACAGTTCGAACTGAGTGTCTCGCGCTCGTCGAGTGCGCGCCGAATCGCACGGCTGAACCCCTCTGTGTCTCCTTGCTCGTAGTGGTAACCAGTCCGCCCGTCCACGACCGTATCTTCGAGTGCGCCGGCGTCGACGCCGACGACAGGAGTACCGCAGGCGTTGGCCTCCAGCGCGACGAGTCCCTGTGTCTCGACCGGGCTCGGGAAACCGAACACGTCGAGCGCGGAGTAGAACGCCGGGAGTTCCTCGCGGTCGAGGAAGCCGAGGAACCGCGCGTCAACGTCGAGGTCCGCGGCCAACGCTTCGAGGTCGTCGCGGGCGGGGCCGTCCCCACCGAACACGAGCGTCGCGTCGAGGTCGGCTGCTGCGCGGACGAGTTCGTCGAGTTCCTTCTCGTAACCGTGTCGCCCGGTGTATCCGACGAGCGGGCCACTGCCGAGGTCGTATCGCTCGCGGAAGTCGTCGCCTGCGACCGGCGAAAACTGTTCGACGTCGATGCCGTTCGAGAGGACGACCACGTCCGAATCGACGCCGAGGACGTGACGGAGGCGACGCTTCGCGTCCTCACTCGGGACGATGACGGCGTCCGCGCGGTCGAAGAACCAGCGTTCGTAGCGCTCTGCCGTCCGTTCGACACCGCGCTCGATGGCCCCGATAGAGCTGAGGTACTCCGCGTACTCGGCGGTGGGCGTGTGATACGTCGCAACCAGCGGGATGTTCTTGCGGCGAGCGAGCCGTAAGCCTGCCAGTCCGAGTCCGAACGGCGTGTGGGCGTGCACGATATCGGCGTCCTCGACGGCCTTCGGGACGCGCGGCGCGCCGATTCGGAGTCCTTCGTAGAACGGGAACGGAAGGCTTCGAACCCCGTACTCGCCGGGTTCTGGCGTGTACTCGTCGTCGCGCGGGAAGACGACGTCCATCCGACCGCCGCGACGGTGCCACCGCTCGCGCCACGTCTGAATGGTGTAGGTGACGCCGTTGACGGTCGGCAGGTACGTGTCGGTGAACGCGGCGACCGACTGCATAGCGGGTTCTGCTACCCGAACGGGATAAACCGTTGTGACTTCCCGCCAGTATGTCAGTTTGTGACACAGTCGGATAAAAGCGACTGCCGACAGCGAATCAGTTCGCGAGAGTGCCGTCGAGAAGTTCCTCGTACGTCTCGACGAGGCGGTCGCCGACACGGTCGAGACTGTGCTCTGCGGCCGTCTCCTTGGCGTTCTCTCCGAGACGGCGGCGGAGGTCCGGGTCGCGTTCGAGCAGTTCCAGCGCCCGCCGGAACTCCTCTTTCGTCGAGCACTTCAGGCAGTCGTGGCCGTGGGTGTAGAACTCCTCGAACACGGGGATGTCGCGGATGACGACCGCCTTTCCGCACGCCATCGCTTCGAGGACGGCGATGCCCTGATTCTCGTTTTTCGTCGGGAAGAGATACACGTCGCCAGCACCGAACGCGCCGCGGATGTCGTCTATCCACCCGGTAAACGTGACGTTCTCCGGTGGGTTTTCGACCCAGTGTTTCACCGTCTTCGAGGCGTGCGGGCCGGTGTCGTACGGGCCGAACCACGCGAAGTCGAAGTCCGTCTCTTGGGCGAGTGTACAGAACGTTGTCAGCCCCTTCCGCTCGAAGACGTTTCCGACTGCGAACACTGTCATTCCGTCCAAATCGTACTTCTCGCGATATTCGTCGCGGAAGTCCTCGAAGCCGTCCAAGGAGTCGATGTCGACGCCGTTCGACATCGGCCGAATCGGCGCGTCGACGGGGTACGATTCGAGGACGCCCTTCGTGTACTCCGACGGGCAGAGAACCACGTCGGCTTGCGAGTAGAACCACTTGAGGTACTTCCCGAGGGCGGGTGCGACAGCGTTCGAGCCACGGAAGCTCTCGGCGAAGTCCTCGCGGGTGACGTGCGAGTGGAGGACGAGTGGGATGTCGTTTCGCTTGGCGTGCCGCGCGACGGCGACTGAGCCGGGGCCGATGAGGTTGCAGTGGGCGATGTCGTAGTCGCGGAAGACGCCCCCACCGTTGGCCAGCGCTGCGGCCGCGTCGACTGGTGAATCCGGCCACGGCGAGGTGACAACCTCGACGTCGGTGGTCGCCAACGCCGCTCGCTGTTGGTCGGTCGCGGTCCCGATGCCGCTCCGGTCGAGCTGCGAGGCGAGTTCGAGGTAGTTCAGTACGCGCACGGTCGGCGTTTCTTTCGGGTGGGATTTGACGCTACCGGCTTCTCGGTCGTCCGATTCACTCCCGGAGTTCGGAACGTCTTTGTCTCGCCCCCTCTCCCCACCTATCATGACCATCGCGGAAGAGCGCATCGAGAGACTCCACCAACTCGCCAGCGAGGCGGCCGCCGAGCGCGACACCGACCTCGCGCGCGAGTACGTGCGTCTCGCTCGCCGTGTCGCAGAGCGTAACCGATGCGGCCTTCCCACGGAGTTCCGCCGATTCACCTGCGACGAGTGCGACGCCTATCTCCGGCCGGGCGTCGACGCCCGCGTTCGGACGCGAGCAGGCGGCCACGTCGTCATCCGGTGTGAACACTGCGGGGCGACGAAACGCTACCCGTACTGATTCCGACCCACCCGAGCAGCCCCAAAATCGGCCGAACCGTCCGCAAATCGTGGTTCGGATACCCATACGGCCGTCAAAGCCTTACTATTGAAGGTCTCTCACACGTAGTAGAGTCCACAATGGACACCCAAGAGCTGCGGAAAGAAGCTCACGACCTCGACGTCACCGTCTGGGTTGGCAAGAGTGGAATCGAAGCCGTCACCGGCGAACTGAACGACCAACTGGCCGAACGGAACCTCGTCAAGGCGAAGTTCCTCCGCGCGGCCCTCGGTGGCACGACTATCGACGACGCCGCCGCGGACCTCGCAGAGCGAGTGAATGCCGACCTTATCGAGACACGAGGGAAGACGGCCGTCTTCCATCGATGACCCTCGCTGCGCTTCCACTCCAACTGCAGGGAGACGGTGGCGCTATCGGTCGCTTCCTCGCGGAAGCGAACATCCCGTACGCACAGCTTCTTGGCTCGGTTCTGAGCTTTTTCGTCACCTTCCTCGTCGTCTACATCGTCGGGAAGGCCGTCCTCTCGTCGGTCGTCTCTCGGTATCTCGACCGGCGCGGGGCCGACGAACACGCCAAGAAGCCCCTGATGAAGCTCGTCACCGTCGTGGTCGCGTTCGTCGCTATCGCGGCCGGGTTCAGGATGGCGGGCTTTCCCAACATCCTCCAGTCGCTCGCGACGATTGCGGCGGCCGGGACGCTGGCGATTGGCTTTGCGATGCAGGATACCATCTCGAACTTCGTCGCTGGTATCTTCATCTTCACCGACCGTCCCTTCCGCATCAACGACTGGATCGAATGGGACGGCCACTCCGGCATCGTCGAGGACATCTCGTTCCGCGTGACCCGTGTTCGGACCTTCGACAACGAACTGCTCACGGTCCCGAACTCGCAGCTCACCGACGGGGTCATCAAGAACCCCGTCGCCAAGGACAAGCTTCGTCTGCAGGTGCCGTTCGGCATCGGCTACGACGACGACATCCAGCAGGCGACTGACATCATCCTCGAAGAAGCACAGGCGCACGACGGCATCATGGACGCCCCTGAACCGTCGGTCCGCCTGACGGAACTCGGGGACTCGGCTGTGGTCCTGAAGTCCCGTATCTGGATTGCAAACCCGAGCCGCGCGGACTTCGTCAAGACGCGCGGCGAGTACGTGACGGCAGTGAAAAAGCGGTTCGACGAAGAGGGCATCGACTTCCCCTACCCGAACCGGACCCTCAGTGGCGAACTCTCCGTCGCCGGGATGGACCGAGTCGTGCAGTCGAACGACTGAGGCGCTCCCGCCGGAGCGACACCCAATCGGTCGAATCTTTTTCCGGTGCAGCAGTACGCGGGTTACAGTTCGATACGCTCGACCAGTTGGTCTTCAGACCGCGTGTTGACGGCGACGATTCGCACGTGCTCTTCGAGCCCGGAGCCGTCGAGCTTCGCCTTCAGTAGGTTGTCGACCTGGTAGACGCCGGCGGCGTTGACCATCTCGATTTCGACGAGCACTGGTGATTTGTCGCCTTCCTTCAGCGTGACGTTGCTGATTGCCTGGCTGGAGAGCGTGTTGATGCCGCGACCACCCTTCTCGTACGGGATACGCGACCGACCGTGTTCCATGTCGAGCGCGTCGGCGACGCGGATGACGCCCGCTTCGAGCGTGAGTGGGTCTTCCTCACGGTGGTGACAGAGAATCGCGTGGAGGACCTCTGATTTCATCCGAACGGCCTCGACGGTGTCGTAAAACTCCGGGAGGAAGCGGTCGAGTACGTCCGAGGCCAGCGGAATCGAGTAGTACGCGTGATTGTCGCGGTGGACGATGTGGCCGATGTCGTGGAGTCGGGCAGCGAGTGCGACGATGACCGCCTCGTCTGCTTCGTCCAGCCCGTGGTCGGCTGCGCCGTTGAACTCACAGCCGCCACGTTTGAGCAGGTCGTAGAGTCGAAGTGCGCGATTGAGAACGATTTCGATGTGTTTGGGTCCGTGGTCGTTGTAGCCCTTCCGCGTGACTGCGTTGATGTTCTGGGCTTCGAGAAGCGCGTTTACCTCTTCGTCTTCGAGGAGTACGGGGAGGACTTCGTTGAGTTTCTCGTCGGGGAACGCGTGGTCTGCATCAGGGTCGTATACCCGGCCGCCATTGATGGCCTCTTCAGAATGACTCATGCGCCCTACGATAGCGCTACGACCAAAAAAGGACTTGGGCTGTGAAGTACGTACGACAGCGTATCTCAGGGGAGCTTACGCCGAGTCAACGGGGGCTTCGGCTTCTGCCTCAGAGGCCGCCGCTTCGACTTCGTCGTAGTCCGGTTCGACGCCGGGGTCGTCACTGACCCACTCGTAGGTGACTTCGCCGTCCGCGTTCACGACGAAGACAGCACGCTTTGCGACGTTGTAGACGCCGAGGTCCGCGAAGTCCATGTCGATGCCGAACGCATCGATGATGTTGCGGTTGGTGTCGCTGATGAGGTCGAAGTTGAGGTCGTTCTTCTCCGCGAACTCGGAGAGCGTAAAGGGCGTGTCGATGCTGATGCCGTAGACCGTCGCGCCGACGTCGTCGAAGTTCGCCATCTGGTCGCGGAAGGTGCACATCTCGGTGGTGCAGACCCCGGTGAACGCGGCGGGGAAGAACGCGAGGACGATGGGTGCGTCGTCGAGGTTTTCAGAGAGCGTGAACTCCTCGATGTCGCCGTCGATGTCCGTTTTCGGTGCCGTAAAGTCAGGTGCAGTGTCGCCGACAGATACCATACAATAGAGGGGATTGACGGCACCTACTTTACAGCTACGGCATGCGGTCTTCGAGACTGATTAATCGTGACTTATTTGTGCCATATGCTACCATCATTCACAACAGAGTCTGGCCAGAAGATATTTTACGCATTTCGGGGTCGTTCGGCCCTCAGCGCACGGCACACGGTACGTCCGAATGCCCGACATTCGTCCGTTCGTGAGGTCAGTGAAGGCAAAAAGCCTATAATTAACACAGGGTTAGGCAGAAACAGCGATGTTCGAGACCATCACCCCCCTGTTCCCGGGACTCCCGGGCGGGCCGGAGCTGCTCATCGTCCTCCTCGTGCTCGTCCTGCTGTTCGGCGCGAACAAGATTCCGAAACTTGCGCGCTCTACCGGGCAGGCCATGGGCGAGTTCCAGCGAGGACGCAACGAAATCGAAGAAGAACTGAAGCAGATGGAAGGCGACGAAGACGACGAAGACGTCACCGAAACGAAGACCGAGACGGCGACCGAGTCGACTACCACGTCCGAGTAGTCACTGCAGCTCTTCTTCATCTGCTCCGTCTAACCCCCCACAGGGGGGGCGAACCACGCGATTTTTGTCCAGCCCTGAGAGAAATCACGGGAGGGCGTGTGGCCTAGTGGACAGGGCGAGAGGTTCCTAACCTCTCGATCGCGGGTTCGAATCCCGTCACGCCCGTTCAGTCGCGTTGCTCCTTCACGGGCGAACGGCAGTGAGCAGTGAAAACGGCACAGGGATGACGAACCGGTCGCAACTGCCCGAACCGATACGCTCACCACCCACACCCGACGACACCTTGTGTGACCCGGTACCGAAACGCTGCTGCCTTTCTCCTTCTCGCCGCGCTCTGGGGTGCATCGTATCCGGCGGTCAAAGCTGGCTTAGCCGGCATCCCACCGTTGCTCTTTGCCGCGCTTCGCTTCGACCTCGTCGGACTGCTGGTCCTCGGATACGGTGCGGCTCGAAACCAGCGGTGGCGACTCAGCCGCTCGGACCTCCCGAGTGTCGTCGCGGGCGGGACGCTCTTTATCGCCGTCCACAACGGTCTTCTGTTCATCGGACAGGGCTACGTCACCTCTGCCGTCAGCGCCGTGGTCCTGAGTTCGATTCCGGTACTCTCGGCTGGGTTCGCCCGTCCGGTGCTCCCCGACGAGCGACTCAGTCCAATTGCGCTCGCAGGTATCCTACTCGGGCTGGTCGGCGTGGTCGTCGTCGCCAACCCCGACCCCAACGCTGTGAGTTCACCGAATCCGCTCGGAGTCGGAATTCTGGTGCTGTCGGCGTCGGCGTTCGCCCTCGGTGGCGTCGTCACCCGCCCGCTCCGAACGACGCTTCCGGTAGCGGCGTACCAGGGTTGGCTGATGCTCCTCGGTGGCGGGCTGCTCCACGTGATGAGTCTCGTTCGAGGCGAGCCACAGCACGTCGACCTGACGCCGACAGTCGTCGCCGCGTACGTGTATCTCGTCCCCTTCGCAGGTGCGGCAGGGTACCTACTCTACTTCGAGTTACTCGACCGACTCGGCCCGATAGAAATCAACCTCGTCGGCTACGTCTCGCCGGTCTTCGCGGCGGTCGTCGGGTGGGCAGCACTCGACGAGGCGCTCGCACCCTCGGTCGCAGTTGGGTTCGCGATTATCGTCGTCGGGTTCCTGCTCGTAAAACGGAACGCGATTCGTACGGAACTGAGTGGGTGAAAAGCTTCGAACTAGTTGTTGCGCCAGTAGTAGACGAGTGCACCGACACCGACGGTGTTGACGACGAAGTTCGTGATGCCGCCGACGACGGGGATGGCAGCGAGCACAGTCGCGGCAAACGCACCAACACCGAGGTGTCCCCAGCGGGACGTGTCGACGTTTGCGGCGTCGAGGAGTCGCTCACCGACGAAGATGAACACGATTGCGCCGCCGAACAACGAGACGAATATCATCACGATGACGAGCGGGATGGCGAGGAAGATGCCGATCAAGGTGATGACGAGAGCGATGATGACGAAGATGAACGCGACGAAGACACCGAGTCCCCAGAGGAACGACGGACCGGGCTTCTCTTCGACTGTGTCGATTACGTTCTCGGTGAAGTCCGGTGCGAGTACGAGCAAGAGTGCCCCGAGGACGAGGGTTCCGAGGAACGTCCCTGCGGCGGATATCGTGGAGCCGAAAAAGCGGGTGAATGCACTGGGGTCTGTCGGCGGTGCGATTGGCGTCTGCTGAAGGACGACGAGTGCAAGTTGGTCCATGGCAGAGTCATCTCAGAGAGATATCATAGTTATTCGCACCAGCTCGAAAGTGATGAGCCGGACCACTCGACAGAGGTTGTGACAAGTCTTAACACAGCGAGTGGTCGAAGTAACAACCCAAAGACAATTTATCGCTGTTTATACGTGGTTGGGGTCTCTCGATTACTCCCGGTAAACATCCAATTAAACGACTGAAATATCCGTCTTCGAGCGACTGGGCCACTAATAAATGGTTATAAAAAAGACACTTAAACGTGCTTAAATTGTGGATTATCTGAGAAAAAGACTTTTCCATCACCCCGGATACCGGACCACAATGGCAACCGAGGACGCCGATGGAACCGAACCCAAGGCGTTGGAGGGGGACGCGGAGTCGCCTATCGAGAGCGACGCCGATTCAACGCAGGAGGGGTCGAACGCCCGCGTCGGTGAGTACACGTGGGCCGATTTCCTCGACGAGTTCGGTGACGATGGCGATGTCGAAGCTCTCTACGGATTCGACCCTCGCACCCGTGCCGACGTTCCGGGAAGTTCTCGCTGGGAAGACGGCGAAGAGCGAGACATCCCGACTCCTGACCGCGACGATTGGACCGAAGTCAGTCTCGACCCCGAGACGTACCTCGACTTCCACCCGGTCGAGGTCAGCGAATTCGTCGGCAAGCGAGGTGCACACGCGAAAGATATCCACGAGCAGTTCGAGGCGTTCTGCGACCCCGAGACCACACCCGTCGTCAAAGACGAGTGGATGTGGGAACACTACAAGCGCGAGTATTACTACGAGGACGACGGTTCTCGCCCGCGCGACGCCGAGGGGAACATCGAGCGCTTCGACAGCGAAGCCGCCCTTGGATTCGACCCGTCGGTCATCGAGAACGCACTGGCACGCGGCGGAAAGCGAGCGAGCGAACTCGACGAGGTCGTGGACGAACGGACCGTCGACGTCAAGCAGGATTTCGACGAGGACGAGTTCTTCACCAGCGTGGACGGCACCACCACGTTCGCGAACCGATACGACCTCGAAAAGTCCGTCCCGATGGAGAAGAAGACGCACTTCAGAGAGGTCGAACGCTACTGGGTGAACAAACCGTACTCGTTCGTCATCATCTTCCACTCCATCAAGGAAAACGAGAAGAAGTACTACGTCGTCGAACCCTACCTCAACCGCATCGAAGACGACTTGACGGAGTTCCTCACCGGAAAGCTTCGGACTGCAATCAAATACGGCGACGAGGGGCTCGTCAGTGGCGAAGGCGGCGAAGACAACCGCGGACGAGTCATCGAGGCCCAGACGTACGAGTTGCTGTCGCGGTACGACCTCTACGACGCGCCGGCGACCGAGCGTGCCGCTGCAACCGACGGCGTGAACGACGGTGCAGAGAGCCTCGCTGAGCGACTCGGGTTGGGTGGGCTCTTCGGCGGGAGCAAGACGGCCGACCCCGTCGAAGAAGGTGCAACGCCCCCGAAGGATGCAGACGCATCGCAGGAAGACGAAAGTGAAAGCGACCCTGTGACGGAAGCCGACGACACGCCCGCCAGTACATCGTCGAGCAAAGACTCCGGCTCACCACTTCTCGGTGGTGTCGCAAACCGCCTCGGCCTCGGCGGACTGTTCGGGGGTCGTCCCGAACACCGGAGTGATGAAGAACCACTCGGGGGAATCGAGGGTATCGCTGCACGCCCCGAACCGGCGGTCCTCGCCGACGACACCGCAGAACTCAACGACTACCAGGTCAAGAAGCTCCAGTACTACCTTCGGCGCGACTTCATCGGCTACGAGCGAATCGACGGCATCAAACACGACATCAACGTCGAAGACATCTCGTGTGACGGCTACAACTCGCCGGTGTTCGTCTACCACTCCGACTACGAGCAGATTATTTCGAACGTCTACCACGGCGAGACCGAACTCGACGACTTCGTCGTCAAACTCGCCCAGCGCTCCGGGAAGGGCATCTCGAAGCGACGCCCGCAGGTCGACGCGACGCTCCCGGACGGGTCACGCGCGCAGTTGACCCTCGGACGCGAGGTGTCCGACCACGGGACGAACTACACCATCCGGCAGTTCAAGGACGTGCCGTTTACGCCAATCGACCTCATCAACTGGTCGACCTTCTCGCTCGAAGAGATGGCGTTCCTCTGGCTCTGTATCGAGAACGACAAGAGCCTCATCTTCGCCGGGGGCACTGCGTCCGGGAAGACCACGTCGCTCAACGCGGTGTCGCTTTTCATCCCGTCGAACACGAAAATCGTCTCTATCGAGGACACCCGCGAGGTCGAACTCCCGCAGCGAAACTGGATTGCGTCGGTCACGCGCCCCTCGTTCGCTGACGACGACAAAGGCGACGTCGACGAGTTCGACCTGCTCGAAGCGGCGCTCCGTCAACGCCCCGACTACATCGTCATGGGCGAGATTCGCGGTGAGGAAGGGCGGACGCTCTTTCAGGTCATGTCCACGGGGCACACCACCTACACGACGTTCCACGCGGACTCCGTCGGCGAGGTGCTCAAGCGCTTTACGACCGCGCCCATCAACGTCTCGAAGACGATGTTCACGGCGCTCGACCTCGTGTCGATTCAGACGTCGACGCGGGTCGGCGGCAACAAGGTCCGCCGGAACAAGTCGCTCACCGAAATCAACCACTACGACCCCGAGAACGACGAAATCAACGTTCAGGACATCTACCAGTGGCAAGCGGAGGCCGACGAGTTCCTCCAGATGGGGTCGTCGAACACGCTCGAAGAAATCAAGTTCGACCGCGGGTGGAACCAAGAGACGCTCGACTTGGAGATGTTCAAGCGACAGGTCGTCCTCGCGTACCTCATCGACCGCGGTCTCAACACGTACACGCAGGTCGCCGCGACGTTCCAGGCGTTCATCAACGACCAGGATACCATCCTCGGCCTGATGGCGACCGACGACCTCGAACGCAGTCTCGAAGACCTCCGCGAGATGGAGTCGGTTCACATCAACATCGACCCCGAAAGCGAGGAGATGGTTCCGCGGCCCGACCCACCAGAACACGTCCGAAAGCTCGCCAAGGAGATTCTCAAACGGGCCGAAGAGGAACTCTTCCCCGACTATCGCGGGCGCGACGTGGGCGACGTCGCAGAAGCGCTCTCACACATGCGGAGCGAACCCGACATCGAGGCGGAACCGGGCGACCGAGCCGAAGTCGACACGCTCGATGACCGTCTCGACGCGCCGGCGCTCGACGAGGGCACCGACCGAAACGAACTCGAAAGTGGCGACGAGACGCCCGCGCTCGACGAAGACGACGGGCCGTCCTCTCTCGAAGGCGAGTCGGAGACGCCGGCGCTCGAAGCCGGGGCTGACGGCGACGACGAGGACAGAGATAGCCCGGCCGACAGCAGTGTCCCGGCCGACAGCGATGGCCCGGACGACTTCTTCGACGCGCTCACGAGCGACGAGTTGGAAGACGCTGCTGACGAAGCCGGAATCGACATCCCGGACGGTGCACACTTCCCGGACCTCGACACCGACGATGTCGACCTTGAGGACTTCTTGGGTGCGTTCGACGTGAATCAGCCACCTGCGAGTAGTGGTGGGTCGCAGGCGGCCGGAGACAATGCGGACACGCCTGTCGATGCCGATGGTGGGGAGACAGTCTCCGACGCGAGCGAGTCGGACTCGTCACCGGATACCGATAATGTAGACGACGCCAACGACACCAACGACGCCCCCGGCAAATCCGCTGGCAACGAGCGCGACGACGTGTTCGGCGAGTTCGAATTCGCGGAGACCAGCCCTTCGTCGGATGATTCAGAAGAAGCGTCTGAATCGGAGTCCGAGTCAGACGACGAACCCAGGGAAGGTGAGTAGATGAGCAGTCTCGACGCAAACTCTTCGTCAGGGCTCGACCGGGACACCGACACGCTCGGCGACGCGTTCTATCCGCTTTTCAAGATTCTGTTCGACGAGGATGGAGAGTTCGTCGCCGACGTCGAAGAGAAACTCAAACAGGCCCGAATGCCCGACACCGTCGAGCTGTATCTCTCACGCGCACTCGCAGTCGGCGTCCTCGTCGGCCTGTTTTTGTGGCTCGTCGGGATGCTCGTCGGCTACGGTATCTTCGCCTTGGGCATCCTCTCCGCGTCGGAACTGAGCCTCGGCATTCCCGTTGCGAGCGAATCGACCGCGAACCTGCTCCGCTCGCTCGCGATGCCTGCCGCAGTCGTCATCTCGGGTCTCGTCTTCGGCACCCTCGGATTCGCGATGGGCTTCGGGACGCTCGTTGCGATTCCGTATTCGACGGCGTCCGCGCGGAAACGCGAGATAAACATGCTGCTCTCGGACGCCATCTCGTTCATGTACGCCCTCTCGGTCGGTGGACTCAACCAACTCGAAATTCTGGAGGCGATGGCCAAGGCGGACGACACCTACGGGGAAGTCGCCCGCGAGTTCCAGAGTATCGTCCAAGAGACGGAGTACTTCGGCACCGACTACCGAAACGCGATTCGCCAGCAGGCACTCATCACGCCCTCACACGAACTCTCGCAGTTCCTGACGGACATGCTCTCTATCGTCAACTCCGGCGGTGACATGGAAGGGTTCCTCGACGACAAGAAAGACAAGCACCTGCGGACGGCGAAACAGCAGCAAGAGCAGACGCTGGATACGATGGAACTGTTCGGAGAGATGTACATGACGCTCTCTCTGTTCCCGCTGCTTCTCATCATCATCCTCGTCATCATGAGCATGCTCGGAAAGGCACAGCAGGAACTCCTCTATGCGACCGTGTACGGTCTCATTCCACTCACCGGTGTCGGGTTCCTCGTGCTCGTCTCGACGGTCAAGCAAGACGAAATCGGCGACGGCTACCTCTCACCAGGGGATGGGAGCGACCGACTCGAAGGGTCACAGCGGGAGGGGCTCGTTCACATGGGACTCGTCGAAACGTACATCGGCGAGTTCAGCATCTTCTCGCGCATCAAGAACCGCGAGGGGACGTTCAAGACGAAGCAGTTGCTGCGGCGACCGCACATCTTCTTCAAGCAAAACCCGCTTTTCACGCTCGTACTCACGGTCCCCACCGCGGCAGTCATCGTCACCGTCGCGGCCCTCGGCGGGTCTGCGCCGACTTCGTGGGACGGAATGGTCAACCGACCCGTCTGGGGGACGTTCATCTGGTTCTACGTCCCGGTGTACCTTGTCGCGACTCCGTTGGCCATCTTCCACGGCTGGAACGTTCACTCGCGGACGGCCATCACCGGAAAGCTCTCGGACAACCTTCGGAAGCTTTCGAGCGCGAACGACACGGGACAGACCCTCCTCGAATCGATCAAGACCGTCTCCGATACGTCGTCCGGAAAACTCGCCGACGAGTTCGACGTGATGCACGCGAAGGTTCACTACGGGATGAGCCTCAAAGAGGCGCTCGTCGAGTTCAACAACAAGTACCACATCCCGCGACTCGCCCGGACGGTGAAGCTCATCACCAAGGCACAGGAGGCGTCGAGTCAGATTACGGAGGTGCTGACCACCGCTGCACAGACCTCCGAGAACCAAGACGACATCGAGCGCGAGCGCATCGCCCGGACGCGCATGCAGGTCGCCATCATCCTCATGACCTACGTGACGCTCTTGGCCGTGATGGCGATTCTGAAGACGCAGTTCCTCGACGTGATGTCCGGGCTCACCTCGCAGGCGTCGGGAAGTAGCGGTGGCGTCAGTGGTGGTCCGAGTTTCGGTGGCGCTATCGACTCCGACCTGCTCTCACTGCTGTTCTTCCACGGCGTCACGTTGCAGGCAGTGCTCTCTGGGTTCATCAGCGGGTACATCCGCAACGCCGACCTGCTGGCAGGTGTCAAGTTCGTCGTCATCCTCCAGACGCTCGCGTTGGCCGTGTGGACGGTGGTCGGCTGATGGACCGTCGTGACCGTTCTTCGGGACGCGAGCGACGTCGAAGCCGCGCGCAAACGACCATCGACTACGCTATCGGCGTCGGTATCTTTCTCCTCGCTGTCGCGTGGGTCATCAGTACGGTTCCACAGGTCGTCCAGCCGTTCGACGACACGCAGGACCGTCCGCTCGTCGCCAACCGCGCCGCCGACAGACTCGCGGGCGACGTCCTCTCGACCTCTGGTGAGCGAACCGTTCTCGACTCGGAGTGCGTCGATGGCTTCTTCGACAACGCGACACCGCCTGCCGACTGCCGATACGACACTGGCCCAGTAGCGGAGGCGGTCGGTGTGAGCGACCGGTACGACGTGAACGTCACACTGCTCCAGAACGAGGCGGTGGTCGAGAGCCGTGGGGACGTCGTTCCATCGAGCGGTCGAGCTATCGCTGCTCGGCGGACCGTCCTCATCGACGGGAGGGTGCATCAGCTCCTCGTGAGGGTGTGGTAACGATGTCGCGTGGGCAAGCATACGCCTTGGAAGCGTTCGTCGCCGCGACGGTCCTCCTCGCGAGTGTCACGTTCGCCTTACAGGTGACTGCGGTCACGCCACTGACCGCCAGTACGTCGAGCCAGCACATCGAAAATCAGCAAGCCGCTGTCGTGCAGGGGCTCCTCGATGCCGCGGCCGAGAACGGAACGCTCGAACGGACCGTGCTTCTCTACAACGGGAGTAGCGAGACGTTCTACGGCGTGGGCGAAGAAGACCGGTTCGTCACTGGTGGCCCACCAACCGCATTCGGAACGATGCTCAACGAGACGTTCCTCGACCGCGGAATCGCATTTAACGTTCACATCCACTACTTCGAGGGGAGCAAGAGCCGACGGTCGAAGACGCTCGTGTACATGGGTTCTCCGAGTGACCACGCGGTCTCCGGAACGTCGCTCGTCACGCTCTCCGACAGCGACGAGCTTCACGAACCAATCGACGGGGCAGCGATTCCGACGGGGAAGAACCTCAGCGCGGTCGAGAGCGACCCGAATACGTCGTTCTACGTGGGCGACCGGAACTCCGGACCACTCTGGGCTCCGGTGGAGGTGGAGGTGGTCGTATGGCGGATGTAACCCCACGAGAAACGTTCGCCGCCGACGACCGTGGACAGTTGTTCCTGTCTCTTATACACATCT
>NZ_AOLI01000007.1 GCF_000336955.1 Haloferax larsenii JCM 13917 | reverse complement strand
GAGATGTGTATAAGAGACAGCTTTTCGGGCGGTGGCGAGGTGCTGGACAGCGCCAATCGAGCAGGCGGAGGCGAATCGACAATCGAGTCGCAGTTCCAGTCGTCGATTACGAACTGGAGCGTCGAAACAGCCTCGTTGAGTGCCGTCTACGGCCGCTCAGTCGATGTCTCTTACACGGGAACGATGACTGGTGGGGCGCGCATCCATCAGGACGATTCGACCCGTCCCTTCACGAACGAGACCGCTGGCGACACGTGGGTCGCAGTCGCCGACGAGGAAGTCAGGAACGTCCGGTTCAACGTCTCTCGAACCTCGCTCGCCGGAAACGCAGGCGATGCGTTCCACTTCGTCATCGACGACGACGGAGTCCTCGGCGACGCCGTCGTCGTCTCGTTTCACGACGACGGGACGAACGTGGTCGTCACCGTCGAGAACGACACCGGTGTCGTCGGAACCTGTGCGGTCGAGCCGAAGGGTACCGACGAGTCACTCGTCGTCGACGTGACCGGCGGCACTGTCGGTCCAAAGCGGTGTCTCCCGTTGGATACGATTCACGAGACGTTCGACGGCAACGTCCACGTCGTGTTCGAGAACGGCGACGAAGCGACCGGCACGTACGAGTTCTACACGACGACGAAGAACACGGGCGTCTCGTCGCTCGTCACTGGTCCCCACTACGCTGGGGCTGGCAGTGGGTCGTGGCCCGTCGCGGAAGAAGCGCTCTACGACGCAAACGTGACGTACGTCTTCAGTACCGACGAGACGACCGTCGAGAAGACGATTCGGCTCGCGCCGGGTGAGATAGCATGACGACGCGCGGCGTCTCGACCACGCTGGGGTTCGTGCTCACACTCACCATTACGGCGATTCTCGTCTCCGGGTTGATGGTCGCCGCCGGCGGGTTCGTCTCCGGCGAGCGCGAACGCATCACGGAAGCCGAACTGGAAGTCATCGGACAGCGACTCGCTGCAAACCTCGAAGCGACGGACCGAGTGGTCGCGGGGTCCGACGACCAGACCACGGTGCGCATATCGAGTCGGCTCGAACTCCCGCCACGAGTCGCGGGAACGACGTATCGCGTCACTGTCGAGCCCGATGCGAGCGGGGAGAGTGAACTCGTCCTCGAATCGTCCGACCCAGAGATAACCGTCCGAGTCCCGTTCGTGAATCGAACGCGACTCGCCGGTAGCTCGGTCGATGGTGGCGACGTCGTCGTCGACTACGACGGGACGCAACTGGAGGTCACCGATGAGTAGCCACCGCGCCGTAAGCGACACGCTGGGCTTTATCTTCGTGTTCTCGCTCGTCCTCTCGACGGTCGCCGTCGTCAGTGCCGTCGGCATGGGCGGGTTGCAGGATACGCGAGACGTCGAACGAATCAACAACGCAGAGCGAGCGTTCGACATCCTCGACGACAACATGGACGACATCTCGCGGCGAGGCGCACCGAGCCGAGCGACCGAAATCAAACTGGCAGACGCGAGACTCGCGTTCGGCGACCCAGTGTCGATTTCGGTTCGCTGGGAAGGAAACGGGAAAAACGGGACGAACATGACGACGACGCAGCCAATCGTCTATACCGCAGACGACTCTGACGAACGACTCATCTACTCGTACGGGGGTGTCTTCAGGGGCACCGACGATTCGATGACGTTCGTTCAAGAGCCCTCGTTCACGTTGCGCACCGATTCCGTGCTCGTCTCTGCCTTTGAGGTCAGACAGGCAACCGACTCAGTGAGTTCAGTGGGCGGGTCAGGGACGTTCCTTGTCCGTGCTAGTCGGTCGAAGTCGAGGTTGACGACCGCCCGAACTGACGGGCCGTACACCGTGACGATTAACGTCTCGTCGCCACGCGCGTCGATTTGGAAATCCGAACTAGAGTCGTACGACGACGTCGATAGCTGTTCGCTGGTCAATAGTTCGTTCACCACGTGCCAACTAACCGGCGTCGACGACGTGCGCGTCGTCAAGACCGGGGTAGACGTCTCGTTCGTCGACTAACTCCTGTGAGAAGAGGATCCGAAATTAGGAGACGTCAACTTCGACGCGATTTTCGGTGACGTGCAGGAACGTGATGAAGCGCCCGCCTTCTGCTTGGTCGTACACGAGCGAACCACTCGATGCGCTTTCGTCGATGCGCTCACTGCCACCTGGACCGTCGGTCACGGTGAGTTCGAACCGCGGCGAGATGAGTGACAGATAGTGGTTGGTAAGGTGATTCAACGTCTGTTTGTCACCCGCAGTGTACGTCGTCGGTCCGTCGCTCGGGTGCTGGTCGAACGTCACTGACGACGGGGTGCTCGAACTCTTGATTTCCGGGCCGAAGTACCACTTGTTGTCGCTCCCGGTCATCGTGATGTCGCCGTACTCAAGGTCGATGTTCGGGCTCGTGAGGTCGATGTTGAGCGTCCCGGGGTCCGTGCTGCAATCGACGCTTACGTCGGGGTTCGTCGTGGGGTCGATATTGGACTTCTGCCACCCCTGATACGTGCCCGATTGGTTGCTGTAGTAGATGCTGATGTCGATTTCCCCGTTGAAGCCGCCGTTGTTCTTGCACTTGCCGTCCGAGTAGATGTGGAACTCGATGTCCTCGTCGGGACCGTCGTGGTACATCGACCAGTGCATGTTCTGGAAGTGCGGTTTCGCGGTCAGATTAAGCGTGTACTCGCTGACGTTGTGGTCGCCCGCCATCCCGCGGACGTTGATGGAGTTTCCTTCGTTCGGCATCTGGAAGTCGCCGACGAGGCCGAGCGTCTCCAACTCGACGCTGACCGACTCGTTCGTGTGGTCTATCGACATGTTTCCCTCGGTTCTATCGGCGAAGAACTGTGCCCACCCCTTGTAATGCGGGCTGACGACGGTCACTTCGACGGTTCCGTTTCGAACTGGGTTCGAGTACGTCCCCGAGGTGTTCGCGTAACTCACGCTCGAATTCGGATAGACGGGGTCTGCTTGCTTGCGTTCAGTTATGTCTGCGACCGCGTTACGCCCCGACCCACCGGACCCTGTCAGCTGAATGAGTGGGAACGTCAGCGTCGCACCACGGTAATGGAACTCCGGCGGTGAGACCATCGACGTCCCGTTGTCTTCTGTCCGCCAGACGCCGCCGCCTTCGTACGCGATTGTCACGTCACCTTCGCGATACTCGATGCTCCCGAGCGTCTCGTTGTAAATCTCTTGTTCGGACCCGAATTCGTCGTAGTCTTTGTGCGTGACGATTAACCGCGTCGTATCGTCACGGACGACGTACTGGCCGTCGTTCGACCCACCGAGTTCGACAGATTGCGAGCGCGAATCGCCGAGCGCCGTAATCGCCATCTTCGAGTCGAACAGGGTCATCGAGTGTTCTGCGCGGGCCGCATTCGACGCTTGTTTCGTCTCGTCGAGTGCCGTCGCGCCGAGCGTAACGACGGCTGTCGTGCCCAGCACGGTGATGCCGAGGAGGATGACGACAGCCAGCGGGGATGTTTGTCCCGACCGGTCGCGCACGACGCGGTAGAGCCACGGGACGCGGGGCCGACTCATTGCACCTCAGTAGGAAACGACGGGTCAAAACCTCACGGGGTTCCTGACAGTCTGTGAAGGGGAATTTTGACGAAGTAGTGATAGTACTCGTCTCCCGGATTATCGGTGGTCAACAGCCGCGCAAACGCGTGGGTTACGGGCGTGGTGTCTGGTGTATACAGAGAGATTGTCGATAGCATCGACAGAAGTTGATGGACTCGCCGGGAGTCACGTGAGCAGAGTGAGACGGCATCGCCGTCTCACAAGCCATGCGGGCGACTTATAGGTCGCCCGCAGACGCAGCGAACGTGACGTCGGCGAGTCCACGAACGACTGAAGGGAGTGAAACGACCGAAAGGAAGTGAGTGGACTCGCCGGGACTGAGCAAACCGTCGGTTNGACGTCGGCGAGTCCACGAACGACTGAAGGGAGTGAAACGACCGAAAGGAAGTGAGTGGACTCGCCGGGACTGAGCAAACCGTCGGTTTGCGAAGGTCGCGAACGGAGTTCACGGGATTTGAACTCACTCGCAAATCAGAGATTTGCTCGCTGCTTAAATCCCGCCTCAAACAGACACGATCTCACGCGACACCGTGTGGCCTCGCAGGACTCCTGACGGAGTCACTACTCGGCGTGAGGTGTCGCGGAGAATAGTGGACTCGCCGGGAGTCCCGCGAGCGCAGCGAGTGGGACGTCGGCGAGTCCACGAACGACTGAAGGGAGTGAAACGACCGAAAGGAAGTGAGTGGACTCGCCGGGACTGAGCAAACCGTCGGTTTGCGAAGGTCGTGAACGGAGTTCACGGGATTTGAACCCGGAGAAAGACGTGCTCGCTCACTTCGTTCGCTGTGCGCGACTTTCAGGGCTTCAAATCCACGCGTCCGCAAAGCGGACGCTCGGCTCATCAATTTCTTCACTTCGTTCAGAAATGGACTCGCCGGGATTTGAACCCGGGGCCTCTCCCATGCCAAGGGAGTGATCTACCCCNTCAATTTCTTCACTTCGTTCAGAAATGGACTCGCCGGGATTTGAACCCGGGGCCTCTCCCATGCCAAGGGAGTGATCTACCCCTGATCTACGAGCCCGCTAACGCATCTTCTCATTTCCCGGTCGAATAAATAAGGGCTTCGAATCGTCGGACGGCTGCGAGACACTGGCGTAGTCGCAACCGAACCACCGAACCACAGACACACGCCGCTGCGGCGTGTGTTTCGGGAGAACCGGACTGGGCGAGGCCCAGTCGGAGCGAGTGAGACTGAACAAATCGACGGTTTGCGAAGGTCGTGAACGGAGTTCACGGGATTTGAACCCGGAGAAAGACGTGCTCGCTCACTTCGTTCGCTGTGCGCGACTTTCAGGGCTTCAAATCCACGCGTCCGCAAAGCGGACGCTCGGCTCGTCAATTTCTTCACTTCGTTCGTGGACTCGCCGGGAGTCCCGCGAGCGCAGCGAGTGGGACTACGGCGAGTCCACGAACGACTGACGGAGCGAAGCGACGGAAGGAAGTGAGTGGACTCGCCGGGATTTGAACCCGGAGAAAGACGTGCTCGCTCACTTCGTTCGCTGTGCGCGACTTTCAGGGCTTCAAATCCACGCGTCCGCAAAGCGGACGCTCGGCTCNTCAATTTCTTCACTTCGTTCAGAAATGGACTCGCCGGGATTTGAACCCGGGGCCTCTCCCATGCCAAGGGAGTGATCTACCCCTGATCTACGAGCCCGCACTCCCTCGTAGCCGCCACCTGTTTAGAAGCCCTTCGATTCGGTCGCGCAGCGAGTCGAAACCGTTTAAGTCTCGGCACGAGGAGTGACGCATGGGAATCCAGCACGGCCGTAAATCTGACTCGCCCGATTTGGGCTTGGGATTGCGGTAGTGCCCCAGCAGTCGCGAGTGCGACTGCGGGGTACTCGTTTCTGCGGTCAGTGCGGTTCCAACCCGCAACAATGGCACGAATGCACACCCGCCGACGCGGCTCGTCCGGTTCGGACAAGCCCGTGGCAGACGAAGCACCGGAGTGGAGTGACGTCGACGCAGCAGACATCGAAGCACGCGTCGTCGAACTTGCCGAACAGGGGAAGGACCCGAGCCAGATTGGTCTCGCCCTTCGTGACGAAGGCGTCAAGGGCGTCCCGATTCCGGACGTCAAACTCGCCACCGGCAAGAAAGTAACCACCATCCTCGAGGAGAACGACGCCGACCCCGAACTCCCCGAGGACCTCAAGAACCTGATGGAGCGCGCCGTCCGTCTCCGTGACCACATGGAGACCAACCGTCAGGACAAGTCCAACCGTCGCGCACTCCAGAACACGGAGTCCAAGATTCGCCGTCTGGTCGACTACTACCGCGGCAACAAGCTCGACGAGGACTTCACGTACAACTACGACGTCGCCGTCGAACTCCTCGAGAAGTAACTAGATGTCCATGAGTCCCGCCGAACAGACGCCTGCTGCCGACGCTGCCGCGGCACTCCGCGAGGCGACGTTCGTTCGCCTCCGGACCCATGCCAGCGGTGCTGCCGTCGCCGCCGCGGGCGTCCTCGGGCGGGCACTCAGGACACTCGACGTCCCCTTCCGTATCCGGGCGACCGACGCTCCCGAACCGACCGCAAACGACGACGTTGCGGTTGCAGTGGGGCTGTCGGCACCCAATCGTGACTTCGAACTCGACCCGCGAGACGCCGTCGCCGTCACTCGCGAACTCGGCGTCGACCCCGACCCGGTGGTCGCGCTGGCTGGCTTCCACGCCGCCGGTGTGTCCCCGGAGGACGATTCCGAACTCGCAGACGCGGCGGCCGACGCGGGCATCGAGTCGCGCCCCGGCGTGGCCGTCCCGACGGGCGACCTCGCAAACGGGCTCGCGCACTCGACGCTGGTTCACGCACCATTCTCGGCCGACCGAGAGGCAGCACAGGCGATGCTCGCCGAACTGTCGCTTCCGGCCGAACTCGACGCGGACGCCCACCGCCGGGTCGCTTCCCTCGTCGCTCTCGAAGCGACGGATGGCGAAGCGACACCGCGCGCGACGACCGCCGTCGAGCGCATCCTACAACCGCGTGCAACTCCAGACGGGCCATTCGAAACTGTCGGCGGCTTCGCCGACGTGCTCGATGCGACCGTCAAGGAAGCACCGGGTGTCGCCGTCGCACTCGCACTCGGACACGACGTGCACGACGCGGCGCTGGATGCGTGGCGTGACCACGCGCAAGCGACCCACGCGGCGCTCCGCGAGGCATCCACAGGGCGCTACGAGAGCCTCTACGTGCTCTCGTGTGACCTGTCGTCTCCGGGGCGACTCGCAACCGTCGCGCGCCTCGCCCGCGACTTTCGGTCACCGGAACCGACCGTGCTTGCGGTCGGAACCGGTGCTGCGGCGCTCGTCTCGACCAGTCCAGCCGGACTGGCCGACGAACTCGCTGCGGCAGCGACCGAACTGGGCGATGCGTCCGCGACAGGGTCGAAGCAGGAAGCAACGATGACAGTCGACCCTTCGGTCGACCCCGCGGATGTCGTCGCGGCCGTCAGGGAGGTGCGCCGATGACCCGGCGTGCGACCCTGCGGACCAGCCACGACGACCCCGCGGTCATCGCCGCGGCGCTCGACCCCGACAACACGGATTCGATGCACACGACAGTCGAAGGGGACGAACTCGTCACGACAATCGAACGCGACTCGACCGGCGGACTCCAGTCCACGGTCGACGATTACGTCGTCAACGTAACGGTCGCAGAGACCGTTATCGACGCTACACGAACGCACACAGACACTAACCATGAGTGAACGATCAGTCTCCAAGCAGAAGCGCGGAAAGCGATGGTACACCGTCATCGCTCCCGAGAATTTCGACCGTAAGGAACTCGGCGAGACGATGGCCGACGAACCCGAGAAGGTCTACGGACGCACCGTCGAAGTCACCCTCGGCGAACTCAACAACGACCAGGGTGCGAACAACGTCAAGCTCACCTTCCAGGTGAGCGATGTCGGCAGCGACGCTGCCTACACCGAGTTCACGCAGCAGGAACTCACCCGAGACTACCTCCGTAGTCTCGTCCGCCGTGGTGCCTCGAAAATCGAGGCCAACGTCACGGCCCTGACGAAGGACGACTACCGCGTGCAGGTCCAGCCTGTCGCCTTCACCACGAAGAAGGCAGACCGCAGTCAGGAACACGAGATTCGTCGCATCATGACGAAGCTCACGCGCGAGGCCATCACCGAGCGCACCTTCGACGACCTCATCGACGGCGTCACCGGTGGCCGTCTCTCGTCCGCCATCTACGGCGAGGCGAAGCAGATTTACCCGCTGCGCCGCGTCGAGGTCAAGAAGACCTCCCTCGAAGCCCACCCCGAAGAGGTCGAGGCCGAGGAGGAAGCCGCTGTCAGCGTCGACGAAGAAGACATCGCCGTCGACGAAGAGTAAGCAGCGCGACTCAATTTCGACTTTTTCAGGACGCTCGTCGTCAGAGAGCGGCGCGACCGGGGAAAATCAGGCAGAACGTTCGAGTGGTTACTCTTCGACGACGACAGTCGAGTGGTTACGCTTCGACGACGACAGTCCCAACCATCCCGGCTTGTTCGTGCGGGATACAGAGATACTCGTACTCGCCGGGGACGTCGAAGGTGTAGGCGTACTCGTCGCCGCTGTCGATGAGGCCGCCGAGCGAGTTCGAGTACGCCGTGCGCGCCGTCTCCTCGTCCTCGAAGCCACCGCTGGCGAAGAAATCGGCTCCGTCGGGGAGGACGGACTCGTAGGCAGTGACCGTGTGGCCGCGCGAACTCGTGTTTCGCCACACGACTTCGTCGCCGACTTCGATGGTCACCGTCGGCGGGTCGAACGCGACAGCGGTCATTCCGACGTCGAAGTCGCCGTCAGACGCCAGCGACGTCGCGCACCCGGCGAGGCTGGTCGTCGTTGCCGCGCCGACCGCAGCGAGAAACCCGCGTCGCGTCCGCAACCCGGTCGAAGACCCTTCGTCTGGCATGGCCGAGTCTCGGGACGCGACGGATAAATGTCGCATGGTTCGGCTCGCGAACGACGCGGCGAAGAAAGCAAACTCGGGCGGGGCCGCGAGAGGAACGTAAAAGGGAAAGGCCCGGTCCGCAATCGCAACGGTATGAAACCCCGATTCGTCGGCCGGTTGGGTGCTGCCGACGTAGTTACCGCCGGCAACGCGGCGCTCGGGTTCGTCGCGGCGGTGTTGACCGCCGTGGACGTCCGTCTCGCCGCCAAGGCCATCCTCTTGGCCGCGATGGCCGACGGTCTCGATGGGGTCGTCGCCCGACGATATGGGGGAACTGACGCGGGTCCGTACCTCGACTCGCTCGCCGACGTGGCCTCCTTCGGCGTCGCTCCGGCATTGCTCGTCGTCTCCGTCGTGCGCGAGATGTGGGGGTTCGACCGCCTCCGTGTCGTCGCCGGAGTCGCCATCGCCGCGCTGTTCGTCGCGGCCGCGGTGATTCGGCTGGCGCTCTACACAGCCTACGACAGCGACAGTGACGAGACAGTAGGCGTACCGACGACGCTCGCGGCGACCATCCTCTCTGCCGGTGTGCTCGTCGGCTTCGTCGACCCGATGTTGCTCGTCGCGCTCTCGGCAATCATGGCGGCGCTCATGCTCTCCGATGTGGTGTACCCCGACCTGCACGCACAAGACGCCCTCGTGATGGGTATCGTGCAGGGGCTCGCAATCGTTCTCACTGGACGGCTGGGAGAAGGGTTCGCGTTCGGGTTGTTGTTCTTGGCGCTCGGCTATCTGTTCTTGGGACCGCGGTTTTACTGGGGCTGAAGCGGGTCGCGTTCGCCCTGATTACATTCCCATGCTGGCTGCGTCCTCGGGAACTGGGAGGTCGTGTGGTGAGACGCCGAGGAGTTCTGCGGCGTGGTCGAGCGCCATATCGAATCCGTAGTAGCGTTCTAATTCGTCGCCATCGACGGTCGGCCGCACTTTGAGCATGGCGTAGCCGTCGATGTTTTGTGCGATTGCGGCGGTTCGCCCGTCGCGGTCGAATTCGAGGACGCGTTCGGAGTCGGTGACGTAGTACCGCGCGGAGATGCCGTTTGCCGTAGCCTCCTGTTCGCTCATAGTCGCCGCTAGGAAGCGGGTGGTGTCTAAAGTACCGATTCTCTCGGAGGCGACGTACACCGAAGCCCGACGAGCCGCGTGGTGTGGAACGAAAGTGACGTGTGTCTCTTCTTCGTGGAGTGGATATGTGGTTTCAGAGCGGCCGCCGCCGTGACCTCTGTGCGATTCTCTACGACGCGGGGGAACTCAGGGGCCAGAAGCTCAAGACGCGGTTGGAGCGCTACTACGACGTCCGAATCGACCCGCAATCGTTCTACGGGACGCTCCAGGCGCTCGTCGATGCCGGGCATCTCGAACGGCGAACCGAGGGGATATACGACGTGTACGGACTCACCGACGCGGGAGCGAGTCGCGTCGAATCGTACTACGCGTGGCTCACCGAGCGCGTAGAAAGCCGTGAAGAGTCGACGGCCGACCCGGGTGAGCGAATCGCCGACTGACGACGACTACTTCTGGAGCCAGTCGCCGATGGTGTTGCGGAGGATTTCGCTCGTGCCCTCGTAGATTTCGTTCAGCTTGGCGTCGCGGTAGTAGCGCTCTGCCGCGAAGTCCTTCGTGTAGCCGTAGCCGCCGTGAATCTGGATGCCTTCGTTTGCGACTTCACGGCTAATCTCGCTGGCGTAGAGCTTCGCCTGCGCGGCCTCCTTGATGAACGTCTCGTCGCGCATCTTCAGGTCGGCCGCCTTGTGCATGAGGAGCTTCGCCGCCTGCACTTTCGTGTCCATGTCGGCGAGCTTGTGCTTGATTGCCTGGAAGTCGCCAATCGGCTGGTCGAACTGCTCGCGCTCGCCGGCGTACTTCACGGCGTCGTCGAGCGCGGCGCGCGCGATACCGATAGAACGGGCTGCGATGGTGATGCGCCCGCCGTTGAGCGTCTTCAGCGCGTGGACGAAGCCGTCGCCCTCGTCGCCGAGGAGTCGGTCTTCGGGGATGCGCATGTCGTCGAATCTGAGTTCGGCGGTCGGACAGCCTTTGTCGCCGAGTTTGTGCTCGGTGCCTTCGACGACGAAGCCGTCGTCTTCCTCGGGTCGGACGACGAACGAGGAGATGCCTTTGTTGCCCGCGTCGGGGTCGGTCTTGGCGAACAGGATGACGGTGTCGGCGACGGAACCGTTCGAAATCCAGAGCTTCCCGCCGTTGACGACGTACTCGTCGCCGTCTTTTTCAGCCGTCGTCTCCATCGCGGGCACGTCGCTGCCCGCACCCGGTTCGGAGAGTGCGAACGCGCCGATGTCGGTTCCCTCGTTGACGGGGGTCAGGTACTCCTGCTTCTGTGCTTCGTTACCGAACTCGTAGAGCATGTTGCCCGCGAGGCTCGTGTGCGCGGCGACGATGGTTCCGAGGCCGCCGGAGCCGCGGGAAATCTCTTCGAGACCGATGGCGTAGGAGTGGTAGTCGAGGCCCGCACCACCGTACTCTTCCGGGAACGGCATTCCCATCAGGCCGAGTTCGCCCATCTCCTTGACGAGGTCCGCGGGGAACTCGTCTGTCTCGTCGATTTCCGCCGCACGAGGCTTGACCTCCTCGTCGACGAACTCTGAGACCATATCTTTGATTTGCTTCTGCTCGGCAGTGAGCGCAAAGTCCATGCCTGATTCTTTCATTGACTATGCTTATGATTTTCTGCTACGGCCTGTACGGTACGCCCCACGACACTTTTTATCCCCCCTTCCCTATAACGGGACACTTCGAATGTCTCGACACGCCGATGCCCGGCCACCGGCAACCGATGACGACCTCAATTGGTGTCACGATGCAGTCCAGGGCGTCTCACGAACCTTCGCCCTCACCGTGGACGTTCTCGACGAACCGATGTCCTCGTACATCTGTATCGGATATCTACTCTGTCGAATCCCCGACACTATCGAGGACTCGTCGTCGATTGCGCCGGACGAGCAGGCACACCTCCTCAGACTCTACGACAGCGCGCTCGACCCCGACGACGACACCTCTATCGACGAGTTCGTCGTCGCCGTCGAGCCGCACCTCCCGCCCGCAGCCGACCGTTCTGACGACTGGGACGTCGTCGCCAACGCGCCGCGCGTGCTCCGCACGTTCGAGGCGCTTCCGGTCGACGTTCGCGAGGCGGTGACGCCGCCCGTTCGCGAACTCGTCTCCGGTATGGCGATGTTCGTCGAGCGGTACTCACACACCGGTGGACTCCGCATTCAGTCGCGCGAGGAACTCGAAGAGTACTGTTACTACGCCGCGGGGACCGTCGGCAACCTCATCACGAATCTCGTGACGCGCGGGAACATCGACCGCGAACGCCACTCGCTTCTGTACGACACCGCCGAGGAGTTCGGCTTGCTCCTCCAACTCGTCAACATCGCGAAGGACGTTCACGACGACTACGACTCCGAGAACAACGTCTACCTGCCGGCAGAGTGGCTCGAAGACGCTGGCGTCCCCCAAGAGGAAGTCACTGCGCCCCAGCACGAAGCGCAAACCGCGTCGGTCGTCCGCCGGACTGCCACCCACGCCAAGTCGTTCCTCGACGACGCGCAGACCTATCTGGAGACGGTTCCGCTCCGCGACGGCAACACGCTCGCCGCGTGGGGCATCCCGTTCCTGCTCGCCGTCGGCACGCTCCGCGAACTCGTCGCCAACCCCGAGCGAGCGGTGACCGGAGAGGGAGTCAAGATTTCGCGCCAAGAGGTGTTCGCCGTCGTCGCCGCGTTGAACGGCACGAGCGCTGATACACTCGCCGAGATGCGCGAAGTCATCTCCCAACAGCCGTTCCACCGCGCAACGACCAACATCGACTGAAATCGATTAAAACCGACTGCAATCGACTGAGGAGTTTCAGCCGGGCACGCGTTCATCTGCGGTCCGTTCTCTCCGCTTTCCGACTCACTACGGGTTCTTTCCGTCTGGTTCACACTCAGGTAGCCACGCCAGTGACTCGAACGTCGTTCGCGGCGGCGACAGGTCAAGCGTGGTCGCGTGGGGCCGGGCCTCGAACGCGGTTGGGAGGATTTTTAGTAACCGAAGAATAACGGTGGCTTATGACTTCGGAAGAAGGACACGACGACCACGGACACCACTTACCCGCGGTGGAGGACTGGCCACGGGGCTTCGGTGAGGCGAGTTGGTGGCCGTTCGTCACAGCAGTCGGCGGCGCAGGCATCTACGTCGGCGCGGCGCTGTACATCATGGGTATCGGCCAAACGACTGCTCTCGGCGTGGCGGGCGGCAGCATCGCGCTCTTCGTCCTCGGTATCGTCGGCTGGCTCTATCACGCGTTCGTCAAGGGCTTCTGGGACCGCGACCGGAGCGAACACGACGAAAACAAACTCCGTTGGGGAATGATTGCCTTCCTCGGGTCCGAACTCGGTACCTTCGGTGCCCTCTTCGGCTACTACTTCTTCATCCGCGCAGGAACGTGGCCGCCACAGGAGCTTCCGCACCTCGTCGGGTCGCTCGTACTCGTCAACACCGGGCTGCTCGTCTTGTCGAGTTTCACGCTCCACTGGGCGGAAGGCGCGCTCCAGAAGGGTAACCGCAAGAACTTCATGCGCGGTCTCGCAGTGACCCTGCTCCTCGGTATCGTCTTCATCGGCGGGCAGGTCTACGAGTACTACGAGTTCATCGTCCACTCCGAGTTCACCTTCTCCTCCGGCATCTTCGGGTCGGCGTTCTACGGCCTCACCGGACTGCACGGACTGCACGTGAGTCTCGGTGCAGTCCTCCTCGGCATCGTCTTCGTCCGCGCACTCCGAGGTCAGTACTCCGCCGACCGCCACGTCTCGGTGAGCACGGCGTCCATGTACTGGCACTTCGTCGACGTCGTCTGGATCTTCCTCGTCATCGTCCTGTACGTCGGCGCGGAAGTCGGCGCGTAATCGGACGCTCCTCGACGACCCTTTTTCGACCGCTGTCCGGTGAGCCACAGGTCGCGTCTTGGGGGGTACTCACGCGAGTCGTTCAGGCTTCGAAATCCGGCTGTTCGACGTTCGACTCCCAGAACTGGTCGCGCAAGTACGTCTCGTCCATCGATTGTCGACCAGTCAGCCGTGCAAGTCGGCCGATGGTTGCCCACAGTGCTCGCTGAACGACGTGCGGGGCACCTGTGATGTGCGTCTCGGCTGCGACGTACTCGGCCATCAACAGCCCCTGCACGAGGTCCGGCTCTCCGTATGCTCCATCAGCACCGAACATCCCCTCGTGGTCGAGTCCCCCAGACATGTACTGCGTGTCGATTGTTCTGGTCCACGGGACATCGACGTGGAACGCGACGAACTCGTCGGTATCGTTTCGGAAGTAGTGCGAGTCGCCCGCCTCGACGGTGAGTTGCGACCCCGGTGACAGTCGGTGCGGGTCGCCGTCGACGACGACGGTCAGTTCGCCTTCGATGGCCCGAAAGACCTCCGGAGTAGTTTTGTGTACGTGCGGTGGTAGCTCGGTCGCATCTGGGCCGACCCACACGAGCATGGACGGTGTCACCGCGTCACTCGAATCCGGATACGCCAGTATGGTCGACCACATTCGCATCCCCGGACACGACGCAAGCGCGTGGGGTGACTCCGTAAACAACTCCATCGCAGGCCCTTCCGGGTCGATTTCGAGCGCTGGCCCGTCGGTCGGCTCTCCGTCGTCGTCGAGTGGTCTCCCTGTGACCTGAGTTGTCATGCCGTAATGTATTGTTTTTCACAGATATGTCTGGTGTAATCTGATACTGCTGACTCAGCAGCGTGGTGGAACGAGGTCTCGACACGACTCACCCAAACTGCTCGTTGAACTGGTAGATGTCTTCGTCGATACCAGCGACGAGCACGTCGTCGTCCTTTTGGACGCGGAAGTCAGGGCCGAGTTCCGTGAGCAGGTCGCCGTTGCGCTCGACAGCGATAATCGTACAGTTGGTCCGGGCACGGACGTCCGCCTCGGCGAGCGTCCGCCCGACGAGTCCGGGCGCGTTGGTTCGGACGATTTCGATTTGTGATTCGGGTGCGATGACTTCCTCGTCGAGGACGCGCGACGCGAGCATTCGGCCAGCGACCGTCGAGAGCGCGAGGACGTAGTCTGCGCCAGCGCGGTAGAGTTTCGCGATGCTCTCGGTCTCGTTGGCGCGCGCGATGACCTCGGTCTCCTCGGAGACGCGTTCCGAGACGAGCGTGGTGAAGATAGCAGTCGTGTCGTCGTCGAGGGCGAGAAGGACGCTTCGGGCCTCGTCGACACCTGCTTCGAGCAAGGTCTGTGGCTTCGTCACGTCGCCGACGATATCGACGCCGGGTTTCTCCTGTTTGTCGACGACGCGGTGCGGGACGCCAGCGCTCGCCAGCGTCTCGGCGGCCGTCGACCCAACTTCGCCGTAGCCGGCGATGATGACCGTGCCGCGCCGGAAGCGGCGCGCGGACGAGAGCGTGAGTCCGTGGAGCTTTTCGAGTTGTCGCTCGCGGCCGACGACGAGCAAGACAGTGTGCTCGTCGATGACGGCGTCGGGAGAGGGCGGCGAGACGAACTCACCGGTAAACCACGCACCGATGACGTTCGCACCGGTCAGGCGGCCGATACCGCTCTCCGCAATCGTCTCTCCCTCGACGGGGCACCCACGCTGGACGAGCAGTTCAGCGACTTCGAAGTCCTCGCCGATTTCGATAGCGTCACCCACAGCCGACGAGATGGCCGTCGTCGCCTTTCCTGCGAGACTCTCGCCCAAGAGTCGCCGGGGCGAGACGACCTCGTCGGCCCCGGCGAACCGGTGGTAGTCGCGGACGTGCGGGTCTTCGATGACGCTCACGACGCGCGAGTCGGGGGCTGCTTGCTTCGCTGCGAGGATGATACTCGCGTTCGTCTCGTCGTCGTCGTCGGCGACGATAGCAAAGGAGGACTCGGCGTTCACCGCTTCGAGGTCTTCGACCGACTCGGGGTCGCCGTGGACGACCGTGTACCCATCGGAATACAGTTCCTCTGCCAGTTCTCGATTCGATTCCAGGACGACGTACGGCATGCCCATCGCTTCGAGTTCGTCGACGAGCGCGTCCCCTCGCGGCGTGAACGTACAGACGATAACGTGGTCGGTTAGGTCCGACGTGGTCGGCGGGTCGGTTCGGAGCGCGTCTTCCACGAGCGGAACGAGGAACAGCGGCAGCGTGAGGAAGACGGTGGTGACGCCGGTGAGTTGCATCAAGATAGAGAGTGCGAGAAGCGGCGGCGTGTCCTCCCAGAACCCCGTCTGCTCACCGTATCCGGTCGTCGTGAACGTCTCGACGACCACGTGGAGCGCTTGGATGAACGTGACGTCCTCGCCGGCGTACTGGCCCGCAGCCCACTGGTAGATGAATGCGTAGGTGACGATGAGCACAGCTGCACCCGTGAGATAGCGACCGAGGCGACGCTTCGCCTTCGACAGTCCGGGGCCGTCACCCGTAATCGACATACACCCGCTTTCGCCTCCGGTGTCTAAAAGGAATCCCCCTCCCGAGACTCAGTATGGTACGACGTAGAGACGCCGTACTGACACTCCTCGTCGTGGTGCCGATAGCACTGTTGCTGGCGCTAACCCGACCGCCAATGCGGTTACAGACGGTCATTCTCGGCGTCGTCGGAGCCCTCGTGCTGGAGGCCGCGTCACTCGGAGCCAGAGACCGAGTCCGTGACTACTGGGAGCGACCGAAAGTACAGGCCCTCTCGGTGCTGGGTGTCGTCGGCGTCGCGGCCGTCAGCCTCCTCGTCGAACCCGAGGTGCTCGTCGTTCTCGGCGCTGGACTCGTCACCTATCTGGTCGTCCTCGTCGTCGCCGAGTCCGCCGCACGAATCAGTGGATAGCAGGACAACTCCCGAACCGTTCACAAACGTCACTTGAGGAATATTTATCCGACGCCCTCCCTCCAATGTGGGTATGAATACCACGACCCGCGCCGTCGTCGCAGTCGTCTGTACTGCGGCGCTGGTCGCAACCGCGGTGTTGGGTGGGTCGTCTCTCGGACTCGCCGCACCACTGTCTGGAGACGTGTACGACTCCGTGACGGCTCGCGGGGCGACACAGGTCGAAAGTCCCTACGGACCGGCGAGCGTCTGGTACGACGAACACGGTGTCCCGCACGTCGAGGCCGAAAACGAGCGAGCGTTGTATTTCGCCGTCGGCTACGTGCAGGCCCGCGACCGCTTGTTCCAGATGGACCTCCAGCGCCGACTCGTCGGCGGGCGCCTCTCGGAAATCGTCGGCAACCAGACCGTCGAATCCGACCGCTTCTACCGCAGTCTCGACTTCGAGGCCGCCGCGGAGGCCTCGTGGAACTCCGTGCGCGACACCGAGGTCGGACCAGCCATCGAGGCGTACAGCGACGGGGTGAACCACTACGCCGACGCCGGGACACTCCCGCCCGAGTACGCGCTCCTCGACGCCAAGTTCGAGACGTGGACGCCGACCGACACGCTTCTGGTCGGCAAACTCATCTCGTGGCGACTCTCGGGGTCGTTCGCCGACCTCCGGCGGTCGACTGCGGTCTCTCGACTCGGCCCCAATGCGTCTGAACTCTATCCGGCGCAACTCGGCCACGACGCGCCTATCGTCCGTACCCCCGAGAACTCGGATGCGGCGTCGTTCTCGCCGGAGTCCGTCGTCGACGGGGCAGGACCAAATGCGACCGAGTCTGTCGCCGGCGACTTCGAAGCACTCGCCTCGTGGACCGACGCCTACGACAAGGACCCGGCGTTCGGGTCGAACAACTGGGTCGTCTCCGGCGAGCACACAGCCTCCGGCAAACCATTGCTCGCGAACGACCCACACCTCTCGCTTACCGCGCCGCCCGTCTGGTACGAGATGCACCTCTCGACCGCCGAGATGGACGTTCGCGGCGCTGCGTTCCCCGGAATCCCCATGGTCATCATCGGGCGCACAGCCGACGCCGCGTGGGGCGTGACGAACGTCGGCGGCGACTTCACCGACATCTACACCTACGAGCAACGGGACGGCGGCTACGTCTACGACGGCGAGGTTCGCGCCTTCGAGACGGAAGCCCAGACTATCGAAGTCGCGGACGGCGAGGACGTACAAATCACGGTCCGCAAGTCTGTCCACGGCGCGGTCATCGACCGCGGCGGGAAAACCGTCGGCGTCGCGTGGCCCGGCTTCTCGGCGACGAACGAATCGCTCGGCGTCTATCGGCTCAACCACGCCGATTCGGTCGCCGACGTTCGAAGCGCGCTCCGCATCTGGGACGTGCCCGCACAGAACTTCGTCGCCGCAGACCGCGCCGGAAACACGCTGTATTACCCCGCCGGTCGGTATCCACTCCGCGTGACAGACGGTGAGGTCGTCCGCGGCGACACCATCTTCAACGGGTCGCAGGGCGAAGGCGAGTGGCCCGGGTACGACCCGTACGGCGAGTCGTCGTGGGACGGGTTCGTCCCGTTCGAGTCGATTCCGCACGTGAACGACCCGTCGGTCCTCGCCACGGCGAACCAGCGGACCATCGACGACCCGGACTTCTACATGGGCACGTCGATGACCTACGCCGACCCCTACCGCGGCGAGCGAATCTACGACATGCTCGACGAGGCGGCCGCCGAGGGTGGGATGACCGCCGAGGATATGATGCGCGTCCAGCGAGACGTTCGGTCCGAGGCTGCGGTCGCACTGGCACCGTACGCGGTGGACGATGCCGCAGTCCGAAAGATGTCGCCCGAAGCGCAGTCGCTCGCATCCGACCTCGACGGCTGGGACAACCGCATGCACGCCGAGTCGCGCGCGGCGCTCATCTACCGTATCTGGGTCGACGAGTTCCGCAACGCGACGTTCGCCGACGAGTTCGACGCCGCGGGACTCGACGAGTCGTACTATCCGGGGCTGTACGTCTTGCAGACGCTCGACGCCGACGCGACGTGGTACGACGACGGAACCACGCGTGACGTGGCTGAAACCCGCGCTCACGTCGCTGCGTTGGCGATGAACCGAACCGCCGAGCGCATCGACCGCGAGGGCTGGGAGACCTACGGCGACTTCAACAGACTCGACGTCGACCACGCGTTCGACCGCGACTTCCTCAACTACCCCGAGCGCCCGATGGACGGGTCGCGATACACCGTGTTCAACTTCCGCGGGTCGCAATCGACGCAGACCGGGAGTAGTTGGCGGATGGTCGTCGACTTCTCCGCGGAGGACGAGTCAGTCGGAGTCATCCCCGGTGGCCAGCGCGGCGTCTTCTGGTCCGACCGCTACCACGACCAGCTCGACGAGTGGGCCGCTGGCGAGTATAAACCACTCACGTTGGAGCGACCGGCCGGAGAGCCCGACATCGTCTTCGGAGGTGCGCGATGAGCGTGCTCACTGAACTTCGGACGGGGCCACGAGCCGACCTCGCACTGCTCGTCGCGACTGTGGTCGGGATTGCCGCCACGTCGGTCCACTGGACGGGCCTCGTCGTCGGCGGCGTGTTGGTCGGTATCCTCGCCACCTCGGTGCCGCGTGCGGTCGTCCAGGGACTCACGTTCGGGGGCGTGGTCCTCGCGATTCACGTCGCCTTCGTGTGGTGGAACGGCGCGCTCGACGCCCAGTTCGCGACCGGTATCCTGTTCGTGCTCACCGTCGGTGCCGGATTCGCGCTTCCGACCCTCGCTGCTGTAGGGGTACGGGCCGTAACGGAGTTCACCGGGTAGCAAGACCGACGACGTGACCGACTCAGCTACAATATGATTGACTCACCCACGACATGACCGACTCACCCGCGATAACACGTTCCACTCGACAGACACGACAGAGCGTCCGCACGAGCGGCGGGGTCGCGGTCGCACTGGTCGCCAGTGGGGGTGCCCTCCTCGCGTCGTCCGGGGCCGCGACGGCGACAGACGCCGCACTGTGGACTGCTGTGTCGATGCTCGTGGTCGCGGGCGTATGGACATACACAGCTCGCTATGCCGCAGAGAACGCGACACGGGCAGCACAGAGCGACACGCACACGGCAGAGGTATCGCCAGAGGACTCGGGGAATTCGCCTCACCGGTACACCTCGCTTGGACTTCCAACCGCAGTGACGCTCTTTCGCGCCATTCTCGTGGCTGGCGTGGGTGGTGTGGGCGCTGTCAGTGCCGTCATGTGGGTCGAATCGGGGACACCGCCAGTCGCGTGGGCGTGGGCCGCAGCAGTCGGGTACGGGGTCGCCGCCGCACTCGACTCACTCGACGGGGCGCTCGCCCGGCGACTCGGACGCGTCACTGTGCTCGGGTCTCGGCTCGACACCACAGTCGACGCACTCGGCCTGCTTTTGGCACCGCTGGCTGGTGTCTTCCTCGGTCAACTCCCGTGGTGGTACCTCTCTGCCGGGGCTGCCAGATACGTGTTCGTCGCGGGGCTGTGGTGGCGAACCCGGACCGGCCGACCGACGTACGACTTGCCGCCACGGTCGTCCCGACGAGTTCTCGCCGGGATTCAGATGGCGTTCGTCCCGTTCGCGCTGGCACCCGGCGTCGCCGACTCGTGGGTCCCGACGCTGGCTGGCGTCGCCGCTGGAGCGTTGCTTCTGGGATTCGCCCGCGATTGGCTGTACGTTTCGGGCCGTCTCGAATCCGACTCGACGACGCGCCGCTCTCGGTCGTCGAGGTCCGGAGAGTCCTGAGTCGCGTGAAAATCGCTCCGGCTCAGTCGAGTTTCGCCAAGACGTCGAGGTTGTGCGCGACGTAACTGAGTTCTTCGGCCTCCAACTGCTTGTGCCGAGTATCGAGCCACCCGCGCAGTGTGGTTTCGCCGACGCCACCGTGGGCGCTGACCGACTCCTCGACGAACTGGAGAATGCGCGAGATAAAGAAGCGCTCACCGTCGTCGTACGGGGGGGTGACGACCCAGTCGGACCCGCCCGCAGAGACGATTGAGGCGTCGGCCTGCGGGAGCGCCGACAGCAGGTTCGAGCCGGTCTCCGGTCCCGAGGCGTTGTCGTCTCCCATCGTCTCGTGGAACGCATCGAGCACCTCGTTGTCGGCGTTGTGAGTCGGACGGAAGGCCGTCCGACCGTCGAACGTTATCGGCGCGTAGAAGAGTCCGCCGTCAGTGAGCCGAGTAACCAGCGCATCGAGTGCTCGTTGTAACGGAAGCACGTCGAGGACCGCGTGGGCGACCACGAGGTCGATTGCCTGCGGGATTTCGACCGTCGCGTCGAACAGGTCGCCGGTCACGTACGTCAGCGCGACGCGCCGACCGTGCCGTTCGATTTGGAAGCCGTCGACGGTCGGCGACGCCTCCCAGCCGGCCCCGTGTGACCACTCCGCGAACGCCGCCGAGGCTTGGTCGGACATCCCCGACCGGCGGTCTATCATGATGTACTTGATATCGTCGTACGCGTCGAAAACCCCCCAAGAGAGGAGCCGTCGGCACATCGCACCGGTCCCCGCTCCGACCGAGACGACGCGAAGCGGCTCTCCGGGTCGTGCCTCCGCTCGGTCCGAAAGCTCGTCGACGAGCGTCGAAAGCGTCGGCCGGTGGAGTGCACGGTCGTCGACGGCCTCCTTCGATTCGAGGTACCGGACGAACCGCTCGTCGTGTCTTGTCACGGACACATAATCGAGGCGAGAAACTATAACCGTTCTCCCGAAGCGACCAGTCTCGACCCGAGACGTTCGTCGGAGGTTACGTTCTGGTCGCAAACTCGCCGAGCGAGAGCGACCAGTCGTAGTCGTCGTACGAAACGGAGGGAGACGCATTCTCTGGGACGATGCCGTACTGCTGGAGCAGTTCCCGGATGCCCGACCGCCCACCGAAGTCGCCGCGGAACCACAAGAACAGTCTCGGAATGACCGCGTGCTCGGTGTCGAAGTCGTACGCGACTTCCTGTTCGAGATGGTTCGCGGTCGCCACGTCGAGTTGCTCGTCCAGTCGTTCGTGGTCGTACACAGCGATTGGTGGGCAACTCGCCGCGCCGCAGTTCAACGCGAAGTGGATTCGCGGGTCGAGTTCGTCGACGCGATGGGTTCGTTCGAACGACCCGGAAAACGGATTCGGGATGTAGCCGAATCCCCACCCGAGCATCGAGCGCCGGAGGATGCCGTGTTCGATGTCGTCCGGACTGAGCGGTTCGCCCGCGATGACGATGATATGCTTTCGAAAGAAGCTGTATCGACCGTCGTACATCGAGGGGTCAGACGAGAGCGTCTCTTGGATGGCGGCGTTGTAGATATTGATCCAGAACGCCCGGCGACGCGAGTCGGAGTCGAGTTCAGACGCGAGGGCATCGCTGTCGAGGTCGGCAAGGGTGGTTCGAATCGCGTCAGTCTCGTCGCCGCGGCGGACCCGTCGGAGGTACTCCGCGGCGACTTCGAGCGCACTCTCGTGTTGTGGGTGGCCAGAACGGGCGCTCACGGGGACGAAGTGGGTCGCTGGTCGGATAAGCGACGGGGTGTCGTGCGTGAAACATGCCAATGAATCGCCCGGAAAGTATTTGATTCGCTTCCCGTGATTTACCTCCAAATGGATAGCGAGATTATCGACGCGGTGACTGGGTGGGACTCAGCACCCGCTGAGAGCGGGTACGGAGGTCTCCGGTCGCTCGCGAACGACGACTTCACGGGCGCGGTCGTTGCGGGCATGACGTGGGGGTTCATGCTCAACGGGCGTCTGCTCGGGGTCTTCGACGGACAAATCGAGGACTTCGAGGACGAATCGTTCGAATCGTACCGCGCACCCGACCCGTCTCTCCCGTTGTTGTATACGATGCAAGAGACCGGCGGCGACGTCCGCGCGCAGTATTACACCGAAGAGACGCCGCTGGAAGACGCAGACGGAACGCTCTCTGCGGGGGGCTTCACCGGCTACGTCGAACTCTCCGAGAACGTTCTCTCTGGTGACTACTACGTCGTCTACCACGGTGGCAAGTCGATGAGCGCCGCGTACGTCGGCAACAGCAAGCGTCTCATCACGGGCGACGATGCCTTCGAGCGGGCGAGCGACGAGGTTGGCATCTACAAAGTCTACGACGTCGACATCGAACTCGTCGAAATCCCTGAGGGGGACGACGAAGACGAGGCTGCCGCGTCCGCAGGCGCGTCTGCGACTGACGACGCCCAGGACGAGTCCTCCGGCGGCGACGCTGCACCGTCGTCTGCTGCTGAGCGCGACGACGCCGACGAATCGCCAACAGAGCCGGGCGACATGACACCGAGCCGTGATACCGAGACGAAATCCGATACCGAGACGCCAGCCACAGACGAGCCCGCATCCTCCAGCGAGTCACCGTCTACGGCTGACACCTCGACCACGGACACCACACAGACACCGGCAGCGGACTCGGAGCCTCAGCCGACCGAAACGTCCTCCACCCCGGCCCAAAAGAAGGAGTCGGGCGATGCGTCGAAGACTGGCTCAGCCTCACCCTCGACGTCGGCAGGAGCACACGGCTCGTCGGCGACGACTGCGGACAATTCCTCGGCGAAAAACGGCGTCAGCGGCGGCACGGAAGCGTCCGGGTCGGCAGCCGAACCGAGTGGTTCCGGCGACGACGTCTTCTCGGCCGAGGCGCAGTGGCGCAACGCGCGGTCGATTCCCTCACTCGACCCCGGAAAGTCGAAGTACGAGACCGCACCGAAGCGGACCCCACCGCAGAGTAAAGAGCGCTCCCGAAAGGCACAGAGTCGCGCTGCGAAGTCCAAGCGGAGCAAACAGGCGTCGAAGAAGCGAGCTTCGTCGTCGTCGAAATCGGCACCGCAGTCGGCACCACAGTCGGCACCGAAGCAGTCGACGGCCGACGCGGGGGCCGTCGAGTCGCTCAAGGCGAAGGTCTCCGAGCTCGAATCGGAGCGCGACCAACTCGCCTCGGAGCGTGACTCGCTGAAGGAAGAACGCGACGAGTACCAAAACCGGGCGGAAGAACTCGACGCGCGCGTCGAGGAACTCGAAGCCGAGGTCGACCGCCTGCAGTCCAAATTAGACGACGTCGGCGTCCACGACACCGACCACTCGATGTCGCCCGACGAGGCGCTCCGCGGGACGAACCTCTTCGTCCGCTACGCCAGAAAGGGTGAAGCGACGCTCGAAAAGGCCCACGCCGGACAAGCAAAGCGAGAAGACGTCGTCGACAACCTCCGACTCGAACACCACACGACGTTCGACACCGACGGCCTCGGCGTCGAGGGACGACCCTACGAGGAGTACCTCGAAGACACGCCGGAGTACGGATTCGCCACCTGGGTCGTCACCGAACTCCTCTACGAAATCGGCGAGACCGGCAACCGGTCGAGCCTCGCGGGCGTCTTCGACGCGATTCCAGAAATCGACCGCATCGAGCTCTACGGGACCGTCTCGGTCCCCATCGGAGAGGGGGAGACCGAACCCCGGAACTTCGACATCATCTTCCGCGACCAGATGGGCGACCCACTGTTCGTCGCCAACCTGAACGACTCGCGGGACCCCGCGACCAAGCCGATGGTCGCGCAACTCGCCAAGGACTCCAAAGCCATTGCGGAGGCGAACGAGACCCTCGGCTCTGCGTTCGTCGTCACGGCCAGCTTCTTCGAGCCCGAAGCCCTCGAAGTCGCGGCCGAAAAGACCGGCGGTGGCCTGCTCAGTCGCTCCAAGCGCAAGAGCTACGTGAAGCTCTCGCGCAAGAACGGCTATCACCTCTGTCTGGTCGAAGGCCGCAGCGGTGACTTCCACCTGAACGTTCCGGATATCTGAGGTTCGTCCGGGCGTTCGGGTAGTCTGTCGAGGAGTGACCAGTTACGACTGAATAACACGATTCACGCAATGCTACAATTTTCAGGGACCACACTAAGCGCTCGACGGGCGAACACCGGTTGAGGAGGCACTATCCAGACAGTGCCTGTCTGTAGATTCACTACTTCGGCAGATGTTCTGACCACAATTCAGTCCAATTTTCTTTCTTGTCCTCGTTCTGCCATAGCATCAATATGTACCCGAATATATCCTCATGGGAGTTCTCTTCTTCCCGACTGGCGGCCCACTTATTGGCCTCAAAATGTGGAACATCTTTCCACCACGCCTCATAGGTAATGTCGAATGTGTTTTCTTCATCAGATATTTTAAAGTAGGTGTTTTCATCGTTGTAATGATGGCTGTAAATGACTGTGGTTCCAGATGCATACAAATCCCATTTGATTTCATTTATCTGGACAATAAGCGTTTGTCTATCAGGGTCGGGATAAACTGCGACCCATCCAAAATCGCCAGCCTTGCAAAACCCCGAGGTTCCGTAGTCGCCAATCTCCTCAAACTCGCTTCCTGAACCACTGGAAGGGTCGAAACACGTGTGCTCAATCCACTGATCGAAGTTTTTCAAACGCACCATTTTTCTTGACTCTGACTTATTGCGGCCGTCTTCACTATTGCTCTCTCAGATTATTTTCCACCCCACCTTTTGACAAATGTTTAATATATGCGAATATGTCCTCTTCTTCGTCATTATACATGTCCCTGACAGTGGTCATAGTAGCTGAAGATGGTTGTGGCAACTCCGTCCACCAAGCATCGTAGGTGATTTCGAACTGGTTCCGGTCGTTCTCTACATTGAAGTACGTCTTATCGTTTTGACGCTGGTGCTCATACGTGACAGTAGTATTCGAATCATTCAGGTCCCATACATTGTTGTCAATTTGAACGACCAGCGTTTGTTTATCGGAATCAAAGTAGACCGCGACCCAGCCAAAGTCAAATTTCTGACAATNTCATTCAGGTCCCATACATTGTTGTCAATTTGAACGACCAGCGTTTGTTTATCGGAATCAAAGTAGACCGCGACCCAGCCAAAGTCAAATTTCTGACAATATCCGCGGGTTGTCTGCTCGTCCAATCTCTTAAATTCACTTCCCTTACCGGCCGATTTGTCAAAGCAGGTGTATTCGTATTGCCGGTTGAAATTCTTCAGATACATCATTTATATGTCCTCCAATCCGACTAGGATATTCACCGCTGAATTCGTTTGTGTAGTCTTTTCAATTACTACTTCCCAGTTCCGGTCGTATTTCTGATAGAGTTGGTCAGCGTTCGGCCCCGTTGCCTTCCCGTATTTCTTTTCATTCCGTTCTAGCATAGTTCGTAGGTTCTGTTCATCGCATTCTTCGATGTGCGGCTGGATGCTTTCAAACAAACCCTTTGCAGAACTATCATCCGAACGCTCAACAACCGATTGTATTTTTTCTCTGTCGCCTTCTGTAATGTAGCTCATTATACGGTCTAGGTTTCGTTCGAGAACTGCCTTCCGCGCTACTTCCTCTACTGTATGACTTTTCTCCCTCAGCTCTTCTGCCTCCTGTCTCAGCCTCTTTTTGTTATTGACATACTCCTCTCGTGTCTCTCTCGCAGGAATCACGTGGTCTGGGTCGGTCCAGTTCACCCCAAAATCCGGAACCTCGTCGCTTTCGGTCGGAGAGTACCCAAAGACGGCGTTGATATCTCGTCTAATCCCTTCTGGAATCTCACCGGTGACCTTGGTATCGTTTCCATCCAACGCCAGCGGGTCCTTGCTGAGAAGATTCCGCGCGACCTGTCGCTGGCGTTTTTCGGGGAGGTCGTCAATCGCGGCGGTCGTATGGAGCGCAGCGACGTTCTTTTGAAACATCGCCAACTCGTCCGCTCCGTTTGCCTCGCTCACCATCACTCTGGCCGAGGACTGGGACAGCTCCGTTTGTTTTGTGACCCAACTAATTGCCGCTTCCACACCCTCGGAAGCAACGTTCAAGCGTTCATCGTTTGGAAGGCGCTGCAACTCGATTGCTTCACTGTGTTCCGAACTCGTGTCTCTCTCAGAGGTGCGAGAAGTCCATTGAATGTGTACGTCCGTGTCCCGCATGCGGTGAATCCCGAGTTTTCCACCGCGCATTACGCGCTGCGCAGTCTCTTCGGCTTCACGCTCTAACTGCTGGTCTGGGTCAATCTCCAACTCACCTGTCTGCGGGAGCATACTCACTGCGCCGCCTGTTTGTTGGCGGACGTGCGCTAATTCATGCGCCAACACATGTTGTCCTTCAGCACTCGACGGGTCGTACTCGCCGTGGTTGAAGGCGATGTGATTTCCGACAGTAAAGGCACGGGCGTTGATGTCCTCACAGGCTTTCGCAGCATTCGGACCCGTGTGAATCCGAACGTCGCCCAGATTGTCACCCATGCGCTCTTCCATCGCGCGCTGGATGCTCGTATCGAGTTGCTGGCCGGGAGAGGAAATCACGTCTCGAACCGAATCGGGAACCTGCGCGTCACCAGCCTTGCTTGCCTCGTGGTGCGCGCCGCGACTGCGCTGGACAGATTTGGCGTTCCGGCGCTCGATATCCTTCGGCACTTCCGCGGGGCGTCCTTCCTGACGCTCGCGGAACTCTCGCATATCCCGCGGTTTGCCCATCGTATCCACAGTCATCCCTTCGTCGGCCCACTGCCGCACTTGACTCGCGCCGTGGCTCTGGACGAGGCGTTGCACCTGGACCTCCATTCCGGGGCGATACATCTCCAAGCCGAACTGAGTCGCAGCGTCCTGTGCCGTCGGCGACCCACCACCGCGCTGACTACGGTCAGACCCACCCGTTAGCTCTTGAATCGACGGGACGGCCGAGGACCGTTGGCCCTCACCCGCCTTCTCACTCGCAGAGCGAAACCTCATATAGACAATAGGTTATATTTACCACATATATCGTTTGTTGATTAAATGAAGTGAGTAAGTCGCTTAAGCGATTCTTGTTTCCTGATATCCATACTCAATCAGCCAATCGGCCATGGATATTGAGATGGGACATTCCGTGCACCAGAGAGTCGCACAGGCTACACTCAACACACGAGTCAGAGAGAAAACGANCAATCAGCCAATCGGCCATGGATATTGAGATGGGACATTCCGTGCACCAGAGAGTCGCACAGGCTACACTCAACACACGAGTCAGAGAGAAAACGAGGACCAACCGGCATCGACCGGAGGGCAGTGACGCCAGATGGTACTCAAACTATCGAGAACGCTCCGTCAATCCACGTTTCTGTAGAAACTGATTCGTTTCTTCGGAAACAGGACAAAACGACTGTGTGAACGGAGGTTAGTTCTCGACTTCGGCCGCTTCTTCGATTTTCATCGATTCGAGCTTCGTGACGATCTCGTCGAGCTTGTCGTCGAGTTCGTCGACGAATTCCTGTGTGCGCTCGGTCGTGATTGCGCCTTGGCTGGAGGGCTCGATAAGGTTCTCTTCTTCGAGAACACGGAGCGAGTAGCGAACCTTGTGGTGCGGGTAGCCCGTCTCGTTCGACATCTTGACGATGCCGATGGGTTCGCTCTCGATGACCATCTTCAGGACCTGGAGATGGCGTTCCAACATATCGACTTCCTTCTCAAGTCGGTCTATCATGCCATTTGTTAACTCTTCTTGGGAGACTTTAAGCCTTACCCTCCGCGGCGGGCAGAATAAGATGGAACCGACAGATTGCCAGCTATTATCAGAACTAACCGAGGGCACTAGTTAACGGTTGTGTTCTCGATTGGCACGATAATGCGTATTCGTGGCATTCACCGGAAGTGTAATCGAAGTAAATATACACGATTGTGTATCCGTCTCCGAACAGTACCGTAATGTGTTTAGTGCGTCGCGGGGAACGGCCGACGTATGACTGTTACCATCGTCGGTTCGCAACTCGGCGACGAGGGCAAGGGCGCTCTCGTCGACCTGTGGGGCGGCGACGCTGACATCGTCGTCCGATATCAGGGCGGCGACAACGCCGGCCACACCGTCGTCGAAGACGGTGAGGAGTACAAGCTCTCGCTCGTGCCCAGCGGGGCCGTCCGCGACAAAGTGGGCGTGCTCGGAAACGGCTGTGTAATCAACCCCCGGACGCTCTTTTCGGAACTCGACGACCTCCGAGAACGCGGTCTGGAACCCGACGTGCGCCTCGCGAAGCGCGCGCACGTCATCATGCCGTATCACCGTCGCCTCGACAACATCGAAGAAGAGGCGAAGGCCGACTCCGACCTGACGGTCGGCACGACCGGGCGCGGCATCGGCCCGACCTACGAGGACAAGGCCGGCCGTCGCGGTATCCGCGTCGGCGACCTCCTCGACCCCGAGGTCCTCCGGCAGCGACTGGAGTACGTCGTCCCGCAGAAACGCGCCGTCATCGAGGACGTCTACGGCCTCGAAGCGGGCGAGGAGTGCGACATCGAAGCGCTCGTCGAGGAGTTCACCGAGTTCGGCCGCCGACTCAGTGAGGAAGACATGGTCGTCAACTGTGGCGACTTCCTCGCCGAGCGACGCGACGCCGGCGAGAACGTGATGTTCGAAGGCGCACAGGGGACGCTCATCGACATCGACCACGGGAGCTACCCGTACGTGACCTCCTCGAACCCGACCGCCGGCGGCGCGGCCACCGGCACCGGCCTCGGCCCGACCGTCGTCGGACAGGGTGAAGTCGTCGGCATCGTCAAGGCGTACCTCTCGCGCGTCGGCGAAGGCCCGATGCCGACCGAACTGAAAGACGACGACCGCGACGAGGAACTCGCAGACTACATCCGCGAGAAGGGTGGCGAGTTCGGTACCGTCACCGGTCGCCCGCGTCGTATCGGCTGGCTCGACCTCCCGATGCTCCGTCACGCAGCACGTGTGAGCGGTTTCACCGGCATCGCCGTCAACCACCTCGACGTGCTCGCCGGACTGGACGAAGTGAAGGTCGGCCATGCCTACGAACTGGAGGGCGAAGAGCGACTCACCATGCCCGCGACGACCGAGCGGTGGGCCGAGTGCGAACCCGTCCTCAAGGAGTTCGAGACGTGGCCCGAGGTCGACTGGACCGAAGTCGCAGAGAAGGGCTACGAGGCGCTTCCGGACGCGGCACAGGACTACCTCGAATACATCTCGGACGAACTCGACGTGCCCGTCTACGCGGTCGGCATCGGCCCGGACCGCGAGCAGACGGTCCACCTCGAAAACCCGTTCGACAAGTAGACTGAGAATCTCTGTTTCGTCGGCCGATATTCGCCGACGGCTCGTTTTTCTCGTCGCTCGGAGAGACGGAAACCACGGGACCGCTCCCGGCGACGAACCCGTACGCTTTTACTTCGCGCAACCGACGGTCACGTCAATGAAAGAATCCCTGATGGACATCCTCTGTGACCCACTCGACAAGAGCGAACTCGAACTCGAAGTCGACGAACGGGACGGCGACGAGATCATCGAAGGGAGACTCATCGGCACGGTCACCGGCGAGGTGTATCCCATCGAAGACGGCATTCCGAACCTCCTGCCGCCGGACATGCGCGACGACTGAGACTGTCTCACAAGCTCGGTGGAACTGAACGCTTTTCTGTTTTCGTGCAGACCCTGCGACCATGTCGAGCGAGTCGCTTTCCGTCGAGCTAAACGAGGAGCGCCCCCACGACCTGTCGGTCGCGCCGTCGTTTTCGGCGGATGGCCCGTTCGAAATCGAACTCGACAACCTCGGTCAGGCGATTCACGTCCACCTCAACATCGACGACGAACTCTCCCGAGTCGCGCGACTCTCGGGTGGGAACCACTACGTCGACGGCGGGCAGACGCTCGGCGTCGAGGTGTTCGTCACTCCGAACGACGAGCCGGTGACGGGAAAGCTGAAGATTGTAACCGGATACGGGTCTGAGACGGCCTACGTCGACGTGACTATCAACCCGGCACCAGAGACGCGCCAAGTCGACGTCGACGACACGCTCTCGAAACCCACACAAAAGGAGGCGGAACCGTCGGTCAGCGAGGGACTCTCCGACGTGTTTCCCGACGTCGACCCGAGTTCGATTCCGCTGTTTCTCCTCGGTGTCTTCGCGCTCGCGCTCGCGGTGGGCATCGCCACGGTGTTCGATAGCTTCGCCATCACGCTCGGCGCGGGCGTCGTCGTCGGCGGCGTCATTGTCGCGCTGGGAATCTCCGTACTGGGATAGAAGAGACGGGAGACGGGGCTGATTACGACTCGTCTTCGGTGGGAACGCCACAGAGGTTCCCATCGTCGTCGAACAACTTCGCACGCAGGAACCGCGCCCGGTAGCGATTCGCTCCCTCGTACACGTCGGCCTCGCGAATCTCGTCGGTGCGGTCGTCCGCGACGGCGTCGACGATGGCTTCGAGTTGTTCTTTCTCCGACGGCGTGAGTTCGAATTCGTAGGTCTGGGCGTTTTCGCCCTCCAGACGCGTCCACTTCCGAGAGGCCGCGATGACGAGCGAACACGGTTCCCGGCAGGGGAACGCGCCGTCGCCGCCGTCCACGTCGAGGTCGGTCTCGTCGTCGTACTGCCACTCGCGGCGTTTGACACACTGCGAGTCGTCACAGCACGACTCCGCGACCCAGTTCACGTGTTCATGGCCGTCGCCGCGGTTCCACGTCTCGACGACGCTGTACATCCCGGTCTGGCGACCGATGGTGTCTACCCAGTGTTCCACGTCGAGCGTGCCCTCGCGCTCGCGGTACCAGTTCGGCACCGACGCCGGGTAGAACGTCTCGACCGTCTCCACGAGGTCACGGCCGTCGAGGTCCGGGAAGACCCATCCTCCGGCGAGGTTGGTGCCGGATTTGAGCGGTCGGTAGCGACCCTTCTCGTCGTAGGTCGCCAGTTGTCGGGCAGCGAGTGGTTCGTGGTACGTGTCGAGGTCGTCGCCCTCTCGGTCGGCCTCGTCGACGTGACGGAGTTCGTAGCGTCGTTGGCCATCGTCGCCGAGGGTTGCAGTGACGAGGAGTTGTCCCCACTCGCGCTCGATACCGTCTCGGAGTGCGTCGTATCGCGCCGGAACTGACTGGTCTTCGGCGTCCGCGCCTTCGACCCACCGGAGGAACGCCCGCCGCTGCGGGCTGGATTCACCGACCGCTCGGCTCCAGAAGTACCAGTTCGTGACGTACTCGTCGTAGTCGGAAAGCACGTCGCGGAGAGTGGCCTCCGAGAGGCTGTCGCGGCTTTTGTCGGGGGTTTCCAGTCGGTAGCCGTTGTCCCGAGTGGTTACGTAAAGGCCGTCGAGCGAGACGACGTCGTCTTCGGCAGCCTCGACGAGCGCGTCGATGTAGTCTGCCACAGTCAGTCACCCGCCAGTGGCGTCTTTCGAGTTCGTTCACGGACGACTTCGAGCGCGTCGCCGATGTCGGCCCCGGCGTCGGCGGCACGTTCGAGCACCACGTCGGCCATCAGGCCCTCGGTTCCGACAGCGCCGGCGTACCAGATACGGTGGCTGTCTACCTCGGTGGGCACGTCGTACCCCGTTCGGTAGTCGTCGGTGAGGCCCATGTCCTCAGGGATGTCTTCCTGCGTGTGGAAGCCGTCAGCGACGAAGAGTGGAACGACGACGATGTCGTCGGCGTCGAAGTAGTCGGTCACGTCGTCGACCTCCGGTTCCTCGTCCATGTACAACGCCTGTACCTCGTCGAAGCGGTCCATGTCGCGGACGCGCTGGGCGTGGTACTCGATTGCTTTCGCGGAGTTCTCGTTGCGCTCGGTCCCGTGGCCGACGACGGCCAGTCCGAATCCGTCGCCGACGTTCGGGTCCTCGGTCACGGACTCGGCGCGGCGGACGATGACGTCGGTCATCGCCTCGTGTGTGCCGACCGGACCGCAGTAGTGGACCGTCTTCTCGGGGACGTCTTCGGCGGGGAGCGTGACGTGCGTCGCAGAGAGACCGTCGGAGTCCCAGTCGGCGACGTCCCACCCGTCGAGGCGGAGTTCCCGCGGGATGACCTGTTCCGTGAAGTAGCCCTCGCTGATAAACAGCGGGACGACGTACACCTCGTCCGATTCGACGGTTCGAAGGACCTCACGGATGGACGGCTCTTCCTTCCAGAAGCCGGTTCGAACCTCGTCGAACGCACCCACCTCGCGGATAGTGTCCGCGTGGTCGTAGGTCGGCGTGCTCGAATCCGGGTTCAGGTGTGACCCGTGCGCCACGATGACCAGCGCTTGCATGTCCGGGGGTTACGACGGGGCTGACTTATGGACTTCGCATCTACGAAAGGAATCTTCGCGTTCCGGTAACTCCCGTTTGCGTCACGTTCGAAGTGTCGGGACGGACGAACGTCGTAGCTCGACGACTGGCGGCGGATTTTTCCTCGCCGCCCGCGACGCCTCAGGTATGTCTCTCGCTGCCGACGCCCGCGACGCCGTCCGCGACCGACCGTTCCTCCTCGACGCACTCCGTGCCGGGGTGGTCAACTACGCCGCCGCCGCTGCCTTCCTCGACCTCGGTGACGACGAGGCGGTCGCGGCCGCGCTTCGTCGGTTCGCCGACGACCTCCCCGAGTTCGACCCCGAATCGCGTGACGTGACCGTCACGATGCGAAGCGGCGTCGGACTCGTCGGGGAAGATATCGACGAGTCTGACGACGACCCGGTTCTTTCGGTCGCCGGTGTCGAACTCGCGTCGGGTGGGCCGCTCACCGCTATCATCGCTGAGGGTGAGGTCGATACGACCGCGCTCACCACAGTTCTCGGCCGACTCGACGCCGAATCCGTCGTCGTCGACGCCGCCGGTGTCGCGGGCGACACGCTCGCAGTCGTCGTTCCGCGGCGACAAGGTGCGGCCGCGCTCCAAGTCGTCGAATCGGCCGTCAGCACTATATACGCCTAATTTCTGGCTATCACCCGTGATAGTGGGGTACTCGGCCTTAATATCGAAGCCCCCATGAGATTGTCAATGCCATCGGACAGCCCACGGGACGATAGCGCAATCTCTCTTTCAGCAACTGAACTGCTGGCCGAACTCGACTTGGACGCCGACGAACTCGCGTGGCGACAGCAGTTTGTCGACTTCGACGACGACGACGCGGCCCGTCTCGCCGGGTTACGAGACGTGGTCGAGGCGGAGCAAACGGCGCTGGTCGATGGGTTCGTCGACCCGATTTTGGACAACGAGCGGACGACCGACGTGGTCAATCGCTCCGACATGGACCTCGACGGTCTGCGCGCCGTCGTTTCCGGCTACTACCGCTCGTTCACCGATGGCTCGTACGACGAGGGTCACTACGCCGCCCGCACTCGAATCGGGCTGTTGCACGACAAACTCGACATGCCGCTTCACTACTTCGGCGGGATGTTCGCGAACGTCACTGGTATCTTCGCGGACGCGCTTCGCGAGCGTGCCGTCTCGGAGGCGACGAGCGGTCTGTCCGACGCCGAGACGGACCGAGTCGAAGACGCAATCGACGAGAGCTTCGCCGACATGATGGCCGTCGTTCGGGGGCTGAACCTCGACATGCAGGTCGTCAACGACACCTACCTTTACTCGTACTCGAAAGACGTGCGCGAAGAAGTTCGCCGAGCGCGCCAGAGTCGAGGGAACCTAGAAGACGTGGCAAAACAGCTCCACGGAGAGACAGCCGACACCGCGCGGAGCGTCTCCGAAATCGAATCTCTTGCGAGCGAGCAAGTATCTGTGACCGAGGAGATTGCGTCCGAACTCTCGAACCTGAGTGCGACAGTGCAGGAAGTTGCCGCCACGGCCGACGACGTCTCGAAGCAGAGCACGGAGGCCAGCGACCGCGCACAGCAGGGTCGCCAAGAGGCCGGTGAAGCAATCGACGCGATTCACGAAGTCGGGTCGGCCCGCGACGACATCACGGTGAACGTCGAGGCGCTCGTCGGGGCGATAGACGAAATCGAAGACATCGTCGAGGTCATCGACGAGGTGGCCGACCGGACGAACCTGCTCGCGCTCAACGCGTCTATCGAGGCCGCTCGCGCGGGCGAAGCCGGTTCTGGGTTCGCGGTCGTCGCGGACGAGGTGAAGTCGCTCGCCAACGAGTCGAAGTCGCAGGGCGAGCGCATCGGACAGATGATAGACGAGGTGACAGACCACATCGAAGACACCGCCTCGGCGCTCTCTGCTGCAGACGAGAACATCGACGACGGCATCGAACGCGTCGAATCGACCGTCAAGAGCCTCGACGAGATTACGACCACGGTCGGCGAGGTAAACGACGGTATCGAGGAGGTGGCCCGCGCGACCGACGAACAGGCCGAACTCACCACCGATATCGCGTCGTTCGTCGACGATGCGACCAACCGCGTCGACGAGGTGACGAAGGAAATCGACAGCATCTCCGAGAGCGTCTCCGAGCAGGCCAACCGCGCTGCCGACCTCGACAAGGCGGTCGACGACTTAGACGCCGAAGCGGACCTCGAAGCCTTCCGCAAGCGTGCGACGCCGACCACCGACGGCGGCATCGTGACCAGCGGGCCGTCCGGGTCGCTCGCAAACGCAGCGAACGCCAGCCAAATCCCGTCTGAACGCCGGACGACATCGGTCGAGACGGCCGAGACGGCCGAGACGGACACCGGTGCTGTCGCGGATGCAACCGACGACCCGCTCGACGGGATTCCGGCGTTCGTCAAGCGAATGCTCCCCCAGAAGACCCTCGACAAGATTCGCCGCGGCGATGCCGACCGTCCCGAGTGGACGAAGTAATCGCTCGCCGCGACGACACCCGTTCCGACGGGTTGAAAATGGTGCCACGAGTAGCCCGTGTCGATGACACTGACCGTGACCAACACGCTGACGGGAGAGCGCGAGGACTTCGAGGCGCGAGGCGACGACGTGCTGCTCTACGTCTGTGGACTCACGGTCTCGGACGACGCGCACCTCGGCCACGCTCGCCTGTGGATGCACGCAGACATCATGCACCGCTGGCTGGCGTACGAGGGCTACGACGTCCATCACGTCGAGAACTTCACCGACGTGAACGAGAAGATTGCCGCCCGCATCGGCGAGGACGACCTCGGCGACGACGAGGCTGACGTCGCCGAGCATTTCGTCGGCGACGTAATCCGAGACATGCGCGGGCTGAACCTCAAACGCGCCGAGGTGTACCCCCGCGTCTCGGAACACCTGCCCGAGATTATCGACCTGATTGAGACGCTCGTCGAGCGCGGCCACGCCTACGAATCGAACGGCTCGGTCTACTTCGACGTCTCGACGTTCGACGACTACGGCAAACTCTCGAACCAGCAGGTCGAGGAACTCGAAGCACAGGGGAACGAATCGGAGCGCTCCGAGAAGCGCAACCCCGCGGACTTCGCGCTCTGGAAGGCCGGTGCGGTCGCGCCCGAGACGGCCGCCGAACACCGCGACCCGGACCTCGAACCCCTCACGGAACCGTGCGGCCAGACGTGGGAGTCGCCGTGGGGCGAGGGTCGACCCGGCTGGCACATCGAGTGCTCGGCGATGTCGATGACCCACCTCGACGACACCATCGACATCCACGTCGGCGGCCGCGACCTCGTCTTCCCGCACCACGAAAACGAAATCGCCCAGTCGGAGGCGGCGACCGGCGAGCAGTTCGCCCGCTACTGGCTCCACGTCGGACTGCTCCAAACCGAAGGCGACAAGATGAGTTCCAGCCTCGGAAACTTCTTCACTGTCACGGACGCGCTCGACGAGTTCGGCGTCGACGTGATTCGGACGTTCTACCTCTCGACAGCCTACGGGTCCGAACAGACGTTCTCCGAAGAGACCATCTCGGAGGCCGAAGAGCGCTGGAACCGTCTCGAACGGGCCTACGAGGCCGCCGTCGATGCCTGCGACAGCCCGGACGCGCGGACGAAGGTCGAAGCCGGTGGACTCCGCGAGACGACGGACGAGATATACGAGAACGTCCGTGCCGCGATGAACGACGACTTCAACGTCCGCGAGGCGATGGCCGAACTGCTCGGTCTCGCCAGCGCCGTCAACAAACACCTCGACGAGGCCGACGAGTACGACTACCGCGCCCTCCGCGAGGCAATCGAGGCGTTCGAAGCAATCGGCGGTGAGGTGTTCGGTCTCTCGTTCGGTGACTCCGGCGAGGGCGGCGACGTGTCGGTCGCCGAAGACCTCGTGCAACTCGTCTTGGACGTCCGCGAAGCAGAGCGCGAGGCTGGCAACTACGACCGCGCCGACGCGCTCCGCGACGACCTCGCTGCACTCGGCGTCGAAGTCGAAGATAGCGGCGACGGTGCGACATTCAGATTCGAGTAAGTGGTGGCGACCGACCGGGACGACGGCCCGACGACTGGAGGTTGCGGGCTGCTGACCGGTGGACTGCGGACTGCCAATAACTGCGGGCTGCCGACTGACTTACGACTGCGATATCTGTTCTTCGTCGACGCCGACCGAGACGCCGCTCACGACGAAGCGAGCACCGCCGTCTCGACCGTTTTCGACGTGGATGTCCCAGCCGTGAGCATCGACGATTTCCGAGACGATGACCAACCCCAGTCCGGTTCCACCGTCGTTGGTCGAAACGCCCGCTTCGAACACCTCGTCGCGTCGGTCCGGTTCGATTCCTAGGCCAGTGTCTTCGAGGTAGAATCCGTCGTCGGTCGTGCCGACGCGGACGGTCACGTCGTCACCGCCGTGTTCGAGCGCGTTCCGAACGAGGTTTTCGAAGAGTCGCTGGAGTCGGTCGGCGTCGGCGGCGAGCGTGCCGTCGGATTCGATAGTGAGTTCCGCGTCGTCGGTCACGACGGCGTCCCACGCCAGCGAGACGACGGTTCCGAGGCGGATGACCTCGGTGTCCTCGACGAGTCGGCCGTTTCGGGCCAATTGCAGCGCGTCCTGAATGATGACGTCCATCCGTGAGAGTGCGCGCTGTGCGTTCTGCGTGTACTTCTGGTCGCCAGTCTCCTGTGCCAACTCGACGTTTCCGACGGCCACGTTCAGCGGATTCCGAAGGTCGTGCGAGACGACGCTCGCGAAGCGCTCCAGCCGTTCGTTCGTCCGGGTCAGCCGTCGTTCGCGGCGCTTCCGCGTGGTGATGTCTCGGAAGTTGACGACGACACCCTCGACGAACGGTTCGTCCAAGAGGTTCCGCCCAATCCCTTCGAGGACGACGGTTTCGTCGTCCGGGGTACTGACACACACTTCGAACCGCTCTACAGAGTCGGGATGCTCACAGAGCTCTTGGAACGTGTCTTTGACCACCGGCCGGTCCGCGCTGTCGACGAGGTCGAAGCAGTACTCTCCGACGAGTTCGTCCGCGGAGGTCCCAGTCAGTCCCTCGACAGGTGGGCTCACGTACTCGATTTCTCCCGTATCGTCGAGAATCATCACGATGTCCGACGCGTGCTCGATAGAGGACTGAAACCGCCGCCTGGCCCGCTGTCGATCGGTCGCGTCACGGACCGTCACGACGGTCCCACCGTCACCGTTCTCCAGTGGAGACGCCCTGACTTCGAGATACTGGTGTCTCACCCCGTCGTCGGACTCGATGACAACCGACGTGTCGTGTCTCTCGCTGTCACCGAAGTCGTCGAGCTCCGCAGCGACGGCCGGAACGACGGCCGAGAACTGGCGACCAATCGCGTCTCCAGGTGGCGAGAACAGGCGACGAGCTGCCGGGTTGAGGTCGACGATTCGCTGTTCGCTGTCGAGAACGACGTAGGCCTCTCGCATCTCTTCGACGACGGTGTCGCGGGCAATCGGAACGAGGTCCAAAAGCTGGTATCGAAAGAGCGCGACCGCGAAGAGGGAACTGGAGACAGCGAAGACGATAGAGGTGTAGTCTATCACTGAATCGCCGAATACCCAGTAGACGTTGGAAGCAAACGAGATACTGACGCCGACGAAGATGGCGAGACTCTGGAGTCGAAGGATTCGGCGCGACCGGACGACCTGTCGCAGCAGTAACCCGATTCCGCCGATTACGATGAGGTACGAGTATACGACGAGCGCGTAGTAGCCGATGTGGAAGTCGCGTTGAATGAGGACCAACGGTGTCTCTCTGAGACCGGTTATCGTCCACATGAGTTCGTGTAGTGGATTCGTCACCGCGAGAGCCGTGAGACCAATTATCGGCAGACTGATGATTCCAACCAGTTTGGGCGTGATTTCGATGCGCGCGTCGACGTATTTGGCAGCGAATACGAACAACGACGGGGCGAGAAAGCTCGTCCCGACGTACGCAAACCGGAGCCACAAGAGTTGCCACTCCAGAGTGGTCCCGACGAGTTGGAGTAAATACGCTGCGGACCACACCCCCGAGGACGCAGAGAGGAATCCGAGCGCAGTCGCCCCTTTCGTCGACCGGTTTCGGAACGAATACGCGGCAATCCCACTCGATAACACGATAGATATCAATAGGATTATGAATACGGGGTGGAACTGCCACGCACCTTCCATCGTGAAGACACAGTCGGACCCGTGTTATAATGGTTATCCGTGCTGTCACCCGTGACACACTACATTGTAAAGAGATGTGAGTCGTCAGGAACGTCGAAGAGACCCATCCGAACGCCCGCATCCAACCACCCGTAGCCGTAGGAGAACGACGCCAGCGCGTTGACCCAGTCGTCGGCGTCTTTGAAGTGACGGCCGTCGTCGAGGTACGACTCGGCCATCTCTAAGCAGTCGGCGGCGGCGTGGCCGAGATGGGTGTCGTCGGGGACGGCTTGGACCGCTTCGTCGAGCGCGTCGGCGAGCATTCCTTCGTAGCGATTCGTCTTCTCGTGGAGGTCGGCAGACATACCGTGTCCTGCGTCACCGACGGATACTGGTCTTTCGCTCTCTGTTTTCACCTGGTCTCCTTGTCATGCAACACCATGGCAGTAGTGTAGTACTGCTCGCAATACAGCGCAACCTTAAGGCACGGGTACAGCGAAAGACGAGATATGACAGAAGACGCCGATTCGTTCGTGGAGCACAGGAAGCTCATCATCGCCGGTTCTGGTATCTCTGGGCTCTCTGCTGCCATCTACGCCGCCCGTTCTAACAACGACCCACTCGTCCTCGAAGGCGACGAACCGGGTGGCCAACTCACCCTCACGACGGAGGTCGAAAACTACCCCGGCTTCCCCGAAGGCATCTCGGGCCCCGAACTCATCAACAACATGAAAGAGCAGGCCAAGCGCTTCGGGACCGAGGTTCGCCACGGTATCATCGAGGACGTGGATGCCTCCGAACGACCCTTCACGGTGACGCTGCAGAACGGCGACGTGTACACCGCCGACGCCATCATCTCCGCCTCCGGCGCGTCTGCGCGGACGCTCGGAATCCCCGGCGAAGACGAACTCATGGGCTACGGACTCTCCACGTGTGCGACCTGTGACGGTGCGTTCTTCCGCGACGAGAAGATTATGGTCATCGGTGGCGGCGACGCCGCCGTCGAGGAAGCGAACTTCCTCACCAAGTTCGCCTCGAAGGTCTACCTCGTCCACCGCCGCGAGGAGTTCCGCGCCGAGGACTACTGGGTCGACCGCCTGATGGAGAAAGTCGACGAGGACGAAATCGAACTCATGCTCAACACCGAAGCGACGGAACTCCACGGGACGCCCGAGGAGGGCGTCGACCACGTGACGCTCGTCGAACACCCCGAGGGTCACCCGACGGCCAAGCTCGACGACCCCGAGACCGAGGAGTACGACTTCGACGTGGGCGCGGTGTTCTACGCTATCGGCCACACGCCGAACGCCGACTACCTCGAAGGCACGGCCGTCCAGCGCGACGACGAGGGGTACATCATCGCCAAGGGCGGCTCCGGCGGCAACCAGACCGCGACCGACGAACCCGGCATCTTCGCAGCGGGCGACGTCGTAGACTACCACTACCAGCAGGCCGCGACCGCCGGCGGCATGGGCGTGAAGGCCGCACTCGACGCCGACGAGTACCTCGAAGAACTCGAACGCGAAGAGAAGCAGGCCGCGGCGAGCGCGGCAGAATAACGCGAATCGGCGTCTCAGGAGTCGCTTTCTTCTCGGTGTGGAGTCTTTTCGTCGGCAGGCGGGGTCAGAACGCCGGACTGGTGTACAACGCTCGCGAGGAGGTACAACACTGCACCCAACACGAGCGGGAGCGTGACGAACGTCGCAATCGTCTCGTCTGTCCGTTGAATACTGAAGAGTTGTTCAGACATCACGCCGAGTTGGAGGATAACGAGTGCGAATCCGCGGCGCACCGTTCGCTGGAGGGCTGGAATCGACATACGCCGTCGTCTCCCAGCAGTTCCAAGAAGGCTGTGGCGGAGACGAACTCGGCTTCGTCAGTCGGCCGGTTCCGGAGTGACACCGCGCTCTTCGGCCGTCAGGTAACACTGCGGGTCAGGACCGAACAGGTCGCCTGACCCGGCGAGGGCGCGCAGCCGCGACGACCCGCGGCACACGTCCTGATACTGGCACGAAGCACACTTGCCAGTCAAGTGCTCCTCGCGCTCGCGGAGGCGGGCGAGAAGCGGGTTCGACTCGTCGTCCCAGATGTCGCCGAACGACCGGTCCCGAACGTTGCCGAGGCTGTAACTCTGCCAGAACTGCGTCAGGTGCACGTCGCCGCGGTAGTCCACGTCGGCGACGCGCTCGCCGGTCGGGTCGCCACCGTTGACGCGGAGGTACTGGTGAATCTCCTCGGCGCGCTCGTGGCCGAGTTCCTCTTCGGCGTACTCGACGACGTACGCCGAGTCAGCGTAGTTTCCGACGAGGAGCGTCTCGATTTCCTCGCCTTCGGCGTGGTACTCGCGGGTCATATCGAAGAGGCGGTTGACCGCGCGGCGCTGGGCCTCGTCGTCGAGGTCGGCGTCGGCGATGTCGCCGCCGCGGCCGCCGTAATCGAGGTGATAGAAACAGAATCTATCGACGCCGACGTCGTACAGGAGGTCGACCACGTCCTCCATGTCGGCGGCGTTGTGCTCGGTAATCGTGTACCGAAGGCCGGTCTTGAGGTCCACCGAGAGGCAGTTTTTGATACCGCGCACGGCAGCCTCGAACGCACCGTCTTTCCCGCGGAATCTGTCGTTTCGCTCCTGCAAGCCGTCTACCGAGACCCCGGCGTAGGAGAGTCCGGCGTCCTTGAGCGCCTGCGCTTTCTCCTCGGTGATGAGCGTCCCGTTGGTCGAGAGGACTGCTCGGACGCCCCGGTCGGTACAGTAATCGACGAGTTCGACGAGGTCCTCGCGAACGAGTGGCTCGCCCCCCGAAAACAGGAGGACGGGAACGTCGTAGTCGGCGAGGTCGTCGATGAGCCCCTTCGCTTCCGCCGTGCTGAGTTCGCCCTGCGCCGGGTCGAGGTCGGCACCCGCATAGCAGTGCTCGCAGTAGAGGTTGCACCGGCGGGTCGTGTTCCAGACGACGACCGGGCGCTTCTGTTTCTCCTCGCGAATCTGTTCGATGTCGGCGTCGGGGTCGTCGTATCGGAGTCCGTCGCCCTCGGCAGTCTGCCCGCAAAGCAGTTTGCTGATAGAAATCATTGTCGTACACCTTCCGTCCTCGCGTCACCTGCTGACTCCGCTCGCCCCTTCTCGGCGAGGTCGTTGCCGCCGAGTCGTCGGACTTCGTCGGCCGGACAGAGCCACAGGGCCGACGCGGCGTAATCGAAGAGCGTCGTCGCCTGTTCGGTCGCGATGTCGGCCGATGGAGCGGTCACGCTACCGACGTGGCGCATCGGCTCTGCGCTACGCTCGCGGAGGAATACCTCCCACTGTCGGCTCCCGTCGATTCTCGGTTTCCGTCGCGGGTCGTCGTCCGAGGCCATGCGAGCGTCTTTGGAACACAGAGATACGCTCGTTTCGCACGTTTTCACCGCGTGGGAATCGAAGGGTTAGACATGTCCCCCGGCGTACTACGAAGGCAACATGGTTGAGATGTTCTCTCGACGGACGTTCCTCCGTTCGACCGCGGCTACCGCGACGATTTCCCTCCTTGCTGGCTGTTCAGGCTCCGGTGGAGACGCCGGAGGCGACGGCGGGAGTGAAAACGGCGGCGACACCGAGTCGACGACCGAATCGACACCGACCGCAGAACAGGAGACAGCCAGCTTCGACGGCTGGTTCGACCGAACCGACAACTACGACGGCGTCCACGACAAGACCGGCGAGGACTCGGTAACGGTCACCGTCGGCGCTGAAGGCAACGGCGGCGGGTTCGCGTTCGCCCCGGCCGCAGTCAAGGTGTCGCCGGGAACCACCGTCGTCTGGGAGTGGACCGGCCAGGGCGGCACCCACAACGTCGTCGAACGCGAAAACGGACTGTTCGAGTCGGAACTCACCGCAGAAGAGGGCTTCACCTTCGAGTATACCTTCGAGGAAGCGGGCGAGTACAAGTACGTCTGTGTCCCCCACGAGACGCTCGGAATGGTCGGCGTCGTCGTCGTCGAATAGATACTCAGGCCTGTTTCATCCCTTCCGAAATGGGAGCCTGACACAGCACACACCCCGTTTTTCGGAGGGTCTGAAGCATTTGCTGATTGACCCGGAAACGCTCGCCACACTCGGGACAGGTTACGTCGATTTCGCGCATCGTACACTCACCGCATAGTCGTACGTCGGCGATACCCGAGGGAATCCACCCTTAATTCGGCGGGTGCTCACGTCAGTCCTGTAGGATGGCACCCATGAGCTTCTTCTGTGCCATCGCGAGGTGTTCGGAGAACGTCGACGTGGTGATGTCGAGTTCGGTCGCCACTTCTCCCTTGTTGGCACGGCGCGGGTGGTCGAAGTACCCCATCTCGTGGGCGGTCTCCAGCACCTCGCGCTGTCTGTCTGTGAGTTGGCCGCGCTCGACCAACACGAGGTCGCGCGACTCGTCGGACGACGACTGAAGGAGGCGGCGAACGTCGACCGACCCCGACGATTCTCGGAGAGCAGCGACCACGTCGCGGAGCGTCTCGACGTCCGGCGCGTGGAACGTCAAGAAGAGTGCTCCGTCTCGCGTCTGTACGTCGACGACCGGGCAGTCGAACGCCTCGACGCGCTCGCACGGGCAGCCGATACCGCCCTCGCGTTCGAATCGGTAGACGCTCCCGTCACCGTAGTCGAACAGTTGCTCCATGTCGTCGGTGATTCCCTCGCTGGCGTCGAAGACGAACTCCTCTGTCACAGCGCCGTTTTCGTTTGGGGACATGCTCCGCGACAGTGCGTACCCGCTTGTGTCGTTCTCCGAGACGGAGGCGACGGGACATCCGTCTGGTCCTGTCACCTTCAACTCTGCTCTGATACCCGCTGCGCTCGTCATATCTGTAGACAGCGCCTCCAGCCCCTGATATAAACACCCCCGATAGCCTGGGCCTTTATATCGTGGGTGGTATCATGCGACGCCCAGCGGCCACTGAGGGGGTATAGCCCCACCATATTCTGGGTGCAGTTCGAGGGCCGCCCCGGACAAACAGACGACTGCGCATGCAGACCGGCCTTTCACGGACGCCGTCCGACACGTCGCCGCCTGAGACGTTGGCACCGCTCGTCCTCGACGCACTCGCAGACCGGACGTCCCGTCGGATGCTCACGACGCTTCGGGAGTCTCGCGGCCCGATGACTGCACAGGAGCTTTCGGCCGTCTGCGACGTCCCGCTGTCGACGACGTACCGGAAACTCGAACGGTTGACGGACGCCCGACTCGTCGAAGAGACGCTCCAGTTACGAGCAACTGGCACACACACCCACCAGTATCGAGCCAAAGTCGAATCCGTCACGCTGCAGTTAGACGGCGACGAAGCGGTCGAACTCACTGCACTGGGAGGCGACTGATGGGAAGCGAGTCCGCACACACGCCGGGGGCCGAACGCGACCCAGAACCCGCCCCGCGTCTCACGGCCCACATCGTCGTTGGCGACAACGGCGAATCCGAGTGTACCATCCATCCCGCCGATGCAACGTCCGAAGAACTCCTGACGACGTGGATAACAGCCGTCGGCGACTCGTTCGTCGAACTCACGGCGATGCGGTAGTCGAGACTGCTCTCAGTAGTCGTCTCGGTTTTGGGGCCGCGGTTCGTCGAGCGCAACGAGATACTCGTCGAGAAGCGTGGGGAACGCCCGTCCGCGGAGGTTCCGCAGGCCGAAATCGGCCGCCCAACTGATGATACCCGTATCTTCGGTCACGACGCCAGCGTCCAGTTCGCGGGCGAGGATGAGGAGGTCGAAGTCCTCGCGCGAGTCGAGGACGCCCTGGCGGAGCGCGCCCCGGTAGTCCTCGCGGAGGTCCGAGATGACTTTGTCCACGTCGGACATCTCGGACCCGCCATCGGAGCGCCGTCTCGACTCCTCGGCCTTTCGAACTGCCTTTTCGGAGACGCGAAGCCCGCGATTGACCCGGTCTGACATCTCGTCGATGAATCGGTAGACGATTTCCGCGGGGATGTACACCTCGTAGCGGTCTGGGTGTTTCTTGATGACCCACGTGTCGAGTTTGCCGAGGACGTCCTCCGAGACGCCGCGGTCACGGAGGATGTGCTCTAATTCGGACGCGATTGACGGCGGCATGTAACAGGAGATGTTCAAATCGAGACGCGCGGCGGCAATCGTGTCGAGCAGGCGTTCGACACCCTCTTCGAACGTCTCGTCCTCGTCTCGAATCTCCTCTGACAGAAACAGCGAGGTATCGAGCACGAATCGTTGCTTGAGCGGGTACTCGGCCATCGTTCGACAGTTCGCACCCACAGACTATGACGTTTCCCCGTCTCAGAACAGCGACTCAAGCGAGTCCGAGCCACTGTCGGCCAGGAGGTCGTCGAGCGCCGTCGAACTCGACTCGCGCTTGGCTAACATGTCTTTCTGGGCTTCGATTGCGACCGCTTGCAGTTCTTTGACCCGAGGCACGTCGTAGACGCCCGAGAGCAACACCACGGCGGCGACGAAGTTGGACTCGACTGGGTAGTCGCCACCCCGAATCTCCATCGTTCCAGTCTCGTCTTCGAGCCAGGCCCTCCCTCGCTCGATTCCGCGCCGAGAGAGCACGTCTTGTGGACCGGCGAAGACGACGAGGCCGCGCTCGGTCCCGCCAATCTCACACGGGAGCGTGAGTCGGCCGAGTGCGGCGCGCCTGACGAGGCTGGTGAGTCGGTTCATCGCGTCGCCATCGTCTTCCGTGGCGGCGCTCCCGCCGAGTCGTGACAGGAGTCCGCGCTTCGGTCGGTCGAGTTCGACCGAAGCGTACCCAATGGTGGAGATACCGCCGGAGCCGAGGGTGTTGATTATCTCCGATGCGTCGACGACCGATTCGGCCACGGCCCCGGACCCGTCGGTCTCCCCGGCTCCGAAGAGGACGCCGAGTCGGCGCGCGATTTCGGTGTTGATGGACTCGTAGCCGGATTCGACGGACTCGCCGCTGTTGCGCCACGCCTCGTTGTCGAAGAGAATCAGGTTGTCCACTTCGCGGACGAACGTCTGGAGCGACCGCGCGGCGTTGAGCGTGTAGATTCCGCCTTCGTCTTTCGCCGGGAGGATGCCCAGCCCGTAGACTGGTTCGGTGTAGAGATGCCCGAGTTCGTGGGCGAGCACCGGCGCGCCACCGGACCCGGTGCCACCGCCTAACCCCGCGACGATGAGGAAGGCATCGACTTCGTGGACTGCCATATCGTCGATGACCGAAAGGACCTCGCCGACGTCTTCGGCGGTCACCTCTGCACCGAGGTCGTTGTCGGCACCGACGCCGTGGCCTTTGACGCGCGAAAGCCCGATGAGTACCTGCCGCGACTTCGGCACGTGTTTCAGGCCCATCAGGTCGGCACGGGCGGTGTTGACGGCGAGCGCGTCGACGGTGAAGTCGGTCTGCGTCAGCCGGTCGTATTGGACGAGGGCGTCGACGACTTTGCCGCCTGCCTGTCCGACGCCGATGAGTGCGAGTTTCATCTGTTCCTCCAGAAATCAGCCTACTAGACGCGCGCTCGCGGCTTCAATATGTCTCCCATAGTGACCGTATTCTCGCGCTTAAAATTCTCCTAATCGGACCACTGCCGCCGCGCGAAGACTGCCGGCCGAAGCGACTACGAGTGGTTCGACTGTGCCGGCCCGCTGGGTTTGGCAGTCGAATCGTTGGACTCGATAACCGAGCCGTTGGATTCGGCAGTCGAACCGTTGGATTCGGCAGCCGCCCCCTCGACTTCGGCGGTCGGGTCGCCGTCACTGGCCGCGTCCTCGCTGTTGGTCGAGTCACCGAACGACTCGCACGCGAACTCGCCGACTACGGAGAGGAGTTCACTTGGTTCGACGACCCGTGCACGCGCTTTGAGTCGCTCGTAGATAGCGCGGCCATCGTCGCCTGCGTAGTTTCGCTCCGAGAAGGACCGTTCCTCGACGAGGACGAGATACTCCGCGGCGAGCGCCGCTTCCAAGTTCGCGAGGTTCCCGTCGCCGATTTCCACGTCGGCGACGACAGTCACGTCGGCGGCTTCGACCCGCGACTCGACCGCGGACTGTGCTGCGTCGTCGACCGGGGCGTACGGCGGAACCGTCACGAGGTCCGCACCAACACGGCGGGCCGCTTCGGCGTCGGTGTCGCCCTCGTTGAGCGCACCCGCAGAGAGGGCGTACCCGGCGGCGGAAAGCACGTGGAGTGCTCGCGCACCGGTTCCACCTCCGCCGACGACGTGAACGCGCCCGCTCGCGTCGTCGGAGGGGGTGGGGAGCGCCGTGACGTACACCGACCCGGTGACTGGGTGGCGGGACACTACGGCTTCGGCGTCGAACGCGGACTTGAGATTCGACTCGGTGAGGACAGCGGTGGGGTCGCCAGCGGCGAGAACCCGCCCCTCCGAGAGGAGCACGAGCGCGTCGCAGTAGTGCGCCGCGAGGTTGAGGTCGTGAATCGCCGCGACGGCGGTCGTCCCGTCGCCGACGAGGTCGCTGACGAGTTCGAGCGTCCGAACCTGGTGGTTGATGTCGAGGCTGGCGGTCGGTTCGTCGAGGAGGAGGACGGGCGTCTCCTGTGCGATGGCCCGGGCGATGAGGACGCGCTGGCGCTCGCCGCCGCTCACTTCCGTGACGGAGCGCTCGGCGAGGTCCGTGACAGTCGTCCGCTCCATCGCCGCATCGACAGCCTGCTCGTCGGCGTCGCTCCACCCGTCGAACCGGCCACGGTGGGGGGTTCGCCCCATCCGTACGACCTCTCGAACCGGGAAGTCGAACGAGACCTGTGTCGTCTGTGGAACCGTCGCGACGAGTCTACTCGCCGCTTTCGACGAGAGGGTGTGAACGTCCTCGCCCGCGACGTGGACCGTCCCCCGGTCGGGTGAGAGCGCCCCGTTGAGCGTCCGCAGGAGCGTCGTCTTCCCGGCCCCGTTCGGGCCGATGAGCCCGACGAACGTCCCCGAATCGACGTCCACAGAGAGCCCGTCGAGGATGGTGTGTCCGCCGAGCGAGACTGCCACGTCGTCGAGTGAAATTGCGGGGTTCGTCTCGAAGGGCTCTTCCGACGTGGAGATGGCAAAGGGGTCGCTCACGGCGAATGCACCTCCCGGGTTCGGAGGAGATACAGGAAGAAGGGTGCGCCGAGCGCCGCGGTCACGACGCCGACGGGAATCTCCGCCGCGCCGTTCCTGGCGATGGTGTCGGTGACGACGAGAAACGACGCGCCGGCCAGTGCCGACGCCGGGAGGAGAACCCGGTGGTCTGGGCCGACGACCAGCCGGAGCATGTGCGGGACGACCAGCCCGACGAATCCGATAACGCCGGAGACGGAGACGGCCGCCGCGGTGACGACACTCGCCGTCGCGAGCAGGAGACGCTTGGTTCGCTCTACTTCGATGCCGAGCGACTGCGCGTCGTCCTCGCCGAGCAAGAGGACGTTCAGGTCCCGAGCGTACGCGAGGAGGATGCCAACCGGAATCGGAAGCACGAGCGCGAGCAGTGCGACTTCGTCCCACGTCGCGCCCGCGAGATGGCCCATCAGCCAGAAGACGACCTGTCGGAGGCTCTCGCCTGCCTGCAAGAGCAGAAACGAGATGACCGCGCCGAGGAACGTCTGAACCGCCACGCCAGCGAGCAGGAGGGTCGCAACCGGCGTCCGACCGTTCTCAGTCGCGAGTAGGTAGACCACGAACGCGGTGATGACTGCTGACGCGAACGCGGCCCCGTGGAGACCGAACGGAACCGAAAGCGAGAGTGCAATCGTCGCGACAGCGCCGACGGCCGCGCCGGAGGAGACGCCGATGATAGACGGGTCTGCCATGGGATTTCGGAAGAATCCCTGCATCACGACGCCGGCAGTCGCCAGCGCGAACCCCACGAGCGACGCGAGGAGGATGCGCGGCAGTCGCACCGAGAGCACGATGATACGTGCAGTGTCCGGCACGGAGAAGTGAAACGGGGAGGCGAACGAGAGACTCGGCGTCGGCACCGTCCCCACGAGCGGGAGAGACATGCCCCCACCGAGCGAGACGCCGACCGGGACAGAGAGCGCATCGAGAAGGATGCGCGCCACGGTCCGCGGCGGTATCGAGACGTGGCCGATGCCCGCGCTCACGACCACGACGAACGCCAAGAGGACAGAGAGACCGAGCGCCCACGTGGTCGCCCGTGTTCGAACGTTCATCTAACACAATCTCGCTTGCATTAGGTAAATATATATTGGGGTATCGCCGAGGCCACGAACGTGATTCAGCGTATCTTCGTCGCACTGCTAGTTCTCGCGACTGTGTTCGCCGGTGTTCCGGCACCCGTCGCGGCAGCAGACCACGCCGAACAGTGTACGTTCCCGATGACGGTGACAGACGCCACGGGAACCGAAGTCACCATCTCCGAAGACCCCGAGCGCGTCGTCACGACGAACCCGAGCGCCGCCCAGACGATGTGGGAAATCGGCGCGAAAGCGGAAGTCGTCGGCGTCTCGCAGTACGCGATGTACCTCGACGGCGCGAGCGAGAAGGCCAACGTCTCCGGGTCCGGCGGCCTGAACGTCGAGGCCGTCATCGGACTCGAACCCGACCTCGTCCTCGTTCCGAACTCGTCGTACACGGCCGAGCCAGACCGAGTTCGACAACTCCGCGATGCGGGACTTTCTGTCGTCGTCTTCGAGACGGGGAACTCCCTCGACGACGTGGTGAACAAGACCGAACGAATCGGGACGATGACCGGCAACTGTGAAGCCGGTGAGACGCGCGCCGACGAGATGCGCACCTCCATCGAGAACATGGAGCGCGCGCTCGAAGACGCCGAGCGCCCGGTCGGACTCAACTCCTTCTTCGGCTACACCTCCGGTGCGAACACCTTCATCTCCGACGTGATGGTCACTGGCGGGCTCCGAAACGGGGCTGCCGAGGCCAACCTCACCGGCTTCGCGCAGATTAACGACGAGGCGGTCGTCAAGATGAATCCCGAGTACATCGTCATTCCTTCGCACGCCCCACATCCGAGCAGCCCGGCGTACAACAGCACCACTGCAGTGAAGGAAGGAAACGTCATCGTGGTCGAGGCGAACAAACTCCAGCAGCCCGCCCCGCGCGCTATCGAGGCAAGTGAGGCCATCATGAAGGCCGTCCACCCCGACGCCTACGAGCGCTATCTGGAACTCGAAAACGAGTCGGCCGCGACTGCGACCGAAGAACCGCAGACTGCGACCGAGACGACCGCCACGGACGCACCCGAAACGACCGCAACGTCCGAGCAAACGACTGAAACCAGCGCCCCCGGGTTCGGCGCTGTCGTGAGTCTCGTCGCGCTCGCCGGCGCAGCACTGCTCGCCCGTCGCGCGTAATTGTCGGTATCTCGGCATCGGCACCAGTATCGTCGTTTCGTCTTTTTTCACGTCGACTCAGACCAGCGGGAGGAGGTCCATCACCGCGGAGACGAACTCCACGAACAGGACCACGATGTCCTCGACGAGGAGGACGAGGCTGGCCGACGAGAACCAAAACGACACGAACTGTCCGACGAGAATCAGCGCGATACCGAGCCGACCGAGCCAGTAGACGCGCTGGTGCAGTGCGGTTCTCGCTTCGTCGGGATTCCCGCGAATCAAGACTGCTTCGGGCTTCCCATCTGCCCGTTCGGAGTGGTCGCCGTGGGTCCCAAGCAGCGCATCGACTGGCGCGCTGTCGATTCTGGCGACCTCGGGGTCGTCCGACTGCAACACAGTTCCGACGACCGTGACGACTTCGTCGGACGGGACGTACTCCTCGACGATTCTGAGCGTGTCGTCCGACGACCCCGGTGACGGGAGTTCAGGGTGCGCTTCGAGATACGTCGCCGCCGGTTCGGGCACGTGCCCGTCGAGGTCGACGGTGAACGTGTGTTCTCTCGTGTTGAACACTCGGTGTCGGCCCGGCGTGACCCGAACGACGCCGCCCCCGAGTTCGAACTCGGCGCTTCGGGTCCCCTCGTAACTGTTCCGCCAGACGTCGCGGAAGCCCAGTGTCTCTCGGCGTTGAATCAGCCACCTCGTGTGGACTGCGGGACGGCCGGTAAACGGCGTCTGAAACTCGGTTATCTGTTCGTTCGTCAGCGGCGTCGGCACGCCCGCAGTCGCGACGAGTGGGTTCGGTCCGCTCGCGCGAACCTCTTCGGGCGAGACGTAGGGGACGCGTTCGAGGAGTCGATACTCGTCCCACGAACTCACCGCAACCGTGGCGAGATAGAATCCGGCACACGCGACTGCTCCCCCGAACACCCACGCGAGCGCTTCGCTGATGGCCGCCCCGGCGAGGATGGGGAGGAATACCCACAGCAGGGCGACGAGTGCAATTGCCCACCCTTTCCGACTGGCCAACCCGATTCGTCGAGACAGATGCGACAGTGCCGGTGGGTCGACCCACCGCACTGAGGCGGCGATGCCGACCGAGACGGCGACGAACCCAACGTACCCGATGACGTTCATTCCCGTTTCGGGTACACCTATCGTGATAATAATGTTTCTCCAACACGATTCGCGCCGGAAGGGTGCTCGACCCCGTCGTTAAAACACAGACAGCACGGTGGTGAGGGCTGGCGGGGAGAGCGCGAACGACGCGGCCTGCCCGCCGAGAATCATCACGAGACCAGTGATTCCGAGCCACTTGTACCGTTTTCGCATCGTGTACTGTGCGAGTTCGGCGTCGCCTCGAATCAAGGCACCCTCTGCCCCGTCTTCGATACGAACGACACCGGGTTCTGACGACTGGGTCGCGTCGCCGACGACGGTAACATCGTCGTCAGCGGGAATGTACCGTTCGAGAACTCGGAGTTCGCCTTCAGCCGTCTCGGGGGTTGGGAGGTCAGGATGCGATTTGAGGAAGGTTGCTGCTGGCTCGGGCACACCCTCCGAAGGGTCGATAGAGAAGAGTCGCTCCTTTTGCAGGATAGCATCGTAATTCCCGGGTGCGACGTTGACTGTCCCGTCACCGAGCGCGAATTCGGCTTGCTGGACGCCCTCTCCGACCGTCTTCCACGTCTCGTTGACGACACCGTTACTCATCTGTTGGACGAGCCATTCGGTGTGGACCGCCGGGTGGCCGGTAAACGGCGTTTCGAGCGCTCCGTTCTGTTCGTTCGAGGCTGGCGTCGGCGTCCCAGACGTTCCGACGGGGGACTGTGTACCGCTTGCGCTGATACGCTCGGGTTCGACGAACGGGACACGCTGGAGCAGACGGTGCTCGTCTATCGAACTCAGCGAGATTGCTGCGGGTAAAAATCCGAACCCTGCGACGAAAGAGCCGACGACCCACGGTACCTCTCCGATTTCAGCACCTGCAAGAAGTGGGAGGAATGCCCACGAAGCCCCCGCGACGAGGAGCGCCCAGCCGACGCGCGTGGAGATGCCAAACCGGCGGGGGAACTCTCCCATCGTCAGCGGGTCCATCCGGCCAATAACTACTGCGAGGACGAGTATGAACCCGACTAAACCGACATACAATGTAACACTCATATTCGTACGAATTCGATTTGTTTTATAATACTATCCCTTCGACACGATTGCCGGGCAGCTACGCTTCGCCGTGGAGACCACAACCGTATTACCGTCGGGTGGCAGACACAGGGGTATGGTCGAGAACGTCATCTACCCCGCTTACCTCGACGCCTCTCTCTCGCGCAGCGAGGGTCGGCGGGTCGCCGAGTCGGCCGCGGTCGAAGACCCGACCGTGGACGAGATTGCGAAGGCCGTCCAGCAGGTCGGCTACGACGCGGTTATCGAACGCGACAAACGCTACTCCCGCGAGTTCGAGACGCGTGGCCGCGTCCTCGTGAACAACGCTGACGACGCCACGAAAAACGACATCGTGCAGGCGGTCGCCGCCTACGTCGGCATCCTCCGCGACTGATGCGCCGCATCGGCACCGTGTCGCGGACGGCACAGGGACTCGCTATCGTTCGCCTCGACGACGACGACCACCCGGACATCGGGACGATGGTCGTCGACGAATCGCTCTCGACGGTCGGCCGCATCGTGGACGTGTTCGGCCCCGTCGAGCGCCCCTACGTCGCCATCACGGCGGACGACGACAACCCGGCGCGACTCGTCGGGAACAAGCTGTACGCCCGCTGACGGGCGGTTCGATTTCTCCGCACCGGGCGACGACAGAGCGCAACCCCCAAGGCGACGACAGAGCGCAACCCCCAAGGCGACGACAGAGCGCAACCCCCATAGCCCTCGGGTGGGAACGCCCGCCCATGACACGTCGCGCCTACTGGGGTGTCGCCCTCGCCGCCCTCATCTTCCTCGTCGTGCAGGTCGGGGCGCTCGCCCTCGTCCCCACGTTCTACGAACAGGGCTACCAAACGGTCGAAGACCCGACGGACCCGACGAACAGCCTCCTCTACATCGGTGCCATCATCGGCATGACGGCGTTCATGCTCGCGGCGTTCAAATACGACCTCGACAAGGTCGTCCGACTCATCATCGTCTTTACGAGCGGCGTCCTCTCGTGGTACGTCTTCGCCGCCGTTATCCCCATCGAACTCGTTGCCGTCGGCCTCTCCGCGGCGGTTGCGCTCGCCCTCCTCGTCTATCCCGAGTGGTACGTCATCGACGCCGCCGGAGCACTCATGGGTGCAGGCGCTGCTGGCCTCTTCGGTATCAGTTTCGGACTCTTACCGGCGCTCGTCCTCCTGTCGGTGCTCGCCATCTACGACGCCATCAGCGTCTACAAGACCAAACACATGCTCGACCTCGCGGAGGGCGTCATGGACCTCCGTATTCCGGTCGTGTTGGTCATCCCGACGACGCTCTCGTACTCGCTTCTCGACGACGATTTCGCGAGCGACGCGAACGATATCGGCGACGAGGAGAGCGAACCCTCGCCTGATGGGGACTCCGACCACGCCGACCCCGCCGACCCAGACGACGATTCTGACCACGCCGACCCCGCCGACCGCGACGCGTTCTTCATCGGTCTCGGCGACGCCGTCATGCCGACCGTGATGGTCGCGTCCGCGGCGTTCTTCTCCGAGGCGTCGTCGCTGGGCGTCGCTGTGCTTCCGGCGCTCAACCTCCCGGCGCTCCTCGCGATGGTCGGGACGTTCCTCGGGTTCGCTGGACTGATGTGGGCCGTGATGAAGGGTCGTGCGCACGCCGGACTCCCGCTACTCAACGGCGGCGCTATCGGTGGCTACCTCGTCGGGTCGGTGCTGGCGGGCGTCCCGCTGGTCTCTGCGCTCGGCCTCGCACCGTACCTGTAAACTCCGTCTCGTTCTCGTTTTCTCGGCCGTTATTCGACGTCGCCGACGCCCTCGCGGACGCGAACCGCCATGCCGGTCTGGAAGTCGAGCATCGCATCCGCCGAGAGTTCGGCACGGCCGACGCCGAGGAGTTCGCCGTCGGGACCGACGATAGACACCTCGTCGCCGGAGCGAACGTCCGGGTCCACGTCGGTGACGAACTTCGCGAAGGCGTTCTTCCCGTCGCTGACGAACGGAATCGACTCGTCGCCGACCTGCACCCGATAGACAGCGTCGCCGAGGCTGTCGCGGAGTCGCCGCCCGCCGGCGACGCCGAGTGTGAATCGGCCGTCTGTTCCGTAGGTGACGACGCGCTCGCCCTCGACAGACACTTGTCGCGGACGCCCGCTGCGCGAGCGAGAGATGGTTATCTCCGCGTCGGTGGGAAACAGCGCGTCGCCCGCACCGGCCCCGAACTGGTAGTCGGCGACGACCCGAAGGTCCTTCAGGTCGGCCGCGTCGGAATCGCTCATACCCCTCCTATTTCCTGCCGCGTAAAGTGGCTCGCGGTCCCCGTCCGCGACCTTGTGCTCCGCTAGCACGCACAGTCTCGACAGAAAGTCCTAAATGCCGGAACGACCCCCGTCGGAGTATGACTGCGGATATTCGACTGGCCGGTGCTGGGACTGCGCTCCTCCTCGTCAGTAGCGCGCTCCTCATGCAGACGGCCATCGACAGCCGTCTGCCGGTCCTTCTCGCCGCCCTCGCGACACTCGGTGCGATTGCGGCGGTGCTCCGTGTGGCCGAGCCGACGGCCTGACGTCACTCGCGCTCCTCTCGTCGCGTCCCACGCTGCGCGACACACCGTTCTCTTTCGATTGCGTGAAAATCCGTCCAATTTACATATGTCCACTTACACACCTGAGTCGTATGGCCGCCATCAGTTCCCTCAAAACAGCCCTCCACGGACTCAGGCGAAATCCGGTCTTGTTCCTCGGTGGACTCATTCTCGGACTTATCGCGCTGCCCCAACTCGCGACGCAGTTAGCACAGATACCACTCCTCCCGTTCGGACTCCAAATTGTGACGTTCTTCGTCATGCCGTTCTTCGCGGCCGGGCTCTACGCCATGGCCGACGAAGCCACCGGAGAGAGGAGTCGAACGTCGCTCTCGACGCTGACAGCCGCCGGTCGTGAGAAGTACGTCCCCTTCTTGCTGGCGAAAATCGTCGCACTCGGCATCATGATTCCCTTCGGTATCGCTCTCGGTATCTTGGGAGTCGTGGGTGTCTTCGCCATCGGTCTCAGTGCAGCTACCGCCGGCGGTGGACCCGCGATGGGTGTTGGAGTGTTGAGCCTGCTGGGCGTTGGCGCGCTCATCGTTCTCGCGTACATCATCGTCTTGTTCCTGATTCAGTTCTTCCCGGTCGCCGTCGTCGTCAACGACGCCGACGCTATCGAGTCGTTCAAACAGAGCTATCGACTCGTCCGGTCGAACATCGTCCCGACGCTCGGCTACTCGGTCATCGTCCTCGTTGCGAACCTCATCGCCATGGCCCCCATCTTCGGGTTCATCATCTTCCGGTCGATTCAGAACGTCCAACAGATGCAGCAGGCTGGCAGTACAGCAGCACCAGCGACGATGCAGGCAGGTGCCGGCTTCTCGATTCCCGAAATTGCGGCGCTCTCGGCAATCTCGCTTGCGGTGCAGATGTTCGTCACGACGTTCCTGTCCACCTACGCCGTGGCGTTCTTCAAAGCGCACCAGTCCGGCGCGTCGGGGCCTGACATCGACGGCGACTCGGTAATCCCCGAGTTCGAATAGCTACAGAAGAAACGTCTCTTTTCGCTCGGAAAGGTCGATAAACGCGTCTGACGCGTCGACGAGCTCTTCGGCAGTCGATTCCTTGAACGACATCACCTCGACGCGGACGCCTTCGTGACGCAGGTGCGTACAGAGACGTTCGAAGTCGCCGTCGCCCGAACAGAGAACGACGGTATCGACGTGGTTCGCCAGACTGACGGCGTCGAGGGCGATGCCGAGGTCCCAGTCGGCTTTCTTCGACCCGTCGCCGAAGGTCTTGATGTCCTTTATCTTCGTCTCGAAGCCGATATCGACGAGCGCGTCGAAAAAGCGCTCTTCGTCGGGAGAGTCCGCACGGATGACGTACGCGATTGCGCGCGTGAGCGCTCGTCCCGCGGTCCCCTTCTCCAGCAGCGAGGAGTAGTCGATATTTCGAGAGTAGAGACTCTGAGCAGTATGGTAGAGGTTCTGCGCGTCGGCGAGAATCGCGACGCGTTGGTCGGGGTGAATCTCTGTCATTGTCCGTCGGTTGCACGCCGCCGGATATTAACCGTGGGGGCACGGGCAGCGAACGAGGTGCTATAGCACCATCCGAAACGCAGAGCGCGGGAGCGTCCGAAACGCGAGCATGGTCGCATCCGAAGCGAAGACGAGCAGGTATGAGAGTCGACGCCTATCGGTGGCAGGTCCTGCAGGCGACACAAGCTATATTATGTCTCAAGTGCCTCCTACTGGTGTGAACAGCGCGACGCAGTACTGGGCGACCACCACACGGTCGACAGCGTCGCGTGCCGCTTTCTTTTCGAAAAAACGCGTCTTTTGAATCGCTCGTCGCGGGGGTAGCGACCCCGTTTCGGGTGGCCTTCGACTGACGCACTGTTGGTCACACGACCAGTTCCACAGCACCACACATCACGCCACATCAACCCACGACCCATGACAACATTCGACTTGCGCGGCGTCTATCCCGCGATGACGACACCGTTCCACGAGGACGGCAGTATCGACTTCGACCAGCTCCAGTCCGACGTGCGACGCCTCGAATCAGCAGGCGTCGACGGTCTCGTTCCGGTCGGTTCGACCGGTGAATCGGCGACCCTGACCCACGACGAACACATCGAAGTCGTCGAGGCCGTCGTCGAAGCCGTCGAGGACGTGCCGGTCATCGCCGGGTCCGGGTCGAACTCGACCCACGAGGCCCTCGAACTCTCACAACGCTCTGCCGACGCCGGCGCCGACGCACTCCTTCTCATCTCGCCGTACTACAACAAGCCCGAACAGGCGGGACTCGTCGAACATTACGAGACCATCGCCGACGAGGTCGACGTTCCGCAAATCGTCTACAACGTCCCCAGTCGAACCGGGAGCAACATCTCGCCCGAGACGGCGGCGACGCTCGCCGAGCACCCGAACATCGCCGGATACAAGGCCGCGAGCGGCGACCTCGGGCAGATCTCGCAGGTCGTCGAGTACACCCGCGACGAGGACTTCGCCGTCCTCTCGGGCGACGACGGACTCACCCTGCCGGTGCTCTCTGTCGGCGGCGTCGGCACCATCTCGGTCGTCGCCAACATCGAACCGGCGCGCACGGGCGCGATGGTTCACTCGGCGCTGCAAGACGACTACGAACGCGCCCGCGACCTCCACCACGAACTCGGGCCGCTGTGCCGCCACCTCTTCGTCGAGACGAACCCCATCCCGGTCAAGGAAGCCATGGAAATTCGGGGCTACGGTCCGGCGACGCTCCGCCCGCCGCTGACCCGACTCACGGAGGAGAACGCCGACGAGATGCGACGCATCCTCGACGACCTCGCCACCGAAGAGGCAGTCGCAGACGGAGGGAATACGGCGTGACGGTCCGCGTCGCAGTCACCGGTGCCACCGGCAGGATGGGCAGCGAGGTCCTCGCGGCCGCCGCCGACCGCGACGACGTGGACGTCGTTCTCGCGGTCAGTCGCTCGGCCGGTGAGACGGTCGAAGGGGTCGCGGTCGAAGCCGCCGCCGACCTCCCGGAACTCCTCGCGGAACGCGACCCGGACGTGCTCGTGGACTTCACGGGACCGGAATCCTGTATCGAGTACGCGGCCGCCTGCGCCGAAGCGGGTGTCGCCGTCGTCTCCGGGACGACCGGCCTCGGCGACGACGGGTTCGACGCTCTCCGCGAGGTTGCGGCGGACGTGCCCGTCCTCTACGCCTCGAACTTCTCGCGCGGCATCGCGGCGCTCCGCCGGGCCGTCCGCGAGGCCGTCCCCGCACTGGATGGCTACGACATCGAACTGACCGAAACGCACCACAACGCCAAGCGCGACGCCCCGAGCGGGACCGCACTCACCATCCTCGAAGATATCGACGACGTGCGCGGTGCGGCCGAGCGCGTCCACGGGCGCGAGGGCGAGGCACCCCGAACCGAAGGGGAGGTCGGCGTCCACGCTCGCCGGGCGGGGGATATTGCCGGTGAGCACGAGGTATTACTGGCTGGAAATCACGAGTCACTATCACTCACACACCGCGCGGGGTCGCGAGGTGTCTTCGCCGCCGGCGCGCTGGACGCCGCGGCGTGGCTCTCGGGCCGCGACGCCGGGTGGTACGACTTCACCGAGGTACTCGAATGAGCCTGGAATCCGACGTACGAGAACTGTGGCAGCGATACGACGACGGCGACCTCGACGCCGAGTCGGCGACCGTCGACGAACTCGACCAGTTAGACGCGTTCCTCGACGCCCTCGAAGCGGGCGAGGTTCGCGCGGCCGAGAAGACCGGCCCCGACGTGACCTCGTGGGAGGCAAACGAGTGGGTCAAGCGCGGTATCCTCCTCAACTTCGGTCTGCGCGAGACCCTGACAGTGTAGATCGGAAGAGCG
>NZ_AOLI01000006.1 GCF_000336955.1 Haloferax larsenii JCM 13917 | reverse complement strand
CGCGCCATCAGAGATGTGTATAAGAGACAGACTGTCATCCGCCGCGGGGCGCACCTCGGCTCCGACTGCATCATGATGAGTCCCTCGTTCGTCAACATCGGGGCATACGTCGGCGACGGCACGCTCGTCGACTCCTGTGACACCGTCGGCTCCTGTGCCCAAATCGGCGCGGACGTCAAGCTTGGCGCGAACACGCTCATCGGCGGCGTGCTCGAACCCGTCGAGGACGCCCCGGTCGTCGTCGAAGACGGGGCCGCACTCGGCGCTGGCTGTCGCGTCACCTCGGGCTTCGTCGTCGGCGAGAACTCCATCGTCGGCGAGAACACGCTTCTGACGCCGCGTATCCCCGTCTACGACCTCGTCGACGAGGAGATTTACTACGGTCACTTGCCCGCGAACCGCCGGGCGTTCACCCGCTTCGTGGAGTCCTCGCTCGGCGACCACGACCTGTTCGCCGGTGGCGCGTACAAGCCCGCGGTCGTCGCCCTCGACATCGAAGACGACACCCTCGACGCCACCCGTCGGGAGGAGGCACTCCGCGAATGAGCGGTGGAGGTCCGGCCGTTCGGCGACTGGCCGACTGGGACCGCGAGCACCTCCTGTCGCTCGCCGACGAGTTCGGCTCGCCGCTGTACGTGACGGACCTCCAGCGCGTCCGCGAGAACTGTTCTCGTCTCCACTCGGCGTTCCCCGACGCCCACGTTAGCTACGCCGTCAAGGCGCACACCGGGCGCGCCGTCCTCGAAGCCGTCCGTGAGACCGGCATCGACGCCGAATGCGCCGCTGCGGGCGAGGTCGAACGCGCCCTCGACGCCGGATTCCCCGGCGACCGCATCCGATACACCGCGGTCAACCCGCCAGCGGCCGACCTCGACCACGTCATCTCGCGCTGGGAAGAAAACCCCGAGATGACCGTCACGGTCGGCGCGGCGGACACTATCGACCGTCTCCGAGAACGCGGCTTCGACGGGCGACTCTGCCTTCGCGCGAACCCCGGCGTCGGCGCGGGCCACCACGAGAAGGTCACGACCGGCGGCCACGCGAAGTTCGGCATCCCAATCGACCGCGTGCCGGACATCGCCGACGACGTGCGCGACGAGTTCGACCTCGTCGGCGTCCACGCCCACGCGGGAAGCGGTATCTCGGGCGACGACCTCTCGGCGCACCGCGAACTGGTCCGCCGCATGGGCGACCTCGCCCGCGAGGTCGGAGACCTCGAATTCGTGGACGTGGGCGGCGGCTTCGGCGTCCCCTACCACGACGACGAACCGCCACTCGACCTCGATGCCGTCGCCGACGCGACCCGCGAAGCACTCGGTGAGACCGACGCCCAACTGGCCATCGAACCCGGCCGGTACGTCGTCGCCGACGCCGGCGTGCTTCTCTCGCGGGTCAACACCGTGAAGGAGACGCCCGAGACGACCGTCGTCGGCATCGACGCTGGTATGACGACTTTGCTCCGACCGGCGATGTACGACGCGTACCACGCGATTTCGAACCTCTCTCGGCCCGACGCCGGGGCGGTTCCGACCATCGTCTCCGGCCCCGTCTGCGAGACGAGCGACGTGTTCGCAGACGGCCGCTCGCTCGCCCGGTCCGAGCGCGGCGACGTCCTCGCAATCGGAAACGCGGGGGCGTACGGCTACGAGATGGCGAGTACCTACAACTCCCGCCCGCGACCCGCAGAAGTCGTCCTCGACGGCAGCGACACCCGCGTCGCCCGCCGCCGCGAAACGCTCGACGACGTGACCCTCCTCGAACGCACCGCTTCAGAAACCATCCCCAACTGACCAAGCACACACAACTATGAGCGCACTCAACACCGTCCCATTCGAAAAGTTCCACGGCACCGGAAACGACTTCGTCGTCGTCGACGCCGAAGACCCGGTACCCGACCGACCAGAATTCGCACGAACGCACTGTGACCGAGAGGCAGGCGTCTCGCTCACCGAGAGCGACCGCCGCGGCGCTGACGGCGTCCTGTTTCTCGCCCTCGAAGACCGCTACGACCCGCCGCGGGTCGTGATGACTCTCGTCCAGCCAGACGGCTCCGTCGCCGCGATGTGCGGCAACGGCGCTCGCGTCGCTGCCGCGTGGGCCGCCGAGCGCGCCGAGACGACCGAGGTCATGATAGACACGCCCGCCGGAACTCGGCGCGCAACCGTCGAAGACGACTACGTCTCCGTCGAGATGGGTGTCCCGTCGTTCGCGCCGCGAGATGTCCCGCTCGACAGCGGCGAGGAACTCGTCGAGGCCGAGGTCGGCGACCTGACGGTCACGGCCGTCAACACCGGCGTTCCGCACGCGGTCGCAATCGTCGACGACGTTGACGACGTCGACCTCGAATCGGTCGCCCCGTCGATTCGGCACGCACCGCTGTTCCCCGAGGGAGCGAACGTCACCATCGCGTCCCCGGACGGCGACGGTGGCTTCCGGCAACGGACCTTCGAACGCGGTGTCGAAGGTGAAACGCAGTCCTGCGGAACCGGCGCTGTCGCGGTCGTCGCCGTCGCCAAGCGCCTCGGACTCGTCGAGGGCGACGCCCCGGTGTCGGTGTCGCCCCCGGGTGGCGAACTCTCCGTAACGGTCCCCGACGAAGGGACCGCACTGCTGGGCGGCCCGGCCGTCCACGAGGGCGACGGCGAGGCGGACGTCGTCTTCCGCCAGCGATGAGCGGCGAGGGGTTCGACCCCGTCGCGTTCCTCGAACAAGCCGTTCCCATCGCGTCGAACGACGACGTGAGCGAGATGCGGGCGTTCCTCGTCGAGACGCTCGAAGCCAACGGCGTCGAAGCCACTGTGGACGATGCGGGCAACACCCTCGCGTCGAAGGGCGCAACCGACCCGGAGCGACATCTCGTTCTCAACACGCACATCGACACTGTCTCACCGCACGTGCCCTACAAACGCGAGGACGGCGTCATCCACGGCCGCGGGTCCTGCGACGCGAAGGGACCGCTTGCAGCGTTGCTCGCGGCGTTTTTCGCTGCCGACCCCGGTCCGGAGACTCGGGTCACGCTCGCGGTCACGCCCGACGAGGAGGTGCTTTCGACCGGCGCTGACGCCCTCGACCTCGACGGCGACCTGTACATCGTCGGCGAGCCGACGGACCTCGACGTGTGCACGGCGGCCAAGGGTCGCTTCGAAGGGACAATCACGCTCCGCGGCGTCGCGGCCCACGCGGCAGAGCCGGATTCCGGCGTCAACGCAATCGACGCACTCGGGTCCGTGCTCGACGTGATTCGGTCGTTCGACGACGACAGGGACGCCCACCCGGACCTCGGTGCGGCGACGTTGACGCCGACGCTGGTCGACGGCGGAGCCAACTCCAATCAAGTCCCGGCGGAGTGCGAACTGGTTGTCGACCGTCGGAGCGTCCCGCCCGAGACGGCAGACGACTTTCGCTCGACGCTCGAAGCCGCGCTCGAAGCCGCCGTACCTGACGACGTCGACGTCGAGTTCTCCCTTACCGAGCGTCCGACACCCTTCCTCGAAGCGTTCGCGACCGACCCCGACCACGAACTCGTGGCGACGGTCGCCGACGCGTCGAAGAATGCTGGTGGAAACGGGGCGATTCGACCGTTTACCGCGGCGACTGAAGCCTCCTACTTCTCGCCGGCACCGGTCGTCGTCTTCGGCCCAGGCGTTCTCGCAGACGAAGAGGGTGCGGTCGCACACGCAGAACGCGAGTACGTGCGGACCGCCGACGTTCGGAACGCCGCGGCGGCGCTCACCGAAGCTGTCGCCTCACTCGTCCGCTAAGTGTCGGGGAATCAAAACGTACTTGTTTGTTGGCGGAAATAATTTGTCCGATGCACCCGCTACGACAGTTTACTGTCGTCTTTGTCCTCCTCTTTCTCGTGACTGCCGGTGCCGCGACGGCAGCGAACGGGACCGTCATCGAATACTCTGGTGACGAACTCGTCCTCGATGCGGCGGCTGACCAGCAGATACACGGGACGACACCGTTTGAAGAAGGAACCGTCGTCGGCATTCGTGTCAAGTCTATCGGAGACACACATCCGTTTCTCGTCTCGAAGGCCATCCGCGTCGGTGAAAACGGTACCTTCGTGGTGTCGTTCGACCTCGACGAGTTGGCCCCACTTCGTGGCGGCCCCGTAGAAATATCAATAAGACACAATGAATCCGAAATTCACGCGATAGAAGGAGTACTCGTCACCAACAACATGCCCGACGGGTCGACGCTATCGCCACCGACGACGTCGACGGACCGGCCTTCGACGGAGCCCTCGACTGAGACGACGACCACGACCACGACGAGGACTTCATCGTCTGGCTTCGAAATTCCTGGATTCGGAGTCCTCGCGGCTGTTGGGTCCATACTCGCGCTGGCGGTTACCATCCGAACGACGCGCGACTGAGCGGGTGCGGCCGCGCAGCGAGCGTCCTCGGACGTGCTGTTCAGCAGACCCGTCCCGGCGACAGGAACGCAACGCCCTTTTTCCACCACCTCGTTCGGTCGCCTATGTACGAGGCGGTCTACGCCCACCCGGACGGCGAGAGCACGGCCAGTCGCGTCGCGAGCGCTGCCCGTCGCTACGACTACGATGGCATCGTCGTCCGGGGTGTGGACGCAACGCCTGACTACGACCGCCTTCGAGACGAACTCGACGTAGACATCGTTGAGGGCATCGAAATCGTCGCTCCCGACCCCGAACACGCAAGCGGCGCGGTCGGAAACTACCGACCGCAACGAGAACTGGTCCTCGTTCGCGGCGGTACGAACGGGCTGAACCGGTTCGCCGTCGAACAGCCGCGCGTCGACGTGCTCACACAACCGATGGCCGACGACGGGAACTTCAATCACGTTCTCGCGAAGGCCGCCCGCGACAACGGCGTTCGCGTCGAATTCGACCTCGCCCCGGTGTTGCGGTCCGACGGCGGCACGCGGGTTCGCGCACTCTCGAAGCTCCGAAAGCTTCGGGAACTCGTGGAGTACTACGACACACCGTACGTGGTCTCTGCGCGGCCGAGTTCGCACCTCCAGCTTCGCGCCCCCCGTGAGTTAGCTGGGCTGGGAGACGTCATCGGTTTCGACCGCGAGCAGGTTCTCGATGGACTGCGTGAGTGGGGCCGACTCGCCGAGCGCAATCGCGAACTGATGTCCGAGTCGTTCATAGCCCCGGGTGTCGAACGTGGCCGATATGAAGAAGACACTTGAGGAACACGCCGACCGCTTTTCGGACATCGCCTCCGACTACGACGACTCCCAAGACAGCGAAGCGTACCGCGCGTGCGTCTCGCTCGTCGTCCACTACGCCGACCCCTCCGATGACGACACCGTACTCGACCTCGGGACCGGAACGGGCGCTATCGCGCTCGCACTCGCACCCGATGCGAAGCGGGTCGTCGGCCGCGACATCAGCGAGGGGATGCTCGAACAAGCGCGGACGAAAGCAGCCGAGGTCGGCATCGAGAACGTCGAGTTCGGCGAAGGCCGGTTCCGCGACCCGAACGTGGACGACGACGAGGATATCGACATCGTCGTCTCGAACTTCGCTATGCACCACCTCTCGGACGAGGAAAAGCGCGAGGCTATCGAGGTCATCGCCGACCTCGAACCGGAGCGATTCGTCCTCGGTGACGTGATGTTCTTCGGCGAACCGAACCCCGACGAACCGTTCTACTCGCCCGAAGTCGACGACCCCTCGACCGTGGGATATCTCGCCGACGCGCTCACCGACGCCGGATTCGTCCTCACGGCCGTCGAAGCCGTCCACGAGCAGGTCGGCGTCCTCGTCGCGGAACGCGCCCCACCAGTGGACGAGTAGCGATACGAGCACCTGAACACACCCAATGAAACACCTGCCCAAACATCTGCGACCGCGCTGGCGATATCTCGCGGTCGAAGTCGAGACGTGGCCGGACGCGAGCCTCAACCGCGGCTCGTTCCAGCGAGAGCTGTGGTACGCCGCACAGAACCTCTTCGGCGACGCCGGGAGCGCCGACGCCGACCTGACGGTTCTCGGATTCGACTCCGACGAGTGTGTCGCCGAGACTATCGTTCGCGCTCGTCGCGGCCACGTCGACGAGGCGAGAGCCGCGCTCGCTTGCATCGACGACATCGGCGGCGACCCAGTGGGCGTCAGAGTGCGAGGCGTCTCCGGTACGGTGCGTGCCTGTTCGGAAAGGTATTTACACGGCCGGGCCGGATTTTCTGAGCAGAGAGACGTCGTGTTCGAGAACGAATCCCGGACCGCAACTGTCCGCGACTCACTCTTGGACGTAAGCGGCCCGGACGGGTTCACGGGCGCGACGCAACTCGATCTCGAGTGATATTCCATGCAGGGACAAGCGCAACAACAGGCGTACGACCGCGGGATTACTATCTTCTCGCCGGACGGTCGACTCTATCAGGTCGAGTACGCTCGCGAGGCCGTAAAGCGCGGCACCGCGAGTATCGGCGTGCGAACGCCCGAGGGTGTCGTCCTCGCGGCTGACAAGCGTTCTCGCTCGCCGCTGATGGAGCCGACGAGTGTCGAAAAGATTCACAAAGCAGACGACCACATCGGTATCGCGAGCGCCGGCCACGTCGCCGACGCCCGCCAGCTTATCGATTTCGCCCGTCGTCAGTCGCAGGTCAACCGCCTGCGCTACGGCGAGCCAATCGGTATCGAGACGCTGACCAAGGAAGTCACCGACCACATCCAGCAGTACACGCAGGTCGGTGGTGCCCGTCCGTTCGGTGTCGCCCTCCTCATCGGCGGCGTCGAAAACGGCACGCCGCGCCTCTACGAGACGGACCCCTCGGGGACGCCCTACGAGTGGAAGGCCGTCTCCATCGGTGCCGACCGCGGTGACCTCCAGGAGTACCTCGAAGAGAACTACTCCGACGAGCTGACCCTCGACGAGGGTGTCGCACTGGCACTGGAGGCCGTCGCCTCCGCCAGCGAAGGTGGCATCCGCCCCGACGGCATCGACGTCGCGACCGTCTCGGCCGAGTCCGAGCGCTTCGTCGAACTCTCGAACGACGACATCGAGGAACACCTCGTCGCCAACGACCTGCTGGCGACCGAGGAAGACGACGGCGACGACGACGACGAACCGGCCGAAGAATAGACCGCATCCCGCGGTTCGTTCTTTCTTCTGTACTACTCGACCAGTTACGACGCATCTCGCCGGAGTTCCGTCACCACCAGCCTCGATTGGGCGTTGCGGGGCGACACAGACCCGTCGCTCGACGGGGGACGGCGTCAGTCGAAAATCGTAGCAGACGGTGTGTCGTGCGCTCGGACGAAGCGTCTCAGTACTCTTCGTAGGCGAGGTTCATCAGCCACTGCGAGAAGGCGTTGCTGTTGGCGTTGATTTCCTCTTCGCCGATAAACGGCGAGAGCATGTCTCCGGCCATCAGCATCGAGAAGGCGAGGTCGCGGGCGGCGGGTTCGAGATAGTAGGTGTTGTGCCCGTTGTAGACGGTCGAGGTTCGCTTGATGAGGTCGAGCGACTCCAGGACTTCGGCGATACGACTCCCTTTGCGGGAGGAGATGTCGAGTTCTTTCCAGAAGTCGCTCTGGTGGATGCCGCCAGACTCGCGGATGAGTTCCAGTCCCGCGCGCTCGTCAGAAGAGAGGTCGGCTTCGGCTTCGCTCACGCTCATACAATCTACACGTGGGGCGAGTGGTTTAACGGTGACGTTCGACCGGTTCGAAGGCGGTCTCACACGGCGGCCCGTCGGCGAATTCGTACGACCGCTCGCCGTCGCCGAGCGTGATGACCGACGACGAACGCGTGCCGAATCGCTCCTCGGGGTCGTGGACACAGACGCCGTAGTCGTGGTCGCCGAGGACCGACCGCGCTCGCTCGCGCCACGCCGCCATCTCCTCGCCCGGTTCCGGTTGGAGTACTTCCCAGACGCGTCGGGCGTTGTCGGCCTGCTGTTCGCCCACTTCGGGTCGCTTCTCAGGAACGAACCACGAATCCGGTGTGCCGACGTTGACGACGACGTGGACGCCGGGGTCGAGGTTCCGAACCGACACGCTGCCGTCCCACTCGAAGAGGAACGCGGCGTTCTCGTCGGCGACGACGAGATTGAATCCGTCGTAGGTGTGGTTGTCGATGGCGTGCTCGACGAATCGGGCGGCGGACTCGGCCGACTCATGGCGTAGCGCGTCGCGGACGAGATGGCCGCGAGAGCGTTCACCGCCGCCTTCGACGTCGACCCAGCGGTTGGTGATGCCGACGAAGACACCGTCGTCGTTGTAGCCGACCCACGTGCCGCCCGCTTCGGTGTCTCGGGGAGCGACTATCGCAGGTCCCTCACCGTCGGCCCAGTGCTGTGGCGGCTCGGCGGGCCTGTCGAGGAGTTCGTCGCGGTTGGCGGCGACGACGACTGGAGTCTCTTCGAACACCTGCCACGCGAGGATGAGTGTGCACACGGGAGTGAGTAGGGTCCCGTGGTGCAAAAATGCGTGTCTCGTTGGGGGCGGTCACTCCTCGTCCGACAACTCCTCGACCCGCGATTCTAACTCCTCGACGCGCTGTTCGAGGTCGTCTTCGTGTCCCGACACGCGGGCGAGAATCGACTTCACTGCGAGCCCGCCGACGAGAACGAGGGCCAGCACGAACGGAACGGCGATTGCGAGAAGTCCGGGAAGCTGCGGGGAGAGGACCATATCCGTGATACGCCGGAGACGTATCAAATCTTTGTCTATCTTTCGTCTTCGAACCGACTCACGTCCCGCGACGCGAGCGCGACGTTCACGGCCGCGACGTTCTCCGGCACGTCGTGGACGCGGACGATGTCGGCCCCGCGGTCCGCGGCGATGGCCGTCCCGGCGATGGTCGCCGCGAGGTTGTCGCCGGTCTCCTCGCCGACGAGCGTGAACATCGACTTGTGGGAGTGGCCGACGAGAATCGGGCAGCCGAGGGCGCGGAACTCGTCTATTCGGCCGAGGAGTTCGAAGCTCTCCGACGCCGACTTCCCGAAGCCGAGTCCGGGGTCGACGATGATGTTGCGGCGCGGAATCCCCGCCTTCTCGGCGAGCAGGATGCGCTCTGTGAGTTCGTCGATGACGTCTTCGACCACGTCGTCGTAGTCCACGTCTTTGTCGGGAATCACCGGCGCATCGATGCTGTGCATGACGATAACCGGCACGTCGCGTTCGGCCGCGAGGAACCGCATCTCGGGGTCTTCGAGACCGGTCACGTCGTTGAGGATGTCCGCACCGGCGTCGAGAGCCGCCTCGGCGACGGCGGCCTTCCGGGTGTCCACGGAGACGAGTGCGTCGAGGTCCGAGATGGCTTCGATGACTGGGGTCACGCGGCGGATTTCCTCGTCCACCGGCACCTCGTCGGCACCAGGGCGGGTGCTCTCGCCGCCAACGTCGATAATATCGACCCCCGCGTCCACCATCGCCTGCGCCTGTTCGACGGCGTCGTCGATGTCGTAGAAGTCGCCGCCGTCGTGGAAACTGTCCGGCGTGACGTTCAGGATGCCCATGACAGAGGTGCCGTCTTCCCACGGGTAGCCGTGGTCGTCCGACGAGACGCGAATGCCGAGTTGCGCTCGAATCTCCTCGGCCAGTTGAGGGAGCGCGTACTGCTGGTCGTGCAGTTTCTCGGTCACGCGGAGGAACTGGCTCATCGTCCCCATCAGGACGATATCGATGAGTTCGCCGCCCGAGTCGTGACCGGAGGTTGCGCACTCGCCGCCCTCGGCGAGGAAGCCCTCTTTGAGGTACTGGGCCTGTCGGCGCTGAACGCGGGTGTGGACGACGCGGTGGACGCCCTTGCCACGCATGTGTTTGATGCCGCCCGAGGTGACGTTGGCGCGTTCGAGCGTCTCGCGGGAGTCGTCGAGCGTCCGGTGTCGCTTCGGGATTATCGCTCGTGTCCACGTCGTCCGCGCCTCGGCGACGCAGTACAGCGAGCCGACCACGAGGACGAGGTCGTCTTCGTCGGCGCGGGAGCGTGCTGCGTCGAGCGCAGACGCCACAGCACCCCGAGTCGAGACCGATTCGACCCCGGCAGATTCGAAGACCGACGCGAGGATATCGGCGTCTTCGGCGCGAGAGATATCGGCCTCGCAAGTGACGACCGAGTCGATATCGGGGAGTTCGGAAATCATCCCGCGGTGGTCCTTGTCGTGCATCGCGCCGTAGACGAGGTGCAGGTCGTCGTAGTCGAACTCGTCGAGGACGGTCGCGAGTTCCCTGCACGCGGCCGGGTTGTGCGCGCCGTCGAGAACGACGAGGGGGTCGGCCCCCATGACTTCGAAGCGACCGGGCCAGTGGGCGTTTCGTAGGCCGCGGCGAATCGCCTCGGCGGTGATGTCGGGTGCGACCTGCCGAGCGACGGTCACGGCGATACCGGCATTTTGGGCTTGGTACGAGCCTAAGAGCGGAACTCTCACGTCCAGCGTGTCGTCGTCTGTCTCGATTTCGACGGCCGCTTCTTGGTGGTTGACGCGGCCGCCGTACTCGACGCGAACGTCGCTTTCGGCGTCTTCGCCTTTCGGGTGGACGGTCACGACGTCGCCGACTTCGTCGCGGATGACGTCCAGTGCGTCACCTGTCGCACCGGTCACGAGCGGTGCGCCCGCCGGGGCGACTGCAGCCTTCGTCTTCGCAATCTCCTCGACGGTGTCGCCGAGGATGGCGGTGTGTTCGAGCGAGACGTTCGTGACCGTACTCGCGATGGGGTCGACGACGCTCGTCGCGTCGAGTTCGCCGCCCATGCCGACTTCGAGGACGGCCACGTCCACGTCGGCGCGAGCGAAGTACCAGATTCCGAGCGCGGTCATCGTCTCGAAGAACGTGAGGGGCGTTCCGTTTGCGGCTTGCTCGACGAGATACGGTTTCGCCTCCTCGACAAAGTCCGAGAGGGCCGATTTCGATATCTTTCGACCGTCGACGCGAACGCGTTCGCGCACGTCGTCGAAGTGCGGCGACGTGTACAGGCCGACGCTGCGACCGCTCTCGCGGAGCGTCGATTCGAGCATCCGGGCGGTGCTCCCCTTTCCGTTCGACCCCGCAATCTGCACGAACGAAACGTCCTCGTGGGGGTCGCCGAGGTGAGAAAGTAGCCGCTGTATCGACTCGGTCCCCGGCTTGATTTGGAAGCGCCGGAGGTCGAAAAGGAAGTTCACCGCCTCGTGGTACTCCATACGCGAAAATCCCGTAGGGCGGGCTTAGGCCTAACGCTCCACACCGGGCGCGGTCACTCGTCGATGTGAACGACGAGGACTGGCCGGTGGGCGTTCTCGACGACGCGCTCTGTGACGCTGCCGAGCGCGGTGAGTTTGTCGCGGCCGGTCCGTCCGTGGGTTCCCATCACGACCACGTCGATGTCGTGTTCGTCTGCATATTCGAGGATGACACGGTGCGGAACGCCTTCGCGGACGCCAGTCTTCGTCTCGCACTCACCTTCGCAGGCTTCGGCGCACGTTTCGACCGCTTCGATAGCATCGTCTCGAAGCGACTGGATGACTGCGTCCTGTTGGTCACCGCCCGCGGCGAGATAGACCCGCTGGTCGACGACCGAGAGGACGTGAACCGTCGAGTCCGGCCCGGCGAGTTCGAGCGCGTGGTCGACTGCCTTCATCGTCCCCGGACTCCCGTCGGTCGGAACCAAGATATCCTCGTACATACCCCGGAATTCTACTCGCCGCCACTTGAAGTGTCGCGTTCGTTTTCACCGACGAGGAGAGCCTTTCGTCGACCAGCGGATACCGACCTCCGTCTATTGCGCGGGTATCGTCTGGCGGTACCGTTCTGTGTCCTCGTGGAAGCAGTCGCCCACGATGACGGCGTCGGCACCGGCGTCGAGAATTTCGTCGACCTGCTGGCGACGCTCGATTCCGCCGCCGTAGACCAGCGCCGTGTCGTCGAGATACTGCGCCGCGGCCGCAACGTCCTCGGGGCCGCCATAGGTTCCGGAGTACTCGATGTAGAACACCGGGAACTGATAGAACGACTCGGTCGCCAGCGCAGCGCCCGCGACTTCCTCCGGCGTGAAAGTCGTCTCGACGTTCGTCTCCGCCGCCGCTTTCGAATCGAGATTCTGAATGACGTACCCCTCCCCAACAACCTTCTCTGCGAGTTCTGCGACGACCTCGCGCCCTTTCGACGCGACGAGCCCGCCGACGAGTGGAACGCTCGACCCAATCATCTCGTCTGGTTTGGCTCCGATTTCGGTGAAGAACTCGACGTGCTTGCCCACGAAATTTCCCTTATCGCCGTTGTAGACTGCCGGCACGAGGAGGTAGTCGACGGCCTCGATAGTCTCCTTGGAGACGTGGTCCGAACTGTTCGGCTCTTGAAACAGCGGCAGGTTCGGGAACGCTGCCCGAATTCGGTCGATTGCAGCGAGGCAGTTCTCCTCGGTCACTCCATCCGACCCACCGACGATGACGGCGTCAGTGTCGCCGAGCACGCTCGCGTCGTCCGGAAATTCCTTCGCTGGATCGACTTTCGTAATGTGGGTCACGGTCCCCCAGTCAAATGACACCATGGTACACTGTCAGATGGCCGCATTATCAATCTCTCGAATTGCATTTGATTTTGACATTCTGTGCGCCGGCGGGTCGAATACGCGTTGAATGAGGCCTGGCTGCGCCAATTTCGCAAGTACTACAGTTCGATTTCCGCGGCGCTCGTGGGTGGTCGTGGTGTCGGGTATCGAAAACGAGGTTGGTCAGTGGTGGTGTCGTGACGGAAATCGCGTGAGACGAGCGCAGCGAGTCTCACTGACTTCCGTCACTCCTTCGCTCCGCTCAGTCGTGACGGAAGCACCTCTGCTCCGTAAACACCATCGCAATCCCGCGCTCGTTGCAGGCTTCGATAACGTCGTCGTCGTTCACCGACCCACCGGGCTGGATGACCGCCTCGATACCCGCGTCGGCCGCCTTCTCCACGCCGTCCGGGAACGGGAAGAACGCGTCGGAGGCCATGATGGCACCCTGCGCGTCCTTGCCCTCGGCGTGTTCCTCGGCCTTCATCGACGCGAGTTCGACAGCGTCGACGCGGGAGACCTGCCCCATACCGACACCGACCGTCTCGGTGCCCTTGGCGAAGAGGATGCCGTTGGACTTCACGTGCTTCAAGACCTTCCACGCGAACAGCATCGTCTCTAACTGCTCGTCGGTCGGCTCTTTCTCGGTGACGATTTCGAGGTCGTCGAGCGTCGGTGTCCACATGTCGCGCTCTTGAACGAGTCGCCCGCCGACGAGCGCCTTTTCCGTGTAGGTCTCGGTGCGCTCGCCGAGTTCGCCGACATCGAGCACACGGAGGTTCTTCTTCTCGGTCAGCACGTCGAGTGCGTCGTCGGTGTAGCCGGGCGCGACGACGACTTCCTTGAACGAGTCGATGATGAGTTCGGCCGTCTCGGCGTCGCACTCACGGTTGAGGGCGACGATGCCGCCGAAGGCGCTCATCGGGTCCGTGGCGAGTGCGTCGGCGTAGGCTTCCGCGAGGGTGTCCGCGGTGGCACAGCCGGCGGGGTTGGTGTGCTTGATGACCGCCGCGGCAGGCTCGTCGAACTCCTTGATGAGATTGAGCGCGCCGTCGGCGTCGTTGTAGTTGTTGTACGACAGACCCTTCGCACCCTCGTTGAGCTGGGGTGCGCCGACGACCGAGGCCTCGTCGCACGTCTCGTCCACGTAGACGGCGGCGTCCTGATGCGGGTTCTCGCCGTACCGGAGCGTGTCGTAGCGGTCCTCGGAGGTGACGCGGCGCTCGGGAAGCCCGGCGTCCACGTCGCCCTCGACGGTGACCGAGTCACCTTCGACCGTCACGCGACCCTCAGCGAACCAGCGGACTGCGCGCGGGTAGGCCTTGAACTCGGCCTCGTAGAGAACGCGGTGCTTCAGGTCGTCTTCGTCGTCGTCGCCGTAGACGGGGACGGACTCTTGTGTGACGATTGGGCCGCCGTCGACTTCCTCGTCGACGACGTGGACCGTACAGCCGGTTGTCTTGACACCCGCGTCGAGAACCTGCTCGTGGGCGTTCATTCCCGGGAACGCGGGGAGCAGCGAGGGGTGGACGTTGAGCGTCGTCGGAGCCTCGTCGAGGAACGTCGCGGTGAGAACGCGCATGTAGCCGTCCAGACAGACGATGTCGAAGTCGTAGTCTGCGAGCGCGTCGAGGATGCGCTGTTCGTGTGATTCGCGGGACTCGTCGTCGCCGCGCTCGACGACTTCTGTCGGGACATCGTGTTCGGCCGCCCAGTCGAGGATGGGTGCCTCGGCGCGGTTCGAGACGACGACGCCGAGGTCGGCCCCGCCCGGAGCGCGGTCGGCGATGTTGCGGAGGTTTCGTCCACGGTTGCTGGCGAGTCCGGCGATGGTGAGCATGTGAAAGAGGCGTGTCGCAGTCCTCAAAGTGGTTGCGGTCCGAGCGGGCGAATATATCCTCGTTTGTGTATATGTCCTCGAAGACTTCGGACGAAACAGGCGACAAATATTCACGCCCATGCCTACATTCGTGTTCCGGCGCGGAGCCGAACCACCACCGTTTAACCCCCCGCCCCGAGTCAGGTCAGCCATGACCGACGCCGACCGGAACGACCCGCTGTATGCGGTGTCGCCGCTCGACGGGCGCTACGCCTCCCGAACAGCACCGCTGGCACCGCACGTGAGCGAGGCCGCGCTCATGCGTGCTCGTGTGCACGTTGAAGTCGAATATCTGCTCGCGCTTTCGGACCTCGACGAGACGCCGCTTTCGTTCTCGGACGCCGAGCGCGCAGAGCTCAGAGCGCTCTACGAGGAGTTCGACGCCGACGACGCCGACCTGGTAAAGCGCCTCGAAGTCGAGGGCGCAGAAGGGTTCTCGGCGACGAATCACGACGTGAAGGCCGTCGAGTACTTCATCCGCACCGAGACGCCGGAGTCGGTCCACCCGTGGATTCACTTCGGGCTGACCTCCGAGGACGTGAACAACCTCTCGCACCGGCTGATGGTCAAGGGAGCCGTCGAAGAAGTCCTCGTGCCCGAACTCCGCGAGGTTCGCGACGAACTCGTCGCACTCGCACAGGAGTACCGCGACGTCCCGATGCTCGCGCGCACCCACGGCCAGCCCGCCACGCCGACGACGTTCGGCAAGGAGATGGCCGTCTACGCCTCTCGTGTTGGTCGCGCACTCGCCCGCATCGAAGCCGCGAACGATGCAATCTCGGGCAAACTCGCCGGTGCCTCGGGGACTTATGCGGCCCACGTCGCCGCGTACCCGGATGTCGATTGGCGCGCCTTCTCCCGCGAGTTCGTCTCGTCGCTCGGCTTCGAACACACCGCGCTGGCGACGCAGGTCAACCCCTGTGACGACCTCGCGGCGCTGTTCGACGCCTTCCGCGGCGTCAACAACGTCATTCTCGACCTCGACCGCGACGCGTGGCTCTACGTCTCGGACCGCTATCTCGGACAGGAAGCCGTCGAGGGCGAAACTGGCTCGTCGACGATGCCCCACAAGGTCAACCCCATCGACTTCGAGAACTCCGAGGGTAACCTCTCGAAGGCGAACTCGGACCTCACGTTCCTCGCGGACTACGTGACTACCTCGCGCCTTCAGCGCGACCTCTCGGATTCGACCGTCAAGCGCAACATCGGAGCCGCGTTCGCTCACTCGCTTATCGGCTACAAGAAGACGCTGGCCGGACTCGGCAAGGTCGTCCCGAACGAACACGTCATGCGCGAAGAACTGGACGACACGCCCGCCATCATCGGCGAGGCGGTGCAGACGATTCTCCGACGCGAGGGCGACACGCAAGCCTACGAGCGGGTGAAGGAACTCACTCGCGGACGCGAAGTGACGCTCTCTGACTTCCACGACCTGTTTGCCGACCTCGACGTAAGCGAAGAGACCCGCGAGGAACTGCTGGCGCTCACGCCTGCGACCTACGTCGGACTCGCCGACGAACTCGTCGACGACGTCGATAACTAACTGAGCACCTCTTTTTTTGCGATGTTCCGGTGCGAACGAGCGCTCTCGCGAAGTAGCTTGTTCTTCAGAAACGTACCGCGGATGCCGGCCAACTGGGCACGGTCGTCAGCCGGTAGCGGTACTGGCACGGGATTCGGTGAACGCCGACACGGTTGGGCTGGACAGTTGGTCCGCACGAGGCGGCGCGTCATGGGCTGGTAGGACGACGCGGGGCGTCCACCGTACTATCAATTATTTACTCAGCATAGAATAAGTCTTTTGGTGGGGTGGTGCGTTTGTCCTCATATGAAGGCTATCGCCGTCAAGCGCGGGAAAGAAAAACCGGTCGTCATCGAGAAACCGCGACCGGAACCCGAGGCAGGGGAGGCACTCGTTCGGACGCTCCGCGTCGGAGTGGACGGAACCGACCACGAGGTCATCGCCGGGGGGCATGGGGGGTTTCCTGAGGGGGAAGACCACCTCGTCATCGGTCACGAAGCAGTCGGTGTCGTCGTCGACCCCAACGACTCCGAGTTAGAAGAAGGCGACATCGTCGTGCCGACGGTTCGCCGCCCGCCTGCGTCGGGGACGAACGAGTACTTCGAGAAGGACCAACCCGACATGGCCCCCGACGGCGCGTACGTCGAGCGCGGCATCGTCGGCGCGCACGGATACATGTCCGAATACTTCACCAGCCCCGCGAAGTACCTGGTTCGTATCCCTCGGTCGCAAGCAGAACTCGGCTTTCTCATCGAACCTCTCTCTATCACCGAAAAGGCGCTCGAACACGCCTACGCGACCCGGTCGGCGTTCGACTGGGACCCCTCCTCGGCGCTGGTTCTCGGAAACGGCAGTCTCGGTCTGCTGACGCTCGCGATGCTGAAGGCTGACGACAAGGCCTACGAGTCGCTCTACTGTCTGGGCCGCCGTGACCGACCCGACCCGACCATCGACATCATCGAAAAACTCGGCGGGACGTACGTCGATTCGCGGGAGACGCCGGTCGACGAGATTCCGGAGACACACGAGCACATGGACTTCATCTACGAGGCGACGGGCTTCCCGAAGCACCCGATTCAGTCGGTGCAGGCGTTGGCTCCGAACGGCGTGGCTGCCCTCCTCGGCGTCCCGAACGACTGGTCGTTCGAAGTCGACGCCGGGGCGTTCCACCGTGAGATGGTGCTGCACAACAAGGCACTCGTCGGGAGCGTCAACTCCCACGTTCGCCACTTCGAGGCCGCGACAGTCACGTTCACGAAGCTTCCACGGTGGTTCCTCGACGACCTCGTCACTGGCGTCTACCCGGTTTCGGAGTTCGAGGAAGCGTTCGACGACGACGACACCACTATAAAAACGGCCATCGAATTCGGCACTGTATGAAGAACGTCGACGACCTCATCGCCAGCGCTGCCGAGCTGGCGGACCGAGGTCTCTCGAAAGGAGAGATTGCAGACGAACTCAACGTCTCGCGCGAGACGGCGAGCTGGTTGGTCGAGCGGAGCGGTACCGCGACCGAACCCGAACCGGTCGAAGAGCCCGACGGCCCACACGACATCCACGTCGACTGGAACGCCATCGGAAGCGGTGGCGCTCGCCTCACGTACGTCGGGCGCGCGCTCGCCGACCTGCTGACCGAGTCCGACGGCCCTGCCGAGGTCACGGTCGGTATCGAGAAAGCGGGCGTCCCCCTCGCGACTGTCGTCTCCCGCGAACTGGAGACCTCCCTCGGGTCGTACTCCCCCGCGAAACACCAGTGGGACGAAGGCGACATCGACGACATCAGCGGTGGCTTCTCTCGGAACTTCGCGCCGGTCGAAGGCCGCGAGTGTTTCATCGTCGACGACACCGTGACCAGCGGCACGACGCTCAAAGAGACCATCGAGGCCATCCGTGCCGAGGGCGGCGTCCCGCTCGCCTGCGTCGTCATCGTCGACAAACAAGGCGTCGAGGAAATCGACGGCGTCCCCGTTCACTCGCTTATCAACGTCGTTCGCGTCGGCGAGCAGTAACGTCGCCGGCGACGCGACGTATTCGGTGACGCAACGTCTTCCGTGACACGACCATTCCGTGACGCGACGCAGTCCGTGACACGACACCTTCTGTGATGCGACGATTTCTGTGACGTAACGCAGTCCACGACGCAACCCATTTGTCGTCGCGGCCGCTACGTGGTGCCATGACGTTCCAACCGGAGAGTTTCGACCCAGACGAGGTCGACGCGCGCGTCGAGGAAGCCATCGAGAACAACCACGTCGTCCTGTTCATGAAGGGGAACCGCCTGATGCCCCAGTGTGGCTACTCCGCGAAGGCGCTCGAACTCATCTCGACGTACGTCGACGAATTCGAGACAATCGACGTCCTCCCGGCGCTGCCGCACTTCCGTGAGGCACTCGACGAACGGAGTGGCTGGGAGACCATCCCCCAAACGTTCGTCGACGGCGAGTTCATTGGCGGGAGCGACATTCTCGAAGAACTCGACGAGCGCGGCGAACTCGAATCGACACTCACTGACGCCAACTAATCGCCCGACTGCGGGGGGATTGTTCCAACGAATCGCCATCAAATCGAAAGGGGAGGCAATATAAGCCTTCGCTGCGTAAGACAACACAGGTATCGAAACCGCGTGTGCCCGCACCGTGGCTCATCGTCGATACCGAAGCCAACAATGTCAGGCCGCGTATATCGACTTCATTCGACGCTGGAACTGCCACTCGAAGAGGTAATGGATTACTTCGAGAACGACCCCGACCTCCCACCGGAGGTTGAGGACGTGGACATCACGCGCCGCAACAACACTCTCATCATCAAGGCCGTCTCCGCCGACGACAACCTCAGCAAGTACACGCCGACGGCCCAACTGAAAGCGAGCGTGACCGAGAACCGCGTGTACGAGGAGGAGCCACCCCGTGCGGGTGCGCCAGCCTGGGGTGAAGAAGAAGAGGAGATTCCGTCCGAACTCGTCGAGTTCGCCTGTTTCAAAGGCGACCTCGAAACCGTACTGCAGAACACCGCGCTTCAGTACCCCATGTTCCTCGTTCTTCGGGAGATTGCCCTGTTGTCCGAGAAGGGGACGCTAACCGCGATTACGGAAGACGACGGCGACCTGCAAGCCACGCGCATCGTCGAGGGCGAGAAGCGTGCTGCCTCGGTCGAAGTCGTCGAGAACCCACAGCAGAACTCGTCCGGTGACAGCGGTGTCAACTGGCGCGACAACAAGTTCATCTCCTGACCTCGCTCGGTCTCTCGTCTCGTATCCAACGACGACGAACTGAGTGTGCGGCCAGACCCTTGTTTTGTGGTAGCACACGACGGCTACCTCCGCAGACAAAAGGAATTTATGGCGCGTAATTATATGTAATTACGAGTCATGTCGCAAGCCTTCCCAGACTACCTCGACGTCGACTACACCGACGGTGAGGGGGAGACGCCGGACGACTACCCGAGTATCGAGGACAAAATCGAAAAGGCCATCGAAGTCACGAAACAGGGCCTCGAACAGTACGAAAACCCCGCCGTCATGTGGACTGGTGGGAAGGACTCGACGCTCACGCTCTACTTCATCAAGGAAGTCGCAGAGAAGTACGACCTCGAAGTCCCTCCGGCGGTCTTCATCGACCACTACCAGCACTTCGACGAAATTATGGACTTCGTCGAGCACTGGGCCGAGGAGTGGGACCTCGACGTCATCTGGGCGCGTAACGAGGACGTCGGCGAGTACGTCGACGAACACGGTCTCGAACCCGGCGACGACATCGACGTCTCGGAACTCTCCGAGCACAACCAGCACCACATCCGCAACATCCTGGAGTACGACGAGGACACCTTCCCGTTCCTCCTCGACACCTACGTCGGCAACCACCTCCTGAAGACCGTCGCGCTCAACGACACGCTCGAAGAGTACGACATCGACGGCGTCATCTCCGGCGTCCGCTGGGACGAACAGGAAGCCCGCGCCGACGAGACGTTCTTCAGCCCCCGCCACGACCCCGACATCTACCCGCCGCACGACCGCATCCAACCCATCCTCCAGTTCGAAGAGAGCGCCGTCTGGGACGCCTTCTGGTACTTCGCGGTCCCGGACACCGTCGAGAACTACCCCGACGACGGCTACGTCCCCGAGAGCGACACCGACCTCCCCGAGGGCGTCGAACAGGAAGACATCCCGGTCTCGCCGAAGTACTTCGCCGGCTTCCGCAGCCTCGGTAGTGAAGTTTCGACGGACAAGTCCGCCGAAGAACCGGCGTGGAAACAGGACATGGCGAACACGACCGAGCGCGCGGGCCGCGCCCAGGACAAAGAGGACCTGATGGAGCGCCTGCGCGACCTCGGCTACATGTAACACGCGGCGACCATTCTTCGACGACGAGGTTTCTTTCGGCGGTCGTTTTTTCTTGCCTAACGGTCGATAATGGCCGCTTACCGACTCGTTAGCGCGAAAACATAGATATCCGTTCCACCCGATGAGTGAGTCATGGTTGTTGCCTTCCCGGAGTATCTCGACCTCGATTACAGCGCGGGCCGAGAACAGACCGCGTCCGACTATCCGACCCTCGAAGACAAACTCGAAAAGGCGGCCGAAGTCACCGCGACGGCGCTCGAACAGTACGAGAACCCCGCCGTCATGTGGACTGGCGGGAAGGATTCGACTGTCGTCCTCTACGTCGTCCGCGAAGTTGCCGCCGACATGGGCGTGCCCGTCCCGCCGGTCGTCTTCATCGACCACTTCGAGCACTTCGACGAGACAGAGGCGTTCGTCCACGAGTGGACCGAGAAGTGGGACCTCGACCTCGTCGTCGCCCGCAACGAGGATATCGCCCGCCTCGGTGCCGAACCGGGCGACGAACTCGCGCTGTCGGACCTGAGCGAGGAGACCCGACGCGAACTCGACCGCCTCGGCTACGAGGGTGACACGCTCGTCCTCGACGCCGACACCTTCGAGGGCAACCACCTCCTGAAGACCGTCGCCCTCAACGACGTGATTTCGGACCACGAGTTCGACGGCATCTTCTCGGGCGTCCGCTGGGACGAACAGGAAGCCCGCGCCGACGAGACGTTCTTCAGCCCCCGCCACGAGTCCGAGAAGTACCCCCCACACGACCGCGTGCACTCGATTCTCCAGTTCGAGGAGGCGGACGTGTGGGCGGCGTTCTGGAACTACATCGTCCCCGACTCGGTCGATGGCTACCCCGTGGGCCACGTCCCCGAAACGTCCGACGACCTCCCCGAGGGCATCACTCCCTCGGACCTCCCCGTCTCGCCGAAGTACTTCGAGGGCTACCGCTCGCTCGGAACCGAATCCGGGTCGGCGAAGACCGAGGACCGCCCGGCATGGGTGCAGGACCTCGGTGCGAGCAAGGAACGCGAGGGCAGAGCGCAGGACAAAGAGGACCTGATGGGACGGCTTCGGGACTTGGGATACATGTAGAAAGATATACATTAGAACACTCACGAGGCACACTCGTGCCCTCGCTTGACCCTCCACAACGACGTCTCATTGTCCTCTCGCTCGGTGCTGCGGTCCTCTTCGCGGCTATCTTCGCACCGCTCGGCTCCGTCTTTTGGACCTACGAGTACACCGCCGAACCCGTCGAACCAACCACTGCGGGACTCGACGGGTGGTTAGGCTGGCCCGAAAAGACCGCTGTGTGCGCTGGGTCCTGTACACTTGCGCCAACCGTCCGGGACGGCGGTCCACGAGTCGTCTCGAACCCGGCCTACGAGGGTGCGAACGCGTTCGATAGGGAGAAGACGCTCGTCGTGTTTCCGAACAACGACCACGCGTTCTACCGACCGAACGCCACACACTACGACAACGGCACGGTTCGTGTTGCACTCACTCCAGTCTCGAATGCCACGGCGCTCGAACTGGCGTCTACTCCAGCGAGCGCGCTCCCGCGAGGTGTGCAACGAATCGTTCGAGAAGGGACCGTTCGAACGGGTCGTCCGCTCATCGGGACTGAAGTCTGGAAACGTACCGACGCCGTCGTCTCGTACGACGGCTCGTACTACCGAGACTATGTGGCCACAGACCGTGAGAACATGAACGGCGCGCTGTTCATGGTCCGAATGGCCCTCTTTTTCACTGGGGTTGGACTCTGCTACTGGGCTGGTCGAATCGACTGACGCTGCCCCACGTTCCTTTAGCACCCACTGTGAGGCGAATCGTCCCCACTGGCACCATTTGGCTCCACTTGGTTGGGAAACCCTATTATTGGGCTAGGTTGGTTCTAGCAGGAACTTTTTAGTGACAGTAGACAATAACAACCAATTGTTGGTGAGAAAGCCCAATGATTGAAACAACGATTCGAAACCCCGAGAAGCACGAGACGTTGAAAGCAGACAGCCAAGGCCGCGTCAACCTCGGCGTCAAGTACGCCGGTCGCGTCGTCGAAATCGTCGTCGCGGACTCCGAAGAAGAGCAGTCCGAGACGATTGGCCTCCAGCAGGTCATCGGCGACCGGCCGATGGAAGACCACGAACGACAGGGAATGCTGTTCGTCCGTCTGTTCGGTATCGACCACTCGCTCGTCGAAGACGGGGCTGAAGCGGTCGCCGACGACGACGCCAGTGTGCAGTCAGATGTCGTCGGCCTCTCCGACGTGGACTGGTCGAAGGGCTACCTCCTCGACGACAAGAACGTTGCTCGCTTCGAGTTCGACCAAGATGCCGACTCGCAGTTTCCGTTCAGCGAGGAAATCACGGCCGAACCCACGGGTGTGACGCTCGACGAAGACACCTACGACGACCCGGTGTACTGCTACGAGAACGACGCCGGTGACACCTCCGCGATAGCGGGTGAACTCGTCGCGCACGTCAAGCGTATCTTCGGATACGACCCTACCGAGGAGTTGTCGAACGTCCGCGTTCACCCCGACCACGCTCCTCGCCCGGTGATGTTCCGAGACCCCGACAGCGAACGATATATCGCGATTGCGCCGCGCGTCCCCGAGTAAGCCGAAACTCCACACCGTAGCGCCTATCTCCCCCAACCCGCTATCGCCCCCATGGCATCCGAGTGGGTCAGCCTCTTCTCCGGCGGGAAGGACTCCTCGTGGGCGCTTTACCGCGCGCTCGAAGAGGGACTGAACGTCTCCCGTCTCCTGACCGTCCACCCAAGCGACGACTCGTATATGTACCACGTCCCCGCGACGGACCTCACCGCCCTCGCGGCCGAGAGCATCGGCATCGAGCAAGTGAACGTCCATCCCGGCGACCTCGATGCGGCCGCCGCCGAGGACTCCGGCGCACAGGGCGACGCGGAACTCGAACCCCTCGAAGCGGCCGTCTCGGACCTCCAGTCGGAACTCGACGTCGCGGGCGTCACCGCGGGCGCTATCGAGAGCGAGTTCCAGACGAACCGGATACAGGGAATGTGCGACCGCCTCGAAATCGACCTGTTTGCCCCGCTGTGGCAGGAAGACCCGTGGGACCTCGGCCACGCGATGCTCGACGCCGGCTTCGAAATCACGCTGATTCAGGTCGCGGCGCACGGCCTCGACGAGTCGTGGCTCGGCCGAACTCTCGACGCGGACGCGCTCGCCGAACTCGCCGAACTCAACGACGACTACGGCGTCCACATTTTGGGCGAAGGCGGCGAATTCGAGACGTTCGTCACCGACGGGCCGCATATGGACCGCCCAATCGAACTCGAATACGAGACGGTGTGGGAACGGACGCGCGGCCACCTCGACATTACCGACGCTTACCTCGGATAAACCGGTCGTCCGGGGGCGTCTCGGTCGATACTCAGGAAACGTCGTAACTCACGACCGAGAAGGAGAGAAACCGAACCGATACAACGAGTTACTCTTTGTACCCGTTCGTCAACTGCGAGTGCGCGCCGATGAGCGCGTTCGAGAGGTCGAGGTTCTCGATTCGAGTCTCTTCGTCGACGATAGAGCCCTTGAGTTCGGCGTTTCGAATCGTCGCACCGGGGAAGACGACCGACTCTTCGAGGTGGGAGTCCTCGACGACCGCGCCGGCCATCACGTGGACGTTCGTGCCGAGCGTCGAGTTTTCGACGGTCGCACTCTCGTGAACGAAGTTCTCGCCGTCGAGATACCAGGCGACCGCGTCGAGATAGCTCTGGGGCGTTCCGATGTCGAACCACGCGTCGTCGAAGGTGTAGGCGAAGAGGTCGCCGTTTTTCTGGAGCCACTGCATGAACCACCCGGGTTCGTCGGGGTTGTTGTCTCCCGCGAGGTACTCGTCGAACTTCGGGAGGTCGTCCGCCGGGAGCGCATAGCAGGCAATCGAGACGAGCGTACTCTTCGGGTCATCGGGTTTCTCCTGGAAGTCGATGACGCGGTCGCCGTCGAGTTGGACCAGCCCGTAGGATTTCGCGCGTTCGCGGCTTCCAACGTCGTAGGCGGCCAGACACGGCGCTTCCTTCTCGTAGAAGAAGTCGACGAAGTCGCCGACGTCGAAGCTGATGAGGTTGTCGCCGGCGATGACGACGAGGTCTTCGTCGACTTCCTCGCGGTCGATGAGTTGGGCGAGCGCGCCGACGACACCGAACTTCTCGTCTTCGGCACTCGTATCTTCGACAGAGAGCGTCGGCTTTTCGAACGGGGAGTCGGCGAGATACTCCTCGAACGCACCGGCGAAGCGCTCGTTCGTACTCACGAATACCTCCGAGACGCGGTCGTCGGCTTCGAGGTCCTCGAAGATTGTGTCGATGACGGTGCCTTCACCCACCGGCAAGAACATCTTCGGGCGATGTTTGGTAATCGGCCACAGACGCGTCGCGTACCCACCTGCAAGGACGACTGCTTTCATACCCTTGAGGTCCCGCCACGAGTTCAAGGCCTTTTTGCATCCTCTCTATTCTACTGACAATTCGCAGTCCGATTGGGCAGAAGGGATTTTCCCTTCGCCTCCCAAGGAGTCGATATGACCGACCGGGAGTCTTCTGCGACGACTCGACAGCGTATCGCCGACGCGCTCCGTTCTGACCCCGCGACAGCCTCCGAGCTTTCGACGACGGTTGGCGTTCCCGCCTCCTCGGTGTACGGCCATCTCCAGCACGTCGCACGGTCGATTCACGGCGACGACGACGAACAGTTCCTCGTCGCCCCGCCGGAGTGCCGAGACTGCGGCTTCAGCGCCTTCGACGACCCGGTGAACTACCCCTCGCGGTGTCCCGAGTGCCGAAGCGAGGGAATCGAAGAAGCCGTGTTCAAAATCGAGTAGCGACTACTGTCGCCACGCTCTGTTTCTATTCGAGGTCCAGCTCGTCCAGCAGCGTCTGTGCCCCTGCCGCCGACGACCCCGGACCACGGGCCGTAATCAGGTCGCCGTCGATGGTGACACTGGTCTCACTGTCGAGTTCAGCGTCCCAGTTGCCGCCGACGGCCTTCACCTCGTCTTCGACCCAGTACGGGAGCTTCCGACCGTCCGGCAGCAGGTCGGCGTCGTCGACGATGTCTTCCTCCCACTCGTTCGGGAAGCCGGTCACGTCGCGGCCGTCGACGAGGTACGAGCCGTCGGCTTCGCGGGTGAACGCGAGGATGCCGACCGCGTGGCAGACGACGAGAGCCTTACTCTCGTCGCCCGCGACAGCCTGCAGGAGCGCCTGTCGAGCGTGTCGGTCCTGATTGACGTCCCACGCGGTTCCGTGGCCGCCGGGGAACACGACCGCATCGTATTCGCGGGCGTCGACCGCCGCGAGTCGCTCGGGGTTCTGCAGTCGCTCGTCGGTTTCGTGGACCTCCACGACGTGCTCGGCGAGTTCCTCACCGACAGCATCGGGGTCGACAGAGCGCTCGTCGACGACCGGAACGTCGCCCGTCGGTGTTGCAACAGTGATATCGACGCCCGCGTCGGTCAGCGTCGTCAGCGGTTCGATACATTCCTCGCCCCAGTAGCCATGCTCGCTTACGATAAAGAGTGCTGACGTCATCGACGCGAGGTACGGACTGGGGATAAAAAGGCGGCCGGGAGGCGGAAACCCGCTGTGGGTTCTCGTCGAATCGTCGCAGTGCGTTGCTTAGTCGTCGCTTACGGGCGATTCGACAGTCACGCTCTCATCGACGAGGTGACAAGCGGCGGTCGACCCTCGCTCCGACGTTTCGAGGGCGGGGGCGTCCCGTTCGCACACGGTGCTAAACGCTTCGTCGAGTGTCCGTCTCGCGTGGTCGTGGTCGCCGGAGACGAGTGCGTCGAGGCCTTCCGAAAGGACTGTTTCTGCCGCCGCGTCCGAGAGCGTCTCGGGGATGTCGAACTCGCGTCGGAGTTCGCGCTTGACGGCGTCGTCGGGAACGGCCTCCGTGTCGTTTGCGACCCCCTCGGCGACGAGGAACGAACGCACGTCTTCGACATCGAGACCGCTATCGACGCGGAGTCGCAGGTCGAGGACGTGCCGCCACTCGTCTTGGTCGAGGTCGAACTCCGCGGGTGGGATGACCTCGGGACAGCGCGTGTGGAACCGGCAGCCAGACGGCGGATTCGACGGACTCGGCACGTCGCCGGTGAGTTCTATCTGCTCGTTGCGGCGGGTCGGGTCCGGCGTCGGAATCGACGAGAGGAGTGCGCGCGTGTAGGGATGTTGCGGGTCGGTGAACAGCGTCTCCGTGTCCGCAACCTCGACGATTTCGCCGAGGTACATCACGGCCACGCGGTCGCACACCTCGCGGACTACACCGAGGTCGTGGCTGATGAACACGATAGCGAGGTCGAACTCGTCTTGCAAGTCGCGCATCAGCGAGATAATCTCGGCCTGGATGGACACGTCCAGCGCGGAGACCGGCTCGTCGGCGACGATGATGTCCGGATTGAGGACCAGCGCCCGCGCGAGGGCGATGCGCTGTTTCTGCCCGCCGGAGAACTCGTGTGGGTAGCGGTCGAAGTCCGACGCCGATAGTCCGACGCGTTCGAGCAGGTTCTCGACGATGCGACGGCGACGACTTCGGTCGCGCATCCCGTGGATTTCGAGCGGTTCGGCGACCGACTCGCCGACGCTCATCCGCGGGTCGAAACTCGACGACGGGTCTTGGAACATCATCTGCGCCCGTCGGCGGAAGGACTTCAGTCGCGTGTCGTCGAACTCGGTGATGTCCTCGCCGTCGAAGACGATATCGCCGTCTGTCGGGTCCTCTAACCGAAGGAGCGACGTCGCGGCCGTGGACTTGCCACAGCCGGACTCGCCGACCAGTCCGAGCGTCTCGCCAGATTCGACGTCGAAGGAGATGCCGTCGACCGCTTTCACCCGGCCGACTTCCTTCTTGAGGACGCCCTCTGTAATCGGGTAGTGCTTCTTGAGTCCGCGAACCGACAGCAGTGGGTCAGAACTCATCGGTCGTCACCTCCGGATTCGCTCGCGTCTGCGGGCGTTCCGCCCTCGGAACCCCCATCGGTCGCAGTCGACTCCGAGACAGCGTCGCTCTGGATGACCGAGGCATCGTATCCCGGACCGTAGTACACACAGGCGGCTTCGTGGTCGGTCCCCACGTCGAGCGGTTCCGGATGGTCGCCCGTGCGACAGTCGGCAGTCGCGTGCGGACACCGCGGATGGAATCGGCACCCCGCGGGCGGGTTCTTCGGGTCGGGGAGCGTGCCGCCGATGGGTTCCATCGACTTCCCCTGTCCGGGGAGACACCCGAGTAGAGCTTTCGTGTACGGGTGCGACGGCTGTTCGAACACGTCGTAGACGGGGCCGGTCTCCATCACCTTCCCCGAGTACATGACGACGACTCGGTCCGCGATTTCGGCGACGACGCCGAGGTCGTGGGTGACGAAGACGATACTCATTCCGAACTCGTCTTGCAGGTCGCGGAGGAGTCGGAGAATCTGCGCTTGAATCGTCACGTCGAGCGCCGTCGTCGGTTCGTCGGCGATGAGGAGGTCCGGGTCGGCAGCCAGCGCCATGGCGATGACCACGCGCTGTTTCATGCCGCCGGAGAACTCGTGGGGGTAGTCGTCGATGCGGGCGGTCGCCTCCGGGATGCCGACGCGGTCGAGGAGGTCGATAGCGCGGTCGCGCGCTGCCTCTTTCGACACGTCTCTGTGGAGACGAATCGCTTCGACGATTTGCGCCCCGACCGGGTAGACCGGGTTGAGCGCGCTCTGCGGATTCTGGAAGACGTGGGCGATTCGGCCGCCACGAATGTCTTCGAGGCGCTTTTCGGACGTCTCGGTGAGGTCTTCGCCGTCGAACAGAATCTCGCCGCCGGCGATTTCTCCCGGCGGCATCGGGATGAGTTTCGTGATGGACTCGCAGGCGACCGTCTTCCCCGACCCGGACTCACCGACGACACACACCGTCTCGCCGCGCGCGACGTCGAAGGAGACGCCGTCGACGGCGCGAACAGTGCCTTCGTCGGTGTTGAACTGGACGTGCAGGTCGCGGATAGACAGAAGTGGGTCAGTCATGCATCTCCCTCCGAGCGTGGGTCGAGCGCGTCACGCAACGCGTCGCCGACGAAGTTGAACGCCAGCACGGTGAAAAACAGGAACACGCCGGGGATGGTCGCAATCCACCACGCGCTGTCGAGGTCGCCGCGGCCTGAGGAGATGACCTGCCCCCACGACGGCGTCGAGGGGTCGGTCAGTCCGAGGAACGCGAACGTCGCTTCGAACAGGATAAAGGACGGGATGAGAAGCGTCGCGGCCGTGATGACCGTGTTCGACACGTTCGGCATCAGGTGTCGGCGGATTATCCATCCGTCCGAGGCCCCGGCGTTTTCGGCGGCCTGAATGTACGATTCTTCGCGTCGCTGGAGCGCTTCGGAGCGAACCAGTCGGGCGATACCACCCCACCCGAGGAAGCCGAAAATCGTGATGAGTAAGAACAGACTCGGCTTGAACAGGTAGGTCACGATGAGGAACAGGAAGAACGTCGGGAACGTCTGCTGGATGTCGACGTAGCGCATCAGCAGTTCGTCGACGAGACCGGAGAAGTACGCCGCCGACGTGCCGACGACGGTCCCGATGCTGATGACGATGAGCATGGTGATGAGACCGACTTGCATGCTCACGCGCATGCCGAAGACGACGAGTCTGGCGATGCCTTTCCCGTCGCTGGTCGTCCCGAGTGGGTACTTCCACGTTCCGTGACACAGTCCGTCTGCGGCCTGTCCGACACAACTCGTGGGGACGCTGGAGTCGACGCTGAGGAACACCGGCGGTTGATACGCCGCGAGGACGTTCAACTCGGGTTTCGCGATGAGCATCGGCCCGAACGTCCCGAGGACGAACACCACGAGCAGGTAGATGGCGCTGATGACCGCAGCGCGGTTCTTCTTGAATCGCCGCCAGTAGTACGCCGTCAGACGGCGGTTTTCGGCGAGCGGCCACGCCACGAAGAACACGCCCGCGAGGAGCGTGAGGAGGAACAGCCAGTTCGTCCCCGAGACGAGTGCATCCTCGGTAAGGAACACGTCGTAGACGACTGCGACGAGGTACGCCAACGAAGAGACACCGAGTGCCAGCGTCCGCCGGGGGAAGCCGAGTCCGCCGACGTCGTCCCAGTCAACATCCTCGAATCGCTCGGTTGCGGCCGTCTCGGAGCGCGTATCGGCCGCCATTATCGGTCACCGTAGCTGATTCGCGGGTCCAACACGGTGTAGGCGATGTCTTGGACGAGATTCCCGATGATTGCGATGAACACCGGGATGAGCGTCGTCGCCATGACGAGCGCCGTGTCCTGTTGGATAATCGCTTTGTAACTCAACAGCCCGAGACCGGGAATCTGGAAGACCACCTCCGTGATGTACGCCCCGGCGAACAGCAGGCCGAGGATGTCGGCGACCAAGATGGTCATGAGCGGCACGAGCGCCGGTCTGAAGATGTGCCGGACGAGGACGCGCCAGTCGTCTGCGCCCTTCGCCCGCGCCGTCTTCACGAAGTCGGCGTGGACGTACTCCAGCGCCTCAGCGCGGGAGTAGCGCATGTTGCCGGCGATGGCTCCAGTCGAGAGGACGATGATTGGCAAGATGAGTTGCTTGGCGTTCGCAACCGTCCAGACACCCCGTCCTGTTTGGTAGTAACTGGGTAACCACCCCAAGTCCACGGCGAACACCAGTATCAACATGATACCGAACCAGAAGTTCGGGATGCTGATGCCGAAGAAGGCTGTGAACGTCCCGAAGTAGTCGGTCAGCGTGTACTGGTGAGTCGCCGAATACAGCCCGATTGCGTACCCGGCGATGATGGAGATAAGCGTCGCTGGAACGGCGTACATCAACGAGTAGGGGTACGCCTGGGCGATGGCGTCTAACACCGGTTGGTTCCGCGTGAACGACCACCCCCAGTTGAGCGTCGCCATGTTCACCATGTAGTTCTTGTACCGGGTCAACAGCGGTTCGTCGCGGCCGGTAATCTCGTCGAACGTCTCCTGTGCCTCGTCCACGTCGCCACCTTGGGTCGCGGCTTTGAACGCGAAGGCCGTCTGGCCGTCACCGGGAGCGACGGCAAGGAGGCCAAAGGTGATACTCAAGATGAGATACGTCGCAATCACTGCCCACGCGACGCGGCGAGCGACGTACCAATGCATGCTCATCGGGGACCCTCCAGATTCACTCGAATTTGTAGTCGCCCGACAGGTTGTCGGCGAGCATCTGTTTGGCTTGCGCAGCGCCGTAGTTCTCGCCGATGCCGGTCTTTTCGACCTTCGAGTCGTCGAACCAGTCGGAGTATTCAGGCTGGTGCGTGTGCGCGACCTTGGCGTAGCCACGGTCGATGTTCTCGACGATGGTCTTCTTGTTCACACCCAGCGAGAGCGCCTTGCGGACTTCGCGGGTGCGCAGTTGGTCCCAGCCGTTGGCGCGCTGGTTGTACGCGAGAATCGAACAGAACGCGTTGGGCGTCTGGATGACCTTCGTCGACGAGAGGTCTTCGAACTTCTTCGCCTTCGAGGAGGGGAGCATCAACTGGTCGATTTCGCCAGTCTCGAACGCCGACAGTCGAGTCGACTGCTCGCCGAACACTTGGTACTTGTACTCCTCGAAGTTTGGCGTGCCGTCGTAGCCCTCGACGTCGCGGAGGTAGTAGTCCTCGTTGCGCTTGGCGACGAACACGGACTCTCGGTCCCAGCGCTCGAAGGTGTACGGTCCGAGGTTGCCGGAGTAAGTAATCTCCTGAATCGCCGTCGATTGGTTGAGTTTGTTGCCGCCGTCGTCCATGTCGCGGTACTCCTCGACGAGACCCTTCGGCAGGCACATCGCACCCCACATGATGGGTTTCTTGATGAACGCCGGGTCGACTTCGGGGAGCTGGATTTCGAAGCTCAGTTTCCCCGTCTTCTCGACCGGGATTGGCTCTTCGCCACGGAACCATTTGGACTGGTTCACGTCGCCCGCCCAGTTGTCCTCGGCCTGATGGACTTCCTTGATGTAGTACACCCAGTCGTCGGCGGTCATCTGGCCGTAGTCGCCACCCCACTGGAGGTTGTCGCGGAGGGTGAACTCGTAGTTCTGCTTGTCGTCGGTGTCGATGGACTCGACCCATCGGTAGACGACTTCGTTGTTGTTGTCGAACGAGTACGCTCCGTCGAGCGTGAGCCCGAGACGGTCCGAAGACGACTCGTCGTTGATGCGAATCGGGTTGAGCGTCTTGGCGTCCGTACCCGCACCGTAACTGTAGCCGCCGGACATCGTCGCCGAGCCACCGGATTCGCCACGGAAGTACTGCTGGTAATTGTATCCGATGCTTTGACCGGGTTTGATACCCTGCACGTCCTTCTGGAAGCCGTTGAGGTCCACGGAGAACTCGTAGAAGTTCACCGGTTGGTCGTGGCTGAGGACGCCGAAGACATTGGCGAGGAGTTCCTGACGCTTTGCCTCGTCAGTCTCCTGGGATGCTTCGTCGAGCATGCCCGCGATGTCCTCGCTCGGGCGATAGCCGTAGAAGTTGACCGTAGACTGTTTTCGCTTCTTCTCGCTCGTCCAGAAGGGTCGAATCGAGGTCGGCGTTCGGGGATAGGAGTTGAAGCCGATGCCGAGCATGAGGTCCCACTGCTCTTGGCTCGTGGCCTCGTCGCGCGGGCCGGCGTTGAACGAAGAGCGTTCCTCGCCGTCTTCGGGTTTGTACGTGTTCTGGGCGTACTTCGACAGCATCGTGTTGAACGGAACACCCGTCAACTCGACACCGATTCCCATCTTCCCGTACTCCTGTTTCATGAACTGGGCGATGGTCTTGGTCGTCTCGCTGCCCGTGCTGTAGACCATGCTCAGCGAGACCTGTTCGCCGTCGGGTCCGACCAAGGTGTCACCGAGGTCCTCGGCGGGCGTCGCGGTCGAATCGCCGCCACCACCGCCACCGCCGTCGCCAGCGGTGGTCGTGGTGTCGTCGTTCCCACCAGTACATCCTGCAAGACCGACAATTCCACCCGCACCAAGCGTCCGAAGGAGTGACCGTCTATCTAGATTGACATTGTTACGTGATGCCATATCGTCACTGACAGTCAATAATGTAAATAACCTTCGATTATTTATGGTATGACACCGACACCCCGAAGCTGTCTTCGAAAACGAATGAACTATTTAATTGAGGCCAAAGAAGTGATAAACTCGATTCAACCGAGACGACGATGTCTCAATCGGCGATGTATCTATATTCCGTAAATACAAAGTGAGGAAAAAGTCCGCGCTTCAGTCGTCGCCGTGTTGGTCGACGATGACGACTTCGCCGTCTTCGACGGTGACGTTGATGAGCGTCTTGACGTGGTGGCCGGAGTCGTCGAGTTCGTTCGGCCCGGCCTTCTTGATGATTGCCACGGTGTCGACGACGTCCGCACCGATGTGGTCGAGCGCGTCGAGGACGGCCTTCATCGTGCCACCCGTCGAGAGCACGTCGTCGAGGACGAGGACGCGGTCGCCCTCGTTGACGTCGTTGATGAACATGTCGCCCTCGGAGTACCCGGTCTGCTGGTGGAGCGAGACCTCACCGTCGAGACCGTACTCGCGCTTTCGGATGACGACGAGCGGAATGTCGGTCATGAGCGACACGGCGGTGGAGATGTGAATCCCCATCGCTGCGGGCGTGACGATTTTGTCGACGTCTTCGAGGTTGGCCTTGCGGATGATCTTGATGACGATTTCACGGAGGAGCCCGGGCTTGAGCATCGGAACCCCGTCGCTGATGGGATGCACGAAGTACTCGTAATCGCCTTTTTCGATGATCGGCGCGTCGAGAAGGGACTGACGCAACTGGTCCATGACGCCCGTTCCCGGTGTTCGGCATAAAATGTGGCGGTTCGCGGTCTCACGGAGAGGCTGACCCACGATGGACGGTATCGACTCACGCACGCCTCGACGGTGAGATACGCCGTCGTAGCCACTCAAACCGGCGGTACGCCGCTCACAAAACGGCCGACGTGAGAGTTGTCACTAAACGGCCGACGTGAGAGTTGTTACTCTCAGGAGGATAACTTGGGTTTGGGACCGAAACGGTCCCAGTGGAGTTACATTCCGCCGAGCAACTGAGACGCCGTCCGAACGAGGGGTTCGACGTCCTCGTCTGGGTCCACGAACAGTAACATTCCGCGGCCGCCACAGTACACTTGGAGGACTCCGTGGCCGTCTTTCTCGTCGAACTGGTACTCGACACTGTTTTGCACCGGACTGAGTCCGGAGAACAGGCCGCGCTCCATGAACTCTCGCCGTGTCTCTTCGGCGAGGTCACTCAGATGGTCGATGAGTTCGGCTTTACTCCCGAACGACCGACGAACGGACTCTCCCACGTGGAAGAGATTGAACGACGTCGCACCATAGATGGCGACCAACGAGACATCCCCTTGTGCTGTCTCGTTGATTGCATCCATCGCGACGTCGCTGTCTGGTCCCGGTCCGTTCACGGATGCCATCCGCGCCGGATCGATTATCATAACTCAACCCCCGTGCCCTGACGCTGCGCGTCTCCCTGCCCGGAGCGCGCGCCTGGACTATTCATGGATTCCTGATAGTCAGTTACCGGTATAAATGTAGAGGTGGAATTTCTCGAACTGAGAATCGGCCAAATTTGCTTCAATTTGTTGAACAAACCCGTCAGCGACCGCGTTAGACTTGTTCACTCCTACCGATTTCCCACTTACTCGGTAGGTCGCCCGTCTGCGTCTCCCGAATCGATGGCCTCACCATCGAGCGAGAGTTCGGTCGAAAAACCGTCTGTCGTCAGTGTGATGACTGCCTCGTCGAACGAACACTCGTACCGTCGGTAATGTGTTCCATCTGCTTCGACCTCGGTCGTCGAGTCGACGAGTCCGCGCGTGGTCAGTTTGTCGAGTCGGCGGTAGACGGTCGGAAGCGACAGGTCGGTGGTCGATGCGAGTTCTTTCGCTGACTGTGGTTCGCGCCGGAGCGCAGTGAGAAGTGCCCTCCCTTCGGTGTCACCGAGAATGTCGAGTAGGTCGTCGCTCGACACGGGTCCGTCCATCGTGATTCATTTCTCCGAGAGTGCATATAAAGTAGTTACGCCCCGGAAACCCATCCACCGGGGCGCTTCGAGGAGGGCATCGCACGCGAGGACAATCAGACCGCGACTGAGGACCGAAGCGAGGGGACGCCGTTGGCTGCAACACCAATGCTGGATGGCAACTGACCGCCCCACCAATAGTGAAGTGGTCGTCTGGAAGGTTCGAGAGCCACCGTACCACCACCACAGCGAACCAGTGTCCTCGTGAGGACTCGTGGCCGCTGTATACGTGACTCCTGAGCGCGCCTCCGGCTGGGTGACTCGTGGACTCCCTGTCCCGGGCCAAAATAACACCCGACGCGCGAGTCGCGCTCCAGTACGTATACTAGTGGTCTGAGAATATAAATTTCACGCTCGTCCAACTTTCGTGAATTGCAGAGGATACCTTTAGAAATGATTCTCGATGTCCCGCAAGTCGCGTTCGTCACGAACTCGCTCTCGAAGTAAGCGGGTCGATAATTGTTCGAGAGTTTGTTCACGCCGAAGATGAGAGGGGCGAAATCAGATTGTGGTGCGCGAATTTATCGAGCAATATCTATCGATTCGTTATCGAAAGGAGAAATTTCGACGAATCCGTCCGAGAGATTAATCTACCGAGAGACCGCTNAATTCGAGGTATTAGGACAAACAAGCATAAAGAACCATTACAATAAACGAATCCGCAAAATAACCGAGCATATTATGTTGAATCGTCCTATAGACTGGGGCAAGCAACTCGGCCGGATAGTCAACGGCCGTCTTACCAACCATGCTCGAACGAATGCTGATACTCGATGGCTGCCGCGATTCGACCGATGAACACGACGTTTCGACCGCCACGCTCGGACGAGGTTGGGTCGAACCGCTCGACACGGTAGAGACGACTCGACCCGAGCAGTCCGCGGTCTACTCGGCAGGTGGATAACAGATGGGAAAGACACTCGAACGCGACCTGGGTATCTATTCAGTACTCGCTATCAGCATCGGTGCGATGGTCGGGAGTGGAATCTTCATCCTCCCGGCGCTCGCTATCGACATCGCCGGCCCCGCAGTCATTCTCGCGTACGTCATCGCGGGCGTTCTCGTCCTTCCGGCGGCACTTTCGAAGTCCGAGATGGCGACCGCGATGCCCGAATCCGGCGGGACGTATCTCTTTATCGAGCGCGGTATGGGGCCGCTTCTCGGCACCGTTGCCGGTATCGGGACGTGGTTCTCGCTGTCGTTCAAAGGTGCTCTCGCCCTCGTCGGTGGCGTTCCGTACCTCCTGTTGCTGTTTGATGTCTCTTCGAGTGTGGTGACGCCGGTCGCACTAGCGCTTGCGGCACTCTTGGTGCTCGTCAATCTCGTCGGGGCGAAGCAGACTGGCCGCCTCCAGGTCGTCATCGTCGTACTCATGCTCGCCGCGCTCGTGTGGTTCGTCCTCGGCGGCACCCCGAGCGTCCAACCGGCGAACTATCAACCGTTCTTCAGCGGCGGCGTCGGCGGGTTGCTCGCCGCGACCGGTCTCATCTTCGTCTCGTATGCGGGCGTCACGAAAATCGCAAGCGTCGCCGAAGAAGTCGAGAACCCCGGTCGTAACATCCCACTCGGCATTCTCGGGTCGCTCGTGTTCACGACGCTTCTCTACACGCTCATCGTGGCCGTTATGGTCGGCGTCACAGACCGGGGCGCGCTCGCTGCCAGTTCGACGCCGATGGCACTTGCCGCCGAAGCGACGCTGGGGACACCCGGCATCGTCGCCGTCGTCCTCGCGGCGATTCTCGCACTGGTGAGCACCGCAAACGCGGGCGTGCTCTCTTCGTCTCGGTATCCGTTCGCTATGAGTCGGGACAACCTCGTCCCACCGTCGTTAGCGACCATTAGCGACCGGTTCGGAACGCCCAGCACGTCCATCACGCTCACCGGCGTCGTGTTGCTCCTGCTCATCGCGTTCGTCCCACTCTTGGAAATCGCCAAACTCGCCAGCGCGTTCCAACTGCTCGTGTTCGTACTCATCAACGTCGCAGTCATCGCGTTCCGCGAAGGCCACGTCGAGTACGAACCGTCGTTCGATTCGCCGCTTTACCCGTGGATGCAACTGTTCGGTGCGGTCAGTGGTCTCGTGTTGTTGACGCAGATGGGCACAGTTCCGCTCGTCGGCGCAGTCGTCCTCGTGGGTGCCGGTGTCACGTGGTACTACGTGTACGCACACGGGAGAGTCGACCGCGAAGGCGCGGCTATCGACGCAGTCCGACAGGAGGTTGCACAGAACGCCGTCGACCGAACCCAAGAGACGATAGGCTCGACGGCCGACGAATACCGCGTCCTCGTCGCGCTCCCGAACGAAATCTCGAAAGACAGAGAGCGCTCGTTGGTTCGCGTCGCCGCCGACCTCGCTCGCGGACGCGATGGTCGCGTTATCGTCAGCCGATTCGACGAGGTCCCGGACCAAGTGCCATTGGCGCACGCCTCCGAAATACAGTCCCCTGCGGACGTCCAGTTCGAGCGTCAGACCACCGAACTCGGTGACGACTTCGACGTGACGGTCGACTGCGGAACCATCGTCAGCCACGACACCAAACACGCGGTGGTCAACTACGCCGACCACTCCGGTGCCGATATGGTACTTATGGAACAACCCGACCGCTCGGCCAGCGTTCGAGAGCGACTCCTCGGGAACGACATCGACTGGATTCTCCGACACGCCACCTGCGAGGTGGCTCTGTTTGAGGACCGCGGTCTCGACGACATCGAGACGGTCGAACTGCTGACGAGCGAAGGCCCGTACGACCCGACGAAAGTCGCCGTCGCGGACGCGCTCGCCAGTCAGGCCGGTGCAGAGATTCACCTGAGTCACGAGTCCGACGCGGGCGCATCTGCCGCCCAGGAGACGAGCCTCCGAGAGTACAAATCGCAGATTGCCGAACTCTGTTCCGTGCCGGTCAAAACGGGAGGCTTGGTCTCCGATGGTGGTGACATCCCCGCAAAGACTGGCGAAATCCTCATCCTAAGTGTCGAAGACGAAGCAGCGGCGAGAGTTGGCCGCGGTGGAAACACCATCGTCGACAACTGGGAAGGCTCGGTTCTCGCCGTTCACGGCCGCGACTCGATGCGACGCAGTCGAATCGCACGCGCACTCGACCGGTGGGTCTTCTGACCATGACACGGCGTTACCCGCTCTCGGACGCGTTTTCGACTGCAGGAGCGCCTCTGAGGGAACAAAACACCTATTTTAAGCACGTCCATTCGTTGGTGCATGGCGACAATCTCGGTAGACGATCTCGACAAATACATCCTCTATGCGCTTCAGAAGGACGCTCGACACACCTCCGGAAGCGATATCGCGGAGGCGTTCGGCGTCTCGGCGAGTACGGTTCGAAACCGAGTCGGAAAGCTCGAATCGAAGGGCGTTATTCGGGGCAGTCACCTCGATATCGACTACGAGGCGCTGGGCTACCAACTCCACACAATTATCTTCTGTACCGCGCCGATTCCCGAGCGAGAGCAACTCGCAAAGGCGGCACTGGAAGTCGACGGCGTCATCTCGGTCCGCGAAATCATGACCGGCGAGAAGAACGTCCACATAACCGCACTCGGCCGCAACAGCGACGATTTGAGCCGAATCGGTCGCGAACTCAGCGCGCTGGGCTTCGAAATCGCCGAGGAGGAACTCATCCGCAACGAGTACACCTCCCCGTACAGTCCCTTCGGCAAGGGGTCGACCGACGAAGACGACGACTGACCGCCAAATCGCTCGCCGGGACGGCGTTCGAGAACCGAACTAATCCACAGACAGTGTGTCGAATCGCCAATACTCGCCATCCGATAGCGGAAAGCGTTTTGCCTGCCTTTTGTAAGTGGGAAATAGTGCTTATGAGTCAGTATCTGAATCCGCGGCGAACTGTCTCGAACGGCGCCGGAGGTGGGTGATGTCAGAGACGAGCGCACGTATTCTCGTCCCTGTCGGAGAGTCCTCGACGTTCAGGAACACGGCCGCGTACGCAACTCGTGAAGCTCGGCGCGTCGCCAGCGAAACGGGCGAAGAAGCGACCGTTCATTTCGTCTATCCGGTCCGCTGGCAGTTGGTCGACGAACTCGAACGGTCGGCGTCCGAAGAGGTCGCCGACATACTCGACCGAGCGCGTGTCTGGGCGGCCGAGGACTTGGACTACGACGACGACGGTGAAATCGACGACGACGGCGTGCCGGTCTCGATAGAGACGGCTGTCGTCGGCGAAGACCGATATCTGTTTTCGCCGAGCGACTTCGCGGACGTGCTTCTCGAATACGCACGCGACCGCGACCTTGGCCGTATCATCGTGGACCCGGAGTACCAGCCGGGCGGGAGCGCTCCGATGCTCCAACCGCTGGAACTCGAACTCTCGCGGTCTGATCGCATCGTCGAGGAAGCGCCTGTCGACCGCGTCGTCGAGCGTGGACGGTTTCCGAGCCGTTCGAACCTGTCGAAAGCCCTCGTGATGTTCGGCGCGTCGTTCAGTTTCTACCTGCTCTTAGCCGGTGTCCTCGACACGTTCAACCTCTTGACCGGCGCGGTCTCGGCGGGTATCGTCACCACCGTCTTCTCTCGTATCACGTTCAGAGAGACGCCGAAAGCGGGCCGTCTCCTCAGGCGGACCGGCCGGTTCATCCTGTACGTTCCGTACCTGCTGTGGGAGATTCTGAAAGCGAACATCGAGGTCGCGTACATCATCCTCCACCCGAGCTTGCCTATCGACCCGAAGATACAGCGATATCGGGCGGCTATCTGGGACGACCTCTCGGTGACGACCCTGGCCAACAGCATCACGCTGACGCCGGGCACGCTCACTGTCGATGTCGACCGAGACAGTCTCGTCATTCACTCGCTTACTGGCTCGGCTCGTGACGGACTCGCTGACGGGCCGCTCGAACGCGCCGTACGGTTCATTTACTACGGTCGCGCAGCGGCACGTATCCCGAGCCCGCGAGAGCGCGGAACGGTCGAAGACGAATCGGTCCCACCGACACCGGAGGAACCCTAACGATGGTGCTCGAAGGTTTTTCGACGTTCCAAACGATTCTGCTCGGCGGGGCGGCCGCGTTCGCGACGTTCGCCATCGTGCTGCTCTACCGTGTGGTCCGCGGTCCCACCATGGAAGACCGCGTTATCGCCATCAACGCCATCGGGACGAACACCGTCGTCGTGTTGGCGCTCGCCGCGGCGGCGTTCGGCCAACCGGGGTACCTCGACGTTGCGCTCGTCTACGCGCTGTTGAACTTCCTCGCGAGCATCGCAATCTCGAAGTTCATCGTCGAACGCGGAGGTGTGCTCTGAGATGACGCCGCTCGAATACCTCGTCTCGGGGCTCGTCCTCGCGGGTGTGTTCTTCGGCTTCGTCGCGGTCGTCGGCATCATCCGACTGCCCGACCTCTACACCCGCGCTCACGCTACCTCGAAGAGTGACACCCTCGGAACGGTGCTGTCGCTCGGGGGAGTCGTACTCCTCTTCGGGGCGGACGTCGCCGCCGTCAAGACGGCGCTCCTGCTCTTGTTCATGTTTATCACTAACCCGACGGCCGCTCACGCCATCACTCGGGCGGCCTACGAACAGGGTATCGAACCGTGGACCGCAGACGACGGAGGAGGTGACTGACGTGCAACTGACGTTGTTCGCGCTCCTGCTCGCGTTCGTCATCTTCGCCGCGCTCGCGGCGGCGTTCCTCCGCGACATCCTCAGCGCCATTATCGCGTTCGCCGGGTTCAGCTTCGGCATCGCGCTGGTGTACGTCCTCCTGCGCGCACCCGACGTGGCGCTCACCGAAGCGGCCGTCGGCGCGGGCGTCACGACCGTCCTGTTCCTCTTGACCATCGTTCGGACGGTTCGCCCCGGTGGCGACCGCCTCTTCGAGCGAATCAAGTGGGGTCCAGCGGCAGTAGCGACAGTCCTCGTCGGCGTGTTGCTGACGACGGTGAGCTCGTTACCGCGTATCGGAGACCCGAACTCGCCGGTCGCAACCTCCGAGGTGACGCGCTACTACCTCGAAAACGCGTACCCGCAGACCGACGTCGAAAACGTCGTGACGGCGGTGTTGGCCGCCTACCGTGGGTTCGACACCCTCGGCGAGGCGGCGGTCGTGCTGGCCGCCGGAATCGCGGTCCTCGTCGTCCTTCGCAAGGAGGTGTACGTATGAGTTCACTCGATTTTAGCCCCCGTGCATACGTCGAAAGTACGATTATCATGACGACGGTTCGCGTCGTCAGCCCGTTCGTCTTCACGTTCGGGCTCTTCGTCATGTTCCACGGCGCGGAGTCCGCGGGCGGTGGCTTCCAAGGCGGAGCCATCGTCGCGTCGAGTATCATCATGCTCGCGTTCGCCTTCGGTATCGAGCCGACGCGAGAGTGGCTCGACGACGACTTCGTTCGCGTCGTCATCGGCGGTGGAGCATCGACGTTCGCACTCATCGGGTTGGGTGCGCTCGCCTTCGGTGGACCGTTCCTCAACTACTCCGCCTACGGAATCAGCCACGGTGTCAAATACGGCATCGAACTCGTCGAACTCGGCATCGGGGCGATTGTCGCGGGCGTCATCGTCTCGCTGTTTATGAACCTCGCTGCGGGGTTCTCCGACGAGGAGACGGAAGGTGATGAGGCATGATTGACCTGCTTACGACCCACTACAACTACATCGCGAGCATCCTCTTGGTCGGCATCGGTCTCTACGTCGTCATGGGGAGTCCCAACCTCGTTCGGAAGGTCATCGGTATGAACATCTTCCAAGTTGGAATCTTCCTCTTTTTCGTGACCACCGGCTACGTCGACGGCGGCGTTCCGCCCATCGTCGGCCACACCGAGGGTCCAATCGTGAGCCCGCTCCCACACGTGCTCATTCTCACGGCGATTGTCGTCGGGGTGAGCCTGACCGCCGTCGCGCTCGCACTTATCGTTCGAATCTACAACGGCTATGGCTCTCTCGACGAAGATGTCATCAAGGAGGTACAGGTAGATGACTGACGCACTCGTCTTGCTCATCGTCCTCCCGATTGCGGCGGCGATACTGCCGGTGTTCCTCGGCATTCTCTCCGACCGCGCCGGGTGGTACGTCGCACTGGCGATGTCGCTCGCCCACCTCGGGTTGTCGGCAATCGTCGCCAACGCAGTGGATACGAGCGGCCGTATCTCGTATGCGGTCGGCGGGTTCCAACCGCCGTTCGGTATCGAACTCGTCGCCGACGGCATCTCGGCACCGCTGTTGGTGCTCATCTCGATTTCGACGCTGGGCGTCGTGGTGTACGCGCGACGCGCCGGACCGCACTCGAACGCGTTCTACAGCGAACTGGCGCTTCTCACCGCGGGTATCTCCGGTGTCGTTGCGACCGCCGACGTGTTCAACCTGTACGTCTTCTTGGAGATTACGGGGCTGGCGACCTACGCGCTCGTCGCGAGCGGTCGGTCGCCCCGCGCCGCGGTTGCGAGCCTGAAGTACCTGTTTGTCGGTACCATCGGTGCCTCGCTGTACCTGCTCGGGACCGGCTACCTCTACATCGCCACCGGGACGCTGAACATGGCTTCCCTCTCGGAGGCAATTGTCGCCACTCCGGCAGGATACGCTTCGCCAACCGTGCTGACTGGGTTCGGCCTGATGGCGACGGGACTGCTGGTCAAGGTCGCCATCTTCCCACTGCACACGTGGCAGCCCGGCGCGTACGCCGAATCGCCGGACACCGTGAGTGCGTACATCTCCGCGCTCGTTTCGACCGCCGCGGCGTACGGGCTGTTCCGCGTCACCTACACGGTCTTCACCCGCGACTTCCTCGAAGCGGTCCCCATCGCCGCGGACGCCTTCGTCCTCCTCGGGAGCGTGAGCATCGTCGCCGGGTCGGTACTCGCGGTCATGCAGTCCGACCTCAAACGGATGCTCGCGTACTCGTCTGTCTCGCAGTTCGGTCTCGTCGTCACCGCACTCGGAATCGGGAACAAGACGGCGCTTATCGGCGCGGTGGTCCACCTCATCGGCCACGCCGTGATGAAAGGCGGTCTGTTCCTGGCGCTCGGCGTCTTCGCCGCGTCGGTCGGCGCTCGAACGATGGACGAGTTCAAGGGACTGGCCGCTCGCGAACCGGTGACGAGCGCGGCGTTCGCCGTGCTCGCGTTCTCGATGGTCGGCATCCCGCCCGCAATCGGCTTCATCGGCAAGTGGAACATCGTCGTCGGTGCGGTCGAAGCCGGGTCGTGGTCGGTCGCGCTCGTCGTCGTCGTCAGCACGCTCCTGACGCTCGCGTACTTCGGGCGCGTCATCGAGCGGATGTACTTCACCCATCCCGACGAGACCGACGTGGCCGACGCCAGCGTCTCGGCCGACGGCGGCCAGCCAGCGAGCGACGTCTCGTTCGGAATGCGAACCGTCGTCGTCGTCGCTGCTGTCACCGCGGTCCTGCTCGGCATCGCCGGGTCTGACCTCATCGACATCATCCGGCCTGCACTGGAGGTGTACTTCGTATGACTGAACTCGACTCACTGAGACCGCTCGCGGCTGTGTTAGCCCCCGCGGTCGGTGTTCTCCTCATCGTCGCACTGAACCGTCGCCCGAACCTCCGCGAGGGCGCGACCATCGCCTCGTCTATTTCGACGCTCGCCATCGTCGCCAGTATGGTGCCGGCCGTCCTCGACGGGTCGACCTACGTGACCGAGCTCGGGGCGTTCGTGCCCGGCGTCTCGTTCACGCTCACCGCCGACCCGCTCGGGATGATTTTCGGCCTCTTGGCCAGTCTCCTCTGGGTCGTCACGAGCTTCTACAGTATCGGCTACATGCGCGGCCTCGACGAACACTCTCAGACGCGGTACTTCGCCGCGTTCGCGGGGAGCGTCAGCGCCGCAATCGGTGTCGCGTTCGCGTCGAACCTCATCGTCCTGTACGTGTTCTACGAACTGCTGACGGTGGCGACGTACCCACTTGTCACTCACGACGAGACCGACGAAGCGCGCAAGGCCGGTCGAAAGTATCTGGCGTACACCTTCGGTGGCGGCGTCGCCGCGCTCGCGGGCACTGCGCTCGTGTTCTTGACGACCGGAACTGTCGAGTTCACGCCCGGCGGCATCGCCGCGCTCGCGAGCGCAGACCCAGTTCTCGCTCGCGCTGCGTTCGGCCTCCTCATCGCCGGGTTCGGCGTGAAGGCGGCCCTCATGCCGGTTCACTCGTGGCTCCCTGACGCGATGGTCGCCCCGACGCCCGTTTCGGGCCTCCTGCACGCGGTGGCCGTCGTCAAAAGCGGTGTCTTCGGTATCGCGCGCGTCATCCTCGACGTGTACGGCCCGGGCACCGTGGAGTCACTCGGTGTCGGCCTGCCGCTCGCCGCCGTCGCCGCGTTCACCATCCTCGTCGCGAGTATCATCGCACTCAGACAGGACAACCTCAAACGTCGACTCGCGTACTCGACGGTGAGTCAGTTGTCGTACATCGTGCTCGGTCTCGCGTTGCTCTCGCCTGCGGCGCTCGTCGGTGGGTTGCTCCACATCCCCGCCCACGCGTTCATGAAGCTCACGCTGTTCTTCTGTGCGGGCGCGATTCACGTCGAGACCCACACCGACGACATCAGCGACATGGCGGGTATCGGGAGACGGATGCCACTGACGATGATTGCGTTTACCATCGCGAGTCTCGGCATGGCGGGCCTGCCGCTCGTCGCCGGGTTCGTCAGCAAGTGGTACCTCCTCATCGGGAGTCTCGACGCCGGACAGACGGTGTTCGCCCTCGTCTTACTCACGTCCGGCCTGTTGAACATCGGCTACTTCTGGCCGATTATCTACCAGGCGTTCTTCCAGACGCCCGAGGACTCCGATGCGAAACCGCTCATCGAGTTCCCCATCGGCGGGGTGACCGCCCGCGCCGACGGCGGACGGAAGAACGCGACGCTCACCTCTGAAAGCGAATCGACGGGAGAAACCTATGCAGTCGACCAACACCCCAGCGACCACCTCACTGAGGATGCACACGACCACGACGACGAGCACCACGGCGGCCCGCCAGCAGACGGCTGGGAACGCCGCGCGCTCGGCACCGAGAGTACGTGGTTCATCATGGCACCGATTGCGACGGCCGCGACCGGCGCGCTCGTCCTCGGCATCGTTCCCTACACGGCAGTGTTCCTCGCGCTCGTGCAACAGGTCGTCGCTGGCGCGACGGGGGTGGTGTTCTGATGGCGAGTAGCCTCACGCTCTTGCCACCCGCGTTCGTCGTCCTCGCGGTGGCGATTATCATGCCGTTCGTCTCGCGGCGAGTCGGCCACGGACTCGGTATCCTCGCCACCGGAGCGGTCGCCGTCTGGTCGCTTCTCGCACCGGCCGGCGTCCACCTCCCGGTGTCGTTCCTCGGCTTCGAGGCCGTCTTGTTCAACGTCGACGACTTCTCGCGGCTGATGGGCATCATCTTCGGCATCATCGGCGTCGCGGCGGTCCTGTACTCGTACTCGTCGGACGCGCGAAATATCCAGACCGCGTACGCCCTCGGCTACGTCGGGACGAGTCTCGGAACCGTCTTCGCCGGTGACTGGCTGACCATGGTGTTCTTCTGGGAGCTCATGGCCGTCACCAGCACCCTCTTAGTGTGGGATTACGGCGGCGACGCGGTCCGTGCGGGCTACCGCTACGCTATCGCCCACGGTCTCGGCGGCAGTCTCCTCATGGGCGCTATCGTCTGGCACTACACCGAGGTCGAGTCGTTCCTCTTCTCGGCGACGAACGGCATCGCGCCGGGTATCCCCGCGGCGCTCGCCGCGGTCGGTATCGGCGTCAACGTCGGCTACGTCGGACTGCACACGTGGCTTCCCGACACGTACCCCCGGCCGCACTTCGCCGCCTCGGTCTTCCTGTCGGTGTTCACGACGAAGACCGGCGTCTACGGTCTCGCCCGCGCCTTCCCCGAGGGCAACCTCGCAATCGCCTACATGGGGACGGCGATGGCGCTGCTCGGGGTCATCTACGCGCTGCTCCAAAACGACATGCGACGGCTCCTGTCGTATCACATCCAGTCGCAGGTCGGCTACATGGTCGCGGGTGTCGGTATCGGAACCGCACTCGCAACTGCTGGTGCGTTCGCCCACGTCTACAACCACATCCTCTACAAGGCGCTGTTGTTCATGACCGCGGGCGTCGTCCTCTCGCGAACCAACGAGGAGAACCTGAAGTACCTCGGGAATCTCCGCGGCGCGCTGCCGATTACCGCACTCGCCTTTACCATCGCCGCGTTCTCCATCAGCGGCTTCCCCGGCTTCAACGGCTTCGTCAGTAAGGGGATGATTACCGCCGCGGCGCACAAAGAGCACCTCTACGGTATCTTCTACATCCTCCTCGCCGCGGGTGTCGGGACGTTCATGTCCTTCATCAAGTTCGGCTACTACGCGTTCTTCCGCGACGCGAACCGCGACTGGTCGCTCGAACGCGCACACACCGGACAGGCGGTTGCGATGCTCGGCGTCGCCGCGCTCTGTGTCGTCTTCGGACTGTATCCCGACGCGCTGTTCAGCATCCTCCCAGGCAGCACGGCCAAGGCGCACCCCTTCACGCTGAGCCACCTCGGCGAAGGGTTCGCGCTCGCCGCGCTGGGCGTCGTCGGCTTCGTCGCGCTCAAAAAGCCGCTGTCGAAGGTCGGTGACGTGCCGGACATCGACGCGGTGTTGAACCCGGCACTGTTCTACGGCACGCGGGTCCTCGTCCGCGGAACGACCGACCTGTTCGCCGCCGTCGACCGCGCCGTCTCGTCCGGGTCGTACGCGGTTGCGACCGCCATTGCCGACCCCTACCCGACGGCCCGCCGGGTTGCGGGCGCGCTCGGTGACGCGGATGCGAAGGACATCACCACCGGAAGCCTCCGAGCCACCATCGCGACGAGCATCGTCCTCGTCGTGGTGATTCTCGGTGGCTACCTCGTCGGCCTCCTCGGCTGACGAGGCGACGAGTCGGCGCTGACGCCGACGACTTTTTTTAGGAGAGTTCGAGTTCGAGTTCCGACGCGACGCGAGCACCGAGTTCGGCTTTCGAGCCAGCGAACTCGCCGATATCGTCGTCGCGGACGACGAGCGCACGCGTTTCGTCCGACCCCATCACCGAGGCGTCGTTGGCGACGACGAACGCGAGACCGGCGCGGTCCATGATTCGCCGCGCCTGTTCGACCATCGCGTCGTCGTCGCCGGACGTCTCGGCTTTGAATCCGACGATAGGGAGGTCGGGATGTGACTCTCGGACCGTGTCGATGAGCTTCGGCACTGGCTGGAGGTCGAGTGTGATGGCGTCGCCGGAACGAATCTTCTGGTCGGCGGCCTCGACGGTGAAATCCGAGATGGCGGCCGCAGAGACGAGGGCGTCGGAACCGGCGTCGACCGCCGCTTGGACGGCGTCGAGCATCTCTGCGGCGGATTCGACGGCGAGCACGTCGGCGTAGTGAACGTCGTCGCCGTCGTGGACGAGCGTCACGTCGGCACCGCGAATCGCCAACGCGCGGGCGACGGCGCGGCCCGTTCGCCCCGACGCGCGATTCGAGAGCGTCCGGATTGGGTCGACCGATTCGGTGGTCGACCCGGAGGTGACGACGACCGACTCTCCGGCGAGCGTCTGTTCGGTCGTCGCCTTTGCGACGCCCGTGACGATGGCCTCCTCGGTCGCGATTTTGGCCTTCCCCTCTTCGAGCCGCGGGNAGCCCGCTCAGAGATGTGTATAAGAGACAGGCCCGTGACGATGGCCTCCTCGGTCGCGATTTTGGCCTTCCCCTCTTCGAGCCGCGGGTCGACGAACTCGACGCCCCACGACTCGACGCGCTCGATTGACTCCAAGACGCCCGGGTGGTCGTACATGGGTTCGTGCATCGCGGGCGCGACGACGACTGGCACATCTGCGCCGAGCGCGGTGGTCGCACAGGTCGTGATGGGCGTGTCGTCGATGGCGGCGGCCATCTTCCCGACGGTGTTGGCCGTCGCGGGCGCGACGAGGAACACGTCTGCCCAGCCCTCGCGGCCACAGAGTTCGACGTGTTCGACGCGGCCGGTAATCTCGGTGACGACGTCGTGCTCGGTGGCGAACTCGACGGCCCACGGGTGGATGATACTCGTCGCGGCGTTCGACATCACTGCACGAACGGACGCCCCCTGTCGGCGGAGTTCGTGCGCCAACTCGACGACTTTCACGGCCGCGATACTCCCGGACACCCCGAGCGCGACGTTGACACCTTCCAGCATTCACTCGTCTCTGCGCCCGCTATCGATTAAAAAGATTCGCGTCTGTGGCCCGTTCGGAGGCCGCCGTTATTCGTCGAGCCGGCCGAGTTCGTCTTCGACGAGACTCGGGTGGGTCCGCTGTGGCTCGGGGTGGTCGTCGGCGAAGAACTCCTGTATGACCTCGCGCGACTCGCGTTCGCGGCGGTCGCGCTCGTCGGCGTCGATTTCTTCGCACGCCGGAGGGACCTCGCGCCCGCGACCCGTGAAGTAGCCCTCGGGCGTGACCCAGTCGTTGTAGAACGCCGTGCCGGAGTCGTGGACGAGCGTAATCGCGGTCTCCGCGGCGTCGCCGGCGGCGACGACCGTCTGGTGGTAGATTTCGGTGATTCGCCCCGCTGCATAGAGGCCGGAAACGGCGGTTCGGCCGAGGTCGTCGACGTCGACGTACGTCTTCGACCCGGCGCTTCGGAGTTCGACGCCGGTGTCTTCGAGATACGACGCGTCGGCCCACGAGGCGGCGATGACCCGCGTTGCAGCGATGGTTTCTTCGCCGTCTTCGGTCTCGACTGTCGCTTCGAAAAGCGGGTCGTCTTCGGTTCCGAGCACGTCGAGGTCGACGACGAGACCGGTCAGGAAATCGGCACCCGAGCGGTCGGCCTGTTCGGTCAGGAGGTCGGTGAAGAGCCGACTGTTGACACCCGCCGGGAAGCCGGGGACGTTTTCGAGGTGCGCGTTGCGTCGAACAATGGACTCTCCAGCGTTCACGACGAGCGTGTCGAGACCTGCGCGGGCGAGAAACGTCGCCGCGGTGAGGCCTGCGACGCCACCGCCGACGACGAGGACGTCTCGCGGATTCGTCTCAGACATGCGCGGCGGTACACTCCCCGAAAATAAAGGTTCGCCGTTAGTCGCTTTGGCCCGGCCGCTCCGAGCGAAGCGGTGCAGCCGAATCGTTCAGCCACCGGTTTTCGACGGCATCGACGCTGACGAGACCGGCCGATTCGCAGTGTGTCCCCGTCTGGAGGCGGAGTCGCCACCGGGAGTCGGACAACGCTTCTCCGTCGAAGAACCGGACCGACTGACCGGGCGTCCGTCGGAGGAGGTCGACAGCGATTGGGAGAGTGGGGAGTCGGCCAGTCCGCTCCGCGAGCGCGTAGTCACCGAAGGTGAGTTCCCACGAAGTGGACTGGGTCGTGTCGGTGCTGTCAGATTCGCTCTCGTCAGCGGCGGACGCTGTCGTCTGTGAATCCGCCGTCTCTGACTCGTGAGTCACTGAACGAAGCGAGTAGCCTTCGATGAACGACGCCGATTCGAGGTTCCGGAGCGTGGCTTCCACCGGGTTCGACATCGGCGCGGAAGCGAACCGCTCGGCGGCCGTCTCGACCACTGTCGTCTGTTCGGAAACGGACAGCCGAACGTCCATCTCGCTCATCATGCTCCACAGCATGGTGAGACAGAAGTCGTCTTCGTCGGAGACGACTTCGGCGAGCGTGAGGTACGTCTCCATCGCCGCGGATTCGACACTGCGCGTTCCCGTCTCGGAGAGTGCTTCGAAGACCGAGCCGGTGACGTCGTGACAAAACGAGATGTACCGCGTCCGCTCGTCGACCGAGTCGGTCACGCGCGACGCGACAGGTCCGTTCGATTCCTCGTGGACCAACGGGTCGTAGTAGGGGACTGCGGGGTCGTACCGGCGGAGTGCGGCCCGGTACTTCTTGGCGAGGTCGGCCGCTTCGCTCGCCGCATCACGGTCCGGAAACCGGAGTCCGGATACGACCGACGGTTCAGTACCAAGCTTCCCACACACCACCATGTAGTCGCCGTCGGGCCGGGACAGAGACCGAACCTCCGCCCGGATATCCCGCAGCGTCCCCCCGACCATCTCATTGTTAGGTATCGAAAGGCCCCGATTATAGGTTCCGATGTTCGTGACGGCTGGACACAGTGACCCGAGACAGGCGCTCCCACAACGCTTAGTTGGTCTCGGGCAAACTCAGTGTCGTGGACGAGATAGCCGTCAGCACCGTCGTCTACCTGCCTCCCGAGGAGGTCTACGAGTTTCTCGTGGACTTCCCACGGTACGCAAACTACTCCAAGCACCTGACCGACGTGCGGCAGTTCGGCGACGGGACGCCCGGAACACGCTACCACCTCCAGTTCGCGTGGTGGAAACTCACCTACACCGCCGAGTCGCGGGTGACAGACGTCGACCCGCCGAACCGCATCGACTGGACGGTGACGAAAGACATCCACGCGACGGGGCACTGGCGTATCGAGGAACTCGACGACCCCCCGGACGACGCCCCGAGTGACGCAGCGACGGCCTCCAGAGTCTTCTTCGAAGTCGAATACGACACCCAAACGGTCTCGGCCGGCGATATCGACCTCCCGCGGTTCGTCTCTCTCGGCTGGGTCGTCGACAAGGTTCGGCCCGTTCTCCAGAAAGAAGCCGAACGAATCGTCGAGCGCATCGTCGCTGACTTAGAGGGCCAACCCCGGCGTGTCGAACTGACAGTGCATCGCTAAGCAGGCGACTGCGCGTTGTTCGGCGGCCACGTCTCCGGCTCCGACGACACAGCCTAGCGTGGGTGGGTCTTCCGCGGTGACCACCGAAGGGAAATGCACATACCCACCGCCGATACAAAGATGGGGTATGATAGGGGCTGGTCCCTCGTGCGCGTGATTATTATCGGCGCTGGACAGGTCGGGTCGTCGATTGCGGCCGACCTCGACCACACTCACGAAGTCGTTGTCATCGACTGCGACTCCGAACGGGTGGACGAACTGAACTATTCGCTCGACGTGCTCGCCATCAACGGCGACGGTACCTCGGTGGAAACGCTCGAAGAGGCCGGTATCGAGAGCGCGGACATGGTCATCGCCTCCACGGACAACGACGAGACGAACATCGTCGCCTGTGCGACCGCCAAGGCGATTTCCGAGGCGTTCACCATCGCCCGCGTGAAGAACACGGAGTACCTCCGGACGTGGCAGCGCTCCGAGAAGGCCTTCGGCGTGGACTTCATGGTGTGTACGAACCTGCTCGCCGCCGAGTCTATCGTCCGCGTCGTCGGCCTCCCGGCCGCACGCGACGTCGACCCCTTCGCAGGCGGGCAGGTCCAGATGGCCGAGTTCGAAATCGACGACGACAGCCCCGTCGCGAACCAGACGGTCCGCGAGGCCGACCGGTTCGACTCGCTCACGTTCGCCGCCATCCTCCGCAACGGCGAAGTGACGATTCCGCGCGGTGACACCGTCATCAGCCCCGGCGACCGCGTGGTCGTCATCGGCAGCCCCAAGAGCGTCCAGCAGTTCGCGGCGACGATTGCGCCCGAAGAGTCGCCCGGAACCGCCGAGGAAGTCGTCGTCGTCGGCGGGAGCGAAATCGGCTATCACGTCGCCCGACTCCTCGAAGAACGCGGGTTCAAACCACGACTCGTCGAGCACGACGCAGAGCGCGCCCGCGAACTCGCCGAACTCCTGCCCGGAACCATCGTCATGGAGAGCGACGCGACCGACGTGGACTTCCTCGAACGCGAACACGTCGGCGACGCCGACCTCGTGGTCGCCGCGCTCGACTCCGACGAGAAGAACCTCCTCGTGTCGCTTCTGGCCGGTCGTCTCGGCGTCGAACGAACCGTCGCCGTCATCGACACGACGCCGTACGTCGAACTGTTCGAGGCCGTCGGGGTCGACATCGGCGTCAGTCCCCGAGAAGTCGTCGCCGAGGAGATTACGCGCTTCACTCGCGAGGGTGGTGCCGAGAACGTCGCGCTCATCGAGACGGACAAGGCGGAAGTCCTCGAAATCGAGGTCGACGCCGACAGCATCCTCGCGGGAACACCGATTCGAGAGTCGATTGCCGACCTCCCCGAGGGTGTCGTCATCGGCGCGATAACGCGCAGACGCGAGTTCATCACCCCGCGGGGTGACACGGTCATCGAACCCGGCGACCACGTCGTCGTCTTCGTCGATAGCACGGTCATCGGCGACGTGTCGCCGAAGCTCTGAGAACCGCGATAGCGCCCGCCGCGACACGGATTCACGGACCTGTCGCCGAATCCGAACAGGCAAAACCCCGGCGCACGGAACGTTCTGCCACAGATGAAACTTCGCGTCGACTATCGAGCAAGCCTCCGTCTCGTGGGGACGGTGTTGAAGTATCTTGCAGTCCCCCTTTCTTTCCCACTTGTCGTCTCACTGTATTACGGCGAGTCGGTGATGCCGTTTGTCGTCACCATGGGGCTCACCGTGCTCGTCGGCAGCGGCCTCGAACAACTCTCGGAATCCCCCGATATCGGTGCCCGCGAGGGGTTCTTGATGGTCGCAGCGACGTGGTTTGCCGTCACCGTGGTCGGAGCGATTCCGTTCCTCATCGAGGCCAACGGCATCCCCTTTGTCACGTCGGCGATTCACCCCGAATCGACGCTGGCGAATCCGGTGAACGCGTTGTTCGAGAGTATGAGCGGGTTTACGACGACGGGAGCGACCGTTCTCGGCGACATCTCGTTCGACTCCCACACCCGCGGCATCATGATGTGGCGACAGCTCACGCAGTGGCTCGGCGGGATGGGTATCGTCGTCCTCGCAGTCGCAATTCTCCCGGAGCTGTCGGTCGGGGGCGCACAGTTGATGGACGCCGAAGCGCCCGGTCCCGGCATCGAGAAACTCACCCCGCGCATCGCGGAGACGGCCCGTGCGCTGTGGGGCGCGTACCTCGGCCTCACAGTCCTCGAAATCGTCCTTCTGTACGGTCTCTACGTCACGGGCTTCGCGCCGAACATGGACGTGTACAACGCCATCGCCCACGGCTTGACGACGATGCCGACAGGCGGGTTCTCTCCCGAAGCGCGGAGTATCGAGGCCTTCTCGGCCGCCGCTCAGTGGGTTATCATCCCCTTCATGGTCGCCGCGGGGACCAACTTCGCCCTGTTTTGGCACGTCCTCACCGGCGAACCGAAGAAACTCGTCCGCGACACCGAGTTCAAGTTCTACCTCGGTGTCATCGGCGTCATCTCGGCGATTCTCGCCGCCGTCCTCTTCCTCGGTGACGGCCTCGTCTCCGTCGCACCGTCGGGTGGGACGTACGACCAACTGTATCTCGAAGGCGTCCGCAACGCCATCATCGGCAGTCCCGAGTCGTCGCTGCGACAGTCGGTGTTCCAAGTCGTCTCTATCGTGACGACGACTGGCTACGCGAGCATGGACTTCAACGCGTGGAGCGCGCCGACCCAGTACGGCCTCCTGTTCGCCATGTTCATCGGCGGCTCCGCGGGGTCGACCGGTGGTGCCATCAAAATCGTCCGGTGGTACGTCATCCTGAAATCACTCCGCCGGGAACTGTTTACGACGGCCCACCCCGAGGCGATTCGCCCCGTCCGACTCGCCGGGCGCGCCGTCGACGAGCGAGCCATCCGCGGTATCTACGCCTTTACGCTCCTGTATCTCGTCTTGTTCTTCGTCTCGACCGGCCTCGTCCACCTCGACGCCGCCCGAATCGGGTTGCAGGTGAGCGTCCTCGAATCGATGAGCGCCGTCGCCGCGACGCTCGGGAACGTCGGGCCGGGCTTCGGGGTCGTCGGCCCGATGGGGAGCTATCTCGACTTCTCGAACAGTTCAAAGCTCTATATGGTCCTCCTGATGTGGGTCGGCCGACTGGAGATTCTGCCGGTGCTCGTGCTGTTCACACCCGAGTACTGGCGGCGGTAGACCCAACTGCCGCCCCTCGTGGGCTGTCGCCGATGCGGAGGAAATGTTGATTGACGTTCCACGAGACATGTTAGTATGGAACAGACAGGAGCGAGACGGCCGTGCGCGTAGTCATCGTCGGGGCGGGTGAAGTCGGGTCGCACATCGCCGCGAGTCTCGCAGATTCCCACGACGTCGTCGTCATCGACATCGACTCCGAGCGCGTCGAGCAGATGAACTACTCTCACGACGTGCTCGCGCTCACTGGCGACGGCGCGTCACTGGAGACGCTCGAAGACGCCGACGCGGCCAACGCGGACCTCCTCATCGCCTCGACCGACGACGACGAGACGAACCTCGCGACCTGCGGGACCGCGAAGGCGCTCGGCGATGCGTTCACTATCGCCCGCGTCAAGCACGTCGGCTTCCTTCGCACGTGGGAGCGCTCGCGGGGGACCTTCGGCGTGGACTTCATGGTCTGTTCGAATCTGCTCACCGCCGAAGACATCGTCCAAGTCATCGGTCTCCCCGCCGCGGTCGACGTCGACTGGTTCGCCAACGGCCTCGTTCAGATGGCGGAGTTCGAACTCGGCGAGGACAGTCCACTCCTCGGCCGGACGGTCAGCGAGGCCGACCAGTTCGAGTTACTCACCTTCGCCGCGATTCTCCGCGACGACGCGGTGGAACTTCCCCGCGGAGACAGCAGACTTGCATCGGGTGACAAAGTGGTCGTCATCGGGACGCCCGAGACCGTCCATCAGTTCGCACAACGTGCCGCGCCGAAGGCAGCGGCGGCGGACACAGAGACCGTCTTCGTGGTCGGCGGAAGCGAGATTGGCGTGCAAGTCGCCCGGCTACTGCAGACCCGCGGTATCAAGCCGCGACTCATCGAGCAGGACCCGGACCGCGCCCGCGACGTCGCCGAGGAGTTGCCGGCGACGCTCGTCTTGAACGTCGACGCGACCGACACGAGCGCGCTCGACCGGGAGAACTTCGGGATGGCAGACGCCGTCGTCGCCGCCCTCGACAACGACCAGAAGAACCTCCTCGTCTCGCTTCTCGCCAAGCGACTCGGCGTCGACCAGACGATTGCAGTGGTCGAGACCGGCGCGTACCGCGAGTTGTTCGAGACGGTCGGCGTCGATATCGCGGTCAACCCGCGGGTCGTGACCGCAGAAGAGATAACGCGCTTCACGCGCGAGCAAACGACCGAGAAACTGGCGTTCATCGAAGACGACCGCGCGGAAGTGCTCGAAGTCGAAGTCGGCGGCGAGAGCGTCCTCGTCGGACGACCGATTCGCGATTCGATAGCCGACCTTCCCGAGGGCGTCGTCGTCGGGGCAATCGCGCGGGCGGGCGCACTCGTCTCGCCGCGCGGTGAGACCGTCATCGAACCCGGCGACCACGTCGTCCTCTTCGTCGACGAAACCGTCGCAGCCGAGGTGACGGCTGCGGTCTAGTCACTTCACCCCCGCCAGTACGACGGCGTGAAGATGATGAGGACAGACAGAATCTCCAGGCGGCCAATCCACATCAGGAGGACCATGTACAGTTTGGCTGCGTCGGAGAAGGGCAGGAAGTTGTTCATGGGACCGACGACGCCGACACCCGGGCCGATGTTGCCGAGCGTCGCGATGGATGCACTCACCGCCTCGATAGCCGACAGTTCGAGGCCGATACGGAGGCTGTCGAGGTAGATGAGCACCGTCGAGACGGCGAAGATGGCGAGGAACGTCATCGTGAACACGAACAGGCCGCGAATCGTCGACTCGTCGATAATCTCGTCGGCGAGTCGAATCGGGCGAACTGCGTCGGGGTGGACCGAAGTGAACAGTTCGCGAACCGCCGCCTTCTGGATGACGTACCAGCGGATAATCTTGATAGACCCGGCTGCGGACCCGGCGGACCCGCCGAGGAACATCGCCAAGAGGAGAATGACCTGCGTCGACTGGTCCCACGTGTTGAAGTCCATGCTCGCGTAGCCGGTCGTCGTCACGACCGCAGCGGTCTGGAAGATTGCTTGCCGAAGCGAGTGTTCGAGGTCGCCCGGAATCGGAGCGATGGCGTTCGGGACCGAGGCGAGTCCGACGCCAGTGAACAGGAGCACGGTGAGGAGCACCCCGACCGCGCCCATCATGAACAGGTACGTGCGGAACTCCGCGTTCTTCGTCAGGCGCTCGGGTTCGCCCGCGAAGACGTACCAAAAGAGGGCGAAGTTGGTCCCCGCGACGACCATGAAGAACGTAATCGCCCACTGAATCGCGGGCGAGAACGCCTCGACACTGCGCCCTTCGGGTGAGAAGCCACCAGTCGGTAAGGTCGTCAGGGCGTGCGCGACGGCGTTGTAGAAGTCCATGTTCGGCGCGAAGCCGAAGAAGTGGAGCCCGTAGTAGACGGCGATTGCGGCGACGGTGAAGCCGATGTAGATTCGCCAGAGAATCCGAGCCGTGTCTCGAATCCGCGGCGTCAACTTCTCGATAGAGAGACCGGGTGCCTCCTGGTCGATGACTTGGGCACCACCGACCGAGAGTTCGGGGAGGATAGCAACCATGAGGACGATAATACCCATCCCACCGAGCCATTGCGTAAGCTGTCGCCACATCAGAATCGACCGCGAGTGCGTCTCGAAGGAGATGTCACCGAGGACGGTCGCCCCCGTCGTGGTAAAGCCGCTCATACTCTCGAACAGCGCGTTCACCGGGTGCGCGACGGTTCCCTGTCCGGCGACGAGGTACGGAATCATCCCGACCAGCGGGACGGCGAGCCACGTCAGGCTGACGAGGAGAAACGCCTCCCGATGCCCGAGGTCGGGGTCGGTTCGGAGGCGTTCGAGGCCCGCCCCGACGACAATCATCACGCCCATCGCCACGAGAAACGGCAGTGGGCTTTCGCCGTAGTAGAGGGCGACGAGAATGGGCACCAACGGCGGAATCGCCATGTACTTGATTACCGACCCGAGAAAGCCCAGGCTCGTCCGGTAATCGACGTAGGTCGTGAAATCGACTCTCATGTGGTCTTCACGAGTCCAGATTAGTAGCAGCCATATGATTCCTTAGGTATCCGACTGTCGGCAGACCGCCCGACCCGACTCGTCGCCACCGCGACACAGACATGACATTTATTCACACACGACGAGATGTACACTGCACATGCTCGCTTCGTCTCGGCGGCTAGACGGGGGCGGTACCACGGGGGGAGTCCAGTGAGCCACTCCGGCGGCCGTGAACCGGCAGTGAGCCTCGGTCTGCTCGACGCGACGATGGTCGGCATCGGCGCGATGATTGGCGCAGGCATCTTCGTCCTGACGGGGCTCGCAGTCGAAATCTCTGGGCCAGCAGCCATCGTCGTCTTCGCGCTCAACGGCGGTGTGACGACGTTCACGGCGCTGTCGTACGCGGAGTTGGCGGCGGCAATTCCGCGCAACGGCGGCGGGTACGCCTACGTCCGCGAAGTCTTCTCCGCGCCCGTCTCGTTCGTCATGGGCTGGACGCGGTGGTTCACGTACATGATTGCCGGGTCGCTCTACGCGCTCGGCTTCGCGTCGAACTTCATCGAGTTCGGCCACCTCTATGGGTTCACGCTGCCGGGGCCACCAGTGCTGTACGCGCTGGGTGCAGTCGTCACGCTCGTGGCGCTGAACGCGCTGTCGACCGAAGCGTCGGGACGCGGCGAGACGGCGATAACCCTCGTCAAAATCGCCATCCTCGGCGTGTTCGTCGTCTTCGGGCTGACCGCCACGAAGGTCGGCGAGTTCGACCCGCTGTTCACGAAGGGGCCGCTGGCAGTGCTCCCCGCGATGGGGCTGACCTTCATCGCGTTTCAGGGCTACGACCTCATCGCCACCGTCACCGAAGAGGTCGAAAACCCACGAGTGAACATCCCGAGAGCGATTCTACTCTCCGTTCTCACGACTGTCGTCGTCTACCTGCTCGTCGTCTTCGTCGCTATCGGAACCCTCGGTGCCGACGGACTCGCGGGGGCGGGCGAGACGGCTATCGCGGAGGCCGCGGAGGGGTTCATGCCGACGTTCCCACTCATCGGAACTGGCGCTGCGCTCATCGCCTTCGGCGCGGTGTTCTCGACTATCTCGGCGCTCAACGCCGTCGTTATCGGGTCATCGCGCGTGGCGTTTGCGATGGGCCGTGAACGACAGTTGCCCGCCTCACTCGGGCGCTTTCACCACCGATACGGGACGCCGCTCGTAGCGATTCTCGTTTCGGCGGTGGTGATGCTTCTTGCTGTCGTCGTGGTTCCGATTCGTATCGTCGGGAATCTGGCGAGTCTGTTCTCGCTTCTCGGGTTTATCATCGTGAACTACGCACTGATTCGACTCCGACGGCGGCAGCCCGACCTCCAACGCCCCTTCGAAGTGCCGTATTACCCGCTGACGCCGGTTCTCGGCATCGTCTGCAACGCCCTTCTCGGACTGTTCATCGACCCGTTCACGTGGGCGCTCGCCATCGGCTGGCTCGTCTTCGGTGGTGTCGTCTACTTCCTGCTCTCGCGCCGGGGCGATATCGGACCGACGGAGCCGCCCGAGATTCAGGAGCCAGAGCCGATTCCGACAGCCGAACAGGGAGACGACTGACGCCGAATGAGCCGCTGGTCCCGCTCACAGTCACCCAGACGACTACTACCACTCGACACCAACACACACCAATGACCGATTCAGAACCACAACACCTGCGCGTCGTCGTCGCTGGCGGCGGCGAGATGGGACTTCGAACCGCCGAACTGCTCTCTGACCGCGGCCACGACGTGGTCGTCGTCGAGGCCGACCCCGACCGCTGTGCCGAAATCTCCGAGCAGTACGTCGCGACGGTCATCGAGGGCGACGCCTCGCGCCCGGAGACGCTCAGACAGGCCCAACCGGAGCGCAGCGACGTCGTCGCCGCACTCACCGACGACGAGACCACCAACTTCGCGGTCTGTATGGCCGCCCAGCGAATGTCACAGGTTCGAACCGTGATGCGCGTCGGCCACACGCCGGACGAACTGTACACCGAGTTCGTCGACGGACTCGTCTTCCCCGAGCGACTCGGCTCTCGCGCCGCAGTGAACGAAATCGCGAACGGCGGCGTCAGAACCATCGAGGACATCGCCGGGAGCGTCGAAGTCGTCGAAGTCGAGGTCGCGGAGGATGCCCCCGTCGCTGGCAAACGCCTCGACGAAGTCCGCCTCCCGCGCGGATGTCTCATCATCGTCGATTACCAGGGCGACCGCATCGGCGGCCCCGACACGGTCCTCGAAGCGGGCCACCGCTACGTCCTTGCGATTGAATCACCCGTGGCGAACGAAGTCATGAATCTGTTTCGAGGCTGACGTCCATCTTCCTTCGGGGTCGGTTCCCCGTCTCGAACCGGACAATCCCCTGAAAGCTTATTCCGAAACGTGTTCGGAGTGTGAACGATGCCCTCCTCATCGCCCACTCGCCGAGAGCTACTCGGTCTCGGCGGCACGACGCTCGCACTTCTCACGGGGTGTCTGGGGACCCCGACTGGACCGGGAGACGAGTCGCCGACGACCGAGCAGACCCCGGTCACCGGAACGACCGACGACACGACGACTACGACCACGACCACGTCAGAACCGGCAGACGTGACCGTCTCGAACGTCCAAATCACGCCCGAATTTGTTGCCCTCGACTCCCCGGACTCCATCGGGACGTTCGGCGACCGAGACGAGCAGTTCGTCATCGTCACCGTCCTCGTCGATGGCGAGTCCGGCCCGCCGGTCGAGGCGTTCGAACTCTCGGCCGACGAGCAGACGTTCGCCCCGACGCTCCCGGAGAATCTCCCGTCGTACACTCTCTGGTCCCGCGGTGACCCCTACGAAGGGAAGACCTCGGGATATCTCGTCTTCTCGGTCCCGAAGCCACTCGAAGCCCCCGAGGTGGTCGTTCGAGGCCCCAACGGGAAGTTCGAACTCGGCGCTGACGCCCGCTCGACGCTCGCGCGACCCCCGACTGACTTCTCGGTCACCGAGGTCTCCGCTCCCGAGCACGTCGAAAGCGGCAGCGACGTGACGCTGACAGCGACCATAACGAACACTGGGTCGGAAGCTGGGACGTTCGTCGGCGCGCTCAACCGCTCCGGGCCACTCGTCGCCTATACACCAATCAAACGCGTCGAAGCCGAACTCGCGGCGGGTAAATCGACCACGTTGACGTACTCGTACATACCCTCTCTCGACGGCGGCACTGAGTCGAGACCGATGTCTCTATACCTCAACTGGCGCGGCGGGTCGGTGTCGACCGAAACGACGGTCGAACCGCCGTCGTGATGGTGTGAGAGGCGGGGAAACCGCCGTCATAAGTCTGAAAGCGGGCGACCCGCCTTCCGAAAATCAGTTCTCGACCGCGGATGCAGCGCGGACGATGGTCTCTTCACCGAACTTCGGCCCGATGAGCTGAAGTCCGACTGGGAGTCCGTCGGTCTCGCCCGCGGGGACGGAAATCGCGGGGAGGTTCGCGAGGTTCACCGGGACGGTGTTCGCGTCGGCGAGATACATCTGCAGTGGGTCGTCGAGGCTCTCGCCGAGTTCGAACGGCGGGACGGGCATCGTCGGCGACGCCAGCACGTCAGCGTCCTCGAAGGCGGCGTCGAAGTCCTGCTTGACCCACGCGCGGGCGTCCTGGGCCTTCGCGTAGTACTTGTCGTGGTAGCCTGCGGAGAGGGCGTACGTGCCGAGGAGGATACGGCGCTTGACCTCGGAACCGAAGCCCTCCTCGCGGGCGCGAGCGAAGGCGTCGTTCCAGTTGCCCTCGTAGCCGCCGGACTTGCCGTATCGGACGCCGTCGAAGCGCGCGAGGTTCGAAGAGGCCTCGGACATGGCGATGACGTAGTAGGCGGCGACCGCCTTCTCGGTCGAGGGCATGCTGACCTCGTGGTACTCGGCACCCTGTGCTTCGAGTTCGTCGAGGGCGTCCCAGAACGCGGCTTTGACGCCCTCGTCTGCGCCGTCGACCAGTTCGGTCGGGACGCCGATAGTGAGACCCTCTACGTCGCCGTCGGCGGCCGCGGCGAAGTTCGAGTCCTCGCCTTCCTCGCGGGTCGTCGCGTCGCGCTCGTCGGGGCCAGCGATGACGTCGAGCAGCGCGGCGGCCTCTTCGACAGACGGCGCAATCGGGCCGATTTGTTCGAGGGAGTTCGCGTAGGCGACGAGACCGTAGCGCGAGACGAGACCGTAGGTCGGCTTGATGCCGACAACGCCACAGAACGCGGCGGGACAGCGGATGGAACCGCCCGTGTCGGTTCCGAGCGCGAGGTCGGCCTCACCGGCGGCGACGGCGGCCGCAGAGCCACCGGAAGAGCCACCGGGGACACGAGACTCGTCCACCGGGTTCTTGGTCGGACCGTAGGCCGAGGTCTCGGTGGTGGTCCCCATTCCGAACTCGTCCATGTTGGCCTTGCCGACGATGGTCGCGCCCGCGTCCTTGAGGCGTTCGACGACCGTCGCGTCGTACGGCGGGACGTAGTCTTCGAGCATCTCCGACCCGCAGGTCGTACGCAGGCCCTCGGTCGAGATGTTGTCCTTCACGGCGATGGACTTCCCCGAGAGCGGGCCGTCATCGTCGCTTTCGACCGTCTCCTTCGTGATGAATGCGTTCAGAGACATCAGGACACCCGTGGGCCTTTGAAGAAGCCGTCTTCGGTCTCTGCGGCGTTCGAGAGCGCCTCCTCTTGGGTCAGTCCTTCGCGGACCTCGTCGGCGCGCATCACGTTCACCAGTTCGTCCTCGCGGTCGACTTCGGGGACCTCGTCGAGGGCATCGAAGTACTCCAGGATGTCCGCGAACTGCGCCGCGAACTCCTCGACTTCGTCCTCGTCGAGGTCGACCCGCGCCAACTCGGCGACATGTCGAACCTCGTCGGCATCGACGGGCGTATCGCTCATGTATCGGAGGTGTCGGAGACCGGGAGTAAGGGTTTCGGTGTGCGCCGTTTCGTCTGGCATCCGGTTCACCCGAACGCCCCTCAGCCCTATTCCGTCCTTTCCTAGCCGTCAGATATAAGTAATCGCCCTCGATACAAATGAGTGAGAACGACCGTTCGCAGTTGCTTCTCTGCAACCCAAAATGACAGAAAGTGTTCGACGTTTTACGACCGATAACGCGCGCGTGCGTAACAAGAACGAAGCCGAAACCGAAGACACCCGAGACCGAACCCTCGAATGCCCAGAGTGTGAGTCAGAGTCCCTCGTATCCGACACGGAGCACGGCGAGACCGTCTGTGACGACTGTGGTCTCGTCGTCGAAGAAAACGAGATAGACCACGGTCCCGAGTGGCGAGCGTTCAACTCCACGGAGAAAAACCAGAAGTCCCGCGTCGGCGCGCCGACGACCAACATGATGCACGACAAGGGGCTGTCGACCAACATCGGCTGGCAGAACAAGGACGCCTACGGCCGGTCGCTGTCCTCGCGCCAACGCGAGAAGATGCAGCGCCTTCGCACGTGGAACGAGCGCTTCCGCACCCGCGACTCCAAGGAACGCAACCTCAAGCAGGCGCTCGGCGAAATCGACCGCATGGCCTCCGCGCTCGGCCTTCCCGAGAACGTCCGAGAGACCGCCTCGGTCATCTACCGTCGCGCCCTCAACGACGACCTGCTCCCCGGCCGCTCTATCGAGGGCGTCGCAACGTCCTCACTCTACGCGGCCGCTCGCATGGCCGACACGCCGCGCTCGCTCGACGAAATCACGAGCGTCTCGCGCGTGGAAAAGGACGAAATCGCCCGAACCTACCGCTACGTGGTACGCGAGCTCAAGCTCGAAATCAAGCCCGCCGACCCCGAGCAGTACGTCCCGCGATTCGCCAGCGAACTCGGCCTCTCCGACGAGCCGGAACGCCGCGCACGCCAACTCCTGAAGAACGCCAAAGAACAGAGCGTCCACTCGGGCAAGTCGCCGGTCGGCCTCGCCGCCGCCGCCGTCTACGCCGCGTCGCTCCTCACCAACGAGAAAGTGACCCAAAACGAGGTCTCCGAGGTGGCCAACATCTCCGAAGTGACCATCCGCAACCGCTACCACGAACTCCTCGAAGCCGAAGAGAAGGCGCAAGTCCCCTAATACGGTCGCCAGTTTCGAGCCGCGTTCCAGCCGGAGTCGATTTTCGAAACATCGATACAGCTCCCTCGATAGCGTCGCGCATGGAGACGACCCGACACTTCACCGCCACCGTCTACATCGTCAACGACGGCGCTGTCGCCCTCCACGAGCACAGACGCCTCGGCATCCGCATCCCGCCGGGCGGCCACGTCGATAGGGACGAACTCCCGCACGAAGCAGGACTGCGAGAAGTCGAAGAAGAGACCGGTCTCGAACCCGAACTCGTCGACGACACGCCCGCAGTCCCGGCACCGGACGGTGAAGCTCTCCCGCGACCCCGCGAGCAGATGCTCTACGACATCAATATCCACGACGACGGGTCCGTCGGCCACCAACACATCGACCACATCTACTACGCCCGCGTCGAGTCGCGCGACATCGACCCCGCGCCGGGCGAAGAAGGTCCCGAAGTGTGGGAGTGGTACGACCGCGAGGACCTCCGCGAGAGCGACCTCGACCCCGACACGGTACAGTTTGCACTGGACGCAATCGAGGTTGTCGAAGCCGCGGACTAAGCGACGAGTCAGTTATTCCACCAGCGACCGGACGTATTTCTCGACGTGGTCGTCCATCCGGCGCTTGAAGCCGGCCTGTCGGGCGAGGCGGTCGAGTTCCCGAGACGCGTACGTGCCGTACTGAACCGCCTTCTTGTCTTTTTCTGCGACAGATTCGGGGAGCACCTCGTGGGCGGCTTCCCGGAGCGCGACCTTTCGTCGGTCGCCATCGACGAGTAACTCGCCGGGGAGCGGCAGCGCAGCCTCGACGACCCGGTCGTGGAGAAGCGGCGCGACGGGTTCGACGCCTGCGGCACGAAGCACCAACACGTCGCGTTCGAGTTGGTCCGGAAGCGTCTGTATGACTTCGCGGGCCGCGCCGCGCGTCGTCTCGGCCTCGACGCGGGGGTCGTCGGGTGCCTTGGCGACCTTAGCGTATCCGCCGAAGAGTTCGTCTGCGCCCTGTCCGACCGCGAGGCGGTCGTAGCCGTCGGCGGCGACCTGCTCGGCCAGCAAGTAGAGCGGGAGGACGATTTGCACGTCCATCGGGTTGGTTCGACCGAGCGCCGCGACGATTTCCGGGACGGCGCGCTCGATAGCGTCGTGAGTGAGTTCGACGACGCGAAGGTCGAGGCCCATCGCGTCGGCGGCCCCGCGCGCGGCGTCGATGTCGTGCGAGCCCTCGAACCCCGCGACGTAGCAGGGTGCGTCGGGGACGCCCGCGGCGACGACCGCCGAATCGACACCGCCGGAGAACGCGACTGCGAGACCGTCGTCGTCGATATCGCGGACAGACTCCAAGACGGCGTCTCGCACGGCGGCCAGTGCCTCGTCGCGGTCGGATGCGACAGGAGGGTCTGGAAGCGTCCAGACCGCGCGGGTCTCGCTGTCCGCGTCTGAACTGATAGGGCGAGCGTAACCGGCAGGGACCGACACCGGGTCCGAGAGGTCGCGGCGGTCGAAGGCCCACGAATCCGGGTCGTCGCGGTCCCAAAAGAGCGGTTGCCGACCGAGAACGTCTCTGACGAGTTGGCCGTCGAGTACACCGGCGAATCCCGCGGTTCCGGGCAACGAGTCACCACTTGCGAGGGCCTGTCGAACGACAGACTCGTCGGCACCGCGCATCACAGGAGGTCAGACAGGGCGTGTTTCACACGGCGTTTCGCGCCGCCGGCGGCCTGCTGGAACGAGATGCGCCACGGCGTCTTGCTGCCGACGACGCTGGTCCGGCCGTCGAGGATGGCGTCGAGAATCGACTCGACGCTCCGGGTGTCGGTTCCGACTTCGGTGACGGCTTGACCGACCATCTCGGCGATGTGGGCGTCGCTTCCGGCGGTCATCGGCAGTCCGCGTCGCTTCGCGAAGCGTTCGGCGCGCTGGTTTGCGATGCCCGTCAAGAGCCGCGAGTTGTACGTCTCGATGGCGTCCGCCGCGGCGAGTTGGTTCCGAGAGATGTGCGGGGCGACGCCGTGGCGAGACTTCTGGAACGGATGTGGAACGATGGCGATACCGCCAGCGTCGTGGATGCGGTCGAGCGTCTCATCGTACGAGAGCCCCGCGGGGATGAGTTCCTCGACACCGAGTGCCAAGACGTGGCCCGCAGCGCACGTGACTTCCATCCCCGGAATGCCGACCAGTCCGTAGTCGTCCGCGATAGCCGCCGCTTCGAGACTCGCGTCGATCTCGTCGTGGTCGGTCACAGCGAGCGCATCCAGACCCACCGCGACCGCCTGTTCGAGGAGGTATTCGACCGGGTCTCGCCCGTCGTACGAAAGCGAGGAGTGCGAGTGCAACTCGACCGATAACACGTGGTACCCTAACAACGGGGTCTAAAAAAGCGCCCCGGTCCCGGTTCGATAGCCGACTCCCGGCGGGTGCACGCGGTGACAACGCCGTCTCCGTGAAACTCTCCGACACGGGACTTACCGATAGAACGTGAAAAAATGTCAGCACATAGGTATAATATCCCAACCGACGAACGTCTAGCGTGGTGGTGAGCCACGAGTGTCGTGGCGGGTCCACCGAGGGGTGAGTAGAGATGACAGTACGAGATATTGCACGACCGAAGGACGAACTGGTGACAGCGAAGCACGACACACCGGTACGCGAGCTGGCGAAGCTGATGGAAGACCGAACCGTCGGCTCCATCGTCATCGCGGACGGTGACAACATCGAGGGCATCGTCACGGACCGCGACATCGCGCTGAAATGCGTCGGCTCGGGCGGCGGCCTCGAAGGAATGACCGCAAAAGACGTGATGACGGAACGACCCTTCACGGTCGACGCCGACATGGGCGTCTTCGACCTGTTCCGCAAGATGCGCGAACACGGCGTCCGGCGTGCGCCGATAACCGACGGTGGGAAACTCACGGGCATCGTCACGATGGACGACCTGCTCGTCTTGCTCCAAGACGAGATGAGCGAACTCACCGAGATTATCCGCGCCGAATCGCCGCCGTACACGCCCGCGTGACCGGCGTCGTCGACAACGCGTGAACTCGACCATCTTTTTGAGCACGTTTGTGCACATAGAAAGGGTTTACAACCTGCGTTCTGACCATACCAGTGAATGACGCTTCCCGACGCGGACCGCGACCTCGTCGTCGCCGAACTCGGCCGCGACCCGACACCGGCCGAGGCGGTGCTCTTCGAGAACCTCTGGAGCGAACACTGTGCCTATCGGTCGTCTCGCCCCCTCCTGTCGGCGTTCGACTCGGAGGGAGACCAGGTCGTCATCGGCCCCGGTGACGACGCCGCTGTCGTCGCACTCGACGACGACACGTACATCACCCTCGGCATCGAGAGCCACAACCACCCCTCGTACGTCGACCCCTACGACGGCGCGGCGACGGGTGTCGGCGGCATCGTCCGCGACACGCTCTCGATGGGCGCGTACCCCATCGCCCTCGCCGACTCCCTGTACTTCGGCGATTTCGACCGCGAGCACTCGCGGTATCTCCTCGACGGCGTCGTCGAGGGAATCGCCGACTACGGGAACGCCATCGGCGTCCCGACGGTGACCGGCGCGACCTCGTTCCACGAAGATTACGAGGGCAACCCCCTCGTCAACGTCGCGTGTGTCGGCCTGCTCTCGGCCGACCGCCTCGTCACCGCCGAAGCACAGGAAGCCGGGAACAAACTCGTCCTCATCGGCAACTCGACCGGCCGCGACGGTCTCGGCGGCGCGTCCTTCGCCAGCGAAGACCTCGCCGAAGACGCCGAAACCGAAGACCGCCCGGCCGTGCAAGTCGGCGACCCCTACACCGAGAAACTCCTCATCGAGTGCAACGAAGCACTGCTCGACGAGGACCTCGTCGAATCCGCCCGCGACCTCGGCGCCGCCGGTCTCGGCGGCGCGTCCTCCGAACTCGTCGCCAAGGGCGGCTTCGGCGCGCATATCGACCTCAACGAGGTCCACCAGCGCGAACCGAACATGAACGCCTTCGAGATTCTGCTCTCGGAGTCCCAAGAGCGCATGTGCTACGAGGTCACCCCCGAGAACGTCGAGCGCGTGCAGGAACTCGCCGACAAGTTCGACCTCGGAAGCGCCGTCATCGGCGAGGTCGCCGACGGCAACTACGTCTGTTCCTTCGACGGCGAGACCGTCGTGGACGTGCCGCCGGAGTTCCTCGCCGAAGGCGCGCCGATGAACGACCTCGACGCGACCGAACCCGAACCCGCCGAGCGCGACCTGCCTGAGGCCGACCTCGAAGACGCGTTCGAAGCGGTCGTCGCCGACCCCAACACGGCCTCCAAGCGGTGGGTCTACCGCCAGTACGACCACGAAGTCGGGCTTCGGACGGCGGTCCGACCCGGCGACGACGCCGCGATTCTCGACATCCCCGAAGCGGACACGAAACTCGCCTTCACGGCGGGTGCAGACCCTAACTGGACGAGCGCGGCCCCGTACGAGGGGTCTCGCGCCGTCGCCTTCGAGAACGCGACGAACCTCGCCGCGAAGGGCGCGACACCCCTCGCTACCGTGGACTGCCTGAACGGCGGCAACCCCGAGAAACCCGACGTGTACGGCGGCTTCAAGGGAATCGTCGACGGCCTCGCCGACATGTGCAGCGCGCTCTCGGTGCCGGTCGTCGGTGGCAACGTCTCGCTGTACAACGACTCCGTCTCGGGGCCGATTCCGCCGACGCCAACCCTCGCGATGGTCGGCACGGCAGACGGCCGAACGCCCGGCCTCTCGCTCTCTGGCGACGGCGACCTGTTCGTCGTCGGCACCGCTGGCGACGCGCTCGGCGGTTCGACCTACCTCGAAACCGTCGGCGGCGACGACGCCTTCCCCGAACTCCCCGACGCCGAAGACGCCGCGACCGCCGTCGAGACGATTCGCACTGTCGCCGCGGACGAATCCACGCTCGCCGTCCACGACGTGAGCCACGGCGGACTCGCCGTCGCGCTGGCCGAGATGGTCACCGAGGAAGTCGGTGCGGACGTCGCGGTCGAAGACGTGATTTCGCTCTTCGACGAGACGCCCGGCCGCGTCGTGGTCGAGACGACAGACGAAGACGCGCTCCGTGACCTCGCGGGCGACGTGCCCGTCGTCGAACTCGGCACGACGACCGACGACGGCACGCTCACGCTCTCTGTCGGCGGCGAGGAACTCTCCTACGAGGCGGGGACGATTGCCGACCTGCGCGACGTGCTGACCCGCGAACTCGATTAAAAAGACGAGAGGGTCGTCTAGGGTTCGAGGACGACTTTTCCGCTGCTCTTTCTGTCTTCGATGTACTGGTGCGCCTCGGCGGCGTCTTCGAGTGCGAACGTCTCGCCGACGATGACGTCGAGTTCGCCGGACGCCAGTAGTTCGGAGAGTTCGGGGACCGCGCCGAGGACCGACTGCGGGCGCTTCTGCATGGCGTTTCCGAGATGGAATCCGATGACGGACTTGTTCTCGAAGAGGAGTCGCGTCGTGTCGGCCTCCGCCACCTCACCCGAGGCGGCACCGTAGGTGACGACGCGGCCGAAGTCCGAGAGCGCGTCGAGGCTGTGTTGGAACGTCTCGCCGCCGACGCCGTCGAGTACGAGGTCGAGCCCCTCGCCGTCTGTCTCGTCGGCGACGACGTCGCGGAAGTCCTCCTCGGTGTACTGAATCGGGTGGTCGAGACCGAGGTCGGTCGCGAGGTCGAGTTTCTCCTCGGTGCTGGCGGTGCCGAACGTCTCTGCGCCCGCGAGGTCCGCGAGTTGGACTGCCGCGGTTCCGACACCACCGGCGGCCGCGTGAATCAGCACCTGCTCGCCGTCTTCGAGGCCGCCCCACTCGTGGAGGCAGTTGTGGGCCGTGAGGAACTGCACGGGGAAGCCAGCGGCCTCGGCGAACGAGATGGACTCGGGGACGTCGAACAGCGCGTTCGCGGGGGCAGTGACGTACTCGGCGTAGGCCCCGGTTCCGGTCATGGCGACGACGCGCTCGCCGACCTCGCGTTCGACACCTTCACCAACGGCGTCGATGGTTCCCGCGGCCTCCAGTCCCGGCGTGTACGGCGGGGTTGGCCCGTCACGGTAGTGGCCGCGCCGCTGCATGATGTCGGCGAAGTTGATGCCTGCCGCCTCGACGGCGATTCGGACCTCACCCGGTCCAGGTTCGGGTGTCTCGGTCTCGCGCACGTCGAGCGTGTCGCTCCGTCCGTATTCAGTGACGACTATGGATTTCACGTCAGCCGTTGGTCACGGCTCTCATAAAAGCGGAGAGAAAGCGGAAGTTCGTACAAATTGCCGGTTCTACGCGAGGATGAACGGGAGGCCGAAGGTGACGGCGATGCCAACGACGAGAACGATGAAGCCGGTCGTAACCTGTCCCATCGTGAAATCTTGCATCGGAGAGGTGACGCGGCCCTCCTCGCCCGAATGGTGATCGTCGTGGTCGTGGTCGCCCGAATGATGGTCGTCGCTCATGTTCGAGGCGACGTATTCGCGGTACAAAAACGCACCTAACCGTCGGTGCTGGGTGTCGCTGGCGCGCCCTGAAATCGCCCACTGTAGCGATATGCAAGCAGGCCGCACTCGGCGCACAGACCTAAGTCTCATCCGGCACTCACGTCTCGTATGACTTCGACCCCCGAAGGCGGGGCGCGTCGGTGGTGGAGAGAGGCGGTCGTCTATCAGGTCTATCCGCGGAGTTTCAACGACACCGACGGGGATGGCGTCGGTGACATCCGGGGAATCGTCGAGAAAGCGGACTACCTCGCGGACCTCGGTATCGATTGCGTCTGGCTCAACCCCGTCTACGAGTCGCCCAACGTGGACAACGGCTACGACATCTCCGACTACCGCGCCATCATGGCCGAGTTCGGGACGATGGCCGACTGGGAAGAACTTCGGGATGCGCTCCACGACCGCGGCATTCGGCTCATCATGGACCTCGTCGTCAATCACACCTCCGACGAGCACGCGTGGTTCGTCAACTCTCGCTCGGCGACAGACGCCGACAAGCGAGACTACTACTGCTGTCTCTTATACACATCTCTGATGNGAGATGTGTATAAGAGACAGCTACGATACCCCTCCCGGCGTGGACGAAGTCCCACCGAACGACTGGGAGTCCTTCTTCGGCGGCCCCGCGTGGGCGTACGACGAGGGCACAGGCGAATGGTATCTGCACCTCTTCGACGAGCGACAACCGGACCTGAACTGGCGGAATGCGGCCGTCCGCGAAGAGGTGTTCGACATGATGCAGTGGTGGCTCGACAAGGGTATCGACGGCTTTCGGATGGACGTCATCAACCTCATCTCCAAACCGGACGGACTGCCGGACACCGACCCGGAACACGACATCCGGACCATCGACCGCGTGACGAACGGCCCGCGAATTCACGACTACCTCGGCGAGATGCGCGACCGCGTCCTCGACGAGGACCTGTTGACAGTCGGTGAGATGGTTGCCGACGAACTCCCAGTCGAACTCGCCAAACGCTACACGACGCCCGGCCCCGACGGAGACGGTCTCTCGATGGTGTTCCACTTCGAGCACATGCTTCTCGACAGAGGCGACCACATCTGGGAGACCGCAGAGTGGACGCTCCCCGACCTGAAGGCCGTCTTCGACCGCTGGCAAGCGGGCCTCGCCGAGGAGGGGTGGAATTCGCTGTACTTCAACAACCACGACCAACCCCGGCAGGTCTCTCGGTTCGGAGATGACGGCGCGTACCGCCGGGAGTCGGCGATGGTGCTCGCGACACTTCTGCACACCCTTCGCGGGACGCCCTACATCTACCAGGGCGAGGAGTTGGGCATGACCAACTATCCCTTCGAATCGCTCGACGAGTTCCGCGACGTGGACACGCTCAACCCCGTCCGCAGAGCCATCGACGGAGGAGTGATATCGGACTTCGACTCGGTGAAAGACGCAGTCTGCGCCAACAGCCGCGACAATGCCCGCACGCCGATGCAGTGGGACGACAGCGAGTACGCGGGGTTCACGGCCCCCGATGCCGAGCCGTGGATGCCGGTCAATCCGAACAAGGACGAAATCAACGTCGCCGACGCCCGCGCCGACCCCGAGTCGGTGTGGCACTACTACCGCGACCTCATCTCGCTTCGAAAGGAGCGCGACGTGATTGTTTACGGAGACTACGAACCCCTCACGCCCGACCACGAGTCGCTGTGGGTGTACACGCGGACGCTCGACACTGAATCCGGAGACGACCCGGACACGGCTACCGGCCGAGACACAAACCGAGACACGAACCAAGACACCATCCTCGTCGTCCTCAACTTCGACAGCAGCGAGACGCGATTCGAACCGCCAGACGAACTCGACGGCCGTCCCGCCGACGTCCTGCTGTCGAACTACGACACGACTGTCGAGGCGGTCGAGTCCGAGACGCTCCGCCCGTGGGAAGCCCGAATATACGACCTCAGCCGCCGGTAGCGCCCCCAGTGCGCTATTCGGCCAGTGAGCGCATCTCGAACTGCTGTTCTTCGACGTTCTCCCCGGCGAGGGACGCCTCCGTAACCGCAGGCTGCGACGCCGCTCCTGGAACGACGCGCAGGTTCGACACGTCGCCGACGACAGTCCGAATCGTCCGGTCGATTCGGTCGCACGCCTCGGCCGGGACGCCCAACGACACCTCGCGGAAGTGACAGTCGTCTGAGTCGCCGAGTTCCGAGACGAGGTCGCTGTCGGGCGACTGCAGTTCGATTCGGAAGCCCCACGGCGTGACGAGGAACGTCCGGCGCTCGTTTTCCGTCACCGACCAGTCGCGGGCCGTCGCGCGCTCGACGACCGCGGACACGTCCTCGACGACGACACCGACGTGGTCGAACGCCAACTTCGGACCGGGTGTGAGTGTCACGTCTGCCGTGCCGCCGCGATTCGTCTGGAGGCGAAGTCGAAAGTCACTCGGCTCGTCTTCCTCGGGAGCCAGCGCGACCGACTCACCCTCGACAGAGCCAAAGCGCGCCGCGGGCGTGATTCCGAACGACGAGAGGGCCGCCGCGGCAGCGTCAACGTCAGGAACGTGATAGTGGAGGTGGAACACCTCGGGGACATTCATACCTCTGACAACTCGGACACCGACATGAAGCTGGCGCTGCGCGAACTGCCGCCAGCGTCGCCTGCCGTAGCCGAAACCGTGAAGCGACTCATCCGCCAACGATTCGGTAGCGAATGCTCACGAAGCGCATCATCCCCTGTATCGACGTCGACCTCGACGAGGACGGCAATCCGGCGGTCTACACCGGTGTCAACTTCGAGGACCTGAAGTACACGGGTGACCCCGTCGAGATGGCAAAACTGTACAACGAGGCCGGTGCCGACGAGTTCGTCTTCCTCGACATCACCGCCTCCGCCGACGGCCGCGAGACGATGCTCGACACCGTCTCGAAGGTCGCCGACGAGGTGTTCATCCCGCTGACCGTCGGCGGCGGCATCCGAACCCGCGACGACATCAAAGAGACGCTCCGCGCCGGTGCCGACAAGGTCTCTATCAACACCGCCGCACTGGAGAACCCCTCGCTCATCGAAGAGGGTGCACGCTCGTTCGGTAGCCAGTGTATCGTTATCTCGGTCGACGCTCGCCGTCGCTACGACGAGGAGGGCGAGTACTACGCCGAAGTCGATGGCGAGTCCTGCTGGTTCGAGTGCACTATCAAAGGCGGCCGCGAGGGTACCGGCGTAGACGTAGTCGAGTGGTCCCGCGAGGCCGAATCGCTCGGCGCGGGCGAGCTCTTTATCAACTCTATCGACACCGACGGCACGAAAGACGGCTACGACATTCCGCTGACGAAGGCCGTCTGCGACAACGTCTCGACGCCAGTCATCGCCTCGTCCGGCTGTGGCGGCCCCGAAGACATGTACGAGGTGTTCACCGACGCAGGTGCCGACGCCGGTCTCGCCGCCTCTATCTTCCACTTCGACGAGTACTCCATCCGCGACGTCAAGGAGTACCTCGACGACCACGACGTTCCGGTCCGGCTGTAAGCAAGGGAGCGCGGCCTTTTTGCCGAAATTCTTCCGGTCGTGCGCTCTCGGTGCAGTCGAAACCAATCTTCACCTCATCGGCGAGCGTACGTCTCGTGTATGACTGACGATTCGTGGCGAACTGCCCTTCTCCAGCACCGCGAGCAGAAAGACCGCTTCCTCGCGGCCGACCAGCACTCGCCGATTCCGCCCGACCAGCGCGAGTATTTCGATGGTCTCGACTACTTCGACCCGGACCCGGCCCTTCGGTTCGAACTCACCCTCGAACGGTACGACGACCCCGAGACCATCACCATCGGAACGACGACCGACGGCGAGCGCGACTACCTCGTCTGGGGGGCGTTCGAATTCGAAATCGACGGGGCGGCGTACTCTCTCGACGCCTATCGTACGACGCCCGAAGAAGACCGCCTCTGGGTGCCCTTCCGCGACGAGACGAACACCGAAGAGACCTACGGCGCGGGCCGGTATCTCGACCTCGAAGCCGACGACGGGCAGTGGGTGCTCGACTTCAACTACGCGTACAATCCCTTCTGTGCCTACTCACCGCAGTACGAGTGCCCGCTCGTGCCCATGGAAAACTGGCTCGAAGTGCGTATCGAAGCCGGGGAGATGGACTACGAGGGACCGGAGAGCAGTGGCGGGAGTCGCGCACACGGTCACGGTCACAGGCACGAACACGAACACAGCCACGACCACGAACACACAGACTGAGCACCCCGCAACGCTCTTGATGACTGCACCAGTAGCTCACGAGTCGAGTGTGAAAGGGAGAATCCGGGCGTGCGCTTAGATTGCGGCTTCGTAGGCTTCCGTGAAGGCGTCGGCGGTGTGCTGAACGCCAGCGGCGGCCTCGGCGAGCGCGTCGAGCGGGTCGACGCCAGATTCGGTCTTAATCGAGAGGACAGGGTCGGTCTGTCCACCGGACTGTTCGGGGTTCACGTCGTAGGTCGCCGCCGTGACACCGTCGGTTTCGAGGAGTTCACCCTTCAGCACGTTCATGAAGGTGTGGTCCTCGCCACCGATTTCGATGCGGAGTTCCTCGTCGGTCTTGTCGATGACCCGCAGTTCCATGGCTCTCCGTTCCCTCCAGCGGCGTTTTAACGTTTCGTCTCGGGTACAGCGACCAGCTCCGACGCCTCGGCGTCAGCATCGGCGAGCGCGTACTCGGTCCCGCCCTGCTCGACGACGCCCGCTTCGACCAGGTGGTCGAGGTGTGCGAACGCCTCGCCGGGGCCGTGGAGGATGTGGATGTTCGAGAGGTCGCCGAAGAGGTGCGCACTGACGGTCCACGCGTCCGCGGGGCCGTGTTCGTCGAGCACCGAGAGGACGCGCTCGGTGCGCTCGCGGTGGTGGTCCGCGATGACACGCGCTCTCCCCGCCGGGTCGTCGATAACGTCGCGGTGGCCCGGCCACGCCCGAGCGAAGTCGAGGTCGACGAGGCGGTCGAGACTGTCGAGATACGTCGCGAGCGGGCGGTCGACACGAAGGTCCGCACCGCCGACGTTCGGCGTGTACTTCGGCAGAATCGCGTCGCCGACGAACGCCTCGCGCCCTTCGTCACCATCGAACGCGTAGGCGCTCAACCCGGCGGCGTGACCGGGGAGGTGGACGACTTCGAGTTCGTCGTCTCCGGCGGCGATTCGGTCGCCGTCCGTGACAGGCGTCACATCTACCGTATCACCGCGGAGTTCCTCGTGGCCGCCGAGGAACGTCGTCAGCTCGTCGAGTGGCTCTTCTGGAATGCCCCACTCCTCGAATCGACGTTCGCTGATGCGCCGCTCCTCGGCGAGAGCGTCCTCGTCACCGGCGACGAGCGCAGCGTCGTCTTCGTGTACGTACACGTCAGCGTCGCTCTCCGCTTGGATTTCACCTGCAAGTCCGGTGTGGTCGGCGTGCCAGTGCGTCAGGACGATTGCGTCGATGTCGGCGACGTCGTAGCCGAGCGCGTCGAGGCCGTCGTGGAGGTCCTGTCGAACTGCATCGGTCGCGACGCCGACGTCGACGAGCGTCGGTCTGTCACCCGGAATGAGATAGGCGTTGTTCCGCCCTTCGAAGACGGTGTTACCAAGCGGGATACGTTCCATACCGCTTCCTTGCCGTCAGTGTTCATGATTTTTCCGAACGAATTCGACGCCGACCGACTCGGCCAATCGCCCGGTACATTCAAAAGCCGCCGTCGCATCGAATCGCACGTCGAATGCCGGTGGACTTCTACGAACTCCTCGGCGTCGAACGCGACGCCGAGACGGGGGAAATCAAGCAGGCGTTCCGTCAGAAGGCGCGGGAGTACCATCCCGACGTCAACGACGACGAACGAGCGACAGCGCAGTTCACCGTCGTCCGGAAGGCCTACGAAGTCCTCACCGACGACGCCGAGCGCGCCGACTACGACCGGATGGGACACACGAAGTACGTCAACAAGCGGCTCGACGGACTGACGAAGTTCAAGTTCCCCGGTCGCGCCGGCGACGATGGGTCGGCCTCCTCGTCGTCGCAGTCGAGTTCCTCGTCGTCGCAGTCCTCACAGTCGTCTCGGAGTGGGTCGTCTACATCTCGGTCCACCGGGTCCAGTCGAACGTCTTCGTCGGGGTCGCGCGGGTCTCGGGGGTCGTCGAACCGGTCGTCGAGTTCGTCGTCGTCCAATCGGACATCCTCGTCGCGGTCTCGTTCGTCAAGTTCGTCGAGTTCGTCGCGGTCCTCTCGGTCGAGCCGAAGCTCTAGCCGGTCTTCGACGGCCTCGTCGTCGAACTCGTCTGGCTCCAGTCGTCGGTCGTCGCGGTCCTCGCGTTCTTCGGGGTCGTCCCGAACGGGGTCGTCTCGCAGGAGCCAGCGCTCCAGTGGCAGTTCGTCACAGGGAGGTACCACAGGGACCAGTCGTCGATTCGGGGGCGACGAGCCGTCGTCGACCACGTCGTCAGATAACACGAACCCGCTGTGGTACGGGTGGGGGCTCTCGCTTCTCGTCTTGGTGTCGTACCTCGGAAGCCTCGGGTGGTACGTCGCGCGCGAGGGGATGGCCCTCGTGGCGATGCTCACCTCGCTCGATACTGCCGCCCCGGCCGCGACGCTCTTGGCGACATCGCCCCTTTCGTTCCCGAGTGTCGCTGCGCTTCAGACGACCGCTGTCACGTCGCCGACGCTGCTGGCCGTGCCGGTGACTGCTATCGTCCTCCTAGTTTCGCTTTTCGCGGTCGTCAAGCGGTTCGGCCACGCCTGGGCGACGTGGCTCTACGTGGTCGCGGCGGCGGTCCCGATTGGCATCGTCGCCGCGGCGATGCTCGGCGTTCCACGCCCCGTCGCGGTCGACCTCCTCGGACTCGCGGTCTGTCCGGTCGTCGGTGCCGGTGGGTTCGTCGTCGACGTGGGGCGCTATCTCTGGGCGTCGCGGTAGCGGACCGCGGTCACGACGCAGGCGCGTCGATTCGAAGGTTCTGCGGAGACACGATTTTACAGTCAGCGACCGTTGCGGGCGTATGACCACGCTCGGCGGCAGCGTCCACCGATTTCGCCTCAGGGGAGTGAACGCGTACCTCGTCGAAGACGGGGACGAACTCGTCCTCATCGACGCCGGGACGCCGTGGGACCGCGACCGAATCTTCCGCGGACTCGCAGTCGCCGGGGTCGACCCGAGCAACATCGACTCCGTCCTTCTGACCCACTACGACCCTGACCACGTCGGAACGCTTGGTGCGCTCGGTCTCCGCGACTCGGTCCGAATTCACGCCGCCGAACCGGACGCGTCCTACGTGACTGGTGACGCGAAACCATCGTTTGGGACCCGCAAAGGCGCATTTCATCGTCTCGTTGGACCCTTCCTTCGCCGTCCGACGAACCCCGTCGAACCCATCGACGACGGCGACGAAATCGGCGGGTTCGTCGCGTACCGAACGCCAGGACACACCGCCGGTCACACCGCATTCGTCCACGAGGGACTCGGCGTCGCGTTCGTCGGCGACATGGTCCGCGAGTCCGGCGGGAAACTCGTTCCCTCGCCGTGGCTACTCACCGCCGACACCGACGCGAATCGCGCCAGCATCCGCGACTTCGCCGAGCGGTGTCCGCCGGTCGATGTCGTCGCAATGGGTCACGGCACCCCAATCGAAGAACACGGGCTTGGCGCGCTGAAAAGGGTCGCCGACCGCGTTTGAACGCTCAATCCGGTACTAATTTCAATGACTCAACCCGTCGGATAGAGCATGCGAAAGCCCTCCAGGCGGTCGTTTCTCACAGGCGGTGCCACGCTCGGACTCGCGTCACTCGCAGGGTGTACTGCGCCCAGTATCGAGACGCGCGAAGCGGAGACACGCGTCGTCTCCCCGGACGGGTTCGAATCGCTCGAAGTGCGAAATCGAAACGGAACCGTCACCATCGAACCGTGGGAGCAGAACGACGTCGAAGTACGGGTCGTCAAACGCGGATTCGTCACGGAAGACCTCGACTCGGTTCGCGTCGATATCGGCGGTGACGAGTCGCTGACAGTGGAGCGAGTCGTCCGCGGCGACGACCCCGAGCCTGTCGTCGTCGAACTCGAAATCCGTGTTCCGTCGGCGTTTCCCGTGTCTCACGCGTCGACGTCGAACGGCTCTGTCGACGTCCGCCGGACCGCGGGCGACCTCGAAGTCCAGACGACAAACGGCGACATCGACGTGCAGCGCGTCGACGGATTCGTCGATGCGACAGCCAGCAACGGGAGTGTCTCGGCTCGCGGCGTCGCCGGCCTCGACGGAGTACGGACGACAAACGGGTCGATAACGGTCGACGTGTTCTCGATTCGCAGCGATACGAGCATCGAGACGTCGAACGGGGAGATAGACGCCGCGCTCGCGAGCGACCTGGACGCCGAACTCGTCGCCCAAACGTCGACCGAGTCTATCGACGTGAGTGGGCTCTCGCTGGCCGATGCCAGCATCTCCAGAACACACGTCGATGGGACGCTCGGAGACGGCGGGCCGACGCTCACGGTGTTGACGAGCAACGGACGTATCGAGCTATCGCTCTTAGGAGAGTAAAGAGCGGGGACCGCGGCCGAGCGCAGGTCCCCGGACTGACCAAGCCACTGCGAGGAGCACCAATCTCACAGTTGCCTGACGCGCCCGGCGGAGTTACTCGAACCACGCGCGTCAACTGCACATTTGACACTGGTTGTAAAAAGTCCTTTGTTTCCGCCAATTAGAACCATGGCATCCAGAAGCACTGTCAAAATGTGCCATTATGTGACCCATTTAGCCCAAATCACTGAACATCTAACAACCATCATGGTTCTTACTGGACGAACAGAAGGTAGAATCGTGATGATTTCTAAAAATCGTACGACCAAGCCCCGAATGCGGCAAAAATAGAGGTTATCTGACCAGGTACGGGTCGGAACCGGGGATGAATCGACCGAGGTCAGATTCGCGGCGGAAATCGGTCGATTGGAGCGTCACCAAACTGCTCACGAGTTCGTCGTGGTCGCCGTCGTCCCACTCGATTGGGTCTTTGATTGGGACGATGAGAAAGCCACTTCCGCGGAGTTCCGTCCCGTGGAGTGCGTCCATGTCGATGTCGGTCTTCCAGGCGACTGCGGAGTAATTCTCCAAGACCTGTTTGGTCGCGACGGCACCCACCGGTAAGAGGACGTGTGCGGCGATAGCGCGGAGTTCAGCGTCGAAGAATCGCTCCATATCGGTGTAGTCGGCTTTCGTCGGTTGGCCGTCGGGGACGCACATGTGGAGATACGAAAAGAACGTGGCGTCCACCGTCGGTTCGTCGCCCGTCGCGTCGAGGAGACCCGCCTCGTGAAGTGCCGATTGGAGGCGTTTTCCCGCCTCGTCCGTGAACGGGACACCGGCTTCGACGCCCCCGTGGACACCGGGGTGGTCGCCGATGACGTGAAAGTCGGCGTTCGCGTCACCGTATCCTGGGACGAACTGGTCACACGACGGTCGCATGTCGAACGGGTTACGTGTGCGATCGGTTACGTTCCTCACGCTGTCCTCTGTGCATGCAATCGATAAAGAAGACGTGGTTTACCGCCCGTTTTGACACGAACGAGTGTAATTGTCGTTACCTAGAGTTCGACCCCAGAGGGGATGAGACTCTGGCCGCGAAGCAGGTTTCCGTCCACGTCGTAGACCAGGAACGTGGACTTCTCGAACGTCTCGAAGTGGTCGCCCTCGATTGCGACGTCGACACGGTATCGACCGTCGTCGCCGTCGGAGGTTCGGCCGTACTCGCGCGCAGCACCGATAAACTGGAGTACGTCCTCTGCAGGTGCGTTGAGTTCCATCACGTAATCCCCGGTCACCCGGTTCGTGACGCTCACGACCCCTGTCGTCTCCGGGTCGTCGACGGGTCCCTGCAAGCGCAGTGTGGCGTCGAGTTCCTCGGCAGCGAGAAGTTCACCGTCAGGGCCTACGAACCGCTCTCGGAGTTCCTCGGCGGGGCCGTAGAAGTCGATAGAAACCGTCGGTTGGAGAGGGGGCTCGTCTTCCCCGTACCAATCGACGTCACGGACGTCGAGTTCGAAGTAGTCACGCCGCATTCCGTACCTCTCGTTATATTGCGCCACCTATTAACGTGACGCCATTTGCGTGTCGGGCTTTTAACGTGAGTATCGAGTGACTGCGGCGTCCCCGACGACGCGGTGTCGTCGTCACCACTGTCGGTAGCTTTTACCCATCGGCACGTGGCCATTCGGTATGGTCTGGGTCCGTTCCGAACACGCGGGTGCCCTTTCGGTCGTCGCGACGTGGCTCTGCGCACTCCTCCCGTGGAATCTGATGTACTCTCCGAACATCGCCGGCGGAAGCCTGCTTTTCGTCCGGTTTCCGTTCTTTCAGGTCCGATTCGCGTGGGGAATCGACGTGGCCCAACGAATCGCCCTGTCGGACCCGCTGTCCGCCGCGGCGTTTCAAGCCGGCCAGTCCATCGCCGTCGGCTATCAAGCGTGGTCGGTCGGTGCCGCGGTGATGGCGATTGCAGTCCTCTTTTCGGTCGTGTACTACACCCAAGAAGAGCGCGTCGAGGACGGGCCTGTCGACCCGGTTCGAGTGCTTGGAGGGCTTCTCGGCCTCGCGGGAGTGGTTCTCGCCGCCTCGACGTACCTCCTCGCTACCCGCGGGTTCCCCGGAATTCCGGTCCCGCTCGGCGTGGTTCTCCTCTTCGTCTTCGCTGGTGTCCTCCTGACTGTGGAGCGAGCCTGACAGTGGACGGCGGGGACTATTTAAGTTCTGACCGACCATACCACCCAACCGACTGATTCGGGTGACGATGCAACGAGATACTGCGAACGACGCGGGACAGCCTATCGAGACCCCTCCCGAACGGGGTATTTTCCGTCTCCTCCGCGACGGCGACTTCGATGCGGCCGCGGCCGAGACCGAGCGCCTCCTCCGGCGCACCGCAGAGATGCTTCGCGGGTCACAGGTCGACGTCCGGCCGTTGAATCCGGACGACACTCCCCTCGGGTCGTTCGACGTTCCGGCCAACCACGAGGAAATCGACCGTTACTGGGTGAACGCCCCGTTCGCGTACGTAGTCATCACCTACGATACGGACGCGACCGCACACGAGTACCACGTGGTCGAACCCGACCTCGGCACGTTCGAAGCCGAACTCCTCCAACGCGTCCGCACGGACATCCGCGACCCGCTGTTGTATCGTCAGAACGCCGACCCCACACAAGAGAGCGCCCTGATTTCGGAGCTCACGACGCTGCTGGAGCAGTACGGGCTGGAACTCGACATGAACTCGTTTTACACGCTCCTGTACTACCTTCGGCGCGACTTCCACGGGTACGGTCGCCTCGACCCCTTGATGCACGACCCACACATCGAGGACATCTCGTGTGACGGGTACGACCTCCCGCTTTTCGTCTACCACGACGACTACACCGACATCGTGACGAGCGTCGTCTTCGAGAAGGAGGAACTCGACAACTTCGTCATCCGACTCGCCCAACGGTCTGGTCGTCACATCAGCGTCGGCGACCCGGTACTCGGCACGACGCTTCCGAACGGTGCCCGCGCCGAACTCGCACTCGGCGAAGAGGTGACTCCACGCGGGTCGGCGTTCACCATCCGGATGTACGCCGAAGAGCCGTTTACGCCCATCGACCTCGTCGAATACGGGACGTTCTCTATCGAGCAGATGGCGTACCTGTGGCTCTGTATCGAGAACAACAAGAGCCTCATCTTCGCTGGCGGGACCGCGTCCGGGAAGACCACCTCGATGAACGCGGTGTCGATGTTCGTGCCTCCGCGGTCGAAGGTCCTCTCTATCGAGGACACCCGCGAACTGGCACTCTACCACGACAACTGGCTGTCGTCGGTCACGCGCGACCGCATCCACGAGGGGACCGACATCACGATGTACGACCTGTTGCGGTCGGCGCTCCGCCATCGCCCCGAGTACATCATCGTGGGAGAGGTTCGCGGGAACGAGGCCGTGACGCTCTTTCAGGCGATGAACACGGGCCACACGACGTTCTCGACGATGCACGCAGACAGTATCGAGACGGTCATCAACCGACTGGAAAACGAGCCAATCAACGTCCCGCGTGCGATGGTCCAGTCGCTCGACCTACTGTGTGTCCAGACGCTCACCCGCCTCGACGGGGAGCGTGTGCGCCGGTCGAAGGCTATCGGCGAAATCGGGACCATCGACCAACGAACTGGCGAACTCGACTACTCGGCGGCGTTCTCGTGGGACCCCGAAGACGACTCCTTCGACCAAAACGACAGTTCGCTTCTCGACCAGATTCAACGCGAAAACGGGTGGTCGCGGACGGAACTCCGACGCGAACTCCGACAGCGCGAGCGCTTCCTCCAGTACCTGCTCGACAAAGACGTCTCGGACTACCGGCGCTTTACCGCCCTCATCAACGAGTACTACGCCGACTCGGGCGACGTGATGAAGCGCGTCGAGGCGGATGAGGACTTTTCGGACGCGGGCGTGGGGCTTTGAGATGGACTTCGGCCTGTACTACCTCCCGCTGGTCGCCGCGGTGCTTCTCGTCTTACCGGTCGTCCTCGCCCCGGTAAGCCGCCGCGCCGACTTGCTCGTCTCGCAGGTCGCACTCCCACTCTTCGGCTTCTACGTCGCAAACGAGAACCCACGGCGGCGCATGCAGCGCTGGCGACTCCGCGCTGCCCACGTCGATGTGACCCACCGCGTCTATGCATCCCGAACGCTCCTCATGGCCGCGGTCTTCGGTATCGCTGGGAGCATCTTCGGCGTCTACGCCGCGGGAGGGGTGCTTCAGGCGCTCTCGGTCTCGGGCGAGGCGATTCGGACGGGCCTTCCCCCGGCGCTACAGTTCCTCGGGAACCTCACGACGCTCGACGAACTCTCGCTTCGCGACCTGTTCGTCCTCTTGTTGTTCTCCAGTGCGACGATTGGCGCTCTCCTCTCGCTCGGCGTGTACTGGATTCGGTGGTACTACCTCACCGAGCGGACGAAGACCCGCTCGACCGAAATCGAGGCGACGATGCCGCGAACGGTCGCGTTCATCTTCGCGCTGTCGCGCTCGGGGATGCCGTTTCCGCAGGTGCTCGAAACGCTCGCGCGGAACGAAGCCGTGTACGGAGAAGCCGCACGTGAGGTCGCAATCGTCGTCCGCGACATGGAGGGGTTCGGAACCGACGTGCTCACCGCGTTGCAGACGATGTCCGAGCGAACGCCGAGCCCGAGTCTCGAAGAGTTCGCGGAGAACCTCGCGAGCGTCCTCGGAAGCGGTCGGAACCTCTCGTCGTTCCTCCACGAGCAGTACGAGCGATTCGAAGCGGAAGCGGAGGCACAGCAACAACAGTACCTCGAACTCCTCTCGACGTTCGCCGAGGTGTACGTCACCGTCCTCGTCGCCGGCCCGCTGTTTTTCATCACCGTCCTCGTCGTCATCGGCCTCGTCCTCGCGGAGACGCTCACGTTCATCAGATTCGTCGGCTACGTCGGCATCCCGCTGGCGAGTTTCGGCTTCGTCGTCTACATCGACAGCGTCACGCAATCACTTCGCGGAACGGTCGCGACCGACGACGAGAGCACGGCAGGCGACTCGGTGCTGAGTGCAGGCGGGGTGCAGGCGGGCCAACAACACTCGGTGACAGACGGCGGAGAGTCGACGACGGTACAGCGAAATCGGGAGCTACTCGAAGCCTACGACCGTCTGTACTGGGTCCGGAAGTGGCTCAATCGCCCGCTGGAAACGCTCAGTCGCTACCCCGCCGCGACGCTGGTGGTGACTGCCCCGCTCGGTATCGCCTGGGTCGTCTTCCAGTCGAACGTCGCACCCGGCATGCCGCCCGCCGATATCGTCGCTGCGGTCGACCGCCACGTGGTCGAAGCGACCATCGTCGCGCTGCTCGTCATCGCGGGCGTCCACGAGGTTCGAAAACGCCGGATTCGGGCTATCGAGCGGAGTATGCCCGACTTTCTCGACCGGCTCGCCAGCGTCAACGAGGCGGGACTGACGATTATTCAGAGCCTCCGTCGCGTGTCGTCGTCCGACCTCGGACCACTCGGCGAAGAGATTTCGCGCACCGTCCGCGACATCGACTGGGGCGCAGACGCCCGGACGGCACTCCATCGGATGGACCAGCGGACGCAGAGTCCGATGGTCTCGCGCTCCGTCACGCTCATCACGAACGCCATGCGCGCGAGCGGCGACCTCGCGCCCGTGCTCCGAATCGCGGCCGACGAGGCACAGGACAGTCGCCGTCTCGCCCGCGAACGCCGACAGGAGATGGTCACCTACCTCATCGTCATCTACATCTCGTTTTTCGTCTTCCTCGGCATCGTCGTCGCTCTGACGGTCTCGTTCATCCCTGCGGTCGAACAGGCGAGCGCCGGTAACGTCGGGGCTGGCGAGGTTGCCGGCGTCTCGTCGGGGGCGTTCTCCGGTCTCCGTGACGTGGACACGACCGCCTACACTGTCCTGTTCTACCACCTCTCGGTGATTCAGGGCCTCTGTTCCGGCCTCATCGCGGGCCAGCTGGGCGAAGGGCAGGTCGCCGACGGCATCAAACACGCGGCGGTCCTGTTGATACTCACCTACGCCGTCTTCCTCTTCATCTGACTGCACGACCGGGAGGCGGTGTCGTGGTGCGGGTGACGTGGTGCGGCGTGTTCACACTCCGTCCGACTGTGACACCGGCGGCGACCCGTGCGGTCTTTGTCGTGGTGTCTCCATCGACCGACATGGACGAATCCCGAGCGGCGGTTCGCGAGACGTACGACCGCATCGCATCGCACTTCGCGTCCACGCGCGAGTACCCGTGGCCCGAAGTGGAGTCGTTCGTCACCGAGTCGACGGCGGACTCGCCTGCAACCCGCGCGCTCGACCTCGGGTGTGGAAACGGGCGACACGTCGAACTACTCTCCTCGCACGCAACCGACGTGGTCGGACTGGACGTGAGTCGGGGCTTACTGCTCGAAGCGACCTCGCGGGCGAGCGAGCGAGACTTCGAGGCGCGACTCGTGCAGGGAGACGCGGCGCGCCTCCCCTTTTCCGACGACACCTTCGACTTGGCCGTCTACGTGGCGACGCTTCACCACCTCGCCCCCCGAGAGACTCGCGTCGAGAGCCTGAACGAACTCGCGCGCGTCCTCGATTCGGACGGGCGAGCGGTCGTCAGCGCGTGGAGCACCGCCCACGACACCTTCGACCGGGAGGACGGCTTCGACACCGAAGTGGACTGGACGCTCCCCGGTGGCGAGACTGTCCCCCGCTTTTACCACATCTACGCGCCCGACGAGTTCGACGAAGACCTCGCCGCGAGCGACCTGTCCGTCGTCGAATCGCGGGTTTCGAGCGGGAACTGTTACGCCGTCGTCTCCGGGTTGTAAGCGGCGGCCGTTTCGATTACCACGACTGTTGGTAACACGAGGCGAGTGGATACTGCGAGCGCACAGGAGGTGTGGGCTTAAGACGGGTGCGACAAATCAGATTGTATGACCGAAGCCGACGAACGACAGGAGTACGAGGTTGTCGTCGTAGGTGGCGGCCCTGCCGGGTTGCAAACTGCGCTCTACACGACGCGACTGGGACACGACACCGCGCTCGTCGACCGCGGCGGCGGCCGCGCGGCGATGATGCTCGACACCCACAACGTCATCGGCGTCACCGAGGACGTCTCTGGAAACGAGTTTCTCGAAACCGCCCGGTCCCAACTCGAAGACTACGGGACCGACATCCACCGCGACTTCGTGACCGAGGCCGAGCAGTTGGACGACGGCCGATTCCGTCTCGTCGCTAACGACGGTGCGTTCGTCGCCGAGCGCGTCGTTCTCGGCGTCGGGTTCAACGACAAGCGACCCGAACCACCACTTCCGAGAACCGGCAAGGGACTGCACTACTGTCTCCACTGTGACGCCTACATGTTCGTCGACGAGTCGGTGTACGTCATGGGCCACTCTGACTCCGCGGCCTACGTGGCGATGATTATGCTCAACTTCACTGACGACGTCGACATCCTCCTTCGCGGTGAGGAGCCGTCGTGGTCCGACGAGACGGACGAACTCGTGCGCGCACACCCCGTCGATATCGTCTCCGAGGAGATTTCGGGCATGAACAAGCGCGACGACGGCTGGCTGGAGAGCTTCGAGTTCGAAGACGGGAGCGTCCGCGAGTACAAGGGCGGCTTCGCGATGTACGGCTCGGAGTACAACACGGCGCTCTTCGAACAACTTGGCGTGGAACTGAACGACGACGAGACGGTGCCGGTCGACGACCACGGCCGGACGAACGTCGAGGGCGTCTTCGCCGTCGGCGACATCACACCCGGGCACAACCAGATTCCCGTCGCAATGGGGAAGGGAGCAAAAGCCGGTATCGCCATCCACATGGAACTCCGCGAGTTCCCGAAGAGCCTCGACGAGATTCGCGCCGAGGGCGCTGTCGGCGAGGCGGACGTGCCCGGCATCTCGCCGGAGTTGCTGGCGAAAGCAAAGCAGTTCAACGCCTCCCACGCTGACGACTAACACGGTTTATCCGGGTTATTGACCCCGTAATTCGGCGAAATCCAAGGAAATTCGGGGTTCGTAAATACTCCCCTCAAGTTCTTGGAGCGACTACTGTCTGTTACGATGAACACTCACAGATTTGCGACTGTTCTCGTCGCACTCCTGGTCCTCTTGGCCGGGTGTGCAGGCGGGAGTGGAACACTGACTGATGCGCCGTCTGGTTCCGACAGTGACGGGACCGCTTCTGGAGACCAAGCCACCCAGACGGGGACACTGAACTTCTACGTGAGCGACGAGCAGAACGCAATCGCCGACTTCGAACACCTCAACGTCACCATCGAGCGCGTGACGTTGATGAGGGCAAACAGTGACTCGGATGGTGACGCCGAAGATGCTGACGCCGATGTCGAGGCCGAAGCCGAATCGGGGGCCGAAGCTGAAGCACAAAGCGAATCTGACGAGGAATCTGGTGAGGACGCGAACACCACCGCGAACGACTCGTCCACGATGACGGCCACTGGAACGGCCGTCGTGACGGCCAATGGCTCGGCGAACGCCTCTGCCGACGCTGACGCCGAGGTCGAGGCCGAGGCCGAATCGGAGGCCGAAGCTGAAGCGGAAGCAGAAGACAGCGAAGCAGAAGACAGCGAAGCCGAAGCAGAAGACGACGATGCGGGCGACGGTGAGAAAGTCACCTACGAGGTCGACAACGTGACCGTGGACCTGACCCAACTGCAGGGCGACAAGGCATCGCTCGTGGGTAGCTACGACGTGCCCGAAGGCAACTACACGAAGGTGTTCGTCCACGTGGGCGAGGTCAACGGGACGCTCAAGACGGGCGAGCAGGTGAACGTCAAGCTTCCGAGCAACAAGCTCCACCTCAACTCGAACTTCGAAGTCGGCAACGGTGAGGACGTGGACTTCGTCTTCGACATCACCGCGTTCAAGGCTGGCAACAGTGGGAAGTACATCCTCAAGCCCGTCATCAGCGAGTCCGGGACGAACGTCCCCATCGAGGACGTCGGCGCAGATGCGGCCGAATCCGAAGGCGAGCGCGAATCTGAAGACGAATCCTCGGACGCAGCATTAACCGCGAGTTTCGATGGCAACGTCACAGTCGGTGAGAACGCGACGCTCGTGGTCACCCAGAACGGAACGCCCGTCGAGAACGCCACCGTCAGCGTGAACGGCGAAGATGCTGGGACGACAGACGCCGACGGGGAACTCGTTGTCACCATCCCCGACGCCGACGAGGTGACGGTGAAAGTGACTGACGGCGACGCCGAAGCCGAGGTAGAGTACGAATTCGGCGAAGACGACGAGAAGAAGCCCGATAACCCCGGAAAATCGGGAGACACGGACGCCTGACGAAAAAGGTAACATCCTTATTGGGGCGTCGAGAATGAAGGAATAGACGTTGCCTCAGAGCGCCGGTGTCTCGGCCGACCGAAGGTCGGTCGAGGCTCGGCGCGAACGAGTGTAACGAGTGAGCGCCGGTGGTCTAGTGGCAGGACCTGAGCCTTCCAAGCTCATGGCCCGGGTTCAAATCCCGGCCGGCGCACTCCCTGCGGTCGTTTGCCGTCCGACCTTCGCAAACCTTCGGTTTGCTCAGTCCCGGCCGGCGCACTTTCTGAACGGAGCCAAACGAGGAGTCGTTAGACTCCGAGTTCCGTGGAGTGAAGAAGTGCGACCCAGAGGGATTCTGAACCCTGCAAGTCACAGCCCGCGCAGCGAAGCGAGCAGGAACGTCTCGGCGTAGTTCACAATCCCGGTGAGGCCTCGCCTCACCGACCTTCGCAAACCTTCGGTTTGCTCAGTCCCGGCCGGCGCACGTTCTGAACGAAACCAAACGAGGAGTCGTCAGACGCCGAGCTCACAACTGAAGCAACGAGCGAAGCCGGGTGAGCAACCCGCCTTGCAGCTCGAAGACCTGCTCCATCTCGGCTTCGGACAGTTCGAAGTCGAAGATGTCGATGTTCTCCGCCAAGTGGTGCTCCTGAGACGCTTTGGGAATTGCAGCGACGTACTCCTGTTGGACGAGCCACCGCAGGGCGACTTGTGCCGGCGTCTTTCCGTGGTGGTCCGCTATCTCTTGGAGCGTCTCGTCCGCCAGCCCGGACCCCAGATTCAACGGGCTGTACGCCGTCAGCAACACGTCGTTTTCGATGCAGAACTCCAAGAGGTCGGGCTGACTCTTGAACGGGTGATACTCGACCTGATTGGTGAGTATCGGAGTCACGGACGCCTGCATCGCCTCGCGTAACTGGTTCACCGAGAAGTTGCTGACGCCGATGTGTTTCACCGCTCCCTGCTCTTGCAGTTCGTTCATCGCCCGCACCGACTCACTGACGGGGACCGACCGACTCGGAGCGTGAATCAACAGCAAGTCCACGTACTCCATCTGCAAGCGTTCGAGGCTCTCCGCGAAAGAATCCAGCACGTCGTCGTATCGGAGGTTCCCCCGGAGAATTTTCGTGACCAAGAAAACCTCGTCACGGTTGACGTCCGACTGGGCCACCGCGTCGCCGACCGCATCCTCGTTTTTGTACATCTGCGCGGTGTCGATATGCCGATACCCTAGTTCCAACCCGGCCGTCACCGCCTGCCGACACTCGTCACCCCTCATGCGGGCGGTTCCGAGTCCCAACGCCGGGACTGCCACCCCGTGCACCGATACGGACTCCATAGGCTGTCCTTCGCGTCAAGAATGCAAGAAGATGCTGCCAGTGCGAATTAACGAAGTAAAAAGCGGCTGAGATCAAATTTCGGCGAAGTCGTAGAAAATGTATGGCATTCGAAAAATATACGGCTGGGGCCACTTATGGACAAAAATCCGATATTTAATTTGTGGATTTAACGGGCACACAATATACCAGAGTTGTATTGTGCGATTACTCCTCACTGGACCGGTCAAAGGTTTGATTCCGCTGTTCTCTTCGTGGGTAAAGAGGTGTAAAGGACCATGGAACACCACCATCAGCTCGTATGTATGAGAGAGGAAATGTTCTGCTGGAAACAAAAAGAATCACTAGGGCAAAGAACACCCATAGCCCCTCAAAGGGACGGTTGAAGACAAGAGTATACGCTATTGCGGTAACTCCAGAAACGGCTGTGCCAAACATGAACTTTCCAAAGCCTAAAATGAACTCAATTGCTGAGATTATTCTATCATTTTCTTCAATTCGGTACTCATAGGTACGCAACTTTGCTCTGTAGAAATCATCGCTCCCGAGATTTGAATTCCTGACCTCATGAATGTCGCTCGGGTTCGTCTCATTGTGTACTCCCCGCGACTCAAACCCACTTCCCATAATATGAAGCAGAACTGTGAGAAGAAAGGCTGGGATTGTTAGGTTTGTGACCGCTCCCATATCTGCAATACAGAACGAGAAAGACTGAACTGCGCACTCTGTTGAGTAAACTGAGTCCAAAAGGTCCCCTACAGATTGGGGATTGATAGCCCCAAAAACTGCAACAGGAACACCGATAAGTAAGACAGAGAGGCGGAACACTTTCAGACTTTCATTAGAGAACTCTTTGAACGTCTCACGTTGCTCTTGAAAGCGAACTTTTGCACTTTCATATTCTTCTTTGGGGCTAGTCAGATCTTCTCCATCGCCATTTGGCCCCTCACCAACCATTATGTGTAGAATGATATTCAAAAGAAAATAAGGTTTGTTCGACGTTTCGCATAGTTCAAAGGAACCAACTCAATCGAGGTATGTCAAAGCGTGTCTTGTTTTCTNTTTTCTATTCTATGCTCGGTAGAAGCTGTGATTTATTGCTGGCTTCACAGGTGATCTGAGAGTTCCGACTAGTTCTCTCCATGGTAAGGTACTGACCAAGATTGAAGAAAATATAGCTATCCCTAAACATCCCACATATGGAGCGATACATAGCAGTACGTACGCCCGAAATCGCAATCGGCCGTCATCTTTTTCTTAAATTATCGAACACGAACGAACGCAGTGGAATCACGTTCCGATACCCTTCGAACCATACTCACAGTAGCAGTACTGCTTCTCGTGGCTACGACGTCGCCTGCGGCCGCTCTGACCGCGGGCCCGGCCGGTACGAACGCCGGTCCCACCGCTCCGGCGGACGTCGATACGAACGCGACCACGAACGCAACGAACGCGACGACACTCACGGTGTTGACGTACAACGACGTGCAGACCGCCGCGTCGAACCCGACGCGGATGGGTCGGCTGGTCGGCGTCGTCAACGACCGGCGGCAGGCACACGATAACCCGACCGTCGTCGTCGGTGGCGGCGACCAGGTGAGTCCGAGTTCCTTCTCGCCGACGAGTCAGTGGCGTGTCCCCGTGGACGTGCTCAACACACTCGGACCGGACGCGGAAGTCGTCGGTAATCACGACCTCGACTACGGCTTCGGCGCGGTCGAGAACTACAGCGCCGCCTCCGAGTTCCCGTGGTTGGTCGCGAACGTCGTCCACGAGGACGGTAGCGGCATCCCGGGAACGAAGAACTACACCATCGTCGAGCGTGACGGCGTCCGAGTCGGCGTCGTCGGTCTGGTCGACGACGCCATCAAGTCGAAGACGGCAGTCGACTTCGACGAACAGGGATACCGCGTCGCCGACTTCTCCCGCGTCGGGAGTCGCGTTGCGACGAAGCTCAAAGACGAGAAGAACGTCGACGTCGTGGTCGCAGCGGCCCACATCGGCGTTCCCGAGTCCAAGGAACTCGCGCGCAACACCGACAACATCGACCTCATCGTCACCGGTGACGACGAAGTCGCCTACGCCCCGAAGACCGTCGACGGAACCACTATCGTCGAGGCCGAGGCTCGCGGCGCATACGTCGGCGAGGTCAACCTCTCTGTGACCGACGACGGCGTCTCGCTCGCAAGTGGGCGACTCGTCACGGTCGACGAGAATTCGTCGGTGAACCAGACCGCCGAGACAATCGTCTCCGACGCGCGGTCGTCACAGCTGGGTGAAGTCGTCGGTCAGACCAACACGACCCTCGACTCGCGGTTCACGTCCAACTACAAAGACGAGACCGCGTGGGGCAACCTCATCACCGACGCCTTCCGCGACCAGACCGGGTCGGACGTCGCGGTGACGAACGCCGGTGGAATCCGCGGCGACTTCGTCATCGACCGCGGAAACGTCACCTACGACGACGTCTACACCTCGCTCCCGTTCGGGAACTACCTCGTCACCAAGCGAATGACCGGTGAGCAACTGCGGGAACTCCTCGCGAGTCAAGTCTCGACCACGGACGACAACTACGGCGCACAGGCACAACTGCAGGTAAGCGGCGTCTCCTACGAGTACGTCCCGTCCGAAAACGCCAGTCCGGTCGTCCGAGACGTGTACGTGAACGGCGAGCAACTCGACGAGGACGCTCACTACAACGTCACCGTCAACTCGTACATGGCCGGCTGGGCCTTCGAGGACCGGTACGGATGGAGTATGGCGGAACTCCCGACCACGAGCGAAGACTACACGCTCTACGGGACGGTCGTCGCGCAGTACATCGACGCCAACTCGCCGGTTGCACCCGAGGACACCAACCGCATTCGGCGCGTCGACAGCCATCTCGGAAACGTGACGGTGGCGAACCCGCCAGCCCACGCCGCGAAGGAGACAGTCACCGTCCGGAAGTCGGTCTCGTCCGACAGTGATTCGGTGAACGCCTCGTCGGTCGTCCTCCAGAACGCGACCACCGGGGCGCTCGACGCCGAGTCCGCAACTGTCGAAGACGGCGAGCTGGTCGTGACGTTCGACCAAGACGAGTTCCGGCGGCTGAGTGACGCCAGCCAAGAACTCGAACTGTACGCCGGATACGAGAGTTCCGTCTACGGAGACGGCTACTTCCAGCACGCGGTCGCGAACGTCGACGTAAACGTGCCGCCGGGACAGGACGATTCACACCCCGGCGGTCAACCGGGGTCCGGCGATGGTGGTCCGCCGGTCTGCACAGTTTAGCACACCAACCTGCGCGACGACCGGCGCACAACTCGCGTCCTGATACACGACACGACCGTCTTTTTTCTGTACATTTCCACCAACCAGAGTAACGACTATGTGGAATCGTGATAGTTGAATCAGTATGGCAAGCAGTTCCTCAGAACCGATGTCTCGCTGCCGAAAGTGTGGCTACTCGGCTGTCTCGGGTGGTACTGAGTGGAGTCGAGTGGAGTCGTCACTCGGGACGATGACACAGTGTCCCGAGTGCGGTAGCACCGACGTAATGACCGGACTCTAACGTCGAGAACTATCGTCCTGGCACTGGTGGCTTCGGTGGTGTCACCACGAGGATTTCGAGTGGCCCTCGCTCTCCGACGGGGGCACTATTGCTGTCGCGGTGTCGACACGTGAGTCCGTCTCCAGTGCCGCGGCTACTCGCATCCACGTTTCACACCCTGAAACGGCCACAACTGCCGGTAGGCGCGACCGTACGGCTCTCTGTGAGTGTCACGACGACGCGAACTGCCAGCGCGGCAGACCGCCTCTCTTATCTTCCCCGCGAACGTAACCGAACATAATGTTGACACCCACCCCACTGTTTCCGGGGCTCCCCGGCGGCCCAGAACTACTCATCGTCCTGCTCATCGTCGTCCTACTCTTCGGTGCGAACAAACTCCCGCAACTTGCTCGCTCCTCCGGGCAGGCGATGGGCGAGTTCCGCCGCGGTCGGCAAGAAATCGAAGAGGAGCTGAAGGAAGGCGCTGAGGGCAGCGAGGACGAAGACGAAGACGAAACCACGACGGCCGCCGAGTCCGACTCGGAGACGGTCGAAGCGAAAGACGAGAACTAATCGCGTTTTGAGCGGGGTCACTTCCGCTTCGACACCCGAGGCGTGTGAGTAGCGACGCTGTTCTTGTAACGACAGACCACGTCACCACGGAATCGAACGAGTAACGGCGCTCTCGCTCAGCGTGTGAATGAGGTATGAATGGGTGGACAGTGAGGTTGCCCGGCGTTCCGACGTGGGGAATCTCGGTTGCCTTCTCCACCCCGCGATCCCTCGAGCGACGCACGTCCGATGGTCCGCTGCTCGCTTCCGCGCCTGGCGGGGTACCACCGATGAACCGCGCGAACCCTTCCCTGCGGAAGGGGTACGCGGAACCGCTGTCCCCGAAGGACGAGGTTTCTACGTTGGCTTCCGAGGCCCGCGCCGGTCTGACCGGACGCGCCCGTGTTCGGTCCCCGCTAAAGACCTATTTCGCGGGTGAAGAGCAGGGCCTAACTGCCCGACCTAGTCCACCCCTTCCTAATCCACGGACTGTTAAGGGCCTTTCGACTCGTCGGGAGGAAAATCGTGGGACACCGTCGGGGTGTCTCCAGTGGCAGTCCAGCCACAGATAGCTCCAGCGACGATTCGGTCGGAGTGACGTTGTGGTTCGCTTAGAGGACGCTTCTGGCGTATCCCGCGGTTCCGACGAAGAGGAGCGACGCGGCTCCGAGGACGCTCCAGCGGTGATAACTAATCCACGAGTACTGCTCGGGGAAACTGAACAGGACCGTCGGGTCGATTGCGAACGCCCACGTGGCCGAGATACCGAGCATCGTGAGCGCGAGAACGAACGCCAGACCGGCAGCGGTCGCGGGGTCGGTGCGTTCTTGTCGCCCGGAGAGGAGAACGATGACCTCGACGAGCGCCAGCAATCCGACGATAGCGATTCCGACGGGCCCCGAGGCGTAGTAGGCGGCCATCGGGCCTGCGCCGGATTCGACGGCGACTGCTGGCACCGCGACGGCGGCCGCGAGAAGGACCGAGCCGACGAGGCCGACAGTCGGGGCGGTGCGTTCGATATCCATAGAAACCCGTTCGAAAGACCGACTGATAAACGGTTTGAGACGTGGTCGAGGGACAGCCACAGCGGGTGCCGAGGCGTGACCGCGAGGGGATTGCCCGGTTTTAAATCTCGGTGCGACGACGTGCGCGTATGGACCGCGTAGCGATTATCGGCGCATCGATGACCCAGTTCGGGCAACGAGACGCCTGGATTCGCGAACTGCTCGCCGAGGCGGGACAGGCAGCACTCGCGGACGCCAACGTCTCGCCCGACGAAGTCGAGCACCTCTACGTCTCGAACATGGCAAGCGGCGAGTTCGAAGGGCAGACCGGCGTCCCGAACGCTCTCGCCCACGACCTCGCGGCGATGCCGGCGTACACCGCCCGAATCGACCAGACCTCCTCGTCCGGCGGCGCGGGCGTCTACGCCGCGTGGCAGTCGGTCGCCTCCGGCGCGTCCGACATGACGATGCTCGTCGGCGGCGAGAAGATGACCCACCGCTCGACCGCCGAGGCGACAGACGTCATCGCCTCGCTGACGCACCCGGCCGAGTACAAACACGGCGTGACGCTCCCTTCCTTCGCGGGACTCACGGCGCGTCTCTACCTCGACACCTACGACGCCCCGCGCGAATCGCTCGGGAAAGTCGCCGTCAAGAACCACAAGAACGGCCTCGACAACCCACACGCCCAGTTCCGTAAGGAAGTCGACCTCGACACCGTCCTCGACTCGCCCATCGTCGCCGACCCGCTTCGCCTCTACGACTTCTGTCCCATCACGGACGGCTCGGCGGCGCTCGTCTTCTGTCCCGAGTCGGTCGCGCGCGAGTACACAGACGACTACGCCGTCATCTCCGGTATCGGCGGCGCGACGGACACCCACGTCGTCCACGAGCGCGCGGACCCGACCACGATGGGCGGCGTCGTCAACTCCTCCGAAATCGCCTACGAGATGGCCGACCTCGAACCCGACGACGTGGACGTCGCGGAACTCCACGACATGTTCACTATCCTCGAATTCCTCCAGTCGGAGGACCTCGGCTTCTTCGAGAAAGGTGAAGGCTGGAAGGCCGTCGAAGAGGGCGTCACGGACCGCGACGGCGAACTGCCCATCAACACCTCGGGCGGGCTGAAGTCGAAGGGACACCCGCTCGGCGCGTCCGGTGTCGCACAGGTGTACGAGATTTACAAGCAACTCATCGGTGACGCAGGCAAGCGACAGGTCGAAGCGGACGTCGGTCTCGCGTGCAACGTCGGCGGCTTCGGCAACTGCGTGACCACGACCATCATGGAGTCCCGATAATGTCCGACGACAACCCCCCGATGGAAGCGTACCGCTACCCCGACGGGAGCATCACCTACCCCGGCCACCCGGTCGGTCCCGGCGGCGAAGAACCAGTCGGTACCGTCGACCTGAGCGAATACACGGCGACGGTCCTGACGTGGACCACGTCGACGGCGACCCCACCGGGCGTTCGACAGCCCAACACGCTCGCTATCGTCGAGTTCGACGTCGACGGCGAACCCGTGCGCGCAATCGGACAGGTGACGACCGAGGACGTCGAAATCGGCGACGAAGTCGAACCGGTGTACGCCGAGGAACTCCGCGAACCCGGTGCTGGCATCCGCGAGCCGGAGAGCCAGGAGTGGGACGGCTACCAGTTTACGCCGGTCTAAACACGCGCAGTCTCCCGTTTTCTGTTCGGAGCAGTCTGGGTTGTTTCTCCCGGAGCCAATGTTGATGCTGCTACACGTTCAACGTCGCGTATGAATCATTCGCGCAGCGTCACCGTCGCTCGCGACACAATCGTCGCAACGGCCGTACTGGCCGGGTTGTACGGTCTCGCGTTCGGCGTTCAAATCCCTCCGTTCCAAATCCCGGGCTACCTGCTCATCGTCGGCTTCGACCTGCTCGAAGTCGTCTTCGGGCCGGTCCAGCGTCATTTCGACCTCGTGTTTGGCGCATACCTCGTCGGCCTCGGAGTCGTCGGCGCGGCAGTTGCCCAGTTACTCCGCTTCGGGAGTCGCCGAACTGACGTCCCGCAGTGGCGACTCGCAGTCGCGAGCGCGCTGGCTCTCGTCGGTGTCCTCTCGTTCCTGTTCGCCGCGAGTGTGCTCATTACGACCACGCAGACGACGCCCGTGTTAATTACCGGCGCTGTCGGGCTCACACTCATCGCGCTGGCAGGATGGGTTTCGGGGCTCCTCCGTGTCGAACTCGGGCCGCGTCAGTAATCGTCCCAGTGTAAGTGGTTCTTCCCGACCGACTCAGTGGTCGCTCGGGGCCGTGTCGTCGCCGTCGCCGTCGTCACCGTCGTTCCCGTCATCGCCGTTGACCTCTTTCTTTATCGACTCTAACTCGGCGTCGACATCGACTTTAGGGCCGTCTTCCGTGTCGTCGACCGAGTCAGAGCCTTCTTCGGTCACGTCGATGCGGACTGGGCCAGTCCCGCGCTCAATGCTGTCGTCGTCGCGGGCGCGCCGGTCGTCACCGCCGCGCTGCCACTGCGACTCGAATCGCTGTTCGTCCTGCCGCCAGCGGCGCTCGCGCGTGGTTCGCTCCCGTTCCGCGTCGGCGATGCGCTCGTCGAGTTCGTCCGCGAGCGACCGGGCGCGCTCCAGTACGTCTCGCGCCTCTGGATTCGACGGCAGGTCGGCTTCCGAGAGCGCGGTTCGCAGTTCCGTCAGGGCGCGGTCGACGCCCGTGACGGCGCTTCGAGGCACGTCGCGTATTCGCGCGTCGACGTCGTTTCGGGTGTCCTCCATCGCACGAGACGGGTCCGAAAGGCGCATCAGTCGCCGGAGGAGTTCGAGCGAGGCGATAGTCGCTTCGAGGACGGCGATGACCGTCGGGATGGTGTACGATTCGGTAAAGCGGAGTATCTCGCCGAAGCTCGGCGGTTGCGGTGTTCGCGTCCTGCGGCGACCCTCACGGTCGCGCTCCTCACGAAGCTCCGTCCCGAGTTCGTCGAGCGTGTCACCGAGTTCGTCGAGCAAATCGAGCACGTCGTCGTCCCGGCGTCGGTCACTCATGGGCGTGGATTAGGCGGCCGCAGGGATAAGCGTTCGAGCCGTGTCGGTCGCATTCCTAGTCGACGGAGCCGACGAACGCGCGTTGCTCGGCGAGGACCTCGGGGTCGAGCGTCCACACGAGGTCGCGTTCGTCTCGATTCAATGCGGCGGCGACAGCCCCGTCCGGTCTCACGACGAGGGAGCGGCCGGCGTACTCGGACTCTGCGGCCCCCGTGCGGTCGGTCCCGCCAGTTCCGGTCCGGTTCGCGCCGACCAGCCATCGGACGCCGTCGAGGGCGCGGGCGCGACAGAGAAGCCGCCAGTTCTCCGAGTGCGCCGCGGGCCACGCGCCGGCGACGAACAGCGCATCGACGCCCTTCTCGGTCATGGCCGCGCTGTCGGCGACGAAGTTCAAGTCGTAACACGTCAGCAGTCCCGTCTTTCCGACGGGCGTCTCGACGGTGACGAGTTCGTCGCCGGGCGTGACGACGGCGGCTTCGTCGCCCCAGAGGTGTCGCTTTCGGTAGGTCGTGGCAGCCCCGTCCGGGCGCACGTAGGCAACCGCGTTGTGGAGCGTCTCGCCAGCCTGTTCGAGGTAGCCCGCGAGGACGGACACGTCGTTTTCGGCGGCGACCGCCGAGAGCGTCTCGGTCGCCTGCGCGGTCGTGAGCGCGGCGCTGTAGGCACGAGTGTCGGAGACGAAGCCCGTCAGGGCGTATTCGGGGAAGAGCGCCACGTCGACGCTGTCGGGCAGTGCGGCCGTTCGCTCGTGAATCGCTGCCTCGTTCGCGGCCGTGTCGAGGTCGGCGACCGAGAGTTGCGGGACGGCGACGGTCGGGTGGGTCACGCCCTAAGAGACGGCGAGCACGCCAAAAAACACCCCGTCATGGTGGCACCCATCTCCGCCCGCCGCGACGCGAAGCGAAGGGAAACGCTCTTTTTACAGACGGACGGACTTCCGGCATATGAGTGACGGGGACGACGATACGACAGCACTCTCGCCCGAGAGCCTCGACGAGCGTCTGACCGAGGCCGAAGAGGCCCTCGAAGCGGCCGAGACCGAAGCCGACCTCGATGACGTCGAGGCCACACTCGACGACATCGACGCAGACATCGACGCCGCCGACCTGCCCGAGGCCGACGACGAAGACGACGAGGACCCTGCCGAGGAGCTTTCCTCGCACCTCTCGGACCTTCGCGACGACCTCGAAGCCCAGCGCGGCCCGTACGCCGAAGACGCCGTTTCTGAACTCGAAGACGCTACGTCTACGATTTCCGACACCCGGTGGACCGAACAGGGTGAAGGCGAAATCGTCGAGGTCGTCGAAGCGTTCGTCGAGGACCTCAACGACGTGCTCGACGCGAGCGTCACGCTCGAAGGAAAGGGCGCAGACGCCCTCAACAGCGCCATCGACGACGCTATCGAGGCTATCGAAGCGGCGTCCCTCGACGCCGACGAGGACGCAGAGACCATCGCGGACCTCCTCGACGTGACCGACGCCCTCACGGCCGGTCTCGACGACTCCCAAGAGTGGGACGACCTCGAAACCCGCGAGAAGCTCCAAGCGCAGGGCTTCTACGACGTACTCGGCCACTACAAGGACTACCCGCCGGAACTCTCTGCGCTCAAGGAACACGAAAAGCGCGGCAACGTCGACATGATTGCCCTCGCTTTCGACAGCTTCCAGTCCGACTTCATGGAGGAGTACTGCATCGAGGCGTTCACGCGAATGAACGACGATGCAGCCTTCGACGCCGTCGAACCCCAGGCCAAGCGCCGCGACAAGGGCGCTATCAAAGCAATCGGGAAGATGGCCGCCGAAGACGGCATCGAGATGCTCGTCGACTACGTCGACAGCGACAACGACCCGGCGCTCCAGAAGGTCGTGTTCAAGGCGCTCGGCGAAATCGGCTCCGAGGAAGCGACCCAGCCTATCGCGGACAAACTCGTCACGGAGAACGAAAACGTGCGCTCGGCCGCTGCGCGTTCGCTCGGCCTTCTCGGTGACACCCGCGCCGTCGACCCGCTCACGGACGTGCTCGCGGACGACGACGTCGACTCCGTGCGCGCCAGCGCCGCGTGGGCGCTCCGCCAGATTGGCACGCAGACGGCCCTCGAAGTCGCCGCCGAATACACCGACGACCGCTCGTACATCGTCCAGCGCGAGGCCGAACTCGCCGCCGAGTTCCTCGGTGACGACGTCGAAGCCGAAGCGACGGTCTGAGACGAAAACGCTTCGTTTTCTGTCGCGGTCCAATCCACGTGAGCGATAGCTAGTGGCTGCGAACCTTTTTGAGCCATAGCGGGCCCATCGCGGCGTGTGTTCCATCGGGTCGTCCTCGTCACACTCCTCGTCGTCGCCACCGTCGCGCCTGCACCGATAGCAGCGGCGACCGACCACCCCGACGCCCGTATCACCGCCGCACTCCCCAATCCGACGACGCCGGACGACCGCGGCGAGTTCGTCGTCGTAGACGCCCCGAGGGGAGCGAACCTCTCCCTCGACGATGGCGAACAGCGCGTCTCTCTCGTCGCACCCGGCGGCCCCGTCGCCGTCGCATCGGACCCGAACGCAGCCGCAGCCCTCACCGACCACCCAATCGTCTCGCCCGGCCTCGAACTCGCCAACGGTGGAGAGGCGATTACGCTCCGCGTCGATGGCCGCGTCGCCGACCGACTCGTCTACGACCGAAGCGAGGAAGGGGCGGTTCTCACCCGCCGCGACGGTGAGTGGTCGTGGTGGCCAAGAGCCCTCTCCAGAGAGCCAGTTACGACTCACCACGAGGCGAACGCCACACTGTTCGTCCTTCCCGACTCTCCCGCGGTCCCCATCGAGACACTCCGCAGCGCAGAGCGCCGGCTCTTGCTCGCTGGATACGTCGTCTCCTCGTCCCGCGTCGCGGACGAACTCGTTGCAGCCCACGAGCGCGGCGTCCGAGTGGAAGTCCTCGTCGACGACGCGCCAGTCGGTGGCTTCCCGAAGCAATCCGCGCGCGTGCTCGACAGACTCGTCGCCGCAGGGGTCACCGTTCGCGTCGTCGGCGACCCGCACTCGTTTCATCACGCGAAGTACGCCGTCGTCGACGACAGGGCGCTCGTCACGACAGAGAACTGGAAGCCCGCCGGAACGGGAGGCGCAAAGAGCAGAGGGTGGGGTGTCGTCGTCGATTCGCCCAGCATCGCGTCCGACCTCTCCAACACGTTCCGAGACGACGCCTCACTGCCGGCAACCCGGCTGTGGGAGACGTTCCGCGTCGGTCGCCAGTTCGTCGTCACAGACGTGTCGAACGGGACGTACCAAACCCGCGTCGCTCCGGAGACGGTCCGTGCCGACCGCATCTCCGTCCTGCGCGCGCCGGACAACGCCGAAGGAGCGGTCATCGACAGACTCGATGACGCGACCGACCGAATCGACGTCATACAACCGACTGTCGAAGCGGACGGCCCGTTCGTCCGCGCGCTCAAGCGCGCCGCAGCGCGTGGCGTTCGCGTCCGTCTCCTGCTCGGCAGTGCGTGGTACGTCGAAGAAGAGAACCGCGCGCTGGCGACGCGATTGAACGACTGGGCAGACCGAACCGAAAGCCCGCTCGCGGTTCGCATCGCCCGACCAGCGGGGCGGTACGGCGCAGTCCACGCGAAAGGCGTCGTCGCCGACGACACGGCCATCGTCGGAAGCATGAACTGGAATCGCCACTCCGCGCGAGAGAACCGCGAAGTCGCACTCGCTATCGACGACCCCGCTGCGGCCGACTACTATCGGGGCGTGTTCGCGGCCGACTGGCGGGCGAGCGAACGCGGGCCACCGGTGAGCCTCCTCGCAGGTGTCGGCGTCGCCGCACTCGTCGGACTGCTGGCGCTCCGACGAGTCGAGTTCGCGGACTAAAATGAATCGTGGAGTCGTAGTCGCGGGCAGTTCTGCGATGCCGGCGGCTTACGCCGTCGTCGACAGTTCTTCGTCGATGTCGGCTTCGGCCATCTTCTCGACGAGGCTGTCGATGACTTCCTCGCGCATGCCGCTGACGAACTTGATGGAACCGACGACGAGGTGGCCACCGCCGGAGACGCCGCCGCCGACGACTTCCTCGTTCAGTTCGGCGACCATCCGCGGAATGTCGAGGCGGACGCCGTCGGAGCGGAGCACGGCGAAGTCAGGGCCGTAGCCGATGGTGATGACCGGTTCGCCCGTCTCCGTGACCTTGCGGTCGTGGAGCTTGCCCGTCGTCTTCCCCGGCGCGGGGTAGGTAAAGCGGTGGGCCCACTTGTCGAGGTCGATGCGGTAGAGGTTCGCACCACTGTCGAGTCGCTCGTGTTCGAGGTTGGGCTCGGCCGCTTCGAGCTGGCGGTCGACGTCGCGCTCGGCGCGCGTCGAGAGGAACTCGACGAGTTCCTCGTGGCGGTCGCGGTCGTCGCAGCCGACGTTGAGCACGTCGTTGACGATGGACGCGCCGTCGTTGTAGCGCAGCCAGTGGGCGGCGTAGTCGAGTGCCTCGCCGATGTCGAGGAGCCCCTCGCGGTCGTAGCCCTCTGCTTCGGCCAGCGCGACGTAGTCGTCCATGACTTCGGCCTTCGAGCGGTCCGAGAGGCCCGCCACGGCGGGGACGTGACGAAGGTCGTCGGTCACGTCGGGGTAAATCATCCGCGCGAGTTCGACACACATCATGCCCGTCGTGATGCGGTAGTCCTCGTCGTGCAGGTACGGGTTGACGTGCGCGTCGAGAAGCGGGTCGACCGCCTCGGGGTCGGGGTGGTGGTGGTCGACGACGGCGATGGGCACGTCGTAGTGCGCGAGGTTCTCGTAGGCGGGCACGTCCTCCTCGGTCGAGCCGTTGTCGAGCATCAGGAGGAAGGGAAGCTTCTGCCCGTGACGGGCGCGGCCTTCCAGCGCGAAGTTCAGGTCGCGCGTCACGTCCTCCATCTCGTAGAACGGTGCCTTACTCGGCAGGCGCTTGAACAGGTGTCGCGGTGCGTCGGGGTCGTCGTGGACTTCGGTGATGAGGCGTTCGAGCGCCAGTTGAACCGGCACCGACGCGCACATTCCGTCGCCGTCTGCGTGGTGGCGCACGCGAATCGGACGCCCTTCGAGGACGGTCCGGCGAAGCAGTTTGGCAACGTCTTCGAGGTCGTCGCGGAGCTTCTCGAACGCGGACCACTCGACGAGCGGTTCGACCGGCTCGGGTGCGGCGCGTTCGTCCAGCGCGTCCTCGATACGGGCGCGCACGTCGTCGGCTTTCTCGCCTTCGAGCAGGGTGAGGCCGTCGACTTCGAGTTGGCGCGTCCCCTCGTGGTCTTCGACGTTGCCGGTCATGCGGACCGCGTCGTCGAGTTCGACGTTGGGGAACGCTCGGACGCCGGCTTCTTCGAACGCTGCGGCGGCGACGATACCGGAGTCGTCGGCGATGCGGAAGACGGTCGGGCCGCCGGTCTGTTTGATTTGGGCGACGGTCCCCTCGATAGTGACCGTTTCACCGACCGTCAGGTCGGAGATAGGCGTAATCGTCGGTTCGTGTTCGACCGTCCGTGTTCGGTAGTCGTCGGGCGTCTCCTCCGCGAACGCGATGTCGCCGTTCTCGCGGATATCTTCCAGACGGACGACGAGACGGTCGCCGACCTCGTAGTCGGTCGAGAGGTTCGATTCGTGAATGAGTCCAGAGACGGAGTCGGAGATGTCCACGAAGATGCCGTATTCGACCACGCCGTTGACGACTGCGTGGTAGTACGCGTCGGTCTCGACGTCGTCGACTGTACAATTCGGTGCAAGATCGAAGACGATAGGTCGTGAGTCCGAATTCGGACCCGAGTCGGCGCCGGAATACCCGGCGTGCTCGTCGCTCATAGGTTCGCTAGGTCCGGGGGTAGTGTTAAGCTTTACAAAAGCGTTTCGTGGGTTCGAAAGGTGGTTTTCCTCGGTTCCCCGGGTCGATACCTCCCTCTCGGGGTGCTCAGTATCCAATCGCGTTCAGTGCCTCTCGAACGTCCGAGACGTACGCAGACCCGAAGACTCGGACGTGTTCGAGGAGCGGAAAGAGCGCGTAGACGGGCGCTCGGGCCTCGAAGAATCCGGGGGCGATGGGCCGCTGTTCGGCGTAGGCGTCGAAGAAGGCGTCACCGGCACTGTCGAACCAGTAGACGTAGGCGAGCTCGACCTCCGGATGGCCGTAGTAACACGCCGGGTCGAGAAACGCGACGACGCGACTGTCGCGCACGACGAGGTTCCCCACCCACGCGTCGCCGTGAACGAGACCGGGTTCGGTTGGCTCGGAGACGAGGTCTTCGAGGTCGCGGGCGACGGCCTCGATTCGCTCGGCGGTCGAATCGGGAAGGCCAGCAGACCGGGCAGCCTCACACCACGGGCGGAGGCGCTGGTCTCGGAAGAACGAAATCCACGAGTCAGTCCACGGGTTCGGCTGTCGGTACGGTCCGGAGAGCGTGTCGTACGGGAACCCGAATTCGGGAGCGCTTTCGTCGTGCAGTGACGCGAGGTGGGCGGCGAAGTCGCGTTCGGCGTCCGCGTCGAGGTCGTCGTCGCCCGCAACGTAGTCGAGGACGAGCAGGTCGGGGTCCGCGTGGTGGACGGTCGGAACCGGGAGGCCAGCCTGTGCGAGCGAGTCGAGCATCTGTCCCTCGACGTCGAGCGGGGTCGGCCCGGTTTTCGCGACGACCGACGCTCGGTCTGCAAAGTCGAGGACGTACACGTGGCCAACGTGACCTCCTTCGAGTTCCGTCACGGTGTCCGGGGCGTCGTCTGTCCCGAGTGCGTTGGAGACGCGGTCGGCGACAGTGGCGGTCGGGGTCACAGGTCGCGTTCCGCGTGGCGGGTACCTCAGTATGACGGTAGAACTCGAGGCCAAGGAGTCGCCGTTCCGGAACTCTTAGATGGAGCGCCCGCCGACGAACCGATATGCGACTCTTCCGGTCGCGGGAGGTCATCGGCATCGCCGCCGACGCGCTCGACTTCGCGCTCGAAGCCTCCGCGGAGACCCACCCCAACGAGTACATGGGACTGCTCCGCGGCGAAGATGCCCGTCGAGTCGGACTCGACCGCGATGGTCTCGTCGTGACTGACGTCCTCATCATCCCGGGGACCGTCTCCGACCCGTACAGTGCGACGGTCAGAAACGACCTCGTGCCGAACGACTTCCGGGCGGTCGGGTCGGTTCACTCACACCCGAACGGCGTGCTTCGCCCGAGCGATGCGGACCTCGATACGTTCGGAAGCGGCACGGTCCACATCATCATCGGCGCACCGTACGGCCAGAACGACTGGGAGGTGTTCGACCAGTCCGGCGAGGTCCGCGACCTGCCGGTCTACAACGTCGACCTCCCGGACCCGGAATCGTTCTTCGACTTCACACAGGAAGACATCGACGAGGAGCTGGACACATGAGACGAGTTATCGCACAGGGGACGTTCGACATTCTCCACCCCGGCCACGTCCACTATCTCTCGGACGCGGCCGCGATGGGTGACGAACTCCACGTCATCGTCGCCCGTGCAGCAAACGTGACGCACAAACCACGACCAATCCTGAGCGACCAACAGCGAACCGACATGGTCGCCGCCCTCGACGTGGTGGACGAAGCTCACCTCGGCCATCCCGACGACATCTTCGTCCCAATCGAGGAGATTGCGCCGGACGTCATCGTCCTCGGCTACGACCAACACCACGAAGAAGCCGCCATCGAGTCGGCCCTCGAAGAGCGCGGCATCGACTGCGAAGTCGCCCGCGCGAGCCCTCGTGACCCCGCCCACGACGACGAACTGCTTTCGAGCGGGCGCATCATCGACCGTATCGTCGAACGTCGCTGCTAAGGGTACACCGCATTCTCACGCAGCGCGAACTACTGCCGTTTCCGTACCGAGCGACAGTCAGCGTTGCAACTCGGGAGTGAGAGAAAGTGGAAGGAAGGAGACGCTTACTGGCCGGAGTTCTGCTGCTTCTGCTCGTCGAGCCAGTCTTGGTACTCGTCCTGCGAGACGACTTCGACCGTGAAGTACATCTGCGAGTGGGCGACGCCACAGTACTCAGTACAGTAGCCCTGGTAGGTGCCTTCCTCGTAGGCGACGGTCTTGATGGTGTCCGTCGCACCCGGCATCGCGTCCTGCTTGAGGCCGAGTTTCGGGACGTGGAATCCATGTATCACGTCCTGTGATGTCACCTGGAAGTAGACGGGGCGGTCCTTCGGGACGACGATTTTGTTACCCGTCGTGAAGTTGCCCTCTTCGGGGTAGTACATGTTCCAGCCCCACTGGTAGGCCTCCGCCGTAACGACGACGGGGTCGTCGTTCATGTCGATGTCGTTCCCCTGGTGGGTGACGTTCTCGTCGGCGAGGACACCGTACGACGCGACACCGACGAACAGCAGCACAATCGCGGTGGCGATAGTCCAGGTGATTTCGAGACGCCGGTTCTCCTTGGTCGGCAGAGCGCGCTCGCTGTTACGGTACTTGATGACCGTATAGATGAGGATGGCCTCGACCAGCACTGTAATCGGGATTGCTACGTAGAGGAGCTTCCCGTTCAGCTGGTTGATGAGTTCCGATGTGGCAGACGCCTGCGCCGCAACGGGGGTGGCGACAAGTGCCATCGCGACCGTCGCAAGCAGGGACGCGAGCGCGAAACGCGTCTTTCTCATGCTGAACGGGAGTTAGGAACAACCGCATAAATGCGTACCGACTCTCACGCCAGATGGTTGTACCCACCCCCTGTATACCATGGGCCTTTCGGTACCTGTCCGGTAGGAAAAAGCGCGGGTCCTAAATACGGGACGGTCCAAACGAATCGTAGGTGAATTACGTGGCCACGACTCGCGCTTCGAACAGGTTCCACGGTCTCCTCGCCGCGACGGCGATGGGGGTCTATCTTCTCTTGCTCGTCGGCGCGACCACGGCGCTCACGGACGCGACAGCCGCGTGCGCCGCGTGGCCGGCGTGCGGGGACGGCCTCTCACTTCCGACGTCGACCGACGGTTGGATTGCGCTCGGGCACCGCCTCGCAGCCGTCTTCGTCGGACTGCTCTCGGTTGCCACGCTCGTCTCGGCGTGGCTGAGCGACTCGTCGCGCCGAGTGAAAGCGGCGGTGACTGTCGCGGCTGTCCTCTATCCGGTACAGGCCGGAATGGGTGCGCTCGTCGCGACGACCGGCACGACCCAACTGCTCTCGACGGTCCACCTCGTCGTCGGGATGGGAATCTTCGGCGGTCTTCTCGTCGCGCTCGCGTGGACGCTCGAAGAAGCCACCGGCGACCCGACCGACCGACCAGCAGAGCAGCCATCGATGGACGAACCGCTGGCAGACGACGGGGAACGCCCGCCGATTCCGACCGACCCGGTCGCTCGGGCGAAGGCGACCGCGTGGGCGTACTTCCGTCTCATGAAACCGCGGCTGATGTGGCTCCTCTGTCTCGTCGCGTCGGCCGCGATGGCGCTCGCAGGAACCGTCTCGTCCGGCTTGACGCCGCAGGTCATGGTCGCTACGCTCGGCGGTGGCGTCCTGTCTATCGGCGCGTCGGGGACGTTCAACCACGTCCTCGAACGCGACATCGACCGCCGGATGCAACGCACGAGCGACCGCCCGCTGGCGGTCGACCTCGTTCCCGTCCGCAACGCTATCGCCTTCGGCATCGCGCTGACGGTCATCTCGGTCGGTCTGTTCGCGTCCGTGAACTGGCTGGCGGCCGTCCTCGGTCTCGTCGCCATCGCGTTCTACAGCGTCGTCTACACGCTCATCTTGAAGCCGAACACCGTCCAGAACACGGTCATCGGTGGCGCGGCGGGCGCGCTCCCGGCACTCATCGGCTGGGTGGCCGTCACGGGCAACGTCGGACTCGGCGGCTTCGTCCTCGCGAGTGTCATCTTCATGTGGACGCCAGCGCACTTCTACAACCTCGCGTTGGCCTACAAGGACGACTACGCTCGCGGCGGCTTCCCGATGATGCCGGTCGTCCGCGGTGAGACGGAGACGCGCAAGCACATCATCTGGTGGCTGGGCGCGACGCTCATCACCGCCGCAGGACTGGCCGTCATGGACGCACTCGGCGTGGTATACGTCGTCACAAGCCTGCTTCTCGGCGGCGTGTTCCTCTACTTCGTCGTCCGCCTGCACTACGAACAGGACGACACGGCCGCATTCCGCGCCTTCCACGCCTCGAACGCGTACCTCGGCATGTTGCTCCTCGCAATCGTCGTGGACACGCTCGCGGTCTGATACGACTCCAACCACTCACCCATGGCAACTGCACGCGCACTTCCCTCCCCGTCGCGGTCGACACTCTTCCGCGCCGCATTCGCGGTCAACACCACGCTGATTCTCGCGTTCGTCTATCTGCTCTTCACGCAGGCGAGCGTCGGAGCCCCGCGATACGCCATCTACGGCGTGACGTGGGTCGCCGTCGGTCTCTGGGTGCTGTTCGACACGGAAGTCGCCCCGGCATCGACAGCGACGAGACGAAAGGCTGCGGCGGTCGGATTCGGCTACTTCGCACTGCTGGCGGTCGCTGGGGGCCTCGTCACGACTCCCGTTCCGGGCGGCACGGGCGGCCTCCGCGTCGCGTTCCTACCTCCGGGATGGGGACCAGCGCTCATCTACGGCGGTGACCTGTTCAACCTCGTCCTCATGCCCGCTCGCGTCGTCGGCTACGCCGCGCTTGCGTACCTCGTCTACGACACGGTCATCGAAGCGGCGGGAGCCGCCGTCTCGGGCATCGTGGGGCTGTTTTCCTGTGTCTCGTGTTCGTGGCCTATCGTCGCCTCGCTCGTGACCAGCGTCTTCGGGAGCGGAACCGCCATCGCCGCCACGGTGACGACGCTCTCGTACGACCTCTCGACTGCCGTCTTCCTCGTCACGGTGGTCTTACTGCGCTGGCGACCCGGCTTCGGTCGATAACTGTTGCCGACCGCGGTCAGTGCTGTGCTGACTGTGGGCGACGGTGTGTTGGCCGCGGGCGACGGTGTGTTGGCCGCCCCCTCGTTTTTCAGTCTCCGACGAGTACGACCGCCTATGACCGCCATCGAAATCGAGTACTGCGTCCCCTGCGGCTTTCTCGACCGCGCAGAGGAGATTCAACACACGCTCCTCCAGCAGTTCGGCCAGCAAATCGAACGCGTCGCGCTCGTGACCGGCGACCACGGCGTGCTCACAGTCTCAGTCGACGGCGAGCGAGTCTGGGATAAATCCGAAGACGAGTACGACCCGGACCTCATCCTCCGGCGGGTTCGCCCACACGTGGGTACCTGAGCCGGTGGACCCGTGAAGTCGCTGGAACACGCGGTCGTCGGTGCGGTCGTGGGGAGCGCCGCGGCTGTCGCACTGCAACCGCCCGGTGGCGTGCCGCTTCTCGTCGTCGGGGCAGTCATTCTCAGCGTCTTTATCGACCTCGACCACTTTTTCATCGCCCGCGTCGAGCGCGGCGACTGGCAGAACCTCCGCACGGCCGTCACCAACCCGCGCGTCGGTCTCGTCGACCAAGAAGGCGTGTTCCTCGAGTTCGGCCCGCGATTCAATCTACAGCGACTCCTGAGCCACCACCTCATCGGCGGTGTCGCGGTCGGCGGGCTCGCACTCGCGGGTGAAACGTCGCTCGCGGGGTTCGTCGGCGTCGTCCTCTACGCGCACGTCGTCTGCGACTTCCTCCGAGACCTCGAACTGGCGTGATTCCTCTGAGTCCTCGAACTGGCCTAAAAGGAGAGCGCCGCAGACAGCGAGGTGGCGTCAGTGTCCCCAGCGCCGACCGTCGTCGTCGTACCGGGCGTTCATGATGCGCTGCCACTGGTCGTCAGAGAGGTCGACGTCGGCCGCACCGACGTTCTCGCGGAGTTGCTCGGGTGTCCGCGCGCCGATGATGGGCACGACAGTCGCGTCCGGGTAGTCCATCAGCCAGCGCAGGGCGACCTGTGCGGGACTCGCGTCTACCTCGTCGGCGACGGCACGAATCTCGTCGAGGACGTGCCACCCGCGTTCGGAGACGTAGAACTGCTCGAATCGGTCGTCGAACGACCCGCGCGCGCCGTCGGGGGCGACGTACTTCGAGGGGTCGTCCGGGTCGGCGCGCTCGTACTTCCCCGTCAGGAAGCCGCCCGCGAGCGGCGAATACGGGCAGATAGCGAGTACCTGGTCCTCACACACGTCGAGGTAGTCTTTCACGTCCTCGTAGTAGCCCGCGTGGAACAGCGGCTGAGTCACGTCGAATCGGGCGTAGTCGTTGACGTCGGACTTCCAGAGCGCCTTCGTGAGTTGCCACGACGCCATCGTCGAGGCACCGAGGTAGTTCACTTTCCCCTCCTCGACGAGCGCGTTCAGTGTCTGGAGCGTCTCCTCGATGGGCGTCTCGTCGTCCCAGCGGTGGATGTAGTAGAGGTCGAGATAGTCCGTCCCGAGGCGGTCGAGCGTCCCCTCGATTTGGTTTCGGATGTGCGTCCGCGAGAGACCGCGTCCGTTCGGGTTGTCCTCGTCGAAGGGGAAGTACACCTTCGAGGCGACGACGTAGTTCTCGCGGTCGCGCTCGTCGAGCCAGTTGCCGATGTACTCCTCTGAGGTCCCGTTGACAGAGCCGTAGACGTTCGCGGTGTCGATGAAGTTCCCGCCGAGTTCCTCGAACGTGTCGAGGAGTTCGTGTGCGTCTTCTTCGTCTGTCTCCAGTACGCCGCCCGTCTGGCGACCGAAGCGCCACGTGCCGAAACAGAGTTCGGAGACGCGCGTCCCGGTCGAACCGAGTCGTCGATAGTCGAGGCTCATACTTGGTGTCACGATGTCCGGCGACTAAAGGGTGGAAGTTGCGGCGAGGGACACGGGTTCGAACCGAACGAGCGTGTGTGACTCGCCCGCACGCTTTTGCGTCCTCCCGACGACATGTAAGGTATGTTTAGAGTCGCAGGTGTCGGAGTCGGGACACTCGGACTGGTAGAATGCCGCCTCCTCGACGAGATGGACGGCGTGAGCATCGTCGCCGGAGTCGACCCGGACGACGACACGCGCGAGCAGTTCGCAGACGAGTTCGACGTCCCCGTCTACGAGACGGTCGAGGAGCTTCTCGACGGGGAGTTCCTCGACGCCGTGACAATCGCATCACCCCACACAGAGCACTTCGACCAGGCGCTCGCGGCGCTCGAAGCTGGGGTCCACGTCCACCTGGAAAAGCCGATGGTGACAGACCTCGCCGGCGCTCGGGTGCTCATCGACCGCGCCGACGCAGAAAGCCTCACGCTCGCTGTCGGCTACCAGCGACACTTCGACCCGCGGTACGTCGAACTCCGGCGCATCGTCGATTCCGGGCGCATCGGCGACCCACACATGGTCGTCTGCCACCTCGAGCAGGAGTGGATTCAGTGGACCGAAAACGAGTGGCGAAGCGACCCGTCGCTGTCCGGCGGCGGCCAGTTGTACGACTCCGGGTCACACCTGCTCGATGCGCTACTCTGGGTGACGCGGTCGAAGCCAGTCACCGTCTCGGCCGCCGTCGACCACCGCGGGTACGACGTGGACGTGAACTCGGCGCTGGCGGCCGTCCTCGACAGAGACGGCGCGAGGCTGACTGCGAGCATCGCCGTCTCGGGAGAAGGGTCGAGCATCCCCGAACCCGGCGAATCGCTCAGAATCATCGGCACCGAGGGGATGGTCACGTTCGACGGCGAGACCATCGAAGTGACGGAAGGGAACGTCACCTACCGGGCGACACCGGACGACCCCGACTTCGAGACGTTGACGCGAAAGAAACTCCGGAACTTCGTCGACGCCGCACGCGACGAGGCCGACCTCGCGATTCCTGCGACCGACGGGCTCTACGTGACGGCGCTGACAGAGGCAGCCTACGAGTCGGCGACGACCGGGCGGCGCGTCAACGTCGACGGCGACGCGTGAGTTTCACGCTCCAGTAAGCCGACTCGCGCTCCGGGCGAACGCTGTCGATGGCCGTCGAATCGAGCGTTGATTCCGAATCCCTTACCACCCGACGCGTCCGTCCGATACGACATGAACGAGGTACTCGTCGCCGACGACCTCAGGAAATCCTACGGAGACGTGGAGGCGCTGTCGGGCGTCTCGCTCTCTGTCGCCGAGGGTGAGGTCTTCGGTCTCATCGGCCCGAACGGCGCGGGGAAGACGACGCTCGTCCGCGCGCTCACAGGCACGACGACGCCCGATTCGGGGTCTGCATCCGTGCTCGGCAGCGACCCGACGAGCGTGGACCGCCAGCGACTCGGACTGCTCCCGCAGGACTTCACACCGGCCGGTCGGCTGACGGCGCGCGAACTCGTCGCCTACTACGCCGGACTCTACGACGACGCGCGCGACCCCGACGAACTCCTCTCGGACGTCGGCCTCGCCGACGCCGCCGACACGTGGTACGAGAACCTCTCGGGCGGCCAGCAGCGCCGCGCCTGCATCGCGCTCACGCTGGCGAACGACCCCGACGTGCTGTTCTTGGACGAACCGACGACCGGCATCGACCCCGCCGGGCGGCGGTCCCTGTGGTCGCTCATCGACGACCTCGCAGCGCGCGGAACCACCGTTTTCCTCACGAGCCACTCGATGGCCGAAATCGAACGGCTCGCCGACCGCGTCGGCCTGCTCAACGAAGGCCAGTTGGTCACTGTCGGCCGGCCCGACGACCTCGTGGCCGAACACGGCGGCGAAAACAGGCTCGTGGTGAGGACTGCCGATTCGATTTCTCTCGACGACATTTCGCTCCCCCCGTCGCTCGCTGCTGAAGTGACCGCCGAGGGAGTCACCGTCTACGGCGTCGGCCCGCGCGAGATTGGAACGACCGTCACCGCGCTCGACGACGCCGGCATCGTCTACGAATCGCTCGTCTGGAAACAGCCCGGCCTCGAAGAGGTGTATCTCTCGCTTACCGGCGAGCAGTTCGAGGGTGCCAGACCGACCGCCGCCGCGGTCGCAGGAGGGAGCCAATGAGCGCTCTCGCTCGCGTCGCCTCGGAGTTCGTCGCCTCGTGGCACTCGTTCCTCCGGCGTCGAACGGCCGTGTTCTTCACGTTCTTCTTCCCCGCCATCATCGTCGTCATCTTCGGCGCGTTGGTGCAGACACAACCGACCGGCGGCGGCCTCTTCGCCGAACCGAAGGAGTACTACATCGCGGGCTATCTCGCGGTCGTCGTGCTCTTCACGCCACTGTCGCGGGTCGGCAGCACCATCGCCCGCCACCGCGACGGCAACCGATTCGAGAAGTTGGCGACGACGCCGCTCACACGCGCGGAGTGGCTGCTCGCCCACTCGCTCGTCAACGTCGTCGTCATCGGTCTCGCTGCCTTGTTGCTCCTCGGCCTCTCGGTGCTCGTGACGGGTGCGTCGATTCCCGTGTCGGCCGCGACGCTCGCAGTGATTCCGTTCGTCGCGCTCGGTGTGACGCTCTTCTGTGGCCTCGGAGCCATCATCGGGAGCCTCGCCGACTCCCAAGACGGCGTCATCGCCGCATCGAACGCTATCGCGCTTCCCCTGCTGTTCCTCTCCGAGACGTTCGTCACGCCCGACTTGCTCCCGGCGTGGTTCGTTCCGGCACTGAATCTCTCGCCGCTGACGTTCTTCGCGCGCGGCGTGCGAGCCCTGACGTACACGGGCGGCGAGTGGGCGACCAACCTCGGTATCCTCGCCGCGCTCTCCGTGGCTTTCTTCGTCGCGGGCACGCTGGCGATTCCGCAGACTGACTGAAGGGAGCGCAGACCTGCTGTGGGCAACCAGCGCCCGCGGCGCGAGGGCACCGCCGACGCCCGCAAACTCAAGCCTTAACCCACGGCCGCCCCCACGTGGGGGCATGGTCGATACTGAGACGTACACCATCGAAGGACCGAGCGGTGACTCCGAAGAAATCGAACTTCCCGAAGGTCTCGTCGACATCTTCGCAGAGCAGGGCGAAGAGCCCACGGACGTCGTCGCCGACGTGCTCGTCCAGGCGTTCGCACAGCAGGCACACGTCGTCGCTCACCACAGCGAAGGCGAGGTTGCGAGCGACATCGCCGCAATCAACGACGCAATGGAAGACCTGTTCGAAGAGCGGTTCGGCGTCTCCCTCGCCGACGCGCTCGGTCACTCGCACTAAGCGACGAGTCGAAGTAGCAGCCGTTTTTGCAGCGATTCTTTTCGAGGAGAGGGATACGGTTTAGATGAACGCCAGCGGAACCATCACCGCGAACCCGGCGGCGAGACCGGCGAGGAGTTCTGCCTTCCCGCCGCGAGGGAGGTGTTCGCCGAGTTCCAGCGCCTCGGGGATGAACTCGGTGAGGACGAGAAACACCATCGCGCCCGCCGCGAAGCCGAATCCGAACGGGAGGAACTCGCGGGCGACGCGGACGAAGTAAAACGCGATGACCGCGCCGATTGGTTGCGGCAGGCTGGAGAAGATAGCCCACCAGACGAGTTTCCAGTTCGGGACGTCCATCGACCGAAGCGGGATGGAGATAGCCAGCCCCTCGGGGATGTTGTGGATGGAGATGGCGATGGTCATGAACACCGCGAGCAGCGGGACGGCGAGCCCGAAGACCTCGAACCCGCCTTCTAATCCGAGGTCGGCGAAGGAGACGCCGACGGCGACGCCCTCGGGGAAACTGTGGACAGTGAGGATGCCGAGAATCATCACCAGTTTTCGGAAGTCGGCCTCCTCGTACTTCTTCGGGTTAACCTCGGCACCTTCGATGACGTAGTGGGCGACCACGACGAGGACGACGCCGGCCAGTAACCCGACTCCAAGTTGCAGGGGCGTGCCGTTGGCGAGCCCCTCGAAGACGAGTCCGAACACCGACGCAGACACCATAATCCCCGACGCGACACCCCAGAGAGCGACGTTCCAGCGGTCGCTCACGTCCGAGACGAAGAAGAACGGCAACGCCCCCAGACCGGTCGCGATAGCCGTGACGAGACCAGCGACAAACACGAAGACGAGAGCGGCAAATGGGTCCATACGCACACTACCAGTTGGGTGCCGATAAATATTATCATATTTTAGATAGATTTTGGCGGGCCTAAACCGAATAGGCAGCAGAAACGCGCCTCTGAGGTTTCGTCTGGCCTAAAAACTGCCTCAATAGTAGTATATGATTTATGATAGTTGTGCGAGGCTTGGGGGGTCGAGTGTTCGGTTCGAAGGCCTCGGAAGACGGCTCGTGGGAGGCGCAACTCGGCGCAAAAGAGCGATGAAAATCGGTGTTCGGGTCGGAAGGGGCCTCAGTCGTCGGCCGCCGATGCACCCTCCGGTGAGTCGGAGTCGCTGCCCATCGGCGAGACCGGTGAGGCCGCGACGTTGCGTGCCGAACCCATCCAGCGTTCCACGTTGGCGGAGACGTAGTCGCGGGCTCCGAATGCGACTGCGCCACCGACACCGATAGCGAGTGCGGCGGCGAGGCCCCACGCGAACGCCTGGGCGATGGTGAACAGGATGGCAACGTCGATACCCATCGTGCTCAGACCGATGACGACGGCGGTGAAGTACAGGAACATCCGCGTCCCGATAGCGAAGAAGCTCGTGTACGAGGTCTCGGTCGCCGCGCGAGTGCGCATGATGGCGTCACCGATGAAGTCGGCGACGACGAACCCGAGGACGATGACCAACAGCCCGGCTACGAACGACGGCGCGTAGGACACGGCGGTCGCGACCCACTCAGAGAGCAGGTCTATCGCCAGCACGTTCGCCGCGGCGAGCGTGGCGACGGCATAGACGAACCACTTGCCGAGCGTCCCGAAGGACTTCGAGACGGCCTTCTCTGTGCCGCCCAGAATCTTTCCGACCGGGGTTTCGAGGACGGCCTTGTCTATCTGAATGCGGTCCGCGAGGCGCGTGATGATACTCGCGGCAATCCGCCCGAGGAACCATCCAATGAGCAGGACGATAACCGCGCCGACGAGACGCGGTGTGAACGCCAGCGCCGAGTTCACGACCTCGGTGATTGTCTCTGGAATTGTGACTTGTAGGACGTACATAGCCACCAGTTGGTACGTCCCAGGAGAGATTAGTTAGGAGTCGAAAAGCGCGTATAAAATGCTCTGGTAATTCATACGCTCCGAGTTCTTCGAAGTTCGGAAAATCGAGACGAACGACGGAGCCGGGGTCGTGACTCTCTCGTCGAACGGAACGACACGAGCGCGCGAACGTCTCTCGGTTCTGGGTTCAGCCGTCGGAATTAATCATCTCCCGCATCGTCGGGCGACGTGGTCGCGTCCGACTGTGCCGCCGCGATGTCGCCGAGATGTCTCGCGATTTGTTCGAACGCGACGACGAGGCGCGCGGCGTACCACAGCACGACGACCCCGAGGGCGAGAAACACCCAGAGAAGTATCTGCTGTGCGATGAGGATGGCGTAGACGAACGTCAAGAGGAGAAAGACGGCGATGCCGATTTTCGCACCGGTCGTCTGATGGAGCGGTGTCCTGTCAGTGGCGGACGACATGTCCCGTCGTTTATTGGGCGTACGTATATCTACCCGGGGTGGTCTGGGGGGATGAGACTGGACGAATCGAAGGATATTCCCCCTCGAATTGCTCCTCATTAATCAGCAATCTTCCCGATTAATTGCGGCACTGTAGAGTGCCACCAAAGGCCGTGAGACGGCCCACACCACCGAATTTATCAAGCAAAGCTGGGTATCTGCACGTGATGGGAGATCTATCTGAGTTGTTCGCACCGACGCGCATCGCAGTGGTCGGTGCGACAGAGCGCGACGGGGCCATCGGCCGGGCAATCATGGACAACCTCATCGCCGATTTCGACGGCGACGTGGTCCCGGTCAACCCCAAGTACGACGAACTGTTCGGCCTACAGTGCTACGGCGATGTCGGCGAGACCGACGCCGACGTCGCTATCATCGTCGTTCCGCCGAAGGTCGTCCTCCCCGCGATGGAGTCCGCGGGCGAAGCAGGTATCGAGAACGTCGTGGTCATCACCGCCGGGTTCGGTGAGACCGGAAGCGAAGGCGCTGCTCGCGAACAGGAACTCCGCGACATCGCCGAGAAGTACGACATGAACGTCGTCGGCCCCAACAGTCTGGGCATCATGAACACCGACGTCGGCATGAACGCGACGTTCGGCCCGGACATGGCGCTCGACGGCAAGATGTCCTTCATGAGCCAGTCCGGCGCGTTCATCACCGCCGTCATCGACTGGGCCAACGACGAGGACATCGGCTTCAAGGACATCGTCTCGCTGGGGAACAAGGCCGTCCTCGACGAGGCCGACTTCATCGAAGCGTGGAACGACGACCCCGACACCGAAGTCGTCATCGGCTACCTCGAAGGCATCAGCGCGGGCCGCGAGTTCATCGACTCCGCCCGCGAAGTCACCAAAGAGACGCCTATCGTCCTCGTGAAGTCCGGGAAGACCGACGCCGGTGCGCAGGCCGCGTCCTCTCACACGGGCACTATCGCCGGCTCCGACGCGGCGTACGAGGCCGGTCTCGAACAGGCGGGCGTCATCCGCGCCGACTCCGTCCAGCACCTCTTCGACACCGCGCGCGTGCTCGAACACCAGCCACTCCCCGAGAACAAGGACGTCGCCGTCATCACGAACGCCGGCGGCCCCGGCGTCATGACGACCGACGCCATCGGCGAGTCGGAACTCGAAATGGCCGACTTCACCGACGAGACGCTCGAACAGTTCTCCGAGACGCTCCCGCCGGAGGGCAACATCTACAACCCGGTCGACATCGTCGGCGACGCCGACAACGCCCGATTCAAGGACGCACTCGACGTTGCGCTCTCCGACGAGAACGTCGGCAGCGCAATCGTTCTGACGGCACCGACGGCCATCCTCGACTACGAGCAACTCGCCGAGGACACCGTCGAACTCCAAGAGAAGTACGGCAAGCCAATCGCCGCCTGTTTCATGGGTGGCGAACGCGTCGACCCAGCTTCGGACCTGATGAAGGACGCCGGGATTCCGAACTACTTCGACCCCTCGCGCGCCGTCGACGGTCTCGAAGCCCTCGCGCAGTACGCCGACATCAAGCAGCGCGAGTACGACGAACCGGCGGACTTCGACGTTGACCGAGAGCGTGCCCGCGAGATTCTCGAATCCGTCAAAGAGCGCGACGACACCCGCCTCGGCGTCGAGGCCATGGAACTGCTCGACGCCTACGGCATCGAGACGCCCCACGGCGAAATCGTCGACGACCCGGGCGACGCCCTCGAAGTCGCCGAGGAAATCGACGGCAACGTCGTCATGAAAATCGTCAGCCCGGACATCCTCCACAAGTCCGACATCGGCGGCGTGAAGGTCGGCGTCGAAAACGAGGACGTCTTCGACGCCTACGAGGACCTCATCACGCGAGCGAAGAACTACCAGCCGGACGCCAACATCCTCGGCGTGCAGGTCCAAGAGATGGTCGACCTCGACAACGGCGTCGAGACCATCGTCGGCATGAACCGCGACCCGCAGTTCGGCCCGCTCATGATGTTCGGTCTCGGCGGCATCTTCGTCGAGATTCTCGAAGACACGACGTTCCGCGTCGCCCCCGTCTCCGAGTCCGAAGCCGACGAGATGACCAAGGAAATCGACGCCGCACCGATGCTCCGCGGCGCTCGCGGCAACGACCCCGTCGACACCGAGGGCATCGCGGAGACCATCCAGCGTCTCTCACAGTTGGTCACGGACTTCCCGGCCATCCTCGAACTCGACATCAACCCGCTGGTCGCACTTCCGGACGGCGTCAAAGCGGTCGACGTGCGCCTGACGGTGGACCCAGACGAACTTTAAACACCTCACCAACCTAATCAGTCAACAATGAACACGGTACTCGTCACTTCGACCGGAGAAAGCACCGGCAAGACGGCCATCACGCTCGCACTCGGCCTGCTCGCGAAGGAACGCGGTCTCGACGTGGGCTACATGAAACCCAAGGGGACGCGCCTCCAGTCCAGCACCGGCAAGACGCTCGACGAAGACCCGATGCTGGCGCGCGAACTCCTCGACATCGACGCCGAGATGCACCAACTCGAACCCGTCGTCTACTCGCCGACGTTCATCCAGGGTGCCATCCGCGGCAAGGAGAACAACGAAGAACTCTCCGAGGTCATCTCGCACCACTTCGACGACCTCTCGGCCGACAAAGACCTCATGCTCGTCGAGGGCGGCGGGTCGTACCGCACCGGCGGTATCGTCGACCTCACGGACGCCGACATCGCCTCGCTGCTCGACGCGGAAGTCGTTCTCGTCGCCGACTACAGCCACCCGAGCGACCTCGACGACCTCGTCGCGGCCGTCGAAGACATCGGCTCGGACCGACTCGCCGGCGTCGTCTTCAACCGCGTCAACGACTCCGTCTACGACGAACTGGAGACCGAAGTCGCGCCGTTCCTCGAAGCGCGCAACGTCCCCGTCCTCGGCGTCGTTCCCGCCGAGAAGGACCTCGCGGGCGTCACGGTACAGGAACTCGCCGACGAACTCGGTGCCGACCTCGCGACCGACGCGCCGACCGACGCCTTCGTCGAGCGCTTCCTCGTGGGTGCCATGGGCGGCGACGCTGCCCTGCGATACTTCCGCCGCACCAAGGACGCCGCGGTCATCACCGGCGGCGACCGCGCCAACATCCAGCGCGCCGCGCTCGAAGCGCCCGGCGTCAAGTGTCTCATCCTCACCGGTGGCCACCGCCCCGTCGGAGCCGTCATCGGCAAGGCAGAAGAGAAGGGCGTCCCCGTCCTCCTCGTCACCGGCGACACGCTCTCTGTGACCGACCGCGCCGAAGACATCGTCAGCACGGGTCGCACCCGCGACGAGCGCACTGTCGAACGGATGCGTGACCTGCTGTTCGAACACGCCGACACCGACGCCATCATCGGTGGCATCGAGCCATCGAACGACACCGACGGCGACGACGAGTAACTCTCCCCTCCGGTTTCGATTCTTTTCTACAGAAGTAGTCAACAAATTGAGAACCACCGAAGCAGTCATGTCATCATAGACTAACGACTCCCCAATGGCTGGTGTACCACCAGCACCTATTGCACTCCTCGTGGGTGTGGCCCTCGTCGCGCTCGTCGTTGCGAAGGCGTTCGTGAATCGGCGGCGAGACCGTCCAGGAGCGACTGAACTGGGAGTTCTGCTCGCTGTCGTTGCCACGTGGTGTGGGCTCTACGCTGCGCAACTCGCGGCGACCACGACGGCGACGATGGTCTTTCTGTACCAACTCATCTATCTCTGTATCGTCGCGGTTCCACCGCTTTGGTTCCTGTTCGCGTCGTCGTACACCGGAAAACAGTCACTCCCGCTGTCAGGATGGCTCGCTGCGGGCATCATCTCGGTCGGGTGTTTCCTCGGCGCACTGTTGTGGCCCGAGACGACGCTCGTCTGGACCGACGTGGAGGTCGTATCGATTGGCCAGTTGCGAGCGCTTTCGTTGGACAAAGGACCGGTGTTCTACGTGTTCATCGTGTACGCCTACACGCTCTTGCTCTGGGGTGCTGCCCGAATTGGCCGTTACGCAATCACGACGCGCGGTCGGGCCAGAAATCAGACTCGCGTTATCGCGTTCGCGTTGTTCATCGTGTTAGTGCCGAACGCCGCGTTCAACACCGGACTCGCCCCGTTCGAATTCGACCCGACGCCCTTTGTCTTCACCCTCTCGATGTTGCTGTTCGTCGCCGCCGACTTCCGCTACGGACTGTTCAGAGCACACCCTCTCGCCCGCGACATCGCCCGCGAACACGTCATCGAGGAGATGGTCGACGGCGTGCTCGTCGTCGATAGAGCCAACATCATCACCGACGTCAACCCGGCGGCCGCAACGGCACTCGGCGTGTCACCCCGAAGCGTCATCGGCGAGAAACTGGACGTGGTCCTGCCGGGCCTCGCGACTCGCATCGAGAGTGCCGACTCCGAAAGCGAGACGTACTATCACGCGTCGAGCGACGTCACCTACGACGTCCGAGTCTCTCGGTTCTCTCGTCCGAGAAACGGACTGCAGGGGCAAATCGTGACGCTCCACGACGTCAGTGAGACACGACAGCGAGAAGAGCGTCTCTCCGTTCTCAACCGCATCCTCAGACACGACATCAGAAACGGACTCAACGTGGTCGGTGGCTTCGCCGACCTCGTCGCCGACACTGACGCTGACGCCGAGATGCGCCAGCACGCCGCCGCACGCATCAAACACCGAACCGACGAACTCCTCGACCTCGCAGAGAAGATTCGGGCGATAGAGAAAGGCCTCGACCGACAGAACGAACGCCAATCGACAGAACTGATGGGTGTGCTCGACACCGTCGTCGAACAAATCGAACGACGGTGGCCTGAGGCGACAGTCACGCTCTCTGGTCCCGACGAAGTCACCGTACTCACCACGCCAATCGCCGAAGCCCTGTTTCACAACCTCGTCGAGAACGCCGCAGAACACGGCGGCGAGTCGCCGACGATAGACGTCGTCGTCACGACGGCCGACGACTGGGTGACTGTCGAAGTGACCGACGACGGGCCTGGAATCCCGAAGAAGGAACTCGAAGCCATCGAATCCGGGGAGACGCAGTTAGCCCACGCGAGCGGTATCGGCCTCTGGCTCGCGACGTGGCTCGTCCGGCAGTCTAGCGGGACAATCGAGTTCGACGCGACCGACGAGGGGACAGTCGTCACCGTGCGCCTCAGACGGGCGAGACCCGACGACGAGACCGTGCCTGCGTAGCCTCCGCTTCTCTCCAGTTCAGACTCGCCAGCCGCGGTCGGTGTCGTTCAACAACTCTGCGCCGTCCTCGGTGACGACCACCAGGTCTTCGATGCGGACGCCGAACTCGCCGGGGAGATAGATACCGGGTTCGACGCTGAAGACGTTCCCCACGTCGAGTTCGCGGTCACTGCCGGCGACTATGTACGGTTCTTCGTGCACGTCGAGGCCGACGCCGTGCCCGGTGCGGTGGATGAATCGGTCCCCGTAGCCCGCATCTTCGATGACTTCGCGGGCCGCGGCGTCGATGTCGCCAGCCGTCACACCGGGTTCGACGGCCTCGACTGCCGCGGTTCGCGCTTCTCGGACGACTTCGTGGACGCGCTCGAACTCGGCTGGCGGGTCGCCGGCGAAGACGACGGTCCTGGTCTGGTCGCTCGGGTAGTGGTCCACGCGCGTCCCGAAGTCGAGGACGACCGGATCACCCGACTCGATGATACGGTCGCTGTCGGTGTGGTGCGGCATCGCGCCGTTCGGTCCCGACCCCACGATTGGGCCGAACGGAATCCCGTCGCCGCCTTCGTCGGCGAGCAGTCGCTCGATTTCGGCCGCGAGTTCGGTCTCGGTCATCCCAATTACGTCCGAACCCATCGCATGCACACGCTCGACGGCAGCGTCCGCGACTCGTCCGGCCCGGCGCAAGGCGTCGAGTTCCGCCTCGTCTTTGGTCGCTCGAAGCGGGGCGACGACGTCGCTGGCGAGGCCGAAGTCCGCGTCCGGAAGCACTGCCCGGAGGTCCTGCGTGAAGCGCGCCCACATCGTATCGTCCACGAGGATTCGCCCCCCGGCAAGTTCGAGGTCAGAGGCGACACTCCTGACGGCCGCGACCGGGTCGTCGTCGTCGCTCCACGTTCGCACGTCGGCGACCCACGATTCAGCCCGAATCTGTGTCTCGTAGAGGTCGGGAACGAGAAAGACCGGGTCGCCGTCTCGGGGCACGAACAAGAACAGGTGTCGCTCGGCGGGTTCTTCGTCGAAGCCGGCGAGATACAGCAGATTCCTACTGGGAAACAGGACGGCGGCGTCTGCGTCTTCTGTGGCCAGTCGGTCCTGACAGGCGCGCGTCCGTCGTTCGAAGGGCGTCATATCGGTGGCTACGCGGCCGGGGAGAAAAACGTGGCCGGTCCATCACGAACACGAAAGACGCGGACACCAGTCACCTCTCGTAACTAATTCTGTCCTTTGTTATTGGATTAATTGTTATTGTGTGCCATAACAACTATGTTCAACCCCTCCACAGGTCGTGGTATGCCGCAACAACACAGACGGAGCTTCCTGAAAGCAAGTGGTGCACTGCTCGGTGGTCTCTTCGCGGGGTCGACCGTCGTCGCCGCCGAACGAACCGACCGATACGTCGTCAAGACGAAACACGCGGCAAAATTAGAACGACGCGGGCTCGACGTCGTCTACGACCTCACAGCCGCCGGTCTTGCAGTCGTCGAGGGGACCGAATCTGACGTTTCTGCCACCAGTTCGTCGTATGCTCCGGACATCGAGGTCACGCTACAGGAACCGTCGGTAAACGAGGCAGCACCGACGGAAGCGACCGACGAGCCGGGGTATCAAGCCCAGTGGGACAAACAGGACCTCTCGATTCCCGACGCGCACAGCATCACTCGCGGCGAGGGAACACGCGTGGCCGTCATCGACTCCGGCGTCGCCGCCGACCACCCCGACCTCGAACACGCCGTCAACGAGGACCTCTCGCGGAATTTCACCGGCGACGGGTTCGGCGCGGGCGTCCCTGCCGGCGGCAGCCACGGAACGCACTGTGCGGGCATCATCGCCGCGAACGACGCCAACGACGAGGGCGTCGTCGGGTCCGCACCGGGGACGGAACTCGTCGATTGCCGCGTCTTCTCTCCCGTCGGGGGAGCGTCCTTCGCCGACATCCTCGCGGCCATCGTCTACAGCGTCGAAATCGGCTGCGACGTCGCGAACTTGAGCCTCGGTGCCTATCCGGTCCCGAGACAGGGTGAAGGCGACTTCTACGGGAAAGTACTGAACAGCACGCTGACGTACGCGAACAAGGAAGGGACCGTCCTCGCAATCGCAGCAGGCAACGACTCGGCCGACCTCCAGCACGACAAGAACTTCATCAGCCTCCCGAACGAGGGCGCACAGGCGTTCAGCGTCGCGGCGACTGGCCCGAAAGGATTCATGTTCGACGCCGGCGACGACGCCCAAGGTCCCGAGAGTCCGGCGTTCTACACCAACTACGGGACGAACGCAATCGACATCGCCGCGCCGGGCGGCGACGCACTGCTCGACGCACAGGAGACCCACCCCGACACGTGGGTCTTCGACCTCGTCTACAACACGATTTCGACGCCGGAGTTCGACGACAACGGCGACTACGTGGGGGCGGCACACGAGTACGGCTGGAAGGCTGGCACGTCGATGGCGGCTCCGCAGGTCGCCGGCGCTGTCGCGCTCGTGAAGTCCGTCAAGCCCGGCCTCAACGCCAATCAGGTCAAATCACTGTTGAAGCGGACTGCGAGCGTTCCGGATGGATACGGCAAAGAGTACTACGGGGCTGGCTACCTCGACGTGCTCGCCGCACTGGAGTCCTGACAGGACTTCTTCCAGACGTCCTCTGACTCGGTACTCGTTGGCCCGACCCCCATGCTAACATCTCGCCTCTCGAACACCTTTATCAGGTGAGACGGGGAACTGTAGGCTATGAGTTGGAAAGCAATCGACGCCCTCGACGACGCCCGTGACGCCACGGCGTCGCTCCTCCTCCCGTTCGACGCGGGTCGATGGGCGCGCCTCGCGATTATCGCCCTCTTCGTCGGAAGCATCGGAGGCGGTGGCACGTCCTTCAGTAACACCGGAAACACAGGCGTGACTGCACCCGGAGACACCGGCGCACCGCCGAGTGACCTCCCGATAGATGGACTCCCCGGATTCGCGACGCCCGAGAATCTCGCGCTCCTCGCCGGTGGAATCGTCGTTGCCGGTATCGTCCTCCTCCTCGTGTGGTCGTTCGCCAGTGCGGTGATGCAGTTCGTCTTCGTCGACGGCGTCGTCTCGAAAGACGTTCGCATCCGCACGCCGTTCCGCGAGCGTCTCAGACTCGGTGCCAGACTGTTCGCCTTCCAAATCGGCATCCTCCTCGCCGTCGTACTGGTAATCGGTCTCCCGATTCTGGCCGTGGTTCTCGGCGGTATCGCCGTCTCTGGCTTCATGTTCCTGCTCGCCATCCCGCTTGTCTTCCTCGCGATACTGCTGTTCCTCGTCGCCGGACTCATCCAGCAGTTGACGACCGACTTCGTCGTCCCGACGATGATTGCCGAAGACAAGCACGTGCTCTCCTCGTGGCGGCGAGTCGCGCCGCTGTTCCGCGCCGAACTCTCCGAGTTCGGCCTGTACGTTCTCATCCGGTTCGTCCTCGGTATCCTCGCGAGCATCGGTGTCGGTATCGCCACCGCACTCGTGTTGCTCGTCGTCGCGATTCCCTTCGCCATCGTCGGTGGGGCACTGTTCCTCGCGCTCAACGCCGCCGGATTCGGCTTCTTCGCGCCCGTCTCGCTCGGCGTGTTCGGCGTGCTCGGCGTCCTGTTCGTCCTCACGGCAATTGCCGTCAGCGCGCTCGTTCAGATGCCCGTGGTGACATTCTTCCGGTACTACTCGCTGTTCTTACTCGGGAGTACCGACGAGGAACTCGACCTCGTCTCGCAGTTCCGCACCGACGACGATTCGTCCGCGCCCGAAGGCGCGACGCCCGCCTGAGAAAATCCGCTTCGTCCCCGTTTTTCACGCAGTCGTCGCCGCAATCACTCGCTTGTCCACCCGCCCGAGCAGTACGAGAATCGGAAGCATCAGCAGTCCGCCGACGACGAACGGTGCCCAGAACGCGATTCCGGTGTAGAGGCCGCCCGCGAGGGCGGGGCCGAAGGTCCGAGCCAGACTGCCGGCGCTCTGTGTGAGACCGAAGGCCCCACCCTGCTCGTCGTCGTCTGCCGAGCGCGAGACCAGTGTGTTCAACGAGACGTTCGTGAGCGCGTTGCCGAACGAAAGCGGCGTCATGACGACGAGCAGTGCGACGACGCCTGCGGGGAGCGTGGGACCCACAGAGACGAGTGGGCCAACTGCCGGGAGAAACTGCCCCAACACCGGCGAAAACGGAACGGCCGCGAGCGTCAGGACCTGAATCGCAGTGCCGCCGACGGCCAGTCTGTACTCGCCGAATCGGTCGGTGAGTGGTCCGACGAGTCCGCCTTGGACGGCGGCGAGTACGAGTCCGACGTAGGTGAGGATAACCGCGTTCTCGGTCGCTCCGTAGGCGTACTGGTCGTTGGTGAGGAAGATAAACTGACTTTCGAGAGCCGAGAACGCGAACGACGCGAGGAAGAACGCTACGACGAGCGCTCCCAGCCCGGGCGTTCGAAGCGCAGACAGGAGTTGGTCGATTCGCGACTCGCGGGAGTCGGACGCGTCGGTTCGCTCCGCTGGCGGCCGTGACTCCGGCAGGACGACGTACGCGAGGAGGAGGTTGGTTCCGGTGATGAGCGCCGCCGCAAAGCTCGGAAGCGAGAACTCTGAGACCGGCACGGCGGCCGGAAGCACGTCGCGGGCGAGTGCGACGACCGGTTCGCTGGCGAAGAAGCCGCCTAACGCCGGACCGAAGACGAATCCGAGACCGAACGCCGCGCCGAGAAGCCCGAGTCCCTTCGCGCGCTCCTCAGCACTGGTTATGTCCGCGATGTACGCCTGTGCGGTGGCGATATTCCCGCCCATCGCCCCGGCGAGCATGCGCGCCGCGAACAGGACGGCGAGCGACCCGGCGATGCCGAAGAGCGTCCACGCGATGACGCTCCCAGTGAGAGACAGCAACAGCACGGGTCGGCGACCGCGTGCATCCGAGAGTCGGCCGAGAAACGGTGCGGCGAGGAACTGCATCGCCGAGTAGGAGGCGATGAGGAGACTCCCGACGAACTCCGTCGCGCCGAACGAAAGCGCGTACAGCGGGATGACCGGAATCAGGATACCGAACCCGAGGAGGTCGACGAACACGATGAGAAAGACCACTCCGAGCGCTCGACGCGGGTTCTCGACTGTCATCGAAGGCACTGTTCGGCGGGGGAGCGATAATCACATCGGTCCTCGAATCTGGGGTGATAAGCAGTCATTAATTAAGATATAGAAAGTCGTCAGTTCGAGTATGTCCTTCGAGTGGGTGTCGTACTTCACGTGCCACGACTGCGGGCTCCAGAAACCGTCCCCAGAGGTCCCATACGACCATCTCGGATACGCAATCTGCCCCGCATGTGGTGCGGAGACGCGACCGACGACCGCCACCGCGACAACACCTTCGACGATGGTAGATGGGTAGGCACTTGCCTGCGGCGTCCGACGTGCCGGTATGAGCTGGACGGAGATTCGTCGAGACGACCGTATCGTCGAGTGGGAACGAAGCGACGGACACGCGACGATTCGGCTCCGACACGGACCGAACGCGTGGCACGTCAGATTCGATAGACTCCATCAGGCACCGGACGGACGCGGCTACGAGAGCGAGCGCTTCGACGACGAAGCCGCCGCACGCGACGCTGTCGAGGCGTGGAAAAACGAGTACGACGTCGAGTAGCGCCCTCGCATCTGCGACTTCTGCGTTCTTACTGAAGACGGCGCGTGCTCTCGACGAGTGGATGGCGAGCGTAATCGACGATATCGATGTCGTCGATAGACGAGAGACCCTCTTTCTCCGCGGTGCGCTGCATACCGAGTTCGATGGGGTCGTCGATGACGATGATGTACGCGTCCATCGTCTCGATGCCGGTGCGGTCCGCAGCGAGGACGCGGTGGTGCCCGTCTGCGAGAAGCAGCGTTCCCTTGTTGTCGATGACGACGAGCGGTTCCGCCAAGCCGCGTTCGAGTTCGTACTGTCGGCCCTCTAACTCGTCGGCGTACACGCGCGCCTGCGTCGGAATGAGGTCCGAGAGTGAAACGGTCCGGCGCTCTTGGTGGACGGTGATGCCGTGTATCTGTTCGAGGGTGCGCATCAGTTTCCCCACTTTCTCCGGCGTCGCGCGCTCGATTTGGCTCCGTATCACGTCGGTGTTCGAGATGATACCGACGAGGTTGCCGGTGTCGTCGACGACGGGAAGTTTCTGGATACCGGAGCGGAGAATCACACGCGCGGCGTCGGTGACGTCCATCTCTGGATGGGCGACGACCAAATCGGTCGCCATCACCGTGTCGATAGCCTCGCCCTCGTTCGAGAGGAGAATGTCACGGGCGGTCACGAAGCCTTCGACCTTTCGGCCGTCACAGACCGGAAATCCGTTGTGACCGTCGCTTTCGGCGATGCGACGGGCGACGTCCGCGACCGTATCGCTCGGGGAGACGGTTTGGACCTCGCGAGTCATGTACTCCTTGACGGTCGCTTTGGCACTCATCTCCCCGACGTAGGGCGACCGACCGGAAAAACGTGTGGGCACTACTCGTCGAGCGGGAATTCGAAGGCGACGTCCGAGTCGAGCGTCGGTGCGGCCGGTGCGTGTTCGAGCGTCTCGAAGATGCGCCCGGCGACGATGTCCGTGACGATGGTCGCCAACGACTCGCGAGAGTCGCCGCCGACGGCGTCGAGGATTCCGAGCGGAATCTGCGCCCCGGCCATGTCCGCGTGGCCGCCAGCGCTCCCGATAGACCCGAGCGCGTCGCGAAGTACCTCGCCGAGGTCGACTGCGGTGCCACGTGTTCGCCCAGAGACGTAGACAGTGCCGTCCATCAACCCGTAGACGATGGCGATATCGACGCCTTCCATTCCGAGCAGGTAGTCACACGCCTGTGCGATGGCGTCTCGGTCGCGAACGTCGCCGACGTTCGAGGTCAGTGCAGGACCGCGCTGGTCACGGTTCGAGATGGCACGCGCTAACGTCTCCATCGTCTCGGACGTCATACTCGGCGTCTCGACGCGCTGTAGCAGGTCGGTATTGACGTGCGGAACGAGCGAGGCGGCGGCCTCGAAGTCGGCCGTCGAGACTTCGCGGGTGAAATCGTTGGTGTCGACGCGGATGCCAAACAAGAGTGCGGTCGCGACGTGCTCGTCTGGGACGATTCCCAACCGGTCGAGATACTCCGCGAGGACGGTGCTCGTCGCGCCGACGCGTCGCCGGAGGTCCACGTACGCCGCTTCGACGGGCTCTCGTGGCGGGTGGTGGTCGATGACGATGTCGACGACGGTGTCCGGCGGCAGGCGGTCGTTGACGCCGGGACGTGAGTGGTCGACGAGCGCGATTCCGTCGTACTCGTCGAGGTTCGGCGTCTCGTCGAACTCGTGTAAGTCTAACTCGAGGAGATTGACCAGCGCTCGGTTCTCTTGGTGGCTGATGTCTCCGAAGTAACACGCCGTCGCCTCGACGTTCGCACGCTTCGCAATCGCCTGCAGTGCCACCGCCGATGCGATGGCGTCGGGGTCGGGGTTGTCGTGCATCACCACCGCCAGCGGGCCGTCGAGGTTCCGGAGCACCCGCATGAGCCGGTAGATGCGTTCGCTCTGTGTCGTCCCGATGGCGTCGCCGATGCGGTCGAGAACCGCCTGACGGGGGTCGATAACTTCGTCTGCGAGGTCGACGAGTTCGTCCCGAATCGCGTTCGACGGCCCCCCGCCGAGATGGACGACGAGAACTGCGTCGGGAAAGTTGCCGCGGGCGGCAGCAGCAGCGTCGCGGTTGGTTACTGGGTCGTCACCAGCGACCACGACCACGTCGGCCGAATCGGGGAACGTCTCCCGGTCTGTTGGGTCACCGGAGAGTGCGTCGATACCCTCGGCACGGAGGTCCTCGGCGCGGCCCTTCTGGTCGGTGACGACCGTCACCGACCCAGGACGGTCGGTGAGCGTGCGCAGCAAGTCACCACCGAAGAGGCTGCACCCGAGAACCAGGCGACGGACCATACCTCCAGGGTCGGTCTCTGGCCGCAAAACCCTACCGTCATTCAGTTCGCCGATGATGTTATGGTGTGTGATGACATGACAAAATATAGGATGGAACTCGAATCGCATCTCGTCTCTGACTCCCGTTCGGAGTCACTCGTCAGGGCGTGTCGAACCACTGTCGGCGACGACCTCCGCAGTGTGACGTACTTTACTCCCGACCAGTACGAGCAGCTTTACCTCCGGTCGGACCTCGAAGCCGACGCCGACCTTGCAGGCTTCGTCGAGCACGAGACCGACGGCTTCCACGCGCGGACCGCCTACAAAGGCTCGGAACTCGGAAACTACCAATACACCGTTCGAGCGTTCGACGAGGGGTACATGACCCGCGTGACGGTCGCCGATTCCGGCGTCTTCGTTACGACGGACGGCCTGACACTCAGACGGTCCGAGGAGCTAGCGTCGGCACTCGCCGAGTTGTTGCAGTCCAAATAAAGAAAATCGCAGTCGAGTCTTTTCAGCCCGACAGCGCGCTCAGAAGAGCGCCGCTGCGACGGTCTGGGCCGTCTCGATGACGGGCTGGAACCCGGGCAGGAGCAGGACCGTCCCGACGGCGGCGAAGACGACTGCGCCGTAGAGACCGACCGGCTGGCTGCCGATTTCGAGCGACTTCGCGGGCTCTTCGATCCACATCGCCTTGACGACGCGGCTGTAGTAGAACAGCGACAGTGCGCTGTTCATCGCGCCGACGGCGGCGAGCCACCAGAAGCCGGACTCGATAGCCGAGTAGAACAGGGCGTACTTCGAGACGAAGCCGCCGAACGGCGGCAGCCCTGCGAGCGAGAACATGAAGACGGTCATCGCCGTCGCGGCGATTGGCGCCTTCGACGCGATGCCGTTGTAGTCCTCGAAGGTGCGGCCGATGCCCCACTTCTCGACCATGGCGATGAACAGGAACGCACCCGTGTTCATGAAGCCGTAGACGAGCAGGTGGGCCATACTCGCGCCGAGCACGTTCCCGTTCGCGGCACCACCGTCGACGGTGATGGCCGCGAGACCGATGAGTGCGTAGCCGGCGTGACCAATCGAGGAGTACGCGAGCATGCGCTTGACGTTCTGCTGCGTCGCTGCGGCGAAGTTACCGAGCGTCATCGTGACGACGGCGAGAATCGCAAAGAGCAGCGACCAGTCGATGCCGCCCGGACCGAGCGACGAGATGGTCCCGAGCGGGAACGCGACCGTGAAGACGCGGAAGGCGACGGCGAATCCGGCCGCCTTCGACGCCGACGAGAGGAACGCGCTGATTGGTGCAGGTGCGCCCTCGTAGGCCTCCGGCGCCCAGAAGTGGAACGGGACGGAGGCGGTCTTGAACGCGAAGCCACCGGCAATCATCAGCACACCGAGGCCGAGGACGCCGACGAGTTCGTCAGCACCCGAGAGGCCCGCTGCGATGTCGGGCAGCACGAGCGACCCGGTGACGGCGTACACGAGGCTGATACCGAACGCGAACACCGCCGACGACAGCGCGCCGATGAGGAAGTACTTCAGACCCGCTTCGACGCTGCCGCGGTTCTTCTTGAGGAACGCGACGAGCGCGTACGACGGCAGCGATGCGAGTTCGAGACTGACGAAGACCGTCGCCAGCGAGTTCGACATCGCCATGAGCGTCATCCCCGTGGCGGCGAGGAGCACGAGCGAGTAGAACTCACCCTGATACTGCTCGTCGGCGAGGTAGTCGTACGAGGCGACAGAGACCATCGCCGCGACGCTGGTGAAGATGAGCGTGAAGAACAGGCTCATCCCGTCGACGATGAGAGCGTCACCGTACAGCGAGATTGCGCCACCAGTCGACTCCATGCCGGTCCCTGCCATGAGGAACCACGCGGCGACACCGCCAGCGGCGAGCGACCCGAGGGTCGCCGTCGTGGCGAGCAGGCCGTTGTTGGTCGTGTCGGGGTCGATGGTGTCGATGGTCAACAGGAGCAGCGCGGTCGCCGCGAGGATAATCGCGGGGGCCGCTGCCGTCCAGACGGGAGCGGTTTGCAGTGGCGTCATTAGAACGCACCTCCCAGTTCGAGAATCGGATTAACTGCGTCCTGAATCATCGTGAAGAAGATGTCCGGAGAGACACCGAGGACGATGGTGAGGAGCAGAAGCACCGCGAGCGGCGCGACGTCGTGGAACGGCGCTTCGGTGATTTCGTAGTCACCATCGAACTCGAACGGTCCGAACAGGGTCCGCTGCATCGCGAACAGCAGGTAGCCCGCGACGATGACGATACCGAACATCGCCGCGCCCGTGAACAGCGGCATCGCCTCCATCACCGTGGACTCGAACGCGCCCTTGAAGATGAAGAACTCTGCCGCGAAGCCGGCCATGAGCGGAAGGCCCATGTAACCGAACGCGCCGGCGACGAAGATGCCCGCCGTGACGGGCATTCTGTCGGCCACACCGGACATGTCCGTCACCATGCGCGTGTGGGTCGTGTTGTAGATGACGCCGACGGCCATGAACATCAGACCGGAGATGAGGCCGTGGGCGACCATCTGGAAGGTCGCACCGCCGACACCGTAGGTGGTGTAGGCGATGAGACCGAGGATGACGTACCCCATCGACGAGACGGAGGAGTACGCGACGATGCGCTTGAGGTCCTGCTGGGCCAGCGCGAGGAGAGCGCCGTAGATGACGCTTGCGACGGCCAGCAGGGCAATAGGCAGCGCGAAGCTTCGCGCCGTCTCCGGCAGCATCGTGAAGTTGAACCGGAGCAGGGCGTATGTACCCATCTTCAGGAGGACCCCCGCCAGCATGACCGACACCGGCGTGGGTGCTTCGACGTGAGCGTCGGGCAGCCACGTGTGCAGCGGCGCGACGGGAACCTTCACCGCGAATCCGAAGAACATCGCGATGAAGGCGACCGACGCGAGCGCACCGGCCGAGAGACCGGCGAAGCCGCCGAGTTGACCGGCCTGCAGCGCCTGCGCGATTTCGGGCAGGCGCAGCGACGAGATGGAGTCACCGAGGCCGAACACGAGGGAGATGAACCCGATGAACATCACGAGCGACGCGATGTTCGTGTAGACGAAGAACTTGATAGCCGCGTATTTGCGGCGGGGACCGCCCCAGACACCGATGAGGAAGTACATCGGGACGAGCACGGCCTCCCAGAAGACGAACCAAACGAAGAAGTCGAGCGCCGTGAAGACGCCCAGCAGGTTCGCCTCCATGAAGAGCATCAGACCGAAGAACTGGGACTGACGCTCCGTGATGGGAGTCCACGCGCTGACGATAGCGAGCGTGGTGAGGATGGTGGTCAGGACGATAAGCGGCATGCTGATGCCGTCGACGCCGACCAACCAGTGAAGGTCGTACTGGCCGAGTTGCAGCCAGACGATGTCTGTCTCGAACGCGGCAGACCCGCCGAGAAGGGCGTTCCCGCTCGCGTCGTACTGTTGCCACATGTAGAGGCTCCCGAGAACGGGAACCAGACTCAGCGCGAAGGCCGCCTTGCCGGCGTACCGGTCCGGCACGACGAAAGTGACCAGCGCGGCGAGGAACGTGACTGCGATGAGCGCTTCGATTATCATGCGAACCAACCTCCGATCAGACCGAGACCAAGGAGCAGCGCCGTCAGGCCGAGCGTGAGCAGTGCGGCGTAATTACTCACGACACCGGTCTGGATGCGCTTCATGCGGCTGCCAGCGAACAGGCTCACACTGGAGATGCCGTTGACGACACCGTCGACGATACCCTGGTCGAACTTGTCGAGGACGCGCGAGATAGGCTGGACGACGCTCGTTGCGATCCAGACCTGGTACTCGTCCTGGTAGTAGTTGTTGTACAGTACGGTCTTGATGCTCCCGAGCTTCTCCGTGTGTTCGACGGGTTCGGGGACGTTGTACAGGACGTACGCGAGCGCGGCACCAGCGAGTGCGAGGCCGAGCGAGACGCCCGCACCGATTGCGACCGTCGTCGCCTCGCCGCCGATGTAACTCGAACTGTACGGGAGGATTTCGGCGTAGTGGTGCGCGTTCAGCGAGCTGAAGCTCCCGTCGAGGAACTGGTGCAGGAAGTCGATTCCCTTGATGCCGAGGAGTTTCTCGACGGGAACCATGTTGACGAACCCTGCCGTCGCGGCGAGCACGCCGAGAACGGCGAGCGGAGCCTTGACGTTCCAGCGAACGCCGTGGGGGTTCCGTGCCGTCTCGGTCCGTGGCTCACCGTGGAAGGTGAGGAACACCATGCGGAAGGTGTAGAAACCGGTGAAGAAGACGGCGAGGAGGCCCATCGCGTAGGCGGCGAGCAGAATCGGACTGCCGCCGAGACCGTGGATAAGCGTCTCGTACAGGACTTCGTCTTTGGACCAGAAACCTGCGAAGGGAACGATACCCGCGAGTGCGAGCGACCCGGAGAGGAACGCGTAGTACGTCACGGGCATCTTGTCCTTGAGGCCACCCATGTCCCACATGTTTTCGTTGTGGTGCATGGCGATGATGACCGAACCGGCGCCGAGGAAGAGCAGCGCCTTGAAGAAGGCGTGCGTCATGAGGTGGAACGTCGCCGCGACGTAGCCACCGGCACCGAGGCCGAGCATCATGTAGCCGTACTGGCTGATGGTCGAGTACGCGAGTACCTGCTTGATTTCCTTTTTGACGACACCCATCGTCGCCGCGAAGAGAGCGGTGAAGCCACCGATGAGGGCGATGATGGCGAGCGTCGTCGGCGTCAGCGCGTAGAAGCCGTACATCCGGGCGACGAGGTAGACACCGGCCGCGACCATCGTCGCTGCGTGGATGAGTGCGGAGACCGGGGTCGGACCTTCCATCGCGTCCGGAAGCCACGTGTGCAGGGGGAACTGCGCGGACTTACCGACGACGCCCCCGAGAACGAGGAGGCCGACGACGGTGAACCACGCCTCTTCACCCATGCCCAGGAACGTGTTGACCGAGTGTTCGCCGTGGAGCGCTTCCTCGGCGAGTACCGGGAAGGCGTCGGGGCCGGCGAAGGCCGCAGAGCCGAACGTCGCGAAGACCGCGACGACGCCGATGAGGAAGAAGTAGTCACCGAAGCGGGTGACCAAGAATGCCTTCTTCGCTGCACTCGGCGGGCCGTCCTGGCGGAACCAGAAGCCGATGAGCAGGTAGGAACACAGTCCCACAAGCTCGAAGAACATGAACGCCATGAGCAGGTTGCTCGAGACGACGAACCCGAGCATGGAGGCGCTGAACAGGCCGAGTGCGGCGTAGTACCGCGGAAGGCCCGTCTCGCCTTCGTCGTTCATGTAGCCGAGACTGAAGACGTGGACGAGGAACGCGATGAGCGTCACGATGACCAGCATCATCGCCGAAAGCGGGTCGATGAGGAGGCCGAAGTCGAGCGTGACGGCGTCACCGACGCCCGTCGCCCACGTGTAGATGTGTTGGTTGTACGTCTGTCCACCACTGACGGCGAAGAACGTCGCCACGGCGAGGGCGAACGAGCCTGCCGTCGCGCCGATACCCGCCAGCGCGCCTCCCTTCGGCATGTACCGCCCCGCTCCGAGTGCGATCAGGAACGAGAGGAACGGGAGGAGGACGATGGCCGGAGCGAATTCGAGTATGCCTGCCATAGAGTTACCACCTCATCGTGGTCGCCTTCGTGACGTCCACGCCGTCGAAGTTGCGGTACAGTACGAGGATGATACCGATACCGACCGCGACTTCGGCGGCGGCGAGCGCCATCGTGAAGAGACCGAACGTCTGTCCCGTCACGTTACCCCAGTAGTAGGAGAACGCGACGAGGTTGATGTTCGCGGCGTTCAGCATCAGTTCGACCGACATCAGGAACAACAGCGCGTTCTTCCGGGTGAGAAGGCCGAAGATACCGATGCAGAACACGGCTGCCGACAGGACGAGGTAATACTGTCCGGGTACCATTATCGGTCACCCTCCTCGTCGTCGAACAACGTGCGCTTGAGTTCGCGACCGCCGTCGGTCAGAATTGTCCGCATCGAGCCACCCTCGTCGCGGCGAGCGAGGAGGACGGCACCGACGAGTGCGCCGACGAGCACGAGGTCGATGATTTCGAACGCGACCAGCATGCTCTCGCCTTCGACGCTGCCGAACCCGAGGTTGAACATCGTATAGCCGATGCTCGCGGTCAGGTTGGCACCATCTGCGAAGCCCTGTGGGTTCGGGAACGACGCGCCGAGGAACACTGCCGCCATCACGGCGAACAGTCCGACGGCCGCCAGACCGGGTACGAGGTGTGAACCGAGCTTCAACTGCGGTTTCGTGGTCATGTGCTACTCACCTCCGGGTCGATACGCGTCAGCATCACGGCGAACGTGATGAGAATCAGTACCCCGCCGACGTAGACGAGGATCTGCATGGCGGCGAGGAACTCCGCCTGCAACATCACGTAGTGCACCGCGACGCTCAAGAGCGCGCCCCCGAGCAGGAGTGCGGAATGCCAGATGTCCCGCACGAGGACGACGCCCAGGCTGCAGCCCACGGTGATGAGGGCGAACAGCGCGAACGCGATGGTTTCATAAACCATTGTGTGTGTCTCCTTGAGATATCCCTTTGAACATTTCGAGAACGTCCTCAGCACCCCACAGCGGGTTGCAACGGACGAACCTCGGACGATTCGTTCCGGGTCATGTTACTGATAGTCGACCTCTCTCTCGCCCTCGCCGACCCACGCGTTGCGGTCGGGGTTGCGGGAGTTGAGCGGGTCGATATCCTTGTACCACGGGACGTTCTTGAGCTGTTCTTTGTTGTAGACGAAGTCGTTCTTGGTGTCGGCCGTGAACTCGAAGTTCTGCGTGAGCAGAATCGCGTCGACGGGACAGACCTCCTCACACAGTCGGCAGTAGATACACTGCCCGATGTGGAGGTTGTACTGCTCGCCGTTGCGCTTGTCGTCCTGAACGATCTGAATCGTGTCGTTCGGACAGACATTCTCACACTGGCGACACCAGATACAACGCTCTTGGCTGAACTTGTGGACACCGCGGAAGCGCGGGCTCACTTCGGGCGCGGTCTCGGGGTATTCGACCGTGAACGTCTGCCCGTCGAGCGCGTGCTTCAGCGTCACTGCCATGCCCTTCAGGATTCCAATCATGCAATCACCCCCACGATGATGGCCGTGAGAACCAGGTTAGCGAAGGACAGCACGAGCATGCCCTTCCAACCAACTTCGAGGAACTGGTCGACGCGAAGGCGCGGCACTGCGGACCGTGCCCACTGGGTGAACAGGAAGAACGCCCAGATTTTGATGACGAACCAGACGAACCCGGGCAGGAACGGACCTGCGGGGCCGCCGAGGAACAGCGTCGCCGCGATAGCGCCGCCGAGGAAGATGTGGATGAACTCGCCGAGGTAGATGAGCACGAAGTAAATCGAGGAGTACTCAGTCTGGTACCCGGCGACAATCTCGGTCGGTGCTTCGGGGATGTCGAACGGGTTCCGTCCGACTTCTGCGAGGTTCGCGATGATGAACAGGACGAACGCGAACGGGTTCACGAACGCGAACCACGTCGGAATCGAGACGCCGGCGATGGTCAAAAGCGGCTCTGCCTGCACGGCGACGATTTCGCTCATGCGCAGCGACCCGGTGAAGATGACCACCGACGCCGCGGTGATGACGAGCGGAATCTCGTAGGCGATGTTGGCCGCCACGGCGCGCAGCGCACCGATGAGCGAGAACTTGTTGTTCGACGCGTAGCCGGACATCACGAGGCCGAGCGACGCAATCGATGCCGCCGCGAACGCGAACGCGAGGCCGGTTTCGGGGTCGGCGAGTTGGATGCCGCTTCCCATCGGGATGACGGCGAAGCCAAGCAGCGCAGAGAAGGGAATCACCATCGGGGCGAGGTCCCATGCGGGACGGTCGACGCCCTCGGGGACGATGAGTTCCTTCGACATCAGGCGAACGGCGTCCGGGATGATGACGAGCAGCCCGAACGGCCCGATGCGGTTGACTGCGATGCGGTCACCGAACGCGGCGGTGATTTTCCGCTTTGCCCACGGGCCGGCGATAGCCGTCGTGATGAGCATGATGTTGGCGATGATGAACGCGCCAACGAGGCCACCGACGACGTCACCGAGGATTCCTTCGAGACCCAAGAGGCCGCTGATGGTGTCCGGAAGCGTCGTCTGCAGTGTCGCACTCATTAGCGGTCCACCTCACCGAGAACGATGTCGAGGCTCCCGAGCGACGCAATCATGTCGGGGATGTACTCGCCTTCGGACATCTCGGGGAGCGTCTGCAGGTTCGAGAAGCACGGACTCCGAATCTTGAAGCGTCCCGGCTTGTCGGTGCCGTCAGCCCGGATGTAGATACCGAGTTCACCCTTCGCACCTTCGACGGCGCGGTAGATTTCGGTGTCTTCCTCGGGCTTGAGCGTGCGCGGCACGTTCGCCTGGATGTTCCGTTCGTCTTCGGGCCAGTCTTCGAGCAGGTCGACACACTGCTGGATAATCTTGGCCGACTCCTCGACTTCGCGCATACGCACGAGCAGACGCGAGAAGTTGTCGCACCCGTCTTCGACGACGACGTCCCAGTCGAGTTCGTCGTAGTACCCGTAGGAGTCGTCGCGGCGAAGGTCGTAGTCGATGCCGGAGCCACGAGCGACCGGTCCGGTCGCGCCGTAGCTCTTTGCAACCTCCGGCGGGAGCACACCAGTCCCGACGGTACGGGCCTGGAGAATCTCGTTCGAGGTAATCATGTCGTGGTACTCCTCGAGCGCCGTCGGCAGGTCGTCGAGGAAGTCACGAATCTTCTCGAAGAACTCCTCGCGCGGTTCGGGGAGGTCCCAGACGACGCCACCGAGCCGGAAGTAGTTGAACATCATGCGCTGACCGGTGAGGTCCTCCAGAATGTTCTGGACGATTTCGCGGTCCCGCATGGCGTACATGAAGATGGCGGTGAAGTCGCCGTAAACGTCGAGCGCGAACGTGCCGAGCGCAATCATGTGCGACGCGATGCGGCACAGTTCGGCGCTCATGGTGCGGATAATCTGTGCGTACTCCGGCACCTCGATGTCCGCGAGGTCCTCTGCGGTGCGGGCGTAGGCCCACTCGTTCAGGAGACCGGCCGAGATGTAGTCCCAGCGGTCGGGGTACGGCATAATCTGGTGCCGGTAGGTCCCCTGCTGACACATCTGCTCCTCACAGCGGTGGAGGTAGCCGATGTCGGGTTCGAGGTCGACGACCTGTTCCCCGTCGACGACGGTCTCGACGTGCAGCACGCCGTGGGTCGCCGGGTGGTGGGGGCCGATGTTGATGTACATCGTGTTACCCTCCTCACCGGAGTGGTCCTGTTCGAGCGGGTTCGCGTGTTCGCGAAGCGTCGCAATCTGTGGCCGGTCTTGGTCGTAGTCCAGCCCCAGCGGGTGTCCCTGCCACGTTTCGGGAAGCAGGATGCGACGGAGGTCCGGGTGACCCTCGTACTTGATGCCGACGAGGTCGTACGCCTCACGCTCGTGCCAGTCTGCCGTCCGGAAGACCGGTTCGGCGGTCTGGCTGACCGGGTCGTCTTTCGACGTGGGCACGACGACGCTGACTTCGTCGGTCCGGTCGTCGTACTTCGTGAGGTGGTAGATGGACTCGTAGCGGTCCTCGTACTCCTCGGCGGTGACACACGAGAGGTGGTCGAAGCCAGCCTCGTCGCGGAGTTTGAAGAGCGCGTCCTGCACCTGGTCAGGTCGGATGACGAGACCGGGTGCGTTGAGGTGCTCTTCGCGACCGATGACGAGGTCTCCGAGGAGTTCCGCCAGTTCGTCTCCACGGGTCTTACCGGCCTCGATTTCGGCGTCTGGTTGTTGTTCTTCCAGGCTCATGGTGAATCAGCCCAGTTGTATCGCATGACGAGGTCGTCCTCGTCGATCTGTTCGGCGAGTTTGTCGACGATCTCGTCGCGCGGGAGGTCGCCGAACTGCTCCAGTTCGTACGGTTTGACCGTGACGGGACTGGACTCGCCGTTCGCAATACGCTCTTGGAGCTTTGCGATGCCGTAGATGAGCGCCTCGGGGCGCGGCGGGCACCCGGGGATGTGGATGTCCACCGGGATGACCTCTTCTGCACCCTTGATGACGTTGTACCCCTCCTGGAACGGGCCACCGGAAATCGTACACGACCCCATGCCGACGACGAACTTCGGCTCCGGCATCTGGTCGTAGACCCGCTTCATACGGGGGGCGAACTTCGAGACAATCGTCCCCGGAACGATGATGACGTCCGCCTGTCTCGGTGACGCACGGGGCACACCTGCCGCGAAGCGGTCCAGGTCGTGCTTGATGGCGTACGTGTGCATCATCTCGATACTGCAGCACGCGATACCGAACTGCAGCATGAACATCGAAGACCCGCGAACCCAGTTCATGAACTTGTCAAACTTCGTGAGAATGAACGGCGACGAGCCGAACGCCTCCCGAAGCTTCGAGTTGAACCGGTCGTCCGCGCCAGCCATACGCGCGTCGCGGGTCTCGGTCAGTACCTGTGAATCGTCTGTGACGAAGGGTTTCTGTTCGCTACTCATGCGTCTTTCCTCTCTGTCTTACGGCGACTGGCCTGCGGGCTTTTGACCCACTTGACAGCCCCGTTGCGCCACGCCCACACGAGCCCGACGACGAGCACACCGATGAAAACGAGCATCGGCGTCAGAATCGTCGCCAGGGACGCGCCCTGTTCGAGGGCAGAGCGGTAAATGACTGTCCACGGGAAAATGAGGACAGTCTCGATGTCGAACACGACGAACAGCAACGCGACCATGTAGTACTGAATGTTAAACTGGACGCGTGCCGTGCCGGTCGGCACCTCACCACTCTCGTAGGTGGCACTCTTTCCTTGTTCCGGTACGCTCGGACGCAGCATCGCCGACATTGCCATCATTACCAATGGTAGGCCGACGGCGACGACGCCCATCGCACCGATTGCAATCCATTCACTCATGCCGTAGTCTCCCTGACGTGCGGCGGTTAGAAGCGCTCCCCTATAAACATTGATTTGTGTGTTTCGGGCGCGAGAAGCCTTCTATTTGGAAAATACGCCAGAGAAGCCCGCAACGGTGCGCCGGTGACGGTTTGGACCGAACGACCGGCCGACGCCCCGGAAAAAGCCCCTTTCAAATGCGGGAGCGCGCATATACGATTGCGACGCAGCCACACACATTCGGCGAAAAACAGCGCAATGCGACTGAACCCGGACTACACCGAGTCGCGGAAGCCCGAGACGCCGAGGTCGTGAAGTCGGGCCGACGTGTCCGCGACGTCCGCGACGAGTTCCTCGTGGTACTCGACGAGTCGGTCTTCGAGTTCGGCGTGGCCGCGCGCGAGCATCTGGACCGCCGAGAGCGCCGCGTTGAACGACTTGCCCGCGTCGACGGCGACGATGGGCGCACCCGTCGGCATTCCGATGACGGAGTCTACCGACTTCTCCTGGACCGGCACCCCGACGACGGGCAGCGGATAGGCGATGGAGGCAGTCATGTTCGGCAGGTCTGCAGACTTCCCGCCCGCGCCGGCGATGATGACCTCGATACCGCGGTCGGCAGCCGTCTCGCCGTAGGCGTACATCAGGTCGGGCGTCCGGTGTGCGGAGACGACGTACGTCTCGTAGGTGAAGCGCTCGTCCGGTGCGTCGTGGTAGTCCGTCTGTTCACCGAACCCGAGCGTGTCGAGCGCCTCGTGGGCACCGGACATCACGTCGAGGTCCGAGTCCGAACCCATGATGATACCCACGTCGGGCGTCGTCTCGGGGTCGGTGTCTGCGGCGGCCTGTTCGTGCAGTTCGTCGATGAGGTCGTGTTCTGTCGTCATGGAACGAGGATGGTAGCGTGTGGTGTGCGAGTCGTCTTCGGCTCGTTACTCGAAGTGCAGTCCGTCGCGGAGTTCTCGCGCGCGAGAGAGAAGCACTTCGAGGTCGGTTTCGCCGACGGCCGTGAGGTGGCCCATCTTCCGCAGCGGGCGAACCTGTTCTTTGCCGTACCAGTGCAGCGAGACGCCGGATTCGGAAAGCAAGTCGTCGAGACCGCCGAGGCGGGCGACACGGGGTTCGTCTACGGTTCCGAGAACGTTCGCCATCACGGTCGGAGCGCGGCGGTCGGTCGCGCCCAGCGGCCACCCGAGGACGGCGCGGACGTGCTGTTCGAACTGCGACGAGAGCGCCCCCTCGATGGTCCAGTGGCCGGAGTTGTGCGGGCGCGGGGCGACTTCGTTCACCAACACCTCGCCTTCGCTCGTCTCGAACAGTTCGATGCCGAAGACGCCGCGACCGGGGAGATGCGAGAGTACTTCGCGCGCGACGCGGTCGGCCTCGTCGCGGACGTCGTCGGTCGTCCGCGCGGGGACGATAGTCTCCCGAAGAATCTCCGCTTCGTGGACGTTCTCGCCGACGGGGAAGGTCCGAATCTCGTCGTCGCCGCGGACGCCGATGACCGAGAGTTCGCGTTCGAAATCGACGAAGGCTTCTGCCATCGCCGGACCGCCGACTTCCTCGATTGCGGCCTCCGCGTCGTCGGGGTCGGTGACGGGGACGTTGCCGCGGCCGTCGTAGCCGCCGGTTCGCGCCTTCAGCATCACCGAACCGAACTCGTCGAGTGCGGCGCGAAGGTCCGCTGCGTCGTCGACGCGGTGGAACGGCGGAATCGGAATCCCCGCCTCGCCGAAGGTGTCTTTCTGAATCAGTTTGTCCTCGATAGTCCGGAGTGCGTCGGGAGACGGGTGGACATCGATTCCCTCCTCGGCGGCGAGTTCGTCGAGCAGGTCGGGGTCCGCGAGCTCGATTTCGAACGTCAGTACGTCGGCTCGCGCAGCGAGTTCCGCCATCGCGTCGGGGTCGTCGAACGCCCCGACGATTTGGTCGGCGACAGTCGATGCGGGACAGTTCGGCGTCGGGTCGAGAACCACGACGTCGACGCCGAGCGGCGAAGCGGCCTCGGCGAGCATACGCCCGAGTTGGCCGCCGCCGACGACGCCGAGTGTGGGTCCGGGTACGGAGACGGTCACAGTCGCGGATTCAGTATATTGGTGCATAAATGTTGCCACACTGTGCGGCAGAATGTGCATGTTCGTGCCTAAGGAGTGGAGTTTTCGAACCAGCTGTCGCTCGGAGGCGGCTTCCAACCTACCGAAAAGTTCAGTCAGGGAGTGGTCGTGGTTCGTCGGGAGCAGGGAACCGTCAGGTGCTGAGACCCGGCGGAAGCTCGGCCAGTCAGGCGTTCGCGTTCGCCGCAGCGAGCGCGTCGCGGTCGATAAAGACGACGACGTCCTCGCTCCAGAGCTTGAACGCGTGCTGGCGGACTTCGTAGCCGTCGAGTTCGGATTCGAGTTCCGCGCGGTCCCACTCGTAGGCGACGACGACCGGCGGCGGGTTCTGTGCAATCTCGCTCGCGGACGTCTCGGGTGCGCTACTGGTGCGTTCGACGTCGGCACCTTCGAAGTACCACGGGAGTGGGAGGCGACTGTGCCACGACGGTCCACCGAGCGGGTTCGACTCGTCTGTGACGTAGAAGTGCGTCTCGTCGGCGTTGTTCGGGGGGTGCGTCCCGTACAAGAGCACGTCCGTGCCGCCGTTGTTGGCCGAGACGGCCGCGATATCGTCGAGCGTGGGTTTCAGGTCATTCTCGGGTTGGGCCCACTGGAGCACGACCTTGTCTTCGTCGGTCGAGGCGTTCCAGTAGTCGTAGTTGGCCGCGGCGACGCCGCCGACCGACGCGAGCAAGACGAGTGCAGCGAGTCCGACGCCGACAGTGTCCTGTGTGTCGACCGCTTTCGTGGCGGCACGGAAGATAAATGCGAGGCCAACGGCTGCCGGAATGGCAAGCGGAACGACGGCGTGGACGACGACCCACGGCGCTTGGATGTCGGTCGCGAGCGGGTAGCCAAAGATGCTCACGCCGCCCCAGTAGGTCGCGAAGACGACGAGCCACCGGAGTCGCCCGGCGACGACACCGTAGCGGTCCACGACAATGCCGAGGAGTGCGAAGACGATGAGCACCGGCGCGCCGTAGACGAACGTTTCGAGGAAGTCCTTCAGGTACGGGAGGTACTCGTGGGACTGGTGGCTGCCGTCGAGCCAGCTTCCGCCCATGCTCTCGAATGCACCGAGAGACCCGGCTTCGACGACGCCGGGGAGTGCGGCGGGGTTCCCGAAGGCGTTCCACAGGTCGGGGCGAGGCGCGTAGAAGAACACGAACACGGCGAAGAACGCTGCGATGCCGCCGAGGATACCGACGCCAGCACGGAACGTGCCCGCCGAGAGACTCCCCGCACCGCGTCGTCGGAGTCGGTCTTTGAGAGACGCGGGGAGTTCGGTGAAGAGGATGTCGCGGGCAGACTCACCGGCCGAGGTTCGCGCAAGCAGGCGATGGTCGAAGACGAGTGCCCCGGCACCGAGGAAACACAGGAGGTAGACGAGGTAGTTCTCTTTCGTCGCCGCGCCCGTCGCGAACGAGATACCTGCGGGGATGAGATAGGCGAGGCGACCAGTGTCGTACGCCCGAACGACGAACCCGAGGGCGACGAAGGAGAACGTCGCGACGAGGACGTCGTTGCGCATGAACCGCGAGTAGTAGACCAAAAGCGGATTGAACGCGAAGAAGAGCGCGAGCGCAACGAGTTCGTCTCGTCGGAGGTGCTTTCGGAAGAGCCACACCGAAAGCGGGAGCAGGCCGCCGACGAGCGCCACCGGCAAGCGGGCGGTGAAGTCCGTCGCGGGTAGCACTGCGAAGACGTAGTCGTTGACGATAGGGAGGAACGGTCCGTGGATGATGGGTCGATACGAGAACGAGCCGGTTTCGTGATACCGGAGAATCCAGTAGCCGACGCGGCCTTCGTCCCAGTGGAAGATTCGCCCGCCGAGGTCGACGAGACGGACGAGGAGGGCCACGGCGACGATGCCGAAGACCGCGAGAAGGGCACGGGTCCGAGTGACCATCCCGGGCCCACTGTCTGTACTCATGTGGCTTCCTCCCGCCCCGACTAATACAACTTTTGTGTTTACGACTGGGCGACACGTTCTGTCGAGACAGACAGTGTGACTGGCCTGAGGGTTCAGTGTGACCGACTTGGACGTTCGGTTCCTTCTGGTGTCGCGGCCAAATCAGTTGGTGTCGGTAGTTCTTTTAGCGGCCACGGGAAGGGTCGCGCATGGTCTCTCTCGGACTCGTGGTGGCCCGATTCAACTCGTCGGTCACCGAGCAAATGGAGGAGGCGGCCCACGAAGCGGCCGCAGAGCGTGACGCGGAGGTGGCCGAAACGGTCCACGTCCCCGGCGCGTACGACTCGCCCCTCGCGGCCGACCGACTGGCCCGCCGCGACGACATCGACGCAGTCGCGGTCGTCGGCGCAATCGTCACCGGCGACACCGACCACGACCGGGTCATCGCCGACGCGACGGCCACGTCGCTGACGGAGGTCTCGCTCGACCGCGACAAACCCGTCACGTTCGGCGTCTCCGGCCCCGGAATGAGCGGTGCCGAAGCACGCGAACGCATCAGCAAAGGTGCGGAAGCGGTTTACGCAGCGACTGAGTTGGTGGAGGCGTTGGCATGAACTTCGACTTCAGCGCCCGGGTAGACCGGGTCGAACCGAGCGCCACGCTCGCCATCTCGAACCTACAGTGTAGATCGGAAGAGCGTCNTAAGACGTCGTCGACCTCTCGGTCGGCGCACCGGACTTCCCGACGCCCGAGAACATCGTTCAGGCAGCCAAGGACGCGATGGACGCCGGACACACCGGCTACACCTCCTCGAACGGCATCCCGGAACTCAAGGAAGCCATCGCGGAGAAACTCCGCGGCAACGGCGTCGACGCCGACGCCGACGAGGTCATCGTCACGCCCGGCGGCAAGCAGGCACTCTTCGAGACGTTCCAGACCCTCATCGACGATGGCGACGAAGTCGTCCTGCTGGACCCCGCGTGGGTCTCCTACGAGGCGATGGTCAAGCTCTCCGGCGGCTCCCTGAAGCGCGTCGACCTCGCGCCGCACGACTTCCGCCTCGAACCCGCACTCGACGAACTCGCAGACACCGTCTCCGACGAGACGAAACTGCTCGTCGTCAACAGCCCGTCGAACCCGACTGGCGGCGTCTTCTCCGACGCGGCGCTCGAAGGCGTCCGCGACCTCGCGGTCGAACACGACATCGCCGTCATCTCCGACGAAATCTACGAGCGCATCACCTACGACGGCTTCGAGCACACGTCGCTCGGCTCCCTCGACGGGATGGAAGACCGCACCATCACCATCAACGGCTTCTCGAAGGCCTTCTCGATGACTGGCTGGCGGCTCGGCTACCTCCACGCGCCCGAGGACCTCATCTCGCAGGCTGGCAAGCTGCACTCGCACTCTGTCTCCTGTGCAGTCAACTTCGTCCAGCACGCTGGCGTCGAGGCACTCTCGGACCGCACCGACGACACGGTCGAAGAGATGCGCGAGGCGTTCGAAGGCCGCCGCGACATGCTCGTGGACCTCCTCGCCGAACACGGCGTCGACGTCGCCGTCCCGAAGGGCGCGTTCTACATGATGCTCCCCGTCGACGACAGTGCGGTGCAGAGCACCGCAGAGAACGCGAGCGGCGAGCAGCCGCGAGCAGACGACCAAGCGTGGTGTGAGGGTGCGATTCAGGACGCGAAGGTCGCAACCGTCCCCGGCAGCGCATTCAACGCGCCGGGCTACGCCCGTATCTCCTACGCTGCAAGTGAAGAACGCCTCCGCGAGGCCGTCGAGCGCCTCGCAGAGCACGACTACATCTAAACGCCGCGCTGTTCTTTTCGCGCTCGCAGAGTCAAAAGCGGACGCGACAGCGGCCGCCGAACTAATTTCGTAACGCTTCGACGGGTCGCTCGTTGGCGGCTTTCCACGCCGGGTACAGCCCCGAGAGGATGCTGGTCCCGATACCGAAGCCGACCGCGAGGACCACGTAGAAGAAATTAATCGGCTGGAACGTCGCCATCGGGTCGTTCAGGACGAACGAATTGAGCGCGACGCCCGCACCGAGTGCGACGAGCGCCCCGACGACGCCACCGGCCGTGCCGAGCAGCCCCGCTTCGGCGAGAATCATTCGGATGATGTCACCGCGTTGGACGCCGACCGCGCGGAGGACGCCAATCTCCTGTCGGCGCTCGATGGTGCTCATGAGCATGACGTTCAGGATACTCACGCCCGCGACGACCAGCGATATCGAGCCGATTCCGATGAGGAACGTGTTGAGGATGCCGAAGAACTGGTCGATACCCGAGGTAATCGACTGGAGTTCGAAGACGGTGACGCGCTCTTCGCGCTCGTTCAACTCCTCGCGAATCGAGACCGCAGACTCGTTTGCGGCCTGTCCCGACTCCGCGCTCACGACGACCTGCGAGTAGCCGGTCCCGTTTACGTCCTCCATCGGAAGGACGACGGCGCTGTTCGGATTGACGAGCGAGATACCTTGCTGTTCGGCTAAGACAGCCGAGACGCGATAGGTGCGACCGTCTACGGCGATGGTGTTCCCGGGTTCGATGTCCAGCAACTCGGCCGTGCCGGACCCGACGAGCGCCCCCTGTCGCAGGCGGTCGGGGACGCGACCATCACTCGCCTCGTAGATAGCACCGGGGTTCTCCATCCCGTAGATGGTCGTCACTGTCTGTTGGTCGCCTCGCGAGACTAACACCGAGTCCGAGCGTATCGGAACGACCGACCCGTCAGAGACGGCCCGGCGAATCTCGTCTACGTCGCGGTCGGTCAGTTCCTCGACGCCCTCCTGCAGGTTCGGCGAGATGCTGATTTCGTTGCCGATGTCGCCGAGTTGCTGGTCCGCGCCGGTTCGGAGCGTCGTCCCGAACATGCCGAGCGAGGCGATGGCGAGGACGCCGATGATGATGCCGAGAATCGCGAGGCCGGAGCGAATCCGGTTGCGAGAGAGGTTCCGACGCGCCATCAACAACGCGGGAACGCGTCGGAGGAGTTCTTCCAGCGGGTTCATTGAATCCTCCCGTCGACGAGTTCGACCGTTCGGTCGGTGTAGTCAGACAGTTGCGGGTCGTGTGTCACCGCGACGATTGCGACGTCGTCTTCGCGGCGAATCTCGTCGAAGAGGTCGAGGACGCTCCGTCCGGTCTCTTGGTCGAGGTTCCCCGTCGGCTCGTCCGCCAGAAGGATGCGCGGTTCGTTGATTAGTGCCCGAGCGATAGCGACGCGCTGTTTCTGCCCGCCGGAGAGTTGGTCGGGCCGGTGGTCGAGCCGGTCGCCGAGACCGACTCGTTCGAGGAGCGTCGTCGCTCGCTCGCGGGCGGCCGGGTCGTCCCCGAACAGTGTCGGGACTTCGACGTTCTCAAGCGCCGACAGCGTCGGAATCAAGTGGAAACTCTGGAAGATGAACCCGATGAACTCCTTGCGTCGGGCCGTCATCTCGCGGTCCGAGAGGTCGGTCACGTCCCGGTCGTCGAGGAGGACCGTCCCCTCGGTCGGCGTGTCGAGCAAGCCGAGGACGTTGAGCATCGTGGACTTCCCACTACCGGACGGTCCCATGACGGAGACGAACTCGCCGGGGTCGGTGTGGAAATCCACGTCTTTCAGGGCTTCGACGACCTCGCCGCCGGTCTCGTAGCGCTTCCAGACGTTCTGAAGTTCGATGATGTGCGACATCGGTGTTCAGCGCTGTCTGTACGCGTAGAGTCCGACACCCACGACGACCAATCCAGCCAGAAGGCCGCCACCGAGAAGCAACGGCGTGGTAAGTCCGCCGCCCGAGTTCTGCTCGGGTGCCGGTGCGGGATTGGAGACGTCGCTCACGTCCACGGTCGTCCGCACCGTTTTCTCGCGGCCGTCTGAGAGGTACGTCACTTCGACGGGGACGGTTTCGACGCCCGCCTCGACGTTGGCATAGAGGTCGAACGATGCGAAGTCACTCGCCGGGACGGACCCGACGAAGTACTCCTTGTAGGGCCGTGCCGGAACGACGCCGTCGGTGGGAACCACGCGGACCACGACGCTCTGGGCGTCGCTGAGTCCGACGTTGCTCGCGCTCCCCGAGATGTGCGTCTTCCCGTCTTCGATTTCGACGTCGATGCCGGTGAGCTCTATCGTCCCGGGCGAGGCGACGTACTCGACCGACGACGACGCCTCACCCTGCAATCCGCCCGTCTCGTAGCTCGCGACCACGTCGAGGGTCGCGCGGTCGACCGACGAGACGTTCAGCCGGACGGTTCGCTCGGACTCCGCGGGAAGCGCGCGAACCGGCTTCCGAAGGACCGTCTCGTCGCCGTCACGAAGCGTGAGCACGAGGTCTTCGAGCGGTGCGTTTCCGAGGTTCGTCACATCGACGAGGACCGCCGGGCGCGCTCCACTCCCGAGGGTGGGAGACAGTCGAACCTCTTCTCGAAGTTGGTCCGCGACGAGCGGGGCCGACGCTTCGGCAGTTCGCGCGTTTCCGTCGGCCGTGGTGTATTGCAGCGTCGCGAGAACGTCCGACTCGTCCGTCTCCGGTGTGACCATGAACTCGAACGTCTTGGCGGCTCCCGAATCGAGCGTCGGCAGGACGCGCGTGCTGTTTTTGACAGCGGCGTTCCCGGCAGCAACCGAGAGACGCACGTTCCGAACCGCTGCGTCTTCGCCGTTCGAGACGGTGACGCGCACCGGCGTTTCAGTCCCGATGACGGCATCGCCGACATCGACTGCGACCTGCGGTCCGCCCTCACGGACGCGAACGACGACCGGGTACTGGAGTCGCTGAACCTGCCCGTCGCTCCGCCCGACCACGTTCACACGCAGGTCGTAGGTCCCCTGCTTTTCGAATCGCATCGACAGCGGAACCGAGAGGTCGCTTCCCGGCGGAATGACGCCGAGTTCTTCGACGCGTGTGATGTCGTCCGAGTCGTCGACACGTCGAACGTACACGTCGGTCACGTCGAGGTTCGAGGGGCTGTTCTCGGCGTTCTGAATCACCGTCGTCAACGTGAACCGCTCTCCCGGCGCGGGTTGTGCGGGCGAGACGGACACGTCGTCGATGTAGGCGGTCGCCTCCGCACCGAGCGTCGGCGAGGGAAGCCCGGCGAGAACGACGACCAAGACGAGGAAGAGGGCACTGCGGCGCATGTTTCTGCTTTCACCTATCGGCCAGGTGAGGGAAATAGCTGCCGAGTGGAACCCCCCCAATCGGTCGTCTACGGACGTTCGAGAACTGGACCAGTGTTTCCAGGCACCAGTCACACCGGCGAAGATATTTAAGTGAATCCGGGTCCACCGTGTGACAGATGCGCGTGTGTGACCTCCCGCTGTCGGCGGACTTCGTCTCCCACTACGAATCGAACGGTATCGAGGAGTTGTACCCGCCGCAGGAGGCCGCCGTCGAGGCAGGCGTCGCAAACGGAGGCCGCGTCGTCGCCGCCATTCCGACCGCCAGCGGCAAGACGTTCATCGCCGAACTGGCGATGCTCACCGCCGACGGACCGGGGCTCTACATCGTCCCGCTTCGGGCGCTCGCACGCGAGAAGTACGAGACGTTCGACGAACTGCCGGGCGTGAGCGTCGGCATCTCCACCGGCGACTTCGACTCGGCCGAAGAGGACCTCAGCGAGTACGACATCGTGGTCGCCACGAGCGAGAAGGTCGATTCCGCGATTCGAAACGGTGCCTCGTGGGTCGAATCGCTCGCCTGCGTCGTCGTCGACGAGGTCCACCTCCTCGGCGCTCCCGGCCGCGGGCCGACGCTGGAGATGACGCTCGCGACGCTCCAGCGCCGCGTTCCCGACCTCCAACTCGTCGCCCTCTCCGCGACGGTCGACAACCCCGAGACCATCGCCTCGTGGCTGGACGCCGACCTCGTCGAGAGTACGTGGCGTCCGGTTTCGCTCAGGACGGGCGTGTATTCGGACGAATCGGTCTCCTTCGACGACGGCACCTCACTCGCAGTGGACGTGCCACCGCTCGGTCCGAAAGACGATGCAGACACCGAAGCGACCGTCTCGCTCGTCGCAGACGCGGTCACGAACGGCGGCCAGTGTCTCGCCTTCGTTCGCTCCCGCCGAGAAGCTGAGTCGCTGGCGGAACGACTCGCCGAGGAGGACCTGTCGCCTGCGACCGACCTCGGCGACGAACTACGCGAGTTGGGGGGAACGGCGACCGGTGCCCACCTCGCCGACTGCGCCAGCACCGGGGTCGGATTCCACCACGCCGGTCTGCGGAGTTCCCACCGCGCGGCAGTCGAGACGGCCTTCAGAGAGCGTCGGCTGGCGGTTATCTGCGCGACACCGACCCTCGCGGCTGGCGTGAACGTCCCGGCGCGGCGCGTCGTCATCCGCGACCAGAAACGCTACACTGGGGACGCGATGGAGTGGATTCCAGTCCTCGACGTTCACCAGATGTGCGGCCGGGCGGGTCGCCCACACCTCGACCCCTATGGCGAGGCAGTCCTCGTCGGCGACGACACCACGCGCGACGAACTGGTCGAACGCTACGTCGAGGCGGACGCAGAAGCCGTCGACTCGCAGTTCGCCGACCGCGAGTCGCTTCGGACGCACGTGCTCTCGGTCGTCGCCTCCGGGTTCGCGGACTCCGTGGCTGGCGTCGTCGACGTGTTCGCCGCGACCTACTACGCCCACCAGCAGTCGGACGTGGACCTCACCGCGCTCGTCAGCGACGTGGTCTCCGAACTCGAACGGATGGAGATGCTGACGGTCGATGGCTCGACGCTGTCGGCGACGACGCTCGGCTCGCAGACCTCTCGGCAGTACGTCTCGCCGACGACCGGGGCGCGAATCGTCTCCGGCATCCGCACCATCCAGACGATGGCCGACGAGAACGTGACCCCGCGCACCGCGCTCGAAGTCGTCTGCGACACGCCCGACATGCTCGACACCTACCTCGGCAACCGCGAGCGGGCGCTGATGTACCAGTACGCCCGCACACACGCCGCCGAGTTCACGACCGCGATGGGCGAGGCCGAGTCGTTCGAAGACTGGCTGACGGCCGTCAAGACCGCCCGCATCCTCCACGAGTGGTCCCAAGGAGAGACAATCGAAGACCTCGTCGAGCGCTACCGCATCGGGCCGGGTGACCTCGAATCGCGCGTCGAACGCGCGGAGTGGCTGCTGGGTGCGGCCGACGCGCTCTGTGGCGCGCTCGATAGTGACGTGCCCGAGTTCCGCGAGGTTCGAGCGTTGCTGTCGCCCTGAGAAGAGGATTACGTCACTTCGCAGAGAGCTTTACGTCACTTCGCGGAGAGATTCATCCACGTCATGCTCGTGGAGGTTGCACTCTTCGTCGCCGGACTCGCCGCGCTCGTCTTCGGTGCCGACAGGGCCGTGACCGCCGCAGCGGAAGTCGCGCGCTTCTACGGCGTCTCGGCGTTTTTCATCGGTGTGACGCTCATCTCGGTCGGAACGTCGATTCCCGAGATGACCACTTCGATATACGCGGCCACCTACGGCGCGGGCGACCTCGTCGTCGGCAACATCGTCGGGTCCGAGACGTCGCAGATTACCCTCGCTATCGGCATCGTCGCACTTATCTCGCCCATCGTCGCCGAGCGCCGCGACGTGATGATATACGGCGGCGCGATGACCCTCGCGATGATTATCATGCTCCTTACGCTCGAAGACGGCGTCATCCAGCGCTCCGAGGGATTTCTGATGATGCTCGCGTACGTCAACTTCGTCTACACGCTCTACACCAACGAGGGCGGCGAGGAAATCGCCGAGGAGGTCGTCGAAGAGGAAGAGACGCCCGAACGAGGACTACCACGTGTGGTGTTCGGACTGGTGTTGGTCGTCGTCGGTGGACAGGTGATGGTGACAAACGGCATCGAACTCGCCAGACTCGTCGGTATCTCGGAGTACCTCGTCGGGTTGCTGACGGGGCTCGGGACGACCGCTCCCGAAGTCGTCGTCGCCGGTATCGCGGCCAGAGAGGGACAAGAAGGCATCTCCGTCGGCGCGATTCTCGGCAGCAACATCACCGACCCGGTCTTCTCGCTCGGTGTCGGTGCCCTCGTCGCGGACGTGGTCGTCACAGACCTCGGGACGGTGACGACCTCGGGAGTCTACATGCTCGCCGTCTCGGTCGCCGTGTTGGCGCTGTTTTACTGGCGGCGGGGTATCGACCGCCGCGCGGCACTCCTCTGTATCGGGCTGTACCTCCCGACGTTCGTCGTACTGTGAGGGCCGTCGTCGAGCCGAATCCTTAGGGTTCGTCCCCACCCCAAAAGTCGCTTTTGGATAGCGTTTTAAGATTCGTGGGGCCGAAGGCGAAGCTATGGGTATCACCTACGAAGACTTCCTGGACCTCGACTACGAACCGACCGACGAGGACCTCGTCTGCACGTTTCGTATCGACCCCGCAACCGGAATGACGACAGAGGAGGCCGCGAGTCGAGTGGCCTCCGAGTCTTCTAACGGGACGTGGGCCGCGCTCCAGACCGGCGCGGACTTCACGGACATGGGTGCGACCGCCTTCTCCATCGACGGCGACACCATCGGCGTCGCCTACCCTGCGGGCCTATTCGAACCCGGCAACATGCCGCAGATACTCTCCTGTATCGCCGGCAACATCATGGGCATGAAAGCGGTCGACACCATCCGCCTCATGGACTGCGAGTGGCCCGAGAGCATCGTCTCGTCGTTCGACGGCCCGCTTTTCGGCTCGTCGGTCCGCGAGGAGATTTTCGGCGTCGACGACCGCCCCATCACGGCGACGGTCCCCAAGCCGAAAGTCGGTCTCTCGACGAAATCCCACGCACAGGTCGGATACGACGCGTGGCTCGGCGGTGTCGACCTCCTGAAGGACGACGAGAACCTCACCGACCAAGACTTCAACCCCTTCGCCGACCGCCTAACCGAGTCGCTCGCCCTCCGCGACGACGCCGAAGACGAGACGGGCGAGAAGAAGTCCTACCTCATCAACGTCACCGCGGACACCCAGACCATGCTGGACCGCGTGGACGAGGTGGCCGAACAGGGCGGCGAGTACGTCATGGTGGACATCATCACTGCTGGCTGGGCAGGTCTCCAGACCGTCCGCGAGCGCACCGAGAAACACGGCATGGCCATCCACGCCCACCGCGCCATGCACGCCGCATTCGACCGCATGCCGACCCACGGCGTCTCGATGCGCGTCCTCGCGCAGATTTCGCGCCTCCTCGGCGTCGACCAACTTCACACCGGCACCGCGGGTCTCGGCAAACTCGCAAACGAAGACACCGTCGGCATCAACGAGTGGATGCGCAGCGACCTCTACGGAACGACCGACGTGCTGCCCGTCGCGTCCGGCGGTCTCCACCCCGGCCTCCTGCCGGACCTCTTGGATGCGACCGGGACCAACGTCTGTGTCCAACTCGGCGGCGGTATCCACGGCCACCCCGACGGCACCCGCGCCGGAGCAGTCGCGCTTCGGGCCGCCATCGACGGCTACGTCGACGGCAAGTCCATCCAAGAAGTCGCAGACGAGACGCCGGAACTCGCGGTCGCCCTCGACAAGTGGGGCACCGAGACGCCGCGGTAAGCACGCCGCGTCCGCAACGAACCTGTTTTTTGCCAGTCAGCGGTCGACTTCGCCCATAATCGTGTCGAGACTGCCGAGAGCCGCGATGAGGTCGGGGATGTACTCGCCTTCGGCCATCTCGGGAAGCGCCTGCAAGTTCGAAAACGAGGGGCCGCGAATCTTGAAGCGCGCCGGTTTGTCGGTGCCGTCGGCGCGGATGTAGATACCGAGTTCGCCCTTCGCGGCCTCGACGGCACGGTAGATTTCGGTGTCTTCCTCTGGCTTGATGGTCCGGGGGACGTTCGCCTGGATGTTCCGTTCGTCTTCCGGCCAGTCTTCGAGCAGGTCGGCACACTGGTCGATAATCTTGGCTGACTCCTCGACCTCACGCATCCGGACGAGCAGGCGCGAGAAGTTGTCGCAGTCGTCTTCGACGACGACGTTCCAGTCGAGTTCGTCGTAGTAGCCGTAGGGGTCGTCGCGGCGGATGTCGTAGTCGATGCCAGACCCGCGGGCGACTGGCCCAGTCACACCGTAGCTCTTGGCAACCTCCGGTGGAAGGACGCCCGTATCGAGCGTTCGCGCCTGCAGAATCTCGTTGGCCGTGAGGAGGTTGTGGTACTCTTCGAGCTTTTCGGGGAGTCCGTCGACGAAGTCACGAACCTTCTCGAAGAACGCCTCGCGCGGTTCGGGAATGTCCCAGACGACGCCACCGAGCCGGAAGTAGTTGAACATGAGTCGCTGTCCGGTGAGGTCTTCGAGGATGTTCTGGACGAGTTCGCGGTCCCGCATGGCGTACATGAACGTCGCGGTGAAGTCGCCGATGACGTCGAGCGCGTAGGCACCGAGCGCGAGCATGTGTGAGAGGATGCGACTCAACTCGGCCGCCATCGTCCGAACGACCTGTGCGTACTCCGGCACCTCGATATCGGCTAACTCCTCCGCGGTGCGGGCGTAGGCCCACTCGTTCAGCAGGCCGCCGCCACCCCAGTCCCAGCGGTCGGGATACGGCATAATCTGGTGTCGGTAGGTCCCCTGCTGGCACATCTGCTCTTCGCAGCGATGGATGTACCCGATATCGGGTTCCACGTCGACGACTTGCTCCCCGTCGAGGACGACTTGGAGGTGCATCACGCCGTGGGTCGCGGGATGATGCGGCCCGATGTTGAGAAGCATCGTGTTGTCCTCGCTCCACCCGTCTTTGTGGAGTGGATTCGCGTTCTCGTCGTATTTCACGATTTGCGGGCGTCGCTGGTCGTAGTCCCGTCCGAGTGGATGACCTTGCCACGTCTCTGGCAGAAGAATACGGCGCAGGTCCGGATGGTCGTCGTAGTGGATGCCGACGAGGTCGTACGCCTCGCGCTCGTGCCAGCCAGCCGTCTCGAAGACGGGCGCGGCCGACTCGCTGACGGGGTCCGACCGCGACGTGGGAACGACCACACTCAGTTCGCGCGTCGGGTCGTCGTACGATTTCAGGTGGTAGATAGACTCGTAGCGGTCTTCGTACTCCTGTGCGGTGACACACGAGAGGTGGTCCAACCCGAGGTCGGTTCGGAGCGTCGAGAGGACCGCTTGGACTTCGTCGGGGCGAATCGTCACCTCGGGAGCGTGGACGTGCTGGTCGAGGTCGAGGATAGAATCGCCGAGCACCTTTCGTACCACGTCGGCGTCGACGTCGGTGGTGGCGACACCGGCGGCATCCGAATCGGTCGCGGTTTGTGGAGATTCGAGAGACATTGGTGGAATTACGTCACGTTTCTCCGAAGACGCGATTCAGAATTCTGCCTCACAAGTGCGGCCGCTTTTTATACTCCATCTGATTACACCCGGACATGAAATCGGTCGGACTCCGATTCAAGCCGGACGACGAGCAGATGCACCCGATGCACGAGTTCGTCGTCGAACACGAGGCGTTCGAGCGGACGAAGTTGCACCACTGGAACCCGACGGTGACCGACAAAAACACCATCATCTTCGAAATCGTCGGCTCCGATATCGACGCCTACGAGGAGGCGCTGGCGGCGACGCCGGGTATTCTCTCGTACGAGGTGAAACAGATGCCCGGCGACTCCTTTTTCATCGTCGTCAACGAGCGACTCGACGCCAAGGGGGCGCGACAGACGGCGGCGATTACCCAAGGCGACCTCATCGTCGTTCCGCCGGTCATCTTCGACGGCGACGGCTCGATTTCGGTGACGCTCGTCGGCACCGACAATGCCCTCCAGTCGGCGGTCGAGGACACGCCCGACGGCATCGACGTGGAGATTCTGAAAATCCGCCCGTACTCGGGGCCGGCAGACGTGTCGCCGGGGTCGCTCTCACCGCGACAGCGGGAAGCCGTCGAGGCTGCTGTGGAGTGTGGCTACTATCGAGAACCGCGATTGGGGTCGGTCGCAGACGTTGCGGAGCGACTCGACTGCTCGACGAGTACCGCCGCAGAGCACCTGCGAAAGGCCGAGATGAAAGTGATGTCCGAACTCGTTGGCCACCCGTAGACAGCCGTCAGTTGTCGGTCGTCGTCAGCTCGCCGTCCGCTCGCCGTCCGCTCGCCCTCAGGGTTCGGCCCACGGCTCCGACGTTCCCTCACCGAAGAGTTCGCGCATCAGCGTGACGATGCTCTCGGGCGGGAACTGTCCCCGCTCGGTGACGATGGCGTCGACGTAGCGCGGCGGCGTCACGTCGAACGCCGGGTTGACGACCTTCGGACTGCCGATTTCTTCGCGCCGTTCCTCGTCGATAATCTCCTCGGTGTCTCGCATCTCGATATCGACTGTGTGGCCGGTGAGCGTCCCCGGGTGGAGTTTGAGCGTCTGCGAGGCGACCATGATTGGCGTTCCTCTGTCGCGGGCGTTGACCGCGAGACCACTCGTCCCGATTTTGTTGATGACGCTCCCGTCGGCGGCGACGGCGTCAGCGCCGACGAGGACGTGGTCCACGTCGTTGAGGTAGCGCCGGGCCGCCGAATCGACGATGAGCGTCACGGGAACGCCCATGTCGGCGAGTTCTTCCGCGGTGATGTGGCCCTGGTTTCGCGGTCGCGTCTCCTTGACGATAGCTTCGATGTGTTTGCCCTGTTCGACGGCCGCCTCGACGCACGCGAGGGCGTCCGTCGAATGACAGTGCGTCATGATGACGTCGCCGTCTCGGAGGCGGTTCGCACCGACCTTACCGAGGTCCGCCTGCGCTCTGTCGAGTCGCTGGCAGAAGTCGTCTGCCGACTTGACGATGTCCTGCCGGAGACCCTCGACGGTCGTACTCGACATGCCGCGCAGGACGTACCGGAGCGCGTTGGGGAGACTGACCGCTGTTGGTCGCGTCTCGTGGAGCGCACGGGCCGCCGCGCGGAGTTCGGCGCGGAACGCCTCCGGGTCGGTCGCGTCGCTCTCTTCGGCCTGTGTTCTGAGGGCCCGAGCCACCGCGTCCGCGATGGTCGCCGCACCGCGAACTTCCATCGTGTCGATGTCCGCCGCGACGCGTCGGACCTCGGGGTGTACGCGCTCGTCCATACCTTGGGGTACGCAGGTAGTGGGGAAAAATGGTTGCCGAGGTGAGGGGTGGCCACCCCGCGACGCGGAGAGGGAGCCACTCGAATCGACCCACTCGGTTCAGACCCGGTCGACGAGCGCCTCGTCGGGATGTCGAACTCTCACGGTATCCACGCGACCAACCAAATCCTCGGCGTCTGTGAGTTTGTCGGGGGACTCCGCGTGGATAGTAAAGAGCGCGTCGCCGACTGCGGCCGTCTCACCGACGCGACAGTGGAGGTCGATACCCGCCCCTGCGTCCTTGGGTGCGCCGGCGCGTCTGGCGACTTCGTTGACGAGGCGGTTGTTGATGTGCGTGACCACGCCGTTGTTGTCGGAGCGGACGGTGTGAGTGTGGCGGCCCGGCGAGAGGTCGGACGCCGCCACGTCAGGGTCGCCGTTCTGCGCGGCGATTATCTCTCGGAACGTCTCGCGGGCCTGCCCCGAGTCGAGGATTTCGGTCGCGTCCGCGTCGATACCGGCACACTCGAACAGGAGCTCGGCGAGTCGTATCGACTTCACTCGCAAGTCGTTGGGGCCGTCGCCTGCGAGAGTGGCGAGCACGTCGCGGGCTTCGAGGATAGGGCCGACACCGCGCCCCACGGGTGCCGCGCCGTTCGTGATGGCGCATTCGATGGACATGCCGAGGTGACTGCCGACGCGTTTGAAGTCCTCGGCGAGTTCGCGTGCCTCGGCGAGACTCGCCACTTTCGCCCCTTCTCCGTAGGGGATATCGACGACGACGTGCGTCGAGCCGGCGCTTTCTTTCTTCGAGAGGACCGACGCGATGAGTTGCCCGCGCGGGTCGATAGAAAGCGGGGTCTCGACCCGGATGATTCGGTCGTCGACCGGCGAGAGGTTCACTGCGCCGCCCCAGACGAGACAGCCGCCGGTCTCGTCGACGATGTCTCGAATCTCGTCGATAGAGAAGTCGACGTCGCACAGCACTTCCATCGTGTCGGCGGTCCCGGCCGCGGACGTGACCGCCCGCGACGAGGTCTTCGGAATCTTCAGTCCCGCCGCGGCGACGATTGGAACGAGAATCGGCGTGACGCGGTTGCCCGCGACGCCCCCGATAGAGTGCTTGTCGGCGACGATGTCCTCGGACCACGACATACGCTCGCCGATGTTGGCCATACACTCGGTGAGGTGCATCGTCTCTTCCATCGACAGTCCCTGTGTGTACGAGGCGGAGACGTAGGCGCTGAGCTCCGCGTCCGCGAGTCGGTCCTCGTAGATGTCGCGGACGATACGCTCGATTTCGTCCGCTTCGAGTTCGATACCATCGAGTTTCTTCCGAATGTAGTACACCGAGTTCGGTTGCGGTGCGACCGACACCTCGACCGAGCCTTCGATGTGGCCGAGTCGACGCGTCACCCCGAGTGTTCCGGGCTCGACGAGTTCGTCGGTGAGTTCGACGATGCCGATGGTGGTCCGGCCGTCGCGCCGGAGTTGCACGCGTTCGAGCGCGTGAACACCGAGTTCCGCCGCGTCCGCCTCGTTGAGAAGAACCGTGGGCGCGCGAGTTCCGATATCGACCGGGTCGGCGACGAGTTCCATAGCTGGGATTGGCGCGAGAACGGTATAAGCGACACCCGCGTTACCACTCACTGACAAGAAAACGGAGGACTGGAGACGGGAGACCGGTTACGCGAGGTGGGCGTCGATGAGGCCTTCGAGGTCGTCGTAGCCGCGGACGCCGACAATCTGTTCCGCTGGCTCGCCGTCGGCGAACAGGAGGAGCGTCGGAACGCCGCGAACCTGATACTGGGCAGCGAGTTCCTGATTCTTGTCGACGTCGACTTTGACGATTGCCGCATCGGTGTTGGCGGCGAGTTGCTCCACCGTCGGTTCGAGCATCTTGCATGGTCCACACCAGTCCGCGTAGAAGTCGACCAGCACGACGTCGTACTTCGAGACGGTGTCGTTCAGCTCAGAGACACCGTTCACATACATCGGCTCCGACGGTGGTTCACTGGCTTCTTCGACAGTTCCAGCACCATCTCCGCGAATCTCGGATTCGAGTTGGGCGCGTTTCTGCTGGCGGATTTCTTCGATTTCGTCGTCGGACATACCTATCCGTACTGGCCCCATCGTAATAATGGTTTTGTGATTTTTGGGCAATATAGGGCGTGTGTTGGTCCGTGACAAAACTGGGTCCCCGAAGACAACGAGACGAGAGACCGCCGCCGTACACTCTCACCGGAGAGCAGTACAAGCGGCGAAAGAATAGTCAGCCCAAGAACGACAGCACAATTGAACCCGAGGCGACGCGCCGGGTCTGATTCGCAAAAGGCAGTTACTCGACGTACAGGGAGTAGGTGATGACCGCAAACCCGATGAACGTCAGTATCGCGTCGATGAGGACGCCGGTCGCGAGGTCGATGTTGAGGAGCACGTCGAACGCCCCCGCGAGCAGTGCGCCGAAGGTGACGATACCGAATCCGAGCGCGAGCGCTCGGAGCGCCGGCGAGCGCGTCCGCCGGTAGGCCTTGTAGCTGAAGTACGTGATGAGGCCGCCGAGGATGAGAATCCCGGTCTTGACGACGATGATGAACGTCGCAATCGTCGGCGACGTGGTGAGGTGACCCATCTACGTCTCCCTCCGGACCTGCGACCAGATATCCGCGATACGGTCCTCCGGTCTGCGTTCGGGTCGCCCGACGTTCACGGAGAAGTCCCGGTCTTCCGTGAGGGCAATCCGAACCTCGTCGAACGATACTTCGTAGGTCGTCGCGTGGTGACCATCCGCCCGAATCTGCGTCCCTTCGGTGAGGAGGGCCGCGTCCGTGAGCAGGTCCAACTTCCGATACGTCGTCGAAAGGGGGATGTCACACGTCTCTGATATCTCGCTTGCCGTCATGGGTTCTTCGAGTCCTCTGATGATGGCTCGTGCGTCCGCGTCGTCGAGCGCTTCGAGCACCGCTGTTAGTTCGGCCGACTCCATCGCGGACCGGTCGCGCGCCATTACCGTGTTTCTCCGCCGACAGCCTTATTAACGCTCCGGGTCGCCACCATCCGCTTCCGGTGGTTCGGGCGGTCGATTATACGCACCCTCTTTTTTAAGGGCCCCGGCGGCGCGGAGGACCGACGGCGTCCGACAGACGCCTCCGGCACCAGTCACCTGCGGCACCGCGCAGTTGTTGCAACTCTCGCAGACGGCGCGCGTGTCGTCCGCAACGTCGCGCCCGAGGAGTCGCGCGGGGAGTTCGGGTTCGGCGTAGAAGGGCCGCGCCATTCCGACGGCGTCGCACGCGTCGCCGAGCAGTCGGTCGATGTGACCGCGCTCTCGAATCCCGCCCTCACAGAGCACGGGAACCGACACGACATCTCTGACGCGACGACAGAGGCGTTCGTTCCACGCCGGGTCGAAATCGTACCACGCGGCCTCGATACGGTTTCCGAGTGCGACGAGTCGCGCGCGAAGCGGGCCGCCGAACGCCGCGGCGTATCCCGCTTGGTACTGCTCGTCGGACCACGCGCGCTTGGGATACGACCCGCGAACGATGCTCGCGTCCCAAAACACCGACCCGGAGACCGGAACCAGCGCATCGAACCCGTAGTCGGCGAGTCGGCGACAGATATCGACCGCGTCGTCTTCCGTGAGGTGCCGACGGATTCCCGGCGGAGCGGCCGTCTCGGCGGGGACTTTGGTCATCACCGGCACGTCCCCGGCCTGTGCGCGAATCTCGTCGTAGACGACTTCGAGAAAGCGGACGCCGTCACCGAACTCGTCGTCGCGTCGATTGTAGAACGGCGAGAGAAACTGGTGGATGAGTCCCATATTCGCCCCCGCAAGGTGGATAACGTCGTACCCGGCGTCGGTCGTCATCGCCGCAGACCGGCCGAAGTCGGCGGCGAGGTCGTACACCTCGTCGGTCGAGAGGACGCGGGCGTCGTAGTCCAGAAAGCCGAGTCTGTCGAGGAGGCGAAGCAGTCGCGGCGGCCGCGACACCGCGAGTTGCTGGAGGTCCGGGTGGTCGTCGCGGTAGCCAGCGTGCCACGTCTCCATGCTCCGCAGGCCGCCGTGTTCCAACTGGATGGCGATGGCCGACCCGTGCTCGTGAACCCGGTCTGTCACCGTCGAAAGCGATGCGACGAACTCGGGGTCGGCGACGGAGGTCATATTCGGGGCGGCGCAGCCGCCCGACTCGCGGACGATAGTCGCACCCTGACAGATGAGTCCTGCCCCGGCCCGCGCCGCGGGTTCGAGTTCTTCGGCGAGCACTGCTGCCGCGTCGGGTCCGTTGCCCGCACATTCGAGAAGCGGCGCTCGATACAGACGGTTCCGAAGCGTGATGCCGCCGAGGTCGAGCGGGTCGTCCACCCGAGGGGAAGCCATAGCGACACGTAGGGAACGAACGACGTTAATCGAACCGGCGGTGCGAGAGACGGCCGCAGAGCCAGTCCGTCAGAGCGAACTGCTCATTCCACCATCGACGACCAAGGACTCGCCGTTGACGTAGTCCGAGCGGTCGCTCGCGAGGAACACGGTGGCGTCCGCAACGTCGTCCGGCGTGCCGGGACGGCGCGCGGGGATACTCTGCATGAACAGTTCTTCGGACTCGGTGCCGAGGATTGGAACGTCCTCGGTCGTCATCTTCGTGTCTGTGAGTCCGGGGTGAATCGCGTTGACGCTGATTCCCTGTGGCCCGAGTTCGGCCGCCAGCGAGTACGTCAGGAGCTTCACCGCGCCCTTCGACGCGTCGTACACCGAAAACCCCGGCGAGCCGCGGAGTCCCGAGACGCTGGAGATGTTGATGATGTCGCCGCCGTCGCCTTCGACCATCTTCTTTGCGGCGGCCTGTGCGCCGAAGTAGACCGCCTTGAGGTTCACGTCCATCGTGTGGTCGAAGTCGGACTCAGTCACCTCGAAGAAGTTCTGTTCGCGGAAGACCCCGGCGTTGTTCACCATCACGTCGACGCCGCCGAACTCGTCTGCGGCGTCGACAGCCGACCGGAGTTGGTCGACGTCGCCCACGTCGCACTCGACGAACGCCGCCCGCGCATCCGTCTCCGACTCGATGTGGTCGTGTGTCGGGGTCCCGCCCGTTCGCGGTTCCGACCGGCGGTCCGCGACGACGACATCGCATCCTTCGCGTGCGAACGCCATCGAAATCGCCCGTCCGATTCCACTTGCGCCACCCGTTACGACTGCTGTCTTCGCATTCAGCGCGCCCATTGCAGTCGTAACTGTCAAAACTATTGTCTAAATAATTGTTCTATTATTTTGACTATTGTCGCGGGGCGGATGCTACGTCGTCTCCTCGGTGACTCGCGAAATCGTCTCGTACTCGTCGTCGGCGTAGGCGACGAACCGAACGTCGCGGAGGGTAGTCGGGTCGAACGCGCGAATCGCCTCGCAGATGATTCGCGCGCCGTCTTCGAGGTCGAACCCGGCGACACCACACCCGAGTGCGGGAAGGACGAGTGATTCGCAACCGCGTTCGTCCGCGGTCTGAAGCGCGTTCTCGGTGGCGTCGCGGATGCTTTCGGCCGTCGCCTGCCCGTCGCCGTAGTGCGGCATCGCGGCGGCGTGAATCACGTAGTCGGCGTCGAGGTCGAAGGCGTCAGTCACGGCGACGTCGCCGAGGTCGATTGGACCCTTCGCCATCGCCGTCTGGTTGAGTTCGTCGCCACCGCCCCGGCGGAGCGCGCCCGCGACGCCCGACCCCATCCTGAGGCTCGTTCCGGCGGCGTTCACGAGCGCGTCTGCCGATTGGGCCGCGATATCTCCCTGGATGACTGTGAACTCCATCGTCACTCCTCCAATCGCGCCATATCGTCGCGGTCGAGCCCGATGTGCGAGGCCGCGACGTTGTCACGGAGGTGCGACACGCTCGACGTGCCCGGAATCGGGAGCATGACGTCGGACCGGTGGAGCAACCACGCGAGTGCGATTTGCTCGGGTGTCGCGTTGTGTTTCTCTGCGACCGCAGCCACCGCGTCGGCTTTCTCATCCAGGTCGCCCGCACCGAGCGGGAACCACGGAATGAACCCGATATCGTACGTTTCGCAAGCGTTGAGCACCTCCTCGGACTCTCGGTTTCCGACGTTGTATTGGTTCTGCACCGTCGCGATGTCCACGATATCGCGCGCTTCGTCGAGTTGTTCGACGGAGACGTTCGAGAGCCCGACGTGCCGAATCTGTCCCTCGTCGCGCATCTCGGCGAGCGCGTGGACCGAGTCTTCGAAATCGACGTGCGGGTCGGGGCGGTGGAGTTGATAGAGGTCGATAGTGTCAACCCGAAGTCTGTCGAGACTTCCGAGCACGGCGTTGCGGAGGTAGTCGGGAGAGCCGCTGGGCTTCCAGTCCCCCTCGGTGTTCCGAAGGAGGCCGCCTTTCGTGGCGACGACGAGGTCCGATGGATACGGCGCGAGCGCCTCGCCGATGAGTCGCTCCGAGACAGCAGGTCCGTAGGAATCCGCCGTGTCGATGAAATCGACTCCGCGGGCGATGGCCTCGTGGAGAACCTGCTTCGCGTTCTGTACGTCGTCCGGTTCGCCGATGATGTCGTCGCCGGTGAGTCGCATCGCACCAAAGCCGAGTCGGTGAACGGTCAGGTCGCCGCCGATGTCGAACGTGCCGCTCGCATTGTCGAGTACCATACGTTCCTGATAGACAGCCAACAAGGTGGTCGTTTCGGCGACCTTCCTCGCCGCAAACACCGAGACGAACCATTCCTTGGTCTCACACCGAGACGAACTATCTCCCGGCCGAAACCGACACCCCCTGTCGGCCCAACTGTCTCGTATGGACCTGCTCTCGATGCGGTGGCGACACACGCTGTTTCTGCACTGGTCGGTCGACCCAGCGGTCGTCGAACCGCATCTCCCAGACAAGCTTTCGGTCGCGACGGCCGACGGGCGGGCGTGGCTCGGTGTCGTCTCGTTCGACATGGAGGAGATTCGTCCCCGCGGGTCACCACTGGGTCTCGCGTTTCCCGAGGTGAACCTCCGAACCTACGTCGAGCCCGCAGACGGGGGCAAACGCGGCGTCTACTTCTTCACACTCGAAGCGGCCGACCGACTGGGTGTGACGATGGCCCGACTCGGATACCACCTACCCTACAGCTATGCCTCGATTTCGGTCCAAGAACGCGACGGCGAGGTCGAGTTCCGGAGTCACCGACCCGCCTTCGGGAAATCGCCGGGTGCACGGTTCGACGTGACCTATCGACCGACGGGAGACGTCGAACAGGTCGAACCGGGGTCGCTCGACGCATTTCTGGTCGAGAACTACCGGTTCTACACCGACGACTGGCCGGTCGTTATCGGCGACATCCACCACGACCCGTGGCCGATTCAGGACGCCGACGTCGAGATACGCGAAAACACGATGTTCGAAGCCTGCGGGTTCGACCACCCCGGTGGCAACCCGCTGGTCCACTACGCGGGCGACCTCAGGGTGACGGCCGAACCGCCGAAGATTCTCCGGTAGTTACGTCGAGTGCGGCGCTCGTCGCCTCCGACAGGCGGTGTTCACGACGGCTGCAACAGGCGACACTCACTCGTCGCCTCCGACAGCCGACACTCACTCCTCGACTTCGACGGCCGGGTCGTGACGCTCGTACCAGTCGAGAATCTGTTCGAGACGGTGAGTCGCACGCTCGGGGTTGCTGACGGCGTGGTGTTCGTCGGGATAGACCACGAGTTTCGCATCGACGCCCTGTGATTTCGCGGCGGTGTAAAGCTGTTCGGACTGCGTGGGCGGACACCGCCAGTCCTGCCCGCCAGCCATGACGAGAAGCGGCGTGTCGATGTTGCCAGCGTCCGTGATTGCCGACGCGGCGTCGATTGTGTCGGGATTCTCCCACGGGGTGCCGAACTCGTGTTCGGTCCAGAGTCGACTGTCCCCGGTTCCGTAATCCGAGCCAAGGTCGTAGATACCGTGTTCCGGCACGGCGGCGGTCAACAAGTCGGTTTGGGTCACGAGATACCCCTGTGCGATGCCGCCGTAGGAGAACCCATGGCCGAAGACGCGGTCCGGGTCGGTCCAGCCACGGTCGGCGAGGTCCTCGACGCCCGCGACGATGTCGTCGACTTCGACCGTCCCCCACTGGCCGCGGAGTTCCTCGGCGAACTCCCGGCCGTACGAGGTGCCGCCGCGGTAGTTCGGCCGGAAGACGAGGTAGCCACGCGAGGTGAACGCCGGGTGTTCGAATCTGAACTCGGGTTCGTCGTAGGACATCGGCCCGCCGTGGATGGCGACGACAGTCGGCAGCGGGTCCGGGTCGTCGAAGTCGAAGTCGGCGGGCGCGTAGACGATGCCTTCGACTTCCCAGCCGTCGCTCTCGAAAGTCACGCGCTTCGTCTGCGGCATCCCGTATTCGTCTGTGATTTCGGTGTTGAGCGCAGAGAGACGTTTGAACGACTCGGCCTCCGCCTCGTCGGTGGCGTCGATATCATCGAGCGAGAGGCCGTAGATGTCCCAACCCTCGTTCGGGTCCGAGACCACGAACCCCGCGTGGTCGCCGCCGACGTCGAGTGCCTGAATCGCACGATAGTCTCCCTGTGCTTCGAACACTCGCTTTGGTGCGTCGGCGTCGGGCGTGAGACGGACGAGTCTGGACTTCCCCTCGTCCGCGACGAGCGTGTAGAGTTCTTCGTCCGACGCCCACTGAGGACCTGCGCCCATCGCAACCGTCCGGTCGAGTGATTCGGAGAGCGACCGCAGTTCGTCGGTGTCGAGGTCGGCGACGTGGATTTCACTGGGGGCGTACCAGTTTTCGGCTTCGCCGCTCACGAAGGCGACTTGCGTTCCGTCCGGACTCCACTTCGGGCCGCCGAGGAATCGGTCGCCAGCGGTCACTTTCTCCACGTTCGAGCCGTCGGGGTCGATGAGGAACAGGTCCGTGACGAACGTATCGTCGGGTTCGTCGGCGTCCGACGTGACGTACGCGATGCGGTCGTTCGGTCCCCACGCGGGCTGAAGCCCCGAAGCGTCAGACATTGGCCCTGCTGCGGTCGCCTCGTCCAATCGCTCCGTCTCGCCGGTGTCGAGGTCGACCACGAACAGGTAGGTCGTCACCTCGTCGGTCCAGCCGACACCGTTTACCTTGTGTTGGAGGCGTTCGGTCTCGATTGGCCCGCCGTCCTTGCGCTGTTCGAGATACTCCTGTTCCTCCTCGGTGGGGTCGCGCGAAGAGACGACGAGTCGGTCGCCGTCGGGCGACCAGTCGAACTCCGAGACGCCTTCGTCGAGCGACGTGAGCTGGGTCGCATCGCCGCCGAGTTCGAGGTCGAAACACCACACCTGCGGTTTCGGTTCGTCGCCGTTTGGCCCGGCTGTCGATTCGTCGGAATCGTCGTCGCCATCCGCCTCGTCTTCGCCATCCCCCCCGTCGTCGCCGTCTGACTCCGCACTCGCGTCGGCTTCGCCCTCGTCTTCGTCAGCCGAATCGTCGTCTTGGCGACCGACGCGACGCGACACGTCCTCGTCGCGCGCGGCGACGAAGGCGAGTCGGCTTCCGTCCGGTGACCACGTCGGCGACGACGCACCCGGAAGACGGGTGAGTCGATGCGGCTCGCGAGACCCGTCTGTCGGAACGACGTAGAGCGACGCGACGCGCTCGTCCTCGTCTGGGTCGGACTCGGCCACCGTGAAGGCGACTGTCTGACCGTCCGGGGACACCGCAACATCCGTCGGGCGGGAGAGGTCGTAGAAAGACTCGACAGGAAGTTCGCCTGACATATATTGACCTATCTCACGGACGACCGTGAAATATGTTTGCGTCGGCGAAGTCCACGACGCCCACACCGTCTGCCGGTTCTGAGACGACACGGAACCGAATCGAAGGTGAAATCTTCAAGACTCGGTGAACTAACCCGTCGGACATGGCACTTATCGACACTGTGATGGCCACAGTCCACATGCTCGTCGGCGGCCTCTGGATGGGGAGCGTCCTCTTTTTCGCCGTCGGCGTGCTCCCGACCGCTCGGGCCGGAAACATCCGCGCCGCAGCATTCGAGTCTGTTATCTCCCGACTGACGATGGGGTCCCGCGTCGGTGCCCTCCTGATGTTCGTCACCGGCGGCCACCTCGCCGGGACGCGCTACACCGTCGAAACGTTGCTCGGGTCGTCTCGCGGGCACCTCGTCCTGGGGATGCTCGGCCTCTGGCTCGTCGTGACTGGACTCGTCGAAATCGGCGGCAGCAAGGCAAAAAGCGGGCTCGCCGAGAAGAAAGTCAGAACCCCGGCAGAAGACGCTGCGCCGTTCTATCTCGGTGCCGCGTTCGTCGCTGTCGCCTTGCTCGTCATCGCCGGTCTCCTCGTCTCCTAATCGGACCCCACGACCTTCGTTTTCAGACGCTTCTCGGTCGCGCTCTACACCAGTCTCTGTAGTACTACGTAGTCTATCAATAGCTACGTTCTAAAATATATATTTTATACGATATGTTTACTACCCTGCCTCGAATGGGTATCGTGTATGTCTGCGGACGATGTGACCGACGTCCTCGAAACGTCACTGCAAATCGAGCTGTGTCGGGAATCGGGACGTATCCGCGTGCACCGTGCGACCGAACTCGGGACCTACACGCGGACAATCGACCGATGAGAACCGCCCACCCGCACACGCCGGGTCCGGGTCTCGGTCGTCCGGTCTCACGCGTGCCGACTCGCCTCGACGGCGACAAACGACCACTACCGAGTCGAGTCGGCGAGTCGGTAGTCGTGAGAGGCGTTCGATGGCGGTAAACCTCGACAGTCTGGAGGCCGCAAAGCGGGCGCTCCGACGCGAACGTCGGCGCTGTGTCGACGAGAGAGAGGCGTTCCGCGCGTTCAAACGTGAGGTCGGAAAGCTGAAAGCCACGGCTCCGACAGCCTCGTCGGCCCCGACGCCCCCACTCATCGGACACCAGCAGGCGACCGACGGGTCGCTCACGCGCGTCCGACGGGCGTACGAACGAACTGTGATGTCGGTACCGCATTACGACGACGAGTACGACGACTCGTTTGCGGACAGTCTCACAGCAGAGTTCGGACCGGACGTCGCTGCCGCGTTCCAGTCGGCGACCGTCTTCTCGCCCGCGCTCCGACAGACCGTTACCTCTGCTGCGACAGAAGCAGTCGCCGAACGAATGCAGTTCGTCGACATCGTCGACGGGGAGTTCGAATCGGTCGAATCGATGGCCGACGAGATTTCGACGCTCTGTGACCGCCTTTCGTTCCTCGACGACAAACCGGTGTCTGAGCGCGGCTTCAACGAACTGCTGGCGGTCCGCGAGAACGTTTGTCGAGTCCAGACCCGAGTCGACGAGCTTGCGGCCACTCGTCAGCAGACGATTACCGACCACAGACGGGACTTGTCGTCACTGGTGCCGGACGTCGCCGAGTACCTCTATCAAGACCTGTCCGTTCGGTACCCGATCCTCTCGACGTTGGCGGCGGTCGGCGAGACGCTATCCGAGGCGCTTCGACGGGTCGAGAGACGCCTCGCCGCGACACCGTAGGCCGATTCGGCCACAGATATTTAGCGTCACACGACTACGCCTGAGTGTATGCTCTCGCTCGTGGAGGTGTCTCTGTGAACCGTCTCCATCCTCGTATTCGTCTTCTCTGGGTCGCCCGCGCAGTCGTGTTTGCGCTCGTCGTCGGCGGTCTCACGAGTGCTGCAGTCCTGTTCGCCCCGTTTTCGATTCCCATCTACGCACCCGTCGTCACCGGCGGGTTCTTCCTCGTCACTGGCGTCGGCTTTGCCTTGCTTCGGTACCGAGCGTGGCGGTACGAACTCCGCGACGACTCGCTGTATCTCCAACGCGGCGTCTTCACCAAAGTCAACACTGTCGTCCCGTTCGTCCGCATCCAGCACGTCGACTCCGCCCGCGGCCCAATCGAACGGCTCGCCGGGTTGGCCTCGACCATCGTCTACACTGCCGGGTCCCGCGGTGCCGACGTGTCTATTCCCGGTCTCACGCCAGACGGCGCTGAAGACCTGCAGGAACGACTGAAGCGACTCGCCATCCGCGCCGAGGGCGACGACGCGGTATGAGCCATCTGTCGCCACTCTCTGTTCCGTACCGCGCGGCCCAGCGAAGCGTCAGCATCGTGTTCGCCGTCGCCTTCTTCGTCTTCTCCGGCGGGGCGGCCTTCGGCGGCTTCCTGGGTGCGTTCGGCGGCATCATCCTCCTCGGCTCGCTCGTACTCGCCATTGCGGGCTACGAACTCGCCTACTACCAACGATTCGAGTACGAACTCACGCCCGACACCTTCGACATTCGCTCCGGCGTCTTCGGCCGTCGAAACCGCGAGATTCCCTATCGTCGCATCCAGAACGTCGATATCTCGCGGAACGTCGCCCAACGTCTCTTCGGCATCGCGGCGGTGAACCTCGAAACCGCCGGCGGCGGCGAAACCGAAGGCAGTCTCCGATTCGTCTCGTACGACGAGGCGCTCCGAATCCAGACGGAAGTCGCCCGACTGAAGCGCGGTGAGACGGCGGGGGAGGCGACCGAACCCGACCGCGAAGTCCTGTTCGAGTTGGCCCCGCGAGAACTGGGTATCGTCGGTGCCCTCTCGTTCGACTTGCGACTGCCCGGTCTCGTCTTCGTCTTCGTCACGTCCGCGTTTCCCGTCGCGTCGTCGTATATCGACGTTCCCCTCCCGACCAGCGGGGTCGTCGCCACGGCACTCGGACTCGGGGGGCTGGTCCTCCTCGTGGCGCTCGTCTCGTGGGGTGCCGGATTCGTCCGCGCCGTGGTCAACTACTACGACTTCCGACTGACTCGCGTCGGCGACGAACTCCAGTACGAACGCGGCCTCCTCCAGCGCTACAACGGGTCGATTCCGCTCGACAAACTCCAGACACTCACCATCGAGGACAACCCGCTCAAGCGGCACTTCGGATTCGCGACGCTCCTCATCGAAACCGCGGGATACGCCCCCAGCGGCGACAGCCGAAACGGGTCGAGCGTCGGTCGCGGGTCGGAAGCGGCGATTCCCCTCGCCCGGCGCGAGCGCGTCCGCTCGCTCGTAGACGACCTCGAAGGCGTGGCCGAACCGACCTACGAGCGCCCACCGAAACGAATCCGCCGCCGGTACGCCGTCCGTTACTCGCTCGCCCTCGGAGCAATCGCGCTCGCCCTGTTCGGTGCGAACACGCTCCTCGACAGAGCGATTCCGTGGTACGTCCCACTCGCGCTCGTTCCGGTCGCTATCGTCGCTGGAGTCTATCAGTGGCGACATCGCGGCTACGGACTGACCGACGACCACGTGGTCACCCGAAACGGCTTCTGGAAGCGCGAGACGCGTTTCGTCCCGTACTATCGGATTCAGACGATTATCGACACCCGAACCATCTTCCAGCGTCGCTGGCGCGTCGCCACCGTGACCGCAGACACCGCAGGCAGCCTCTCGCTCGTCGGTGGCGACGCCGCGGCCGTCGATATCGGTGCTGACGACGCGGTTGGCCTGCGTGAGACGTTGAACGACAGGCTCAGAGATGCCCTCGCGGAACGCCGCGAAGAGCGCCGCCGTGCACGACAGGCCGCCCTAGGCGTCACCGTCGACGCGCCGGACGTATCTGAACCGGACGACGACGAGGCGACGGAGGCGTCGACCGACGACGGAGTGGCAGAGACGCCCACCGAGTCGGCGGGCTCAGACGATTCCTACACCGAGTCGGCGGGCTCAGACGATTCCTCCACCGAGTCGCCGGACACAGACGATTCCTCCACTGAGTCGCCGGACACAGACGACTCCTTCGTCTGGGGCGACGCCGTGGAGACTCCCGACGAAGAAAACGAGGCTGCTGTCGAAGACCGCTCGGGCACCGATTCGGACGACCGTTGACCAGCGGAGCAAAATGCCTTTCTCCGGTCCTGCGTACGTACTGACATGGCCAAAAACGACATCGACGACGTGGACAGCGCAATCCTCCACGCGCTGCAGGAGGACGCTCGAAACATGTCGTCCGGCGACATCGCCGAACGGGCGGGGACCTCGGGCAGCACGGTCCGAAAGCGAATCCAGCGCCTCGAAGACCGGTCTGTCATCAAGGGATACCGCGCCGAAATCGACTATCAGGCCTCCGGCTACCCGCTTCGGATGCTGTTGTTCTGTACCGCTCCGATACCCGAACGCGGGGCCATCATCGACGACATCCTCGCTATCGACGGCGTCGTCTCGGTGCAGGAACTCGTCACGGGCGAGAAGAACCTCCTCGTCACCGTCATCGGCGAAAACGACGACGACGTCACACCGGTCGCACAGGAACTGCTTGACCTTGGGTTGACCGTCGCCGACGAGGTACTCGTTCGGAGCCACAAGACGACGCCCTTCGGCGGGTTCAAGGGCGACGAGTCCTCGACGACCGAGTGACTGTGGCTGGTCGCGCGGAGTAACCGCACAGCGCCACAGCACACGACTGCGTTTTCACCTCTGTCCGTGTCCGACGAACGATTTGCTTGAAATCGCGCCAGGTCTCGAACTGTTTGTGAACTCAGAACTAGTCGCGAAATCCGGCACGGATGACGTTAGACGACGAACGAGGGTGAGACGGTGTGTAGCCGGTGAACAGCGTTTCTCGTCTGGGTTCTCGCACTGGTTTGGTACTTGTCACCACAGACCATAATGTTCTTTCATGGGTAATCTAGAGAACGAATTGTTCGGATAGAAGATTTTAATAGTGAATGTGTTCGTTCTATAGGCGAGAAGAGGACAGTCAGTGATTGGCCCACTCCCGTCGAGAGGGACTCACGGACTGCCATAGCCCAAAACGATGACAGACGAGACGAGATTCACTCGGGTCGGATCGCTACCGAAGACGACGACGGCGACGCCGCAACTCCCGCAGGTTCTCACGCGAGTCGTGTGGCTTCTGTGGGTGGCGAGTCTCGTGGTAGCCTCCCTCCGACTGTCCGGTTCCGAGAACTGGTCGCTTCTGGGACTGTTCTCCGTCGATGGGCTGACAGTCGTGATGTGGGTCGTCGTGACGTTCTTCAGCGGAATCGTCCACAGCTACTCGCGGCGCTACATGGCCGGAGATAGCGCGCTCAACAAATTCTTCGGCAACGTCTTCGCGTTCACGCTCGTCGTGATGGTACTGGTCGCGACGGACTCGCTTGCCGTGTTCGCGGTGCTGTGGCTGACGATGGGCCTCGTGATGGCCAACCTCATCGGCCACGTCGACTCTTGGCGCCACGCGCGTACGGCGGCCGCCCACGCACGTCGGTACTTTGCGGGAAGCAGTGCACTGCTGGCAGTCGCCTTCGCGACGCTGTGGTGGGAAACCGGCGCGTCGACTGTCTCCGCCGTCGCCTCGGCGGAGATTGCACCTACCGGGACCGTTCTGTTTGCGGTTGCGATGCTCCTGCTGGCGGCGATGATTCAGTCCGCGCTACTCCCGTTCCACACGTGGTTGCTGTCGTCGATGACAGCACCGACGCCCGCGTCGGCACTGATGCACGCGGGATTCGTCAACGCGGGCGGTATCCTGTTACTCCGGTTCGCACCGGTCGTCACTGTCGACCGCGGCTTCATGCTGGCAATCGTGGTCGTGGGCGCGACGAGTGCCCTCCTCGGAAAGCTCCTCAAGACGGTCCAGACGGACGTCAAGGGGAAACTCGGCTGTTCGACCGTCGGACAGATGGGGTTCATGTTCATGCAGGCGGGACTCGGATTTTTCGGTGCCGCCATCACCCACCTCATCCTCCACGGATTCTACAAAGCGTACCAGTTCCTGTCCGCGGGAGGCACCGTCGAACAGGGAAGCCCCGATGGGAAGTTCGCCGCGAAACAATCGGTGGGAGTCACCGGATTCGTGGTGACTGTCCTGACGGCACTCGCGGGGGGTGCCCTGTTCGCCGTCACGACCGGAGAGGGAACCGCCTTCGATAGCGGATTGCTGCTCGCGGGACTCGTCGTGCTGACCACGATGCACGCCACTCGTGAGACGATACGCCACGCGGCGCTTCCGACGTTCCTTCGGTTCGGAGCGATTCCGCTCGTGTTCCTGCCGGCAATCGGGATGTACGCGTTTGTCTACAAGACTATCGAACACGCCTTAGTCGGGGTGCCGTTCGTCACGGCCCCCACCGAACTGACGCTCGTTCACGTCGTCGTCGCCGCGGCGTTCGTCTTGGCGTACGCCACCATCGAGAGCGGCGTCTACCGGCGCAGCACCCGATTGTACATGGCACTCGTGAATGCGACGCGGCCTGCGCCGGGAACGACCGTAACAACCAGAGAGGAGTACAATGAGTACTAACGAGACGATTCGCGACACCATCGAACAGGCAGCAACCAGCGTCGGGTCGGTCTGGCCGCTTCACTCCTTCGTGACGGCCAATCCACTCAGCGGGTTCGAAGACCGCCCGTTCCACGAGGCCGTCGAACAGGCCGAACACCTGTTCGGCGGTCGCGGCTACCCGAGTGCGGACGTGTTTCGCGCCGCGCTCGAAACGGGGCAAATCGACCGGGAGACGCTTCGGCGCGAACTGCGCGACCACGGCTACGAGAAGGACCTCTCGACTCTCTTGGCGCGCATGGAGACCCAAGCGGAGTCGGCCACCGAGGACGCCGAGTCGAGTCAACACGACGTCGTCGATACGGCCTTGACGAAGTGGCTCGCCGCATTCCTCGACGAGGGGCACGCTTCGTGGCCGATGCCGAACCGTGAACGCGGGTTCTACGCCGCGTTTCAGTCCGTGGCGCGCCACGATGGGTCGCTTCCTGACCCGAGCGCCGTCGCCACCTACCCCGACGACCCGACGGAGGCAATCGACCAGGTCGTCTCCGCGTATCCGCGGGACCAGCTGGTGGACCTCTTCGAGTTCCATCTCGGACGGCTGCCGGGGTGGACCGGGTTCATCAAACAGCGGGCTGAAAACGGTGGCGACTGGCAGGCTACCTACCCCATCACGCTCACGGAGTATCTGGCCGTCAGGATGGTTCTCACGGACCTCTTCGATGCGCCGCTCGGCCCGACGGATGGTGCGGTAGAATCGACGCAGTCTGAACGCAACCTCCAACACGACGAGAAAGTCCCGCTTCCCGAAATCTGGCTGGACGCGTGGGAGGCCACCTACCGCACCGAACTGGTCGAGGCGATTGCCGACCAAAAGCAATCGCCAGCCGCGGCCGAAGGGAGCCAGCCAGCCATCGCCCTTGAAGACGGTGGTCGCCCGGACGCACAACTCGTCTTCTGTATCGACACGCGCTCGGAGGTCATCCGCCGGCATATCGAGGACGCCGGTGCCTACGAGACTTACGGCTACGCGGGCTTCTTTGGGATTCCGATGCGCTACGAGGCCTACGACTCCAACGTCGCGATAGACGCCTGCCCGCCGATTCTCGACGCCCAACACTACGTCGCCGACCGCCCGGCCGAGGGGTGCGACCACGAACACGACCGCTACGACACGTGGACGAACACGACCAGTGCCGCCGGAAACGTCCTCAAATCACTCACCTCGAACGCGGCGACCGTGTTCAGTTTCGTCGAAAGCACCGGCGTCGGTTACGGGGCCGCCCTCACGGCGCGGACGCTCTTCCCGTCGCGCGTGTACGACTTCCTCACCGGCGCGTCAGAGTGGGTTCCCTCCGACGCAGACTTCTGCGAACCGGCACTCGATGGGGACTCGACCGCCGACAGCGACCTGCCACAAGGGCTGTCTACGGCAGAGAGAGTCGAGTACGCCGAGACCGCGTTCGAACTGATGGGTTGGGACGAGTTCGCGCGCATCGTCGCGTTCGTCGGCCACGCCAGCCAGACTGCGAACAACCCGTTCGAGTCCAGCCTCGACTGCGGTGCCTGTGCCGGCAACGCTGGCGGCCCGAGTGCTCGTGTCCTCGCGGCCATCTGCAACGACGACGAGGTCAAGGCCGAACTCCGCGACCGCGGGTTCGACATCCCGTCGGACACCGTCTTCGTCGCGGGCGAGCACAACACGACGACGGACGAGGTGACGCTCTTTACCGGGCCTGTTCCCGAAAGTCACGAGGAAGACCTCGAACAGCTCCGTTCGGACCTCGAAACGGCCCGGGAGGGTGCCGCCGCGGAACGGACAGAGTCGATGGACGCGTCTGCTCCGGGAACTCGGGAGGCCGAACGCCGCGCCGCGGACTGGGCCGAGACGCGCCCCGAATGGGGACTCGCCGGCAACGCGGGCTTCGTCATCGGTCCTCGGTCGCTGACGGAGGGTCTCGACCTCGACGGTCGGTCGTTCCTCCACTCCTACGACTGGCGAGACGACGACTCTGGTGAGGCCCTCGCGGCCATCGTGTCCGGTCCCATGGTCGTCACTCAGTGGATAAACATGCAGTACTACTTCTCGACCGTGGACAACGCAGTCTACGGGAGCGGGTCGAAGATTACCCACAACCCGGTCGGTAACGTCGGCGTCTACCAAGGGAACGGTGGCGACCTGATGACGGGGCTGCCGCTCCAGTCAGTCAAGGCGGCCGACGACGACCCATTCCACCAACCACTCCGTCTCTCGACGGTGATTCACGCCCCGGTCGACCGTGTGACGTCCGTCCTCGAAGCGAATGCCGCCGTCACCGAACTCCTGGACAACGGCTGGCTCTCGCTGACTGTGGTGGACCCGACGCAGAACGATACCGCGTTCGAGTACGACGAGAATCTGACGTGGGTCGCTGCTGAAACGGCAGACAAACACGGACGCGACGCGGCCGAAGAGCCCGAACTGACTGCCGAACGCGCCGCGCCACCCGCCGCAGACGACTGATTGGGTGGCTGCCGGGCGTCTGTTCGGCAGCGATGGCCTGCGGTGACTGTTCACCCGTCGAAGCTATTTACGTCAGAAGAGCGTTAGTATGACGTAATGTCGAATTCGGTTCTGGAATCGCTCGTGGCTGGAAACAAATACCACGTCGAGCACCTCGACGCAGATTACTTCGAGGGGCTTCGAGACAGGCAAACGCCACACGTCGTCACCGTCGGGTGCTCGGACTCTCGCGTTCCAGTCGAAGCACTCTGGAACACCGACAAGGCGGGGGAACTCTTCAAATCGGTCAACGTCGCCAATCAGGTGTGGACCGAAGTCGACGGCCGACTCGTCGTCAACGACGTCGTCGGCTACGCAGTCACCTCGCTCGGCGTCTCAGATATCGTCGTCCTCGGACACACGGGGTGCGGTGGAATCACAGCAGCCTACGAGTACGTCGTCGGTGACGACGCGAACGACCTTCCGGTGGCCGTCGAAGCCGCTGTTTCGCGTCTCGTTCCGCTCGTCGAAGAGGCGCGAGAATTGGGAATCTTCGACGAAGAGACGCCGACCGATGACGCCGTCAACCGTCTGGTCGAGTACGCCGTCGTCAGACAAGTAGAGTTCCTCACCGAGAGTGACGAGATTCCCGAATCGACCGACTGCTGGGGCTTCGTCTACGACTTCCAGCGCGCCTACGGCGACGACGACGGGGCGGCGTACCTCGTCGCCGCGAACGGTGATTCGGACCCCGAAACCATCGTCGAGTGGGTCCCAGACGAGTTCGCCGACCGCGTGAAATCGATTCGGTAATCCGACGACTCGACTCGGTAGCCCGAAGCCCCGACTCGGTTACTCGGCTCGTGCGTCGTCGATAATCTGCGAGAATTCGCGGGCCGTCTCGGTAATCGATTCGAAGTCGCCGTTTTCGATAGCTTCGTCGTCCATGAGCGCGCCGCCCGCGCCGACGACGACCGCACCGGCTTCGATGTAGTCCGCAGCGTTGTCGAGGCCGACGCCGCCGGTCGGCATCATCGGAATCTGCGGAAGCGGACCCTTCATGCTCTTGAGGTGGCCGGGACCGAGCGACGACGCCGGGAAGACCTTCACGAGGTCCGCGCCCGCTTCGTAGGCGGTGACGGCTTCGGTCGGTGTCATGATTCCCGGCGCGACGATGGTCCCGTAGCGGTTGCACGTCTCGACGACGCCCTCGTCGAAGTTCGGGCCGACGACGAACTCCGCACCGGCCTGAATCGCCGCGTTGGCGGTCGGTGCGTCGAGGACCGTCCCCGCGCCGACGATTGCTTCGTCGTCCGAGAACGACGCCGACACCTCGCTGATGAGGTCCATCGCGTCGGGGTTGTCGGCGGTGATTTCGTAGGCGGTGACGCCGCCTTCGTATAGGGCGTCTGCGACCTGGATGATGGTGTCCGCGTCCGCGCCTCGCATCACGGCGACGACGCCGCTGTCGGCGATTCGTTGCATGTCCTCGTGTACGTCGAGTGCGACCATTTCGACCCGATATTTACTACAGATGGTATTAAAAAGGGCGGTGGCGGCCGAATTGTGGCCGGGTGCAGCGTCCTGTCTGCGCAACGTCCTTGTACATTGCCACCACGCGACAGTCTCAAATCCGTCGGACACTAACCCGAGGTAAGCGCCGGTCGAGACGGCGAGATGCCGCTCTATCGACGCCTCACCATGTCCACACCCATCGACTTCGAAGGACTGTATCGCGACGTGATTCCATCGGTCGTCTCCGTCTACGTCGGCGGCCAGCGACGCGCTGGCGGTGCGGGAAGTGCCTTCGTCTACGACGACCAGCATCTCGTGACCAACGAGCACGTCGCTCGACTGGCCGACGGCAGCGACACGGGCCGCGTCGAACTCCGGTTCGCAGACGGGTCGTGGCGCGTCGGCGACGTGGTCGGCACGGACGCCTACACCGACCTCGCAGTCGTCGCCGTCGACGACCTCCCCGCCGACGTTGGCTCGCTTCCACTCGCTACGCAGAACCCCGCACCCGGTCGGCAGGTCGCCGCGCTTGGCAACCCTCTCGGACTCGATGGTTCCATCTCGGCCGGCATCGTCTCCGGGTCGAATCGCTCGCTTCCGACTTCGAACGGCTTCGCAATCCCCGACGTCGTCCAGACAGACGCGCCAATCAACCCCGGAAACTCCGGCGGGCCGCTCGTGGGTCGTATCGCCGATGAAGAGAGCGACCCGGCGTACGAAGTCGTCGGCGTCAATCGCGCGAAACAGGGCGACAACATCGGGTTCGCCATCTCCCCGGCAATCGCCTCGCGCATTGTCCCGGACCTCGTCGCCGAGGGTCGGTATCGACACTCCTACCTCCGCGCTCGCACCCTCGACGTGACGCCGACAGTGGCCGAAGCGAACGGTCTCGACGCGCCTCGGGGTGTCCTCGTCGTGAACGCGGTCGGGCCGGACGGCGGTGAGGCGTTCCTGAACGGTTGCCACGAGGCAGTTGCCCACCGCGGTGCCGAGATTCCCGTCGGCGGCGACGTTATCGTCGCAATCGAAGGCAACCCAGTTCGGACGCACGAGGAGTTGATGCGCTATCTCATCACCGAGACGCGGCCCGGAGAGCCCGTCGCTGTGGATGTCTACCGCGACGGCGACCCGGCGACGCTCGTGGTCGAACTCGACGAGCGACCCGTCGCTGGCGGCCGCGACCGTGACGGCGACGGTGGGAGTCGAATTCCAATCGAGTAGTGAGTCGATTCAGCAGGCCCGGCGTTACTCCCGGACGGTCAACACGGGCACGTCGGCGAGTCGGACGACTCGCTCTGTCGTACTGCCGAGGAGGGCGTGTTCTAACCCCGTTCGGCCGTGGGTCGCCATCACGACGATGTCGGCACCGCCCTCCTCGACAGCGTCCAGTATCTCTCGATGCGGGACGCCGATTCGGATTGTCGTCTCGCAGGGAACGTCGGACTCTGCTGCGAGGATGTCGATTTCTTCGACCGCCATCTCGGCAGCGTCTCTGAGGCTGGCCTGTACTCGGTCGACTGGAACGTCGGCAGACGTCCACAGGCCGAGGTCGCTGGCGTCGATGACCGAGAGGGCCTGAATCGTGGCACCGTAGGTCGCCGCGAGGTCGATAGCGCGACGGGCGACGGCGCGCGACCGAGCACTCCCGTCGGTCGGAACGAGGACTGTTTCGTACATAGCTGAGGATTGGTCTGGCAGTGTCATTGCTGTGACGACCGAGTCGGCACCAGTCGGTGAGTCGGGTCGCGGAGAATGGAGGGTACGGACGTGCTTTCGGCGGCGTTAGACGCGGGTCCGCGGCGTCGGTGCAATCTTCGAGACGCTGGCGGCGGCCGCGAGCAGCAGCACGCCGAAGACGATGCTCACGAACAGTTCTGGCGCGATAGTCAGCCCCGAGATACCGCCGACCGTTGCGAACAGTGCGTATCCGGCGACGCCCGTCAGGACGAGTCCGATGACGACCGCAACGCCGATTCCGACCTTCATCACGTCGAGCTTCATGGTCATCTATACGTAGTCCAGAACAACCCATATATACGCAGACTGGTTCCCAGAGTGCGGGAAAATATCGACCTTCGGATAGTTCTCATGCAGTGACTGACCGAAGAAGACAGTTGACAGCAGTCGCTGTCGGCGACTGATGTCAGAAAAATGGTCGTCTTCGACGCCAGCCCCGACTCCGCGAGGTGAGACGGGTCAGGGTGAGTCGGCTCCGGACGGGACAGAACGGAGGTCGAACTCCGAGGCCAGTTATTGAGCTGCGGGAGTTGACTTCTCGCCGTACAGCCCGTACAGGACGAACAGCAGGGCGAGGAACAGGAACTCGATTACGACGACCCCGATGAGGGGGAGGTCGTAGTTGAAGAATCCTGCGACCGTGCGGAGTTCGATTGCGACCGGAATGCTGAACGCGATCAGTATGAGCGCTTGTGCTTTGGTGAATCTCATAGTAACACCCCCGCGAGCGCGGCAAGCGCACCTGCGAGAACTGTCTTCACTAACTCTACGTCGGGGAACACCGTAACTGGGACGGGTAACCCACCGCCGAACAGTCCTCCGCCGTTTTGGATGATTCCCGCGATGGGGAGCGTGTAGGCGAGGATGACGAGGACGACGGCGATACCGGTCCACAGTCCGAGGTTGTCGAGGACGCGCGGGCTTCCCTCCGGTCCAGAGAGGGGTGCCGGGAGGAACTCGTCGACCGGGCGCTCGGACTTCTCACCGAACGCGGTCAGGAGCATGTTGAAGAGGAACAACACCACCGACAGGAACAACAGCAGCCCGCCGAAGGCAATCTGGACGCGAAGCTCGAAGATGCTGCCGATGGGCGTCACGAAGTCGAAGTTCTGGTACTGCGGTTCGGCGGTCCGCCGCGGAATACCGGCGAGACCGGCGCGGTGCATCGCGTTCGACATGAAGACCATGCCGACGAACCACAGGACGACCTGCAAGAGTCCAATCGGACGGCTGTAGAGCTTCGTCCCCGTGAGTTGCGGGACGAGCCAGTACGCCGCGGCCATGAAGGTCAGCGCGACCGCCGTTCCGACGGTCATGTGGAAGTGGCCGGGGACCCAAAGCGAGTTGTGGATGAGGTAGTTGATGTTCATCCCGGCGTTGATCATGCCCGAGAAGCCACCGGCGGCGAAGATGAGGCCGGCGAACGCCATTCCGGCGAACGCGGGGTCACGCCACGGGAGCGCACCGAGCCAGCGGAGATAGCCCTCACCGCCACGCTGTCGCGCACCGTGTTCGATGCTCGCAACTGCGGTGAACGCCGTCAGAAGCGACGGGAGCAGGAGGAACATCGTGTTCGTCATGGCGATGAACTTGAAGCCCTCTGCGATACCCGGGTCGAGATACTGGTGGTGGATGCCGACCGGGGTCGAAAGCAGGAGGAACAACAGGAACACCACGCGTGCGAGCGGGTCACTGAACAGGCGACCGCCAGCGAGCTTCGGCAGGACAGTGTACCACATCATGTACGCCGGCATGAGCCAGAAGTACACGATAGGGTGACCGAAGAACCAAAACAGAGTTCTGGTCAAAAGCGGGTTGACGCTCTCGATGAGGCCAAGCGACCACGGGATGAGGAAGAACACCACCGACACGGCCACGCCGACGGTGGCGATGTACCACATAATCATCGTGGTCAGCACCATGAAGGCCTGTAGTGGGATTCGCTCGTCGGGGTTGTCTTCACGCCACGCGCGGTACGAGAGGAACCAGTCGGCACCCGAAAGCCACGTTCCGACGATGAACATCGCCAGTCCGATGTAGAATATCGGGTGTGCCTGCAGTGGCGCATAGAAGGTAAACAGCACGTCTGCGCTAATCCCGAGGTTCGGGACCAGTCCACCGAGGATGGCAACTGAGGCGAGAAGCGACCCAGTCGTCATCAGTCCGAACCACGCCCACGAGAAGAGAGTACTCACCGCGGGTTGGTCGAGACTCCGCGCGGTCGCCCAGTGGAAGAACGCCGCGAGGCCGAAGATAGTAAACACGATGGCCAAGAGCACGCCGTGGCCGGTCAACAGCGTGTAGTAGTCTGCCGAGTCGATGATTCGGAGAATGTCGGTCCGGTGGAGCGCCTGTACGAGACCGAAGAACGCCCCGATACCGAGGGCGACGAACGCGACGAGCAGGTTCGCTTTCGCGACGGCTGCCTCGTCGGGGAACCGCTCGACGAACAGCGGTTCGTTACCAGCTGCGGTCGCCATCAGTTCTCACCCTCCTGATTTTGTTCTGCGTACCAACTGTCGAATTCACTCTGTTCCATCACGACTATGGACCCTTCCATCACGTGGTGGCCCGACCCACAGTATTCGTTACACACAATCCCGTACTCCCCCGGTTCTTCGAACCGAACGGTGAACTCGGCGACCTGCCCGGGAATCGCCATCGTGTTGGCGTTCGTCCCGACGACGTCGAATCCGTGGATGACGTCAGCAGCGGTCACGTGGAACGTGACGGTGCTTCCCGCGGGAACGCGGAGCGGTTCGGACGTTCCGGGCTCGAAGACGAACTGGCGAGCGACGAGATACACGTCGTAGCTGTTCTCGCCGGTCTTCTCGATACCGGGGTCACCGAACTTCGGGTGGTCGTCGAGCGTCGCCGGGTCGACGGTGCCACCCTTGTCGTCTATCATCTCGATACCCGCGCCGGCGGCACCGTAGGTGATGGTGCCGATGAAGCCGACGATGAGCACGAGTGCCAGCGCCAACCAGAGTTTCTCGTAGGCGTGAATCTCCATCTCAGCCCACCACCGTCACGCCGCGACCCAGGAACTCGACGAAGTACATGAACACCCACATCCCCAGGAGGATGGCCATGTAGATGAGGACGAGTATGAGCGTCCCAACTGGGTCGAATTCGTCGTGCCCAATTTCGCGGACGATGCTGTCGTCGGCCGTCCCGACGATAGAATCAGTAGGCGGCTCAGAGCCGCTCTGGTCCACCACGTTTACCCCTCCATCTCCGACCAACTCGGAGTCGTCAGAGGTAGGGGACGCGGTGCTCCCCTCTGTTGTCGAATCAACGGCCATACCCGGTGTTGGGTATGACCGAGACTTCAAGATAAGACCCTATTCTCACGGTGTTAGAATCGGCGAAATCCGAAACAGTACCCACAGTAACTCACTGATATGGAACTCACTCCGCGCCGTGCCGGAACGGTCGCACTGGTCGCGCTCCTGCCAGCAATCGTCTTCGGCGTGACGAAAAACCCCCTCGCAGGGGTCGTCACGGCCATCAACGTCCTCATCATCTCTACTGTCATCTACCTGCTTATGAGTCCGACAGAGGGAGGACACGGACACGAGAGTGACCACGACTCGGACCACGAACACGAACACGCAGCCTGAGATGGCCGGGAGAATGGTGGTCGGGAGCCGCCTGTGCTTCGAGAGGGCAGGAGCATGATGGACGGTGGCATCACCGCCCCCACGTGGGTCGCAGAGTCGCCGGAAGCGGTTGCGTTCCTCTTCGTCGGACTGCTCGGCGGTGCGCACTGTCTGGGGATGTGCGGGCCGCTCGTGAGCGTCTACGCCGACAGACTGAGCGAGCGCGAGCAGACTGACTCACTCACGCTCTTTCAGGTTCGACAGCACGCCCTGTTCAACGTCGGTCGGGCGCTGAGCTACGCGGCACTCGGTGCCGCCTTCGCCCTCGCCGGAAGCCTGATTTTCGGCGCGGTCGACGCGCTTTCGCTCTTCGGAACCGGTGTTCGCGGAACGATGGGCCTGCTCGTCGGGAGCGCCATCATCCTCACCGGCGTCGGCTATCTCGCCGGGCGGTCGAGCGCGATGGACCGATTCACGCCGGCTCCCGTCACCCGTCTCTTCGGTCGCATCAGTGGGTGGGCGACAGCCCGCGTCGACCGTCTCGTCGGCGGACCGCGAATCCTCGGACTCGGTGCGATACACGGCTTGCTCCCGTGTCCAATCATCTATCCGGCGTATCTCTATGCGTTCGCGACGGGTGCGCCGGCCCGGTCGGCCGCCCTGCTCGGACTGCTCGGCCTCGGGACGATACCGACGCTGTTCCTCTACGGGACGCTCCTCGGACAGGTGTCTGCGCGGCGGCGCAAGACGCTCCACCGCGCACTGGGTGCGTCGTTCCTCGTTCTCGGGTACATCCCGCTTTCCCACGGGCTGATGCTTCTCGGCGTCGCGGTCCCACACCTTCACGTTCCCTTCTACCAACCGTTGGGGTGACGATGGCGACCAAAACGCAGCCCCGTCGGTCTGCTGGCCAGTCAGGTGACGCCGATACCGACGGCTGCGACCTCTGTGGCCTCCCGACACCGTCACCGCCGATTACGGGCGACGACGTAGACGGGGCGTTCTGTTGCCGCGGGTGTCTCGAAATCACGCGTACGCTCGGGGATGCTGCCACGGCAGACCCCGAGACGGTCGAACGCGAACTCGCCGGGGAAGAAGAGACCGTCCCCGACGGAGCCGAACGAACCTACATGGCCGTCGACGGGATGCACTGTGCGACCTGCGAGGCGTTCGTCTCCGGGACGGCCCGGAACTGCGAGGGTGTCTACGCCGCCGACGCGAGCTACGCCAGCGACATGGTTCGGGTCTCGTACGACCCGGAGCAGACCGACCTCGACGACCTCTCGTCGACACTCGCACGCTACGGGTACGGCACCCGCGACCCCGAAGAACGAGCGGCTGCCGAGCGAAGCGACAATCAGGTCGCGCGCTTCGTCATCGGCGGCGGCGTCTTCGGGATGATGGTGATGATGTGGTACGTCCTGTTTCTCTACCCGACGTACGTCGGCATCTCGCCGGTCGTCGAACTCGGCTTCTTCGATGGGATGTACATCCTCGGCAACATCTGGCTCATGACCTCTATCGTCCTGTTCTATACGGGCTTTCCCATCCTTCGCGGGGCCGTCGTCAGCCTCCGCGCGGGCCAACCGAACATGGACTTGCTCGTCTCACTCGCGGCGACCAGCGCGTACGTCTACTCGACCGCCGCTGTCGTCCTCGGTGAGAGCCACGTCTACTTCGACGTGACCGTCGCCATCATCCTCGTCGTGACGCTCGGCAACTACTACGAAGACCGTATCAAGCGCAAGGCGGCCGGTATGCTCTCGGACCTCGCGGCGTCTCGCGTCTCAGAAGCTCGCCGTCGCACTGCGGAGGGTGTCGAGACAGTCCCCGTGGACGCCCTCGAACCCGGTGACTCAGTCGAGGTCCGCCCCGGCGAGCGCGTCCCAGTCGATGGGACCATCGCCGAGGGGACCGCCGCGGTCGACGAAGCACTCGTCACGGGCGAGTCGATGCCGCGAACCAAACGCCCCGGCGACGAAGTCCTCGGCGGGACCGTCGTCACCGACCGCCCGCTGGTCGTCGAAGTCGGCGAGGACGCCACCAGCACGCTCGACCGACTGGTCGAACTGCTCTGGGACATCCAGAGCGCTCGCTCGGGCGTCCAGCGCCTCGCAGACAAACTGGCGACCATCTTCGTCCCGACGGTGCTCGTCCTCGCGGTGGTCGCCTTCGGCGTGACGCTCTACGGCGGCCAGTCGGCGACCGCGGCACTCCTCGTCGGCCTCACGGTGCTCATCGTCTCGTGTCCGTGTGCGCTGGGACTCGCAACCCCGCTGGCGGTCGCCTCGGGTATCAAGACCGCTGCGAGCCGCGGCATCGTCGTCGCCTCGGAAGCCGTCTTCGAGGCCGTCCCGGACGTCGACGTGGTCGTCTTCGACAAGACGGGGACGCTGACTGACGGCGACATGGCGGTGCTGCGGGTCGAGTCCGCCGAGGATTGCGACACCGATTCTGCCCTCGAAGCGGCCGCCGCGCTGGAACGCTTCTCTGCGCACCCGCTCGCGACGGCCGTCGTCGAGGCGGCCGAGGAGCGCGAACTCGACATACCCGACCTCCCCGCCGACGCCGTAACTGTCCACGACAGGGGAGTCTCGGGCGTCGTCGAAGGGTCCGAAGACGACACGGGAACCGTCGAAGGTGCCGAGAGCGACACGGGAGTCGCCGAGAGCGAACGAGTCGTCGTGGGCCACCCGGCACTCCTTCGAGACGAGGGAATGGCCATCGGCGACGACCTCGCCGCGGCAATCGATGCCGCCCGCGAGGAGGGTGCGGTCCCCATCGTCGTCGGCCGGGGAGACAGCGCACAGGCCGTCCTCGTGGTCGGCGACGAACCGCGAGACGAGTGGGACGACGTCGTCGCCGCCGTCGCCGACGACGGCCGACGCGACGTGGTCGTCCTGACTGGCGATTCCGAGCGCGCCGCGCGCCGCTTCCGTGACCACCCGGACGTGACCGACGTGTTCGCGGGCGTGCCCCCGGAGGCGAAAGCCGAGACGGTCGACCGCCTCCGGAGTCGCGGGACGGTGGCGATGGTCGGCGACGGGAGTAACGACGCCCCGGCGCTCGCGGCCGCCGACATCGGTATCGCACTCGGCACCGGGACGGACATCGCTGGAGACGCCGCAGACGCGGTGCTGGTCGGCCGCGACATCGACGCGGTTCCCGACGTATTCTCGCTGTCGGCCGGGGTGAACCACCGTATTCGCGGGAACCTGACGTGGGCGTTCGGCTACAACGCGGTCGCCATTCCGCTCGCGGTGCTCGGCGTCCTCAACCCGCTTTTCGCCGCCATCGCCATGGGAACGTCGAGTCTGCTCGTCGTCGCCAACTCGTCTCGGTCGCTCGACTAACTGCCGCGAGCGCATTAGTCAAGTCACTGCGTGTCGTTCGTTCACGAACGATGACAGACGACCCCTTCTCGCTCTCGCTGCCGGAGGGGTGGACAGTCGAACTCGACGTGGACGCGAGCGTCGACGACCCCCGGTCGCAAGTCGTCTACGAGTCGCCAGACAGTCGCTTCCGTGTCACTATCACGGAGTTCTCACGCGGACTCACACTCTACTGGTGGGTCGATATCTTCGCCCGGGCGGGCGGCGAGTGGCACCGCCGCGAGACCGGGCTCGGCGATTCGTTTCGAGACCCCGAGGCTGTCGCGGCGGCCGCACAGGACGCGCTCGACCGTCTCGGTGGGTCACTGGAATCTGAACTCGAATCGTTCGCCAACGACTGACTTATCAGGTTCCTGCCGAACTAGCCGGTATGTACATCGTCGCCTACAACGGGTCACAGCTGTCGAATGCAGCGCTCCATCGAGCCGCGACCTACGCGAAGCAGACCGGCGACGACGTTCTCGCGGTCGCCGTCGTTCCCGAGGATGCAGAGTACGCCGTCGAGCAGGGGTGGATACCGTCGAAAGACGACTTCGACCGAGACGACATCGTCAGCGAACTCCACCGCACCGCGGTGAAAATCGCACCGAGAGCATCGTTTCGGTCACTCGCTGCGGGTCGATTCCCGGCCCCCGGCGAAATCGTCGGGAAACTCAAGCGAGTGGCTCACAACGAAGACGCGGATGTCGTCTTCGTCGGGAGCGAAAACGCGGGCCGCGTCGTCACGCCACTCGCCAGCGTCGGCGGCAACGTCGCGAGCGGCAAGACCTACGACGTGCACATCGTCCGACACGCACCGCCGAACGTTCGAGAGCGGCTGCCCAAATCTGACTTCTACTTCACCGACTGACGGAGACCCACCCCATATTCTCCTCGGCAGCCCATTCAGTCTCTCACTCACTCGGCAGCCGATTCGCCTCACCAACTCGGCAGCCCATTCATGTGTCGGCGGCGCGAACCGACCGGTATGGACGATATCAGGTACGTCTACACGGTCGGGTTGGACGACGACGAGGTCGCCGAGCGACTGGCGAACGCCTCGTCGGGAATTCTCTCACTCGCCGACGACGGGAGAGCCTACGGCGTCCCGGTTCACGTCGCGTACGACGCGGGGGGTGGGCGACTCCTCTTTCGCCTGACCGACGACGGCGACAGCGAGAAGTTCGACTTCGTCGAGGCGACGACCGAAGCGACGTTCGTCTGTTACGAAGACGCCGGAAAGGACTCTTGGAGCATCATGGCCCGCGGGTCGGTTCGAACGCTTCCAGACGACGAGGTTCCCGACGACGCCACCATCAACGAACTGTTCGGTGGCGTCCGTATCTTCGACGAAGAAATCGACGACCTTCAGGTTCATCTGGTCGAACTCGACTTCGACGAGTTGACGGGTCGGGAGACGGCGCGGTAACTACCACAAGTCTGTGAGAATCGCCGGTGGACATACCTTCTCGCGTGTCGTCCACGTGAAACGTGCACGAGCAGGCGACGCGTGAACGACCACTCGACGGAGAGGCGACGGACGTCTCGTGGCACGCACTCGAACCAGATGCGGCGCTCTCTCGACTCGACAGCAGTGCCGATGGTCTCGACAGCGACGAGGCCGAACGCCGACTCGAACGCTACGGGCCAAACAAACTCGTCGAAGACGAGTCCGTCTCTCCACTGTCGCTTTTGGTCTCACAGTTCACCGGGCCGCTCATCCTCCTGTTGTTCGTCGCTGCGGGCCTCTCGCTCGCGGTCGGCCTGCTTCCGGGGCGCGAACCGGAGTACACCGACGCCGCGCTCATCTTTCTCATCGTGTTCGGCAACGGCATCTTCGGATTCATTCAGGACTACCGCGCTGAGAAGGCGCTCGAAGCACTCAAGGAACTCACACTGCCGAGTACGACTGTCCGCCGTGGCGGGTCGCTTCGTGAGGTTTCCGCGGAAGACATCGTCCCCGGTGACGTCCTCATCCTCGATTCGGGTGACGCCGTGCCCGCTGACGCTCGGATTCTCGACACCGCCGACTGCCGAGCAGACGAATCGACGCTAACCGGTGAGAGCACTCCCGTCGAGAAGGGACCTGCATCGGTCGCGGAAGCGACACCACTCGCCGAACACCGGAGTGTCCTCCACGCGGGCACGACAGTCGTTCGGGGGCGGGCCGAAGCGGTCGTCGTCGGTACTGCCATGGACACCGAACTCGGAGACATCGCAGACCAACTCGAAAACGTCCGGCAGCGCAAGACACCGTTCGAGCGCGAGGTCGACCGACTCGGGCGGCGAATCGGCGTCGGCATCGTCGCACTCATCGTCGTCATCGCGCTCATCCAGTTGTTCGTCACGGCGACGGACCCGGTTGTCGTCCTCCTCGTCGCGGTCACGCTCGCGGTTGCCGCCGTCCCCGAAGGGTTGCCCGCTGTCGTCACGCTCACGCTCGCACTCGGGTCGCGGACGCTGCTCGAACGAAACGCGCTCGTTCGCAACCTCTCTGTGGTCCAGAGCCTCGGGGCGGTTGACTTCGTCGTCACCGACAAGACGGGGACGCTGACCGAGAACCGAATGACGGTCACGAGAGCGTGGGTGCCGGGAAGACGGGCTGTCGAATTCGGCGGTGAATCCACCGAGATGGACCCTGCACTCAGCGCCCTTCTCGCCTGCGGCGTGACGTGTAACGACGCGACGGTTCTCGACGATGGCACGCATCGCGGCGACCCGACCGAAATCGCGCTTCTCGCGGCTGCTAAAAGCGCCGGTGTCGACGGTGTCGACGACAGACTCAGCGAGGTTCCGTTCACGTCGGAGCGGCGTCGAATGACCGTCGTCGTCGACGAGTTCGACGCTCCGGGAGACGGTCCGGTCGCACTCATGAAAGGCGGTCCGGAAGTCGTCCTCGACCGCTGTGACCGCATTCTTGTCGACGGCGACATCGAACCGTTGACCGAAGAGTACCGCAGTGAAATCGAGGCTGCGACGGCCTCGTTCGCCGACGACGCGCTTCGCGTGTTGGGGTTCGCGTACGCGCCCGCGGTCGACCCCGACGCCGACGGGGAGACGCTCGAATCCGGGTTGGTCTTCCTCGGACTGCAGGGGATGACCGACCCGCCGAGAGAGGGGGTCGCCGCCGCCGTCTCCGATTGCCAGTCTGCAGGTATTCAGGTCACGATGGCCACGGGCGACACCGCACAGACGGCTCGCGCCATCGCCACGCAGGTCGGTATCGACGCCGACGCGGTTCTCACGGGCAGCGATATCGCCCAGATGAGCGAGTCAGAGCTGCACCACGCAATCGAGGAGACCCACGTGTTCGCTCGCGTCGAACCCGAGCACAAGGTCCGTATCCTTCGGGCGCTCCAAGACGTGGGTTACACCGTGGCGATGACTGGAGACGGCGTCAACGACGCACCGGCGCTCGGGAACGCAGACGTGGGTATCTCGATGGGCGAACGCGGGACGCAGGTCGCACAGGGGGCGTCAGACGTGGTCCTCCGCGACGACAACTTCGTCACCATCCGAGACGCCATCGCCGAAGGCCGGGGAATCTTCGACAACGTCCGCAAGTTCGTCAACTACCTCCTGTCCGCCAACGCCGGAGAAGTGCTCGTCGTCTTCCTCGGAACGTTGCTCGGCGCACTGTTGTTCCCGGACGTGTTCGGCACAGGGTCTGGACTCGTCATCACGCCGGTTGCCCTGCTGTGGCTCAATCTCGTCACCGACGGCTTCCCGGCGCTCGCGCTCGGTGCCGACCCGAAGTCGGGTGACGTCATGAAGCGCCCGCCGCGCCCACGAGACGAAGGCGTCCTCGACGACCGGACCATCGCGTCTATCGTCGGTATCGGCGTTGCGCTCACCGTGACCGGACTGGGCGCGTTCTTCTATGCGCTCGCGGAATCCGGGAGCCTCGTCGTCGCACAGACGGTCCTGTTTACGTTCCTCGTGACCGCCGAGTTGGTTCGCACGCAGTCGGTTAGGCTCCGCTACCGACTCTCGGTACTGTCGAATCTGTGGCTCGTCGGTGCGGTCGGTCTCTCGCTGGCGCTTCACATGCTGCTTCTCTACACGCCCATCGCAGGCGCGTTCGGCGTCGTTCCGCTCGGCCTCCGCGAGTGGGGGTGGGTTGCGGGCGCGTTCGTCCCGTTCCTCCTCGCGAACCTCGTGGTCTTCCGAGTCAACGAGTGGCTGTTCGGTCGGTGACGAGGCCGAGGAGTCGCGTCCGATAGAGGTAGCCGAACACCGACGCGGCGGCGAGGAGTCCGATGGCGACGGCGAGAAGCGGCCCGTTCGCGTCGGCCGCCGCCGAGCCAGCGATGTTCACGAGAAGGAAGCCCGGGAGTCGTCCGACGGCGGCGACTGCGACGATACGTCGGACGGGGATGTCGGTCAGCCCTGCGACGAAACAGAGCGCGTCGTCCGGTAGCCCCGGGACGAGAAAGAACAGAAACAGCACTGCGAGGCCGTGGTTTGCAACGAGCCCGTCGAAGCGGTCGAGCGTGTCCGTGGCGACGACTCGTTCGACGTAGGGGCGGCCAAAGTGCCGCGAGAGTGCGACGGCGAGTGCCGTTCCGACGACGATACCAATCATACTGTACAGCGTCCCCAGCGCCGCCCCGAAGAGATAGCCACTGGCGAAGCCGAGTGCCTGTCCCGGAATCGGGGCGACCAGAATCTGGAGTATCTGGACGCCGACGAACGCGAGCGGCGCGAGCGGACCGAAGTCAAGGAGCCACGCACGGAGTGCTCGCGGGTCGGCGAGAATCGGGACGCGCTCGACGACGAGCGACCCACCGACGACTGCCGCGGCGACGAGGACACTTACGAGGACGAGCGTCCGCCATCGGTCGCGGGGAGATTCGAAGAGTGTTGGGACACGAACCACGCGTGTCACGTCTCGCGCCACCGAGAAAAACCCAGTCGCAGGAGTGCTTTTGTGTCGAGAGAGCGTAATTACGCACATGGCAGACACCATTCTCGTTCCCGTCGATGGCTCACCACTTTCGAAGCGTGCCTTCGAGGAGGCGCTCGGCGACGCCGAATCGACTGTCATCGCCTTCCACGTCATCGACCCGTCCGACCCCGGGTACAGCGCACCGCTGGACGTAGACGTGAGTCTCGAACCACTGCATGGGTCCTCGGAGTGGTACGAGAAAGCCGAGCAGATTGCCGACGAAATATTCGAAGAACTCACCGCCCTCGCCGACGGGACCGGTGTCGACGTCGAGACAGAGACACGTCGCGGCGACCCCGCTCGGGCTATCGTCGAGTACGCTCGGGACACCGACGTGGACGCGATTTACGTCGGGAGCCACGGACGCTCCGGAGAGACGAATCTCCTCCTCGGGAGCGTGGCCGAACTCGTCGCGACGCGCGCGCCGGTCAGCGTGACTATCGTTCGCTGACTGACTCCCGTTTGCTGACCGACTACCGCTCGCTGACTGCAGTCTTCTCGCAGTCGGTTACTCGTCTTTTGCCGTGTCCTCGGCACCGGCAGGCGGTACACACATGACCGGAACGTCAGAGAGACGAATCACTCGTTCTGCGACGCTCCCGATGAGGTACCGCTCCAGTCCGCTGGTTCCGTGGGTTCCCATCACGACGAGGTCGACGTCGCGCTCGTCGCTGTATCCCACGATGGCCTGGTGTGGAACCCCAACCCGAATCTCCGTCTCGACGGGCACGTCGTGGTCGGCCGCGATGTCTGCGACCGCTTGGACAGCTTTCTGGCCACGTGTCTGCGACTCGGAATCGTCGAGCGGCATGTCGGCGTGCGTGGTTCGGACGTCGACGACGTAGAGGACGTGGAGCGTTGCCCCGTAGGTCGCCGCAAGGTCACCCGCGTACTCGGCCGCCCGCAGCGCGTGCCGGCTCCCGTCTGTCGGAACGAGAATGTGGTCGAACATATCGAATCAAACGCACGACTGAGCGATAAAACCGGCCCAGAATGCACGTTACTCGCCGTCCCGAAGCGAAGGCGAATCGGGTCCGGTATCGAGGTTCGACTCCGGAGCGAGCGTCGCACTGACGAGTTGGTCGACGCCTCGGCGGAGGCGTTCGGACGTGGACTGCGCCGAGATATCCAACTCGTCGGCGAGTTCCGTCAGTGAGGCCTCTCTCGGAACCTCGAAGTACCCACGTTTCGCGGCGAGTGACAGGACTTGGCGTTGTTTGGGGCTGAGTCCGTAGCCGTTTTGGTCGGTCGTGTCACCGCGGTAGATTCGGTGGACGGACATCTCTACGTCACGTTCGGCACACCGCTGCCGGTAGCAGCGCAGCGCGTCGCGGTCGGGGAATCGCATCCGGGTGTGGAGACCGTCGACGGTGAACGAGGCATCGAGTCGAGACGCCCCGACTTCGGCGTCGGTCGGAAACACTGTCGTGTCTGCATCGTCGGCGACGAACAGACGATAGAGGCGCTGTTCGGGCAAGGACTCCATCAGTGTGGGGTCGACGACTGTCTCGTCGTCGTCCAAGCCAGCCTCGAAGGCGTCGAAGTCGCCGCTGTCGGCCCAGACGAAGAGCACCGGTCGTCCCGACTCCGTGGTAATCGTCTGTTCCACGTCGAGTCGCATCTCGGGTGCTCGCTCGAAGGCTCCCATCAACGGGAGGTCCCAACTTCGAATCGTAAACTCCGCGATACAACTCATCTATTAGTATCCCGCACCCCTGATGCGTAAAATTTCACATTTGGAACTCGAATGTCGAGAAGTGAATGCGGAGAACCGAAATGTGGACCCGGGCAAGATCCACAGTGTCAGAGGCATGCCCACTGGCACGACGGATGCCGGTCGAGTTTGTGGGCATCGAGTCGTTCACGTGCCACCGACGTATACGTGCTCCCTGATTGGTCAGGCTGTTTTATACCAGTGGCGAAGCGTCACCCTTACTCGGTGGGCACGATTGGTGAGGGTATGAACGTGCCGTGCGTCCGCGTCCCTCGGGAATCGGGTGAAGAGACGCGGAAGCAACTCGCCGACGCTGACCTGCTGGACCACGACCACCAGATTTCGGTCGTCGACGGGGACCTCTACATCCCGGTCGTCGACGCCGACGCCGTGCCATCGGAATTCGAGGTTGTCGAGTACGAAGCACCCGACCGAGACACACAGACGAACCCCGCCGACATCCTCGGATTCGAGCCGTCCTACGAGCGGCTCGGCGACGTGGTCATCCTCGACGAAGACGACGACAAACGCGCCCGCGAGATTGCAGACGCTATCGTCGCCTCGGACCTCCGCGCCGAGACGGTCGTCAACCGCGCGTCCAAAATCAAGGGCGAACTCCGCGTTCGGGACTGGGACGTGCTCGTCGGTGACTCCACGGAGACGGTCCACCGGGAGTACGGCCACGAGTTCCATCTCGACATCGCGTCGGTCTACTTCTCACCTCGCCTCGCCACCGAGCGCCATCGCGTCGTCGAGCAGATTCGACCGGGCGAACACGTCTTCGACATGTTCGCCGGGGTCGGTCCCTTCGCAATTCCCGCGGCGGCCACCGGTGCCGAGGTGGTCGCGTGCGACCTGAACGAATCGGCTATCGAGTATCTCCGGGAGAACGCCGACCGCAACGACGTCTCCGACCGCATCACCGCGATTCAGGGCGACGTGCGCGAAGTCGCCGCCGACTACGAAGGGTGGGCGGAGCGACTCGTCATGAACCTCCCGCACAGCGCAAACGAGTTCGTCGAGACTGCGGTCAAACTCGCCGCCGACGAGTGTGTCGTTCACTTCTACGATATCCAGCACGAGGACGACCCGTTCGGTCCCGGACTCGATGCGATTCGAGACGCCGCCGAACCGGCGTTCGAGGTGGAAGTGCTCGAAGAGAAAGTCGTCCGGTCGTACGCGCCTCACGAGTACAACGTGTGTCTCGACGTTCGCCTGACGAGACGGCAGTAGGACAGTCGAGCGGCGTGCTGGCGACCACCAGACACCACGGTGATTCGCAAGCCTTAATTACGTAACCGGGGTACGGAAGAATGCGTTCGAAAGCCCACCGCGCCGGTGTAGCTCAGCTGGCAGAGCGATTCCTTCGTAAGGAATAGGCCGAGGGTTCAAATCCCTCCACCGGCTCTTTCTACCGAACACAGTGAGGTTGGAGAGCCTCGCGTGGAGGAATTTGAACAAAGGAGCGACTGCAAGGAGCGACTGTGGTTCACAATCCTCTCCACCACCACCGTACTACACCCTTCAACCCAACACACCACTATTTTCAACGGAACTAATTACCGGGCGAGAAGCAGTCCACACGATGCCCTCCACGAACGACATCGAACGACCACAGGAAGTGCTCGCAGTCGCACAGCGATATTACAGGCGCGAGCGTCTGTTGAGTACCCTCGTCGTCGCACTCGTCACGTCCTTGTTCCTCGGGAGCTACCTGCTGACGTCACTGCTGCCCGCAGTCGTCGTCGCTGCAATCTTGGTGGTCGTCGCCCGCGCGCCAATTCTACAGTCGTACGGGACGGTTCGACTCCGGTCTGACGACGCTCCGGCGACTGTCGTCGACGCGTTCGCCAGCCCGACGCCACCGATGCTCGCGTTTCAGTGGGGCGTCGCGGACGAGGTAACGACGGGAGACGGAGAGGTAACGTACACGATTTCGTATCTGTTCGGGTTGCGCACTGCCGAACTGACCCTCCAGACACAAGCGGAGCCGACGCCAGACGGTGCACACCGAGCCACCGTCGAGGTGACAGTGAACGACCAGCCGTGGGCGACGTATCTCGCGACAATCGAGGGCGACGACGGAACCAACGGCAGCGATGCCAGCGGGAGCACCGACAACAGCGACGGCCAGACGACTATCGACATCGAGTACACGTCGAATCGGCGATTCGGACTGCGACGTGTCCCGCAGCAGTTCATCGCGGAGCGATACCGCGGCGAGGCGCTGTCGGTGCAAGGGTACACAGTCGTCGAGCGCGATTCACACTTCGGTCTCTGAACGGGGGTTCTGGTGCGTCAGCCTCCGGAACCGGCCGACGTTAGGATACGGCTTCAACTCCTCAGTCGGCTCACCCAAGAACGATACACGTGCTCGTCCGGCCGACGCCTTCGAACTGTTGGATGTCGTCGGAGATGAGTCCGAGCAGGTCGCGCTCCGAGTCGGCTTCGACCTCGGCGACGATATCGAATTCGCCAGCGACGATACTCGCTTTCACGACGTTGTCGAGTGTGCGTAGCTGCTCGACGACATCCCGCGCGGTTCCTGCACCGGTCTGGATGGTGACGTATGCCTCGACCATTCGTGAATGTAGCCTGTCAGCAAGTATAAATTTACGTCCGACTGTGAGCAACCATCGGATGACCCGAACACTCGCGTTCTCTCACGCCGAGTCGAACAGTCGGTCCCAGACAGCGTGGCACTCTCGGCAGAGGTATCCCGTGAACCCATCGACCGTATGCCCGGTCACCGTGGTGTCGGCTCCGCATCGTTCACATCTCATACACTCGCGTTCCACTGACTATCGTATTGTAATGAGTCTCATAGAATCCGTCCAATCGAGCTCAAAAATCGGTTGTAACGGACTAAAACGGCAGACAGCAGTTCAGTAGTCGCCTAGGCCGCACACGCCCGCCTCGTCGCCCATCCGCTCCACGCCGGGTGCGAACCGACCCAACTTCCAGTCTGGGTCGTGGCCCGTCTCCTCGCGATGGGCCTCGATTCGTTGCCGTGCTGCGGCGAGCTTTTCGAAGGTCTCTTCGAGCTCACAATCCGGACAGCGAACCGTCGCACGAGGAGTCGTCATTGTCCGAATAGAGCACACCCATCGAGATAATTGCGTCGAACATGCTGTTAGATGTGCGGTCTGGGGAGTTCGTCCACTAAAATGAGGTCCGACGGTCCCGCGGTCGTCAGCCCATGACGAGCGACATCCAGCGGTTCCGACGGACGAACTCCAACTCTTCGAGGTACGCGTCGACTCCGAGGATGCGGCCCGCACCGAATGCGCCGAGGCCGAACAGGAGCACCGCGTAGACCATGTGGTCGTCTACAACCCACCCGTGGGCGAGGGGCAGACCCGCGAGGAGACCGCCCTGTAGCGATGCCGCCCAGTAGAACAGCATCATCACCGCACCCCAGAACGCACTCCATCGGACGAACGCGCCAAGGATGAGTGCCAACCCGGTGAGGGTCAGCCCCCACATGTTCAGCATGTCGATAAGCGGACTTCCAGCCATCGAACTCCACAGCCCCATCAGTGGGTTCCCCGGGGGAATCGCATTCGCAAGGAATCCCGCGGCGGTCCAGTTGTTCGACGGGTCGGCGTCGAGGTACGTGACGAGTTTCGTGACGCCCCCTTGGAACAGTGTCCATCCCATCACGACTCGGAGGAGGAACAGCGAATATCCGACCCACCGCTCCGAATACTCGAACCGTACGCTCTGTCCGAACATTTCAGTCTCTAGTGTGCGACTACTCGTTGCCATACTGGTGGACGTACGACCCTCAAGCCAAAATAACGTGGCTGTCATTCTCACACATTAAGAGAGACAACGAAGGTCACGCTGTTTATCATCGCCGACGACAGAGCACCAGCATGCTCACCTTCATCGGACTCGGTCTGTACGACGAGCGGTCAATCACAGTCGAGGGGGCGGAAGCCCTCGAAGCCGCCGACCGCGCGTTCGCAGAGTTCTACACCAGTCACCTCGTCGGCGCGAGTGTCTCCGATCTCGAATCGTACCACGACATCGACATCGAGGTACGCGACCGCGCCGGCGTCGAACAGGACCCCGAGGAGATTCTCGATGCTGCCGAAGACGAACACGTCGCCTTCCTCACCGCCGGTGACACGATGATTTCGACGACGCACGTCGACCTTCGACTCCGCGCCGAAGAACGCGGTATCGAGACGAGACTTGTCCACGGTGTGACGGCCCAGTCAGCCGCAAGCGGTCTCACCGGCCTCCAGAACTACCGCTTCGGAAAAGCAGTCACGCTTCCGTTCCCCTTCGTCCACGGGGGCGACCCCGTCCCACAGAGCGTCGTCGACTCCCTCGAAGCGAACCGCGAGCGCGGCCTCCACACGCTCGTGTATCTCGATATCAAAGTCGAATGGGAGGGCCGCCGCGGCGTCGAAATCGACGACGACGAATACATGACGGCCGACTACGCAGCTGAGTTGTTCGCCGAGCACTGGGACCCCGACGCACTCGGCGTGGCTGTCTGCCGAGCCGGCAGTCCGAACCCTGTCGTCGCCGCGGACCGACTCGAAGCACTCGCCGAGCGTGACTTCGGTGAGCCGCTTCACATGCTCATCATCCCCGGAGAAGTCCACCACGTCGAAGCCGACGCGTTGATGGCTCTCGGTGGGGCACCAGCGGACCGCTTCGACGACTTCTAAAAAGGATTAGTTCCGCGAAACTCGTCGCCGCCCAGACTATGCTCGCCGGTCGTCCGGGACGTCGATGCCGAGCTCGGCGCGCAGGTCGTGTTCTTCACCAGTGATCATATAGAGGACGTCTTCGATGATGGTGAGCAGTTCTGGCACCTCTCGGACGACCAAGTACGTGATTCCGATGAGTGCAACCACAGCGAGCACTTGGCTGATGATTCGGTCGGAGATGAAAAACGAGACCATGTAGGGGTCAGACGACCCAAACAAGAAGAGAATCTCGTCGACGAACAGGTGGAAGTACTGCTTGCCGACCGAGATGGTGATAAACGTCGTCCGAAGCAGGTTCAGGGCGTATATAATGGGAACCGCAATCGCGAGACCACGGGCCTTGCGACGAATCGGTGCGTCAACTGCCGCGATGAGGCCAGCGAAGATGGCGATACTTCCGAGGCCAGTGCATGCGAGAACGACCGAGACCTCGATTCGGTGGGAGCCCTGCATCCACAAGAAGGTATTCAGATAGCCTTCGTCGCCAGTAATCATCGTCGTCGAGTAACCGAGCGACTCGATGAGGAAGTTCGTCTGTGCGGCGACGGTCTCCATCAGTACTCCACGCGGTGCAGGAACCGTCGTTCCGAGAAGCGCCAACGCTGGTATCGTCTCGAAGGGCAAGTAGACCACACCCATGGCTGCAACGGCGCGCGAGAGGACGAAGAGTGAGTCTCGTCCGCTGTAGAGGAGCCACCCAGCATAGAGCGATGCTGGAACAGCGGCGATAGTCAACAGCCCCTCGATGTAGCTCTTGTGAACGAGCGTGAAGTGCGGAATGAGTTGGAGCCAAAAGAGTGCAAAGAGAACCCACCCAGCAGTCATCACGTTGCGGCCGAGTCCGCGGTCACGACCGGTCGCAACCACACCTGCCACGAAGGTCGCAATGACCACCCAAGCGAGGATATCAGAGAGCAGTCCGGGCATACGTGTTGGGATGTCGTGCAGTCACTAAATCCCTTGTCGTTGCGTGCGCCCAGTGCGCTCGACCGGTTGGGGTGGGTGACCTTCTGTGCGAACGGAGCCTGGCGCTATCGCTCGCGAGACGAGGCCAATAAAAGAACGTTGAGGGGACCGGGGAAGTTCCCGGTGGTAGTTAGCTATCGGAGTTAGTCGCGGCGGACTGCGAGGAGTGCCGCAGCGACGAGGGCGACGAGGGCCACAGCGATACCGAAGCCAGGCGTGCTGGATTCAGTGGTCTCTTCTGCGGGTTCCTCAGTCGCGGCTTCCGTAGCGGTTGCCGTCGGCGTTGCCGTGGCGGTTGCCGTCGGCGTTGCCGTAGCGGTTTCCGTAGCGTCCGTCGTCTCTGCAGGCGTGCTGGTCGTCTGCTCAGCAGCAGCGCCAACGACGCCGTCAGCGGAGGCGTCCTCAGCGGAGCCGGAGTCGACGGAGACGGTCACTTCGAACGTGTCGTTCTCGTTCTGCTCGGAGAAGTCGAACGTGGACGAGAACGTTCCGTCAGCCTGGACGTAGGCCGTCGAGGTCTTCAGGAAGCGCGGCTGGGTGTCACCGTCGGACTTCACGCGGATGGTGAGAGCCGTACCGGGTGCGACCGAAGCCGTACCGGAGACGGTCTGATCAGCAGCAGCCGCGACACCGAATTCGTCCTGGTCAAGGTCGAGCGTCGGCTCGACAACTTCGTACTCTGCGGAGACGGATTCATCGTCCTCGGCGAGGTCGCCGTCTTCGAGGACGGTGAACGTCGCGTTGAACGCGTCGTCGTCTTCAACAGCGAACTGGTCGGCGTTGCTGTCGTAGTAGTCCGTACGCGAGGACGAGACGTCGTCGAGGTCGTAGGCGATGAAGTACGTGTCGTTGTCGCCGTCAGCGATGACCGTGGCGCTGGAGCTGTTGATGCCCAGAACCTTTGCTTCGCGGTTCGGACCAGGGTTGGTCTGCTCGACCGTGACGTTGAACTGCGAGCCCGTGAGGGCGTCGAAGTCAGACTCGTCGAATGCGCCTTCGAGACCCGTGGCGGAGACCTGCTGGACGACGAAGTCGCCGTTAGCGACAGCGTCGGATTCCGTCAGGTTGCCGTTGTCGATGGCGTCGTAGACGTCTTCGGTCTCAGTGAGGTCTGCGCCCGTCGGGGCCGTCCAGATCTTCTGAGACGTCGTGCTGCGTTCTTCGAGGACAAGCGTGCCGACGTTGTCGGCGTCGCCGCCCGTCGAGACTTCGAGGTCGTAGTCACCAGCGTCGAGCGTGGTCGTGACGCCCGTCGTGATGTTCGCGTCCTCGATGGTGACACTGTCGTCGCTGTCGTCGACACTGAACGAGTCAGCGTCGTCAGCGTCGTACGTGTTGAACAGGAGGATAACTTCGCCGTCGTCGTTACCGTCTTCGACGGTTGCGTTCGCGGTGTAACCGAGGTTGTCGCCGCCGATCATGACGTCGACTTCGTCCGTGCCTTCCATGGTCACGGTGATCTCAGCGATGTCGCCGACCTGTTCGGTGACGACGGAGGTACCGAAGTTGGACGTGGAGTCCTTGGCCTTCGAGACCGAGACCGTGTCAGATTCGACGGTGACACCGGAGAAGGTGTCCGTCACTTCGACGGTGTAGTCGCCGGCGTCCAGGGAGCCCAGGTCGAAGTCGGCTTCACCCTGACCGTCGAGCGTGAGGGTCTGGGAAGCGCCGTCGACTTCGTCACCGTCATCGTCGAGCGCGACGACGTCGACGGTACGACCGTCGGCGTTAGCCGTGATCGAGCCTTCGAGAGCGTCTTCATCCGTGATGTTGAGGTCGTCGACAGAGACTTCGAGACCGAGGTCACGGACGTCGACGGAGGACGTCTGGCTGTCGAATTCGAACTCGTAGGAGTCGAGTTCGCGGTCGGACGTGTCGAAGAGGAAGACCTTACTGTTCGTGCCGGTGGAACCGTCGAACACGTAGTCGTTGTCTTCGTCGACTGCTTCGACTGCAACGTCTTCGTTCGTGCTGTTCGAGACGACAGCAACAGTGGAGCCCTTGTAGGCCGTGTTGTTGTTGGTGCCGCTCACGTAGACAGGCGCGAACGTGACGTCTTCGGTGCCGGAGACTTCGTTACCAGCATCGTCTTCGACCGTGTACTCAACTTCGAGGTCCTGCGTGTAGACGTCGCTGAGCTGGAAGACAACGCGACCGTTGTCGTTGATGTCTTCGCTCGTGACGCTGAAGTCCTCACCATCGGTCAGGTTGATGGAGTTGATCTTGACGTTCTCGTCGAACGCGACCTCAACCTCACCGTCAGCCTTTGCGCTACCGTTCTGGTAGTGGATGGCGGAGAGGAGGGACGGGGCGGTGTTGTCAACCGTGAACGTTCCCTTTCCGTTGGACGAAACGTCCGAAGACTGGGTGCTCGAATCGAACGAGTTGGTCTCAATCGCGTAGACCGTGTACGTTCCTTCTTCAAGCCCGCTGATCGAGAGATTCTCCATAGCAACCGTGCCACCGTCGGTGTAGGCACTGGAGTTGTTGGCGAATGCCTCATCAGGGTCGTACTTGTCGTTTCCGTTCTCGTCAACGAAAACAGTGTAGCCGGGGTTAGAGTCAGCCGCGTCGTCAACCTCAACGTTCTCCAGCACGGTGGTGTCACCGTTGTTGAAGACGTCAGGGCTAGACGTGTTATCCACGTCTACACTGTTAGCCGCAGCAGCAGCCGTGCCCGTGAACGCGATGGAACCGGCGAAGACCGAGAGAACCATCAGCGCAGAGAGCAGAACTGCGCGAATCTGTTTGTTGCGTGTCATTGTTTAGAGATGTTTCTGCAAGCGGCGAAGCAGCTTTCGTCCCAAATACGCCCAGGGGTAGGTCAGGGCGCGGGGTTACTCGCTGGAATCACCTTGGGTAGGGGTACACCCGGACCTATCTCAAGGGGATATAAATGCTTTGTGTATTCTATTGGTAACAATACACTCCAGAGATAAATACTGTTGTCTAGATGAAAATAAGTGCCAGAGATTGTTTGGTGCCGAACGCCGGAGTGAAGCTAGTACTAGTTATTCAGGCGATTCGAAGTCCGACGGCAGAATCTCTATCTCGTGGCCGTCGGGGTCCTTCGTGAAGGCGTACCGGTCGTCACAGGACGCTGGGTCGCGGTAGTCTTCGGCTTCTCGTTCCATCAGCGCCTCCCAGTAGTCGCCGAGGTCGTCAGTACGGACGGCAAGGTGGCCCCACGCGTCGCCCATATCGTAGGTTCGACCGTCGTAGTTGTACGTAAGCTCGACAGCCATCGCCTCCTCTGCGGCGTCCTTCGGCTTCATGAAGTAGTTCGCGAAGGTGTCGGACTCCCAGCGACCGGTGTGTTCGTACTCGAACTTCCGCGTCCAGAATCCGAGTGCTTGGTCGGCGTCCTCGACTCGAATCATCGTGTGGTCGAGACTCCACTTAGCGCCCTGATTCCGCTGGACGATTTCGACTTCGTGGCCATCCGGGTCTTTCACGAACGCGTAGCGACCGCCACACGACTCGGGGTCGCGGTAGTCTTCGACGCCCTCGTCCATGAGTTGCTGGTAGGCGTCTTCGAGTTCTCCCTCGGGGACGCGAACGGCGATGTGTCCCCACGCGTCACCCAGCTCGTAGGTGTGGTCGCCGTGGTTGTACGTGAGTTCGAGGACCGCACCATCCTCGTGCAGGTCTTCCGGGCCGAGATAGACGTTGGTGAACGTCTCGGCTTCCCACCGACCTTTCTCCTCGTAACCGAGGTGGGTTGTATACCAGTCGAGCGATTCGTCGAGGTCTTCGACGCGGAGCATCACGTGGTCGAGGGTTCCGGACATACCCGAGTGGTGTAACTCACTGTCGAAAAGCATACCGGACCCGGAAGCCTTCGAATGTCGTTCACACGGTGTCTAGCCGGTGGTGTGTCGCTCAAGACGTGCCGCATAAGTACCCGCCATCGGAATACCATAGTCGTGTCTGCCCTCCCCAATCCAGTGCGGCTTCTCATCCTCGGTATCGGCCTCGCCCTCTCTCGGCTCGGCCTCGTCGACCGCGAGCGAGCGGTCCGTACGACCGACCTCGCGTGGCCTCGCATCGTAACGGGCATCGCCCGCATGTCGAAGAACGCCGTGGACGTTGCGATGGTTGGGCTTGCATCTGGGACCGTCGCAATCACCGGTGTTGGATTCGCGGGACCGTTCTGGGGACTCGCATTCGCCCTCGGTGGCGGTATCGCGGGCGGGACTATCGCACTCGTCTCACAACGATACGGGGCCGACGCACTGCACGAGTTGGGGCTGGCAGTGCGGTCGAGCGCGTTCTTGACCGTCGTGGCGACACTCCCCGTCACGGCGGTGTTCTGGATGTTCCCGACCGAACTGTTGTCGCTTTTGACCGACAAGCCTGATGCTATCAGACTCGGCGCGGAATACCTCAAAATCGTCGGACTGGGCGTTCCATTCGCGGGACTCAACCTTATCGGAAGCCGCGTCCTCGTCGGTGCCGACGACGCCTACACCGCGATGACACTGCGCGGGAGCGGGGCCGTCATCAACATCGGCATCAACGCGGTGCTCATCTTCGGACTCGGTTTAGGCGTCCTCGGCGCGGCACTGGGGACCGTCCTCTCGAACGTGGTCGTAACGAGTGCATTCGTTATCGGCTTGTCTCGCGGACGACTCCCGGGTGTCGGAGCGTTCCCAGTCACTATCGACCCCTTCGGCCAGTTTGTCGACCCGGAGACGCTCCGCGACCTCGTCGACATCGGCCTGCCAGTGATGGGACGCGGGTTGGTGTGGACGGTCGCAGAGTTCCCGATGCTCGCTATCGTCGACAGTTTCGGCCCCGACGTCGTCGCGGCGTTCGTCATCGCACGGCGTATCTGGGGCCTCATGAACACGCCCGGTTGGGGCTTCGGACTAGCGTCGTCGAGTCTCGTCGGACAAGCACTCGGGAAAGACGACGAACGGACGGCGGAAATATACGGGCACGAAGTCATCCGGTTCGCCGTGGCGACGTACCTCGTCTCCGCACTCATCGTCGCGGTGTTCGCACGACCCATCGTTCTTGGCTTCGTCAACGACCCGACGAGTTCAGCGGTCCCTATCGCGGTCGACCTCGTACACGTCGCGTGTCTCGCCGTCATTCTGCAGGGGGTGTCCGGTGGGTCGGCAGGCCCACTCGACGCCAGTGGCGACACCCGATGGACGTTTGGGAGCCAGTTCGTCGGGATGTTCTTGGGGTCGATTCCGCTTGCGTACATCGGCTCTGTCACGTCGCTCGGTCTCGTCGGCCTCTACCTCGCGTTCGTCGCCGAGACGACGATTCCGGCGACGCTCAACTACTATCGGTTCCAAACGGGAACGTGGAAAGCGGTCAGTCGGGACTACCGCCCAGAGTCACCAGCGGGCGACTGAATCACCGGTCACGCGACCAGTACAGGAACCCCGCGACGGCCCACAGGAGTACTGTCCCGAGTGGCCACGCAGTTCGTCCCGGTTGCACGGAAAAGCCTCTCGCGACTTCGAGTTGGGTAAGCCCGGCACAGACGAGTCCAGCGACAGTAAGCCGGACATCTTCACGGTCGAAGAACAGCCCTGAAGAGACGCCAGCAAGTGCGACGAGATAACAGGCGACGCCCAGCGGCCACACGAGAATGTACTCTGGGAGTCCCCGCGTGAATCGGAAGAAGAAGTCGGTAATCGTGGTGAGGCTCACCGGAGACGGTGTGAAGAGTCCCCACGCAAAGAGGAACGTAATCGACCCGGACGCGTACGTCTGGATGGACCACGGAGCGACACCGGCGAAGAAGACGAGAAGGAATCGACCGAAGCGAGAGTCGTCGGGAGCTGAAGAAGAGCCGTCGGTGGGTTGGGAAGTCACCGCTGGGCGATGATGCGGAGCACGTCTTCGTCGGCCAGTTCGTGGTCGCGGCCGACCTGCTGGTCGTCGTGCTTCGCACTCGGTCCAGAGACGCGGGCGAATCGGAATCGCTCGTCGAGTTTCGCGCCGAGTTTGTGGATGGCGTCGTCGATGGTGTTTTCGCCCTCGTGGAGGACGAGTGGCTCCTCGTAGTCGACGCCACGTCCGGGCTTGTCCATGTAGACGCGAATGAGTCCGAGCGCGTCCCAAACCTCCTCTTTCAGCGAATCGAGGCCCTTCTCGGCCTCGGCGCTGATGAACGTCACCTCGTCGGGGTCGAGACCGACGTCGCGAAGGTTCTCTTCGACGGTCGGGAGATAGTCCTTGTCGATGAGGTCCGCCTTGTTGACGGCGACGATAGACGGCAGGTAGACGCGGTTCTCCATGATGCCGTCGATGAGTTCGTCGATAGTCGTCTCACCGCGGAGCGTCACTTCGGCGTTGACGAAGCCGTGTTCGCGAAGGATACCCTTTATCGTGTCCTCGTCGAGGTCGACACTGTCGCTCTTTGTGACGTTGATTCCACCTTTCCCTTTCTTCTTGATAGAGAGATTAGGCGGCGTCGTGTCGAGTCGAATCTTGTTGTTGTAGAGTTCTTCGCAGAGTCGTTCGTACCGCTCGATTTCGAACACCGAGAGCATGAAGACGACGAGGTCGGCGGTGCGGACGACAGAGAGGACTTCTTTTCCGCCACCTCGGCCGCCAGCGGCACCCTCGATGAGGCCCGGGACGTCGAGTATCTGAATGTTCGCACCTTTGTACTTCAACATCCCCGGGTTGACGTCGAGCGTCGTGAACTCGTACTCGCCGGTCTCGCTGTCGGCGTTGGTGAGGGCATTGATAAGCGTCGACTTCCCGACACTGGGGAACCCGACGAGTGCGACGGTCGCGTCGCCCGTCTTCTCGACTGCATAGCCTTGGCCGCCACCCGCCGAACTCTGGTTCTCGAGTTTCTCTTTCAACTCCGCGAGTTTCGCCTTCAATCGACCGATATGGCCCTCAGTAGACTTGTTGTAGGGCGTGTTGGCGATCTCCTCGCGGATATCTTCGATCTCTTCCTCCAGTCCCATCGTCACAAGTTCCGCCGCGTCCGTCGAAAAACCCTTTCCTTCCGACCCGAGGGAGTAGCACACCCCCGGACCTGCGTTCTCCGTCCATTGCTCGCGTCGACGACGCGTGTTCTCTATATTTTTCTTCGGCGCTCTCGCGTGTGCGCGAGAATCATCAATATAATTCGAATATATTCGGCACGATTATTGTGGGTGAATTCGACGCGCCGATGAAGGCAATGCCGGACCCCAGTACGTTCCGTGACAGCACCCAGATACTCCTCCCGTGCGAACTTCTCGCAGACATTCGTGAGGAGATAGAAACCGAGTTCGTCGTCACGATTTACGAACACGCACCGGGAATGTGTAGAATCATCGGGAGTCCGGTCGAGATTCGCGCCGTCAGCGACTTTCTCGCACGGCGTGGTATTGCGACCCCCTGAAGACTAGTCTCTCGCCCCTGTGTATCCAGCGGCGTTCGAATCACAGTTCCGAAGGGCTTGTTATCTCACAGTCCAAGGGGCGGGTATGGACGAAGCGCCGGGTCTCTCTGACCAGTACCGCACTGCCAGCCCATGGCCAGTGTTCGTCGCCCTCGGCATCCCAATCTCCGAACTCGGTCTCCTGTTCGGTGTCTTTCCCCTCGCAGTCGGCGGACTGTTGTTGTTCTGCGGGAGCATCGCGGGGATGTTGAAAGAGTCGGGGTACGTCGAGTCGACGATACGCTCGCTGGTCGTTCTCTCGGCGATTCTGTTCGCCTTCGGCGGCGCACTGGCGTTCACCGAAATTAATCTGGTTACTCGCGGATACGCGACGATTGCCGCCGCCGCGCTGCTCCTCGTCGGTGGTGTGGCGTTCGAACTGTTCGTTTGGGACAACAAACAGGCAATCTGAGTCGGGTCAGGAGGTGCAGTTGGGGTCAGGACGAGAGTACAGTTGACTCGATACCGCGCGAGAAACCAACAATCTATTTGAACAGCCTCCCCGAGAGACCCAATATGGCAACCAAGACGTTCGACAAGGACACCATCCTCGACTTGACGGTCAACATGGTGCCGTTGGCCATCATTCTGTTCTTCGTGGTGGCCTTCGCCGTCGTCAACCCGTTCGGGTTCGAATCGCTCGCCTCCGGGCTTCAGTACACGCTGCTCATCGCACCGTTCGTGCTGCTCGCGGTGCTGACGTACCTCTCTGGAAAAGCTATCGCAGGGTCCGAGAAGTCCGGCACCGTGTACCCGCCGGGGCAGGCGACGGTTCCGGGCGTTGGACCGCTGCACGAAGAAGAAGAGAAGGCAGAAGCAGCGCTCGAAGAATCGGCCGACGCCGACGCGGAAGAGACTGCTGAATAACGGGCTTAAAGCCCCCTGTAGCGCAGGGCGTTCCCGAACCTTTCATTACCCTGCACTCCTCACCCACTTCCATGGAGGTTAACGGACAGTTAGCACTGACGGTGCTCATGGGGGTCTTCCTCATCGCCGTCGCCGCGTGGCTCGCGCGGATCGAAGATTGGCGGTCGTATACCCCTCTCGCTGGTGGTGGGGCCGTCGGAGGTACCAAAGAGCAGTACGTCTCGGAGGAGAAGCCTTCAGGACTCATCCGCTGGTTGACAACGGTCGACCACAAAGACATCGGGATGCTCTACGGCGTCTACTCGCTGATTGCGTTCGCCGTGGGTGGCCTGATGGTCGTCGCGATGCGCATCGAACTGGCTGACCCCTCGATGACGCTGCTCTCGAACACGTTTTACAACTCGTTGCTCACCAGCCACGGGATAACCATGTTGTTCCTGTTCGGGACGCCCATCATCGCGGCGTTCTCGAACTACTTTATTCCGCTTCTCATCGGCGCGGATGACATGGCGTTCCCGCGTATCAACGCTATCGCATTCTGGCTCTTGCCACCGGGAGCGTTGCTCATCTGGGCCGGGTTCTTCCCCATTCCGGACATAATCCCGGCACAGACTGCCTGGACGATGTACACGCCGCTTTCGGCGGGTGTCGGCTCCGGGAACCAGATGAACGCGGGTGTCGACCTGATGCTCCTCGGACTGCACCTCACCGGTGTCTCGGCCACGATGGGTGCGATCAACTTCATCGCGACCATCTTCACCGAACGCAACGAGAAGGTCACGTGGGCGAACCTCGACATCTTCTCGTGGACCATCCTGACGCAGTCGGGACTCATCCTGTTCGCGTTCCCGCTTCTCGGTAGCGCGATTCTGATGCTGCTTCTCGACCGGAACTTCGGCACGGCGTTCTTCTCGGTCGATGGCGGCGCAATCCTCTGGCAACACTTGTTCTGGTTCTTCGGTCACCCCGAAGTGTACATTCTCGTGTTGCCTCCGATGGGTATCGTGAGCCTCGTGCTCCCCCGCTTTGCGGGTCGTCGCCTCTTCGGGTTCAAGTTCGTCGTGTACTCTACGCTCGCAATCGGCGTCCTCTCGTTCGGTGTCTGGGCGCACCACATGTTCGCGACGGGTATCGACCCCCGTCTTCGCGCCTCGTTCATGGCCGTCTCGTTGGCTATCGCGATACCGAGCGCAGTCAAGACGTTCAACTGGATTACGACGATGTGGAACGGGAACATTCGACTCACGACGCCGATGCTCTTCTGTATCGGCTTCGTGTCGAACTTCATTATCGGTGGCGTCACTGGGGTCTTCCTCGCGTCGATTCCAATCGACCTCATCCTCCACGACACGTACTACGTCGTCGGTCACTTCCACTACATCGTCATGGGCGCGATTGCCTTCGCTGGCTTCGCCGGCCTCTACTACTGGTTCCCCATCTACACCGGCCGGATGTACCAGACCACGCTCGGTAAGTGGCACTTCTGGCTGTCGATGATCGGGACCAACCTGACGTTCTTCGTGATGGTGCTCCTCGGCTACGGTGGCATGCCACGTCGCTACGCGACCTACCTGCCGCAGTTCGCGACGATGCACCAGCTCGCGACCGTCGGCGCGCTCATCCTGCTCGTCGGTCAGATGATCTTCGTCTGGAACTTCGTCCAGTCGTGGCTCGAAGGCCCCAAGGTCGAAGACGGCGACCCGTGGGACCTCGGCGAGGACAACCTCACCACTGCGGAGTGGACTTGGTTCGAACGCAAGCTCCAGACCGCTGTCACCGACGGCGGTGAGGAAGAAGACGCAGAACTCGCGACCGACGGTGGCGAAACCGTCACCGACGCGGACGACGAGTAATCGCTGCCACGAACACTTCGGTTTCTTTCTTTCGACCGCTCAGTTCCGAGCGGTCGCTATCGAATTTGGTGGCGACTGGGCAGCTGGGCAAGCGACGATTCTCGTGGTGACTGTGCGCTCTGTGGGCGCTGGCAGCGACCAGCGCAGTTGCTCGTTGGACGACGAGCCGAAAACGAGTCGAGTCTCAGACGACGAGCAGAATACCCACGACAAACATCAAGAGCGCGATTCCGCCGAGGATGATGCCGAGGATGTCCGTGTCCGACATACGCGACCGTTAGTGTGTGCGAAGAAAGGTGCATCGGTGTGTCCGCGGCGAACGAAAACCGCTAACTCCGTCGCCCACACATCCGGAGACGTGAGCTCGAACGTCCGCGGTCAGCGATTCGTCATCGGGTTGTATGCGGCGCTCGTCACCGTCGCCGGTGTCGCAGGGTTTCTCACGGGGACGTTCGTCTCGGGACTTCGACCGCCGAAGTTCCTCTTTCTCGTGGCGTTCCCTGCGACTCCCCTCGGGTTCGCGGCGTACGGCGCACTGACTATCGCACTCGTGTTGGGAATTCCTCTTCTCTTGGTCGTCTACGTCTCCAGCGAGATAGACGACGTGACCGAGTAATTCGAACGACGGTGTCGAGGTCGGGGGCCGAGAATCAGCACAAACACTAATATCGGCCCGTGGGACGTGATAGTATGTATCACATCGTAATCGGCGTCGACGACGACACAGAACACGCACTCGCCTGCGTCGAGGAGGTTGTAAATCTTCCTGGAGACTCCTCCGAAAAGGAGGTGACGCTCGTCCACAGTTTCACCGACAACCCGAGCGGTGCGTCCGCGACACAACTGCACTCGGTCAGAGAAGCGAGTGAGTACCTCGAAGACAACGGAATCGCCTACGACGTGAACGAATCCTCTGGCGACCCTGCAGACGTCATCGTCGAGTTCGCAGAGAAAGAAGACGCAGACCTCATCGTCACCGCTGGGCGAAAGCGGTCGCCTGCAGGAAAAGCACTGTTCGGCAGCGTCACGCAGTCGGTCATCCTGAACTCCGACCGCCCCGTCATGGTGACGGGTGAGACGAAGCGGCCGTAACTAGTACACGCGGTCGACGAGTCGTTCGACGTCGTCGGGCGACGTTCGGCCGGACGCTGATTCTCGCAGTTCTCCGTCGCGGAAACACAGCACCGTCGGCGCTGTGTCGACTTCGTACCGTCGACAGAAATCGTCTGTCGCCTCACCGTCGAGACCAGCGACGGCAACGTCCGCTGGGACCCGGTCGAGAATCTCGTCGAGGTCGTCTTTCATCTCGTCGCACGGCGTGCAGAAGCGTCGCCAGACGGTGACGACAGCGTCCGGGTTCGATTCGAGAAACGCCTCGAACGCGTCGTCGTCGAGTTCCGAGAGTTGGTCCGGAACCGGCGACGACGGCGTAATCTCGACCAGCAAACTGGCCATGACGGTGAGCAGGTCTTGACCGACCGGAACGTCGAGGAACGACTGGGCAGCGAGATACGCAACGACGTCTGTCCGGCCGACGTCGTACGCTTCGAGGTGGGCTTCGACGGAGTCAGGGTCGACGTCGAAGAGGTCGACGACCGTCTGGTGGAACTCCTCGGTCGATACCGCACCGTAGACGTCGTGATAGATGGCCAGTACTTTCTCGAACTCTTCGGTCGTCGTCAACGTCCCGTCGGGTGCTTCGTCGACAGCATCGGCTGCGATGAGCGTGTCGAGGGCCGTCTCCGGGTCTGGGTGTGTCGCCGACATGTTAGACACCAAGGTATCGTTCGCGGGTCTCTTCGTCGTCGCGCAGTTCGTCTGCGGTTCCGTCGAAGACGATTCCACCCTGGTCGATGACGTACGCGCGGTCGGCGAGGTTGATGGCTGCCGCCGCGTTCTGTTCGACCAAGAGGATGGTCGTCCCGTCGTCGCTAATGCGCTGGACCGCGTCCTCGACGTCCTCGATAATCTTCGGCGCGAGACCCTCGTAAGGTTCGTCGAGGAGCAACAGGTCCGTATTCTGTTTCAGCGCGCGGGCGATGGCGAGCATCTGCTGTTCGCCACCGGAGAGCGTCCCCGCCCGCTGGTCTCGCCGCTCGTCCAGTCGCGGGAACTGGTCGTACACCTCTTCGGTGGTCATCCCCTCGTGGCCGAACGAGAGCGACCGCCCCCACGTGTTGGACTTGTTGTTGACGACTTCCGCGAGGTGAAGGTTCTCCGCGACAGAGAGATTCGGGAAGATGCGCCGTTCCTCTGGGACGAGCGAGATGCCGTTTACCGACACGTCCTCGGCGGGAACGCCAGTGATGTCCTTTCCTTTGAACCGAATCGAGCCGTCTTGAACGTCCGGCGGCGTCGCCCCTGCGATACACCGGAGCGTCGTCGTCTTCCCGGCACCGTTGCGGCCGAGAAGCGTACAGATTTCGCCCTCTTCGACGCTCATCGAGAGGTCGCGGATGATGTGGCTCTCGCCGTAGTAGGCGTCGATGTGGTCGATTTCGAGGAGACTCATAGTTCGACACCTCCGAGGTAGGCCTCTTGGACGGCCTCGTTTCCGCGAATCTCGTCGGGCGTCCCCTCGGCGATGATGCCACCGCGACTGAGGACGACGATGCGGTCGGAGACGCTGAAGACGATTTCCATGTCGTGTTCGACGAGGACGAACGTGAGTCCGTGTTCACGTTTGACCTGTTCGATGAGTTCTACCGTCGATTTCGTCTCCTCGGGGGACATCCCGGCGGTCGGTTCGTCCATGAGGAGCAAGTCGGGTTCGCTGGCGAGAGCGATGCCAATCTCCAGTCGGCGCTTGTCGCCGTACGGGAGGTCGGTCGCGACGGTGTCCGACCGGTCGAGGAGACCGACCGAGTCGAGCGTGTCGCGGGCGACTTCGTGAACGTCGGTGAGGCTGTTTCGGTGTTTCAGGAACTCGAACCCGAACGCGCCGCGTTCCGCAGCGAGCGCCGCAATCTCGGCGTTCTCTTTGACCGTGAGGTCCGGGAAGATAGACGCCGTCTGGAACGACTTCGAGACGCCCAGTTGGACCACCTCGTGCGGGTCGAGACCGACGATAGACTCGCCTTTGAATCGGATGTCGCCGCTCGTCGGGTCGAGTCGCCGCGTAATGAGATTGATGAGCGTCGATTTCCCGGCCCCATTCGGGCCGATGACAGAGACGCGCTCGTCTTCCTCGACGGTGAGGTTCACGTCGTCGGTGGCGACGAGGCCGCCGAACTCTTTGACGAGGTTTTCGGTCTCTAACAGGGGCATCAGCGGTCACCCCCGAGTTTGGCGGAGACGAACTCGCGGATACGACTGAGGATTCCCCACAGGCCGTCCGGAACGACCCAGACGACGACGAGGAAGATGGCCCCCAGAAGCAGGTGCCAGTAGAACCCGAAGTCCTTGATGAGCACGATGTCCGTGAAGGGAATCGTCAGCGCCTGAATCGTACTGACGATGTTCTCGACGTAGAGGTACAACCCCACGCCGAGGACAGGTCCGAACATAGACCCCGCGCCACCGAGGACGGTCATGACGACGATGTCACCGGATTCCGTCCAGAACAGCGACTGGAGCGGAACGTACGACCCGTGGATGGTAAACAGGCTGCCAGCGACACCGGCGAACGCCCCCGAGATGATGAACGCCATCAGCTTGTAGCGCCAGACGTTGAGGCCGACGAACTCGGCGCGCTGTTCGTTCTCGCGAATCGCACGGAAGACCATCCCGTACGGCGAGTTGAGGATGCGGTAGGCGACGGCCACCGCACCGACGAAGAACAGGCCGACGAAGGCGTAGAGCCACGTACCGAGGAGCATCCCGCCGAACGCGGGGATATCGGCTTCGAGGTGAATCATCCCGAAGAGGCTCCCGACTTCGACGCCGGTCAGACCGTTTTCACCGTTGGTCAGGAACGCAAGTGGCGACGCCGCCATGAAGTACATCATCTGTGCGAACGCCAGCGTGAGGATGGCGAAGTAGATGCCACCGCGACGAAGCGAGAGGAATCCGAGAACCCACGCCAAGAGGACGGCAAAGAGCGTCCCCGAGACGACCATCACGATTGGGTCGCCGGAGACGTTCTTCGCGACGATACCCGAGGCGTAGGCGGCGCCGCCCCAGAAGGCCGCGTGGCCGAACGAGAGCAGCCCGGTGTAGCCTAACAGCAGGTCGAAGCCGATGGCGAAGATGCCCCAGATGAGGATGAGCGTCGCGAGGCTCTGGTAGCCCTGCACGAAATCAGAGATGACCGGTGCACGGGCGAAGAGCCACGGGAAGACGGCCACGAAGATTGCCGTCAGCCCGACGACCGTACCCTCTCTGCCGCGGAGTTGCTCCCAACGCTCGGAGAGACTCCCGCCGAAGGCGGTCTCGCTCTTCGTACTCGTCGTGGTGTCTGTGCTCGCAGTCGCAGTGTCTGTCTTTTCGCTCATGGTGCCACCTCCTCGTCACCGAGGAGTCCCTGTGGCCTGGTGAGGAGGACGATAGCCGCAATCGCGTACAGTCCGACCTGCGACCACGCCGGTGCGAAAGCGACGAGAGTCGCCGTGGCGAGTCCGAAGATGACGCCGCCGAGGACTGCCCCCGCGATACTGCCCACGCCGCCGATGACGACGGTGAGGAACGCGGGCACGAGGATGTTCGTCCCGATAGTCGGGTTGACGACGTTCAGTGGGCCGCCCACGACGCCAGCGATGCCGGCGAGTGCGGCACCGATACCGAAGACGACGATGTACGGACGGGTGATTTTGATGCCGAGGAGTCGGACCATCTCGGCGTCACGGGTCCCGGCGCGGACGACGAGACCGAAGTCGGTGAACTCGACCAGCACGTAGACGAGCAAGACGAGTACCGCGGTGATGCCGATAACCCACAGTCGCCACTGCGGGAAGTTGCCGACGATGGGGAGTGCAACGGGACCGGAGACCGGAATCCCTGCGAACGACCCGACCGAGAGGATGCGTTCCGGCTGCTCGAACGGAAGGCTGTTACTCCCGAAGAGGACGCGGAACAGTTCTTGGACGACGATTGCGAGACCGAACGTGACCAGAATCTGGTCGGTGTCCGGGCGGTCGTAAAACGAGCGGGCGAGGAAGCGTTCCATGAGGAGTCCGGCGACGAACACCACGAGCGGGACCAGCACCAGTGCGGCGAAGAATCCCCAGTCGAGGCCGAAACTCGTGAATCCCCACTCTTGGAGTTTTCCATTGGATAGCGGAACGCTCAGCGCGACGAACAGCCCCGCGTACGTCCCGAGGAGATAGAGCGCGCCGTGGGCGAAGTTGACGAACTTGAGCGTCCCCAAGATGATAGAGAGCCCGACAGCCAACAGAACGTATATCGCTCCCTGCTGAAGCCCGTTGAGCAGGATGACGACGATGTCGGCCAAGAGGCTCACACTTTCTCACCCCCCTTGGAGTCGTTCGAATCATGCGATTTCATGGGTGTGTTAAGCATACTCATTTACGTGTGCGCAATTGTCTGTAGTTAATTTTCATTAAGATACCGGTGTGGGAACCGAGGTCTTACTCGTAGGACCCGAGTTCACACTCGGCGGCCGGGCCTGCGTCACAGCCGTATCCGAGGTCGTCGCGACTCGTGACGTTGACAATCTCGAAGTACTTGCCGGCCTCCTGTTCAGACGCTGGAAGCCCCTGAACGACGGGCACGTCCCGTTGTGCTTGGTGGTCACACCCGCGCATGGTCTCTGCGCCCATGCCGACGTTGTCGTACTCGTAGTCCTCCAGTTGCTTGATGACCTCCGGTGGGTAGAAGGTCCCCGCACGCTCGACTGCAGCAGCGTACTGGAGCGTCTGAGCGTACGCGAGTTGTGCCGGACCGGACGGCGTCCGGTCGTACTCGGAGCTGAACGCGTCGGTGAACTCCTGAGACGGAGTGTTGTCGATTTGGGAGTCCCACGCGACGGTTCCGTAGACGCCCTCGATTGCGCCGCCTGCCGCCTCGGCCATCGGCCGGTTGTACAGCGGGACGAGAATCTCCATATCCTCGTCGATGCCCGCGTCGACGGCCTGCTGGACGGAGTTCGCACCGTCGAGACCGTAGTGGTTGAGGATGAGCACGTCTGCACCGGAGTTCTGCGCCTCCGAGAGATACGTCGAGTAGTCCGTCGTCCCGAGCGGGGTCGCGACGGATTTGACTTGCTCCCATCCAGCAACTTCGGTCATAAACTGCTCCATCGACGCTTGCTGGGTTTGCCCCCAACTGTAGTCGGCGTACAGTTGGTAGAACTTGAGGTCGCTCCCGTAGGCCTCCTTGACGACCGGTGCCAGCGCCTGTCCGGTCATGTAGGCGTTGAACATCTCGCGGAAGGAATAGCGGACACAGTCCTTCCCAGTGGTGTCGTTCGAGTGCGTCAAACAGGCCATGAACATGACCTTCTCGTTTTGACACAGCCCTTGCACTGCGATTGCAACCGCAGACGACGACCCGCCGGAAATCATGATGGCGTTGTCGCGCTCGACCATCCCGGACGCCGACTGCCGCGCTTGGTCGGCGTCGGTTGCCGTGTCGCCGTCGACGTAGTCGATTTCGTAGCCCAGCACGCCGTCACCGGAGAGGTCGTCGAACTGCGAGTCGACCCAGCCGCCACCGTTGTTGAGGTGCTTCACCGCGAGCTGATACGCTCGGAGTTCGTCTTCACCTTCAGACGCGTACGGTCCGGACTGCGGGACGTTGAATCCAAAAATCGCCTTGTCGCCTTCGATGGGGAAGTTGCCCAATGCGGGGTAGTCGTCACCACCCCCGCCGCCACCATTACCGCCTCCGTCGCCGCCATCTCCGCCGTCGCCACCGCCGCCGCCTGTACAGCCAGCCAGCCCAGTTAAACCAGCCGTACCAACAGCCCCGGTCGCCTTCAACACATCTCGCCGATTGAGTGGCTTGGTATCCCGTGCCATGGCACTACCGGTGGATACTTCGTTAATAATTGTTATGTACATACCACCTACAACAATGATAACATGTGTCAAAGGTGTTGACTCATATTGGTATGATAATACTTACCACACTCAACAACATTCCCTGATAATATGTTTTCACCAGGAAATTACAACCTCTAGAACACTACCACGGTCTGCCGATTCGACATACAATCGCTGAAACGCCCGTCAAAGTCGCTTGACGGGATATGGGGACGACTACCCCTCTCCGACCATCCGACCCTCGTCTTCCCACTCGCGTTCTCGTAGCTCGTATTTCTGAATCTTTCCGGTCGCGGTTTTCGGGAGTTCCTCGACGAACTCGATTTCTTTCGGCACTTTGTAGGTCGCGATTCGGTCACGACAGAAGTCGATAAGTGCCGTCTCGGTCACGCCGGGGTTGTCCGAGTCACCACTAATCGGGACGACGAACGCCTTCGGTGACTCACCCCACTCATCGGACGGGACCGGGATAACCGCGACATCAGACACCTGCTCGTGGTCGAAGAGCGTGTCCTCCAGTTCGATGCTGGAGATGTTTTCGCCGCCGGAGATGATGATGTCCTTCTTTCGGTCTTGAATACTGATGAAGCCGTTCTCGTCGACGACCGCGAGGTCTCCCATGTGATAGTACCCCTCTCGTCGCGCAGTGAACGCCTCTTCTGTCTCTTCTGGCTTGTTCCAGTATTTGTCCATCACCTGATTGCCCGCGACGACGATTTCGCCGATTGTCTGGTCGTCCCACGGCACGTCTTCGCCGTCGTCGTCGACGACACGAACGTCGGTGCCGAGGTAGCCGATTCCCTGTCGTTTCTTGATAGAGAATCGGTCCGCATCACCGTCGAGGAAGCGCTTGGCTTCCGACGTGGTGATGAGTGGCCCCGTCTCGGTCGCCCCGTAGACGTGCATCAGTCGCCAGCCGAACTCGTCTTCGACGGTGCGAATCGTCGCCTCTGGTGGGGCCGCGCCTGCGGTTGCCGCCCGAACTGGACTCCCCCCGGTCGTCTCGACACCGCCTTCGTCGCGGTAGTGTTTCATCAGGATGTTGAGCACGGTCGGTGCCGCACAGAGATACGACACGTCCTCGGTTCGAATCGCGTCGAGGACGTCTGCCGCCTCGACACCGCGAGTACAGACGTGTTTCGCGCCGTGTCCGGTGATGGCGTAGATGTGACCCCAACCGTTGACGTGGAACATCGGAAGCGTCCAGAGGTAGACGTCGTCGTCCGAAATCTCCTGATGCATGGAGATGAGGTACGCGTGGAGCGTCTCGGCGCGGTGGGTTCGACAGACCCCCTTCGGGTCACCCGTCGTCCCCGAGGTGTAGTTGATGGTGATGATTTCGTCTTCGGACATCTCCGGGCGGTCGTAGTCGGTCGACTCGGCGACGACCTCGTCGAAGTCCAGCCACTCGCCGTCCACCTCGTCGGTGTCGTTGGTGATGAACACCTCCGTCGGAATCTCGTCGCGAATCTGTTCTATCTTCTCCGCGAAGGCGTAGTCCGCGTAGATGGCCTTCACGTCGGCGTCGCTCAGCATGTACTCGAAGTCGGCCGGAACGAGACGGTAGTTCAGCGGCATGTGGACCGCACCCACCTGCATCGACCCGTAGGCCGCTTCGAGGTGGTAATGCGTGTTCGGGTCCAGAACCGCCACCCGGTCGCCTTTCTCGATGCCGCGTGCCTGCAGTGCAGCAGCGACCCCGTCTGCTCGCTCACCGAGTTCGGCGTAGGAGAAGCGTTCACCTGTCGTCGCCACGACCGCCTCCTCGTCGGCGTAGTACCGACGAGCGCGGTCGAGGAAGTCGGTCACGAGAAGTGGTTTTTCCATGTGTGGGTTTTCCTTCAGTAACATTCGGGATAAATGTGCAGGGTGGTTCCAAATGTCGTAGGACAACCGCCCACTAGACGATGTGAATAGTTCGCATAGGTAGCAGACAATACCCCTCGAATACCGTGGCTAGAGACTATATTTCTACAATAACTATACAAGAAAATAACTTAGTCGTGGAAGCCGTAGCCGTCGTATGGCTCTGTCGGATTACNGTGGCTAGAGACTATATTTCTACAATAACTATACAAGAAAATAACTTAGTCGTGGAAGCCGTAGCCGTCGTATGGCTCTGTCGGATTACACCGGACTCACCCTCGCCGGCGACGGCGAGACCATCGTCCGCGTCGCGCCGCATCGACTCTGGCGACCGGGCGACGACCGAATCGAACCGTGCGCGTACAGCGGCGAACACATCGACCTCTCGGAGAAACACCTCATGGTCGTCCTCGAACGCGACAGCGTCCGCGAGCGACTGTACTTCCGTGACGAAACCTCGCTGTCCGCCTGGATAGAAGAAAACGAGCAGGCAGACCGCTGAGGTCTGCGTCGGTTATCTGGCGTCGGCCTTGCGCTGGATTTCCTCGACGATTTCGGGGTTCCGAAGCGTCGTCGTGTCTCCGAGTTCCTCGCCGTTCGCAATCTCTTCGAGGAGACGACGCATGATTTTGCCCGAGCGCGTCTTCGGCAGTTCGGGCGTGAACAGAACCTGTTCCGGCCGTGCAATCGGTCCGATAGCGTCTTCGACGCCTTGCACGATTCGGTCGCGCATCTCGTCGTCTTCGGCTTGCCCCTCTTCGGTGATGACGTAGGCGTAGACGGCTTCTCCTTTCACGTCGTGTTTACCACCCACGACGGCGGCTTCGGCGACGCCTTCGACGCCGACGATTGCCGACTCGATTTCCATCGTTCCGAGGCGGTGTCCGGAGACGTTGATGACGTCGTCGACGCGGCCGAGAATCGTGATGTAGCCGTCGTCGTCGATTTTCGCCCCGTCTTCGGGGAAGTACACCCAGTCGTCGGAGTCGTCGCTGTCGGTGTCTGAGTACTCCTGCCAGTACTCCTGGACGAATCGCTCGTCGTTCTTGTACNGACGTTGATGACGTCGTCGACGCGGCCGAGAATCGTGATGTAGCCGTCGTCGTCGATTTTCGCCCCGTCTTCGGGGAAGTACACCCAGTCGTCGGGGTCGTCGCTGTCGGTATCGGAGTACTCGCGCCAGTACTCGTCGATGAACCGCTCGTCGTTCTTGTACAGCGTCCGAAGCATCCCCGGCCACGGCTTGTTGACCGTGAGGTAGCCAGCGCGTCCGGCCTCGACCTCTTCACCGCCCGTATCGACGACCTTCGCATCGACACCGGGAAGTGGCGGTCCGGCAGAGCCGGGCTTCATGTTGCCGACGCCGGGGAGCGTCGTAATCATCATTCCACCCGTCTCGGTCTGCCACCACGTGTCCACGACTGGGCACTCTTCGTCGCCGATGTGCTTGTAGTACCACTTCCACGCACGCGGGTTGATTGGCTCACCCACCGTGCCGAGGAGGCGCAGACTCGACAGGTCGTGTCTCTCGGGGAACTGCGTACCCCACTTCATGAACGCCCGAATCGCCGTCGGCGCGGTGTAGAAGATATCGACTGCATACTTCTCGACGAGTTCCCAGAGGCGCGACCGGTTCGGGTAGTCGGGGGTGCCTTCGTACATCACCGTGGTCGTGCCGAGTGCGAGTGGCCCGTAGACGATGTACGAGTGACCCGTAATCCAGCCGATATCCGCTGCACACCAGTAGGTGTCTTCCTTCTCGATGTCCAGCACCGCGTGAGAGGTCCACGCCGCATACGACAGGTAGCCGCCGGTGGTGTGCTTGACACCCTTTGGCTGGCCCGTGGTTCCTGAGGTGTACATCAGGAAGAGCATGTCCTCGGCGTCGCGCTGGACTGGGTCTACCCGGTCTCCCGAGTGCTCGTCCAGCAGGCCGTCCCAGTCGTGCTGATTGCCCCGCAGGTCGTGGCCGAAGCCGTCGTCGCCGAGACGGTCGACCACGACCGCCGCATCGACGCCGTGGTCGACGCCGTCGAGTCCCTCGTTCGCCTTGTCGAGGTGGTCGAGCGGGTCGCCGCGGCGGTAGTAGCCGTCACACGTGACGAGGAATCGAGAGTCCGCGGAGTTCATCCGCGTCGCGAGCGCCTCGGCCGAGAATCCAGCGAAGACCACCGAGTGCGGCGCGCCGATTCGGGCACACGCCAGCATCGCGATGGGTAACTCGGGAATCATCGGCATGTAGAGCGTCACCACGTCGTCTTCCTCGACGCCGAGGTCGCGAAGGGCAGCCGCGAACTCGTTGACCTCGCGGGAGAGGTCCTGATACGTGTACGTCCGTGTGTCTCCGTGTTCGCCTTCCCACTTGATGGCGACCCGGTTCTTGTCGCCGTTTTCGACGTGTCGGTCGAGGCAGTTGTACGANGTCCGTGTGTCTCCGTGTTCGCCTTCCCACTTGATGGCGACCCGGTTCTTGTCGCCGTTTTCGACGTGTCGGTCGAGGCAGTTGTACGAAGCGTTCAGTTTCCCACCCGTGAACCACTTGTAGAACGGCGGGTTCGAATCGTCGAGTACTTCGTCGTAAGGAGAATCCCAGTCCAGCAACGCCGCCGCTTGCTCCCAGCACCCCGGCCAGTTCTTCTCGAACTCGTCGTATATCTTCGGGTCCGAAACGTTCGCCTGCTCGACGAACTCCCGCGACGGTTCGAACTCCTCTTGTTCCACCAGCCGTGCCTCGAGTTCCCCATCTCCGTCACTGTCTACCATAGTGTGTGTTAACTACACTAATTCTCCATGATAAATCTATGCGAGCATCGGTAATCGGTAGGGTAGTATGAACGTATTCTGCAACAGACCGAATTCCGTTCGTCAGCGTCCAGGACTCGAAATACTGCGTGTCGGCGTGGTGTTAGGAGCGTCCTATCGAGTGACTGTTCGAGTGCGACGCGACGGCTCGGGTAGCCGCTAAAAAATGACCGCAGAAAACGCCCTACTTAGAAGTCGCAGGTGGGACAGGCTCGCTTGTCCATCCCGCCACCATACGTACAGGTACTGACCCGCTGGTCGTTCACCGTGTGGTTGTCGTCGAACTGCTGGTCGTACGATGCTTTGTCACCAGTTTCGATGTCGAGTGCTATCGACATATGAGACCAATTGACACCCTATATTATATGTTTTTCGGCCAACATTGACGAATTTATATTATGTTTTTGCGCGCGTTGCTGTCGGTGTGAGATACAATCAAAATCAGAAGACGATGATGTCTTATCACGGATTAGTAGCTAACAATTGATTATTTTGTCCAGGTGTGAACAAAGTGTGTAAAATCAGGCCATCGTTGAACACATCTCAGACTGCATATGTGTCCTTGCAGAAGTAATTTAACACCACCAACAAAACTCGCAGAGCATGACACTTGCCACCACGACAACAGACAGAAGGGCGCAGCGACGACCAACGTTGACGCCGGGGTGTCCCGCCTGATGCCACAAGAGCTATCCCAGCGAGACCGGCGTGCAATCGCAGGGCAGGCGCGAACGTTACACGAGCGACTCGAAGGGCCACCGAACGAACACGGCGAAGCCCCAGTCATCGACCCAGACGACATTCTCGACGAGTGGGCGTCGCTCTTTCCAGACGAGGACACCTTCCGCGAGCGACTCGCGTACGACGACCTCACCGAATCGGCTGTCCGCGACCAACTCACGGCGACACAGTGGCCAGAGACGGAACCGCTTCCAGAGTGGGTCGACCGACTCGACTCGCTTCTCCAGTACGTCTCTACGTATCCGTCTCGGGACGATACACTACTGTCCCCCACCGAGGACGTTCCATTCAGCCACCTCTTGGTCGGGTTCGCAGACTACGCACTGGCGCAACTCGATGCCGACGTTCGGTCACACCCAGTTGCGAAGCAACTCGCCGAGTGGCTCGTCTTCCGTCTCAGTCGCGTGTCTGTCCGGGCGCTCTACGTCGAATTCAAGTCCTTCGTCGAATACCACGACCCGGACCTCGCGGCAGCCGACCCGTCGGCCGTCTCGGACCCGGGGACGACGTACTACGACCAGTTCGTCGAAGCGATGTTCGACGGCGGAACCCGGAACCTCTGTCTCGAATATCCGGTCCTCGCCAGATACGTCGTTTCCTTCGTCGACCAGTGGGTGACGAACGTCACGCGATTCGTCCATCGACTGGAAGCCGACCGGTCAGCACTCGAATCACGATTCGACGTCGAGGGGGCAGTCACCGAGGTCACGGCGCTCGCAGACGACGCCCACGCAGGCGGGCAGGTCCCGGTTCGCGTCTCCTTCGAGTCGGGGTCGGCTATCTACAAACCGCGGCCGATAGACGCCGGTGTCGCGCTGTACACAGTCCTCGAACGGCTCGACGACCATCTCGACACACCACCGTTCACGTCGCCGGCGTACCTCTCACGCGACAGCTACGGGTGGATGGCGCCAATCGAGTACGCGGAACCGAGCGATGCGACTGCAGTCGAGCGGTACTACGAACGCGTCGGCGTGCTCCTCTGTGTTGGATACGTGCTGGACCTCCCGGACTGCCAGTACGAGAACCTCATCGTTCGCGGCGACCAGCCGACCATCATCGATGCGGAGACGCTCTTCCACCCCTATATCGAACCGACCGCGTCGTCACCGACCACGACGATTGCTGCTGCAACGATGGATTCCGTCCTCCGAACAGCACTGTTGCCCTGGAAAGTCGTCGACAGCGACGACGACGGGTCGTCACCGTTTTTGGCCGCCGGTCTCGGTCGAAACAGCGACACCAAGGAGATTCCCGAGATTTCGAAGCCCAAAATCGAGGCCGTCAACACGGACGTGATGGCAGTGGAAGGGAAGTCGCCAACGGTCAATCGAGAGACGAACACCCCCAGCGTCGACGGCATCGACCAGCCGCCAGAGGACTCTCTCGACACCATCGTCTCCGGGTTCCGACGAGCCCACGAGACTATCTGTGACCTCCACGAGGACGGCCGACTCCGCGACGAAATCCTCACGCCCGAGCTAGTCGAGGGCGTCGAAAACCGGATGGTGTACCGACCGACAGCGACGTACAGTTCGATTCTACGGTTGAGCCGCGCACGAGACCCACTTCGAGACGGCGCTCGCCTCTCGGTCGAAGTCGAACGACTCGCCGTGCCGTTCTTCGACGGGCGGATACAGACCGACCAGTTCTGGGGACTATACGAAAACGAGCGACAGTCCCTCCGTCGGCGTGACGTCCCGCGATTCACGTCCCAGCCAGACCAGACGACGGTTCTCCACGACGGCGAACCGACTGGTGTTTCGGTCGATGTCGCTGGCTACGAACGGTGTCTTCGGCGACTCGATTCGATGGGCGAAGACGACCGGATGCGAGAAACCGAGCTTCTCCGTCGCTGTCTCGACTCCTCGATACCGGAGCGAGCCGACCACGCTACAACGCACGCGCCGAGCGACGACGACCTCCTGACCCGGGCAGTGGCCCACGGCGACGCCGTCCTCGACGCCGCGTTCGACACGGCTGACGGACGCCGGTGGATGTCGTTCATCGGCGCAGAGTTACCACAACTCGGCCTCTCGCCGGTCGAAAACACACTGTACGATGGACGAGGAGGCATCGGACTCGCCGCGGCCGCGCTGTACGACCAGACTGGGTACGACCGATTCGAAGCCCTCGCCACCGAATGTTTCGACGCCGTCGCCGCCGACAAAGGCGAGTCGGCGACCGAGTTCGGTGGCGTCAACGGGACCGGGTCGCTCGTGTACACGCTCTCGGTTGCGGCCGAACTTCTCGACCGACCGGCGTACAGGGAGCACGCCGCGGCCCACGCTCGGGAAGTAACGACAGCGCAACTCGAAGCGGACGAGACGTACGACGTCGTCGGTGGCACTGCCGGCGTCCTCCTCGCACTCCTCGCGTACTACGAGCGATTCGGTGGCGACGCAATTCTCGAACGCGCGCGCGACTGTGGCGAGCACTTACTCGACAACCGCGAATCGGTCGACGGGAAGCAGGTCTGGATAACTGGCTCCGACAAACCGCTGCCGGGGATGGCACACGGCCAGAGTGGAATCGCGTACGCGCTCGCCCGCCTCGCCGCGGCGACCGACGACAACCGGTACGAAGCGGCAGCCAGAGACGCCCTCGCGTACGAGTCGTCGGTCTACGACCCAGAACGCTCGAACTACCCGATTCCGACTGACGCCGGAGGGACGACCTATCTCGACCGATGGTGTGAGGGCCGGGCGGGATGTGCACTCGCACGCCTCGGTATCGGGAGCGCCCTCGGTGACGAGTCGTTCTTCGACGAAGCCGACGAGTTGCTGTCGGCGACCGCATCCGCCGACGTGAACGAGTACGACCACCTCTGTTGTGGAACGCTCGGGCGGGCGACTGCCCTCCTCGAAGCGACCCGCAAGGCCGGCCGTGAAGAGAGTGACGCGCGGGCGCTGGTCGGTCGCTATGTCGCAGGGGGCGACGCAGGCGCACTCTCCATGCCCGGCCACAGCGAGCACATCCCGAATCCGACGTTCTTCAACGGGAGCAGCGGTGTCGCGTACAGCCTCCTCCGGTTCGCAAGCAGGGACGACCTCCCCTGTGTCCTCCTCATGGAGTGACGCCGTCCTGAACTGCCGCGGCGGGTACCAACTCGACGCTGGTTTCGGATGTCAGTGAAGCCCCAAATTACAAGGCGATGCTGCGAAAGCCACAATCATGTCAAAGTTAAAAAAGGTCGTCTTCACAGTCGCCGACGTGGCTACCGAAGAACGGCTGATTCGGGAGTACGTCGCGTCTGCGTTCGAGCGACTCGAAGCGAGAGACGACGCGCAGTGGCCAGTGTTCAACCGCTACGGACAAGACCCATCGGTCAGCCACGGCGAAGTCGTGTTCTATCTCGTCGGCGACACGGAGGCGCTAATTCGCGACGAGCGGTCGCGATGGGACGACCTCGTCGATAACGGCCTCGTCGACGAATGGGAACTCGTGGACCCAAACGTCGACGTCACGGAGTTAGACGACCGACAGCGCCTACAGTTCAGACTCCGGTACGCCGCGAGTCGCATGAGCCTAGCGTGTCTGGACACGTTCGACCCGCTTCCCGACGCGCTCGACGAGTTCGAAGACGAAGACTACGCAGTCGGGTGGGGGTCGTGTCTCCACCACCTCATCAATCAACTCGGCTATCAGGGCAACGGTGGGGAAGAAGAAATCGACCTCCTGTTTCAGAGTCTCGTGGGTCGCCTGTACGCGACGAACGTGAGCGCCGGACCGGAGACGACACTCGACAAGATAGGGTCGCTCAAAGCGGAACTCGACGAGCTAGCGGAACAGCTCCAAGAACAAGCAGAGACGCGATAGCCGACGTTACATCACGCCGATAGTCTCACGGTACGTACCGTACTCGTCGGCGAACACGTCCATGATTTCGCCCATCGTGACGTACGTCTTGACCGCGTCGACGAGGACGGGCATGACGTTCTCGCCAGCTTCGACCGCTTCTCTGAGTTCGTCGAGCGCTTCCTCGACCGCCTCGTCGTCGCGCTCGTCTTTGACCGATTCGAGGCGCTCTATCTGGCGGTCCTGTACCTCTTCGCCGACGTGCAGCACGTCGGGGCGGGTGTCTTCGTCCGACGTGTACTTGTTGACGCCGACGACGACCTCTTCGCCTTCTTCGACGCGCGACTGGTACTCGTAGGAGGCGTCGCTGATTTCGCGGTGGAAGTACCCTTCGTCGATGCCGTGGAGGATGCCGTCGCGAACCGAGCCGTCGCCCATCTCGCGAATCTCCTCGATGTAGGCCATCGCCTCTTCTTCCACTTCGTCGGTGAGTTTCTCGACGAAGAAACTCCCGCCGAGCGGGTCGATGACGTCGGCCGCCCCGGACTCCTCGGCGATAATCTGCTGGGTCCGGAGGGCGACGGTGACTGCTTCCTCGGTGGGCAGCGACAGCGCCTCGTCGAAACTGTTGGTGTGGAGCGACTGCGTGCCGCCGAGGACGCCCGCGAGGGCCTGAATGGTCACGCGAACGATGTTGTTGAGCGGTTGCTGAGCCGTCAGCGACTGCCCGGCCGTCTGGGTGTGGAACTTCAGTTGCTTCGAGCGCTCGTCTTCGGCACCGTACCACTCGGACATGACGTCGTGGTAGATTCGCCGAGCGGCGCGGAACTTCGCGACCTCCTCGAAGATGGAGTTGTGGGAGTTGAAGAAGAACGACAGTTGCGGCGCGAACTCGTCGATGTCGAGCCCGCGGTCCATCGCGTCCTCGACGTAGGCGAAGCCGTCAGCCAGCGTGAACGCGAGTTCCTGAATCGCCGTCGAACCAGCCTCACGAATGTGGTATCCGGAGATGGAGATGGGGCGGATTCGAGGCGTCTCCTCGGCCGCGAACTCGACGGTGTCGGTGACGAGTTTCAGCGAGGGTTCCGGCGGGATGACCCACTCTTTCTGCGCGATGAACTCCTTGAGCATGTCGTTCTGGAAGGTCCCGCCGATTTGCTCACGGGACACGCCGCGATTGTCGGCGAGCGCGACGTACATCGCGTAGATGACCGGCGCAGAGGGGTTGATGGTGAACGACGTCGTGACTTCGCCGATGTCGATGCCGTCGAAGAGAATCTCCATGTCGCGGAGCGTGTCGACCGCGACGCCCTCTTTCCCGACTTCGCCGTCCGAAAGCGGGTCGTCGGAGTCCTTCCCCATCAGCGAAGGCATGTCGAACGCCGTCGAAAGCCCGGTCTGGCCGTTCTCGATGAGGTAGTGGAACCGTTCGTTCGTCTCCGTGGCGGTCCCGAAGCCGGCGAACTGTCGCATCGTCCACGTCCGCCCGCGGAACATCGTCGGATACACGCCGCGTGTGTATGGTGCCTCGCCGGGGAACCCAAGGTCCTCCTCGTAATCGAGGTCCGCAACGTCGTCTGGTGTGTAGAGGTCGTCGACCTCGTGGTTCGAGACGGTCGCAAAGCGGTCTTTCCGCTCGCCACCCTTCTCCAAGAACGGGTCGCGAGTCTCCTCCTCCCACTCGTCGCGAGCCTCTCGAATCGATTCGAGGTCCTCGTCGTCGTACATACACAGGGAGTCGTATGGACGATGATTAAGGATTCGGGTATCCGACAACCCGCTTCGACGGCCAGACCATCGCGCCTATCACTGACCCCATCCCTAGAGGAGACGAACACTCGATGGCGTTCGTAACCCCGACTGCGACGCGATGGGTCGCTGGCGTGGCCGCACTCGTGCTCGTCCTCGCCAGCGTCTCCTTCGTCGTCCCAGTGTCGGGCACCGTCTCGCCCGTTTCCTTCGACGACACCGTGAAAACTGGCGGGACCGCAGTCGACGTCCAGCAAGCCAAGACCGACGGATTCGAAGTGCCGGTCGCACAGGCGCACTTCTCCCGGTATCGGTACATCATCGGCTACTACGGTGTCGGAACCGCCGCCGCGGATGTCGCGTCACCAGAGAGCGCTCGTCAGTTCGGCGACCCGCTTGCGGTGTTCGTCAGCGACTACGCCACCGTCTCGCCGGTCCTCGACGAAGACGACTATCTTCGGACCGAACACAACCGCCATCCCGGCTGGGTCGAGGCCTCCGATGCGGTGTTCGTCGTCGATTCTGACGCCCGCATCCCATCTGGGCCAATTGTCGTTCCCTTCTCTGACCCCACGGCAGCACGGTCGTTCACCGACGAATACGGTGGAACGGTCGTCGACTGGGAAACGCTCCGCGAGCGGTCCGAAAGCTCGCTCTCGGGGCGACTCGACGCCTTCGAATCGTCCGTCGAATCCCACCACGACTGGGCCGACCAGACCACTGCTGCACGTGAACCGCTGTTCGACCGTCCGGTCTCGACTGTCGTCGGCGAGGACGCACCAACCATCGAGGCGGCCGTCGAATCCGCGCCCGAGGGAACCGCAGTCTACGTCCCGCCGGGCACCTACTCCGTCGACAGCATCGACGTGAATCGGTCGATTACGCTCCTCGGCGCTGGGAACGCGACGCACCTCGTCGGAGACGGAAACGGGACGGTGGTCCACGTTCGGGCCGACGAAGCGGCAGTCGGGAATCTCTCGATTTCCGGTGTCGGCAGCGTTGGAACCCGGCGCGTTCGCGCCACGAACGAGTCGGTCGATTGGGACACGCGCGTCCAACTCGCCTACGGCCGCGGCGACGCCGGTGTCGTCCTCGACGGAGCCACCGACTCGGCGCTCCGCAACGTCATCATCGACACGCCCGCAAGCGGCGTCATCGTCCGCGAGAGCGCCGACAGCGTCCTCGACAATCTCACTATCCGCGGGGCCGCGACTCCCTCCGAGGGCTTCATGGGTATCGTGCTCATCGGCGAACCGTCGGTCGTCCAGCACTCGACGCTCCACGACGGCCGAGACGGCGTCTACACCCACCGCGCCGACGGGAGCGTCGTCCGCGACAACTACATGGAGGGCGGTCGCTACGGCGTCCACGAGATGTACACCTCAGATATGCTCGTCGCCGACAACGTCGTCCGAGACGAGCGAATCGGGGTCATCATCATGACGCGACCCGTGGGCAATCTCGTGGTCGGAAACGACATCCGCGACTCCGACTTCGGGTTCATCCCCGCCGGAAGCAACACCTACGTCGCCGACAACGTGTTCGCCACCAACGAGTACGGCATGGACGTAAGCGGCGACCGACAGGTGTACACGCGAAACGTCGTCGTCGGCAACAATATCGGCGTTCGCGGCAGTTCGACCTTCCCGACGAACGTCGTCGTCAGAAACGACATCGTCGGCAACGACGTGCAGGTCGAATCGACGCTCGGTCCCATGCGGACGTGGACGACCGACGGCGAGGGGAACTACTGGGGCGACCTGCCACTCGCCGACGAAGACCGGGACGGTGCGTACGACCGAGCGTTCCAGCCATCTGGCCCCATAGACTCCGAACTCGGTCGCCACCCGGGAGCGCTCGTGCTGTCGCGGTCGCCCGTGATGGATGCCCTCCGAAGCGCCCGCGACGAAGTCGCCGGGCTCCGGGGGTCGGGCGTCGTCGATGCGGCACCGCGAACCGAGCCAGTGCGGTCAGCGACGCTGGCCAGCCTGAACGCGACCGAGACTGCGAACACCACCGGAGCGATGACCCACACGGAGAAACCCAATGTCTGACCGAGATGGAATGGTCCGCGAAGTTGTGTCGGAAGGAGACTCGACGAGCCAGTCTGCGTCCGCGGCGTCCTCCGTCGCTATCGACGCGTCCGGACTCTCGCACGCCTTCGGCGACGTGGTCGTCCTCGACGACCTCTCGCTGACGGTCGAACCGGGCGAGATTGTCGCGCTCGTCGGCCCGAACGGCTCGGGGAAGACGACGCTGCTCCAGTTCCTCTCGAAGGTTCGGGCACCGAATGCTGGGACTGTCACGGTCGGCGCAGGAGACCGAACTCGCGTCGGCTACCTCCCGCAGCGCCCCGAATTCCGCGAGGGGTTCACCGTGGCCGACACGCTCCGGTTCTACACGCAGTTCGTCGAGGAGGGTGTGGACATCGGCACCACGCTCGACCGGGTCGGCCTCAGCGAGGCTGCGGACCGCCGTGTCGAAGCCCTCTCGGGTGGGATGACGCGGCTCCTCGGACTCGGCCGAGCACTCGTCGGCGACCCAGACGTGGTCGTCCTCGACGAACCCGCGAGCGGGCTCGACCCGGGGATGGTCGAACGGCTCTTCGAAATCGTCGCGGAGCTTGCAGACGAGGGAACAGCCGTCGTGCTCTCGTCGCACAACCTCGGGCCAGTCGAGCGGACGGCCGACCGCGTCGTCGTCCTCGACGGCGGGCGCTTCGTCGCAACTGGGTCGCCACAGGAGTTGGTCGAATCGGCGGGAGCAACTGACCTCCAGACTGCGTTCGGGGCGCTCGTTTCGACCGAGGAGGTGGATGGCCGATGAGCGCCGCCGAGGACCTCACGAGCGCCGTCGACGACCTCTTTACTATCGCGACTCGCGAACTCCGAACTGTCGTTCGAACGCCCGCGGTGGTCGCGCTCGCAGTCGTGTTCGCCCTGACTGTCGTCGGCGTCGCGGCCGCGGGGTCGGGCGCGCGCGGCGGGTACGTTCCCCTCGTCCTCGATTTGCTCCCGTTCGTCGAGGCGCTCGTTCCACTTCTCGGCTTCGCGCTCTGTTACCGGACGGTGCTTTCGGACCGACGAAGCGGCGAGTTGGACGTCCTGCAGACGTTCGGCGTGTCCCGGCCAGCCTACGTGGGCGGCGTCTTCCTCGGCCGAAGTCTCGCACTCGTCGCCGTCGTCTTCGGGTCGCTCCTCGTCGCGGGCGCGACCGTTCCCGTGTTGTCACCGGAGAAACCGACGTTTTTGGCACTGAATGCGGCCGCCGACTCACCGGCCGCGTTTGCCCGCTTTGCCGTGCTCGCGGTCGTATTCGCGCTCTCGACTGCATCGGTCGCGCTCGCCGTCTCCGCCGCAGCACGGACGGCCCGGCAGGCAATCGCCCTCGCCGTCGGCCTGCTCGTCGCCTTCGTCGTCGGCGTCGACGCCGCGGCTGTGGCCGGGTTGGCAACCGGGCGATTCGGCATCGACACCGTCCCGCACCTGCTCGCGTTAAGTCCGAACGGGGCGTTTCGGTCGCTCGTCTTCGGCGTGGCCGTCGAGACGGGGCAGGCGACGACGCCACTGGTGGCGCTCGTGGGGCTCGGCGGCTGGCTCGCAGGGGCGCTCTTCGTGGCAGTGGTGACGGCGTGGAAGCCGGTCGAGTAGCGAACTCGGAAGAGAAGAGACCGTTCAGCCGAAGTTCTCGACCTTCGCTGCGTCGGCGTCGCCGTCCGCGGCTTCGATAGCGTCGGCGGCGGCTTCGACGAACCCGGCGAACCCGTAGACGAACACCTGTTCTCCCTCGGCACCAGTCAGCGCGTCAGCGACTGCGTCCGAAAGGTCGGCTTCGTCGTCGGTGACGACCACGCTCGCACCCTCCTCGCGGAGCGCGTCGAGGCGGTCTTCATGCGCGGGCGCGTCGTCGACGTAGACGACCGCGGCCTCGTTGCCGTCAGCGCGCGCGGCCTCTGCGATGCCGACCGCCGGGCCGACACCCGGACCGCCAGCGAGGACGACGACGCGCGCGTCACCGTCGTAGTAGCTGTCGCCGAACGGTCCAGAGAGGTCGATGTCGTCGCCCGCGGCGAGCGATTCGAGGTGCTGACTGAACGGGCCGCCCTCTTCGGGGTCGATGCCGACCGTTACTTCGAACGTCTCCGTGACGCCCAGCGAAGAAAGCGTGTAGAAGCGGGCGTACGACTCGCCGTCGATGATTGCAGAGAGCTTTACGAACTGACCCGGCTCGGCATCGAATTCGTCGGGGGTCTCGAACTCGATAGCGACCGTGTCGGGTCCAACGTCGCGGACCGCGGCGACGGTGACGGTTGCGTCCATGCGACCCGGTTGGAGGCAGGGTCACAAGGGCCTTGCCTTCGTTAACGTATCAATAAGTTATGACGTATCGAAGAACCTGCTATACTTGCCGCGAGAGCCCCGAATACGAAATAATTGGACACTTGTCCACCACATGGCGATACAGTGCCGGTTCGGGTTACTGAAACTATCGAAATGTACACTCACAAGCCCCCTAAAACGGGTTTTCGTTTATGTATTGGAGTGGCGTTTTACACAAATTTTCAGAAGGCTTTTGACCCGGCTATGGGTAGATTTCAGTCAGCATGCCAGCGGACTTCAACTGGGCCATCGGCGGCGAGGCTGGCGATGGCATCGACTCCACGGGGAAGATTTTCGCTCAGGCACTCTCCCGGGCTGGACGACACGTGTTCACCTCCAAGGATTTCGCTTCGCGAATCCGTGGCGGATACACTGCGTACAAGGTTCGGACTGCCATCGACCCCGTACAGAGCGTCGTCGACAGACTCGACGTGCTCATCGCACTCACACCACGAACTATCGAGGAAAACCTCGACGAACTCCACGACGGGTCGGTCATCATCTACGATGGCGACCGGTCGACGATGGCGGACGTCGAGATTCCCGAGGGGATGGTCGGGCTGGACGTTCCCCTCAAGGCACTCGCAGAGGAAGCGGGCGGCGCAATCATGCGCAACGTCGTTGCGCTGGGTGCGGCGTGCGCCGTCACCGACTTCCCCATCGAGAACCTCGACAGCGCCCTCAAGAAGCGATTCGGCGGCAAGGGCGAGGCAATCGTCGAGAACAACAAGGAGGCGGCCCGCGCAGGGCTCGAATACGTCCACGAGGAGTTCGACCACGAGTTCGACTACGACCTCGATACGACGGACAACGACTACGTCCTGCTCAACGGTGACCAGGCAATCGGTATGGGCGCCATCGCTGCCGGCTGCCGCTTCTACGCTGGCTACCCCATCACGCCCGCGACGAACGTGATGGAATACCTCACTGGACGCATCGAACGCTACGGCGGCCACGTCGTGCAGGCGGAAGACGAACTCGCGGCCATCAACCTCGCGCTCGGTGCGGCACGCGCCGGTGCGCGCTCGATGACGGCCACGTCCGGTCCGGGTATCGACCTCATGACCGAGACGTTCGGTCTCGTCGCGACCTCCGAGACGCCGCTCGTCATCGTCGACGTCATGCGCTCGGGTCCCTCCACGGGGATGCCGACCAAGCAGGAACAGGGCGACCTGAACATGATGCTCTACGGCGGTCACGGCGAGGTTCCGCGCTTCGTCGTCGCCCCGACGAGCATCGACGAGTGTTTCTGGAAGACCGTCGAGGCGTTCAACTTCGCCGAGAAGTACCAGGTTCCGGTCTACGTCGCGGCCGACCTCGCGATGGCCGTCACGGAACAGACGTTCCCGCCGGAAGCCTTCGACATGGACGAAGTCGAAATCGACCGCGGCAAGGTCGTCGACGACGACTCCATCGACGAGTGGCTCGACGACAAGGGTCGATTCCAGCCACACGCGATTACGGACGACGGCGTCAGTCCGCGTGCGTTCCCCGGCACGGACCAGGGTGCACACATGTCGACCGGTCTCGAACACGACGAACTCGGTCGCCGGACCGAAGACACCGAGATGCGCGTCGAGCAGGTCGACAAGCGCGACCGTAAGGTCGAGACCGCGAAGAACGACGAAGACCTCTCGCCGCGTGAGTTCGGCAACCCCGACTCGGATAAACTCGTCATCTCGTGGGGCTCCAACGAAGGTGCGATGGTCGAGGCCATAGAGTTCCTCGAAGAGGACGGCGTCGACGTGCGTTTCCTCTCTGTCCCGTACATCTTCCCGCGACCCGACCTCTCGGACGACATCGAGGCAGCCGACGAAGTCATCGTCGTCGAGTGTAACGCGACCGGTCAGTTCGCCAACGTCATCGAACACGACACGTTAACCCGTGTCAAGCGCATCAACAAATACAACGGCGTCCGCTACAAGGCGGACGAACTCGCAGAGAGAATCAAAACCACCCTCGAATCCGAGGAGGAGGTTTCAGCATGAGCTCCGACGTTCGCTTCACTGACTTCAAATCCGACAAGCAACCGACCTGGTGTCCCGGCTGTGGGGACTTCGGGACGATGAACGGCATCATGAAGGCGCTGGCCAACTCCGGCAACGACCCCGACAACACGTTCGTGGTCGCCGGTATCGGCTGTTCCGGCAAAATCGGGACGTACATGCACTCGTACGCCATCCACGGCGTCCACGGGCGCTCGCTCCCTGTCGCCGCCGGCGTCAAACTCGCCAACCCCAACCTGACTGTCGTCGCCGCCGGTGGCGACGGTGACGGGTACTCGATTGGTGCGGGTCACTTCATCCACGCCGTCCGCCGCAACGTCGATATGGCCTACACGGTCATGGACAACCGCATCTACGGGCTGACCAAGGGTCAGGCCTCGCCCACGTCGCGCGAGGACTTCGAGACCTCGACGACCCCCGAAGGGCCGCAGCAGCCCCCGGTCAACCCGCTCGCGCTCGCGCTCGCCGCTGGCGGCACGTTCATCGCGCAGTCCTTCGCGACTGACCACAAGCGTCACGCCGAAATCGTCCAGCAGGCTATCGAGCACGACGGCTTCGGCTTCGTGAACGTGTTCAGTCCGTGTGTCACGTTCAACGACGTGGACACCTACGACTACTTCCGCGACAACCTCGTCGACCTCGCGGACACCGACCACGACCCGACCGACTACGACGCGGCCACCGACAAGATTCTCGACTCCTCGAAGGAGTACGAGGGCGTCATCTACAAAGACGAAAGCTCGGTCTCCTACGAAGAGAAGTTCGGCGTCACCGAGAACATGTCCGACATCCCGTCGGGCGCACCCGACGACGCCATGGACCTCGTTCGCGAGTTCTACTGAACCGCGTTCGACTCCCCGAATTCTCCCGTTCTTTCGACCGTCCCCGGATGTTCGACAGCGCTCGCTAACGCCTCGACTGCGTCCGTCTCGTCGACGTCTGCACCGTGGACGGCGATGACGACGATAACGTCGCCCTCGTGTTCCACCGTCGCGAGATGGATGCGAACGTCGACACTCCCCCCTTCGTGCGTCACCGACTCACCATCGACGGTCGTCTCGCCGGGTTCGACGACGACAGTCCCGGCGTACGTGACGAGTTCAGTCTCCTCGCCGAGCATCGTCACGGGCCGCGAGTCGACCTCGCGGAGGCCGTTGACCTCAGAGACGTTTCCCAGCGCCTGCACATCCGAGAGGATGTCGAGACCAGCACCGACCAGTTCGCGGTTCCCGAGACTCGCCAGCGGATTCACCGACTGACCGGCGACCCGGACGTTCGGCGACGAGATGACGGCCAGCCCGGTGACGTCCTCGTCGGCGGTCGTCTTCGAGTAGCCGGAGACCCACACTTCGACGCCCACCGTACGCGACACCGGACCGACGCCGACGCGTTGGCCGAGCGGAACGAGCGTACTGTTTCCGTGGACGTACCCGTGTGATTCGTACGCCGAAGCCGGAATCGTCGCCGGTTCGGCCGTGAACGTCGTCGCGCCGCCGAGGCACCCCGAAAAGAGAACGACGAACGCGAGTGCGACGGCCGGAGCTGTTCGTTTGTGTGGCATGCTAGCATAATAGGTGCCCGACAGACATGAAGAGGTACTCTCGGCGACACAGTCGAACCGAGAGAAGTGCTCTCGGACCACTCCTACGGCGCTACAGCGACTTCCTACTCGGGTGTTGGCTCCTCGACGACGTCCACGCTGAGTCGGTAGCGCGTCCCGCATTCGAGACAGCGGGCGTCGTCCGACTCGATGAGTTCCGTCAGGAGCACCTCGCCGAACTCGCAGTTCGGACACTCGTAGACGAGTGAGTCACCCGCGATGCGGTGTGCGAACGCGTTCGTGTTCTCCTCGGTCAGTGGCTCAGATGTAGTGGACATCCCAAATCACCCAACATACTATATGCTACCACACCACATGAAAACTCTGTCGCCGACTTCTCGGGCGACGACGAGGCGACTCGGTATCGAACTCACCCACGAAGGCGGAAATCCAGTACCCTTTCGTTACCCCTTTTCAACTCGCTGCCGTGGTCACGGGTATGTCACAACAGGCGCTCTCTGCGGACGACGTGCCGATAGCCAACGGGATGCCGATGCTCGGTCTCGGGACGTGGGAGAACACGGACCCCGACGCGTGTGCGAACGCGGTGCAGACGGCGCTGGAGATGGGCTACCGTCACATCGACACGGCCCAGATATACGGCAACGAGGAGGACGTTGGCGCGGGTATCGCCGCCGCCGACGTCGACCGCGAGGACATCTTCCTCGCGACCAAGGTCTGGATAAACGAACTCGGCCACGACGACGTCATCGAGAGCACGAAAGAGAGCCTCGACAAACTCGGCGTCGACTACGTCGACCTCCTGTACGTCCACTGGCCCGCCCGGGCGTACGACCCATCGGAGACGCTTTCTGCCTTCGACGAACTCGTCGAGCGAGGGCTCACGAAGCGCGTGGGCATCTCCAACTTCGAACCCGAACAGGTCCGCGAAGCCGTCGAGCGCTCGGACGCCGGTATCTTCGCGAACCAAATCGAACTACACCCCCTTCTCCAACAGGACGAACTGCGTGAGGTCTGCGCCGAGGAGGGCGTCGAAATCGTCGCGTACTCCCCGCTCGCACGCGGGACCGTCTTCGACGTCGACGTCCTCTCCGACATCGCCGACAAACACGGCGTGAGCGAGGCGCAAGTGTCGCTCGCGTGGCTCCGCGAGAAAGGCGTCACCGCCATCCCGAAAGCGACGAGCGAGTCGCACATCCGCGACAACTGGGAGTCGCTCGCGCTCGACCTCGACGACGAAGATATCGACGCGATAGACGCTATCGAGCAGGTCGACCGCCGCGTCGACCCCGACTTCGCGCCCTGGTAAGTCGGCGCGTTATCCCCGCCGTCTGGCTGCGTTCTTCCCGCCTCGAACGGGCTTCGAAAACCAACCCGCAGCCACAACCGATTTGTTACCTGCGTACCGACGGATTCGTATGGAGTTCACCCTTCCAACGACAGTTGCACTACTCGTCGGCCTCGTCGCGCTCGGAACCGCGGCGCTCGTCGGGATGGGCGTGATGGCGACGAGTACCGTGTTGATGATGGTGACGCCAGCGATGCTCGTGTTCGGTGCGCTCACGCTCGCTATCGGTGTCAAACACGGTGAGTTCCGGGCGAGCAACTGACGGCAGACTTCTCACCCTTCGTTTCTCCCGTTGACCACCTCTTCGAGCGTCTCGTCCGAGACGGTCGCAGAGATGCGGACGCCGACGAGGCTGATGACGATACCCGCGAAGATGAACATCGTCAGCCGTTGTATCGGCGTGAGTTCGAACCGCCCGAGTAAGACCAGGTGGGCGAGTTCCGCCTGCCGTTCGAGCAGGAAGCCAGCGAAGCCGCGGACGACGAGTCCGATGGCGATGACGCCGAACGGGAGGTTCATATAGGACGTCGAGATGGATTCGCTCCCGATGAGTTCGTCGAGGAGACGCCCGGCACTGGCCGTGAGCGCGGCGAGCGCCAGCCACGGGACGCTGTGATACACGAAGAGGAGTGACGGAACCAGCACTTCGTCGCCCGCAACGTCGAGCGTCCGAATCGAGAGCGCGCCGAGAAACAATCCGACGATGGCGAGTCCGGCCGCGACGGCGTAGGTGACCACGGACACCTGCCCGGAGTAGAGGGCGTCACGGGCTTGTTCCGGGGCGTTCGACAGCACCTCGTCGATGGCGAGTCCCTTGTAGAGGAAGACGGCACCGAGAAGTGCCGCCAGACCCGCCATCGCGACCGCCGGAGTGAACTGGACGAGCAACAGCGGGACGAGAAGCAATCCGACACCGACGGGGACGAGAACCGTCGACCGCAACTCCTCGTCTGCGAGGAACTGCTTGAGCAGGTAGTACGTCGATTCGATGTCGTGGGCCTGTCTGACGACCACTCTGTCCACGGCGTCGACGCGCAGGCGACTCTCGACGACGGGGACGAGTCGTTCGTCTTCCGCACTGTCGATGACGACGACGGCGGACTCCACGTCGTATCGCTCGACCAAGTCGTCGAGTTGCTGGGCGACCGCTCTGTCGGCACCCACAGTCGACTCACTCGACCCCGAGATGACCGCGACTTCCGCAGACTCGCGGTCGTCGCGGAGTTCGCGAGTCACACGCAGCGCTTCGAGGAGGCAGTTGACGCTCGAATCCTCCGGGTCGGCGAGGCCGACGTCCGTGACGAGCGACCGAACCGCTTCCCAGCCGACGACGGGCGTCGAGAGCCCCGTCTTCCGGCCGATATCGTTCGCCCGGTCGACACAGAGGACGAGCGTTGTCACGTGGAAGCCAAATGCGACCGGGGGCTAAAAACCCTCCCGGTTGTCAAAACCTGAAGGTGAATCCGTCGTCGGCGTCGAGCGTCGAGGCGACGCCGGCACCGAACGAGTACGCGACGCCTTCGGCTCCGCCGCGAAGTCGCGCCATGAATCCAGCCTCCGGCGTGAACTCCTCGACGGTCACGTCGTCGCGGTCGAGCAGGTCGGCAAGTCTGTCTTCGACGTCGTCTCGGGTTCCGAGGTCGTCCACGAGTCCGATTTCGTGTGCCTCGTCGCCGAGGTAGACGCGTGCCTCGGTCTCGCGAATCGTCTCGGGGTCCATCCCGCGGCCTTCGGCGACGGTCTCGACGAAATCGTCGTAGTAGTCGTCGATGAGCCCTTGGAGGTACTCGCGTTCGTCCTCGCTCGGTTCCTTCAGCACGTTGCCCGCGTCTTTGTACTTCCCGGCGGCGAAACGCTCGTAGGAGATACCGAGTCGGTCCGCGAGTTCCGACGCGTTGACCGACGAGCCGATAACGCCGATAGAGCCGACGATGCTCGCGTCGTGGCTCCAGAGTTCGTCACACCCACTTGCAATCCAGTAGCCACCCGAGGCGCACACGTCGGTCGCGTAGGCCACTGTCGGCCCGTCGAAGGACTCGGCCGCGCGTCGGATGTCGTCGCTCGGGAGTACCTCACCGCCCGGCGTGTTGAGCTTGAGAAGCAGCGCCTCGACGTTGCTGTCGTCGGCAGCGGTTTCTATCTGTTCGACGATATCGTCGGCTGGCGTCCCGATAGCACCACCGGGAATCGGTCCGCGTCCACCGTCACGGGTAATCGGTCCCTCGACCGCGACTTCCGCGACGTCGTAGGAGGGAAACGCCGACGCGGCGATTCGCCCCCCGAGTTGAATCGCCACGACGACTGTCGCGATGACCAAGAGAACGCCAAAGAGGTCCGCGAGACTCCCCGGAAGTTCGAAAAAGACGATCCATCCGACGACCGCCGCGACGACTGCCGCGACGAGGATAATCGCAAATTGCAGTACGCGAGTGAGTGTGTCAGTCACGGTAAATCACGTAGCCGACGCTCGGGGCGCGGTCGTCTTAAAAACAGGGTCGTCGCAGACGCGACGAAGAGAGAGAAAAAACCTGACCGGGTTTAGAGAAGCCCCGCCTTCTGGAGCTTCATCAGGTCCTCGGTTTCGAGCGTCTCGCCTTCCTTGAACTTCTGGTAGATCTCCTCGGCCTCTTCCTTGGCGGCTTCGCGTTCCTCGGCACGGGAGTCCTTGCGCTGACGCTCTTCCTTCTTGTCCAGTTCGCGGAGGCGCTTCTGGACGCGGACGAAGTCTTCGTGGTGACGGTCGGCGGCTTCCTGGGCTTCGACGAAGAGCTCGTGCATCTCGTCGGCCTTGTCACGGATGTCGTCGGCCTCGCGGTAGGCCTCGATCATCTGGTTGTGGTGCTCCTGTGCGTCGTCTGCCAGCTCGGTCACCTTCTGGTGGTGCTGGGACGCTTCGGAGCGGACCTCTTCGGCCTCTTCGATGAGTTCTTCGAGGTCACCGCTCTCTTCGACCTTGTCCTTTTTTTGGCGAAGCTCGTCGCGCTTGTTCTCGATCTTCTCGATGAGTTCGCGCTCGTCTTCTGTCGAGAGAACTTCGGTCTGCTGGCGGAACTCGAGTTGCTCGATCTCCTCTTTGAGCTCGTCGATGTCCTTGCCGTCGTCGAGTTCGAGGTCGCTCTTCATCTCGTCGACCTCGTCGAACAGCTCGTTGGCCTTCGCGTTGAGCTCGTTGCGCTGCTGCTTGTGCTCCTGCACCGCAGCGTTCATCTCGTCACGCTGCTCGCGGTGCTTCTGCGCCTCGTCGACCTTCTCGCGAGTCATCGCGTTGAGGTCGTCGCGCTTGGAGGCGCGCTCAGAAGCCATCTGGTTCAGCTCGTTACGTCGGTCGCGGAGTTGACCGGCAAGTTTGATGAGCTCTCCCTTCGAGCCGCTCTCGAGTTTTTCTTCTGGGAGATCGATGTTGTTGTTTTCTGCGAGTTCCTGTACGTCGAATTCTTCTAGCACTTCCTGCTTCGTTACCATTGGTTAATCAAGCCTCGATACCATCACCACTCCGTGCGTGGCGGCTGCTCTTTGGAGTGCGACCGACCGTGGATAAGAATTCCCGATCATTCTGCGTGCTATGCCGCCGGAACGCCGGAGGCGCTCAGGTATATGTCCATACAGGCGTCGAAGTAATAAGTACTTCGGTGCTGAAACGGGTGAAAACAGTTACCACACCGCTTCTTCTCCGGGAATTCACCATGCGAGTCATTCACACATCAATATAAAAAGGGAGCAAATCGAGGGGGCTAAACCGCGTCGTTACAGACGGGCACCCATGAGAGAGACGATTCGCGCACTCGGCCACGAACACGTCAGCGCCGAACACGCGAGTACGTTCGAGGTCACGTCGGACGACTGGCTCACCCCCGCTGGTGATTGCATCCTCGCCGTCGAGGCGGACCGGACGCCGGCGGACTTCGACGACGCGTTCGTCGAGGCGTGCCAGTCCCACGACGCGACTATTCAGGTGAGCATGGAGGTAGACTCGGGCGCACGCACGTACGAACAGGTCGTCACTGGCCGCGGCCACCCCGACCTGACGTTCGAGGGCGACCGGAGCATCGTCTTCCGAACGAGCGACTACGTCGACGACCGAACCGGAATGGTCGGCGCGGAACACGCCGCCGCGGGCTTCGACCGCGAACTCGTCGATTCGCTCGCGGATGGAGCAGAGCTAACGCTGACGATACAGGTCGAGTAACACCCACCGCAGCGGCGTCGGCGGTCAGCGATAGCCAAGGTCGACCAAGCGCTCTTGGACGATGTCGTGTTCGACAGGGTCATGTTCGACGTGCGACCGCGTTCCCGCGACGATGTCGCGTCGGCGCTCGTAGGGCAGTTCGACCCACGGAACTTCGACGAGTGCGGGAATGTAGTTGCTCGGCGGGTGGCCGTAGGTCTTTATCGGGACCGGGAATCCGCGTTCACCCATCGCTTGTCCGTGGTCAGAGCTGATGACGACCTTCCCGTCTATCGACCCGGCTAAGCGCTCGACTTCCGGGAGCGTCACTTCCAGCGTCTCTCTGTACGCCTGCCGTACGATTTCGTCGCTCGCTCCCTCCCGTGTCTCCCAGTCGAACGCGAGACTGTCGCCGCGGAAGTGCTTCTGGGCGGTGGGACCGAGAAACGGCGCGTGCGGTTGGATATAGTGGACGATAATGCGCTTGTCGGGGTACGTCTCGTGGGCCTCGATGGCGGCGTCGGTGACGCACTCGGGCCGAACAGTTCGGACCTCGTCGTCCCAGTTGTCCTTCCAGACGTCTATCTGGGCGTAGAACGTCACGTCGACTTCGCCGCGGTCGTACACCCCGTTGTTCAACCGATACAGTTGCGGGTTCGCCGTGACGTAGACCGTATCGAGGAGGTCTTTGTCCTCGAACGTGCCGCGGAGGAACTCGATAGTCTGTGAGCCGCGCGACGTGCGCGTTCCGACCTCGGCGCCGAACGGGTTACACTCGCGGAGCACGTCGGCGCGACAGGCGTCGAGCAGGACGAGCGTGTCCCACTCTTCGGTGATGAAGTCGACCCCGTCGTCGTTGTACGACTTCGACCCGAACCGTGAGTTGTAGAGCCGGTTAACCTCCTCGGCGATTAACCGTGGCCTCCGCAACCCACGTGCGACCTGCGCAGCAGAATACATAGGAATGGTAACGTTTGGCAGGTATTTGTTTGTTGTTCTACTATATCTCTGCAGAGAATAACCACCATTCTGATACGTTTCGCACGCTGGCGATGGCTGCCGACAGGTCGTTTATCCCCACGGAATCGTAACTGACAGCTATGCCAGACGAACCCGACGAGAACATCAGCGGCGGTCCCGGCGGTGGCGGCCAGGAAGTCGCGGTCGACCTGTCGGAGTCGGCGACCACGCGCGCTGCCGTCGTCGTCGACCGCCTCGGCGACTTGTACTGGCAGAAAGCCTACGGCGGACAGGGCGGGTTCGAGTGTCTCGTCCGCACGATTCTCAGCCAGAACACGAGCGACAAGGCCAGTCAGCCCGCACACGACAGGCTGATGGAGCGCTTTGGCGGCGGAGACTTAGCCGAGGCGCTCGCGGCGGCCGACCGCGAGGCGCTCGTCGAGGCGATTCGCTCCGCGGGGTTGTACAACCAGAAATCGAAACTCATCATCGGCGTCGCCGAAGCGGTGCTTTCGGACTTCGGAAGCGAGGCCGACTTCGACCAGTGGGTCCGCGAGGGCGACCCCGAAACCGTCCGCGAGCGACTCTTGGAGATGAAGGGCGTCGGCCCGAAGACGGCCGACTGTGTGTTATTGTTCGCGGGCGGGCGCGACGGCGTCTTTCCGGTCGATACCCACGTCCACCGTATCTCGCGTCGCATCGGTCTCGCCCCCGCAGATGCGGACCACGAGGGCGTCCGGGAGCGACTCGAACGCGACGTCCCCGGCGAGGCGTGCGGCTTCGGACACACTGCGATGATTCAGTTCGGCCGCGAGTACTGTACGGCGCGCAAGCCCGCGTGTCTGGATGGCCCGGAAGCCTGCCCGATGGACGACGTGTGCGACAGTGTTGGCGTGTCTCCGGAGACGAGGGACGTGTGCGACCCCGCTGACGTTCGGGAGTGAGAGAGCGAAGTAACGGGCTAATTCCTCAGTCACTCGCCGATTTCGGTTCGCATAATGTCGTATTCGGCGGTCAGTTGGTCTCTGGTTTCCCGCAGCTTTTCGAGAAGCGTCTCGGTCTGGTCTCGAAGGTTCTCGTGGTCACGGAGTAACTGCTGGTATATGTCCCGCTCCGCTCTGACTGCCAGCAGTTCGTCTCGATACTCGGAGAGCAACGTGTGCTGGTACGGGTAAGACTGCTCGGCTGATTCTGTGAGTTCAATCAAGTCCCGCGCTAGCTGTGTGGAGTGCTCGACGTCGAAATCAGCGAACACACCCGCAGTCCACCAGTCGGCCAGCTCAGATTGTTGTGTCTCCGTCCACTCGATTGCATCTTTCACGGTGTCGTCGAACTCTTCTACGTCGTCGGGAACGTCCCTGTTCGCGACCGTGATGTTGGTTTCGAGTGTCCACGAGAGTGCCTCTATCGCGTCTTGCCGCGTTTCGTGGTATTTCTCTCTCAACTCGTTACACGTGGCTACGTCTTCGGCGAAGTCAGGGTAGACGGTTCGGATGTCGAAGACGTGTTTCTGATTCGGGTCGGGGACACTGGCCACCGGAAGGAACGCGCTCGGTTGGTCGTTCGATTTGGGAGTGTCGAGTGTCTGTACATTCGCTGCTGCTCGGTCGAGAGTCGGACGAATCGTCTCTTCGAGTATCTCGTGAATGACGGGGCGCTTTCGGTCTTTTCTCCCCTCCACGACGAGTGACTGCGTGTAGATGACGTACAAAAACGTGATGACGACCAGAATGGCGGTATTGAACGCGCCTGCTGTCGCACCGGATACGTAGTTGAAGTAACTAAGTGCGGGAAGCGACAGTGCGACCGCACCAACGGCTGCGATTGCCACCCACTTCTTGTTCCCACTCCGTGAGTATTCCAGATTCATGCGTGCGTTCTCCTGTCTGCGCCGGACACCCGAACGTCCTATTTCACACCTCTCGGCGGCCTGCTGTCGTGAGACGAGGCAAGTCCCAGCGACTCTTTGTTAAATATTCAACAGCAAACAGGTTAAATTCTTGCCACGACTCGGAAGCACGCGTTTTTACACAGATATGTGAGTTGCCGGCGCAGACAGCGCTTCGCCTCTCTCTGACTAACACTCCGTCGTGTTCACGCCCTTCACCGGCGACCCGTCGTCTTCGTAACTCGAATCGATGCCCGACCCCGAGAACATCGGGAAGTCGAGCGAGAAGTCGTAGACGACGCTAAAGCGGGAAAACGGATTCGAGAGGAAGTCCGTCAGTGGACCGACGCCATCGAAGACGACACCGGCACGAAGTTGGATAATCTCCTGGTCGCCGATACCCCCAGCCGCTTCGAGGCCGAAGCCACCGGGACCACCGAGATTCTCGACGATGGAGAGAAAGACCACGAGGTCGATAGTGCTGCCCTCGTCACCGATGTCGAATTGGTGTCCCTCGCCGGGGAAACACGGAGATGTCGCGTTCGCGGCCGCGGCGGGGGCGGACGCCACGGTGAGTACCAGCACCGCCACCACCAGGAAGCGAAACGCAGTGTGCATACACACCACTACCGCGAGCGCTTACTTAACATTCCGCGACAATTATCAGCAGTGATACGCGGCTACGGCTGGTCGGAGAGCTGGTCGAGCAGTTCGTCGAGAACCGCGTCTGCGCTGGCGAGGTTGGTCGCCAATGGCGTGCCGTGAACGTCGCAGATGCGCAGAAGCGCCGTAATATCGGGTTCGTGCGGTTGGGCCGTCAGCGGGTCCCGAAGGAAGATAACGCCGTCGCAGGTCTCGCTGGCAATCTCAGAACCGATTTGCATGTCGCCGCCGAGCGGTCCCGACTGTTTGCGCTCGATGTCGAGTCCGGTGGCGTCGATGAGTCGTTGCCCGGTCGTTCCGGTTGCCATCAGTTCGAACTGTTCGAGGTCGCCCTTCCGATTTTGGGCGAACTCGATGAGGTCCGGTTTCTTTTCGTCGTGCGCGATGAGTGCGAGACGCATAGGTTTACTCGTGAGAGTGTACTCATGAATCTTACTCGAACAGTCGCCGCTGGCGAGAGACGGCCAACAGAGATACCGGAGGGCGAGAAACGTGCTCTCTGAGGCGACGCGCCGTTACTTGAACCGGAACGTTTCGAGGTTCTTCGGCGCGAACGTTCGCATGTTGTAGTCGTGGTAGAGCGCCGACGAGAGGTCCTGCACGGAGCGCTCGTCGCCGTGAACACACAGCACCTTCTCGGGCCGTGGGTTCATCGTCTTGACGAAGTTTTCGAGGCCCTGGCGGTCGGCGTGACCGGAGAACCCGTCGACCGTCTCGACGTCCATCTTGAGCTTGAGAGTGTCAGAGCGTCCGCGGCCGTCACCGTCGTTGACGGGAATCTCGTCCCAGCCGTTCTGGATACGGCGGCCGAGGGTCCCCTGTGCCTGGTAACCGACGAAGACGAGACGCGAGTCCGGGTCGGGACCGACGTGGCGAAGCCACGACATGATGGGGCCACCGGTGACCATACCGGAGGTCGAGAGGATAATCGCCTGGTCGCCGTCGGCGACGTCCTGACGCTCTTCTTCGCCGCCGTCGATGTGGTTGAACTCTTCGGCGAGGAACGGGTTTTCGTCCTCGTGGAAGATGCGGTCGCGGAGGTCGTCACGGAGGTACTCGGGGTAGGTCGTGTGGATGGCCGTCGCCTCCCAAATCATCCCGTCGAGGTGGACGGGCATGCTCGGAATCTTCCCGGAGCGCATCGCCTCTTCGAGGACGAGCATAATCTCCTGTGACCGACCGACTGCGAACGCCGGGATGACGACCTTCCCGCCGCGTTCGTACGTCTCGTTGATGACGTCGATGAGCTTCTGCTCGGAGTCTTGCTGGTCGGTCTGGTAGTCGTTGCGACCACCGTAGGTCGATTCGAGGACGAGCGTCTCGACGCGCGGGAAGTCGTTGACGGCACCGTTGAACAGGCGCGTGTCCTCGTAGTGGATGTCGCCGGAGAACGCGACGTTGTAGAGACCGTCGCCGATGTGGAAGTGGGTGACCGCCGAGCCGAGGATGTGGCCCGCGTTGTGGAACGTGAGCTTCACGTCGGGCGCGATGTCGGTCACGTCGCCGTATTCCAGCGGGATGGTGTGCTTGATGGCCTCGCGGACCATCTCGGACTCGTACGGCGGGGTGCGGCCTTCCTTGGACGCGACGTCGAGGTAGTCGAGCGTCAGGAGACCCATCAGGTCGCGAGTCGGTTCGGTCGTGTAGATGGGGCCGTCGTAGCCGTACTTGAACAGAAGCGGAATGAGCGCGGAGTGGTCGAGGTGAGCGTGCGTAAGCACGACGGCGTCGAGCGAGTTCGCGCCCGACCCGAGCGCCTCGGGGACTTGGAGATACGGCACGTCCTCGGACCCGGGCTTGTCACCGCAGTCGACGAGGATTCGCGTCTCGGGCGTCGAGACGATAAAGGAAGCGCGACCGACCTCACGGCAGCAGCCGAGCGTCGTGATGCGCACCCATTCGTCGTCCGACAGTTGCTCGCGGTGAATCTGTCGGCCAGTGCGTTCGAGAATACGGCGGCGGTCTTCGCGTTCTTGTTTCAGGAAGTTGCGGACGTTCGAGACGGTCGAAGATTCGATAGGAGGAGTGCGGACGACTTCGGGTGTCCAGCCGACTTGCTGTGTAATCTCTCGGAGGGTCGAGCCGTGTCGGCCGATGACCATCCCGGGCTTTTCGGCTTCGATGACGACTTCGCCCGTGTCAGCGTGGAAGTCGAGGTCGGTGACGCCCGCTTCCTCGGGAATGACGTTGAGAATCTTGGGTTCGGCCTCGCGCGGGTCCGACAACACGTCGGGGTCCGGGCGAACCGTGATGCGCTTTCGGAGCTTGCTCGCCAGTTTTCGGATGAGATCACCGTTCTTGGCGAATCGCTTGGGGTCACGCGTGTAGACGACGAGTTCAGGACCCTCGTACTTCACGTCGGAAACCGAAATGTCGCGTGGGAGTTCGTTCGTAATCTCTGCTTTCAGATTTTCGAGTTGTTTATCTACTGAGCTCATAGTTACGAGCAATCCGCCCGGTCCAGCGCCGGCGGACTTCGGGAACCGCTGCCTCAGGAGCGCGGCCGCGAGACTCTCCACACGTGGTGGTGCCAGTCTCGGGCAACTGCGGAGAGAGCATAGTGAACTGAATACGGTGGTATCTCGACTGCGGGAAGAGGCAGGGAAAACCCGCTTATGCGACCCTACCACATCGTCAGTATAAAACCCTTCGCAAAATCGAAGCACATCGGCCCCAATCAGCGGGTATGGAACTCACTCCAGCGGCCGTCGCCGACGAACATCAGTGGGTGCGCGACCGGGCAGACGACATCGTTCCGCTCATCAACGAGACGCGCGACAAACTCGGCGACCTGTTCGACACTGACGTGGGTGTCGTCGACGAAGCCGCCTATCTCGCGGCCGTCGACGACGTGTTCGTCCGCGGTGACGTAGCCGTCAACGTCGCCGCCTACGTACGCATCCTTCGAACCCTCGACGTGGAAGACGACTATCCCGGATTCGTCGTCGACGAGGTTATCGGCCGACGACTGGCGGCGACCATCGCCGGTGGCGACCCGCTCGGGTTGCTCGCAGAGGCGACCTTTCACTTCGCAGACGTCGCCGTCCACACGGACGGAGTCGCCGGGGAAGACGACTTAGACGCCGCACTGGCGGCCGGTTTTCAGACGCGACTCCCCGGATGGTCGTGGCAGGAAGGCGATAGTCCGTTCGAGAGTCGGCTGTGAGAAGAGGTATTCGAGCTTCGGACGTCGGGAGAGAAGACCGAGACCGAACTCCCGAGCCGATTACGACTCGACGGTGACTGGTTCGACGGGGTGCGTCCGGTCGAACTCGTCGTCGAGGTCGCACACGCGGTCTCGGAGCGCGCCGACGCACTCTTCGCACGCAGTGACGCGCGCGAGGACGCCATCTTCGTACTCGGCGAGGACGGCTCGCGGCGCGCGTCTCGTCAGTCGTTCCGGTCCCATCCGACCGACGCCCTTGACGACTGGCTCGCCCAGGCCCGGGAGCTGTTCACCGTGGAGGGCGGCCCACCGCGCAAACGACGTCAGTCGCTCTCTGACCGTCTTCTCGCGAGGCGACAACTGGCCCGACAGGTCCACGTGTCGGTCCCAGTCCTCGACGGAGAAACCATCTATCACGCCGCGTCGTTCGGCCTCCTCCAGTCGGTCGATGACCGCCTCGAACTCCCCCCGCTTGCCACACGGAACCCAGAGTTCGACCCGGACCGACCCACCGCCTCCACGGGGGCGCTCACTACCCCATGTCGTGTCTGTTGCTAACATGCCACCACCATTTCGGAGGTACGATAGCTCACGATATGTAACTATGCGTCCGTCGCAACGAGCGACAGTCGGAGCGGATTGGAGTTCGTCCAGACATATCTTAACTCGCGTCCGAGTGAGGTAACGAGTCGCCGCCCCCTTCGGGGCGTTTAAGGGCGCGCTGCGGCTATCGGAGGACAATGAGCGACGAGCAGGAACTTGGAATAACCAAGTCGAAGGAGTACAACACCGGTGAGTGGTACGCGGAGGTCGTCCGTAAATCGGGACTCGCGAACTACGGTCCGGAGGGCATGAGCGGTTTCATCGTCACTCGCCCGCGCGGGTACGCGCTCTGGGAGGCCGTCCAGAACTTCCTCGACAGCGAGTTCAAGCAGACCGGCGTCCAGAACGCGTACTTCCCGCTTCTCATCCCGGAGAGCTACCTCGAACGCGAGAAGGACATCGTCGAAGGCTTCGACCCCGAAGTCGCGTGGGTCACCCACGGCGGCCACGAGGAACTCGAAGAGCGCCTCGCGGTCCGACCGACGTCCGAGTCCATCATCGCGCCGTACATGGCGCAGTGGGTCCGCAGCCACCGTGACCTCCCGCTTCGCGTGAACCAGTGGGCCTCGGTCATTCGCTGGGAAGCGACTGAGACAAAGCCGTTCTTCCGGACGAAGGAGTTCCTCTGGCAGGAAGGCCACACGGCCCACGAGACACGCGACGACGCGTGGGACGAGACGATGACGCGCCTCTCGCAGTACCAATCCCTCTACGAAGACGCACTTGCGATTCCGGTGCTCCGCGGCGCGAAGCCCGAACACGACAAGTTCCCCGGTGCGGACACGACCACGACCGTCGAGGCGCTCATGCCCGACGGCAAATCCGTGCAGGCGGGGACCTCGCACTACCTCGGCACCTCGTTCGCCGAAGCGTTCGACATCACCTACACCGACGAGGCCGAGGACGAACAGCCCGCCCACACGACCTCGTGGGGCCTCTCGTGGCGTTCACTCGGCGCGCTCATCATGACCCACTCCGACGACCAGGGTCTCGTCCTCCCGCCGACTATCGCGCCCGAACAGGTCGTCATCGTCCCTATCTGGCAGGCAGACACCCAAGAGAAGGTCCTCGACTACGCCGAAGACATCGCAGACGAACTCGAAGACGCCGGCGTCCGCGTCGAACTCGACGACCGCGACGAGCGCAATCCCGGCTTCAAGTTCAACGAGTGGGAACTCAAGGGCGTCCCCGTCCGCTTCGAAATCGGCCCGAACGAGGTCGACGACGGAGTCGTCACCGTGGTTCACCGCCCCGACGGCGAGACGGTCGAACTCGACCGCGAGAACATCGCAGAGGGCGTCCAAGAGCAGTTCGACGAAGTCTACGCCAAGCTCTACGCCGCCGCCGAGGAGAACCTCGAATCGAACGTCCGCGAAGCCAGTTCGCGCAACGAGATTCTCGGCACCATCGGCCAACACGGCGGGTACGTGAAGGCCCCGTGGTGTGGCGACGAGTCCTGTGAAGAGGAGATTAAAGACCAAATCGCCGCGGAAATCGTGATGGTTCCCCTGAACGACGAAGACGCGGAGATTCACGACGGCGAAGACTGCGCCGTCTGTGGCGAGGCCGCAGACGAAACTGCATATTTCGCTAAATCCTACTAAACAACCTGTAGAAGAGTTCTACACGGTCTTTTATATATTTCGTCGGCTGTCGAATTATGATTAGTGTACATTCCAACACTCATTACATCCTTATATGGTATTGAAACACCCTTATGGTTTCAGGAAAAGGGGCTTATGTTGGTAGTGAATTTTTGGATGCATGACCAAGCCACACATAGACGCACCCTCTGCTCGAAGCGGGTTGGCCGACCCGACCGACGAGCGGTCGAACTGCGGCGTTGGGGCCGTCGTAGACCTCGAGAACGGCGCTTCGCACCGCGTCGTCTCGGACGGTATCGAACTACTGGAGAACCTCGAACACCGCGGCACCACCGGAGCCGAAGAAAACACCGGCGACGGCGCGGGCATCTTGCTTCAGCGCCCGGACGAGTTCTTCGAGGCAATCGTCGAAGACGACCTCCCCGAGACGTACGCTGTCGGCTCCGTGTTCATGCCGACCGACGACGAGGTCCGAGAGCGCGTCGCCGCCGTCTTCGAGGACGCCCTCGCCGAACACGGCCTGTCTGTCTTCCACTGGCGCGACGTCCCGACCGACAACTCTGGCCTCGGTGCGACCGCACTCGAGTCCGAACCGGACGTCTGGCAGGTCTTCGTCGAACCCGACGAAGACGCGTCGGCCGCGGGCGACTTCGACACCGACGACTTCGACCGCGCACTCTACGTCGGTCGCCGCGCCGCCGAGAAAGCCGTCGCAAACCTCACGCTCCCCGGTGCGGGGCGCTTCTACGTCTGCTCGCTCGACCGCAAGACCATCGTCTACAAGGGACTGCTCACCGCCGAGCAACTCCCGAACTACTACCCTGACCTCTCCGACGAGCGCATGGTCTCGGAACTCGTGCTCGTCCACGCGCGCTTCTCGACCAACACGCTCGGCGCGTGGCATCTCGCCCACCCGTACCGCCAAGTCATCCACAACGGCGAGATAAACACCATCCGCGGCAACGTCAACTGGATGCGCGCCCGCGAGACCGACCTCGAACACGGGGACTTCGGCGCGGACCTCGACACGCTCCGGCCAATCACCAAGGCCGACCAATCCGACACCGCGAGCGTCGACAACGCGGTCGAACTCCTGCTCAAGGGCGGCCGCGACCTCCCGCACGTCCTTCGGATGCTCATCCCCGAAGCGTACCGCAACGACGACGCGATGAGCGACGAGCGCCGCGACTGGTACGACTTCCACGCCTCGCTGGTCGAACCGTGGGACGGCCCCGCGCTCGTGGCTGCCACCGACGGCGACCGCATCGCTGCCGTCCTCGACCGCAACGGTCTCCGCCCGTGTCGCTACGAAGTGACCACCGACGGCCGCCTCATCGTGGCCAGCGAGGTCGGCGCGCTCGACACCGACCCCGCGGAAATCGAGTCGCGCGGCCGTCTCCGCCCGGGCGAGATTTTCATGGCCGACCCCGAGGAAGGCCGCGTCATCCCCGACGCCGAAGTGTTCGACGAACTCACCGACGAGAAGTACGGCGAGTGGGTGCGCGAACAGCAACGCCACCTCGACGACATCGCCGAGGACGACGACCTGACCTCCCGCGGCGAAGTCGAGAGCCTGCGCGCGGCACAGGCGTCGTTCGGCTACACCCACGACCAACTGAACCACATGATAGAGCCGATGGCCCGCGACGGGAAGGACCCCGTCGGGTCGATGGGCGACGACACGCCGCTTTCGGTGCTGTCTGACCTCAACCGCCCGCTCTTTACCTACTTCAAGCAACTCTTCGCGCAGGTCTCGAACCCGCCTATCGACTACATCCGCGAGAAGTTGGTGACGAGCCTCGAAGCCCGCCTCGGCTACCAGCGCAACCTGCTCGACGAATCTCCCGAACACGCACGCCAACTCGTCCTCGACTCCCCCGTCCTCACGGACGCGCAGACGGCCGCCATCAAAGACCTCGACGACGACATGCAGAGCGCAGTCGTTGACATCACCTACGAGAAGGGCACCGACCTCCGCGAGGCTATCGAGGCCGTCCGCGACGAGGCCAAGGCAGTTATCGAAGACGGCGCGGACATCGTCGTCCTCTCGGACCGCAACGTCGGCGCGGAGCGCGTGGCGATTCCGAGCCTCCTCGCGACGGGCGCGGTCCACCACAGCCTCGTCCGCAACGGCCTGCGCAACCACGCCGGGCTCGTCGTCGAATCCGGTGACCCCCGCGAGGTCCATCACCTCGCCACCCTCGTCGGCTACGGCGCGGGCGCGGTGAACCCCTACCTCGCCTACCAGACCATCGAGGACGTCGTCGCCGGGCCCGACGGCGCAGACCCGGCGGAAGCAATCGAGTCGTACGTTCACGCGCTCGAAGACGGCCTCCTCAAGACGATGGCCAAGATGGGCATCTCGACGGTCGAGAGCTACCGCGGTGCCCAAATCTTCGAGGCGGTCGGTCTCGACTCCGACTTCGTCGCCGAGTACTTCGAGGGCACCGAGATTCGCACCGAAGGCATCGGTCTCGACGAAATCGAGTCCGACCTGCTGACGCGCCACGCCGCCGCGTTCGGTGCCGACCCCGAACTCGACCGGCAAGGTGAGTTCGAGAACCGCTCCGGCGGCTTCCACCACGGCTGGAACCCCCAAACCGTCGGCACGCTCCAGCAGGCCGTCCGCGCTGGCGACTACGAGAAGTACCGGGAGTTCGCCGAACTCGTCAACGACCAATCGGAGCAACTTCAGACGCTCCGCGGCCTCCTCGAATTCGACCCCGACCGCGAACCCGTCGACATCGACGAGGTCGAATCCGTCGAGTCCATCGTCGAGCGCTTCTCGACGGCCGCGATGTCGCTCGGGAGCCTCTCGCCCGAGGCGCACGAGAACAACTCCATCGCGATGAACCGCATCGGCGGCAAGTCCAACTCCGGCGAGGGCGGCGAACCGCCGGAGCGCTTCGGCACCGAAAAGGAGTGCAACGTCAAGCAGGTCGCATCCGGCCGCTTCGGCGTCACCTCCGAGTACCTCTCGTCGGCCGACGAGATTCAAATCAAGATGGCCCAGGGCTCGAAGCCCGGCGAAGGCGGCCACCTCCCCGGCAAGAAGGTAAACGAGATGATTGCCCACGTCCGCTATGCGACGCCGGGCGTCGGTCTCATCTCGCCCCCGCCGCTGCACGACATCTACTCCATCGAAGACCTCAAACAGCTCATCTTCGACCTGAAGTCGGCCAACCCCGACGCCGACATCAACGTGAAACTCGTCTCCGAGGCGGGCATCGGCACTATCGCGGCCGGTGTCTCGAAGGCCAAAGCCGACGTGGTCCACATCTCCGGCCACGACGGCGGGACCGGCGCGTCGCCGAAGACCTCCATCAAGAACGCGGGCCTCCCGTGGGAACTCGGCCTCGCCGAAGCCAACCAGATGCTCCGTGCGACCGGCCTGCGCTCGCGCATCCGCGTCTCCGCCGACGGCGGGATGAAGACCGGCCGCGACGTTGCCGTCGCCGCGCTCCTCGGCGCTGAGGAGTACGTCTTCGGGACGGCGTCGCTCGTCACCTCGGGCTGTGTCATGGCCCGTCAGTGCCACGAGAACACCTGTCCGGTCGGTGTCGCCACGCAGGACGAGAACCTGCGCCGCCGCTTCCCCGGCCAACCCGACCACGTCATCAACTACATGACGTTCATCGCGCAGGAACTCCGCGAAATCATGGCCGAACTCGGCTTCCGCACGCTGGACGAGATGATTGGCCGCCCGTCGGTCCTCCGCCAGCGCGAGACCGACCACGAGAAGGCCAAGCACCTCGACCTCTCGGCCGTCCTCGCGGAACCCGACTCCGGCGCGCGTCGGAAGACCGAAGACCAGACGCACGCGGACGTAGACACCCACATCGACCACAAACTCATCGACGAGGCGAGCGCGGCCATCGACGACGGCGACCCCGTCGTCATCCGCCGCGACCTCTCGAACGAGGACCGCGCCGTCGGCGCGATGCTCTCGAACCGCATCTCGAACGAACACGGCGGCGACGGCCTGCCGGACGACACCATCCGGTGTGAGTTCTCCGGCGTCGCTGGGCAGACGTTCGGTGGCTTCCTCGCAAAAGGCGTCACGATGCGCCTCACCGGAGCCTCGAACGACTACGTCGGGAAGGGCCTCTCGGGCGGCCGCGTGGTCGTCCAGACGCCTGCGGAGGCGAACTACGACGCCGCCGAGAACATCCTCATCGGCAACGTCGCGCTCTACGGTGCGACCCAGGGCGAAGCCTACGTCAACGGCGTCGCGGGCGAGCGCTTCGCCGTCCGCAACTCCGGCGTCAAGGCCGTCGTGGAAGGCGTCGGCGACCACGGGTGTGAGTACATGACCGGTGGCGTCGTCGCCGTCCTCGGCGAGACCGGCCGCAACTTCGCCGCAGGCATGTCCGGCGGTGTCGCGTACGTCTACGACCCCGACGACGAGTTCGCCGCGAAGGCGAACACCGGCATGGTGACGCTCGAAGACGGCCTCGACGAGTCCGACGAACAGATGCTCACCCGCCTCGTCGAGAACCACCTCGCGTACACCGACTCCGACCGCGCGGCGGAACTCCTCGACGACTGGGACGCCGCCCTCGGCGACTTCGTGAAGGTGATGCCCGACGCCTACGCCGCGGTCATCGAAGAAGACGCCCGGCAGGACGTGCGCTCCGAACTCCCCGAGAGCGCGGGTGCAGTCGTCGACGTGCCTGCAGAGAAAGTCGGTGCAGCAACGACGAGCGACGACTGAGCGACACCGTCGACGGAGACCTGTTTTCGTCGATGCGAGACGGCTTTTTCGTCGTCGAGGCGGCTATACTCGGGTTACAGTGGATAGCCGCGTGTCTACAAAGAGGCACAGTAGGCAGAATCGTCAACTAGCCTATAAGTATGGGGAGACCATACAGCAGTGTATGAGCGACGCCGAAGCGTCCCAAAACCGCATCGACGAAACGACCACATGGCCAGACCTCGCAATCAGTCTCTACGACCGACTCACTGGACGTAACGCAGAGATTACCTACGCCTTCGAAGATATGGCTGTCGACGTTCCGAGTGGCACCGGCGAGGACGCCGAACACGCCCACTGGCGACTCGACGGAACGGTCCGGGTCACCACCCGTGAGCGAGAATAATCTGGTCGCGCCGCTGACGGTCGACACGGACGACCTCACCCTAACCGTCGCAGGCGTGTCGATGCCCGTCTCCTCGACCGGAGACCAGTTGTTCGTAGAAGTGCCGACCCTGTGGAGCGCGATACAGGTCGCTCGTGCTGTCAACTTCGACGTGGAGAGACTCACCCGCGTGCTGACGACGACAGACTTGACGACCGAACTCAGGGTCCGAGGGCGGACTGTCGCGGTCGTCGGTACCGGTGCCCGACCGGGGGTCGTCTCTCGCGAACTGGGTATTGCTCCGGCTGAGTTCCGGGTTGGCGGCGCGCTCACGGCACTCGGCAATGGCGTAAGTGCCGCCGTCGGGCGCGTCGTTTCGGTGCTGCGCTGAGACATTACAGCAGACTCGTCGGGCAGTGACCGAACGATATCGATACCCTCGACTCATTTTACTACAGACCACAGAAGTACTGGCGTGCCCCGCGAATACGACAAACTGGTCCGCGACGACATCCCCGAGGTAATCCGCGAATCCGGGGAAACGCCCATCACCCACGTCGCCGACGGAGACGAGTTCGACCGCCGACTCCGCGAAAAATTGGTCGAAGAGGCCGACGAGTTCGCCGAAGACGGTCTGCTCGAAGAACTCGCCGACGTGTTCGCCGTGATGGAGGCAGTCCTCGACCGACGTGGGGAGGACTGGGAGACAATCGAGACGCTGGCGGCCGAGAAGGCTGAAAATCGAGGGGGATTCGAAGACGGCGTGGTACTCGAACGCGTCGAGTGAACTCACTGTGAGCCACAGAGAGCGTCGGAATCCGCCGCCGGTTCTCTCACGTTTTTCACGCCGCACGCCTTCGACCCAGACATGGATACTGCACTCGTCATCGGCGGCACCCGGTTTATCGGTCGCCACCTCGTCTCGGACCTCCTCGATAACGGCTACGACGTGACCCTGTTCAACCGCGGGAACCACGACAATCCCTTCGCCGACGACCCGCGCGTCCAGCACATGCAGGGTGACCGGGCCGACGACGAGGCTCTGCGGACTGCCAAACTGACGGCCGACCCCGATGCCGTCTTCGACTGCGTGGCGTACAAACCAAGCGAGGTCGCGTCGGCGGTGGACATCTTCGCCGACGTTGACGCCTACGTCTACATCTCCAGCGGGGCAGCCTACGGCCGCGAAGAGATTCCCAAGCGCGAGGGCGTCACGCCTCTCTGCGACTGCACCGACGAACAAGCACGCGACGACTCGCCGGAGAGCTACGGCCCCCGCAAGGCCGAGGGCGACCGCGTCGTCTTCGAGGCGGCATCTCGCGGCATCAACGCGATGTCAGTTCGGCCGTGTATCGTCTACGGCCCGCACGACTACACCGAGCGCCTGGACTACTGGATCGACCGCGTGCTGAACCACGACCGCGTCGTCGTTCCCGGCGACGGCACGAACGTCTGGCACCGCGCCTACGTCGAAGACGTGGCGAGCGCGATGCGCGTCGTCGCCGAAGAAGGCGAGGCGGGCGAGGCGTACAACGTCGGCGACAGGCGTCTCGTGACGCTCGAAGAGATGGTCGAGGTCATCGCCGACGTGGCTGGGACGAACGTCGAAGTCGTCCACGCGGGCGAGCGCGAACTCGCCGCAGGCGGTCTCGACCCCACTGACTTCGTCCTCTACCGAGAGTACCCGCACGTCCTCGCGACGAACAAACTCGCCAGTCTCGGGTGGGAGTCGACGCCAGTCGAAGAGGCGATGCGCCGTTCCGTCGAGTCACACCGCGACAGCGACCGAGACGGGTCTGAACACGACCCCGGACGCGACGCCGAAGCGCGCGTGCTCTCGATTCTCGATACGCTCTGAAGACGAGGTTGCGACTACAAACAGCGGCGAGTTCTGAGACGCCCCGCCCTTAGAGCAGGCCGTCTTCGTGGTCCATCTGCGGGACCTCGTCTTCCAACCACTCGCGGAACCACTTGACGCGCTTGAGGCGCTGGTGGGCGAGGCTCTGGCCGCGCTCGGTGACGATTCGGCGCGACGCGTCGTGGCCACGCTGGAAGACGCGTTCGACCATCTCCGCGGCGTCCATGTGGGTCCGCGCCTCGTAGCCCATCCGCAGGAGCATCAACGCAGTCCCGTTGGCACCGATTTTGTCGAGGATATCCGCCTCGATGAGACACCGCATCTCCAGCGAGACGTCCATGAGCGACCCCTGATACGAGTGGTCGGCGATGATTTGACACACCTGGTCGACGAACGACGCCGGGTAGTCGCCGTGGGTTTCGAGATACTCGCGTGCGACGCGAGCACCTTCTTCGGCGTGGACTTCCTGTTCGGCTTCGAGTTTGGAAATGTCGTGGAAGAGCGCCGCAACTTTGACCACGTCGACGTCTGCACCCTCGTGTCTCGCGATGTCGGCGGCGAGGCCGACGACGTTCAAGATATGGTTGAACCGGTACTCCGCGGAGTGCCACGGGTACCACCGCATCCGACCGCCGTCGTCTTCGTTCTCGACGCTGGCGGCGAGATAATCCGAGACGAATCGCTTCATCTCGGCGAATTCCGTATCAGAGACGGACGACTCTTTTATCTCAACGCCCACGGTGACACCTCCGTGGGAGAGGGCACGTATGTATTCTCATTATACCGAATGAGGACCGTTTTACTCTTAGGCGTTACGACACCCTGAGTTCCCGAATCGCCGACATCGACCGAACTCGGCGCGTCTCACGGTTGCCCCCGTCACAGTGTAACACTCTCGAATCCGAGAAATACAGGCCAGTCGAAACGCCCACCGCCCAGCCACCTCAACTCTCAATACCGGGCCACCGCGACACTCACCACCCAGCCACCACAACCCTCTCTGCCCGGAGTCACACCTAACTCCGTTCGACACCTGCTTCGCCTGTGACCGACGCACGCTATCTCGACGACGCCGACCGCCTCACGTTCGATGCCACTGTCGAAGCGGTTCGAGGGACCGACCGCGTTGTCCTCGACCAGACGTACTTCTACCCGACTGGTGGCGGGCAACCCCACGACACGGGAACGCTCTCGACGGCCGAACAGGAGTGGACCGTCGCCGACGTCCAGAAACGCGACCGAATCGAACACGTCGTCGAGGTCGGAAACGGCGACCCACCCGAGCCGGGAACGACCGTAACAGGCGACATCGACGCCGAGCGCCGCCGAGCGCACATGCGCTATCACACGGCGCAGCACCTCCTCTCGGCAGTTCTGCTCGACGAGTACGACGCCGAAACGACCGGTAATCAACTGTACACCGACCACGCGCACCTCGACTGTGCATACGAGCGATTCGACGAGACGGACCTCGACCACATCGAGTCGCGACTGAACGAGTTGGTCGATTCGGACCTCCCTGTCCGGTGGTACACCCTCGACCGCGACGAAGCCGAGGCGACGCTCGACCCCGAGCGAACCCGTCTACACCTCCTCCCCGACTCGATTCGCGAGGTCAGAATCGTCGAAATCGGCGACGAAGCCGACCCGTTCGACCGAACCGCCTGTGCTGGTACTCACGTCCCCTCCACGGGTGAGATTGGGACGGTCGTGGTGACTGGGCGCACGACACAGGGTTCTTCACACGAGCGCGTCGAATTCGTACTTCGATGAACGTCCGGCAAGTCATTCCGAAGGATACGATTCCGAGTGTGGACGACCCGCAGTTCGTCCCGTCGTACGACGGCCCCGGTGACGACGAGGTCATCGCGCTCGATATCGAGGGCACTGCCCGTGCGTACCCGATTCGCTACCTCCACTACCACGAAATCGTCAACGACGTCGTCGCCGATGTTCCCGTCGCCGTCACGTGGTGTCCACTCTGCGGGAGCGCCGTCGTGTACGACCGCCGCATCGACGGCCAGACGCTCGAATTCGGCGTCTCGGGAAAGCTCGCGGACGACGACCTCGTCATGTACGACCGCGAAACCGACTCAGAGTGGAAGCAGTCGCTCGGCGAGTGTTTCGCGGGCGAGTTGCAGGGAGCGTCGCTGACTGTCCTGCCCGCCGCCGTGACGACGTTGGCCGCCTTCGAGGAATCGAACCCTGACGGGCGCGTCATGGCACCGCCGGGCGGAGAAAGTGAGGCCGCTGGCGAGGGCGACGACCCCGAGCCAATCGACTACGACCTCGAACCGTACGAGCGCTACTTCGAGATGGATGGCTTCGGTCTCGGTGCGCACCGCGGGACCGGCGGCCGCGAGTGGGACGCCGACGGACTCGACGGTATCGAACCCAAAGACGTCGTACTCGGACTCGAACGCGACGGGGTGGCTATCGGCGTCACCGCTGCTGCTGTCGAATCGGCGGGCGGCGTCCTCTCACTGGACGTTGGCGACGACCGCGTCGTCGTCTTCGCCACCGACGCCGGCATCCACGCCTTCGCTACTCCGGGGTACTCGTTCGACCCGGTCGGCGATGGTCGGCGTTTCAGCGCCGACGGAACGCGGTGGGACGGCGCAACGGGTGTCGCCGAGGACGGCCGCTCACTCGACCGCGTCCCTGCGCGACGACTCTTCGCGTTTGCATGGTACGACGACCACGGCGCGGACGCGTTCTATCGGACGTGAATACGAACACCAATACGAACACGCGAGAGGTGAGCACAGTCGCGTTCGCGCTCACGCTCACGCCGACTTCGGCGTCGTGGTCTTGGCCGTCGGTTCACCGACCCATCCTTCTCGGACGGGAATGAGTTCGTATCCAGCCTCGCGGAGGAGATTCTTCGCGACCGACTCGTCGTGACCACCGCGCGAGTCGTGCTGTTCGAAGTACACCGTCGGCCGGTGCGTGCGCAGCACGCGCCGCGCCCCACGGAGGACGTTCACGCCGAACCCCTCGACGTCGATCTTCAGGTGGTCCGGTGGCGGCACCACGTCGGATTCGACCAGCGAGTCGAGACTCCGCATGGGCACCGGCGTCGTCTCGACGACTTGCGCTTCCCACGCGCTCGCGTGGGCCGACGAGAACGACCCCAACTCGTCGTAGTTCGAGAGGTGGAACTCCCGCGTCTCGTCGGTGTGGCCGAGTCCGCACTCCAGCACTCGGATGCGGTCGTCGAACGGGTTGGCCTCGACGTTCGCCCGGAGTTGGCTCGCGACCTCCGGGTTCGGTTCGACTGCGACGACTTCGGCCGACGGGGCGTTCGCCGCCGCCGCGAGCGAGTACGTCCCGGTGTTGGCACCCACGTCGACGACGACGTCACTGCGGTCGAGGTTGAGTAAGAGCGCCTTGAGAAGCACGTCGCTTCCGTGGCGGTTGTACAGCTCGTAACTGCGGAATTTCGTCTGTCCAACCCGCTTTTTCGGTGCGACCAGTCGGTACTCGTAGTTCTTGCGGACGAGTGCGTAATGGAGCAGATAGCCGTAGTGTCGCAGTGTCGTAAGCGGGTGGCGGAAAGACACCTTATCTGGTTGTCATTGTGAGGGAGTAAAAATTGTTCGTTGGGGTGGCGGCGAAACCCCCGGCGTATTCGGCGACGGGTCGTGGGATGACTCGGGGGCAAAGGTAATTACGCTACTTCGGCTGTTATCAACCAGATGGAACGAAATGGAGGATATGGTGGGTGGTCGAAAATTTCGGACAGTGGTGTTGCCATTGGGATGCTCGTCGTCGCCGTCTGGATGTTCATCGACGGGAATACGCTCACCAGTATTTCGCTCTCGACTTTCGGCGCGGTTGCGGTGTTGCGATTGCAATCGCACGGTGTACGTGAATGGACCGACGAGCACGCGTGGCTCTTTTTTGCGCTGTTGACGCTCCTTGCTTTGCTCGCGATTGCGGGGGTCTATCCGGTGGAGCCGCTGCCCCAGAGCACATAGCGACTCCTCGGCGTTCTTCTCGTCAGAGGTGCGAGATACAATCGATATAGAAACGACTCAGACCGGTGGGTATCTTTCGGGTTTGGAGAATATCGCTCGTGTCAGGCGGATTCGAACCTCGGTCACTGTCGCTCCCTGCTTCGAATCCGCGTCGTGACTATTTGCTCACTTCGTTCGCAAAATAGTCCCAGGCGGATTCGAACCGCCGTCAGCGGCTCCAAAGGCCGCTATGATTGGCCACTACACCATGGGACTTCGCGCATTTCGTTCGTCCGCTCCGCGTACCACCGCGGAACTTCGCATCTTGAGGTAGCGAGGTGACGGCACAATAAGCTTACTTTTCGAGTCGTGCGGTTCGGTCCCATATTCGCCGGACGTGACTGAATTGCAACGGAGAACGTCACACACGGCATGCAGCATCTCACAGAAGAACTTGCTCGCTCGAAGCCCTCTTAACCACCAACTCGTTTCCCACAATCTTGGAACATCTATACAATAATATAGCTGCTCGAATCCTCTCTTCATCTGTGAGCAACATGACTGGCTATGCAATCGTCCTCGAATCCGCACGACTCGAACGGCTCCAAGCGGTTGGCAACATCGCGGCTATCGCCGCCGCGTCTGAGGTCCCGGTAGACATCTTCGCGACCATGGGCGGCCTCGAAGCGTTCGACAACGAACGCATGGCGTCGATGGACTACGAAGTCGGCGAGGTCGGCCGCGCGATGCTGGCCGCCGAAGACGTGGACATGCCGATGTTCTTCGAGAGCATCGCGCAAGCGAAGGAAATCGGCCCGTTGCACGTCTACGCCTGTGAACTGTCGATGGACATGCTCGGGAAGTCCCTCGACGACTACCACGAGGTCTTCGACGACGTCCTCGGCGTCTCGGGGTTCCTGACTCACGCCCAAGACAAACAGGTGATATTCGTCTGAGGAGGTTGTCCACAGCCACCGACCGCCACGCACTGCTGTTCGAACAATCCACACAACCACACTAAGACAATGACCGAATCAATCACCCCCGACGTAACAATCGACTCCCGCGGTGCGACCTGCCCCGGTCCGCTCATGGACCTCATCGGGAAAGTCAAGAAAGCCGACCCCGGCACCGTCGTCGAACTCATGACGACCGATACGTCGTCCAGCCACGACGTGCCCGAGTGGGTCGCCAAGGCCGGCCACGAGACGCTCGACGTCGTCGAACACGAAGACGAGGGCTACTGGTCCGTCTTCATCGAGACCACGAAGTAACGCTTGGGTCGACCCAGACACCCGCGTCGCCCGGCCTCCCGGCCGAACTACATCCACTTCACTCACAACACCATGACAGAACGAATCGTAATCGTCGGCGGCGGCACGGGTGGCACCGTCCTCACTAACCGCCTCACCGACGACCTCGCCGCAGAAATCGACGCCGGTGACGTCGAGGTGACGCTCGTCAACGATACGCCGGAACAGACGTACAAACCGGCGTTCCTCTACGTCGCCTTCGGCAAGAAGACGCTCGCAGAGGCGCACCGACCGCTGACAGACTTAGTCGACACTCGGCGTGTCGACCTCGTGGTCGACCGCGTTAGCGGCATCGACACCGAGAACAAACACCTGACACTGGACGCCGACGACCGCGGACTCGACTACGACTATCTCGTCCTCGCGACGGGGGCGAATCTCGTCCCCGACGAGGTTCCGGGGTTGAAAGAAGGCGGCCACCACTTCTACGGCCCCGACGGTGCCGAACGCCTCCGCGACGCGCTCGCGGACTTCACCGATGGACACCTCGTCCTCTCGGTCATCGGCGTGCCGCACATGTGCCCCGCCGCACCTGTCGAGTTCGTCCTCATGGCCGACGCGTGGTTCCGCGAGCGCGGCCTCCGCGACGACATCGACATCACATACACCTACCCCATCCAGCGCGCCCACGGCATCCAGTCGATTGCCGACTGGGCGACCGACCTCTTCGAAGAACGCGACATCAATCTGGAGACGTTCTTCAACGCCGAGGAAATCGACCCCGACGCGAAGGTCGTCGAGACGATGGAAGGGACCGAACTCGACTACGACCTCCTCGTCGGTATCCCGCCGCACGCGGGAAGCGACCTCGTGACCGACGCGGGGCTCGGCGACGACGGTTGGGTCGCAGTCGACAAACACACCCTCGAAGCCGCAAACGCCGAAGACGTGTACGCCATCGGCGACGTTGCCGACCTGCCGACGTCGAAGGCAGGGAGCGTCGCCCACTACGCGGCCGGAACGGTTGCGGACCGCCTCGCGAGTCACGTCCGCGGGCTCGTCCCCACGGCGACCTACGACGGCAAGACCATCTGCTTCATCGAGAGCGGGATGGACGAAGCCACGTTCGTCGAGTTCGCCTACGGAGACGAGCCTGCAGTCCGTGAACCGTCGAAACTGCTCCACTGGAGCAAACTCGCGTACAACGAATCGTACTGGCTCACAGCCCGGGGGCTCATCTGAGGTGATTCGATGAGTGATTCAAGCACAACCACGAGCGGACAAAGTCAAGAACGAGCGCCGAGAGAGGCGCTCGAAGCCGCAATCGCAGAGCACCCGGAGGAGGTCGTCGCGTTCGTCGAACGAGTCGGTCTCGTGAACGAACTCCTCGATACGACCCAACTGGCCACCGCCGCGATGGACGACGAGATGGTGACGAGGCTCGCCGGCACGTCTTCGCTCCTCCTCGAATCGGCCGATGGCTTGGCCACCCGCGAGACGGCTTCACTCGCATCGTCGGTGGGGGAGAACGCCGAGGATTTGGAGAGCGCACTCCAGACGCTCGTCCGACTCGAACAGACCGGCACGCTGGACGAACTCGCCCAGATTGCCGACGCAGTCACGCTGCTCACCGCCGCGTTAGACGACGAGATGGTGGCGACACTGGCCAAGACGGGTAGCTCGCTCGGCGAAGTCGCCGACACCGCGAGCGACCCGAACACGGTCCGTGCCGTCCAGACGATGCTGCGCGGGATGGGTGACGCCGGACGCGAACCGCCGAAGCAAATCGGAACCCTCGGAATGGTTCGCTCACTGCGCGACCCAGACGTCCAGCGCGGGATGCACTTCCTCCTCGCGCTCGCCCGGGGTATCGGCAGCGACCTCGACGACCACGACGAAGCGCGTGCATAGTGCCCGCGCTCTCGTGGCGGTGTTCAGTTATCCGAGGAAATCGACCTCGGTGCGCTTTTCTGCTCGTTCGGCTTCGATGTGGTCACGGAAGGCGTCGACAGGCACGTCGTTCTTCTCGCGCTCCTGGCGGTCGCGGACCGACACCGTCCCCGATTCCGCCTCGTCGTCGCCGACGATGAGCATGTAGGGGACGCGGTCTTCGTGCGCCTCGGCAATCTTCCGACCAATCGTCCAATCGCGGGCTTCGACCTCGACGCGGAAGTCAGACAGTTTCTCGGCGACCTCGTGTGCGTACTCGTGGTGTGCCTTCGATATCGGCAAGACACGAACTTGCTCGGGGGCGAGCCACAGCGGGAAGTTGCCCTTGAAGTGCTCGATGAGGACGCCCATGAAGCGCTCGAAGCTTCCGAGTAACGCGCGATGGATAGCCACTGGCCGGTGTTCTTCGTTGTCCTTCCCGACGTAGACGAGGTCCAGTCGTCGCGGGATGTTGAAGTCGACTTGAACCGTTCCAATCGTCCACTCGCGACCGAGGGCGTCGCGCACGTCGAGACCTATCTTCGGTCCGTAGAAGGCGGCCTCTCCCTCCTCAACATCGTATTCGATGCCCTCGTGTTCGAGGGCGTTTCGAAGCGAACTCGTCGCCGTCTCCCAGATTTCGTCGCTGCCAATCGCGTCGTCGCCTCTCGTCTCCAGTTTGTAGAGCACTTCGAGGTCGAACTGTTCGTATATCTCTTCGATGACCCGGACCGTCTGGCGAATCTCGTCTTCGATTTGGTCTGGTCGCACGAACGCGTGGCCGTCGTCCTGCGTCAGCCCCCGAACCCGAAGCAACCCGGACAGCTCCCCGGACTGCTCGTTTCGGTAGACCGTCCCGAACTCGGAGTATTTGAGCGGAAGGTCACGATAGGAGTGACGTTCGTTCCCGTATATGTGGGCGTGGTTCGCACAGTTCATCGGCTTCAGGCCGTACTCGGCGTCGTCTTGCTCCCACGCGAACATCTCGCCTTCTTCTTTGAACGCGTCGTAGTGGCCCGTCGGCTTCCACAACTCGGCTTTGTTGAGTTCGGGCGTCCACACTTCCTGATACCCGAGTTCTTCGTTCTTCTCTCGGATGTACGCCTCCAGTTCGCGGCGAATCGTCATCCCGTTGGGGTGGTAGTGGACACACCCCGGCGAGTAGTCGCGGACCGAAAAGAGGTCCATCTCGCGGCCGATTTTCCGGTGGTCGCGCTCTTCGGCCTCCCGGCGGCGTTCGAGGAAACGCTCCAGTTCGGACTCGGACTCGAACGCCGTGCCATACACGCGGGTGAGTTGTTCGTTCTCCTCGTCGCCACGCCAGTACGCAGCCGAAATATCGAGCAACGCGAACGCACCAATCTCCCCCGTCGATTCGACGTGGGGTCCCTGACAGAGGTCGACCCAGTCGTCCTGCCGGTAGAAGGAAACTGGGTCCTCGCCTGCGGCTTCGTTCTGGAGAATCTCGCGCTTGAACCGATTCTCCTCGTAGCGGTCGAGCGCCTCTGCTCGGTCGACGAGCACGCGCTCCATCTCGTAGTCGGCCGCGACGATATCGGCCATCTCGGCTTCGAGGTCGTCGCGGTCTATCTCGACGCCGTAGATATCGTAATAGAACCCCTCGTCCGTCGGGGGACCGATTGCGAGCTTTGCATCCGGATACAGTCGCTGGAGCGCCTGTCCGAAGACGTGGGCCGCAGTGTGTCGCAGACAATCGAGATACTCGTCGCTGGCGGCGGTGACGATTTCGACCCTCGCGTCCGAGTAGAGCGGCGTCGTCTTGTCGACGAGGTCACCGTCGACGACGCCCGCGACCGTGTCTCGGCCGAGACCGGGACCGATTTCGAAGGCGATGTCCTCGACAGTCGCACCCGCGTCGACTTCGAGTTCAGAACCGTCTGGAAGCGTTACCACTATCTGTCCGTGTTCTTGCGTAGACATGGTCGAGAATCGAGGATGGAAGTGGCTAGGTGTGCGGGCTCAAACCCGGCGTGTAAAGCAGCCACCAACCATCATTGCACCTTCACTTTGCGGTCGAGGATGATAAACGTGTCTCAGAAGGGTCCCGAGAGCGCACCGAGCGGCGTCAGTCTGCGGCGTCAGTCCGCGGCTTCGGTCTCGGTCTCCGCCTCGGCGTCGCACACGTCGAGGTACTGGCAGGCGTCACTCTCCGGGTCGAAGCAGTCCGGACACTCCGATTTCCGGTCGATGATGGTGTCGAGTCGACCCGCAATCATGTCGTCGATGACCGGTTCCAGTTCGCGGGCTTCCGCGCGGAAGTCCTCGACGTCGAGGACGTTCGAGAGGAACCGCTCGATGATACAGTACGTCTGGAGCGCGTCGCGCGCCTGGACGATTCCCTCGTCGGTCAGCGAGACGCCTTTGTACTTCTCGTGCTCCGCGAGGCCGCGGGATTCGAGTTTGCCAATCATCTCGTTGGCACTCGCCGGGCTCACGTCCATCTTGTCTGCGAGCGTCCCCGTCGCCGCAGGACCGTTTTCTATCTGCTGCAACAGGTAAATCGCTTTGACGTATTGGTCTGCCGTGTTCATTGTTTCACTCGCGCCCTTCCATGATTCGCGTCACCTCTTCGACGCCATCGGCCTCTTCCTCCCGAAGTTCTCTGAGCGTCGTGAGGAGTTCTTCGCGGTCGATGGTAAACTGTGCATCACTCGCCTCGATGGCCTCGATAACGTCGTCGTAGAACTTGTACGCCGTCTCCTCGTTGCAGAGTTGGTCGTAGAGGACACCGTCGAAGTCTTCGGGCTTCGTCTGCCCGTACTGTGCTTCGACGAGCGCCTCAATCTCCTCAAAGGGGACGCTGTCCACGTCGAGTCGGTCGATGACCGCTTCGAGACGTTCTCGGTGTTCGTTCGACTCCTCGGCAGCGTGCGAAAGCAGGTCTCGAATCTCCTCGTCGAGCGAGTCGTCGCCCATCTCCTCGTGGTGGTGGTAGGCGCGAGCCTCCACGACCTCTTCGAGGACGATACCAATCTGGAGCAACCGCGCGAGTTGGTGGTCCGAGGTTACTTGGTAGCCCACACTCACGCGAGACACCCCTGATTCGAGCGCGATACCTCGTTCATGTCTCTGCATCTGTGGGGGATTGACTTAACTCCTCCACGTTCTGTGCTGCACTGACCGACGCTGTCGGCCACAAAAGAAAGCGGAAGTCGATGGTGAGGTGCGCTTACTGCAAGCGCGCGGCGATGAGTTCTTCGAGGTCGTCGCGGAACTCGTCGACTTCGATTTCGTCGAGGACGGGGACGAAGAAGCCTTCGACGAGCATGTTGCGAGCCTGCAGTTCGGGGATGGACCGAGAGACCATGTAGAAGAGGTCCTCTTTGTCCACCTGTCCGACCGTCGCGGCGTGCGACGCTTCGGTGTCGTGGTTGTGGATGATGAGCTTCGGCGACGCGTCTGCCTCGGACTCGTCCGAGAGCATCAGCGTGTTCTCACGCTGGTAGGAGTTCGTACTCCACGCGTCGCGGCCGACGTCCTGTACACCCTCGTAGACCGAACGGGCCTCGTCGTCGAGGACACCGCGGGTCACGAGGTCTGCGGTCGTGTTCTCGGCCTGGTGCCAGACGCGAGCGTTCACGTCGAAGTGCTGGTCCTCGTGGCCGAAGAACGCGCCGACGATTTTCGTCTCGGAGGCGTCACCGTTGAGTTCGGTCTCGATGTCGCTGCGGGTGAGTCGAGAGCCGAGGTTGCCTTCGATCCAGTTGATGGTGGCGTAGGTGTCCGCGTCACCGCGCTTGAGCGTGTACGTGTAGGTCTCCTCGTCGAGGTTCTGGAGCGACCCGTACTGGACGTAGGAGTTCTCGCCCGCGGCGATTTCCACGAGGTTCGAGAAGTATCGGTCCTCGTCGGCGTCCTCACCGGAGGCGATACTTTCGAGGATGGTAACCGACGACGACTCCTCGGTCACGACGAGCGTGTGGCTGAAGAGCGACCGAGAGTTCATCTCGGCGCGAACCTTCACGTCCTGTGCGTCGACGCCCTCGGGGACGTAGACGAACGTGCCCGTCGTGAAGAGGGCGGCCGACAGCGCCGTCAGGTAGTTCTCTTCGAGGTCGATGACGGAGCCGAATCGCTCCTCGATAAGGTCGCCGTGTTCGTCGAGTGCCTCCGTGAACGGAAGGACGACGACGTCGTCAGGTGCCTCACGAACGGTCTCGTCGGACTGGTTCAGTGGGTCGACGAGCGACTCGAAGTCGAGGGCTTCGAGGTTCGTCCAGCGACGGCCGGGCGTCTGGATGACGTCCGGCAGGTCGAGTTCGTCGAGCGCGGCGAGGGCTTCGAGGCGGGCCTCGAGGAGCCACTCCGGCTCGTCCCGTGCGTCCGAAATCTCTCGTACTGTCTCTTCAGACAGGTTTGCGGGAAGTTGCGCACTCATTGGTTATCCGAGGCTACCCTCCATCTCGAGTTCGACCAGTCGGTTGAGTTCGACTGCGTACTCGATGGGCAGTTCCTCCGTGATGGGTTCGATGAACCCGGAGACGATCATCTGCTTCGCGTCGTCGTCGTCGAGACCGCGCGACTGGAGGTAGAACACGTCCTCGTCGCCGATCTTCCCGACGGTCGCCTCGTGAGCGACGTCCACCGTGGACTCGTTGATTTCCATGTACGGCATCGTGTCCGAGGTGGACTCGTTGTCGAACATCAGCGCGTCACACTCGACCGAGGTCGAGGAGTTCTTCGCGCCGTTGGCGATGTGGACGAGACCGCGGTAGTTGGTACGGCCGCCGTCCTTCGAGATGGACTTCGACTCGATGGTCGACTTCGTCTCGGGGGCGTTGTGGTAGACCTTCGCACCGGTGTCGATGTTCTGACCCTCGCCCGCGAAGGCGATGGTGATGTGATTGTCGGAGGCACCACGACCCTTCAGGATGGACGCGGGGTACAGCATGGTGGCCTTCGAGCCCATCGAGCCCGAAATCCACTCCATACGACCGCCCTTCTCGACGATGGCGCGCTTGGTGTTGAGGTTGTACGTGTTCTTCGACCAGTTCTGGACGGTCGAGTACTGGACGTGAGCGTCCTCGCCGACGAACACTTCGACGCCGCCGGAGTGAAGGTTGAACGCGGAGTACTTGGGTGCGGAACAACCCTCGATGTAGTGGACTTCGGAGCCCTTCTCGGCGACGATGAGGGTGTGCTCGAACTGGCCCATCCCTTCGGAGTTCATGCGGAAGTACGCCTGCACCGGCATGTCGACGGTGGTGTCCTCGGGGACGTAGACGAACGACCCGCCGGACCAGATGGCACCGTGGAGTGCGGCGAACTTGTTGTCGCTCGGGGGAACGCACTTCGTCATGAAGTACTCCTTGACGATGTCTTCGTGCTCCTGGACCGCCTGGTCCATGTTCATGAAGACGACGCCTTTCTCCTCCCAGCGCTCCTGCATGTTCTGGTAGACGACTTCGGACTCGTACTGAGCGCCGACACCAGAGAGGGCGTTCTTCTCTGCTTCCGGGATGCCGAGTTTGTCGAAGGTGTCCTTGATGTCGTCCGGCAGGTCGCGCCAGTCGTCGACACCGCCGCGCACTTCCACGTCGGGGCGGATGTACGGGACAATCTGGTCGACGTCGACCTCGGAGAGGTCGGGCTGGCCGGGCCAGTCGGTCGGCATCGGCATCTTCTGGAACTGCTTGAGGGCGCGGAGACGCCGCTCGAGCATCCACTCGGGTTCGTCTTTGTCTTCGGAGATGACCCGGATGGTCTCTTCTGTGAGACCCTTTTCGGCCGCAAACGCGGCCTTCTGCTCCTTCTTGAACTCGAAGCGAGCTTCGGTGTCAGTCTCTTTGAGGTGGTCTTGTTCGGAACTCATGGTGTGTATGGTTTACGCGGTCTCGTAGACTTCCTCACGGACCCAGTCGTAGCCCTTGTCTTCGAGTTCGGACGCGAGACCCGCGTCGCCGCTCTTGACGACCTTGCCGTCCAGCATGATGTGGACGTGGTCGGGCTCGACGTACTCGAGGATACGCTGGTAGTGAGTGATTTGGAGGATACCGGTGCCCTGCTCGTCGCGGAGGGCATTGATCCCCTTCGATACGTCCTGCAGACGGTCGATGTCGAGACCGGAGTCGATCTCGTCGAGAACGGCAATCGAAGGCTCGAGAATGGCGGCCTGAAGCACTTCGTTCTGCTTCTTCTCACCGCCGGAGAAGCCGGCGTTGAGGTACCGCTGCATGAACTTCTCGTCCATGTCGAGAAGCTCCATCTTCTCTTTGAGGAGCTTCTGGAACTCGGCGACACCAATCTCGCCTTCGTCGACGTTACCCTCCATCGGGGAGGTGTCGTAGCCGACGTCTTCGTCTTCTTCTTCCTCGTCCTCGCCGAAGAGGAGTTCCTCGCGCTCGTCGATTTTCGCGTTGAGCGCGGTTCGGAGGAAGTTCGTCATCGTGACGCCTTCGATTTCCGCGGGGTACTGGAAGCCGAGGAAGATACCGAGCGCGGCGCGCTCGTTCGGCTCCAGTTCCAGAAGATTCCACGTGCGGGCGTCTTCAGGAATCTCGATGCCGCCGAAGTCGCCCTCCTCAAGATGGAGGAGGATTTCGCCTTCGGTGACCTCGTAGGCCGGATGTCCGGCGATTACTTTGGAGGTTGTCGACTTTCCGGACCCGTTGGGACCCATAAGCGCGTGGATCTCACCGGAACGAACTTCAAGGTCGACGCCTCGCAGAATCTGCTCACCATCGTCCTCCGCGACACGTGCGTGGAGGTTTTTGATCTCGAGAGTTGCCATCGTTGGTTCGTTGCCTCGTATTGAAAGCGTAGGGAGTATCGGCCATAATGCTTGCGCATTTACCCCCGCCACCTTTTGTAGATAGAAAATTTGTTTTCAAAAGGAGAAAGAAGAATAGGGGTTTTGAGACGTGTGTCCGGGTTTCGGTGAACCGAAGGATACCACGCTATCTGTCCAAATGTAATCGAATTCGGTTACTTAGCGCGTGATACCGGTGATTAGACGAAGCTTCCGAGCCCAGTCTGTTCTTGGCCGCTCTTGACCTCGTCCCACGACATCCCGAGCGCCTCGATGATACGCGAGATTGGCCCTTCGAGCGTCTTGTCGAGCATGGTGTCCCAGTCGACTTCGAACTCGTCGGGAATCTGGTCTGCGTACTCGAAACAGATGACGTCTGGGTCGCGTTTGAACGCCCGGTAGCGGTCGTCTCGCTGCGGGTCGAAGCCCTCTTCGTTCTCCATCTTCCGGAACCACGACGGGTGAACTTTCTTGAGATAGAGACGCTTCGGTTTCGAGCCTCGGCCGAAGTTGGTACCGAGGAATGCGTTCGCGTACTGCGCCCCGCGCACGTGCGCGGTGGGAGTCTCGTATGCCGTGAGTTTCTTCCCGATTCCGCCGGGGATACCGACCTCCTCCAGCGGGAGGTTCCCGGCTTGGAAGTCCGTGATGATATCGTAGAGGTAGTCTTTGATGACCTCGGTGTCCTCACCGTGGACAATCATGTCGATGACCTCCTTCTGGACTTCCTTCGTAATCTGTGCGATGTCCGACCGCTTGTACTCGAAGCCCGTGATGTCGATATCGTCGACGTCCTTGCCCTCTTTCCAGACGATGTGCCCGGCGTAGCGCTTCTTCTTTCCCGCCTGGAAGAACCGTCGGTAGAGCTTCTCGAACTCGATTTGGAAGCGGTGGTGGTGGGCGTCTAACTCCTCGAGGGCGAACTCGTCGTACGACCCGTTGATGTGTTCTTCTAACTCGTATCCCTTCTCGATGGTCGCGGCGAGGGACTCGAGTTCTGCTTCGGACATCTCCGGGTGGGCCTCGCGCATCTCGTCTGTCACTTCGATGTCGCCCTCGACGTCTTCCGGCGAAATGTGTCCGACCTCCAACATGACGCTGTCGGTGTCTCCGTAGGCGACGTCGTAGCCCGCATCGTTCGCGGCGGACTCGGTGTGCTCGATGACGCTCCGTCCGGTCGCCGTCACCGCGGCACCCATCTCCTTATCGTACAGACGGAAGCGGTCCCACCCCAGAACACCGTAAAGTGACTGACCGACGAACTGGAACGTTCCGTTACGTCCGGCCAGAAGGGTGTGGTTGTCGGCGACAGTCACGCAGTACGCGCCGTCTTCGGCCTCACTCTGTCCGCCCGAACGGTGCATTCGGAAGCTGTTTTTCGCGTCTTCGGTGCAGTAGACGCGCCACGAACCACTGTCGTGGTTGTAGCTCGCGGTTTTCCCGAGGTGTGCACAGAGCCTGAGGACGTCGTCTCGAAGTCGCTCGCTAGACGTCGTGTAGCGCCAGCTGTTCACCTGCCTGTCACCGTCGCCAGCGACGAGTGTGTCCAAGAAGCGCTCTTTCTGCTCGTGGCTTGCGTCGAACACGAGGTCAGGAATCCGCTTTTCGAAGCTGTTGTCACCGCAGGTGGTCTCCAACCAGCGACCGAGTACTCTCGATGTGAACTGGAACCCCTTCCCGTCGACATAGTAGTCGAACCCCATTCGGTCGAGGAGTTCACCGATAGCGGTGTGGTCGTCGTGTCCGCCGCCATCCGCGACGGCGTCCTGTGCGATGTTGACTGTCGTCGACGAACCACGGAAGTTCTCGCCAAACGCCTTGTCCTCGGACGTGTACACCGACCCCTCCGTGATGTACCATGCGAGGAGTTCGAGAAAGTCGTCGGCGTCGTAGAACCGCGGAATCCACTTTCGGCCGCGTTCGCTGTGGACGTAGAACACCGAGCAGACCTCGTCGAGATACGCTCTGTGTTCCTCGAACTCCTCAGCCGAGAACACGTACCCGGTTCCGGGTTCACCCTGTTTCTCCATTTTGTCGGGGTACCACCCGAGTTCGGCCGCGAGGGTGTGGCCGTGGACCTCGTTTTTGGCCCATACCTCGTAGTCGCCGTCGAGAAGCTCGGTGAGGTCGACAGTCTCCAAGCTGGTTCCCGTGGGTCCCTCCCATCCGTGTGGGAGTTCGTAGTGCGACGACTCGTTTAGGTCTCCGGCCTCGACGAACTGGAAGTCGTCCCACGACGCGCCGTTTTTGTCGTCTTTTCTGACCAGCATCCGATGGTTTGGCGTGACGCTGAAGTCGATTTTGCTCGTCTCGATATCGACCATCTCCCCGCGGTAGTCGGGGTACTCGTGCGTCTCGACGACCGGTTTTACCTCCATCCGCATCGTCTCCGGGTCGAGCGAGTACACCTCGTCGCCGACATCGAGGTCACGGATGTTCCGGACTCCACTCGGAGTGAGCACGTCGGTATCCGACGAGAAGCAGTTCATGATGACCTTCACTGCGGCCTGCTGCCGGTCGAACTGCTCGTACTCGGACGTGCCGGGTTCGTGGTCGTTACGGAGACCCTTCTTCTCCTCGCGCTCTGCGAGGAGTTCGTCGACCATCTCCCGAATCATGCCGTCCGGTTCCTGCCGGAAGTGCGTCCCGTTGGGGGCGTGGAACGTCTCCCCGTCGTAGGTCTCGGGGTCGACCTTCGTCTCCGGCGACGCGTTGACAGTCACCATACACATCGGGTACAGCGACTTCAGGTCCAGCACCGTCACGTTCTCTTTGACGCCCGTGATGGGGTCGAAGACGGCACCGCCCTCGTAGTCTTCCGACTCCTGTTTGCCCTTCGAGGGGAGGGCGAACTCGCCGTGAACCTTGTGGAGGACGTAGATGTCGACCGTGTCGCCGGGTGTCGGCGCGTCTTCCAGTTTACACCCGACGAAGGTTCGCACCTCGTCCCAGAAGGCGACGATGTCCTGTTTGCGGTCGATTTCGACACACAACTCGACGTCGCGAAGGTTGTACTCCAAGAGACGCTCCGGGTCCTGTTCCCAGAGGTCCCCGATGTCGCCGGAGTACCGTTCCTTGCCGACGTCGAGTTCGAGTTCGCCGACGGCGTCGAGTCGGTAGGATTCGAGTTCGGTGAACTGCGTTCGCTTGTACGCATACAGCAGGTCGAAGACGACGCGACCCTTGATGTCCGGGCCACCCCACCCGCTGCGCCAGACCTCACCGAGGCGAGACATGCGGTCCGGGTCGAGGTCGTAGTCACTCGTCGGGTTCCGCACGTCGAGTCGGTCGAGGAAATACGGTGCGTCGAAATCTTCAAAATTCCAACCAGTTAGAATGTCTGGGTCGGTTTCCTCGATGTACGTGAGGAACGCATCGAGCATCGCGTCCTCGTCGTCGAAGGTTCGGACCTCGACCTCAGAGTCGTCGTTGAGGAAGTCGTAGTTCGGCAGCGACTCGGGGCGCTTGCCGAGTCCCTCGTCGGCGACGGCGTGCCAGACGATGTACTCGTCGAGATAGGAGTCGTGACTGGTGAGACAGATAATCGGCTCTTCGCCGTCTTCGGGGAAGCCGTTGCGGTCGTTCACCTCGATGTCGAAGGTGTTCACCCGGAGGTTCGCTTCGACGTCTGCCGGTTCGACTTCCTGATGCGGAACCTGAATCGACCCGTCGTCGAGGCGGCGGTCGGGGACGCGGACGCCGCTTTTGATGTCCTTGTCGATGAGAAGGCGGTTCGGGAACAGAATGTCCGCCTCGTAGTGGTCGAACTCGTCGCGAATCTGTCCAACGTCGCGGGGGGTTCGCGTGTGAATCCTCGTCAGTTCCTCACCGCGGATACTCTCGTATCCATCCTCTGTTCGCGTGATGACGTCCTTGTCGAGGAGGTCGTCGTCGAGGCTCTCGGTCGGCGCGTAGAAGTACGGTTCGAACCCGAGGACGCGAATGTGCTCGGGCGTGTCGTCCTCCGCCGTCCGACCGAAGATGTGGATTACGGGGTACTCGTTTCGGCCGCTTCCCTCGATAGTGTAGTCTACCTGGGTGACAGCCAGCTCGACCGTCCCCTGGGGGTCGGGAAATCGTACCTCGTCCGTGTCGATGATGTCGGCGACGTACTGGTCGGCGTCGCCAGCGACAACTTCGGCGATAGCGGCTTCTCCGTCCGGCCGCGCGTCGCCGACGCTGTCGGCATCGTTCCCCCCGAATTCGGTCAGACCCGTCTGCGTCATGGCAATCGATTTGGCGGGCCCGATTAAAATCCCCGCGCTTCTGTGGACCCTAGCTTTCAGACTACTCTCTACTCGTTATTCAAATTACGGAAAGACATTTATATATGTGTGACATTCATTGACACGCGATATGACCGACCACGCAACTTCGGAACGGTGGGATGGCACGATCGACGGCACTGGACCCAGTGGTCCGACAGGAGCCGAGACGATCGAATCCTACGATATCGACGGAGGCGTGGTGTTCTACGATGCGGAGAACCCACTTGCTTGGGTCGAGGCCACCCGGTCGATGAGCCTCGACGACTGCGCCTGATTGGTACTCGAAACGGTCCCTTTTTCTCGGCACGGTATCTCGGTGAGAGCGTGACGGACGACGAGCGGCGCGATGAGGACGACGCTCCCCAAATCGACCCTATTGCTCGCTGGGGGGACCCGGAGGAGCGGTGGGGAGACCCTGAGAAACGCTGGGGAAATCCCGAAACCGACCTCCCGAACGTCCCGCGCGTCGACATCCCCGGCGAGGATGCGAATTCCGATGACGCCCCCGAGTTCACCGCCGACATCAACCCCGAGCAGTCGCGGATGTTCTGGGCCAGCGTCATCCTCGCAAACGTGGGTGTCGCGGGTGTCACGGTCGGCCCGATGCTCATCTACTTCCGCGGTGAGACGCTCGTCGGCGGCGGTGCGACACTCCTCGGCGTGCTTGCGCTCACCCGTGTGTATTCTCTCTACCGAGAGTACCAGGCACACGACTGGTCGAGCGACGAGGACAGTGACGACGGCGAGGGCGACGACAGCGGCGAGAAAGGCGACGCCGACCGGGACAACAGCGGCGAGAAAGGCGACGCCGACCGGGACAACAGCGGCGAGAAAGGCGACGCCGACGCCCACGCCCACGCCCACGCCGACGAGCGCAACCGCTAACAGTCGCCGACGCTTTCGACCGACCATGCGCACGGTCCGCGGGCCTGACGGCCGCACGTACTTGCTCGTCAAACGCTCCAGCGACGCCAGTCGCGTCCGCGACCCGAAGACCGGCGAGGAGCGCCACTTTCCGAACGCCGAACTCGAAGACGTGGGCGGCGAGTCACCACTCGAAACCGCCGCACGCGCCGTTCCCGAATCAGCCCGCCGAGTGCTCGTCGCCGTGCCGACCGAGCAGGCACTCGGACTCCTCGTCGAACTCGTCGAGCGCGGCCCCCTCTCTGTCGTCGAACTCATGGACGCCTACGACCTCTGCGAGAGCGACCTCCACGGCCTCCTGACGGAGTTCAAAATCGCGGGACTCATCGAAGAGACGCGCGTGTACGGCGAGCGTGGATACGAGGCGACGGCAGTCGCTCACGAGGGTGTCTCTCACCTTCGGCGCTGAAGGGACGGGAGTCCGGCCCTAAGACCACAGACGGCGACAGCGCGGTGTTAGTCGTCTGCCAGCGCGCTCTGGAGGTCCGGCGCGTCGGTTCGTTCGACCGACGACCGGTTGGTCGTCGGGTTCTTCTCGACGCGCACGAGGTCGTCCGCCGCGCCGACGAGTTCGTCGTCGTGGCTGACGATGAGAATCTGCTTGACGCCGCGGCGCTGCATCTCTTCGACGAGGTTCACGAGTCGGGAGACGTGGCCGTCGTCGAGGAAGACGGTCGGTTCGTCGAGGATGAGCGGTGGGAGGGGTGCAGCCCCGTCGATACCCTCAGCGAGAAGTCGGTAGATAGCACACCGGAGGCTCAAGTTAAACAGGGCTCGCTCGCCACCCGATAGCTGCTCGGGTTGGAGCGCAGTCCCGTCTTTCTGGAACACTGTAAGCCCATATTCGCCGTCGAGGCGGATGCGCGAGTAGGCGTCGTTGCCGTAGACGAGGTCGAACGTCTCGTTGAGCATCCGTTCGAGAATCTCGACGTTCCGCTGGCGGAGTTCCGCCCGGAGGTCGCCGTAAGTCGATTCGAGGTCCGTCACCTCGTCGTGGAGCGACTGGAGGGCGTCGACGCGCTCGGCGAGTTCCTCACGACGCTCTCGGAGTTCCGAGAGGCGTTCGAGGTCGGCTTTCACCCCGCCAATCTTGCTCTGGAGGTCGTCGCGCTTCTCGCGCAGGTCGGGAAGCACGTCAGATTCGACCTGCTCGATGTACGATTCGGCCTTCTGCTTGCGCGAGCGGGCGTCTTCGACCGCGTCTTCGTCGACCGCTTCGCGAAGGTCGGCACGGCGGTCGCGGCGGTCCTGCAGATGTTCACGGCGCTCGTCGTTGACCTCGGCGAGCGTCTCGCGCTTCTCTCGGAGTCGGTCCCGGTCGTCGATTGCCGCCTCGCGGTCGTCGAGCAGCGATTCGACTCGGTCGAGGTCGTCACGGCGGTCACTGAGTGCTTCGAGGTCGGATTCGAGCTCTGTGACCGTCTCTTTGACCGTCGCCGCGCGGTCGGCTTGCGTCGCGGCCGCCTCGCGTTTCTCCTCGGCGTCGGCTTCGAGTTCCGTCGCCTCCTCGCGCTTCGTTTCGCCCGCGTCACGCCGCGATTCCACAGTCTCTTCGCGGTCGGCGATTCGTTCTTCGGCGAGCGAGAGACGGTCTTCGAGAGATGCGGCGCGGCTCTCGGCCGCTTCCAGTTGTTTGGCAGCCTCGACTGCCGACCGGCAGGATTCGACCTTCGATTCGAGTGACTCGCATTTTGCTTCGAGTGACTCGACCGCCGCCTCCCGTTCGGCGATGGCATCGACGTGTGGCGACTCGTCGACCGGCTGCCCGCACTCGGGACACTTGCCAGCGTCGCGGAGTTCGCGGGCTTCCGCCAGTCGCTCGCGCGCGTTCTTCAATTCGGTCTCCGTCTCGGCGAGCGACTCGCGGGTCTCCGAGAGCGTGTCTCGACGCTCGGCGAGGAGGTCGGCCGCTGCCCCTCGTTCGACAGGCGCGTCTTCGAACCTTTCGTCGATGGACGCCAGCGACGACTCGATATCAGCCCGCGTCTCGCGAAGTTCGTCCAGGTCGGCCGCCGCGTCGCCCGCGGCCGCCTCGTCCTCGTCGGCGCTCTCGCGTTTCTCCTTCGCGCGCGATTCGAGGTCCTCGGCCCGCTCTTTGAGGCGGTCGGCCTGCGTCGTGAGCGCCTGGGCCTTGGTGCGCGCATCCGACAGTTCTTCGCGAATCTCGGCTTCACGGTCGTCGAGCGTCTCTCGCGCTGCTGCGAGCGCGTCGTCGCTGGCCTCGTCGAGGTCGGTTTTCGAGACGGCTGCCGCGATGCTATCGTCGAGTTCGTCGACGTTCTCGTCCAGTTCGCGGATTCTCTCTGTGAGTCGGTCGCGCGTCGTCTCGTCGTCTGCGATTTTCTCTTTGAGTTCGTCGATGGCAGATTCGACCTCGGCCAGTCGCTCGCGTTTCTCCTCGTGTTCGTCGAGTGTGGACTGGGCCGCTTCGAGTGTCTGCCGTGCCTTGTCGCGCTGGTCTTCGTAGCGCTCGATTTTCGACGTGACCTCTGAGAGTTCTGATTCGAGTGCGTTGAGCCTGCTGTGGAGGTTCTCGTCCTCCTTGGTCTCGATTTGCGACTCGACGTCTTCGAGGACACTGCGCTTGCTCGTCAGCACGTCCTGAACTCCCAACCGGGCGTCGCCTGCACGTTCGCGGTAGGTTTCGAGTTTGCCGAGTTGCAGCAGACCGTCTATCATGTCCTGCCGCTGGGAAGGCGTGGCGTTGATGAGCTTGTTGACCTCGCCCTGCTGGACGTACGCGCAGTTGACGAACGCCTCGTTGTCCATTCGCAGGAGCGACGCGACAGCCTTGCGGACGTTGCGCGCACCCTCGATAGTCTCGTCGGGGCCTTCGAGGACGCACTTGGCCGTCGTCGCGCGGTCTCCCGAGACACGAACCCGGCGGTCGATGCGGTACTGGCCGCCCGCGTGGACGAACTCCAGTGTTATCTCGGCGTCGTCTTCGCCGGTCGTCACCACGTCTTCGAGCGTCCCGTCGAGTGCCTTCGACCCGTAGAGCGCGAAGAAACACGCTTCGAGGAGGGACGATTTTCCGCTCCCGTTGACGCCGTGGATGACCGTGACGCCGTCTCGGAGGTCGAGTTCGGCGTCCTCGTAGGGCTTGAAGTTCCGGAGAGAAACGCGTGTGAATCTCATGCGAAATCACCCAGCGAGCTGTCTTGGGCGGCGTTCGGTTGTTCCGGTGGCGAGTCGTCTTCGGACTCCGTCTCGACTGTTTCGCCGTCAACTCCCTCGGGATTGTCCTCGTCTTCGACTACCTCGGGTTCGGTCTCACCTTCGACTGCCTCAGGTTCGCCCTCGTCCTCGACTGCCTCAGATTCGTCAGCACTGTCGTCGGCCTGGCCGGAGTCTCCCGTACCGCTCTCGTCTCCATCGTCGGCGGCGACGAGCGCGTTCGGGTCGTCCGAAAGTAGGGTGGTGACGCGCTCGCGAACCTCGTCACGGACGTTCGAATCGGCCGTCTTGCTCGCCCGAACCGTCTCGTCGACGTCGAGGGCGGCGCTCGACAGCCCCATCTCGCGGATTCGGTCGTTGACCGCGTCGTCGGGGTCGGCGAAGGAGACGTCCGCGAGTTGCTCCGCTTCGGTGTCGACCTCGCGGCGGTCGGTCACGCGCGCAACGAGCGCCCCCTGCTCGACCGCGAACGTCTCGACCGCGGCGGGCGTCACTGACTCGCCGTCACCGGTCAGTTCGACGATAGCGACCGCGTCTTCGAGGTCGAACTCACGGACGCGCTGGCGGACGCGCTCGATTCCCTCACCCTCGGCGAGGTCGACCGTGATGAACGCGAACGGTCGGGTTTCGAGCGTCCGGTGGCGAATATCGACCGTGTCGTCCTCGAAGGTGACAAAGTTGTACCCGCGCGGGTCGCGCTCGCTCGCGCTGGCGCGCTCGGTCGAGCCGCAGTACGTGACCCACGTGTCGTCGACGGTCGTCACGTCCGCGACGTGGTTGTCGCCGAGGAGGACCGCGTCGAACTCGACGTTCGACTCTTCGAGGACCGTCTCGGTCTCCCAGTCTGCGTGTGCGAAGGGCGTGAAGAGTCCGTGCCCGACAAGAGTGGCGTGGGGCGCGTCGTGTGGCTCGAACTGGTAGTCCAGTTCGTCGCGTCGGGACCGCGGCACGTGGTCGAGTCCGTAGAAGGCCACGTCGCCGACGAGAGCCGGGTCGTCCCCCAGACGGGTCGCCAACCCGAGTCGCTCGAAGAGGTCGAGCCACTGGCCGCCGCGCGTGGATTCGTGGTTCCCGACGATAGCCAGAAACGGGATACCTGCGCCGTCAAGCCGACGCAGTGCAGAGAGCGTCCCGAGTAAGTCGGGGAGTTCGGGTCGTCGGTCGTGATAGAGGTCACCCGCGTGGACGACCGCATCGACGTCCTCGTCGATGGCGTCGCTCACCACCTGCTCGAACGCCGCGAGGAAGTCCTGCCGTCGGTCCGGCGAGTGGTACTGCTGATACCCGATGTGGGTGTCGCCGGTGTGTATCACCCGTGTCATCTATCCGCTGCTTCGCCGCCGCCGCTGAAAACGGTTGTGCGACCGGACTGAACGGGGCGTCTCTCGGAGACGGAGTTGGGACTGTCGAGAGACGAACGCAGCGAGTCGAGTGCGTCCAGTAACGCTCGGCCCTCGCGCGCAACGTCGTGGTCGCCCTGTCGCGCTGCGGCGCCGACAGCACGGCGAAGTCGCTCTTCACCGTCTTCGTCGAGAAAATCGGCCGCGCGTTCGAGCGTGGAAAACGCGTCGCGCGCGGCGGCAACGACAGCTTCGTGTTGGCGACGCCGAGAAGGAGCGTCGCTGTCGGCGAGTTCGCGGAGCGCGCGGCCGACAGTGGCGTGGTCAGTCATGGGCCGACGTGGGCCCGTCTTTTGATTTAAAGCTGCAGGGTGTAGAGCCGCTTGCGCGCGTCCGAGAACGAAAACCGGGAGTCGACAGCGCCTTCTTCTTCGAGGCGGGAAAGCGCGTACCGAACGGTACGTGGCGGCAACAGCGACTCCTCGGCGATTTCGCTCTGGGTGAGTGTGTCCTCGTAATCGAGGATTTTCGCGACCAATTTCGCGCTCGGAGGCATGTCACGAACCGTTTCCCAGCGGTCTTCTGAGTGAGGTTCGGATTGGCGTTCGACTGCTTCGGTGGTGCTCATCGTACCACACACGATGAAATGCTATTAGATAATATTTGCTATCCAGATTTATTACTGTAGGGAATTTGTATGACACGTGTCAGACTCGTTATCCCCCGTAAAGAAGGTCTACAGGCGGCGAAGCCCACACACACCCGAAGCCTCTTATGAGCCTGCGTCCTACCCCGGGTGATGACCGACACTGTGGACGACGTCGACCTTCCTTACGACAAGGACGCGGCGTCGCAGCAGGAGAAGATCACCGCCCTTCAAGAGCGGCTCGAGGTTCTCGAATCGCAAAACGAGGAGATGCGGGACAAACTTCTCGATGCGAACGCCGAGAATAACAAGTATCAACAGAAGCTCGAGCGTCTGACGCACGAGAATAAGAAGCTCAAGCAATCACCGCTCTTCGTTGCGACGGTACAGGAAATCACGGACGAGGGGGTCATCATCAAGCAGCACGGTAACAACCAAGAGGCCCTCACCGAAGTGACCGACGAGATGCGCGAGAAGCTCGAACCTGACGCGCGTGTCGCGGTGAACAACTCGCTTTCTATCGTCAAGCGACTCGACAAAGAGACCGACGTCCGGGCGCGTGTCATGCAAGTCGAACACAGCCCCGACGTGACCTACGAAGACATCGGCGGACTCGAAGACCAGATGGAAGAGGTCCGCGAGACGGTCGAGATGCCGCTCGACCGCCCCGAGATGTTCGAGAAGGTCGGTATCGACCCGCCGTCGGGCGTCCTGCTCTATGGGCCGCCGGGCACCGGGAAGACGATGCTCGCGAAGGCCGTCGC
>NZ_AOLI01000005.1 GCF_000336955.1 Haloferax larsenii JCM 13917 | reverse complement strand
TCTTGTTCGACTCCAACATTCCTCGAGTGAGGAATTTATTCTCGTCTGCGAGTGTATCAATGGTCGGTAACACAAATGAACTATTTAATGATTTCTCTCATCTGTCCCAATTGGAGCGATTGTTACGGTATGTATAGAAATCATTAAATAGTTCATTTGTGTTACCAACTTATCACGAAACACGACGGGTCCACACCGACATCTTGTTCGACTCCAACATTCCTCGAGTGAGGAATTTATTCTCGTCTGCGAGTG
>NZ_AOLI01000004.1 GCF_000336955.1 Haloferax larsenii JCM 13917 | reverse complement strand
AGAAAGGGTAGAAATCAAGTGGAGACGTATCTACGATTTCTGTCTCTCACTCGTTTCTGATGTCTCGTTATCAAAATTAGATCGTTATCTTCTAGCTGAATATGCACGGTATCTGGAATATGAGCAGCTTGAGATGATTATTTCTGACTACAATCCTAGCTCTGGGCATCGGAAACTACTGCAACTCAAGAGACTGAACGGTGACTCCAGCGTATTTGAGGACGGGAAATTGGGGCTTCGTATTCGATGGACTGACGAAAATAGTAATAAGACCTCAAATTTTGGCTGGATAAGCGCTGAGTATTTTTCGTCACTACTCGGAGCTATCCCGGAGAGCATTCGAGAGATGACGTTTTCAGGAGAGGAAGTCGATTATGAACCACTAATCGAGTGGGTGTATGAGGAGTATCCTAAATTAGAAGCGAAGGAAGCTCAGCACGTGTACGTTCCTGAACGAGGAGCAGATGTCTTCAAGAATCTACCGGGTGAGAGTACACGTCACCTACAGTTTCGATGGACTAGGGACGATGATGGAGAGTATTATCATGAGCATCCGAATCTTCGATTGTATCGAAAAGGGGCAAGTTGTCCCGATCTGGCCCCGGACGCTTTCGAGGAACTGTTCGAGGAACTCGATGCCGAGATCCGAGAGAAAATGTTCTGTGGTGAAATCAATCTCAGAGCTGGGTGGAGATCTTATCTACGGAGCTAATCATTCCTGCGTACAGCGCACTGTTGCGGCAGGCGCAAGCCTGCGATTTCCGCATTCTTAGAGGACTTTTCTCGCGGTACAGCCTCGTCGATAGCGACGACCATGCTGACACCTCACCAGTTCCACCTCCCGCTGCCGTTCGCTGGTGGCTTCCTTGAGCGCCTGCCTGACCTGTTGCTCCCCGTTACGGGACCACTGACAATCCCAATCGAACGATTCTACATCGTTGGTGATGTCTTGGGTTCGTTCACCGACCTCGGATGGCTGTCTCTCTTCGTATTCCAGCAGTTGCGTCCAGAGACAATACTCGCAGCCGTGGACTTCAGTTCAATGCTCGACTTCCCGCCGTGGACGGCAACAGTGTTCGTCTACGCCGGACTTGTCCTGTTAGTCCTGGGCGTGATGGCTTGGCTCGGGAGCCACAGCCTCTATCGCCGTGCCTGGGGCCGACGGCTCGCGATGTCAGGCGGTGGGTTGTTCGTCGTCGGGACCGCTTTCGGAACGTTCGTGGACCTCCTGCAGTATGTCCTCGGATAAGTCTCGCGAGGGTCGCTCGTCCCCCTCGAAACTTCGTCGAGTTGCCGGATCCACGAAACGACTGCGTCGACCTCCGCTTAGTCTTCCTGGAAACCCCGTGAAGACACGGCTCGTCGTCGCCGGCGTCGTCTTCCTGCTCGTCTCCAGCGCAGTCATCGGCGCAGCGGCAGGCGATCTGCTAATCCCCAGTCCAGAACCCGGCGTCGAGAAAGATTACGACGACACCTTTCGGGTGCTGGCGAGTAACGATCCCGACCCAGGGCGGGGGTCCAGTGTCGTGCAGGTCTACGAGTACGGCGAGAACGGAACAATCACCGAAGTGAACCGGACCGTCGTTACCCAGCCGGTCCAGCTCTGGGACTCGAACATCCAATCACGCGACGCACTGCTCATCGCGAACGAGTCTGATATGTACCAATCCGGGCTCCACGGATTCGTCCAGGTCCCGTACCGTGACCAGTGGACAACCCTCCGAGACTGGTGGGACGGCGAGTTCCGAATTCTCCCGATCTATACCGGCGACCCGAGTCGAGCCACGAGCAACAACGGCCAGTACACCGTCGAAGTCAGGCACCCGAACGGCTGGTGGAATCCGGTGTACAACGCAGACGTCGAGCGCGTCGACGGGAACCTCACCGTCACGAATCCAGACGAGGCGCTCGTCCTCTCTTCGTACTACAGCACCGTTATCGAGCGGAAGATCCAGATCATCGAAGCGCTCCTTCAACACTCCGAGATGGCTCCCAGTGAGTCCGCAGCGCGAAGCACGTCCGTCGTACCCACAGAGAACGGAATCGAGGTATTCCCGACCACCGACGGCGCCAACGTCAACCTCCAGTGGCAGCCCGGCTCTCATGCGCTCGTCCGCGATGCGTACGTCGGGAACATCGACGTTATCCCTGGTGTCTGGCACGACGGCCGGTACGTCACCCCGAGTTGGCAGCTCACCACCTACGTCCCGTGGGATTACCGCATCGAAGAGCCAGCCGATTACAGCGAGAGCGGAACCTGCACGATCACCCACCACCACAAGCAGGGCAACACGACGGTCACCCACAATCACACCTATCCCCTGACGCGCTGGGCCAACTACCGGCTCATCGATTCGAACGCGTCGATCGTGAACGTCACAGCGGGGAACATCAGCCTCGACCGAACGCGACCGGGGATGTGGACGACGATGAACTACACGACGTCTCGACCTCGTCGGCTCCCACCGGGGAACTACGACCTCACTGCGACACTTCGAATAGAGGTCGAGATGGAGACTCACTACGGCGTCTCTAGCGCACAGTGTTCCGAGTGGAACAACCGACGAACGGTCAACCGGACGGTCGAACTCCAGTACTCGGTTCCCATCGAGACGGTCAACAGCGACGACCTCTCCATCGACGTTCAGGTGTACGACCGACCGGGTCGAGACATCGTCGCCGTCAATTGGAGCGGCGAGCAGGGACTCGCAGCTGGCGCAGCTGCATGGGAAGACGTGGAAATCCAGATCGGCGAAAAGACGATGTACGTCACGGCGCCGTGGCGATTCTACTCTGTCTCTCGGAATACGCACGTCGAAGAGCGAACCCAGAGCGGGACAACCCAAGTTGAAGCGTCCCATTCGTACAACGGGGCCTATCCAGCGATGCTCCGATATCGGATGAGTCCCGGGAACGTAAGTGTCCTCGCGGAACAAACCGCAGACCAGCGTATCTGGTGGGAGACGACGTACGTCGCTCAGAACCGATCAGTTCCAGCGGCGTCGCTGCCGAGTACCATCGTCGCCCCGGAGAACACGAAGCCGACCTACCTCTACGACCAGTACGCGGGCATCCTGAAAAGTCTGGATCGAACGATGGGCGAGACCGTGAGTGCGCAGGCAGGCGATGTCTGGGGGCTTCCGGTCGATACCTCTGTGAGCGTCGTCCGGTATCAGGAGTCACGACTCACGGTGACGATGAACCACAGCGCTGGGACAGCCGAGGTGTTCCTCTCTGATTCTGCCGGAAATCCGATCCCGAATCGACTGGTCAGTCTCGATGGGGCCAGCGTACAAAACGTGACGACAGATGCGAACGGTCGAGCGACAGTTCCTCTCTCGGGGACGCTCGTCCGTGCCCACTTTGCCGGCGACAACTGGCGCGATTCTCGGTCCCAGTACTACCTGGAGACCCACTCCTATGGCGTCTCGCCCACCTCGTTCCTTTCGGGAGCTACCGACCTCTTCGGCTACCTCAACGCCGCAATCTCGAATACAATCATCTTCATCGAATGGCTCGTGCTCGGAATCTTCGCGCTGTTCTGGATGCGATTCATGCGCGAGAAGCCCGCGTGATAGTAATGCTGATGAATAAGGGTTTCAAGAATCACCACTGACACATACTCTCGCCCGTCTCCACTATTCAGAACGCGACTTCTGTCCAGGTTGGAGGGTTCACAGAGCCGTATTCCCCTACACCAACTACTCTTGATCTAATTCACTAATATACACCGCACTCCGGAAGATCTCCACAAGCAGTGACGCCGAGAAATCGTAGTGAGCCTCCTTATACCGGAGTTCACCGTGCGCAGTACGATTCCGCAGCGCCTCCCCAGTAGCGTCGTGGTATCTGAACCGTAGAAACGTCACATAGTCCTCGTTCAGCAACCCGTCCAACCGATTCATCAACCCACCAAACGTCTTCGGAAGATCCTCGCCGCGAATGGACGCAGTAATCGCAGTGCCCGAGGCCTCCAACTGGTGTTTTATTACTCCCTCGAGACGGGGCATCCCGAGATGGACCGCCTCTGCATGTCGGTCCTCGAAGAACGCGATGATGAAGTCCGTCAGGAAGGCTTTGTCATCGACAGTCGCCCCGTCAATCGACTCAAGCAACGTGAAGAAGTGATGCTCCTTGATCAACCCTTGACTGATGAGTTTATACAATACCCGGGCAGTCAACCCGACCGATAATCGTGCCTCAGCGGAATACCCATCGGGAACATCGATATCTGATGTTTCGCTGGAGACTGAGTCTCCCTCATGAGTCATATGCCGTCGTGGGAAGATATCGGTGAGCGAAGCTGTCGGAAACCAATTCTCCCCTTCTTCCTCCTCTCCGGACTGCACCCCAGAGTCGGAGGGTTCGTCATCAAGATGTGGAAGAAAGACAGGGACCTTCACGAGACCCAAGAACGCCTTTTCTGGCGAGAACTCGCTGGCAGCCTTCTCGAAATTTTCAACTAGAGTGTCCGCAATAGAAGTAAAATTCTCGGCAACTTCATCAGGTACTTCACCACCAACAGGCTTCATCTCCTGCTCGATTCCCTTTCGGTTCTCCCTGCGTTTTACAAGCCGCCATCGATTGAGCGTCTCCTCATCGGCAAACGACTCACACTCTTTCAGTGCTTCCTCTATCGTCGTTGCAGTCACTAAGTGACCTCGCGTCTTCTGGAACTCAATCTCGTTCTCATAGGACTCAATCAGTCCCTCTTGGACATCTTCGATTGATCCGTCCCTCTGTTCCTGGATTTGACGGATACGATGGAGGTAATTCCGCTGCGCATGGTAGTTGTGTTGCTTGTTGGTGTACTCCGCACGAGTCCAAGAGAACTCGACAAGTCGATCAAGTGTTGCTGAATCAATCGATCGAAGGTCCGCTTCCGAGATCGCATCCAAGATGCGTCCCGCACTCCCCTCGTCTGTATCGAACTCTGAATACTGCTCTTCGAGCAATTCGATAGCGTCGTCGACGGCCTGCTGTAACCGGTCTTCGTGGCTCAATGAGTCAGCGAGATCGATGTACGCGGCGAGGGACCAGCTCGCTACGTGAAACCAGCAGTCATCAAGGGCTTGGTCGATTCCCTCTTCGTATTTCTTCAGGGCGTGCTCTGCTCCGTTCTCGTAGTCTTGCTCGTTCTCCCAACGTTGGTAGCCTCGAAGTGCTTCCAGTAGCGGATGTTCGGCGTCGGTGGATTCGAGAAGAGCAATATTGTAGAGAAGTTCGTTCCGGACTTCCCCATCGATTTGTCGCTTTAATGTATGCAAGGCTGACCGGAAACCGAAATCATCGCTAGCGGATGTATTGGCATTATCGAGGGCCTCTTCAATGGGGTCCATTTACTTCACCAATACAACCTCCCTTTCATTATTTTTCGGAAACACGCTCTCCTCCGCACCATAGAGACGCTTAATCGTGCTGTCTTAATCGAAAAGCAGGGGGCGTTTGTTGTTGTCAGAACCATTGTGTGCCTTTATCACATATTCGTCAGTGACTAGTGTTATGGGATTGCTTAGCCGGTTATTCGGTTCGGGGAACGACACCAATTCGGAATCGAAGGACGTCTCTGGGCCGGAACCAGATATCGTGATTGACAGCCCATTAGACAAGGAGTTCATCCAGGGAGAGTTTCGTGGCGAGCGAGTCACCTTCTCGTCGGTGCCATCGCCAAATGGGGAGTGGCGGTGCTTGTACGGACGAACTGGAATGAACGATGGTGCTCCAATCGTCTTAGTCAGAGGGGACGGGGAGGTTCAACACGCCTTCGCCGTAACTCGTGCAGAAAACGTTGCTGTCGCAAACACCGGGCACGTCGTTGTTACCGACATCGGCGAAGCTGATAATCAAGATCTCGCTGGGACACTCAACGTTGTCGCTCCTGACGGCCAGCAAATCATCGAGCACGAGTTCGATGCGAACATCTGGGAGTGTTCGATTACCGAGGACGGTCGGTACGCTTCCACAGCAACCCATAATCCCGACCGTTCGGTATACATCTTCGATATCGAGTCTGAGGAACTCATCACGGAGTTCGAGACGCCGAATCTCAACGGCCCACCACAAGAATTCGGAGAAATTGATGGGGAAATCGTTCTGTACCTTTTCGATGGTGACGAGCGGTATCAGGCAATCGACCTCGACGGTAATACCGTTTGGAAGAGCCAGAAACTCGAGAATCAAGATCGTATCGACGACCTTCTGGATAGCAGCGAGCGGGCTGATTTCCAGGAGTCTATTGAACTTCTCGAAGAGGCGTACGAACTCACCGACGACGAGAACAGGAAGAAATCGATCGCAAATCAATTAGCAGACGCTCACTGGAAGCTATCTAAGGAAATCCACAAAGAGGAGGGAGACACAGACGCATGGTGGGCGCACCTCAACCAGGCGAAACAGTACTACTACGAAATCGTACCCTGGTACGACGGTAAGAAAGGGGTCGCCAAAGTGGAGCGCAAACAGGCGAAGTACCATCTGAAAGAAGGAGATGAAGAGACAGCGCTCCAGCTTTTACAGAGTATCTCTGAGCTTGAGGAGGAACACGACGTTCAGTTGCTCACCGACGCCGACAAGGAGAAAATCGAGAACCTCTCCTAAGATCCATTCAATAGAATCGCGAGAATCACCTTCGTCAGAAGGGTCGGTAAAACATCCCCAGTGCGAGTAACTGTGCTCCGATTCCTCCGACTAGTAACGCCACATTCCAGATACGGGAGTTCGAACGAACGAGACCGAATCTGAGCTGTTCGGGGGACAGCGGTTCGAACGGGCGAATTGCGTGATCTCCCCGACCGACTGTAAGGGCATCTGCGATCAGGTGCGAGACGATACCCAGGAAGACGGTCGTTCCTGCGAGTAGAGCGAGCGGCCAAGCTGGAATTTCAATAGGGAGTCCGATGAGACCGATATAGAGTCCAGCTGTCGTTACTGCTCCAGCACCCACTGCGAACCAAATCGTGTGCGTGAGTCCTCTGTGTGGGAGCCAACTATAATCGTGGTCGAGATCGGGAAGCCGACAGACCGCCACAGCCAGGATCGTCATCCCGAATCCGACAATCCCGAACAGACCTGTTAGCGGAACCATCAGCAGTAATGCAACGCCTCGGTGTCCGTCCTTGTACATGGGTTATCGACTCAGCCACCAGATCCAGCTGTGGCTGATAGAACCGTGTAGGTTGAGGTATCTCTAATCAATTCTGGCGTGAAATTGCCTGAAACCCACAAATACCGCAAAAATATCGCAGTGACCTATGACGCTCCGGAGGGAGTTGAATAGTGCCCGTAGCAAAGCTAGGAGTATGGTCATCTGTGACAGCTGCAATAATTCCGTAAAGCCCACAGCAAACTACTGCCCGGAGTGTGGGTCAGAACTCAACCCAACGCGGAAAGACTGGTCAGATGGATTTCTCTCCCTCGTCGATCGAGGGCATATCCAGGAGGCGATCGACGGGAACGAGACATTGCCCGAGGGCTATCGTACTCGACTACACGAAACTGTACGCCATGCCTTGGCGGATTTCTGTCTACTGGATCGGTGGGCGGAATTCGACAACCACGAAGCTCTCTATGGAGACCTTCAAGACGAGGAGATCACGACTGACGACGTTGGTGAGCTGGAAAAGCTGGTTCGATTAACCTGCCCATTTCGGTTTTTGATCAATGCAACTAGCGTGGATACTCTGGAGAGTGTCTTAGAAGCCAGTATTCTCTTCGCAAACGATGATCCCGAGCTCACTCTCGACGATATTGATGTCTCGATCGAGGTAACAGGTGACGGTGAGTAGCCACTGCCGTGGGGCCGCAACTGTGCGTGCTCCGCACCTTCTAAGTCTATTTCTTCTTTCTCAACCCCTGTGAGGTACGAACTATGCCGTCTGTTTCCGATCTCGTCGATCCTGCGTTTCGACTGTTCACCGTCGCAGAGGTGACGGCCAGATATCTCGCGCTGATCTTCCTCGTTATCGGCATCATCGGCTTCTTCACAACAAAGGCGAACTCGAGACGGTCGATTCGCTACCGAGGGATGATGGTTGGAGCTGCTGCCGCTCTCGTTGCTATCCTTGGTATGCATGCGTTCTACGACCTCATCGCATTCATCATGGGCGGGACGGGATTTCTCCCATCGGGCTGGCCATACGGAGCGAGCGGCACTTCGGGACTTCTCCCCATAGCGCAAGCAGCGTCTGGAATGCTCTCCTATCTGGGCCTGGCTTGTTTTTCGCTAGGGGCTGCGCTGTGGGCGGGAGGCTCACGATACGGTCGAACCTCAACTCGCGGCTATCGCGGAGTCACTTGGGGGCTCGTGATGATTGGTGTCTCGATGGGTGGCATCCTGTTCTCCGCCATCGCGGGTATCTATGGGCTCTGAGTATCCGAGAAACCCCAAAAACTGAAAGGCAAGTCGCGTTTCGGCCAACGGTGGCTGTCTCCAATTCTATTGATGACGGAATGGGAGCTAGACGCGACCTCGTTCAATGGACCCGTACTGCGCGTTGAGTTCTTCGGCAGAGGCGAACTCCACTTGATCGAGGAGTTCGTTCACTGCCTGGTCGTAGGACTGTCGGTCGAGGAGGTTCCGATTGCTGTACGCCCGAAGGCGGTCACGGGTTCCCTCTTTCACGGGAATCGAATATCGGCTCATCGCTGACGTCCCCTCTGGCTGTTCAGCCTACCCCTTCTGGTAGTATACGACATGGTGGTCACTATGGTTCGACTACAGATCGGGACCGCAACTACTTGCTCGCTCTATGGTGGTTGGTAACGAGCATAACTGTTTCCCCACAATCCCCTCATAGGTCGCATTTATTGGCGAGATTCGCGCATCTGTGCGTCCGACGCAACCTTGCGCCCGCCGTAAGATTGCGAAATCCGCATTCCTGAAACAAACATTATACCTTCCAGCTTACGGCTGGTGTGCAATGACGAACCAGCACACCACAGACTCCGACCCCGACACGAACAGCCTCCGCCGCTTCCGGCGAGTCCCCAACTTCGAGAGCCTTCTCGTCACCGCATTCTTCTCACTGATGCTTTTCGTTAGCCCTGCAGCTGCACAATCCAGCGGCCCCACGGGTGGGTCCGGTGGTTCTGTCGCCGGCTGGGAGACGATCCTCACCAATCTCTACGACGTCGTCTACACGACGCTCCAGTACGCCGGCCTCACTGTGCTGGTTCTGGGCCTGATCGTCTGGCTCACCGCCCGCACGAACTCCCAGCGGTCAGAGACGGGAATGAAACTCACGCTCGGTGGCGGTGCAATGGTCATCGCGTACTTCGGGCTCGGCGCACTCGTCTCCCTGCTCGAGTTCATCGCAGGGTGAACCCAACGAACACCCTACCCATTGACTCCATTGGAACCAACCCGTGGCCAGATTTCATACCGCCATTGCGAGGCACCTTCCCGTCGGGGTGGACGTTCCACCTGTGTAGTGAACGTCTTTCCTGACTGGGCGCTTCGTGGCATCGGTCACAGCTCTCACGATGTGGCCTTCTTTCCGAACATGCACACGCTAACCCACAATCCGCTGTATAGCCGCCTCAGCCAGCGACTCGCTCCGCGCGAGCTCCCACAGCAGTCGCAGTTGATCACCAGCGAGGGGTGGTCCAGGTGACGAACGGGTCGGGATCATCCCGTAGGTCCGGCTCTGGAGGACGGGAACCACGACTTCCGAGCATCGATGACTCCGAAATCCAGAACGCGGTTTCGACACGGATTCAGGGTCAGACGAGTGACGACTCCGGACCAAGTTCGGAAGGTGGAAAACCTGCTGACAGTGCCGAAGAAAGTTACCCATCCGCCTCTCCGAGTGATGGATCATCCCAGCCGGACCGGGATGTGAGAGGAGTCGGTTCTGATGAACTATCGGACGATTCTACTGACGACGACGATGGATTCCGCCCGTATATCAAAATCACGCCGGCTCGTGAGCAGGTAACGCCAGACCACGTCGTCAAAGGCCTCTACGGCCTCTACCGAGCTGGCAGTGGCCGAGAGATGCCGTTCCATCTCGAACGCCGGCTCTCGTTCGTGAGTACGCAGCGGACGTTCGAGTTCCTGATCCACAAGCCAGCAGATACCCGTCGTTTCGATTTCTACCTCGGCGTTCGGCCTTACGAGGTCGAGGCACTCGAACACCTTGCAGCGAACGTCAGGGCGATGTATCCCGAGAGCTTCCACTTCGAAATCGTCCCGTTTGCCACGACCGATATCTTCGTCGACGACGTCGAGCCCGCTGGTGCGACGCTCGCGAATCTAGCCGCGTTCGAAGGTATCGACGAACTCATCGAACTGGACGGCTTCGAACCAGACCTCCCCGACACAGCTGAAGATACTGGCGACGAATCTCGACGTGGCGCGAATGCCGACCCGACGCCGCCGGCGATGGTTCGCTGGGAGGGCGTTGAGACGAAGAACAACGACTGGATGACGCTGCTCTCGCAGTTCAGCGAGATCTCAGTCGACATCGAGGATTCATTCCGGTCGCCCCTGAGCGTTCTCCTCGAACAGGCAACGGAGACGGACGAACCGTTCGTCTTCCAGGTCGTCTTCACGCCTCGCCGTGACTGGACGAAGGAAGCGGAGGTCCAGAAACGAAACCTCAAGATGGGGACGACTGGTGTCTTCAGTTCGTTCAAGCAGGAGGCTGCCGCGATGATTCTCGGCACGTCTGAAGAGGAGCGACGGCAGCGTCACCGGCCAGATACGCCCGAGCAAATCGGGGGCACCATCTCTGGCGGGGGAGACGGTCAATCGACGCGACACAGCCGAATGGGACAGATCGACCTGAAGCAGCCGACCGTGACGTTCGATGTCTCCCTACGAGCGGCTGGTGAACCGAGCGTGGTGAACGGCGTCACTGGCGCGTTCACGGCTCTGAGCGGGCCGTACTACGGCGTCGAGGGGGCAAGCGTCAGTCGGATTGGGCGCGAGTTCGACGCGCTCTGCCGGTCGCGACTGAGCCCGACGAGTATCCGAGAGCGCTTCCAGAGCAAGAACCCGATCATCGTCGCTAGCCCAGACGAACTCGCGAATTTCGTTACTGTACCCAGCACAGGCGCGCTCCCGAAAGCAAGCCGTGGCGCGTCTGGTGGTGCTCCAGACGCTCGCTCGCCGCTCACCGCGACCGACGAAGAATTGCTCGCGGAATTCGACTCGGGGATGTGCATCGGGGAAGCTGAAACGGCGTCTCCCGACCGCGACAACATTCCCATCAGTCTCACTGCGGAGCAACTCACCCATCACGTTCTTCGGGCGTCGACGACGGGTGGTGGGAAGACGACCGCGATGATCAACGACGGTCTTAGCGCGTACGACGAACTCGACGGGCCGATCTTTATTTTCGACAAGAAGGGGGGCAGTATGGCGACAGAGTACAAACGAGCGCACTTCCGCCAGTTCGGCGACCTCGACGACATCGTCCATCTCCCGGTTCCAGGGCCGAACGGCGAACTGCCCGCGTTCCCGTTCTTCGACATTCGGCCCCAGATCGCGGCTGGCATGAGTCGCGAGGCAGCTGTTCAGGAGAAAATCGACCGGTACAACGAACTACTGGAGTACGTCCTCGGTGACGAACAACACAACCAGGCGTTCGTCGCACAGGAGATTCTCAGCAATCTCATCGGTGCGTTATTCGACCCGGTGTACGGCCAGGACGCGTACGCCATCAGCGACCTCCTCGATGCGGCTACGAAGATGCAGACCGAACAGAAAGTTCCAGAGGTCAGCGACCCAGAGCTTCACGCGACGCTTACGCGGCACTTCAGTGCCGAGGAACGACGCTTCGCCACGTCGATCGACGCTGTCCTCAACCGCATCACGAAGCTGAAAGAGCGGGACTTCATCTGGCGGATGCTGAATTTCGTTCCCGAATGGGACGGCGAAGCCCAGCGGTATGCTGACGAGCAGATGCTGCTCGACCTCGATGGCCTCCTCGACTCAAAATCGGTCGTGCTGATAGACACGGGTGAGTTCCGCCCCGCGTCGAGTAACGTCTTCACGGTGCTGATGCTGGATTATCTCTGGTCGTGGGTGCGACTCCGAAAGCGATGGAACCGGACTGTCCTCGACCCTGCCGACGGCTACTGTGTGAACCTGATCATCGACGAGGCCGCACCGATCATGCAGTCCAGTCTCGTCCGTGACGAGATGATTCCTGACGCTCGTGAGTTCGCTCTCGCGTTCGAGCTTATCGTTCACTTCCCGGAGCAGGTCAAACGTGACGCACTCGATACGCGGGCCTACAAGGAAATCCTCCGCAACATCAACACCAAGCTCATCGGCAAACTCGCAATCGACGACGAGCTGGCGACGACGCTGTTTCACGAAGAACTCGACGCCGTCGCCCTCTCGAATCGGATCGCCTCACTCCCTCGCGGTGAGTGGCTCGCACAGTTACCCGATACCGGCTTCATGACCGACACGCCGGAGTTGGTGACGCTCAAGCCGCTTCCCGTCCCTGACGGACACAGCGATGGAGAGGAGTCGGTCGACGCGGGCACGTACAGCCAGACGGCAGAGATGACCTTCCAGGAGGCAGACGAACTGCAGTGGTCACGCACTCGATTCACGTACTGCCTCGTCCCCGGCGTCAACAGCCCGCCAGATGCCGCCCAGCGTGCAGCCCGCTATGGAACCGGCCCGATGAACAGCGCGACAACCGAGCGACCACCGACGCCTCCAGACAGAGAAGAGAAGGCTGAACGCCCAGCTCCCGGCGACACTGACGAGTCAAGGACCCCGGACGAAGACGACTCTCAGGTGGAATCCCATTCAGATTCTGCTCTGGGCGGGGCTTCCAACGAGTTCGGAACCGTTCTCGGAACTGGTTCGCCATCACGGGTTCAATCGGATGATGCGACGGATAGAGACACTCCAGGAACGGAGGGCCCAACCGCAGAAACCACACCCCACGTCTCTGACCTTCCTGCGACACCTGGGGCTGGGAAGAATCTCGACCAGGGGGGTGTCCTGACCGACACCGAACGGCAGTTCCTTCGAGACGTGATTGCAGGGATCAACGGTGAACTGGAAGGGTATGACCTGACGCAGTCGATGACGACCATTCGGGATGCGCTAGGTGAGGAGATCGACGAAGAGCAGTTGGTGGAAGACGGATTCCTCGAAATTCAGCGCGTGTACGGTCGGAAGTACTACTACGTTCCTCCAGCTGGGCAGACTGCAGTCAGCAGGAAGATCTACGCGGGCCGGAACAACGGCGACCTCTTCGAGAAAACGGCTCACAAGGTCTACGTCGAGTACATCGCTCGGCACCTGCGAAACCGGGGACTTCTCGTCGAGACCTACTACGAGCCGATGGCCGGCGGGATGGTCTTCGATGTCGCCGCGTTCCTTCCGCGTGACGACGGAAGCCGACAACTTGCGGTGATTGCTGAGGTGGTGACGAACATCCGCCCGGAACTGATGGTCAAACACTACGATGATCTCGCGTCGTTCGATGGAGTTCGGAAGATGTGGATCGTCCCGCATACGGACGTTGCTCACGAAATTATCAGGGCACTGGTTGATGTGGGGCGGCTTGAGAACGCGCCACACAAAACTACCAAGAACTACGCACGTCTCTCCGAGGAGGCGTTCGACAATCCCCGCGAATGGCGGTTCGTCGGGGGTCGCAATATCATCGAATCGGTCGACCAAGCTGAGGAGGACTCTGAGGGAGATGATCTGCGTCACTAGTTGGGCGCACCGGGCGCTCTATAGACTCTCTAAAGCGACCTCCTGCCTTCCTGCGTCTGTCGACGAAACACCTAGAATAGGTCTTGGAAGGAGAGGGAACGCAGGTCCGCACGACCCGCGCGCAGTCATACGGTTTTGGACGCACAGGCTCGTTTCCGAGAGGGCACAGAGCGCACGGCGCCGCACTGAGATTTATCGCGAAACCGAATTGGCTGTGAACACGACTGAAACAGTCCCCAGTTCTATCCATGTCCAGCAGTGAAATCGACGAGCGTCTGATTCCAGATAGATTGGCTGAGTGTGAGCAATGGATTTGTTGGCAGGAGGTCGAACGTGATGGGAAGCCGACAAAGGTTCCGATCAAGCCCTACCATACCAGTGGGACATCGAACGCTAGTGCGACAGACCCTGCAACGTGGCGTGATCTCCAGAGTGCACTCGAGTTCCACCAGAGCGACCGCGTCGATACCGATGGGATTGGATTCGTCTTTGCTCCCGAGACACCTATCGTCGGCGTTGACCTGGACGACTGCCGTGACCCTGATACTGGCGACCTCACTGACTGGGCTCGTGATATCGTCGAGCGACTCGATTCCTACACCGAGGTTTCTCCATCTGGCCGCGGTGTTCACGTCCTCCTCGAAGGGGAACTTCCGCCGGGTCGCAATCGGCGTGGTGATGTCGAGATGTACGACGAGGCTCGGTTCTTCACGGTCACGACGGACCACGTCGACGGGACGCCTGAGACGATTGCTCGCCGGCAAGACGCACTGCTCGGTGTCCACTACGAATACGTTCAGTCCTCACCCGATTCGGATACTGAGGCAATTGACCTCGACCAGGCGGTCGACGCGGCAGCGGAGACTGGGGACGAGGCACAGGATGGCGAATCTTTTGGTGATGGATCCACTGGAGGATCCGGTGACGGGAAACCACAGGCCATCGGTTCGAAGTCGAGTCTTTATGCTCGCTATGGCCTCGATTTACCGGACATAGAAGATCCGGCGCTCGAAGTCGCACTGCACAGTTGCAGCGTAGATGTCCTTCCCGATGATCCCCCGACTACATTCGACGAAATCGCTGGTCCCGGGGTCAACCTCGACGATGACGCACTCCTAGAGCAGGCGATGGCCTCGAAAAGTGGCGACACCATCGCGGCTCTCTACGATGGAAACAAGGAACTCTGGGCATCGCCCGAGAGCCGATATCCCTCGCAGTCGGAGGCAGACATGGGGCTGTGTTTCTACCTGGGGTTTTGGACCGGCGGCGATCCTGAACGGATGGATCGCTTGTTCCGGGATTCTGGCCTCTACCGGGGTAAGTGGGATCGGGTCCACTTCGCGAACGGCGCGACGTATGGAGACGTGTGTATCGCTAGGACGCTCCTGACTATCGACGACTACTACACACCGCAAACGGGCCGAGAGCGTTCAACACCTGATGACCGAGACGAAAACCTGGGTGAGACGGCACTCTCGCAGGAGCCAGCTCATAACACTGGTTCTGATTCCGTGGATACCGACGCCGTTGACGACGCTCGTCGTTTAGCCGCAAAGGTACAACGTCAGCAGCGTGAACTTGACGAGAAGCGTGAGCGGATTGCAGAATTAGAGAGTCGGCTTCGTCAGTATCGGACAGTTCTCGGGATTGACCCTGCCAGCGAGAGGACTCTCCTCAGAGAATTGAGGGACACAGACACTGTCACCAGCAACGGGAGTCGAAGCCACCCTAGCCGCCAGTCCTGGACTGGACAACACGGCGACAGTGAATCCAAGGATGGTGCTGAGTTGCAATCGAATGGACAGGGCCAGCCTGATCGCGAGGACACGGCTACTGATGATGTACTCCCCTCTCATGAAGAACTCAGTGGGACATCAGATGAGGAGAAGCCATCCTCGAGTGGATTACTCAATCGTCTTCGGCGGCGACTGTCTTAAGACGCCGCCAATAACAAACTGCTGCACCCTGTTTCAACAGCTGGCGTTACGTAGATCTGGATATCTATCGACTCCCAGTAGTTCAGGAATGGGTGACATTTATTTATCCGTGACTTGTGCTTCTATCTCACTGTCTAGTCGCACTCATGAAGGATGCCCTGGAACTACTGTACACGGGAGATCTCCACCTCGGCCGTCACCCGAGTCGAATTCCGGATGATTTGGATGGTCCGGAGCTGTCGCCGAAAGCTGTCTGGCTGTCGACGGTCCAGGAAGCAATCGACCGGGACGTCGACGCGGTCGTGATTGCTGGTGATGTCGTCGATCAGGAGAATCGCTACTTCGAGGCGTACGGCGCGTTCGAAGATGGAGTTGCACAACTCGACGAAGCGGGGATTCCAGTCGTCGTGGTAGCCGGGAACCACGACTTCGATGCGCTCCCCGATATGGTCGATAACCTCGACGCTGACACGCTCCAATTCCTCGGGAGAGACGGGCAGTGGGAACGCTGGACGCTCGAACGGGACGGCGAGCCCATCGCCCACTTCGATGGCTGGTCGTTTTCGGCTGAACACGTCTACGAGTCCCCGCTCGATGAGTACGAGCTTCCGACGACTGATGACGCTCCTCAGATCGGAGTACTTCACGCCGACCTCGATTCGCGAGGCAGCCGGTACGCACCGGTTCTGTCTAGCGAACTCCGCGACACCGCGGCAGATGCCTGGTTACTCGGTCATATTCACAGTCCAGGCATCCAGATCGACTCGCGTCCACTGGCGTTGTACTCGGGGTCGCCACAACCCCTTGACCCAGGAGAACAGCGGGCCCACGGCCCGTGGACGATTACGATACCCGAAACCGGAGACATACAAGCTGAACAGATTCCCCTGGCATCCGTTCGCTACGACCGGGTTTCGGTCGACGTCTCCGGGGTAGACGACCCACAGGAGGCGACTGCCGTCATTTCGGACGAGATCAAGGAACACGTTCGCTCCGAACTCGATACGAGATCGCTGGAACTCAGCCTCGTTCGCGTTCATCTAACTGGACGGACGGATGCGCACTCGGCGCTCGTCGATCAGCATCGGTCGATGGAGCGTGACCTCGGATTCCGGGAGGGCTCGGTTTCTGTCCGGATCGAATCGATTGATGTCGATACCCGGCCGGCAATCAATCTCGAAGACCTTGCGGAGGGAGACAATGCAGCTGCGTACCTCGCGGGTCTCCTGCTTGAAATCGAGGACGGTGATCCTCGCGAAGCCTACGGTGACGTGGTCGATGATTCGCTAGGCGCTGTAAGGCAGGCTCATAGTGCGAATGCGTACAACCCGCTTCGACGCGAGACTGAACTCGAGGATCCTGACGACGATGACGCAATCGACCATCTCGAACAGCAAGCACGGGTGCTGCTCGATACCCTACTCAGCCAAAAGGAGGGTAAGGCGTGACCAGGGACCCGATTTGCTTCGAGGAAATCCAGATCGTCCAGGCTCCTGGATTCGAGACCGGTGGCTTCTCGGTCGACGACCTGTGCTCTGGAATCAATGTCGTTCATGGACCGAACGCGGCAGGAAAAACGACGCTCGCTGAGTCGCTCGAATGGCTTTGCTGGCCCGAGACCGCCGACGAACGTGCGTCCCTCGTGGGGCAGCTCTCACTGAATGGTGAAGCCTGGCGAGTCGAAGTCGACAATGGGCGCACGAGCTACCAGCGTGACGGCCAGGAGGCGAACGGTCCGAGCCTCCCGCCGGCCGATCAACGCGACCGCTACCGTCTCTCCCTCCACGACCTGCTCCAGCGGGACAATAACAATGAATCGTTCGCCGAGATAATCGAGCGAGAATCGGCTGGTGGCTACGATCTCTCCGCAGCATACGACGAGCTCGGATATTCGGATTCCCCGAGTCGGGCCAATAGGAACGTCGTCCAGAACGCCAAGGGAGCGATTCAGGAGTTACGTGAGGCGCGGAACGACGTATCCGAACTGCGCCAAGAGCAGAACGAACTCTCCCGCTTACGTAGTGAACTGGAAGCAGCCCGTCAAGCACAGGAGCGCTCCGAACTGCTCGAGCAGGCAATCGACTACGCACAGGCGAGGAACAAACTGGAGCAGGCTGAATCGAGACTCGACGAGTTCCCCGATATCGTAGACCTGATCGACGGGGACGAAATCGGGCGTGTTCGATCCCTCGAAGATGACATCGACGAATGGACCGACAAAAAAGACGGGGCCGAGGAAACGAAAACGGATGCTCAGGAACGGCTCGATGAGGCCGACCTTCCTGAAGAGGGCCTGCCGACAGGCCGTATCGACCATCTGAAAGAACTTCGCGATGACCTCAATTCTGCGGAGGACCGGAAACGTGATCTCCAGGGAGACCTGGCTGACGCCAAACGGCAGCGAGAAACTGCACGAGAGGACATTCCTCTGGAGGTCGATACCGAGGACCTCGTTGACCTGGAGCCCGTCACGTGGAAGACTGTCTCTAAGTTTGCCCGAGAGGCCGAAGAACTCCAGTCCGAGCGTGAAACCCGGGAGGCCGTCCAGCGACTACTGGAGGACGGGGAGCACCCTGACCCCGATCTACCCACGCTCCAGCGTGCGAGTCAGTCGCTGGAGGAGTGGCTGGCCGCGTCCGTTGCTACGGAGTCAAACGACGGTTCAGAGGCATTCCGAATCGCTGTGTTCTCGGCTGTCTCTCTCGCCTCAACGGGAATCGCGCTCGGTCTGCTGGTACATCCACTGTTGTTCTCCATCCTGGTCGTCGCCGCTGGTATCTTCTGGTATGGGCTGCGCGCTCGCTCACAGTCCCAAGACGGAGGTGGTTCACGAGAACCGCATCGCGAGTCGTTCGAGAAAACCGGTCTGACCCTGCCGACTGCGTGGACCGAAGACGAGGTCCGGTCCCGTCTGATCGGACTGTACGACGCAATCGCAGCGCACAAACTGGCCGAGCGACGGTCCGAATGGCGCGATAGCCTGGCGACGGACTCAGACACGCTCGAACAGAAAGAGCAGAATCTGGAGGAAACGCGTGCCAAACTCCAAGACCAGTTGGGCGCCGCGCCAGATGCGTCCGATGTCGAACTCGCCGTAATCTCCAAGCGAGTGCTCGACTGGCAGGAAGCCCACGACGAGGTTGAAGGGATTCGAGAGAACATCGAGATCGTCGACGAGCAGATCGAGAGCGCCCGTGAAGAGCTCCAATCGAAACTCGATCCCTATGGCTACGACGACGTCCAGAGTTCCGGCGAGGCGACCGAGTCCATCCGGGACCTCGAGAACCGCGAACAGCAACGCGAAGCTGCACAAAGGGACCTCGACCAAGCTACCGAGACGATTCAGGAAGCGACCGAGAAAATAGATGCGTTGGAAGCCGAACGCAACGAAATCTTTGTGGAGCTGAATCTCGACTCCGATGACCACGATCGGTTGGAGGAACTCTGTGACCAGGTCGAAGCATACGAGTCGGCAGCGGAGGACGTACGAGAGGCGGACATCCGGGCAAGTACGGAGGCCGAAGAACTCGAAAGCTACCCGGGCTTTGAACCAGATCTCAAGGAGCAAGAGATTGCTGACCTCAGAGAAGGGCTCCGTGAGGCGGAACGAACTGCCGAAGATTTCGAAGACCTGCAGTCACGGATTGCCGATATCAAGGCGGAGATCAGGCAGGCGAAGTCCGACGATCAAGTTGAAACGGCGCTTGCGGAGCGCGATAGGGCGCTAGATAATCTGAAAGACCAACTCGAGGACGACTGTGCTGCGATGGTCGGCGACGTACTGGTGGATCACGTTCAGGAGGCGACGATGGAGACGAGCCGCCCTGACGTCTTCGAGCGTGCTCGAGAAATCCTGGCGACGATCACTCGTGGCCGGTATCGGTTGGACTTCGACGAGAATGAAGCCGAGTTCCGTGCGTTCGACGAATCCAAACAGAAGGGACTCGCGCTCGACGAGCTTTCGAGCGGTACTCGGGTCCAGGTCTTGCTCGCCGTCCGAATTGCTTTCGTCGAACAGCAGGAACAGGGCGTTCGGATTCCACTTCTCCTCGACGAGACACTCGCCAACACGGACGACCGCAGGGCGAAGACCATCATCGAGTCGACGATTGAACTGGCTCGGAACGGTCGGCAGGTCTTCTATTTCACCGCACAGGGCGACGAAGTGGCGAAGTGGACTGTTGCGCTGGAGAGCACGAACGGTGTTGACCACGAGATTGTCGACCTTGCAACGGTTCGCGATGTCGACGATTCGGTCCACATTCCCGATCTGGAATCTGTCGAATCGTTCACTCCGAAAGCACCCAGTCCCGACAGTCACGACCATGCCTCGTATGGGGACGAACTCGCGGTGGACTTGTTCAATCCGCACCATGGCGTTGGGACAGCGCACCTGTGGTACGTGGTCGATGATGTCGAAACTCTCCATCAACTCTTGGAGCTTGGAATCGAGCACTGGGGACAGCTGAACAACCTGCTCCAGTGGGGCAACGGCGACCTCTCCTCAGTTGATTCCGACCAGATAAAGATAGCAGAGGAGAATGCTGCGGCGCTGAGCGAGTTCGTCGACGCCTGGAAGGTCGGTCGTGGCGAACCCGTCGATCGAGAGGTTCTCGAAGCCTCTGGCGCCGTGAGCAGCAACTTCATCGACGAGGTTAGTGACCTTGCTGAGTCAGTCAATGGCGATGGCAGGCAGATCGTTGAGGCCTTGCACAACGAAATAAGCGGGTTCTACAGCAGCAAGGCGAACGAGCTGGAGACGCATCTTGAAGAGAACGGGTACATCGAATCCCGGAAGACGCTGGATCATGGCCAGATGCGTGCCCGCGTCATCGAGCGTTACGTCGACAAGGGTATCTCTCGAAAAGAGGCCAAAGACAGGACCGACGAACTGCTTTCACGCTTGAGCGAGGCCTGATTCTCTGACTTGGCTGATTACATCATTAGTCGATCCAATTGGCGTGTGTCGCTCAGAGAATACATTCTACACTCGATTTGAACAACGTTCCACCCCTTCAACATTCTGTAGAGGTCAAGACACAGTTTCAGAGGAACTACCGGGCTGCTTCATCGATGGCCCTAACAAACTCCTCAGCGTGTTGTGATCCGATCAGAACTGCGCGCCCATTGGTCCGTTCAATCCAGACCCCCCGATTGCCCCTGACGTTGTATGCGATTTTCCCAGGTGCCCATCGAATCCCCCAGCCACCGAATTCACGAAGTGGCCCGTACTGTCTGGATTCGCACCGCTCGATTTCCGACCACGAAATCTGTCGGAACGAACGGTGAAGCGGCCACATTTTGAAATAGATACCGTCGACTCTAACTTCGGTCTGGAGACGAATACTGTAGACTAGTCCAGCGATCACGACGACGATGGCGAGCCCTCCCCACGCGATTGGCCCTAACACAAGCATCAGAAGTGTGATCCCCCCGAGAAGTACCCAGACCCACGGCTGACGAAATCTTTGTACTTCACGAAACAGTGGGTCGCGCTCCATAGGTAAGTCGTACAAAATAGTCGCTACGCGGTAATGGTTCCCCCGGACAGCAAGATCCAATGTACCAGATTTGCGTGTGGCATGTAGCACAGCCGGAATGCTATATCATTTGTTGGGGGAGCATAAGGCTGATTCTCTCGGACTGCTCTCAGATTTCGTGGCCTGCTGGCGACTGATTCTGGGATTTATCATTCCCAAGGGGATGAGGAGAATCAGAGAGGGAGCGACGAAAAGATACCCTGACAGCGAATCGGTGTGTCTCGAACGCTTCCTCCAGTTCCTCCTCGGAGAACAACGATGTCCAGCACTGTTGCCCCAGACCTGCAGGATCGTATCCAGACCATCAGCGACGCATTCGCGGCGTTCGACGAATCCCGAGTTGCCGGCGGAAACGACCCGACGTTCGCCCTCGACCAGCGCGATATAGAGGACCAACTGGAGCGGATGTGCGCCTACCGAGTTCCGATGGACGAGGCTGTTCGAACCATCGTTCGGAAGGCCTGCACCGATGCCGACCTCGACCGGGACGACCTCACCGACGACCTCGCCAAACTGGCTGGCTACGGCGGACGTCCCCAGAAGGCTGCTCGGACGATGCTCAACAGCATCGATGAGGCCGACAAGTGGGTCGACGTCGTCGCCGAAGTCGTCGAACTGTGGGAGCCCCGGAGCGAGAAGATAGCCCAGGTCGGACTGCTAGGCGACGAGTCCGGCCGACTCAAGTTCGTCGTATGGGCCAGCGCCGACCTGCCCGAACTCGAGGAGGGTAGCACCTACAAATTCGAGAGCGTCGTCACCGACGAGTACCAGGGCCGGTTCTCGGTGAGCTGCAACTCCGCCACCTCGATCAGCGAGACAGACCAGTCCGTCGAGGTCAGCGACGGCACGACCGAAGTCGTCGGAAGCATCGTCGATGTCCAGGAAGGTTCGGGCCTCATCAAGCGCTGTGGACAGGATGACTGCACTCGCGTTCTCCGGAACGGCCGGTGTGCCGAACACGGCCAGCGTGACGGCGACTTCGACCTCCGAATCAAGGCGATCCTCGACGACGGTGAGCGGTCGGTCAGCGTGCTGTTCAACGAGGAAGCGACGGAAGCAGTCACCGGCATCTCGTTGGACGATGCGACGACGATGGCGATGGACGCACTCTCGACCGATGTCGTCGCCGACGAGATCAGCGAGCAGCTCCTGGGTCGCCGGTTCCGGCTCGCCGGCAGCGTTTTCGGGACGTACTTCCTCGTCGACGAGGCTGAAGAGACCGACGCTGTGTCGGCTGGGCTGGATTCAGATGCAGTCGCACCCGCGCTCACCCAGCGCCAGCCAGCGACGCGGCTGTTCGCTGAGGAGCTCAACGCGACTACGCACACGTTCCAAGAATCCGACGAAGAGCGCGCTCCTGTGTACGGCCTGACGCCAACTGGGATCGGCATCAACCGGGTGTTCGTTGTCGGAACGCTCACCGAGACGGCTGACGTCGGAAACGATTCGGAGTACTGGCAGGGAAAGGTGTTCGCAGCTAGCTCCCCTGTCTACGTCTACGCCGGCCAGTACCAGCCCGAAGCGATGGCGGCGCTCCGAGCAGCGGAGACTCCCACCTACGTCGCGATCGTCGGCAAGATTCGAACCTACGAATCGGGAGACCGGGTCAACGTCGCCATCGAGCCTGAGTCAATCACCGAGGTTGATGAGCCGACTCGGGAAGCCTGGGTAGCTGAAGCGGCAGCTCAGACCAGTGACCGAATCGAGGCATTCGAGGTTGGCGAGGCCTCCTTCGGTGCGCAAGCACAGGACGAGTACGGTGAGAGCCTCAGTGAGCTTCGAGAGGCCGTCGTCGCCATCGAGGATGGCAACTCTGACGACAGTGAAGAATAGTCGCAGTCGTTCAGAATCTGTTACTTCTTCTCCCCCTCAGCTATATGGAATCTCTGTGTGAACTCCATCTATGCTCGTCCCTGAGGAGTACATCGTTGAGGAGATCGAGATCGACGAGCGAGAGTTAGAGCGGGACCCTTCTGGGGTTCACCTACGATATAATCATACGGAGCCGTCCGTCATCAGCGATGGCGTCGACTTTATCGCCGTCATCGATCAGGGTGACGACGAGTACCGTATCGACTACTGGGGGTACGCCTTCGGCCGGATGTATATCACCTCAGAGGGTGTCCAAGAACTCGGTCAGCGACTCGACTACGAGGAAGACGAGATCCCTTCGTGGACACTCGACCCCGAGACCGTCGATGCTAACGACCCACCATGGTGGTTGCCCGATGACACCGCTATCGATCCCACCGTTGCTTGTGAACACTGTGAGGAGACCGTTTCGGTGCGAGAGGTCGTCACTCCACGGCAGCCGCCGGTGGGCATGGATGGGACTGTCTTCTGTCGTGATTGCTGGGAATAGCATTGACCAACCGAAGTCACTGAGCCGCTAGATGAGGCAGGAAAACGAACTACCAATCCATCGTTACCCCACGGAATCGAATAGCCTACGTTTTTGTGGGGTAACCTCTCTGTCTTCAATTGCTCCGGTTCAGGTGTTCGGAAAGAGGGGTTAGGATTCTAAGTCTCAGAGAGACTTTTTGTGCTACTTGGTTCTACGTCGTTCTCGTCACCTGCTGTTTCGTCGCTGTCTCCGACGCAGTCGAACGATTCTGCGCAACTACTTCGACATCATCCTGCGCGAGCCACCAGTCGGGCATCCAGTCCGCGATCGGGAACACCCAGCTTTCGGATCCTCGCCAGTACGCGATTGGATTCCTCGGCACGGCTGTTCCGCTGATCGAGGGCTTCGATTTCCGGTGTGGTCTCGTTCGTCGTGACTCTACAGATGGAGTCTGTTGTGGCGTCGACGCTGATTCGTCGTCCGAATCGTCAGGCGCCTGTTCGAGAATCGTGATTTCGCTATCGCGTCGAGTCTCGAACGTTGCTTCGTTCCCGTACCAGCCCTTGTGGACGTTCTCGACACGCACGAGGTCACCGACCGCCAGTTCGGGGAACCGGTGTGATCGGATGAGCGTGCGGCCACCGAAGTCCGTCGGGTCTGGCGTCGGGCGCGTCTCGTCCCATTCAGACTTCTTCCAGATAGCGAAACGAATCGTCCCGGTCTCGTCCTGAAGCACGCCGGCCTGCTTGATTCCGGGGTGAGTGTTCTCGAAGAGGATCGAAACACGACCCTGCGTGGAGAACCGTCCCTTCGTCTGAGCAGTCGACATATATCGGACGTTGCCGATCTTCTGGACGTTCTGGGGATCGTTCGCTTCGTCTTCGGCCTGTCTGAGCAGTGCATTCGTCGGCTCGACGCCGCGGTTGACACGCTTCGCGAGCGCGAGTGCGAGCGTCAGCGGACTCTTGCGCACCTCGTAGACCTTCTCGAAGTCGTCACTCAGGAGTCGGTGCGCCATCGCACAGACCTCCTCGTGTTCGTCGGGGTCCAGCTCAAGCAACGGGCGAAGGCGGTCCTTGTGGGCCTGCTTCGCTCGTTTCTCTCGGGCCTCAGCGAGTTCAGCCGCAGTGGGCCGGGTCGCAGCGAGTTCGTCGAAGCGGTTGTTCAGCCACTTCGCGTGACCGACTAGCTCGACGTCGTCGCTCAGCTCGCCAGGGTGGCAGATGCCATCCGTGACTTTCCGTTTCTCGGCCTCCAATGCGAGTGATCGCTCGATAGCCTCCAGAGAGCTGCCTGCGAACTGCTCGGGCTCCGTGACCAGGTCACCGAGACGGACGTATTCGCCATCGGGGAGCAAGACCTCCAGATCGGCGGTCTCGAGTCCCGTGGTTGTCTCCGTCCGCTCAGCGTGGTCGTGGGTCTCTGCGTCGTCCGGGCGGTCGTACGCTTGCATCCGGCGGTCGACAGCCTTCGAAGTGGGTGTCGACGACGTGTGTGCAGTCGTGCGGCCGGCGGATTCGTCGAGGCCACTGGCGACACCAACGACTTGTTCGCCGGTCGGATCGACGAATTTTGAGCTGGCGTTACCAGGGTGCCACGATGCGAGATCGCCTGCTGAATCGGGCTCGATAAGCGCGTCAGCGGGCTGGCCGTTCGCGTTCGTTCGGGCTCTCATGAGCTGTCCTCGTTCTGGGACGATGGGGTAGCCATCAGACGTGTACCCGTACAGTCCATCGACGGGTTCTGCACGCGTCCCGAAGTCAGTCTTCGCTGCGGTCCGCTCCGTGTAGACGTCACCGTCTTCTCGCTGTTCCGTCGCGACCTCGGGGTCGATTCGGGAGTCAGCGTCGGATGGGGCGTCCATGAGCGCCCAGAGGAGTCCTGCCAGTCTTGCGACCAGGCGAGTTCTCGTCGTGGGGTCAGTGCCGGAGCGGCGCTGCTCCTGGTCCTCCCGGTAGGTCCGGAAGTAGGGAGAGCGACCGTCTTCAGTCCGCGTCGTTGCGGTCCCATGTCGTTCGTTCGTCTGCTTCGTCGCCGCTATCGTCGCCGATAGGTTCTTATTCTCAGTGTTGCTACTATTCATTGGAATACTCCAATTCCGTTCGTGAGGCTCTAGTCAGCCTCACATTCTACACTGCCTAGCGGAGCATAGGTATATCGACGACAGAGGCCACAGAACGCTAGTTCTCACAAAGCATCCCCACAATTTCCCCACAATCTTCTCGGGTATCAGAGAGTGTCCACCTGTGATCGTAGCAGGCGGAAACTCTCATCTTCAAGACAAATCTGATATCGCCTGATTTACCTCGCGTCTGTCGAACACTATTGGTGTGGCGACCAATAGAGTTATTCCATTGGCCTACAAACCAATGGTTGAGGATGGGCTCGCTGACCGACGATGACCTCAATGGCGTAAGCAAGGGGCAGAAGTACCCTGACGGGACTGTCGTCCGGGTGTTCTGCATGCGGACTGACCGTGATGCGTACCCGTCTGGGTGGGCCTACAAGCTCCATTACGGTGCAACAGAGCCAGATCCGCCCCGTACGCTTGAGGACGGTACGATTCGTCGGTACGACAACTCGCACGAGGACACAAAAGGCCACGAACTCCACGTCGCACCCGAGACAGAACCAGAGATAATCGAGTTCCCAGGAATGGTCGAACTCTGGGAACGATTCTGGAGCGAAATTCCGAAATCCGAAATCGAGGTCAAGTGAGGCCATTACCACGGTGATACCCATGAACGAATCAACGCCACCGCTGCATCCGATGGAACGCGAACAGCTTCGGGCTGCGTCGACGCTCGTCGTGACAGTCAAATCGTCCGACGAGTTCCACGACGACGTTACCGAGGACGTCGAGTCGCTGGAAAACGGTGATTCAGTGGACGCAACGCCGACGCTGTCGTTCACCAGCTACGACGACCTCATGGAGACGCTGACACCGCGTGTCCTTGAGCTCATTGAGGCTATTCGCCGGGAAGAGCCATCCAGCATCAACGAGACTGCCCGAGTTGTGGATCGGGACGTAAAGAACGTCCACGAGGAACTTAGTCGACTTGCGCAGCTTGGAATCATCTTCTTCGAGGAAGAAGGTCAGAGCAAGCGCCCGGTCGTCTGGTTCGACGAACTCGTCATCAACCTCCCGTTCGATCCTGAAGCTGGAGACACGGCGGCTGCAGCACCGTAGGAGTACGAATGACGCTCGATGAAGCGGTTGAAGAAGCGCTCGCCAAGTACGATATGACCCGTAGCGAGGAAGCCGAAGAGGCTGGCCGAATGGCTGCGATGCTTCAAGACTGATCGCATTAGCGCATATCGTGCTGACTCGTCTATGCGAGGGTTTACTGAGGTGATTTTATAGGATTTGCGCGGATAGCAGATGACACATGGGCGAATTTAGCGATAAAGAACTCCATCTCATCAATAGCCTTTCTCAATACTTTCAAGCTGATATTGACCGAGCTAGAGTCGCAGAACTCATCGATTCTCCTGAATTCGACCCCTATGATTTTCAGCTCCAGATGTTCGAAAACCCTGGAAAGGCAGCTTCAGCGCCTCCAGAGATATGGGCTGCCATAGCAGCCAGTGAATTCCGAGATACCTCCGAACAGATAGCCGCAGGGAGGGATGAGGAAATGAAGCAACTGATGACGAATATGTACGTGACTGCAGCAGGGTCTGAAGCCAGTTTCGGACTACAGCTAATTAAGGATCTTAACGAGTTCTGGAGATTCGAACCTACCGTGGAGGCCATCTTTGATTTCGACAGCCAGCAGCTAGAAGAGGCCAACCGATATATGCGGTCCTTCCAGGGTACTGACCACGAATACGCGCTTAGGCAAAACAAAGAGCAACTGTTGCAGAAATATAAACAGTGGGAGAAGACTGACCTATCTACCGAAAATATCAACTTTGGAAGGGATATTTATGAAGACTGTCTCAAGATCTGTGAGAGGGGTTTCCCTAATCTTCTTGCAATAAAACGTATCTTGGATGGGGAGAGCCCTGATGTAGAAGAGCTGCAGCGTCTCCGGGCTTCCAAGGTTCGTCGCGAGCTAACTAACGAGGAAGATGAGCCAAATAGTGTGTTCTTCGATCTAATCGTCGGGAAATTTGATAGTACTATCCGCAATGGGATTGCACACAATGACATTATCTCCGACCCAAGTGGCAGTGTTGTCCGTATCCCGTCAAAAAACTCGGAGTACGATTACGAAGCGTTCAATAATATTGTAAAAGAAAACCTAGCGAATGCGATATTCCTGACCGGTGCATTCAGGTCACTGGTGGAATGGCACGCTGCTACAGTTGACAGTGAATATCGAGAGGAACGACCAGACTGGGTGTTTGGCGAGTGTAGTCTTCCCGAAGATTTCCTGCCAAATATTGACCATACAGAAATAGATTCATTTTGACTCTATGAGGGATCATGCTAACTCCTCAAAGAGATTAGAACACTTCGTGTATCTTGCGTACCGATGTTGTTAGATACAGATAATTCATAGAGCCGATTTTCCAATAATACATCATGTGCCTACTCGATAGGGGGCATTTCTTACACCCAATTTATCGACCTCCAAAGGAGGCGAGGAATAGAAAATGCATATGCTCATCAGAGTCCTCGTTCCGGCGGTCGATAGCTCGGAGGCGGTTAGTACAGCTCGATACGCACTCGACCACTTGATCGGAATCGGTGACGGGGCTTCGACGGCGTTCGACTACTACAAAACGCTAGATGAATCGACGGCTCGGTATCGAGATCATCCCCGCTACGGCGGCCTCGACCCAGCCCTGTCCCTGCAGTCGGAGACGGGAAGGCAATTCCTCGAAGACGCTGTCGAAGCACAAGAAGCGTGGTTCCATGAGACACTCGACAAACTACGAGTGAAACTCGAATCCCTCGACTCTGAGTCCGTAATGGACGACGTCGATCTCACTCGGTTCGATTGTTATCGACTCGGCCAATTCGCCGGCCCCTCCGTCTGGATCTACGACCAACACGGCGCCGGGCTTCGCTCTCGGTCAGCGGTTGAACAGCATCTCGAACACAACAGTGAGGACGAGTTCTGGGTGGTCCCCGCTGATGTCCACTACTGAGCGTTCCGTCCGAAATGTATCCTCGACGAATCGCTGTGGGTCGTGTACTCCTGATTCGCTCACTCTGGAGTTCTCCGCGGAGGCCCGATGAGCTTCTATGCGACCGTAGTCGGGTACATCCAGTACCGGAGCCAGACGTTCCTCGATGCCGCACTCGACAAGCTCCGATATGGAGGTTGGCTCGACACCGAGAACCAGTGGAGGACTGACAGCCGGTCTGAAGGAGATCCCCATCCATCCTCGGTAGATTCCGAAAACCTACTCTTGGTCGTTCCGTCGAATCTGTACCGAAACCTCGCTCGGATTTCGACCAGTCTGTTCGTCGGAGCGACCGACGGCGTCCTTGTGATTAGCTCCGTGGACGGGTGCTTCGATGCGTGGGTGGAACGACCACTTCCTGCAGCCGCTGCTCCAGATCCCACGACAGACGCGATTACGAGTATCGAAGCAGTCGATCTCGAAGCGTTTGCGCGAAAATACGACCTCGGTGTGACACGGTTCAAAGCCTCGACTCCTGGCGAATACGTAGCTTGGCAGAATCAGGTTCTCCGAGCATTCCACCGCGAATACGACCCGGAACTTCCGCCTAACCTGACTGGCCCCGACTTCGAGTAATCCGCTTCCAGAGCTCCAATCGATCAACCATGTCTATAGATTCATCCAGCGTCGCGACGAAGCACACTGAACAGCCTGAAAGGACCGGTGTTGAGACTCCCGAACGCCTCCCTTCTACGATCGACCAGTGCCCCGAGTGTTCTGAGGTCAAGCTCAGACGAGACGGAACTGAGAGGTACTGTCCTGAGTGTGGGCTCGTCGTCGACGAGGATTGTATCGACTACGGGCCTGAATGGACGCCATACGACGCCGAAGATCGACGTCGCGTTGGTGGGCCAGTGACGAATGCCCGGCACGACTGGGGCATCTCTGCAGAGATCGGTCGGTATCGCGATGCACGAGGGCAACAGCTTCCGGCCGCGAAACGCCGGAAACTGCACCGGCTTCGGCGATGGGACCGCCAAGCTCGATTCGAAGGGAAAGCTGAGCAGAACCTTGCACATGGGCTCTCGGAAGTCCGGCGAATCGTCGGTGCGCTCGACCTTCCCGAGAGCATCTGTACGCAAGCGTGCGCCCTCTATCGGACTGCTGCGAACGAGGACCTCATCCGTGGTCGCTCGATTGAAGCAATCGCGGCTGCCGGCGTGTATGCAGCCTGTCGATGTTCGGGACTCCCTCGGACAATCGACGAGGTCGGAGAGGTGTCGACTGTCTCCAGAGAGCGGGTCAGCAACGCGTACAGCGTGTTGAATCACGAACTGAATCTCCCGGCAGTTCCGATGGCTCCCGTTCAGTATGTCCCACGATTCGCATCGGATCTCGATCTCTCACGAGAAGTGCGCCAACGCGCCCTGGGGTTGGCCCGAGAAGCGTCCGAAGTCGGGCTCGGGAACGGCTGTCGACCAACCGGCGTTGCCGCTGCCTGCATCTACGAGGCTGCTCGTGAGGCTGACGAGAACGTCACCCAAACGAGTCTCGCCGAGCTCGCGAGTGTCTCCGCTATGACGCTCCGTGAGCAATGGAAGAAACTCCAATCGTTGCTCGAACACGAAGAGGAGTCTGGATTGGAGGTACACGGATGACTTCTTGCGGTGAACGGTCGTCGGCCGTCGTCACTGACGCAGAGTGGACGATCGATTTCGAGCGGGCGGGATGGGCTCCTGGTGACGAATGTCCCAACTGTGGTCACGGTGCGGTTCATGCTATTGTTCGAGCGGGTGTACTATTCCATGACGACGGAGATTGGGAGTTCGACGAAACACTGGCTGTATACGAAGCGTTCTGTCCGTCCTGTGACTGGCTTCCACCGGTTTCGATGTAGCAGGACTTCGTCCGCAGGTGGGCAGACGTCACACAAGCAGTCTGTAAACAGAAATCCAGAAACATATTTATACGAATCGGCTCTATTATTTACAGAGATGCTGACCAAGGCCAGCCTCGCACTGCTAGACGCGCTTAGCGCTGGCCGTGAAGCGACTCCACACGAACTCGCGACCGAAACCGAGTATTCGCAGGACCACATCTACGACGTCCTCGATGAGTTGCTCGAAGACGGGTTGCTCACTGAATCTCGCGGGTCGAAGAACCGGCGCCGTGTCCGGGTAACGGACCATCCAATCGTTGAGTCGTACCGAGACCTCCGTTCGAAGCTGGGTCATGTCGATTGGACCGAGATCCTTTCGCCAGCAACACTGCGGGTGTGCTGGTACCTCGACGAACCACGTCGAGCGACCGAGATCGCAGAGCGACTCGACATCACCCGACAGGGCGTCCACAATGCGTTGTCGCCGCTCAAGCACCGTGCGATGCTGTCGCCTTCTGGGCCGGAATACGCCTTGACTGATGACCTCTCGCCACTGCTGACGTTCGCACGAGAAGTGGTGACCCACGAACACCGCTCGCGAGCTCGAGAACTTGCTCCGAGTGCGACTGTCGAGTGGTGCGACCCGAAGCGGGCGCTTGTTCGCGTCCAGACGTCCGAGGATACGACCGCACTAGAGTCGGCTGCTGACTGGCGGGTGACTGGACTCGCACGATTCCAGGAGTACGGCTTGCAGTTCTTCCTCGCTGGCGAACCCGCATTCTGGTACGCCCCCGACGGGGATCTCACACCATCGGAGGTGGTGTGCCACACCCTCGTCCTCGATAGTGGCTCTCGCCGCGTCAGTTATTCGATGCTGTTGATCGAGAAGCTGGACATCGACCAAGATACCCTCAAAGACACGGCAAGGTGGTACGACTTGGAGACCGCAGTGGCCGCGATGTACCGACCCCTTCACGGAGAGTTCGAGATATCCGAGGATCTCCCGGTCTTCCTCCCGAGTGAATCAGAATTTATCGCTCTCAAAGAGCAATACGGTGTCTCATGACTGTGTTCAAAGGTGGAGATGCGATCAGAGCGTTCCTCGAAGAGTTCGACAGCTGGCTCTCGGAACCCGTAGACGTGTATCTCCTCGGCGGCTCGGCGATGACGGTTCGAGGGCTGAAAGATCAGACCGAGGACATCGACCTTGCGCTGGGCGTCGTTTCCGAGTTCGAGCACGTCTACCAGGCGCTTCAGGCACAAGGGTTCACGGTGGTTGACGAGCCGACAGAGTCGTTCGAAGGGGTCGGAAAAACTGTCGAACTCCATCACGAAGACCGCGGGTTTCAGATTGATCTCTTCGAGCGGCAGGTCGTCGGGAAGGTATGGATCACCGAGCGAATGCATGACCGGGCCGAGGAATTCTGGGCCGGCGATCACGCGACAGCGTTCATCCTTTCGGACGAGGATATGTTCCTGTTGAAAGCGGTCTCGGGTGGTGATCTGGCGAGTGGCCGCCGGCGCGACATCGAGGACATGCGGAAGTACGCCCAGCGTGGCCTCGATTACGAATCCATTCTGACCGAAATCGACGAACAGCGGCCGTTCAACACTGGTTCGACTGAAGCACGACACATCCGCGACCGTTCCCATCCGCTGTTCACCATCGAGATGGCGGTCAATTCGCTGTCGGGCCTTCCGAATTCGTTCACGTCTCGTATCTCAGATTTCGCGACAGAGTTCGAAGTCGAGTATACCGTTCTGGGTGCGGTCGATGATGGACTAACCGATATCGAGAACATTCGAGACCGCGTCCTCTCGAACGTGCGAGCGCTTTCCGACGACCAGGCGGATGCTGTTGACGATGCGATTGTTCGCTTAATCGAAAAGCAGATTCTAGAGCGCGAGGCGACCACTGTCCGACTTCAGTAACTCCAGATGCTCGTTGTACTTCTCGCGTCGTGAGCCGTATCTCGGCCGGTACTCCTGAGTCGAGATTTATCATCTCTAAAGAGACTGAGGGAAAGGCGAGTTGACTCCACGACTGTCCGTCTGAACTCGTGCTTTCGCTCTATCGCGCCATAGAAGCTTATGAGTATAGAAACACCCACAGACCGCTCTGACAACGAACAGCCTGAGAACAACCGTTCAGATGCATCTGAACGGTCCGAGACTGTTCCGGAACCCTCGGAACAACTACCGGATGTCGTCGACATCTCTGGTCTCGATACGGAACAAGCGGCCCGTCTGCACGAACAAGGAATCTCAACGATCGAGGCTCTCGAAGCCGCTGACTCCGAGACAATTGCGGAGTTTGCAAACGTCAGCGTGGAACAGGCTGTAGACTGGCTGGAGCAAGCCCGAGATCTCGCATCCGGGACAGAGGAAGGACCAGATGCAGATATCGATACTGATGGAGAGGAAGCGACGGATGAGATACCCTCAGAGCCGCCGTCGACGTTTCGAGCAACCATCCAGGCGAGTCCTCTCAAGACTATCCTCAAGGCACTTCGCGCAAACGTCGACGAAGCCCGATTCAAGATCGACGAATCCGGTATCCGCGTCCGTGCAGTCGATCCCGCCAACGTCGCGATGGACGATCTCACTCTGAATGCTTCGGCATTCGAGTCGTACGATGCTACTCCGGGTGTCCTCGGTCTCGACCTGGACCGCTTCGCCGATCCCGTGAACCTCGCAAAGAAAGACGATCTCGTCCAGTTCAGCCTCGATAGAGAGACACGCAAGCTGGTCGTCTTCGTCGACGGCATCGAGTTCCGAATGGCTTGCCTCGATCCATCGACTATCAGAGCAGAGCCGACGCTTCCTGAGCTGGAACTCCCAGCGAGCGCTACGCTCGACCGCGACGTCCTCCAGCAAGGAGTCAAAGCTTCAGACCTCGTTGCCGATCACGTCGGATTCCGGATGGACGCAGACGAAGAGGTCCTCAGAATCGAGGCAGAAGGTGATACCGACACTGTCGACTTCCAACTCGATGAGGAGAAGCTCGACCAGGCCACGTTCGCTGAAGCTTCGTCGCTGTTCAGCCTCGACTACATGAAAAAGATTGTCCGAACAATCCCCAAGGGGGCTAGCGTCACAGTTGACTTCGGGAGTGAGTTCCCCATCATGCTCTCGTACGACCTCGACGATGATGCAGGGTCGATGACTCGGATGCTGGCTCCCCGTATCGAGACGTAACCGCTCCCAGGTGGTTTTCCACGCACTATGAATACTAGCTACTCACAGTCGAAGTACCGAGCACGGCGATATCGAGGAGAACGCACACTTGGGGGCTGTCTCGTCTACGCCGGCGAAGATCTCCTCGACAAACACCTGATGGTACATTCGGTGTCACCGGGCGGGTTCGATTGGGGTCCGGACGCGGCTCCAGAACGCGCTTGCCAACTCGCTATCGCCCTGCTCGCTTCCGCTCTCGGGGTCGAAGTTGCAATCGATGACTATCACCTGTTCGCAGAGAACTTCGTCAGGCGGGAACTGAGCGGTGATGAGTGGTCGATTCGTCTTCAGGACCTCCGCGAGTCGAGCTTTCGTGAACAGTACCTTCACAGGGACTATCCGGACAACACCGCTCCACAACCGGATGACATCGACATCGAAACGGTCGATCTGGACTCGATCACTTACGCTGACGAACTTGCTCTGGTCCGACGATACGACGAGGTCCTCTGGAAGAAGGGAGACACCAGGGGGAACTTGCATCGACTCCAGGAAATCCGATTGGAGAATCGTGACCCTGCTTCCGAATCACTGTCGAAGCAGTGGCTCTCGACACATGGTCGGCTGACTTCCGCTGCCGCCAAGCGGGCCATCGCTGATGAGTTCGAGACGATGGGCGCGTTCGCGGCTTGGGCCTGCTACGCCACGACGCTCAGGACTGTCGACCACGTCGGCGAATCGACTGAGGAAAGCATTCGACGTCTTCGGCCGACGCTCATTCGCTGGTTCGGCGGTGAAGAATATATCCCACGCTACGACGACGATCAAGAGACGCTCCTGAGTGAGGATACTGGTGAAGATGAAGAGCACACAGGTACGACAGGAGATCCATCGGCATCCGCTTCGGGGTAGTGCCGGATGAGACAGCGCCGCCCCATTTTACCATCCTCAATCGGGTGAGGGGAAGACTCGTCGGGTGTCCACTACAACTGGCCTCGACTGTTTCCCATCTGATTCGCCATGTCGACACATACACAGTCAGAAGCGAGCCGCAAGCGAGAGAACTCCACGTCGAATTCCCGTTCGGGCGAGGATAACCATCAATCAGTTGTTGCATCCATGTCAGTCCTCGACCTCCTGGATCAGGAAGCAACGCACGCATTTGCAGGGTTGACGTCGGCAGACGACGCGGAGTATCCAGACGATGTTTCACCAGAAACGGGGTGTCTCGATCAGAATCCTCGTTCCCTGAAAGACGTTCTTAGCGTCCTCCCTCAAGCGAGTTCAGGTGAACTCTGGGCCACAAACGAGTTCGTCGGTGTCGACGGGACCCTCGATGTCGAAGCTCTCCGCAACGTCGAGGGTCTGGATATCGATACGCTGGAGACGGCGACCGGTCAGTCCCTCTCGGAGATCGCCACGGACGCGTCGTCCAACCCGTTGGTTCGTGTCCGAGATCACAAGGATATCGTCGACGAACGTCGCAAGGCGCTGTGTGCGCTGGGCTTCGATGTCAAGTTCCGCTGGCAGATCGCCTCGGATCGATACTCTATCATCAATCCGCAAGAGGCGTACCTACCAATCGTGGGAGCACTCCAGCAACGAGGAGAAACCGGCGCGTTCGGCTGGGCAAGCTACCGCGACTGGGGTGGACTCCTCAAGATGTTCGTCGTCTGTCCCGGTCTCGAACACACCGTCACAGCAAGTGAAGAGCCTGAGATAGAGGAGGATATCGACGGCGTCACCAGCGTCTCTGGGACAACCGAATCGGATCTCGTCGTCTATGGGGGATTCGAGACCGGCTACGATTTCCGGGGGACACAAACACTGTGGGCGAAACCGATCCTCTACTTCCCCGAGACCGGGACTATCGTCCCCGACACGGGCAAGCGGTACACTCGCCGTCACTACGGTCGGGCCACCGACGCCGACCACGAACGGGCGAACAACAGAGTTCCGATCAACGAGTGGTGGAAGGCGATCTATGACGACATCGCCGACCGCCTGGTGAGAGTCGATTTGGCGATCCGAAGAACGCGGGCCATCGCCTACGACTTCGACGAGCTTCCATTCGATACGGCTACCTGCTACCGCTACTGGGGCGTCGCCAACAGGTACGCCGAGGCCGCTGCGGACCGAGCCACGACGCTGGCGTCTCCATCGTCGCGACCAACCGTTTACAACCTCCAGCTCTCCCTGTTGATCGCACTCCTCGATGAGTACGAGGGGTCCTGGGCATCGAATACCCATCAAGAGTATCTCGAGGTCGCTGGCGAACTGCTTCGAAAACCAGCGATGATGATTCAACTGGCGATGAAGGAACACGACCGGCAAACTGACGAACCCGAAGAGCGTGTCCTGCCAGCCAACCAGCAGACGCTCAGCGACGCGCTCGAAGACGTTGTCGATATTCCTGGCATCGAGGTTGATACAGAAGCGAATCTCACTGACGGAGCCGCTCAGCGACTGCACGACCGGGTTCAGCACCGCCTCGACGACATTGAAGGCTCGTCTTGAAGCTGGTATTTATCAGTCCGAAAGCGGGCGACGGGGCTCCTAACAGAGTCTCGCATACGAACTATGTCTTCATCAGAACCCGACTCGACGATCGACTCGCCAGAACCGCTCGTCGTCCTTTCGCACCTGGTGCATCGCCTCCTCAAGCGCGAGGGTGGGACGGTCCCGGTCGAACGCGTTACGCTTCGAGTCTGTGATTACGTCGATATCGGTGAGCAAGAGGCCGCCGACCTCCTCGATGCTGGAGCAGCGGATGGAACGTTCACGCTCGACCGGGGGTCTGGTGGGAGCACGACAATCGTCGGCGTTTCTCCACAGGGTCCAGAGCCGCCCGTGATTACGGAAGCGTTCGGTGGTCCCGCTGGCGCGTCTGCGGGTGACGATTTCGAAATTCTCGATGTCGTCACCGAAAGCATTGCGACTGCACTCAGAAACGCAGGCTACACGACGTTCACCGAGCTAGTCGACGCGGAAGTCGCTGAGCTTGCGAATCTGACTGGCACGCTAACAGAGAGCCGAGCAGAAGCGATTATTCAGGCCGCTCCTCGGCACGTTCCGGTCGGTGTGTGGCTTTCGCGAGCTGCCGACGCCCGGTACTCCCAACGCCTTGATGAAACTGGGAGGCACGGTGTCGCTCGAGTTCTCGACATTACGACTGCCAACGAACCCGTAGGGGAACCACGCTACCGCACGGATGGCTTATCGCCTGATGCCGTCGACGTACAGTACGTGTCCGATATTGGGCGGAATGCACAGGATCCTGTCCCAACAGGCCTCCACATCCTCGATAACCCTGACCATCCTGACGTACCGAAGGCAGCGACACATCCTGACGCCGGTGATGACGCCCTCCCAGTCGACGAAGCGGGCGACGTCGTCCCGCCAGCAGTGCCGACCGAACCACGGCTTCAACTTCCGCTCGACGAACTCCTCGCGAAGAAACTCGCTCGTGGGCTGGTTCCAGTTCGGATTGTTGGCCCTCGAGGCTCCGGGAAGAACTATCTGGTCAAGTACCTGTGTCACCGGACGAATCGGGGCTACGTCTCGGTAGACTGTGACGAGGCAACCCACACGGAGGATCTCTTCGGACCGCTCACCCCCACTGAGGACGGGCTAATTGCACCGCGGAACGGTCCCGCAAAGCAAGCGCTTCTGAACGGGTCGGTGCTGGTGCTCAATGAGTTTCCAGTGATGCGAGCCGGCGCCGCGATGTCTCTACACCGCCTGCTCAATGAGGGAAAACTCCTCGTGAAGGCCCACGGTGAGTTGGTCGAACCTCATCCGTCTGCGCGAATTGTGATTACGATGAACCCGCCGACCAGGGAGTACCGTGATTCCGAGCCGATGAACTCGGCCACTCGTGGCCGGTTCCGAGCGCTAGAGCAGCCCTACATTCAGGACGTCGAGGAAGAGGTCGTCACGCTGGATGCACAGGTGAATACCAGTCACGAAGTCGTGGATCGCGGGACGCTCAGGAAGATCGTCCAGTTTGCTCATCAGACCCGGCGGAATGAGAGCTGGCCAACGCTCTCGACTCGGAACCTGACGATTCTCTGTGAGCACATCGAAGACGGCGCCTCACCGAAGGCAGCGGTGAAGAACGAGGTGTGGGCGGTCGCCGAGCCGAATCAGTATCCAGAGGATGCCTACGAAACACTGAACGACTATCTGTAATTCCCTGTGAAACAGTGTTGTCCGCTATTTTTCGTCCGTCTCAGTTTAACATCCCAAAGGGATCGAGGGAGCGCCCCTCGTGCATTCGTATGTCCGATACTCATTCAGCCGATACAATACTTCAATTAGAGAGGGTCACACCCGATACCGCCTCTCGCGTTCGCACCTCGGCTAGTAGGGCCGACAGGCTCCGGGCGTTCATCTGCGGGCATCTGCCTTCAGGTGTCGACGTAGAAGTCGTTCTTACGCCAGCCGTCAAGACCGCGGCGGTCCTCCCTGCAGAACCCGATGCGCTCGCAAGAAGTGATGCAACCGATTTTGAACGGCAGCAGGCCGCACAGTTACTCGAAAGCGTCGACGCTGAATTCCTCATTCTAGTGACGACGGAACCAGCACCGATAGACCGGATTCCGGTGAACGATCAGCTGACAGCCGACCACGCCCACCAGTTCGGTCTCGCCTTTCACGAACTACTCCATATTCTCAAAACAGCCATCGGCCCCATCGCAGAACTCCTCGAATCCGAGATTGATTCCGACTATCGCCAGCAGGTTCACGACCTCGTCAATATCATCGAGGACGGTGCCATCGAACAGGAGGCGATCGAGGGAGCAAACTTCAGCGACAACGCCGAGATACGCCTCGAACTCACCCGCAGAATCCACTCGCAGGTTCCCGATGATATCCCTGACGACGAGCAAGTCCTCTTCTCGTTCTGGGATGCAGTGACGAGCGCCCTCTACGAGTGGGCAATCTTTCCGACGGGTATCACAGAGGTTCTTCTCGACGAAGATGATGAGCGTATACTCTTCGCGTCGGAGACGGATGCCTCGGGATTCGACACTGTTCAGGAGTCACTCCAAGCGTTAGCGCGGGATGCCCTCGAAATCCGGAGTGCAGAACCAGACGATATCACCCACAGCCACGACAAGACGGCATCTGTACGGCGAGCCCAATTGGTCGTCGAGACGTGGCAGTCAGCAATTTTCCCACTCCTAGAGGAGCGCTCCGAAGGATCAACACAGTCCCCAGATCAGGGCGAGTCTGAGGAATCTGATGTAGACTCCAATCCCTCCTCAGAATCTGAATCTTCCGGAACCGACGAATACCCGCAACTCGACAGGAGCGCAACTGACGATCCATTCCAGGACGTCCTCAGCCAGCCCTCGATTACTCCGGATTCATTCGACGAGGAGCTCCAAGCACCACCGTCTCCTCAGGCCCCTGGTTCTCATGGCACCGATACGTCAGCTACCGGCCCCGACGAGACACCAAGCCCGACCGACGGCGATGAAGACCAGCCGTCGCAGACCTCGAACCCCACAGACACGAGAGCGCGGGCACTCGCTCGCACCATTGAGCAACCTGGATCACACCTCGATTCCCCGCAGCGTGGACAGTCCCCAGCGGAGGAGAAGAGGGATGACGATTCTATTGCTGCACGTCAGTCGACCATCGGAGACTTCGACGCTGCCGACGCTTCTCAGAACGACCGCGAAACGAGAGAGACAACCGGCTCCCGAGAAGGTCTGGAACAGGATCATAACGGAAGAGAGCCACCGGTTACGAGTCCCTCACCCCACGAGGAGATAGACTCGACTGCCGACCCCGTCCCAGCGCACGCGGAGGCACTCGACCGGAATCCCGCTGACGAGGAAGATGCCTACAAAGGGGCACTCGAAGCGGACTGGACAGCGGCTCACGACGAAGCAGATCGGGAGGGCATCGACACCGACGCCCTAGAGCGCGAACTGGAGGGCCTCGCCCGCCGACTCGACCGAGATAATTCAGACGATCAAGCAGCCGGCGGCACTGCTGGGGGCCCAGGCCAGCTCGACGAATTGGAGATCGTCCCAGTCAATGACGACCTCGCACCACCAGGCGTGTGGGCTGACATCGAAGACGGTGCTGCTCAGGTTGCTGGCACGCTCGAGAAACAGCTCCGTCTCGACCGACAACGTGGTGTCCGACGAGGCTTGACCGCCGGCAGCTACGATACCACTGCAGGACATCGGCTTTTGATTGGTGACCCTCGGGTCTGCAAGGTCGACACGCCGGGGCGCGAGAAACGATACGCACTAGTGCTGGTTCTCGACCGGTCTGGCTCAATGCGGAACGGCGACCCCCCGAAGATCGAGGTCGCAACGAAGGCGCTAGCGCGGTTCGCTGTCGCCGCCGAAGGGCTGGGGATCGATGTCGCGATAGTCGATTTCATCGACAGCCAAGCCCGACTCGTAAAGCCGTTCTCAGTCGAGACTCGACACATCCAGGCGACGCTACTGGACACGGACTGTGGCGGGGGCACGCCGTTGGCAGACGCTCTCAAACTTGCAAGTCAGTTCGTAGAGGACCACCGCGACGAACCGCTCATAGTCGCCGTGACCGACGGAGAGCCCAGTAGCGTCGACGACGTCATCGAACAGATCCGAGCATCCCCCGCCCCAATCTGTGCTCTCACGATCGCCACTGACACTCAGACAGGAAAGCTATCAGCTGATGCCTCAGAACTCGCCGCATATTACGAGCGGGAAGCGACGATCTACGATGGGGACCAGCTAGACGACCGACTCGATCAGTTCGCCAGCCTCCTCGTCGGCTTCTGAACTCCACGCTCACCTCGGTTTATCCACCCGAATGGAGTACAGGGCGGCGTCCAGTTCAGCCCGTGAGACGAATGCAACGAAGAAACATCNCCGCTCTTCCGATCTACACTGTGAATGGAGTACAGGGCGGCGTCCAGTTCAGCCCGTGAGACGAATGCAACGAAGAAACATCCATGCCGCGTCATCGACGCTACCGCCCCTTCGACTACCACCAGGGTCAATGAGTGGAACCGACGCTCTACACGACTACGATGTTGAAATTGATCCTCCGGCAGTTGAACCAGTCGAACATCGTATTCGGCTCGATTTCATGGCTGGTGGTCCCATCCGCCGCGATCAATTACTGGAAAAGTACAACTCTTGGAAGGGCGGCCCTGAGGACAGAGATCCCTGGGAGCAGTCAGGGAAGGCGAAACCGGTCGGTCTAAAATATGCCGAAGAGACGTGCGGTCGGATGCTCGATGAAGAAGATCGATTCTACAATCTCTTCGAGGATGAGCAAGCCCTCAGTGAGGCACCTGCGTTTCTCGCTCACCGCTTGCGTCAATGTCAGTCAGCGACGGATCACGAAGAAGCGCTTCACTCTGAACGCAAGCGCCGTGCGAACTGGTACAGGAAGCTGATTCCCTGGCTCAATCTATACCAGGTTCTGAAAAAATCGTCGTACGGGACGCTCTTTGGGAGTGGTGCTGGACCCCAGCCAAACGCTGAGGATCTTACCAGGCAGAATACGCTCGTTGGGATGGTCGTCCTCGGAGATGACGATCAAACACCTTCCAAGTATGCTCAATCTCACAGTCTCCCAGCGAAGTACGTCATTCGAGAAGCAGATCTATCCTGTAGTGAGAGTTCTGCGGCAGCACCTCCGAGTGAGTTCGGAATTGAACTCCCGGCACCACTGCTCGTGGGAAAGTATACGACTGGGGGACGGTATCCGTTCATCCCCTGGTCGGATGGCCTTGTCTGTTCGTGTCCATACAAGCACGACCAACCCTGGAGAGTCCTCTGCAAGCACGAACTACTTGCCGCCGTCATCGCCGGCGATCAGAACTCCATCTTTCTACCTGTGATCAAAGGACTCGAGATCCCGCATCGAGCCCGACGGTTCGTGAGTCCGTTTTTCACGTTCCGTCGTGCTTATGATTGTGAATAAGGTAAGAGAGCCTAGTTAATAGAGCATACAACATTATCAATTATTGATATCTCTAGGGTGCTCAGAATCATAGTCGCCCCAATCTTTAACGATCCTTTCTTGATTCGAAAATCCTTGATACCACTTTGTGCCAGTACCATAATCAAGACATTTTAATTCGCCATTATGATATCCAAAAGAGCCTGCCTGATCACCGGGCTTCACGCCCGAGTTTTTCATATTCTGGACCACATCATTGAGCTCTTCAGGCCCATAGGTCAGTGATAAATCCCCAATACAATACGCATCTTCTGGATTGTCATCACTAAAGACATCCGCACGATCCATTACTAACCAAAAGTAGCACTCGTCATAATCTCGAATCGGAATGAAGAATTTCTGCTGATCAGCGTTCAATGATTCCCAAATCTGAATCTCACATTCATTCTGAATCCGACCCTTTTGAGGACCACTCGTACCACCACGCTTGTATCTGGCAAATTTTACAACATATTCGCCATCCGTTGACAGCAGATAAGAAGGGATCAAATATGGCTTTCGAGCCGTCCCAGATGGTGCTTCCTCAGGGATAACGGTCTCAAACCCCTCATTTTCGACCATTTCATGTAATTCGGCCTCAATTTGATCTGGTTCAGAATTCTCAGGTTCAAAGTCTGAATCCTCACCATGGAATACTCTATTTGCAATCAATGCGACTTTCTTGCGCCCCTTCGAATTTAGAACTCCATCAGTCATACTGGAGAATATGATTCAAGACTTGATTGTACTTTTGGGGAACTTTGCAGTTCACCAGAAGTGAGCGCACAGTTGCGTATCCCGCAACTACTGAAGCTATTTCCTGCCCGCTAACGTCCCTTCCTTCGATTATCGCTATGCCAGTCCTCGATAGTCGGTCTCAAGATGACGGATCTCGTCCGGCCCCTTCTCATCAGATAGACAGTTGGCGTCGGCGTCGAGTTCTCTCTGCTGGCACAGTCACTGTACTTTCGGCGCTCTCCGGCTGTCTCAACTTCATCAACCCATCTGGGCAGGATGCATCCACTGACCCAGAGACAGGTACGTCCTCGAATCGAGAGTCAAGGAGAGGCGAGATAGCTAGCTCAGGAGATAATGGGGAAGAACCTCAGTCCGAGTCAGAGAGCGGTGGTGCATCTGGGCCACCGGACACACCTCTTGGGGGTGACATTGTTGATGGACCCGTCGATAGTCCGGCAACGAATGAGCATCCCTGGATAGACGATCCCGAGGATGATCTCCGGTTGGCCGACGTCACTGTACACATGGGCTCAGAGTGGATTCGTGATTACCTCCAGGTCGAGGACGACGTATTAGCACTGACAGTAGCTGGCGATCAATTCACTCTCGAAGGAAATGCCCATCTCGAGTGGGAGTGCGATACGTTCGGCCTGAAACACGTCTTCGTGAACGGCCGGGTGGGAGAGATCTATCTCGAACCCGTCGCGAACGATGCTTGCCGCACGAATGAGAACAAAGCTGGACGAGGTCCGTGGCTCGCACCGTTCTCAGTCACAGGCCGCTTCGACGGTGGACGTCCTGACGCGCTGGAGGTCCATCTCGAGGGACAATTCATACGAGGCGATGGACCTCGTGGTGGTGCCTATACCCGCCAGGAATTCTGATTCGACTGGAGACCAAATGACCGGATCAAGGCTCGGATCTGCGCTGGTTTATCGATCCAAACAGAGTGGAGGAGTCGGACAGGATCTGGCTTCTCCACAAAGTCATGGCAACCGAAGAAGAAACTCAGAACGAATCAGTTCGAGCGGACAGGCGGTCGACACTGAAGCGAACAGTCTCTCGGCAGGCAGTGTTCGGTAACGGTGGAATCGCCGTCGACGAGAGCCCGGTCGAATCAACCCTCTCAGATCACGGAATCGAACTCGTACCGTCTCGACCAAGTCGTATCGATATACCTCGCTGCCGAGGCTTCGTCGATGAGAGACCAATTGAGAGCAGTAGCGACGTCACCGAGGGTAATCAGACGGCCCTCTTCGCAACGACAAGCCGTGATCAGCGTACACTGGACGGACGGCTAGCGGCAATTCAGCCTCTTTTCGGCTCGTCCATTACGGACGGTGAAGGAGAATCGTCCGTATGAGGCCATCGCTCATTCTCTTAGTACACGCTGCCGGAGTTACCCCACGTAGTCAGAAGAATGCAATTCGTGGGGTAACCCGTTGCGGAGGAGTTCCTTTCGGGACCAATTGGTGTCACTACCTCCGCGAGAGAGGCCAATGAAACAGCTAGCACCCACGCGGATTGCGGAAGCGCTGCCTCCAGAGAAACTTCTGGAGACCAGCCAGCTAGGGCTGATACGAGGGGGAATCGCTTGCATGCACGATATCCCAACCGTCCAGCAGTACGTGGCTTACGAGAATCAGCATGAAAGACGACGCTGGGTTCTCAGAATGCTCGCAGAGCAAGCAGCGACGCTACGTGAGTTGGAAATAGAGCCAGAGACTGAAGACTGAGACTGTAGGCAGACTGATATTCCTCCCCGACGAATCTGAGTCATACAACGGAGGATTTCAATGGCAGCTCAACCTGGAACTGGCAGTGGTCGCGACTTCGTCACAATCTTCAAGACCGGCTCAGTCGATCGAAGCGAGTATCCCGAACTCGCCGATCTACTTCTCGAGGGACGGACACAGCTTACCGCGGAAACGAGCTACCTAATGAAATTCGGAGACGAGTCACACCGCAGTCTCACACCCTTCGACGTTGCCTCACTCCACGATGTCCCAGCGTACCCGTTACCAGAGACTGCACTGGATTCCCTGCCTGCTCACGTTCGAGCAGAACTCGAACAGAACGGTGCCATCCAGATGGTCGCCTCGTACGACCCTGATAACCACCGGTTCGAAGAGGTCGATCTCGCATGGGACGACCAAGACTTCCTCGAACGAGTCACAGAACTCATCGCCGGGGAACTCTCGCTTCACGAGGCTGTCGACTGGATCGTCGTCGAGGAAGCAGAGCGATACACCGTTCCCCAGTGGGCCGATATCCGAGATGTGACCGAAGATGCAGTCCGGTCGAATATCAACGCTGCTCGTGAGAAGTTGCTCACTGAGCCAGAGTAACTCCTGCACCCAGGTATTGGGAGGTCAGCATGCGGTCTCGGGTCCGGTGTGGGACTTCGTTTCTAACGTTTCTAATCTCAACACAGACAGGGTTACCCAGCATTTCTAACGTTATTAACACTGCTACCGTTGCTGCTGTTGTGGATATCATCAGCCTCTAAATTTTATCGCTCTGAAGAGCGTGGAGGAGCGAACGGTTGCATTCGTTCTCTCACCTCACACCACATGGCAGTCACAGACTCATCCTCAATCCAAGAAGGAGAACAGAGTCCGATAGTCGATGACCGCGATCGGCGGGCTCGTGAAGAACACATGGACGTAGCGCTGCTCCGGCAGGGTGGCCTCTACGAAGTCCAGTCGGAATCAGGCGCACGATACGAAGTCGACCTCCTGGACAGACAGTGCAACTGTCCCGACGGGGAAAACCCGTCTACTCCAAGCCCATGCAAGCACGTCAGGCGGGTTGAGTTAGAATTAGAGGGCGGTCGTATTCCGCGTCCAGATGGACGCCTTCCGCAGCGAAGTGACGGTAGACAATCTGAACCCATACCCAGGGACTCCGAGGTGCGGTTCAAATCACATCTCCTCTCGAAAATCCAGCGCCGAGAGAAGGAGCTCGCTCATCTGGATGCAGAGGTACAGGCTCTCCAGTTCGTGTACGATGTCATCGAGGAAATCTCAGAAGGGGATGACTTCGATCTGAAAACAGCGTTGTCCGATGAATACGGGCCAGCAAGTCAACTGTAAGACTCTTACTCGGAGATCTCCTCGTCGTCCAGTTCTTCGTTGGCGAACTCGATCAGTTTCTGCAGTCGGTCGTTGAACTCGTCCTCGAACTCAGTGTGGAGCGCGTCATCGTACATTCGAAGAGTACGCCCCAGTCCAATCGCGGCGAGCCAGTCACGGAACTGATTGCTGTTCATATCGTCGACAGACATACTCAGTGCATCTGTGTTTGAGCCCGCCGCCCAGAGGAGGAGAAGGTCGAGGTCGTTGACCATCGCGAGTCGGGCGAAGTCTGCAAAGGCAGCGCTCACCTCTCGAGATAACTGCGTGTACGAGACTGAATCACGGTCGAGCTCTCGTTCTCCGTTCAGTAGCTCATTGACGTACGAAAGCGAACGCAGTGAGAGGAAGCCATCTCTATCGACTGCCATCGGTGGATCACTCTCCGATTCAGCGATCTCCGATAATGCCTGTCCACAAGAGCCACAGTAATGATGAACCGCTTTGACCCGGCTCCCGCAATTCGGGCAGTAGGGCATACCGTGAGCTACGAGTCATAGATACTGAGGCTTTGCTGGTGGAGAGATTCATGGGAGACATCTTGCGAACTGGCTCGAATCCTCTTTCGTCAGAAGTACATTCCCATCCCGTCGTCGCCTTTTGGCTTTCCGCATTTCCAGCATTCTTCACCGCTGCCCGTTCTTCTCCATTCGTGGTCGCAGTGTTGCATTTCTGGCGTCTCTAACTGCTCGAACGAATGCGCGTTGTAATCAATCACTGTCTCTGACTTAGAGGAGATTTTCTTTGCCCGACAGCGAGAACACGTTGATACCGTCGATCTTTCCCCTCGGTTCTCGGGACTCCAGATGTGTACATGGGGAGTTCCATCAGGTTCTAATGCATCATCGGCACCTCTCACGTAGGTGATGTTCGCGATATGCATTTGAGATCGATCTCCCGGTGAGAACATCGGGAATTGGCTCTCTGAATGGAGTTGGTATTGAGTGCCACAGAGAAGACATTTCGCGTCTCCCCTGTCGCGCTGGAACTCGTGGCTGCAATCAGGATTTGGATCCTCGAATTGCCAGCCATCAGGCGTTGAAAACCACTCTGAAGGCTCGAACTCAGACCAGATTCTTTGAGGGGAATGTCGATAGGGGGAAAACGCACGCCCACCATCCTCATTAAATGCAGAATTGAATCGCTGAAGTAGAAACTCATCCTTGGAAAAGCAGGATTCATCGGCCCACATCACACTGTAACCCGCATCCAGGTAATCGGCAGTCACCTGCGGGATATTCTTCGACTCATTCGCATGCTGAACCTCTACAATCACGCCTTCTCCGAAGAACCGATTTCGAGACGCGAATTCCACGAGAGCGTCCGCCCGTCTCCCAGCACTCCGCCCTTGACTACCAGAGACATCAATTGGTATTTCGGTAGAGCACTGATCAATGGATTCTACTCCTGAAAAACGACGTCTTAGGCCTGACACAGCAAGCGATTTCATTACTCGGTGTCGCTCTGACTCTGCAATGTTGTTACCCGCACCAGAGCATTGGCTTGTCCCCCCTGTACTCCTCACATGGAAGAAATGGCGGGCTCGTTGATCTGGTCCTCCGCCCCTCGGCCGCATTCGTCCACCACATGACGGACATTCCACATCCTCAGAATCTGCAACCTCCTCAGGAACGACCAGCTCCTTGCCTTGATCACTCATCTCGTTTCGATAGGCCAGGAACGGCATATTCTAGACTATCAAGAAGTAGTGTATCACTCCGCTAAATCTTGTCGCCCTCTCTGGGAATCGAATCAACTTCGTCGAGTGCCTCGGTCGCCACATCCCCGAGTTCCCCGGCCTCGATGTGAGAGTACCGCTCGCGAACCATCTCTTCGGAGTTATCCAAGTATCGAGCAGCGACGGTATATCCAAACGCGCGGACAAGCACCTCACCCATCCCTCGTCGGCCACCGTGTGGAGCAAGGTAATCGTGTTTCGGGTGGTCGATGTCGATGTTCGCAGCTTCCGAGAGTCGCTGAAGAATCGACCGTGCGCCGTCCGTCGTGATCGACGGCGGCTGAATATCCTCATCGAGCGCCAGCAGGAGGTCACGAGCGTACGCCTCACGACAGTCAGTAATCTCCCCAAGACGGTTCCCCCGATCAGCTAGCTCATCCTGGATGAGTCCTGCGAGCGTCCGTTGGTCAAACGTCGGAAACACCGGCCAGCGCTCCGTCGGTGGGTCCATCAGCTTGCGATAGCTTCGAAGCGGTGAGATCACCGGGTCGGGGAGACTGGCAGCGTCCCACTGCTGTTTCTTCCGGTAGACGTCCATACTCCCGTCGTCGAGGGAGAGGTCCTCCCAGCGGACACCGCGCCGGCGTGGGTCGTTCGGGTCACGGAGAAGCTCACCGACGCGAACGGCGGTGTACGCAAGGACGAACACCAGAGCACGGTCGCGAGTCACCTTCAGCGCCGCGTAGTGCGCTCGCTGCTTGTCGAGGGGGTCAGTGTCCTCCGGGAGTGTCGTGTACGTCTCGATAGCGTCACGGGCTCGCTCGTCGACGTGTCGGGTGAGAGCGTGGCGCTGTTCGGACGTCCAAGCCTGCTGGTCGCCGGGTTTACGACCGTCGTCTTCGGGTAGCGGCGCCATCGCGCTCGCCCGCTGCGCGTAGTGTGCTTCGAGATAGCCCTCGTTGACACACCAGCCGCACCACGCGGAGATATAGCGGTAGTAGGTTTGTACGGTATTCTGCTTGAGTCCGCGATCACCACTGAGATGCCGGGCGTACTCCCGGAAGACTCGTTCGTCGAGGTCCTCGAAAGCGGGCTCCCGGTCGACATCGTCGGGAACGATCCCGGTCCAGTCGTCGTCACCACGGTCGCCGGCGGCCCACTCGGCAAACCGCTCCAGCTCACGCGCTGCGTTCCGTCGATAGTTCCCGCCGTCGCCACCACGACCCTTCCCCTTGTCCTGGAGATACCGTTCGAAGGAGCTCGCGAGCGACCGATCAGTGCGTTCTCGTGGTGTCATGAGTCCTCGTTCCCGTACTGGTAGGTCGGACGGACATCCTCGAGGAGCGCTTCGATGATCTCCCAGAGGACCAGCGAGGGGGTCTCGTGGTCGAACGTGATTCCCCAGCGATCTTCCTCATCGTCGGCTGAGTACTGGAAATGCGTTCGTCCGAGATCGGGATGGTCTTCGTCCTGGTGCCAGCCAGCGTGAAATCCCGTGTTCGGGTCGGTGTAGTTGATACGGAACCAATCGTGTGGGTCCTGTCGATACCACTTGATGGACAGTTCCGGCGACTCAGGCCCTGTCGAAGGAGAAAGGCGGGCCGGATCAAAACGGGCCCGCAGCTGCTTGGCCTCGATATCATCGGGAACGAACTCGACTGTCGTGATCTGTGGTACGCGGTCGAGGATGTCCCGCTTCAGCTGGGCGTAGAGGTTTGCGTTCGGGTCGCCACCGGGATGCGGGACCGACATCCGTCAGCTACTGGCCTCGGCAGGCTCGTTCGTCGGAGTGAGGAAGTCCCATTCGCGGATGGCGAAGCCGACGATGTCGATGCGCCGCTGGAGATGTTCCCACTCGCGGGCGATCTCACGCCGACGGTCTTCTTCGTCGGCGTCGAGACCCTCCTCGGCGAGCGTTCCGCGAAGCTGATTCGGCGACTCGACGTCGAATTCGTCCTCCCAGTCGCGGATCTGCGCCTTCATATCGGCGAGCCGGTCCGTGAGTTCCTCGACAGTGTGCCCGCTATCCCGGAGGCGCATCGCTTCCTGCATCGCCTGGCGGCGGTAATCGGGGTAGTACGTCGTGTGCGTCCCGCTCTCGTCACGGTGGAGGATACCGTCGTCGACGAGTCGTTCGAGGACGCGCTTGGTCGGCTCGTGTGACCAGCCCGCTTCGGAGGCGATCCAGTTGGCCGTCCGGGGCTCCGATAGCTGCCGGGCGGCCATCCTCACTCGATCTTCACCCGTGGTCTGGCGCTCCATCAGCCCCTTGGAGTTCGATTCGTCTTCGGTCATACGGTACCGTTCACACTCTATCTCCATATAGATTGTGGGCATTCGTCCTATATCGAACTGCTGGATTCCGCTTGTTCTTCGACGTAGCTGAGCGGAACCACAAAAACCTCGAAGGCCGGTATCGGCGGCTCTACCCTGGGGGAAGCGCCGTTCTGAGCCGATTGCAGCATTCGTGCTTACCGGACGACGTCGGGGTACTTCAAAGTGGTCGTGATTACCAGTGTAATCAAGACCAACTAGAGTTTCGCTATTTGGCTTCTATTCCAGTGTCTTGTGGCCTCTATACACGGAAATTCAGCATTTATCAATTTTATAAACTTCATGCCGCTATACTATTTCGCGGCCGCCCCTGAGAGCCGACTTTGAGGAATAGTCGAGAGCCAGTCATCGACGAGTACAATTACTATCCAGAGTATCTGGCATGCAAACATTCATTCTATCTAACAACCATTAGATATGCGGTAATCGCACTATGACCCCCGAAAAACTCCTTCAATCCCTCCTCGACTCCCGGGTGCAAGCAAGTGCTAAACCCTCCAATCGGGGTCGACATCCGACACGTATTCGGGTCCTACAAGCACTCCAACGGGGGAGCCTGTGCATCCCTGATCTCGCAGAGATGTCAGAGGTGACCCGTCAAACGGCCTATCGAGCTGTTGCTCCACTCGACGAAGCGGGTCTCGTTCGCGAACGGAACGACTGCTTCACGCTGACCTGCTCGGGATCGAGGATTCTGCAGGCATATTCCCAGCTCGACGAGGAGGTTACAGTCGGCTCGCTCGCCCGCCTCGCACGCTCACCACACCAACAGTGGCTGCTCCGAGTCCTCGGAGAAGAGGCGATGAGAAAGTGTACACTCGTCGAGCGTGGCCGAAATGAGGGTGGCCCCTCTCGAACGACGATTCACCGAATGATTACACGCCTGCAGGAAGACGGCTACGTCAATATCCGGTCAGGCAGCTACGAGCTATCAGAGGCCGGTGAGTCGCTCCAGGACTCCTTCGAACAACTGCGCGATATCGCCGCAGGAGCCATTGAATACCAGAGCTTCGTCCGCTGGCTGCCTGCTGAACTTGGGTCACTCCCACTCGAAGCCATCGAGAATTCCGCACTGATCCACAATACTCCAGATCAACCACACAACGTCCTGAACGCGTTCGTCAGCGGGGCTGGAATCGATTTAGAAGCGTTCCGGGGTATGGGTGCGATTCGGAGTCCAGCGCTCGATCAGGCATATCGACCGGTCATGAAGCACACTCCTAGTGTCACGGTCGTGTTCACTGACGAGGTCCTCTTCCAGTTCCACGCCGACCATCGATTCGTCGACTATGCTGCTCAGGTCGATTACTCTGCGTACCTCAATGATGGCTGCATCAGACCGGATGCACGACTGCTATTCGTTTCCGGGCCAATCCCGCTTCATCTGGCGATATACGACGATTCAAGAGTGATCATGGCACCGGCTCCCTCGACTGGAGTTGCAGAGGCCGAGTCAACAGCTCTCGAATCAACCGACTCCTGTATCGTAGAATGGGCACTGAACCTCTTCAACGAACACCTCGAAGAGGCTCGGCCCCCCAGTCGCGTATTTCAGGAACAAGCAGCTAGTATCGTCGAAGATGGATTGGGTCACGAACACCCGCTTCGATCTTCGATACCTCAGACGAAGGCCAGATGAACTGCTGGGGGAATGTTCCACAACTCGTTACACTGTCTGTGGAGTTGCCCTATTTAGCGTTGCTCGCGTCTGAACCTTCATGGCCGAAAGACAATCGCAATCTCACACGGCCACTAACGATGGTCCCTACGCAGTCGAGAACGATTCCACTCCGAGACAATCCCGTCAAGATGGGAGCCACGGTTCTGCCACCAGAGAAGGCTGGTACAGTGTGACGTTCTCGGTTCCGTGGATCGTCCGTGGGGCAGAGACGGGGCAGGATGCGATCAATATCGCGGTTAGCGAAGTCGGTAAGCGCATCACCGCCGCCAGTGATCGAACGAGAAACTGCAATATCAATGTCCAGAGCTTGGGGTGCAACGGCTGTAACAGCAGGACAGATGCCCTGCTATTGGTCTCGAAGACCGCTCTCGTCGGCCTCCTGGTGACTCTTGAGGTCCAAGCGGAGTCCGGCGAAGAGGCAGAACGGCTAGCTCGAAGAGAGATTGGACCCCATCTGGAAGACACACCACTTACGTCGGTCGACATCTCACGTGTGTAGCCCTTATCCGGATTTGCAGCACCAATAACGTTAGAAACGCTAATAACGCTATTAACGTTGAACCTGGTTCTAACATCCATAACATTAGACCCACAAAACCATCCTCGATGGAATCACGCATCCTACACGGTTAGAGACGGTTTTAGCATCAATAGCATTAGATACGCTATTAGCGTTAGAAACGCTATTAATATTAGAACCGTCAGACATCCGGCTGACCAACGTTTTTAGCGTTAGAAACAGTCGAAACGGATAGAGCATTAGAAATGTCGGAAACCACCCCACCAGAGGTAATCGCAGTATCGTTCCAGAAAGGCGGAACAGGAAAGACCTTCACCGCACTCAACCTCGCGGGTGGCCTCGCAGCACGCGGATTCGATGTCCTCCTTGTTGACCTCGATCCCCAGGGCTCGCTCACGGCAAACCTTGGCAAGAGGGAAGTCTACGAGGACATCGACCAGCTGTCACTGGACAACGTTCTCCTGGACGTGAACAAGTGGTCTCAGATCAACGAGATCATCCTCACCGATCACGAGGAGTTCGATCTCATCCCGTCGAACACGACGTTCAACGGGAACAAGACGCCACTCGATTCGGCTGATGCCGGTGAGAATCGCCTCGGCAAGGTCATCGAGCAGATCGACCACGATTACCATTTCATCGTCTGTGACTGCCCCCCTGATCTCTCTGCATACTCTAAGAATGCGGTTACGGCCGGCGAGAACGTCATCGTCCCGATGCAGCCGCGTTCAGAGATGATTCACTCGGCGAACCTTCTGTTTGACCACTACGAGACGCTGGGGATGATGCACAGCCTCGAAATCGAATATCTCGCGTTCACGATGACCTACGACTCGACGAAGCTCACCAAGGAGAAGCGGAAGGTCATCGACTGGTTCGAGGACACGTTCGACGAGAAAGGCGTCCTCGTCGACGACCGGGCAGCCTTCGACCGAGCGAAATGGAACCAAGCGTCGATCTACACGCACAGTGAGGCTGTCAAGAACGACCAGTTCCCCGTGTTCGACCAAGTCGTACAGCTTGTCCTCGAGCAGACGTCACCTCCGGACCACGACGTCGACCTTGAATACGCACGGAACATGAGCACGGAAGAACTCCGGGACCGCATCAAGGAGGCTCCTGAAGCATGAGCGATCTCGAACAAGAAATGGAAGAGACGGCCGAGCGGGCAAAGGCACTCGGTGTGAGTGGGGGTCAGACGACGGATCCGTCTGAGTTAGTCGAAGAAGGCGAGGAGGAAGTGGCCGACGAGCAGGACGATGAAGCCGAGAGTGACGAAGTGGAAACAGCAGAAGCGTCAGCAACATCAGAAACGTTAGAAACGCAAGAAACGGTAGAGACAGAAGACGAAAATGAACCAGAACCAGGCGGTCTTGACGATCACGTCTACCCGAACCCGGACAAGGAGCTGGGGTCGCTGATCGACACCTACGAGAATTTCAACGTCTACGTGCCTCCCGAAGTGAAGAAGGAGGTAAACGCCTTCTACAAGCAGTTGGACTACGAGTTCTCACAGGAGTTCGGAGACGAACTCGACAAGCACTGGGACTTCTACACAGCTCTCTTCAGAGCAGTGCTGCAGAATCGGGAAATCGTCCGAGAAGAGTTGGGGATGAGCGATTCGGAATAGAGCTTATAGACTTAAATCCAGAGTTACGAAATCGACGCGGGTGGTCGTTGTTCATCCACGGGAGACACCTCACTTTCTGTATCAGGGAGATTCTCTGAAAGATCGTCGTCGTCCAACTCTCCCAATAAGTGCTGCAGAACGTCCGTCGCTGCGGGAGAATACAACGGACGGTTGTCGTTTCCACAACGGTCGTCCATCGTACAGGCAGGGCACCCCTCATCGCGACCGCATGAGCAGTCAACGATGAGGTCGTGGGCCCGCTGGGCAACATCCTCGAAATGTTCGTAGATCGACCGCGAAAACCCGAGACCGCCCTCGATACCGTCGTAGATGAACCAACCACTCTTCTCGGGATTTCCAGGAAGCCGATTCGTTGCTAGGCCACCGATGTCACCGCCATCGACTTTCAGCTCGAGTGGCGAGACGGCAATCATCGCGTGCTCGACGGCGTGAATCCCACCGAGGTACCCGTGCAGCCGCGGTGGGAGGTTGATGCATTCAGGATTGTGGTACTCCGAGTGCTTGTTGAGCATCGCGCGCTCTATGTCGTTGGGAGTCTCGGCCCAACACAGCTGGGTTCGCATCTCTAACGGAGGCACACCAGTTTCATTGCCCAGCTCAAGTACGTCCCCAGTTCCGATTTCTCGCTTGAGGTACGTGCTATAGTGGACAGATACCGTTCCATACCCCCAGTTGAGCGTGAACGGCCCGACCTCGCGCGAGTCCTCGACGACCGTGTCGTAGATGTTAACCTGGCCTTGAGACTGTGTGTAATAGCTCACATTCGCTTTTTCGAGCGAGATGTACGGCTGTGGGATGTCCTCTCGGAGTTCGACGACCTGATACTGCTCGCCTTGGTGTAGAACAGTTGCACCTTCGTGGTAGTCTCTGTAGGCCCGGTCACGGCCGATCGGTTGGTGGTCAACCGATCCATTGCCAGCTAGTCGGACGTCGAAGGTGTTTCCGCCGGAGGAGTACAGGCTGATCGCATCCTGTGGGCGGTCGCGATGGGCGTACATCACGCCGCTGTCGAGTGATCCTTCGAGGTCGCCCTTACGTCGGCCGTACTCGACGGCACGTTCCAGTCGTTCCTCGCCTCCGAAATCCTCTGCATCATCGCGTGAGAGGGGGAGTTCCTGCGCGGCGCAGTTGAGTTGCTGGAGGTACACGGGATTGTTGTCGAGGTCAACGACGGCGCTCTCGTGGTCTTCTTCGAGGACGTACTCCGGGTGCTGGAGAATGTACTGGTCGAGCGTGGAGTGGCTCGGAACGAACACTGAGAGCGCATCTCGCGTTCCTCTGCCCGATCGACCGATCCGTTGCCAGAACGACTGGCGCGACCCCGGATAGCCCATGAGGACGGTCCCATCGACGCCGCCGATATTGATACCGACTTCCAGGGCACTCGTCGTCGAGACGCCGTCGAGGTGTCCTTCCTTGAGCTGGTACTCTGTCCCCCGACGGGACTGTTTACCGTGTCCAGCATGGTAGGATGCGAGGTCCGGTCTTCCCTGATATCGGTTCTCCGGGTCGCTGATGAACCGTTTCGCACGGTTGACAGACAGTTCGGTGAGCTTCCGCGAGTCACAGAACAGGAGCGACTGGACGTTCTTCTGGCACATATGCGCCCACACTTCTGGGGCTTCGACCGTCGCCGGACGCTTCGAAAGCGCCGGAGAGTCGATGTCGTCAGTGAGACCGTCGTCACCACTCATCGGGGGGTCCCAGAACACGAGGTGACGGATGCCTCGCGGTGATCCGTCTTCGTCGACGACTGCCGCGGGCTCACCAGTGAGTGCGAGAGCGTGTTCTGTGGGATTGCCGATCGTCGCCGTCGTGAGAACGTACTGCGGATCGCCGCCGTAGTAATCGATGATCCGTTGGGCGCGTCGGAGGATCCAAGCGACGTGCATCCCGCCGAGGCCAGTCCACATGTGGGCTTCGTCGATAACGACTAGCGAGCAGTTCGAGTGGAAGTCTGCCCACAGGTGGTGACTCTCCAGATACTGATTCAGCCCGACGAAGTTCGTGATTACGACGTTGCACTCATCGCGGATGCGAGACTTTTCCTCGCTCTTCGTGTCACCGTCGTAGACGCCGACACTGATATCCAGTCCAAGCGTGTTACGAAGGAACTCGTTGAGTTCTTGCTCCTGGTCGCGACTGAGTGCCTTCGTCGGATAGACGATAAGCGACCGCGTCTCCGGATCCTCAAGGTATTGACGAGCGATGTGAAGACCATAGACTAGCGTCTTCCCCGAGGATGTACTAGTTGCCACACACACGTTGTCACCGCGGTCGAGTACCTGGAGAGCCTCTGCTTGGTGGCTCCACGGGTCGAATTCGAGGTTTCGAGCGATCTTGGGCGGAAGCACGTCCCCTGCTGGAACAGTCTGTTCCTCACGAGCGGGAATCTCGAAGTTTTCGTGAACCTGCCCGAAGTAGCGGTTATTCGGGTAGGTACTCTCGAGCTCCTCGCCGGTGAGTTGGAGGATGTCCGTCTCGATATCGATGTCACCGTTGTTGGTGTTGTCCTCCGGATTGGTCGTGAGGTCTGTCTGGCTGTGGTCGGTATCGTGGTCGTCGTGCATTGTTAGAAGTCCATGAGTCCGGTCTGCGTGGTGTTTTCATCAGCAGGAACGCTGGCACGCTTGTGGCCAGGTGTCGCCTCAGCAATCGATTCGTAGACTGCAGCCAGCTCACGGACGTCTGCCTCACAGTATGCCCGAGCGGTCTCCCAGTCTACGTCTCGAGCGCGCTCTGGAGATACGAGAAGCCGCTGGATGGTCTTCGCCAGTGATTTCCCATCCACGGCGGCAGCAGCCGAGTCGCGACCATGTCCGAGCGCTTCAGCGACGTCTTCGACTCGGTTCGTCCGACCGGGGAGGATGGCGTTGTCTTTTCGCACGGCCCAGTCGAACAGGTCGTACTCGAACACGGAGTCCGACCAGTAGTCTGCGTACTCCGGTGCGTGTCCTCGGATGAATCGGCTGAGGTGTTTGAAGTCGAAGTTGTGGCCGTTCCACGCGATGAGGGACGTGCGATCGTACTCGCTGGCTAGCCACGCAACAAACTCTCGAGTGGCTTTCCCTGGGTTGTCTCGTGACGGTTCCGTATCGATGAAGTCCACGTACTCGTCTGTTTCAGGGTCGTAGACCCCGATGAGCCAGATGATACTCGGGTTGAGGCCGTCAGTCTCGATATCAATGAATAGCGGACTGTAGTCTGCTGCGGGGACAGTTTCGTCTGTGAGACGGATCACGCATCCTTCGGACAACGCGTGGGCGCTCTGGCGGATGCTCTGCGCTTTCGACTCGCCGATACCTCGAACCTCACGAAGATCGCGTTCCGTCGCGGCTGCGACGTCGTCACGCGTCTCATACCCATTCCGAGAGAGCTTCGGGGCGGTTCCCTTGCCCACACCCGAGAGCGCTCGGAGGCCGAATTTATCCGCCGGTGTCGTGGACAAAGCGATGCGGCCACCCGAATCAAGCGAAAGGCAGGCGAGTTCGGGTGCCCCTTGCCGACGGGTTGGAGCAAGCCCGCGGACGGGAAGGCGAACGCTCTCGTCGTCGACGTCGGCCTTCCACACGAAATCGTAACTTGCCTCCATGGCTCCGGTGAGGAACGTCGCTTCTCGGTCGGTTCGGTGTTGGAAGCGAGCGAGGTGTTCGAGGCCATCGAGCGAGACATCTAAATTGACCGAGTCGGCGCTCGTCTGTATCTCATCACAGATGACGTAGTCGACGCCGTCTGGAATCCCTTGCCCGCTGGCGGTAGAGGCCCCACCGATGAAGTCGAGTGACCTGACGATGGACACGGTAATCCCGTCCACCGTCTCAGTGTGAACCGCGCTTCCCCGAGTGTAAATTACCGGGCACGAGGCGGTACGCTCGACAGTGCTTACGGTTCGCATATCCAACTTTTCTTCGACAATGTAGATGAGATCCGCATCGAAGTAATCGACGAGATCTTCGATGGCGGTCGTCGTAGCGTCGACTAGCGCATCACACCGGAGAGCAAGCAGACGTACTCCAAGGTCGCCCGCCATGTCTCAGTGGGTAGTTGTTCCCTGCCCCGGTTGGCTATCAGCAGGTTGTCCCTCGTTTCGCGTGTTGGTCATACACTCACTATCGTAACCCTCTGGCTTATACTTTCTGACTAGTAACTCTGCGATGTTTCTATCTGAGATTTAGGCGAATTCAATAGTTGCTCTTCTGAGTCTGGGTAGCTGTCAATCTCTGTACTCTCACCGGCCAGTGGGTCGATAGAGCACTGAAATGCCTGACTATCGTCTTCCCTACGGCTGAACAGGAACCTCTAACAGTTGCTTCAGAAGCCGGATTGCGAGCTGCTTGTTTAGCGTCCGATTCGCATTCCCACACTGTGGGGAGTGAACGCACGATGGACACCCGTCTTCACAGGGACAGCTAGAGAGCATTTCCAACGTGCGCTCAAGCATGGTCTCCAGCTTCCCGAACGCTTCTCGAGTAAGCCCTACCCCACCCGGATGACCATCGTGGACGAAAATCGTGCTCCATCCAGTGTGGGGATGATACTCGGTCGAGAGCCCACCGACGTCGCGACGAGCACAGAGTATCTCGAGTGGGAACAAAGAGATCAGTGCGTGCTCCAGAGCGTGAATACTCGCGAGAAATCCGTCCTCTTCCTCACTCGCAGCTTTGATGTCCTGCTCGATCTGCGGTGGAATTGTGAAATAGAGCCCACGGGTGCGAATTGTCCGCTCAGGAAGCGGCTCGTCGAAAGCCCGCTCGACGCCGTCCTCATCTGATGGGTGGTCATAGAGCATGTATCCCGTCACCTCTTCTGCAACCGTGAGATCTGCAAATCCGACAGAGACAGTCTCCTGTGAGGCGAGACCGCCCGTCTTGAGCTCCTCTTCAATAGTAATTCGTTTCTCAGTGAGTGGACGGGTATACCCCATCGTGTTCACTGACTTCAAGAGTACACGGTCAGCATCGAATTCTGCCTCCGTCACACGATACGACTCCTTTTGATGATGATAGATTGCACCGGGGTGTGCATCACGAAGCGCATCGCCAAACGGAAGCGAGGTAAGTGTCCGATCACGCAGTCGATCATAAAGTTCGATTTGCCGATCATCGATAGAGCGGATGTCCATCGTGTGTTGCGGGCTGTCCTCTCCGATGTACTTCCACCGGGGACCGGTTCGAGAGCTAAATCGCTCTAGTTGGTCCGCGTCATCAAGAGACGCAACAGTCGCCGGATATTCAGCGCCAAAGTAGGTGTCGTCACTGGTGCGCAGGAACAGCTCTTGAGCCGCACAGCAGACGTGGTCATCTAGTATTTGGGTGTTTGCGGGGTTGACTGCTGCTTGTTCAGGGTCGCCGTCGAACAGGAGATCCGGATTCGCCATACAGTACTGGTCTAACGGATTCGGGCTTGCTACGAGGACAACGAGGCTCGGATTTTCTCCACGTCCTGCCCGCCCCGCGCGCTGGAATGTGCTCATGCTCGTTCCTGGGTGCCCGTCGAGAAGGACGACGTCAAGACTGCCGACGTCGATGCCGAGCTCGAGTGCATTCGTACTCCATACACCTCGAATGGATCCATCGCGGAGCCCTGCCTCGATGGTGGTCCGACGCTCGTCCTGGAGTGCTGAGTGGTATGCAGTAACCTGGTCCGCGAGCTCGTGTTCACCACGCTTTCGAAGCTTACTATCGCACCAGTTGGCGTACTGCTCGGTTCCCTGCCTAGCCCGTGTGAAGACGAGCGTCTGATACCCTCGTTGAACAAAATCGCAGAACAACCGCACCGTCTCTGGGTGATGGGAACGGCGCTCTCCGCCTATAATCTCGTTGTGGTGGGGTACTTCAACCGGGCTCGATGGTGGTGGACTCGCTTCAGAGCTGCCTTCTGCATTTGAAGATGGTCCGTCGGCTGTCTCCAATTCTGCCTCAAGTTCCTCGGCTTCTCTTAACGGTGGATTCCAGAATACCCACTGACGAGGGCCTGTCGAACTGGCATCGTCGTTGATTAGTGAGAACTGGCTAGGTTGTTGTCCAGTGACTGCTGCTGCATGTTCGATTGGATTCCCGATAGTTGCAGAGCAGCAGATGTACTGGGGAGTAGAATCGTAGTACTCTGCCAAACGCGAGAGACGACGGAAAATTAGTGAAACGTGACTTCCGAATATCCCTCGAAACTCGTGTACTTCGTCGACGACGACCGTTTCGAGCTGTTGGAAGAGCCACTTCCAGTGTTTTGGCGATTTAGAGAAGGGGAGCAAACTTTTATGGATCATATCTGGGGTGGTCAAGAGAACATCTGGTTGGCGGGCCCAAACTTCGCGTTTCTCGGGGTCGGTCAGGAGTCCTGTATATGTCGCAACGTCGACGCTCTGACTCCCCTCAAGATCTGCAGCAATCTTAGAAATGGTGTCCCTTTGATCGTTAATCAGAGCGTTCATCGGCGCAATATAGAGCGTCTTACCGTGGTGATCAAGAGCGCGTTCGAGTGCTGGAACCGTATAGGCGAGACTCTTGCCGCTAGCCGTCGGAGTGGCGAGTACGACATTGTCTCCGTCTCGGACGACTTCGATTGCGTCCGCTTGATGTTGGAAGAGTTCGTTGATATCGCGACGAGAGAGTGCCCTCGCTAACCGGTGATCAAGGTCGATTGGTGAGGTTTCGGCCGAGGACCCTGGCGTTCGCTCTTGATGGGTAATTTGCCCCTCGTAGTAGGGTCGGTTTCTTAGCCACTCGATTGTCTTCTCCACGGACGATTCTCGATTCACGTGATCGTGTGTTGTGATTGTCTATTTTTCGCTCTACTGAGACGGTTCCTTCGAGCTTCGGTTCACGAGACGAGCGACATACGCAGTAATGCGCTGAAAGACTCCCCTCTCTGTTTGCTCTTCAGCATCCAGTTCGGCGGTCTCTCGTTGCTGATCGCCCTCTCTGTGTTCTTCGAGGACCTTCCGGAACGTCGGATCGGGCTCAGTCGGCAACTCGTAGTGGTCGCCCCGTGCGAGCGCTTCTTTCCGGTCGCAGTCCCCCTTGCACGAGATCCGTTTTTCATTATTGCTATCTTCTTGCCAGTCAAGAGTACCAAAGAGAGCATCGTACTCTTGACTGCCAACGAGGGCTTGTGAGGTGATGCCGACTGCAAGCGCTTGGAAACGAAGGGCCAGGAGTGATGCCACGAGACCGTTGTTCGTGGCCACGGAAGGCGCCCGTTCATCACCATCGACGTCATCTGCCAGTGCTTCACCCCCATCCAGGCCTTGGACGTATCCCGCTCCACGAGCGACATCTGGCTCTCTGTCGTGAATCACGCCCTCTTCCTCATCTCCGTGGAACCAGTGGCCAGTGCACTCAAGACATGGATGTCCTGGTCCCGTAGCGGAGATGAGTGATCTAGACCCGATATCGAGTTCATCTTTTTCGTCATTCGGGATGAGCTCGGTACCCCCGTCGAGAACGGGAATGAGGTGGGCATGTGAGACCTCGTCGAGGAGGAATCGAACCCAGTGCGTGTCAGCAGCGTTGATGATGACATCGCAGTCGAGCAGTTGTGGAAGGCAAGCGTGCTCCTCGTCTTCCTCGACTACGCTTCCGTATTCTGCCTGTGCGGTGAATCGCGGGTTCGTCGCCGACCGCTCCGCGACTTTCTTTGCCACCTCGACTTTCGGCTTACCGACATCATCAGCTGCAGCGCCGTAAGACCGATTGAGGTTCGCACGTTCGAGGTAGTCGAAGTCGACGAAGACCGTTTCTTCAACGCCGAGACGCGCTAATTGTTCTGCGAGGAGCGAACCGACGCCTCCGAGGCCTACGACTCCAACGCGGAAGCCAGCAAGCGTCTGTTGACCGCGTTCCCCCCAGAGTTCTACCGTTGAATCCTGGGCTTCTGAGTCGATCGCCCCGCCCGTACCAGCCGGCCCAGCAGCATCCCTGATCGTTGGGAGCTTTTTGATTCGTTCACCTACAACTCGGACCGCCGTTGCGTGCGTGAACTCACCCGTTTCCTCTCCGGTACGGCTTGCCCCTTCAGCCTGTGATGAGTTCGGGTAGACGAACTCATACGCCCGAACCGACCATTCGCGTTGGCCAGTCTCGGGGTTAGGACGATCTGTCACGATACCCGCTGCGAGCGGGACTTCTGAGCCGAGGTTCAGACCGATGTCGTACAGTTCTTCTTTGTCAGCTATTTTGTCGGGGCCTGACGGAGTCGCACCGCTTCCCGGATGGGTGTGGATGAAGATCAGGCCTGCTCCTGGCACTTCTGCAGCCTCGTTGATTGCCCGCAGCGTATAGTCTGGGTGGAACTTTAGCTGGCCGTCGAAGTAGACGTCTCCCGGGCTCGGATCAACGACCTTCTGTAACAGGTACGTCGTCCTTCTGTCTCCCGTGCTCGGGGTGATGATTCCGATTGCTCCTCGCTCGGGTAAACCATGTAGGTGGTGACCTTCGGGCGGCTTCAGGTATCCATCAAGTGTCAGCCACGTCCCTTCACTGAGCGCAAACTGGAATTCTGCCGCCTGACTGGGTGGCGACCTCTCACCAACTGCACGGGCACGGTACGCTCCTGTCATGCTATCCCGTTTCGAAGCCTGCGTCGATCACTTCGATTGCACGCACAGCGTGCTCCGGCTTTTCTGGCTTAAAATTCAAATGTGACCACCGGAGGCTGAAGGTGATTCCCTGATCGACTCCCAAGTCGTTCTGAAGATACTTGTCTTGGTCACGACGGTCAGGATTGTTGTCTTCCCACCCCTCCCGATCGGCGCGTTCGACTGGCGGGACAGTCACAACCCAGTGAGGATCGCTGTTGACGAAATTCTCAGGGAGGAAAATGTACACCTCCGCTTGCTCTGGTGTGTAGGGGTGTTGATACACAGTGAAATCGAACTCACCAAGCCAGACTGCGATTTCCCCGTCGTGTCTTCCGACCGGGATTGCTGGTGTGTGTCTTTCTCGGAGGGCAGAGAGCGCCTTCTGAAACGAAGGTTTCAGATTCTCTTCTGCGAGCCTGGCTGGTGGGGAAGGTCCATCCATCTCGCCCGTCGACGTTTCGCCTTCACTCACGACCGACCGCTCCCCTTCGGGACAATTCGGAAGAACTTCCGATTCTCGTCACTGAGGTCGACGGTGTCGGAGTCCTCGAACTGAGTGTCTTTGGGCTTGTTCTTTCCTTCCAGAGCGTAGAGCCACTTCTGGTCGGTTTTATCCTCGTCCGTTCCTGCGTCGATCATAATCGTCTCTGCGGTCTGAACGGGGTCGTCGAACCGAATCGTCGTATTCCCGATGTGGATCGGGTACGTCCGGTTCCCCTCCCCTTGGTCTTCAGCTCCCATACCACTACATCTATTCTGTGATGACTTATATCTTGCCACTAGTAACATTCGAAACACGCTAAATTGGGGATTGTACCTCTCCGTTGGGAGATACTATGGTGTAGATCAATCGGATTTGACTCCCCAGTGTACGAAATCCGCCAGCCCGAGGGCCAAACGACAATCTAAAGAGTGTATTCAGCAGTGTTGAGTCCCACGAGAAGGTCACATCGCGTCCGCCGATCTACGCAAGTTTCCTAGTTACCGCTTCAGAAGGCTACGAGCGCGTGAGAGGAATCCTTCTCGCGGATCGCCGTTAGTCGTCTCCCCAAGCCAGTCGAAGAACTCGTCCGGCGTCTTAATGATCAAATCGAGGCCCCGCTTTTCAATTCGAACCGTCATCGGAGGGTCGCGCTTGTACTCGTGGAGTTCGAAGTTCATCGACTCCGGGAAGGTCACCTGTAGAGTATCACTGTCTTTAGCAATTTCGACGTCCTCTCGGTCGATGAGGTTTCGCCAGCGCTCTCTGCCAGTGTCATAAGCTTGCTCAGCCGGTTCGGTTGGGAAGTAGTCTGGCAGTGGACGGTCGGCATGCTCATAGAGGTCCTGCATGGCCGCCCTCACTTCCCGAAGTGCGTCAGAGTCAGTTCCCAGCTCGAGATCGCGGTTGAGATACTCGTACCCAAACCACTGGAAAATCGGGTTCTCCGTGTCGATTAGACGGTTTACTTCAGCTTCCCCCTGATGTGAGGTCATGAAATTCACGTCGAATCGGAGGATCTTAGCACGGTTACGGAACCACTCTCCAGGGCGTTTATCGTTCGAGATGAAGGCGAACATCGGATAGGCCGTTTCGCCGGTCCATCCACTCCAATAGTTTCGAAGCGTATCCAGCGAGTTCACCTTCTGCTTGGTGATGTCGTCGACGACGACAGGGAACGACGTGTGTGCTGAACGCAGATTCCGGACTTTTCGCTTCCCAATTTCGTCTGCGTCGACGGGTGCTTCGACACGGTTTCCACTAATCAGTGATAGGGCAAATCGACAGAATGTCCCTTTTCCTCCGTTTGACTCGCCAAAGACGTAGAGGTACGGAAGAGCCTTGTCGAGGTTAATCCCGTGCTCACGATAGAACTGAGCCTGTCGATTGGCGAACGGCGCCCAGAAGAACCAGAGTAGTGCTTCATACATGTGGGCCTTGACTGCAGTTTGGTTGTTGGAATTCCCATAGTTGTCCACTGTCGCAAAGTAGTCCTCAATCTCGGCCAGCGCTTCGTCGACACGCTCTGGGTTAGACGGTGGCTGCGTGACACGATAGACCGTGCCGTCGTAATGGAACTTCAGCTCGTCTTTGGACTCGTTCAGGTGCATTGTCGGGACATCGAACACCTGTTGTGCATACCGCTGGAACGCATCTGGGGTCGTCGTCAACGTATCATTCGACACGGTCGCATCGAAGTCAGTCATCTGCGACAACGTATCAACTGTCGATTCTTCGTACCCGCGTAGAGACAAAGTGATGCGGTCCTGTGGCGCATCTTCCAAATCTGGATCATTCTCGACAGATTCGTCTTCTGTATCGAGCTCTGGCTCCTCTGTCTCCTGCTCTGCGACGGTATCCGTGCCTCCATCGAGCGCGAGATCCACCGCCTCAACTTCTGCATCGATATGGTCTGCGAGACGACCGTGAATCTCCCCTAGTTCGTCTTGTGTACCCACACGCCCTTCGGTGTACAGTTTGATTACCTCTTCTCGGTCATCGTCCGAGAGTTCGAGTTGTTCGGAGAGATCTTCCAAGAAGGGTCCACCACTGTTGTACGAGTCCCGGTGATCGCGATAAAGCTCCTCAAACTCCTCGTAGAGCTCACTGTCCGTCTTCGTATCGTAGACGACGCCCATGTTCGTCTGATTCGACCATGCATTTCGAGAGAGATTCGGGGAGCCAACAATGACCTTCGCCGGTGTACCGTCATCGGTGTCCTCGGGTTCGGTTTCAACCGTAGCCTCTCCGCCAAGGGTCATCTGATCCTCATCGCCGTTCTCATCCGCTTCTTCTAAGACTGAGTCGTTGTACTCGACGAGATACAGCTTGGAGTGAACTTCCTTGTTCTCACAAAGGTAGATTACGAGTTTGCCTTCACTCCTGAGCTGTTCAAGCCGATCTGCGAGGTCGGGCTTGTCGATGAGGCGCTCGCGGTAGTCGGAGACGTCCCCGACGACCACCTCTAAGGACTCCAAGTCGTCGAGGTCTTCGAAGAGATCCAGAATAAACTCGGGGGAGTCACAGTAGGTGACGACACGCATTCGTTTTGCGCCATCGAATACGTCGGAGAATGACCGCCAGCTCTTGAAAATCTCGACGTGGCTGTGATCACTGGTTCCGGTATCGAGAGGAACGTCGAACTTCATTGGATTCGAAATTGGCTCTTCATCATTTGGGTGTAATCCGACCGAGATTCGGTATGGCCACCTTCCGTACGACAATCTGTAGGTTCGCTCCATCCAGCTGTAATCTCAGCTCGTTTGTCGGATGAAGGCCGACTCGTGTGTTCAGATGTCATTCTCTTTGAGGCCACAAATACTCTGTCACGAAATAAGCGTTACGAATAAAAGCATTCCAGATGCGGTAGTATGAAAATACCACCATCAAAAAGTAGTTATACCTCTGGTTCGGTGGGACTATTATGGCAACAGACACCCTGACCGCGAGCAATCTCGTCGCAGCGGAACGAGATGGTAAGTACGGGCTTACAGTGCCGTTGCGGATCGACAAGGTCGAACGAACTCCAGACCACGACTGGTGGGCCCAACTTGTCCACTGTTCAGATTTGCTGGGGACGCACGTGAAGCTCACAGTTTTCGACGATGACGACTGCGATCTCGTCGACTACTCCTTCGAAGAAGGCTCCTGGTACGAATTCGACGACGTCAACCCCGACGTGTACCAGGGAACTATCGGTATCAAAGCAAAGTGGGATCGGCAGGTCCGCCAGCTATCTGACCGTCCAGAGATGTCCCCTTCAGACACGACTGACACCGTTCGTCGACTCGGTGCAGCCGATGCCATTGCAGCACTCGACATCGAGACGATTACGACTGTTTCCGAGCGAGAACTCGAACCACCGAATCCAGACCATCAGGAACTACTCTGTACCGGCGTTGGATACCGAGGCAGTCCGAGCGAGGAGATTGAGGCTGAGGTCCTCTTCCGTGATGACGAGACGGCTTCTGCAGAACTTGACGCTATTGAGGCGGTTGTGAACTGGCTCGATGCGAGGGAAGTCGATGTTCTCATCACCTTCGGGGGCGCGTGGTTCGACCTCCCAGTCTTGGTGGGTCGTGCGGAACGGGCCGCTGCGGAAATCGGTGACCCTGGACGAGCAGAGAGTGTACGTACAGCACTCGAGTCCTACTATCATGCCGACCTCGCGTCGGCAAAGAATCGGGTCCTGGGGGAGGGTTCACTCGAGGATATGGCTGAATATGTTGGATCGCCCGCACCGAAGACGCTCTGGACGGATTACGAAACTGAGCTTGAACCACAGACGTGGCGCGAGAGTCAGTGGGAGATCATGCGAGAGGAAGACCGCGACCCTCCGTCTGATGATATTGGGGATCCCACCGTATTCAACAGCGACGTTCCATACTTCGGTGAGGCGTGGCTAGAGGCTAGCGCAGCAGGAGAGGATACCCGAGCCTCAAACCTGTACGCGTGTCTCGAAACCTATACGCTCGCAGATATCCATCCCTTGTTCGCAATAGCTGACGATAAGCGGTCGACGGGTCAACCGGCCTTCCCGATGACCTACTAGCGGCCTCCGTCTTCTTGACGCCATTCTTCCCCACAAGGAAGGGAACTGTGCTGGCACCACCGACAGTGCTCCCCAGTCTCGTACCCGCGGAACGATGTCTCCTTGATTCGATCCATCGTCGTCGACACCGCTGCTCGTACTGAATCCAGTTCACCCTCATCGAACGAACGGGCCTCGACTTTTGGACCGATATCGCCGACATAGGCGTATCCCGCGCTGGTAATCGGTTCCTCGTAGAGGTCACGACAGGCGAGCAGGTACAGTGGCAGCTGCTTGTTCTCGTCAATGTCTCGGTGACGCTCGGTGGCTTTGTAGTCGATGACGACCAACTCACCGTCCGGGGTCCGGTAGACGGCGTCGATAAACCCGACGAGTTCGTGGCCATCCACTTCTAGCTGGAACTCTCGTTCAGCATCGACGATTTCCCAGCCGCTTAGATCGAGGTCGAAATACCGGTCGATGCATTCCTTCGCGACCGGTAATTCATCCGTGGCACGCCGTTGTCCGGCCAGCCGCTCACAAATAGCGTACCATTCTGCTCGCTCTGCTGCCTGTTCCTTCGCAGCGATTTCTGCGGTATCGTGAAACAGAAGCCCGACTATCCGCTGTGAGATACCATCTCCGCCATAGCCGTTCTCACGGTAGTCGGAGAACCCGTTGACGACGTAGTCCAGGAAGTGCTGTCGGGGGCACTCCTCGTAGGCCTCAAGTGAGGTGTAACTGTGCTGGAGTGCCGGGTTTGGGGTCATTGGCCCAGTCAAGGCGTCAATTGAAAATCGTCGGTTCTCAGGTTCTCTCTCTATTGAGCCTTCTATGAGCTTGTTTCCGAATGTGATCACGCGGTCTCGTCCGTCTGATGCTGAGAGGTTCTCAGAGCCGTACGTCACTTGTCCAGAGACGTCTCCAACTACTGTGCTCGCGAGAGAGGCAGTCCAATCAGCATGGTTCGATGGAAGACACTCCTGTAAATCGCGCCAGATCGGGAGGTGACCGTTGCTTGGCCGCCAGGGAACGGATTCTGGAAGGATGCTCTCGACAGCATCGTGTACGGGCCTTTCGTCGTCTGTGTCGTCTTCCTCTATGCTTCCGTGGAGTACGAGTATCTCTTCGGCACGAGTGATCCCCACGTGAAGTATTCTGCGGGCCTCGTTGGCATCTTGAGCGACGAGATCTTTGTCGAACACTGATTCTGGACCTTCAGACAGTGCTGACTCGAATGTATCGTAGGTTCGTGACCCGGGTTCCCACTCGTCAGCGGTCAACCTGGGCATCAGAACCACGGGAAAGTCGAGTCCCTTACTCTTGTGAATGGTCATGACGTTGACCGCGTCGTCGGCCAGTTCTGGCTGACTTGTCGGTGCCGACCCGCTCTCCTCGAGGAGCGAGTCATAATGCTGCAGCGAGTCGATGAATTGCGGCGTGAGTGGGGGCTGTACAGCGTCGTTTCCATACTGGTCAATTATCTCGTCCAGCTGCGCCAGGTCACGACGCTCTTGCTCGCTGAGATACCAATCGATGTTGGTCAGGCGTTTGAGTTCCCGGTAAAGGTGGCTGAGAGAGACTGTTTCACGTAGTTTGAGGAGGCGGGAAATGTGTTCTCGTACTTCCTGAAGACGGTCGGGCTCATCGAATACTTCGAGGGGTTGGTTACATATCCCAGCATATGCACCGTCCTCGTGGCTATTGACACGACGTAGATCAGCATCAGTGAGACGGTAACGCATCGTCAGTACCCGATTCCAGCTTACGTCGTCTTCTTCGGGACGAGCCAACGCCTTGAGATAGGCGACGACGGTGCCAACCCCGATTGATTCCGTGGAGAGGTCTCCCGCAACCTGATAGGGTATTCCAGCCTCGTCGAACCTTTCGAGAATTGGGGTTGCGTGGTCGTTATTCCGAACGAGGAGTGCTATCTCCCCTGGGTCGTACGCCCGGTTGAGTGCTTCTGCATCGCCACTCAGAAGGTTCCGGGTGACAGTCACTAACTGTTCAGCTCGGTCGCCTTCGTCGTCGGCTTCCTCCACGACTGCGACCGTGTCTCCGTCGAAGTCGGGTTCGTCGACACGCGTGAGCGTTTTGGTGCTCCGCCGATCCGCTAACCGCTCTAGTGCATCATTTGCGAGGTCTAGAATCGGTTGACGTGACCGGAAGTTCTGTTCTAGCGGTTCGTCTTCGAGATCGGGGCCGAAGACGTCGTCGAGTTCGTCAGTGATGTTCGAGACGTTCGCTCCGCGCCATTCGTAGATCGCTTGGTCGTCGTCTCCCACGACGAATATGCGATCCTCAGAGACGAGGGACGTAATGAGGTCGAACTGGAGGCGATCAGTGTCCTGGAACTCGTCACAGAAAACGTAGTCCCATCGGTCGCCCAGTCTCTCTCCGACGTCAGTCTCGAGCAGCTCTACTGTCTTGACCACGAGACCATCGAAGTCAAGCAGATTTCGACGGTCGAGCTCTCGCTCGTATGCCTCATACCCTGTGTTCAAATCCAGGGCCGTTTTGCACTCGTCGAGAGCGTTTCGGAGGTAGTCTGTCAGTTCGAGCTTCAGGTCGTTTGGAATCCCGCTCGGAGCGCTACTGTACCCTCCAAGCAGATATTTCGGCAGCTTGTGTGCATCCTCGGGAAGCGACCGCTCACCAGCCTCATGCTCCTCAAACGCTACTTCGAGTGCATCACAGAGGTCAACGAGTCGGTCGAGGAAGTCTTTGATGCTCGCCTCTAATCCTTCATCTCCGAGGGCATCCCGTTCTGCGACGAGGTCGGTTCGTGTATCCGGAATGCCGTCGAGGACGGTCGAAACTGAACGACCACCAAGATGGTCACTTGCAATCTCCTCAACACGGTCTGGCACAGCATCGAGTTCATAGACTTGTTCTGGTGATCCGAGATACTCCTCGATCTCTGTGGGCGAAATCCCACTTCGCTTCATCGACCCGATAAACGAGAGGAGTTTCGTTGCGACGCCGTTAGCGTATGAATCTGGGCCGTAGACGTTGGGTTTGACGGCACGGTAGTCGATTTCGTCGAGGACGTCGAGCACGATGACGTACTTTTCAGCATCCGTTGCGATCTCGAAGTCTGGATCTAATCCCGCGTCATAGGCATAGTCCGTCAGTATCTCGTTGCAGATAGAGTGGTACGTATATGCGTCGACGTCATACCCTGCGGGTCCGAGTTTTGCGTTGAGTTTCTCACGCATCGAATCAGCGGCATTGTTGGTGAAGGTCAACGCGAGAATCCGATCCGGAGAGACCCCGTGTTCATCGATGAGATTCTCGATTTTCCGGACCATCGTGAACGTCTTTCCAGTGCCTGCACCCGCGAGTACCCGCATGGGATATCGCTCCGACTCGATAATCGTCCGCTGCTGTGGCTTCGGATCCTCATCGTCCTCGATGGTTGGGAGCCAGTCAGGTACTTCGTCGCTCATCGCTGCACCCCCTCTGCGAGATAATCTGCACACATCTCCCGGAAGTCGCAGTCAGGACATGCTTCATCGTGAATGAGTGGGAACGGGTCTGGGATGTGAGAGCTGCTCGTAATTCCTTCGTGTGCACGTTGCATGAGATTCCATATCGTGTCATAATACTCTTCATAGATGTCCGTCGTCTCACGTGGGTACCCGCGAACAGAGATCTGGTATCCGTCGGGTGTACTCTCGAATGATGTCCGGTTTAGGAGGCCGTAGAAACTGAACTGAACGGACATTCCCTCTTCGTAGAGGTCGGACTGTTTGACGCCCTCGATGTATGTGGCCGTCTGAAACGCGTTCTTGACTCTCTTCGGGTCGTGATCCGTTCCGTCTAAGTGGTCTTCAAGGACGCTAGCAGTGTTGAACGTAATTACGTCCCTGAGCTTCCGTTTGTAATCAATGACGTGAATTCCTTCATCCGTCCGGAGAATATTATCGGCCCTCCCATGCAGTCCGATGCCGTTCTCGACGCATTCGAGCCACTTCTCCGTCTCGACGGATTGACGAGCGTGATCGATGCCGTGGCCACCATCAGGGTCAAAGAAGGTCTTGATTGCCTCTAGATTTTCGAGGCGCTGGTATTCCTGGTGAGCGTTTGACGCGTACTCGTCCGGTTCGATATGCTCTCTCCATTGCTCTGGGAATGCGTCTACTGCCCGGTCGTAGATGAGCTGCGCGTCATCTTCTGGGCTAGTTGCTTCACAGACTACCTCGATCGTTCCGTGATAGGCACGCCCCTGATTCAGGTACAACCGTGTCTTTTCTGGGACGTTGACCTTCTGTACGTACTCATAATCGAACTTCCGCTGGCAGTCCGCGTAGGTCGCAAGACGCGACGGCGATAGGAAGGTAACGTCAGTCACGTCGAACCCCTCCGGCAGCAAATTCGACACGTGCTTGCAGTGCATCACGAAGCTGCTCGCCACGGCTCCCGCTTTCACTGAGGAGGTGCTGAATCTCCGAAAGCTCGGCTTCGACCTCGTCGAGAGAGACCGTCACGTCTTGGCTGTGAGAGCGACGAACGTCAGCGAGAGCGTTGTCGACCCGAGAGAGCAGATATTCTTCCGCTCTTCGCTCGCTCCTGATCTCTGATTCTGTCGCCTCTTTAACCCACGGCAAGTGCCGATAAGCGTCCGTGAGAAACCGCGACGGCTGAGCACGTTCTTCCAGTGCGGTGTCTTTGTGATTGTACAGACAGAAGTACAGGCGATCGCCAGCAGCAGTTGCTCCGATGGCGAGCCGCCGCCGTGCATGCTCTGCATGGTATCGTCGGAACGGGCGGCTTGACGCTGTCGAGGAGGTCGGGAAGGTGTTGGTGACATCTTCTGCGTCGACCTGTGTTACGCCCGGATAGTCCGGCATCTCTGAGAGGCGTTCTTGGGGGAACAACCGAGTCAGGGAAGGTGATCCAGGGTACTCTTCGTCGACGATGTCCAGCAAGAAGACTGCTCGGAAGGACCCGTTTTTGATCGCCTGTAAGTGATCGACTCGGACACCTCCGTCAAGTTCGGTCGAACTTGTTTGGTTCTGTTGAGGAGCATACTCGTGGGCGCGTTCAAGCATCGTCGCGAACGACTCCCAGGTCGTTTCGATGAACGGCGTGTCTTCTACGAACTCCGCCATCGCGAACGCCCGCTGAACGTTCCCGAACTGGGCACGAACGTTCAGTGGAGACGTCTCCTCAGCGATTCGAACCTTCATGTTCGACTCGGTCGCCCACCGTCGGAGCGGACTTGAGAGGCCCTTCATCTGCTCGATAGAGGCCAGAATCGATTCGTCTAAAACCGAGGCTTCCAGCAGCTCTGTTTGAGCATCGTCATCATCGGCTGCCAGATAACGAACAACCTGCAGTAGCTCTCGAATAGCGGGATCATCGCCGAACCCCGTGACAGTCGTGGACTCTGTCGGAACCCCTGTTTGCTGGAAGGCACGAAGCGTCTCGATTACTGCGGAACCGCTCTGCTTCAGTGCGACGGCGAAATCCTCGTAATCCCAGTTCTCTCTATCTCGAAGCCGCTCGATTTCATCGGCGACTTTCTTGATCTGTTCGTCGGCGGTCTCTGTCTGAATGACGTTCACCTCCCCCACCTCGGGATCTTCGTGAACGGTTTCAGTCGCCAGGTACGCACCCGTCGCAGCCGGTCGAGATGGGGGTGCTGTCCTTGCAGTAGACTCTATCCTCGAAAATGAGACGTAGTCAGTAATTGGTCCCGGCTCGATCCATGTCCGCCGAACACTCGCGTTCTCTTCTGCTACACATACGAGTTCCAACCCATCCGCCACAGTGGCAAGATAGCGACGGTCAAGCGGGAGGAACTCCTCAAACTCGACGGCGAGGACTGCCTCGGCATCGACGACGTCGTCCCGTTCCTCGGTCTCCGACAGCGCAGCATTCGCCTCGGTGATTAGCTGGCCCCGTTCTAGGTGGTTATGCTCGTCGAGCCATTCGTGGAACGCTTCGACGAGTTCCGCAACTTCAACTAGCTCTGGTGTCTTCTCGAAGGAGACATCCTGCCACGTGGCAGTTTCCATGAGCTGGGCGACATCACTCACGAAGGAGGGTTGTTCGGCTGCACGCTGGAAATGCTCACTGTCCCACTCTTGCTCTTCAAGGAACCGATGGACGAGCTCGCGCCGCATTGCGTCTGAGAGAATCGCTCGGTTATCGGTCTGATTCACGACATCGGTCGCTTGAACGACTAAGGACGTTACACGTGGGACAGCTGATCCGGGTGCTATGTCTTTGAGTTCCTCCCGAAACGTCTCCATGCTCGTCGGAGATCCAGTGATGACGAGGATGTCTTCTGGATTATATTCCTTGAGAAGGGCCTGATATTGCTCAATAACTGTTGATCTGGGCTCTCCAGTCCCGAATGGAACAGTAATGAGCGTCCCATCGAAATGCTGGACCTCAGACACGCTTATCGTCCCCCGCAACCACCAGTTGTTCCTTCGTGGATCGGAGGTTGGCCCAGAATTTCCTTGACTGAGAGCCTGCTACTGATTTGCAGGGTAAGTCGAAAGCGAATCTAGCCAAATGGGGACATATCATATTGAGGGTCCTCACAGCCCACCTACAAGAACGTTGGTGCTACGCTAAAACTGAAATTTGCCTCATCAGGATGCTACATATTTATACTATGCCGGGGTCAAGTTCCTCTATGACGGACCCATCTGACGGTTCTGATTTCATCGCAGACGCTGAATGGCATAACGAATGGTGGGATACGGGCAATGGTTCACTATCTGATTTAGAGCAAACCGCTTCTCTAGACCCACGATCCGACTTACTCAAAGTACTGCAGTCCATTGATGACGAGAGAGAAGACGGTACTGAGAGTCTCGTGTATCCCATTTACGGACCGACCGGAATCGGCAAAACAACGCTTCTTCAGCAATTCATCGCTGCAATCCTTGATTCAGACACCGTTGACTTCTCTCCCAGCCATCGTGATTTAGATATCGTCGGCTCCGTTGATCCACGCCAGATCCTCTATGTCCCTCTTGAGGATTCTCTCTACCATCTCGAACCTTCAAGCAGTGCTGTGGAAAAACTCGAAAACGTTATCGACTATTTCCGTTCTCACGTCGCTCCACGTCGAGGTCGTAAGTACATCATCCTCGACGATATCGGGGCTCTGCGACTCGATGAAGATGAACAGAGCGCTCTTCTAGATCTCGTAGATGATGATACCTATCTACTGCTGACCGGCATTGTAGAATCCCAGGTCGACTTGAGTGGGATCTCGACCTCGAGCGAGCCCAAAATCAAGTATCCTCGTGCGATGCTGCCGATGAAGTTCATCGACACCATCAAGCAAGGGGCATATGATGACTCTGCGTTACTCGAGACAGACCCTGATTTTGCTCTTCGTGTGGAATCCCATCAAACGAGGAGTATGGACGGTGAGGCCCTGATAAAGGATGTCCGGAGTAATTTGTCTGAATCGGAAAACTTGGACGACGCGGTCTCGTCGTTGAATCAGCTTTACTTTGAAGCCTTCTCGGACGTTGAGCGAGATGGCCTGTATGAGGCCGCTCGTGAGTACCTGCAGAAAGGTGGAATTTTCCTACGCGCTACGGAAACCCCGGTCAAAAACGAACTCATCCGATCTCATCTCCTCCTGTATCTCTATAAGGAACTCGCAGAGTATGAATCGATTCAACGACCTGAGAACCTCCATCGAATCGCTTCATTAGCTGCGAGCCAAGCTGGGAATGAGCTTCGATATACCGACATCAGTGACCAGCTGGAAGTCGATCGGCGGACTGTCGATTCGTACCTGTCCGTGCTGGATGACGGACTCTCCGTTTCGGAATCCCACGACTTCTCACTTCAACGCCACCGCCGTACACGACTCTACCTTCGGAACCCACGCCATGTTGTACTTCTGTCCCAGCGTCAGGAACACCACGGATTCGAAACATACGAAAAGACTGGATCGCTCAATCACGAGTTCGAGTACAAGCTAGCTCGAACCGTCGCATTTGACCATGCAAAAAGACTGGCATGGAGGGTTGGTGGCTCGGGTGACGAGGATCCGCAGGTCGAATACTTCGAGACTGAGTCGGGGACTGTCGACTACATCCTTCACAATGAGGATGGAGTAGTTGTCCCGTTCGTTCTCTCCTATCATCCACACGCAGGAAATGCGGATACGATTGCAGCTGAATTCGATCCGACTGTTGGGAAGCATCCAATACCCGGCGGAGAGGAGCTTCTCGACCTCGATTACGAAGCACCCTACAGGTTCATCATTGCGGATAGCCTGCCAAAGGAAGTGACGCAGTCGGGTTCACTCGTTGTGGAGCGGGATGGCGTCAACCTCTGTTACATTCCCTACTGGCTGTTCCTCCTCATCTGCTAACCGTGAGATGAGCCACTCCGAAGGGATAGTATTAGATTTCGAGTATTGCAGTGTGATCTTAGCGAGGTAGAGGACCGGAAGATCTGGCCAAACCACTAGTATTATTGTCATATATAATTCGAGTTGAAAATCAGGAATCTGCGAAGTATTCAGGCAAACGTCCATCTACGTCCTTTGGAAAACCATCAAGTAGGCCACGGTTAGAACATAAGAGCATGACAATTTCAGAGCTTCTGACTCCCCGCAAGGAAGTTCGAGAAGGCAGATTTCAGGGGGTTCTCCAAGCCCACAAGGTCGGTGGGTCAGAGGATCGGCTTGAAAACGATCCTTCTCGCCTGCTTTCCATGACATACCCGTCGAACGCCCTGGAGACTGCGTTCGACTACGTCGACAATAAACTCAGAGCCAGAGATAGTCAGGGAGGGATCACGCTCACAGGACCATACGGAGCCGGTAAGTCGCACGGCCTGCTGACCCTCTACCACCTCTTCAACAGCCCAGAGATGGGTCAGGAATGGCTCGATGACTGGGAGCTTGGCCTTGATCTCCCCGACTCCGCGGATGCGACCATCCTTTCCACCAGTGAGACAGATGCAGACCACATCTGGGAGCCTATCTTCGAAGACCTAGGTCGGGAAGATATCTCTGAAGACGTGAAGCGCTACGTCACGACGGACCACATCGAAGATCTCTGCGCTGAGAAACCCGTTGCTATCTTTTTCGACGAAATAGAGACGTGGTGGGAGTCATTCAGCGACTCGGAAGATGAGGAACTGGTGGAACGCAACGAGTTCTTCATCCAGAACCTGCTGGAAGTAGCAAATGACCCGGACGAGGACCTGTTTGTCTTCATCACGCTCCTGGACAAGAGCGACGACTTCAAACGAATCCTCAACAGGACGAACCCCTACGCCGTCGACCTGAACGCCACAGGCGACCGAGAGCGGATTATTCTCCACCGCCTCTTCGAGACCCGGCGAAAGGACCTGGACGAAAACATGGTCCGGGATATCGTCGAGGATTACGTCGACAACTACAACTACCCTATCGAGATCGAAGAGGAGAAACGGTACGAAAACCGGATGGTGGAGACCTACCCGTTCCATCCTGAGCTCCTAGATCTGCTCGACAATCTGTATGAAGGTGGGAAGGAACGGCAGAACGTCCGGGGTGCGATGAACGTCCTCGCTGACACGGTCCGCAGACTGTACCAGGCGACAGATCTCATCATCACGAGCGATATCCAAGCAGCTGCGTTCCGAGGGATCAACCAGACACTGTTCAACCGGTACGTCTCCGACCTTGACTCAGTCGAGAAAATCGACTACGGGGAGGAACTGCTGAAGACCATCCTGCTATACACTCTGGACGAGCGGTCTCAGATGGCCTCCGTCACCCAGTGCCTGCTGGGTACGTACAAACCAGGGAAAAACTCGGTGTCCAAGCTGGATATGTCGCTCCAGAACCTGTACGGCACCGCCCACTACCTGGACCGGGACGGCCAGAAAGACAATTACTACATCACTGAGGATCCGAAGCTCACCGCTCTCGTAACCCGAGAACAGGAACGAGTGTTAGAGGGCGAAAGAGATGCTATCGAAGAAAAGCTGGCAGAAGTGGTGCGCGATGATGTTTGGAGCGGAGATGTAGTTGTCTACCCTGAAGACGAAGTCTCGGACTCACGGGATATCTCGGTCGTGGTGATGCTGGATTACCTGTCGAACGGGGCCTTGGAAAAGAAGCTGAACGATTTCTATGAGGGCCGCACCTACCAGAACACGGTTCTCTTCGTCACAGCCAACCAGAAGATCCGGCAGGACGACGACCTGATCAGTAAGGCAGCCCGCGTGCTGGGAGCAGAGAACCTGAGAGGGAAAGTCGACGACGAACAAGGGGAATTGGAGAAGATCATCCGGGACGAACGCCGGGAGCTCCGGAACGAGCTTGAGGATAACTATGGTAGCTGGGTCAAGTGGACTGACTCGGACGGCGGTCTGCGGATGAGGAAGAAGTCTGTCAGTCCCGACGTGGAGGACGTGAAGAGCAAGGTAGGCCGTGACAAGACCTACATAGGGGAAAAGATCGTCGAGGAGGTGCGAGATGCTGAGAACGGGGTTAACGTGGCCTCGATGCTCAACGACTTCAGGCAGTTCCGGCGGATGCCGGTGATCCTGGAGGACAGTGCGTTTTACTCTGCTCTCGGCCAGCTTTACCGAGATGCGAAGATCATCTTGGAGAGTGACCGGGCGAAGTTCTACGCGACTCAGAAGGGAGATCCGCTGCCAGATCTCAACGATGACCTGACTATCCACCACCCGGACAACCTGGATGAGTCGGTTTACACGGAGACGGAGCCAGAGCCTGAGCCCGACCCCGGAGCTACGGGGTCACCAGGGGTTACGAATGGAAGCAGTATCGGTGCCGGAGACGGAACCACGACCACTGTCGGGCGTACCGAGTCAGGGACAGGGGAGGAAGGAGAAACCGTCAGTAAACAGACGGAGACAAAGACGGTGCAGTTAGAGGGTAACAGCGCCCGTGTTCTCCGAAGTGTAGCTGAGTCTCGGGTTAACGGAGACTCGGACACTGCCACACATATCGATCTCTCCTACGATTTAGATGATTTGTCGAAGGAGGAGTTAATCGAGTTCTTGGAGCAGCTGCCAAGTGCGACTCATATCAACGCACAGGTGGTGATCGAGAGTGAAGTTCAAGACTGAGGTCCTCACCAACCTGGTCGACGCCGAAGATCCCGTCGACTCGGTCTGGGAGGCAGTCTGGAACATCTGGGCTCCTGCCGGAGACGATATCGCCTCGCACTACAGTCGAGAGTCGCAAATGGTTGAGTATGAACGCCTGCTGCTCGACGTCTACAGCGAGTTCTATACTGAGATCCTGACGGATCGGTGTGTGAACCAGGCCTCCATGACCGTTCCCGAGGATGGAGCACTGGTGATGATGGACTCGATGAGTGTCCGAGAGGCCTCCCTCTTCGTACAGCTCTTGGAGGACGAAGCCAGTGAGCTGTCGATCGGTTACTCGTATTCCACCGTTCCTTCGGAGACGATGCCTTTCCGGAACCGAGTCGGGTACTCCGACCTGAAGAAGGATTACAAAACTGCGAGCGTGCAGAGCCAAGAACCGTCTCTGGATGGTGACGAACGGATCATCTGGTGCCGTTACCCTGACGCACTCCTCGAGAATATCCAGGAAGGGAAGACCAAATTGTCCTCGATCGAGGAGATGTACGAGAAGTCAGAGAATGCACTCCGTAACATCATCGACCAGCTTGAAACGGATTCGTTGGTGATTACCTCGGACCACGGGTACGCCCGGTTGGACTCCGGTCACACCTTCCAGATTTCAGACCGGCAGAAAAACCGGCTGCAAGCAACTTTCAGTGGAAGGTTCGAAAGCGTCGGAGAGGTCAACGCCGACGACCTCGTAGAAGAAGGCCTTGTCGTGGAGGCAGATGGATACTACATGCCTCTCGGAAGGTACACTTGGCCTGCAGGAGGGAAGTATTCGAATTTCCAGCATGGAGGTCTTAGCGTCTCTGAATGCGTTACACCGCGAATCAATGTCAGCCTCTAACAAATCATGAGTAAGGACAATAGTCGTCGACCTATCGAGATCTCGTTCCCGATCGAGGAAGTCAACGAAATCGCATCGAAGGAAGGCCACGCCAAGCGGTACTACCGGCCAGTGTATACGATGCACAAGTACTGGGCCAGGAGGCTGGGCTCAGTCTTCCGCACCATGCTCCTGTATTCCCTTGCAGAGGATGAAATCCATATCAAGGAGAACGGTCAGGAGAGCTTCGAGGAACTGCCGGACATCGACTGGGACAACCCTGAGGCCTTGTGGGACTACTACCTGGAAGACGTCGACTTCGACGGAAAAACAGTTCTCGACCCCTTCATGGGCGGCGGAACCACCATCGTCGAGGCCCTGCGGATGGGCTGCAACGTCATCGGCAGTGACCTGAATCCTGTCGCCTGGTTCACGGTGAAGAAAGAGATTGAATCCGTGGACATTGATGATCTGCAGGAGGCCTACGACGAGATCTATGAATCAGTCGGAGAAGAGATTCTTGAGTACTACCAGACACCGTGTCCGGACTGCGACGACATGGCGGATGCGATGTACTATTTCTGGGTGAAAGAGATCGAGTGCCTGAACTGCGGCCACGATGTCCCCCTGTTCAAGGGCTACTACTTCGCAGACTCCCGTTCCTCCAAAGATAGCTACAAGAACGTTCTCTGCCCAGACTGCTGGACCGTCCAGCAAACTGACGACCACAGCACTGAGACGAAATGCGTGAACGACGACTGCGGTAACAAGTTCATGCCCAAGGAGGGAACCGCCTCAGGTCAGAACTACACCTGTCCTGACTGCGGTGTCCGGAGCAAGATCATCGACGCCACGAAACGCTTCGGAAAACCGGACTCCCAGATTTACGCGGTCGAGTACTACTGCAGCTCCTGCGACGAGAAAGGATACAAAGATCCCACTGATCACGACTTAGAGCTGTACGAAAAGGCCAGTCAAGAATTAGAGGAAGAATGGGACGAGCTTCCGATCCCCGAGCAGGACAGGTACCAGGGCAGCAGTGACCGGGCTTGGAACCACGGCTACCACAAGTACCACCAGATGTTCAACGATCGGCAGCTGCTCCTGCTGAGCCGACTCCTTGACGAGATAGACGACATCGAGGATCAGAACGTGAAGGAGTTCCTGCTCACCACGTTCTCCGCCATGCTGGAGTCGAACAACATGTTCTGCATGTACAACCGGGTGGCGAACAAGCTTGAACCCATATACAACTACAACACGATTATCGCCCGTCACACACCTGTTGAAGGCAATATCTGGGGAAGCGACTATGGCCGTGGCACCTTCAAGGGAATGTTCGATAAGACGAAGGCTGCGAAGGAGTGGTGTCAGAGCCCAGTCGAGAAATACATCGACGAGGACGGCAATTCGCAAGACAAACAGATGCAGACGCCGGTAGAGGGCTTACTTGTGGACGATGCCTCCGACCTTGGAGAAGAGGGGAATGCCTTCCTCCGCTGTGGTACCTCTGAATACCTGCCTATCGAAGACGAATCAGTGGATGCGATCATCACGGATCCTCCGTACTACGACAACGAGATGTACGCCGAGCTCTCGGACTTCTACTACGTTTGGCTCCACGAGGTTCTCAGCGACACCTATGAGCACTTCCAGGGAGAACGCACTCCGAAGAAGAGCGAGGCTGTTGTCGACCCTGCAAAAGACGTCGAAGACAAGAGAACCGAGGAGCACTACATCGAGACCCTGACCAACGTCTTCAACGAATCCCATCGGAAGCTGACCGACGACGGTATCATGGCCTTCACCTTCCACCACAAGGAGACTGAGGCCTGGGGTTCAACGCTTCAATCCGTTCTCGACGCCGACTTCTATATCAGCGCTCTTTACCCTGTGAACAGCGAGACCCGTGGAGGTACCAGACACGGCAGAGCAACCGTCGACTACGACACCATCATCGTCTGCAGGAAACGCCAAGAAGACCCTGAGGAAGTCTCCTGGAAGTCACTTGAGGACGATATCTACTTCCGGGCAGAAGATGAGATCGACCGACTGGAGCAAGCAGGTCGCCGTTTGACCGGCGGCGATATCTTCGTGGTTGCGATGGGTAAGTGCCTGGAAATCTTCTCGAAACACTACCCGAACGTCACCCGTGACGGAGAACAGATGGACGTCGTCGAGGCCGTCGACGCCATCAAAGAAATCGTCGACGAGCAACTGCTCGAAGAACGGTTCCAAATCCTCAGCGAGGAAATGGACCCTCTCAGCGCAGTCTACCTGACCCATATACTGGGTCGTGGAGAAGAGCTCTCGTTCAACGCCTTGAACAAGGATCTCCGGCAGAGAGGGGTCGACGTGGCCGAACTGGTTCACGAAGATCTGCTGGAACAGCAGGGAGACGACCTTGTCATCCTGAGTCCGCTTGAACGAGCTGAGCGCCTGGAAAACAAGAACAACCCACTGTCTATCGACAAGGCCCACTACCTGTATTACCTATTCGAGACCGACCAGTTAGCGAAGAAGTTCGGTAAATGGACTGATGAAGGAGCGATCAACGCTCTCCGAAGGCTCTCCGAAATTGAAGGAGACGATGACTACGATGATATCGCTGAGTACGTGAAGGAGCAATCGGATACCCAGCTGGAGATCGAGGACTTCAGCTGAAGAAACATCGGCCAGCAAATGCCTTGATTTCCGCTTACTTTTATACCATTTGCCAGATTACGAGCAGCTAGAATCTGATGAACTTTGATATCGGCTATCACGTCGTCGGTGAGGAGGCCTTAGACGACGGTGATGAGTTTGATGAGCGTATGAGTGTGGTCGAGTTTCTTCGCCGTGTCGACGATATGGATGAGCTTCCTTACGATATCGCGGTAGTCGGTCTCGACAGCTATCTTCGAGGAGCGGAAGATCCAGAAGAACTCAGCGAGTTCATCCACGACATCCTCTCCGAGCGCGTGAACTTTCTGCTGGCGAATAATCCCCGGGTGCAGTTTGTGGTCGACAACGTGGAGTACTGGGATGAACCTGTGCTGCCTGACGGCGACAAGAGAATCGAACTGAATACGATCTTCCGAGGAAGCCTTGAGCAGATGGGACCGGGATGGTATTCCAGCAACCTGAACGTGACTTCATAGAAATAGGCCTCCGCGGTCTGTGGCGGTTTCGCTGCCGCCACCCTACGATTGTTTAGGTAATCTGCCTGGGAAACCGCTAGGAAGGAAGTATTATAGTCAATCGTCGTCTACGCTCCGGTCGTGACAGAGTCTGTATTTCCCTTCCCAGGAGGCAAATCATATCTGGCCCCCTGGATCATCGAACATTTCCCTGCGCACAAGTGCTACGTTGAGGTCTTCGGCGGAAGCGGAGCAGTACTGGTCAACAAGCCCGAAAGCCACACCGAGGTCTACAATGACCTAGACGGCGACCTGGTCCAGTTCTTCGAGATACTGCGCGAGCGGGAAGACGAGCTCGTCGAGTGGTTGGACCTGACTCCGTACGCAAGAGAGCAGCACCAAGAATGGAAACAGGCTTTCTACTCCGGTGAAAGGCCTGACGACCCGATCGAACGAGCAGGCCGATTCTTCTACCTCCGGTACTCCCAATACGCGGCAAAGTACCGGACAGCTTCCGGGTTCGCAGGAGCACATCAGCGAAACAAGGCCCGGAAACTGAGGAACGCCACGGAGAAACTCCACGAGTTCGCTGACCGGTTCAAGAACGTTCAAATCGAGAATCTCGATTACGCCGAAGTTATCGACCGGTACGACAGCGAGGATACGTTCTTCTACTGCGACCCACCGTACCTTGATGAAGGAGACGCTCTGTACCGCCACGAGGGCGACTTTGACCACAAACGGTTCGTCGATACTCTGACCGAAACCGAGGGCAAGTGGGCAGTCTCCTACCAGCGAGTCCCTGAAGGCCTACAGGACTACATCATCGTGGAGAAAGGACGTTCCCAGTTCATGAACAAGCAGCACGACGACGAGACCCGTTCAACAGAGGTCACGGAACGTCTCATCCTCAACTACGACCTTGACGAAGCCGGGAAATTCGAAACCGACGATACCCAGCAGACCACGCTGGACGGCCTCAACGACGACGAGTAAACCCCGATATCTCTATTCCACGTTCAAGTCGACTTTTTCAAGCACTCTCTCAAGTCCACCTTCCAGCTCTGAGGCCTGCAAGATCTTGATTTCCGAATCTGACTGCTCCTCAAGTGAAGCAGTTTCCCTGTCGAGATCTTGGACGACGAGAAGGCCATTCCATCCACTTCCGAAATAGTCCTCTTCGCTGTCCTCTCCATCGAAGACAAACTCTTCATCGACTCTGAGGAAGGCGAGATATTCGAGAGCTTCCTTGATCCCGGTTCTGATAGTGCTGGTTCTCGTACTGTTTTTTACCTCGGTGATGAGGTATTCGTAGGTCTTAGAGTCGGGATCACGGATTTCGAGGACTATAACGTCAGGCCGGTTGGTGTAGTTTTGAAACTCTTTATCGAAGTACAGGTTCGAGATGTCGTGAGCCACCTCCTGGACCTTCTCGCTGCGGGACAGAGAGCGCTCCGAGATGTCTTCTTCAGTGACGAAGGAGAGATCCCGATCTGTGCCTGCCTGATCGTAGTACAGAACCAGTTCAGGATCGCCTGCAAACGTGGCGACTTCCTTCCTCCCCGCTCTGATCGGCTTGAACTGAGCCTGCTGGCTACGGACAGACTCCAAGACGGACACAAATCTGAATAGGACGTATAGCTCGAACAGAGTCTCGTCATCGTCGGGCGTTATCGCTGTGTTGTTCAATAGATCCTTGATCTCTCCCCGGTCTCCAGCTACCAAGCTGTCGTGAGTACGGAGAAGGTCAGCCGCTTCTTGATAAATCGGTTTACGAGAGTTCTCCGCTGCTATGAGCATTCTTTCCGTTGGTTCGTAGTTTTCAGGAGAACGGATCCTTCGGACGTGGACATTTCGTTCTACTATCCGTTTGAGCTCGTCGATGAGCTCTTCCTCTCCTCGCCATGTATCCTTCGCCCAGGAATACTGCTGCTTGATGTACTCCTCTGCTTGCTCAATGGTCTCGTAAATAATCGATATCAGGCGTTTCAATACGAGGTTCTCTGGGGTGTCGTAGTCCTCGGATCTGTTGTCACAGACGAACAAGGAACTGTCCGAAGGGTTCTGGGAGTACCGTTTCTTCACCGTTGCTCCCCAGTTGATCTGGCCGTCGACGGTGCCTCTCCGAGTCCGTGAAACGGTCTTTGTCTCGGTACTAATGCTCCTCAGCCGCTTCGGGAGCTTCCTTACGAACTTCACGACATCGTCTTTCAGGATGAAGTGAAGATTTAGAAGCAGGCGGTAGTCATCGAACCGCTCATCGAGATCCTCAGGTTTGATCTCGCGGGCGATCTGGTGCTTTTCGAAAGACCCAGCCATCACGTAGGAGACAATGTCTTGGCTGAGCTGGTCGATGATCGATTCTCTATTCATCTTCTTCGAAGGATACCTGAAGTATGTCTCTGGCCGATTCTGTAATCTTCTCCTCGTTGACTTCCGGCGAGTCCTTGATGCCGTTGACAATTTGCTTCCGTTCCGGGACACCTTCTAACTGCGGGAAGACGTAGCTGATCACCGCGTTCGTGAGGCGTGGCTCTATATCAATGTCCGACCGGGGGTACTGTGTTATCGTAGCGAGGATATCCTGTACGATGGCAGGACCGATCGCCCAACCGTCAACCTCATTATTGGCGTTTCTCCAGACCCGGCCAACTGCCAGCAGTTCCTCTGAACTCGCGTCTATCTCACCCCAAGTGGATTCATACCCCGACATAATCTCTCGAAGTGTATCCTCTTCGTCAGAGTCGTCTTTCTCTGGGAGCTCCGGCACATCGATAGGGATGAAAGAGAACCGCCGCATGAAGGCGTAACTCATCTCATACAGCGAGGTCTTGTCGTAGGTATTCATCGTGGCAAAGATAACCCAAGACTCGGGGACGGCGTACTGATGAGGCCTCGGTAGCCCGTCAAGCAGGTCAGCAGTTGCAACTTCTACCTCTTTCCGATTCTTGGTATATGGCAGTTGAACGGATTGGCCTGAAAGGACGGTGAACAGTTGTCCGAAGGCCTTGTCGATGTCAGCGCGGTTTAACTCGTCTATTACAAGCGGCTCGTTCCGTGGAGTCTCGGTTTCTCGGTCTCTGAACCGGTTGAGGACGATACCCGGGGAGAAGGATAGGTCTCCGTCGGTTTCTTCGTCTTCTTCGGGCATATAGCCGCCGACGGTGTCGAAAGTTGACCAGTCGGAAGTGGCAGTCGTCATCTGAGAGCCCGAGTATAGCCAGGGAAACTCTCGGGCGATTTTGTTGGTTACACGCCGGGCTATCTCTGTTTTCCCAGTGCCTGGCGGCCCTGTAAGGATGACGTGCTTTCCAGCGTGGAGAGCTGCATGTATCTGGTCAAGTATCTCCTGCTCACCATCGGGGAAATGAAGGCCGTCCAGTAGGTCGTCGTCGAGCGATCCTGAGAATTTGGTGTGGATGTTGACTGGCGGTGCTTCCCGAAGTCGGGAAGCCATCTCTGCGATCAGCGCAATTGGACGGACGATATCAGTTGAACCCTTGATGTCCCTGAACCGAGCTAAGGTGTCCTCAACAGGCATCCCTTCATCGAATGCGGCATGGCAGATGCTGTGTGCTGTGGAAATATCGAGAAGATCTGCAGTCAGCAATGCTATCTCATCCTCGAGATCTGCTTCGTCTTTATCTGTAACCGTCTCCTGAAGGTCGAAGCCAAGGTCATCGATTGAGCCCGTGTAGAAAACGCGGTCGAATGCCACAATCAGCGGGTAGTTCTCACCGTCTTCGCTTTCGGCATACCACCAGTCGTCTTCTTTTTCATATTTTTCACCGATCTGGGCAGCACCGATGAGACCTGCTGGTTGCTTAGGCAGTTCCTCGTTCTCTGTTTCTCTTTCTGAGTAGAAGAAGACAATATCACCAGTCGATAGTTCATCGTAGAGGTCACTGTCCCCCTCCGAAAATGGGAGTGCGTTATAACGAACGGAGGTCAGCCAGTGATCCGGAGAAGCAGAGAACGAGTATATGGAGATTGAGGGCCTGTTCTCGTGGATGTGCGAAATGAGTGGGTGCTGAGGCCCATCTTCCTGGTCGAGTAATTCTTCGACCTCGATGTCTATATCGTCTCTCCAGATCGATTCGATCTTCTCCAAAGCTGGGTCGAGATACTCCTGTTGATAACCCCCACCGGGCCGATCTCGATGCTCCCAGAGCTCTCCCCGGAACTTATTCTGGATTGTATCGAGATTGTCCCCTCTGTCCTCCCTAACGCGCTCTTGGGCGGCTTCTCTCCTCTCCTCCGTAGGTCTGTCTCTCTCAGTATCTTCGAGAAAGACATCCACAACCCGTTCAATAATCTGGCCTCTTGCGCTGCTGTCACGCCACCCTTCAGGAAGGACATCATGTAGAATCCGGCGGATTTTGAAGAGTCTTTCCCGCATCAGTATTGCATCAACGAGGTGCTCCTCATCTACTGCGATAACAGTCTCACCACCCTCGCCTCGTTCCCTATGATCTCGCCTCTGTGTAGACAGGCCTGTACTGGCTGCCTCTTCGATTGTCTCTTCTTTTACGTATGGCGTGTAGGGTTGACTCTCCTCAGGTCCGTAGTCGTAGTATAGATCATCGTCCCAGAATACGAATACGTCGTAATCCGCATTGTAGCCACCCAATATCGCCAGATGGTCATCGGGAGGGTCCGTGATTATATGGCCTTCGTCATTTGTCTTGTCGAGACGGACGTTTACCGTGTGCCCGTGCTCGTCATCCGCTTCTCCTAGGCCGTACACGTAGAAGGATACCTTGTTCGGCAGAGGATCTTTGAACTCGACATTGAACGGTTGTTCCTCAATGCTGCTGTGCGATATGATTCGATCATGGAGAAGCTCCAGAATCTTTTCTCTGACGTCCCTGGAGGACAGACTTCCAGACATTTACCGTTGGTCAACACAGGGGTGCGGAATAAATGCACTTGTAGCGAAAATGGTGAAAGCAAGATGAAACAGTGGGGAGATCTCCTTGAGATAGGGTCTGAAACGTCCTGTATCTGCCAGAAGTCTTGCTCAGCATCTGGGGAGATCGAGGAAGATTAGCGTCTCTACTTTCACTGTGGTTGGCTGACCTATATGAGCCTCCCAGCCACACTCTCTGATAGAGGGCAGATTTCCAGGCCCTCAGTCACACGCTCCCCCCAACCCCCGTACCCCTGCTTTCCAGGAGGTTAATCATATGGCTGCTCAGGAACCACCTCGTTTCGGTGTCTGCCCATCCTGCCACGAAGAGATCCACCAACGTCACATCCTCATCAGGTACGAAACCTCCTCAGGACAAGAGGAAGCCTGGACGGAGTGTCCAGGCTGCGGCGAAGTGGTACACCCAGAATGAGTCCATACCTGCTCGAGGAAGTGAAGCGGTTTCTGAGGCCTTCAGACTCCGTTTTGTATGAGTGTCGGAACTGTGGCTATACTTTGGAGAAGGAAGCCGAGGAGTGTCCCAGCTGCTGCAGCGAAGATATATCTAAGTACGAACTCTGACCTGTGAAGTCCTCCGAGGTTTCAAAATACTCGATAACCATCCTACGTTGTAGGTGAAGCACTGTATCGCAGACGTAGATTTCGAGGAAGACGCTTTTGACGTACCAGACGACAGCGAAAAATCAGAATGCGAGTTGCCCGAAGAAGTCGTCAAGAAATGGATCCAACGAGAGAAAGGATTGTAGCTCTACGATACCGAAGACGGTACTCTCCTCTTCATCCACCAAAGACGGTGGTGGTGACAGATTACAGTCCTCAGAGAGATATCTGGGTTGTGAAGCAGGTCTTCAGAAGCAGCGGTTTTCGCAGGAAACAAAGCCTCGATCGCTACTCAGAGGTTGATCCCGAGGATTTCAAAGAGTGCTACAGGGAGAACCGGTAGCGGTCTCCAGGTTTAAAAAATATTCAGTAAATGATATGTATGGCCTGGATGGGTTTCCTGGACAATCAGGTTACGTATCTGCTTCTCTTTGAGGTAGCAGTTGCGTTCATCTCATTCGGTGTGCTGCTGGCCGTATTCTGGGTTCTTGGTGAAGTGCCGTACCTACAGTTCGACATGCAGACGTTCCTCAACGACCACGGCGTAATCCTGTTCTTAGGCCTGTTTCACTACGAAATTGGAAGAATAGCATTCCTAAAGATCATGCAGGGTATGTAGCAGGAGATCTTTTATAACGGGTTGCAAATCATTTTGACACAGGGAAGGCAAAACACGGAGTATATGGACGAACTGGAGTATGCCTTGGCGAATATCCGGGGCCACCCTTTCGAGAATTTCGCTATGGCGTATCTACGAGAGCAGGGCTACGACGTTCACGAGAGCGGGAGCTCAGGTCGTGATGGCGGATGGGACGCACAAATCGAATTAGGAGACAGGAACGGTATCGCCCACGCCAGCGTCCAAGGAACGTGGAGACAGAAGCTCCGTAGCGATGCTGAGAAAGTAGAGGATCTGGAGGAAGACCGAGGGGAGCACTACGATCTCTTCGTTTTCGTCACTAACCAGGATGTCACCGGTAGACAGGAATTGGATATGGAGGACGAGATCCGGGACGAGTACGGTTGGAAACTTCGGGTCCATCACCGGGAAGAGATTCTTGGAGAACTCCGGCAGAACAGCCAGGATCTGGCGGAAGATTTCTTCGACGCCGACCTGCAGAAGGACCAAGACCACATCGACGAAATCGAAGAAATACTGGAAAAGCAGCTTGACGACATCCAGACCCGAGAAAGCTATGCCAGCGACCTAATCGAAGGCCCTGCTGTCGTACTCCACGTTATCCCAAACGGTGTACTGTCGAAGAATACAACTCGGTCAGGTAGTATTCCGGAACCATCTGTCCTCTTCGAGAGACTGACTTCCTACGGCGAATCCAAGGGCAAATACACCATTTCGTATGGTAGCGGTGGCTCCGGCAGCGAACACCACTCCTACGCCGTCCTCGAGAATGACGGCTTGTACGAATCAGCTTCTGTTGACGCTTTCCACGAGAAGCACAACGATCTATGGCTTCAAGGATTTATCCAGGACGGCGTAGGTATCGGCCTGGACGCCTCCGTGGTACTGGCGGCAAGAAGGACGATGGAAGATCTGACGAAGATGGGTTTCTCCGGCACCGCCTTCGCATGGATATCTCTTCTTGACGCCGGCGAAGTCAAGCTGGTAACACCGGACGCCCTTGGCAACAGTCTCCACAGGTCTCCGAAAACTATCGACACCGACCGGTACACCACGGAGTATGCCACGCTGCAGATCGGCGATAAGCATGTAATCGAAGGTCTTGAACCAGTCCTCGACGAGCTGTGGAGAGAGTTCGGTGCAGATGAGTCACCGAACATCGAAGATGGCCAGTGGGCACGCGGCACATTCAAATCCAACGGAGAGACGATTCTGCAGGAAGGCGACCGGTAGAACCCACTCCCTCTGACTCAATTTTTAAAAAATGTACTTTTGAAATAATCTAAGTGAGAGTCTTCCTGAAGCTGGCTCTGGTTCTGACGTTGCTCCCTGGCGATCTCTTCGTGATGACGTCGGGACCATTGTTCGGTAATGCCTGTAGTTCACAGGATGCGAAGAACAGGATCGGTAATGTGGAGGGTGTTTCTTAATCAGGCGGGCTATGCACCGAAGTCACGTCAGAGGTCCAGAAACAGTTTTTCGGCCTGATCTGGCTGCCAGTGTACAAATGGGGATTGAATCCCGCGCCCAGTTGCACTACGCTTTCCTCGTCACCTGGACAGCAGGAGTCGACTTTTACACTTCGATGACGGGGGGTGCGGTACGTGTGGGGAGATTCCAATCGAGGACTGCGGAAGATGTGCGAGTTACACATCGATGACGGGGGGTGTGGCTGACAGATTATTTGAACGACAATATCACAGCCGTATCCAAATCCAGCCGAACCGCCCGCTGTTACACTTCGAACACGGGGGGAGAACCACAACAATGTACTTCGTCACCGGTACTGAGCCGAGAAACCCCAGAATGGCGAATGTGAGGAGTAGCCCAAATGACGCGGAGAGATATACATCGACGGAGGTTAATCTTTTTAATACCTCCGTCACACAGCAGAAGTATGGCCGGCAGCAATCAGGGTGGCACTGATCAATCTACGTTGGAGGATGAAGCAACGCAATCACAGACAGAGGACACGTCCGACGCCACTCAGGACAATACCGCTGCCGACAATGCGTCTCTGAGTCTTTCCGAAGACGACGCTGAGGGAAGTACACAGCAGTCGATTCGAGATATGCTCAACGAGGACGGTGGCGGGTCAGTCTTCGTCAACCGTGACCTCGTCGAGCCCGACACCATCATCGACGAAGAGCGGATCGTCGGTCGCGACGACCAACTTGAATCGGTCGTGTCGTTTCTGAAGCCGACACTGCAAGGAAACCGACCGCCGAATATGCTTCTCTACGGGCCTGCCGGTACTGGGAAGTCGCTCATCATCGGCGCCGTGACGCAGCAGATCGTCGAGCTCTGCAAATCGAAGGGAGAGAGCTTCGGTGTCGTCGACATCAACTGCCAACCGATCAATACCCTCGACCAGGCGGTCTACGAACTCGTCCAGACAGTCGCAAAAGACGTCGGCGCAGAGGTAGGCGTACCCGAAACAGGCGTGTCCACGAAGCGCAAGTACCGACGCCTCTACGAACTCATCAACACCCACTACGACTCGGTCATCTTCATCCTCGACGAGATCGACCTCCTGGTCGGACGGCGCGCTAACGACGAACCCGCCTACTCGAAGCTGCTCTACCAGCTCTCGCGAGCCAGTAACACGAACGAGATCGAGGGACGAGTATCCGTCGCGGCGCTGACGAACGATCCGAAGTTCATGGAAGACATCGACGGCCGAGCCGAGAGTTCGTTCAACCCACGGGACGTGTACTTCCCGGACTACGATGCCAATCAGTTACGTGAGATACTCCAGAATCGTCGCGACGCCTTCCGACCGGATGCGCTCTCCGATGACGTGATTCCACTCGTCGCTGCCTTCGCAGCGCAGAGTCACGGGGATGCTCGGAAGGCCATCGACCTGTTCCGTGGCGCCGGCGACCTCGCCGACGAGCGTGGTGATGACGGCGTCGACGAACACCACGTCCGCGAGTCTCAAGAGGAAATCGACAAAGATCGGTCGCTAAAGCTCGTCGAGGGACTCACGACGCAAAAGAAGATCTCGCTGTACGCCACTGCCGCCGTCGCCCACTACTCGAAGCGCTCCGGAAGCTCTGTTCCGAGCCCAGTTGGGTTCAAAGTGTATCAGTGGGTGACGGACGAGCTCGATGCGGATCAGATGACACGGGAGACGTACGTCAAGTACGTCAAGGAGCTTTCCACGTACGGCTTGATTTCGACGTCGAGGAAGAGCCGCGGTCGCGGTGGTGGGATGTACATGGAGTTCACCTTCACGGGTGACCCCACCGGGATCATGAAACGGATCACGGAAGACACTCGATTGGAGAGTATTGCCGAACAAGAGGAACTCCTCCGGACGGTAGTTAACGCTCAGCTGAAGGACTTCCACCAAAGCTGAGGTGGGCGATTTTCTCGGAGTCTGAGTGTGGACACACCCCCCGTCGTCGATGTGTAAGTTCCTGGCCCCTCCCCCCGTCATCGAAGTGTAACTGATTTCGATGCAGTGACTGACCCACGAAACCGAGCAAAGGCGTTCGGTATTAGTGAACGCAGAATCCAGGATAGCAATTGTGCAGAGCACCCTTGTCAAATTATACCGAGCTTGGAAGATGCGTTCGTCCAAACGAGAGGGAGAAGGTCCTCACGGATTGTCTCGAGTCCATACCGCAACCCCCTCCCCCCGTCATCGATGTGTAAATCGCCGATGAAGGACGGGTAGAGGCGATAGAGCGAACAGTCTCAATCAGGGAGAGAGCAGCTAACGGCAGTGATATCAAGGAAAGAAGGGTGTAGAACAACGGTCATTCAGAGTGATCGACCTCGTTCGGTCAGCTGGAGCATCACTCCACCTGACACTCACTCTAGGTGCATTGCGGTTCTGGTTAACCCGGAGGTTACATAAAACTTCGTCAGACTAGAGTCATAAGTTCTAGAGAAGTTATTTTTGGAGTGCTACGGCCCCTCCCCCGTATATTCGGCTGTTCCGTCCGTTTATCCACAATTTCGCCTTCTCCCCCCGCCCCCTTCTCACGGTTTTACACATCGATGACGGGGGGAGAGGGTCCCCGTTTTGGCCCCAACGATGTCGTCTTTACTTCGGGTTCACGGGTGCGATGTATTCGTTCTTCCACGAATCGCCCTCTCGCCACTGCCAATAGTAGTAGCGGTACGACTTCTCTCCCGTTTGCTTCGTTGTCTTCACCGTGATGTAGGCTCCGCTTGTAGGAACACCGTCGTACTCTTCAGGATCTGTTGAGATCTCGCGTTCTTCCAACTCCTCGAGTTCCTCCTCGTCGACCTCTTCTTCAGCGCGTCGACGTTCCAGCTCCTCCTGGCGCTGCTGTCGTTTCCACCTCGCCAGCTCAGTTGCATACGATGCGACCTCATCGAGACGCTCCGGCGATTGCTTCTCCAGTGGCTCGCGGAGATATTTCGGGAGGTCGGGCGCTGGTGGTTTCGTTGACTCCTCTTCCTCCATAGTTACCCCACGAGGGGCGACTGACATCAATCTGTGGGGTAACTTCTACCCAATTCCTTTCTTCGACTCCTCCCTTCACTCGATATTCAAGAGCAGATACCGAAATTCAGCACTTCCTTCTGGGTCAGATGGGATCTCGTATTCGTATCTTTCCCAATCAAGCTCGTATGCTCCATCTAGTGAGAGTGTGCGATCTCGTTTGTTTCCTACTGTTCCAGCACCGACATCCTCAGCCCAGGTGAGCGTACCCTCCAGAGTCTTCCCGTCTGTGAGGCGGAACTCGTAGTCAACAACATCGTCTCGTGTTGGCTCCTGCCAGTAGAGGTGGTCGTTTGTGAGCAGGATCACAACTCCACGTTCACACTCGGATGTTTGGACGAGTGTCTCAATCCTCGCGATGTCGTCGATGAAGTCGAATCTCGAGACGTCTTGAGCTGAGTGACGGCGAAGGTCAAAGAATTCGTCACCCCATTCCCCTTCCAACGCGTCAGGCTTGTACTTCAACTCGACTGGAATGGTTTCTCCATCTATCTCGATCCAGATGTCGATGTATACGTCGTCAGTTGACCCTGGGAAATCAGATCCAGAAAATCGCCGTTCTAACCGAAGACGAGCTTCCGGGGATTCTTGGTGTAGATGCCAAGCCAAAGCATGTTGAAAATCGGCTTCATGATGGAAGATTCGATCGAGATTATCTAATACGTGCCTGAGGTTCAAGCCGGCCATACTGAAGACTGAGTCAATGTATCATCAAATATATTCACAAATTCTGAACGATGTGGCAGAGATAGGATATTACGCAGATCGGCTGCCCTAGTTACCCCACGAACTAAGATATACTCCGCTTCTGTGGGGTAACTCAACTTGGAAATCACTGAAACCCGACGGCAGAATCGTCGTCTGATGCAGAGCCAGTCCAGTTGGCATCGCCAGAACCGACATCGGGAGTTCGCTTAGCGGAGGATGACCCACTGGTCGAATCGAGATCCTTGTCGCTCGGAAAGTCTTCTAGAGAAACCCTGTCGGCATCTCGCGTCGCCGCATTCCGCTTCGCTTTCGTGACTACTTCTTCGATATCTGCACCACTGAGACCGCGACTTCGCCTTGCGAGATCTGCAAACTCATCGCCTGAAAGTTCGTGGGGAACCCCCTGCAATTTCGACTGGAAAATCGAGTGACGACTCTCCTCTTCGGGAAGACCGATCTCGATATGTGTGGCTAATCGTCCTGGTCGAAGAATCGCTGGGTCGATGTCTTCGGGGCGATTCGTGGCTCCGACAACGATGGCCGTCCGATCGTCCGCGGTGAGGTGGACCAGAAGTTCGCTTGTAATCTTTCGGTCTTCAGCGTGTGCTCCGCCGGCGCCGACATCGCGACCGCCGAGGAGATGTTCAGCCTCGTCAAGGAAGATCACGCAGGGCCCAATCGACGCAGCTTCTTCGAACAACTGGCGAACTCGTTGTGGGCCCTCGTTGATCCATTTACTCGTGATGTCTGCAGGACCCAACTCGACGAACGGGACATCGAGTTCTCCTGCCAGTGCTCGCGCAAACAGAGTCTTCCCCGTTCCCGGTGGCCCGTGGAGGAGAATCCCTCGCGATGGCTCAATTCCGAAACGGTCGAAACGTTCGTCACCTTGTGCGGCCGCCTTGGTCGGTTGGAGCACCTCGTCTGTGAGTTGCTGCTTGACTTCGTAGTAGCCCCCGACGTCGTCGAAGCCAATTTCTGAACTCATCCAGCCGTACTCGAACGCTTCGTCATTAGCTGCTTTCGCTGGTACTCTGGAGGAGCGGGTGTGGCGCTGACTCTCGTCTGAATCAGTCGTATTCAACGAGTCTGCTCCATCCTGGCCTGTCTCTCCTTCCTGCTGGATCTGTCTGAACTTCTCGTAATCGACGCTCGGCGTCACATGACGGCCCGTAGCGTAGTGGTACCCGTTTTCTCCACGAGGATTGTAGTACATCGCCGAGACGATTGAGGCTGCAACGACTATTCCGAGAGCCGCCTGTATCCGAACATCGCCCGGAACGACTGCTGAGAAGAATCCAAACTGTGGAACTGGAAGATGGGTAGCAATCCACGAAACAGCCTCTGCGGAAAGCAACAGGACGACGAACAACTCATACACCAGCGCGAACGGATAAAGTCCGATGACGCCCACGGATTTGAACACAGGAAGACCGAATCCACCTGCGACATAGGCGATCAAAATCCCGAGCCCGAGTGTGACTACAGCGGTTGGTGGGAGATTGAGCCAGGGAGCGAGAACCCACATATGGATGAGCGCCAACGTCGACCAAGCAAGGACGAGGAATAGCCGGTATATGCTCCGCTTCTTGTGATCTCGTTCAATGACTCGGTAGGTCACGTACTCGATAGTGGCGAATATACCGAGAAAGACAATGACGGAGAGAACGGTATTGAGGAGTTTCATTGGCTTACGAGGGGTTCCAGGTCTGTACACTGAGGACGTCACTGAACGACGCATTCGTGCGATTCTACACACACTCTATGCCGTTACTACGCTATAACATCTCGCTCCATGGGGAAGGGATCAAGATCGAAACGTCCTAGAGGTTCGTCAACGGTAGAGTGCAGAGCTCGGGATTGTGCAATCTGAACTGGTTGACCGGTGATGGGCTTCACTTCGGTCGAGTTTGTTAAGTCAGGTTCTTCATTTCTACCGGACATTGAAGTGGTGTTAATGCATATTAATAGCAACTGCAATGTCTTCGGAGGAATTTGGTTACAAACTGAACCAAGAAATGAAAGAGGAGTTGAAGGCTCAGAAGTTTAAAAACGAGAGACTAAGACGCCTTCTTGAGGTATTCACTGGAGACTCCATAGATGGTGAAACGAAGGATCGAATGGCTGAATGGTTGGCCGGAGAATTCCGAGAGGAGACCGAAGAGTTTCTGATCGATCTGGAGCGAATGCGGAGTGAACGACTTAGCTTGAATCGGGCTAAAGATCACCTGCATGAACACTATGGACTAGACAGAGATGCCGTCGAGGAAATTGAAGGTACTCTTGATCTGGTTCTTACCTTATACGAATTGAAATACTCCAATGAAATTGATGCTGCGGGCTTTTCTACTCTAATTGCTTACTCCAGCATTTTTGCGGAAAAGAGCCAAGAGGTCTATATTCTGGAGGAAGACATTGAATTGGAAGATGTTGAAGAGGATGTCCAGAGTCATCTTTCTGAGACGAACAATCATCACCGGCACGCATTGGGTGCTCGAGTACACCCCAAAGAATCTGGAGTACAAATCAAGTTATACTCTGAATACGGTCGAAAGCCATACGTCAGTTTCAGCTTCAGAGAAGACGGAACTGAAACCCCTCCGAATGATCCAGAAGTCGAGTATGAGCCATCATATCCGCTCAAAACCATACAACTGGAATTGCGAAAAATTCCTGAGGGGGTTGAAGTTGTGTTCTCAAAAGATCCGCTTGATGGTTGGAAGACCCGTTTGGAGGAGTTCTTCCAGGGGACGTTCTCGATTACAGATGTCTTCCAACGGTTAGAGAGAAGAGAATCTGAAGTCGCTGGTGAAATCCGTTCGGTAGCGAAGGAAGCGGCCGAAAACGATGAAGACGCAGTTGAACAAGTGGAGGAAAGCCTTGGTTCCCGAAGAGAGGAATTGGTCGAGAATCTTCGAGAAGATGAGGATTTAGAAGAGGACGAAGTTGCAGAGGCGGAGGAGCGACTTGAAACGGTTCGTCTAGCCGGATTCATTATTTCAGACGATCAAAATACTCAAACAGACGATTTCCGTCTTGTCTCGGATAATTTCTCAGGCTTCTTAGACTCGGTTGACAGTATGGACGATGGTCTAGAGGCGTATCTAAAGGAAGCTGATGACGAAAATGTCCAGGTAGTAGTTGAGATCGAGGACGAGAAGGTAAGGATTCAGGGAGATACCTGGTCGCCACTCTATGGGAAAATGAGCACGGAGAACTTAGACACTCTCCGTCTCTTCTTCGATACACTAAGAAATGAATGAAGAACAAATCAAGGGGGTAAACCGGTTCCTTAAGAAAGGTTTCCGATTAAAACAGGAAGAAGTTCCTGCCCCACTTGGAAACACTGAGTTCGTCACGGAGGTCCTCTCTGATCCAAATCAATGCCCAAAATGCGATGGACCAATCAAAATCATCGGACAGCCAGAAGATAGTGATGGCGTTTTTATTACCAAGTGTAAGAAACGACGGGAGCATATAGAACAGATTCCCCGTGAAGAACGGATACGGTACGAACTCTGTTATGAAACCGTCTTCAGCTGTATTTGTGAATCGTTTGAGTGGGAATTTTCAGAGGTCGAATCCAGAAGTACACTCCCAAGATACATTATCGGCCACACAGCGGAAGCCATCGATATCTGTCTGATACATACAGAGAACCGTTATGAGAAGACAATAAAGGAGATCTTTGATCAGGCTATTCGCAGGGAACAAGTTACGCTTCTTTTGACTCCTCGTTCTTCGGTCAAGGAAATCTTCGAGATTACCGAGGTCTTTGCAGTCGGTCCTCTGGTATGCCCTGTTCCCTTTAAGAACCTAGACACTCCTGGATCGATCAAGCAGTCGGTTAACAATACAAAACGAAGCCGCAATCTCACCTATCAAATCGAACAAAAGAGGGGAATTGAGGAAGATAGCTTCCTGAAGAAAGGGGACAAAAACCCTCTCTATATTGCTACAGAACTGGCGTATATGCGGTTGCTTCGGGAGAACGGAGAATTGTCGATAGCTGATGGATCCCGGTTAGAAGAGATTTGTTCAGCTGCTTTCTCTCATATCGCTACTGTTCTACCAGGTGTGGGAGGAGAAGACGACTCCGGTGAATCCCTTCCAGACAATATATTCCGCCTTCCAGATGACGAGGCGAAGGGTTACGACCCGATTCTAGCCTTGGTTGATACCAAGTCCGGGACGGACGCCAACTTTGCTAAGGAGCTAATCGAACGGAAACACAAGGGGTACATTGAACGTGTTCAACGTCAACCATCGCTCCGTGATCATACTGTTGCACACATCTTCGTTGTCTTCGATGTAGACGGCCATCAGGAAATCGAGTTCCACAACGGTATGCGCCAATACTACGATGCTGATACTATAATGGTCGTTCTCACGTCTGAAGCTCTAGCCTATATCATAGCGGCATATTTCTCAGCAATCACAGCAAACGAGCTGGAACTGGCGGAGGGAGAATTCACAGATGTTATTCGGCCCTTCTTCAGTAGATCTCGATTCTACGAAGATCTCACGACTGACGACAGGAGACGGACTCGCCTTGATGTGAATTCAGACTACCCAGATCATCTGCGGGACGAGTACGAGCAGAAATATATTGAAAGAGAACAGCTGGTCGTTGTTACTGGTGATATGGTTGATGCCCACTTCAAGAACACCGTGGATACAAAGGGACGAATTGAGCATATCTTAGAAGGATATTTGTTAGAATAGTTGGTATAAAAGAATATGAATTGCTTCGGTGCGGCCGAATGGGAGGTGAAATAGTCCGATAGTGTGTAGTTGATCTCACTGCTCTTCAAGTGGTTCAGGCAGTGGACCTAACAGCACTCATAGGGTCGTATAAGCTCCTCTACTACCAATGTGCTTTATCCCCATCACACAAATCCTGATAGATCGAAATTTGTTCAATTTGTACCTGGGATGAACATCCTACCGAACTCTTCAATCCACGGTTGACGAACTGATAGTCTCATAAGTGGTTTCACAGCGTCTCTGATTGTTCACCTCCACTATCATTCTCCCACGGAGGGTCGGAGGCTTGACTCGGTCCCTCTCTTTGGGCCGCCCAGTCGATGTCTGCCTCACTTGCTGAATCAGCCAACTCGTCGTTTCCAGGGCCGATGAGGTGTTTCCCACCTCGCTTTCCCATATTGTACGCTGCGTATGGGCTTCGCGTCATTGCCCCTGCGAAGACAATTCCGCTTGCCTTTCCAGCCTTAACTCCCGTCTTCCCGACTTGCTTGCTGGCCCGACCGGTCGTGATCGCAGCTCGACCTGGAGCTTTCGCCGCGCTCTGTGCAGTCTGAAGTCGTTTCACACTCCTGGCCGACTTGGAGGCGTCATCTCTGAGCGCCACAGCTTGCTGACTGAAACTCTGGGCTCTATCGTTAATGTCGATGGTTGTACTCCCGCCAGATGCGGTCTCGTAGGTCACCTTGCCCTCAGCATCGGGAGTTACAGTGGAGACTCCAGTTGCTGGCTCTTCAGAACCAGTCAGAATCCCTCGTCTGGATGCTTCAGTGACATCGAATTCGCCATTTTGGTAGGCCTCCGTCAGGAAGTCGCGGTTCGCATCAGCCTCATCGGCGGCAGCAAGGTTTTGACTGATTGCTCTTCGATGACTGTCGATGCTCTCCGACCCAATTGCCTTACGAGCGCTACCCAGTCCACCGCTCTTCGCTCTTGAACCCAGCTTCTTCGCGGCAGAACTAGCCCGATTTGCGTGTGAACGCGCCGCGTTCACTCCCGGGGCACCAGCAACAAATCCAGCGGCCGAGTCTTTCCCTCTTGAGAATAACCCGGGTGCTGAATCGACACTGTCCTCGACGGCTGATTCTCGCGTTCCCAGCGCATCTGAGATACTACTCCGCATCGTGCCACCGACGGTCGAGTTCCCGGTGGAGGCAGATGGATCCGACGCGGTCCCTCCGCTACCGGCGGCACCGGCTGCGCCACTACTTGCCCCGCCGGCGCTCCCACCACTTGCTGCTCCAGATCCAGAGCTGGAGGCGCTGCTGACAGCCGCCGAACCGGCACCCGCGCCGACAGCGACTGCACCAACGCCGGTGGCTGCGATTGCGGCGGCCACCGTCATCGTGAACGCGGCGTCGACACCGAGCGGCTGACCGGCCCAGCCGATGGTCTTCCAGATCACGACGAACAGGATGATCGGGAAAATCAACGCCAGTGCTGCCGAGACGTAGAAGTCAGCAACGTCACCGGTCGCGGAGATCCCACCGGTCGCGATGACGTTGAACACGCGCATCACCAGCGCAATGATCGGGCCGACGAGCAGGGCGTACACGCCCATCCGAAGCCACGTCGCAGCGAAGTTGCTGATAGCCTTCATCGGTCCCCAGTTCGCGTACCAAAGGACTGCGAAGAAGGGTGCACCCACGGCGACCGTGACGACGATGAACTGCCGGAGGACCAGCAGGACAGACGCAAGGATCGTCGCGATGAGCATCAACGGCACTGCCACGAGGAGCGCGACGACCTCGACACCAAGTCCGAGCGTGGATCCCCAGCTCCCGCCGAGGTCGGCGTTGAACGTGAGGACGAACGTCGCTGGCGCAAGCGCATTCGTGACGGCGTTCGAGGCTTCGATGAGGAATCCGAACAGCGGCTGCGAGATCGCGATGAAGAAAATGACGGCGACCACACGGGCCACCATATTCCAGAGCGAGGCTTCGCGGTCCTGACTGAACGGCATCGCGATCAGTCCGGCGGCGATCAGGATGGGAAGCAATGCAATCGAGAGGCGGAAGACGTCGTCCCAGGCGGTCGTGACCTGAGCACTGGTCATGATCGCTGGATCGATGTTCAGCAGTGGCTTCAGCCCGAAGTTGAACATGAAGTTGATCGCGCTCACGAGCATCGAGCGGATGAACTCGAAGAGCGCCCGAGCGATAGCGTCGGGAATCCAGCCGAGGTCTAGGAGGTCACCCATCGGCCCGATCCTCAATGTCGTCGACGCTTCCGCCCGGCTGTGTCATGCAAGTGATTCCTGGCGTGTAGAGTAACGATTTCATGCCTCCTCCGGGGTGTTCCCGTTCCCGCTTGCCCCGGCTGGCCCATCCGGATCTACATCGCTGGCGTCTATCGATGGTTCGTCGATCTCGACAGAGAGACCGTCGTCGAAATCAGCCTCCATCGCCATCTGGAGGTCCATGTCCCGATTCATCACGTGGGGCAGGTCCGTCATATCGAGGTCCTCGTGGAGTTCGACGTTTCGAGCGTGGCCCTCTCCTTCGACGAGGTCGACACCTTCAACGCCGGCGAGCCAGTCCCACGGGTCTAGCGCGTCGTCGAGAACCGTGTGTTCGAACGGGCCGCTTCGAATTTCGAGACGGCGTCGACCGTGGACACTCGTCGCGAGCAGACACTCCGAGTAGTCGGAGTCCTGTCCACGGGCGGCCGTCTGGATGAATCGGATTTCGTCGGCGGACAGCCCGTAGTACTCGGCGGTCTCCTCGGAGACGGATTCGGCGTAGAACAGGCACTTCACGTCGCAGTTCTCGTACACCTCACGGCGCTCAGGCGTCCGAACGAACTCGTGGGCTGTCTGGCTCATCAGCGTCAGGCCCGCCTCGTAGTGGCGGGCGTGCCGGATGTAGAGGTTGATCAGGTCGCGTGCAGCTGGCCGTCCCAGGAGGTAGTGCGCCTCGTCGAAGGTCACGTCCACCTTGTACGGCGAGCGCTTGGCCTCGAGGTACGCCCACGAGAGCATCGCGTGGAGGATGAGCGGCATCTCGCCCGTATCGGCGAACGAACTCATGTCCATCACAACCAGCCGCGAAGAGAGGTCGAGGTTCGTCTGACCGTTCAGATTGTGGTTGATACCGCCGGGTTTGAACGACTCGAACTTAGGTTGGAGCGAGGTCGCAAGCGCGACGTGATGCTCGGTCGGGGAAACGATGGTGTCCGAGAACGGGACACCCTTCGCAGCTGCACTGCTGTTGGATTCATCATCAAGTTCGTCACCGAACACACCGAGCGCTTGGAAGTGTTCCACCTCTTCGTCGTCGATACCGCCGGCTGCGATGACGTTCACTCCTCGGATTAGATCGTCGATGACTGGCGATTCGTTGCCGTAGGTGTCGAACTCTCCGAGGATGATCCCCTTCGAGAGATACGCGTAGTGGGCAGCCTGAATCAGGATGCCCTCCTCCCCGGCGGACATCCCGTCACGCTGTTCGAGGTGCGTGTTCAGCATCTCGATGACGGACCGAATCGTGAGCGCGTACGTGTCCTCTCCGCCCTCGTATTCGGCCTCAGCAGGCGGCGAAATGTCCAGCGGGTTCACCGTGTAGTTCCCACCGAAACGGATTACCTCGCCGCCCAGCGACTGAGCGAAGCGTGGATAGTCGTCGCCGGCGGGGTCGAACAGGATACACTGGACGTTTGGGTCTCCGAGCAAGCGACGGTAGATCTCCATCTTCCGGAAGTAGCTCTTGCCCGACCCGGTCTTCCCGGAGATCGCCATCGAGTGTCCTGATAGCGCGTAGCGGTCGAGGATGACCGGGCGCTTCGTATCGTCGAACCCGAACAGGACGCCCTCCGGGTCGTAGATGGACGGCTCGACCAGGTTGAAGAACGTTCCCAGCGCTTCGAGCTGGATCGGATGGGTGTTGTTGATCGTGTCGGTCGCGAGCGGCGCGACGGAGCCCATCGCGTCCAGCTGTTGGTGCTTGACCGGACTGAGGTCGACGTCTTGCTCGGCGAGGATGGCTTCGACACGGTCGAGCATCTCGTCCAGCTCGTCCTGGGTGTCCGCGACGAGTTCGAGATAGATCGAGACGTCGTAGAGCTTGGTCGTTCCTCGAATGGTATTCTGGAGAAGTCGTTCCAGATCTTGGCGTTCGAGTTCGTCCTGATAGGTGTCCGTCCGACCGCGTTTCTGCTTCACCGCGACCGACGTGACTGCCTGTGTGTAGCGTTTCTGGAGTTGTCGACGAACGTCCTTCGCGGCTCGTGGTCGAACGTGCAACGAGAGTCGGAGATCGACATCTGCGAGCGTGAGTGGGACGAGCCAGCCCAGTCCCACCTTTCGGGGGAACGAGGTGACCGTCAGAATCTGTGAGATTCGGTCGTCGCGGATCTGGAACTCCGGATAATCCTGCACGACTCGCGGTGCGATGAGTCGCTTGTCGAGTTCGCCGCGCTCTTTCATCGTCTCCATCGGCGTCGCGAGGTCGACGTCGTCGGCCTGGAGCTGGTAGGCTGCCCACTCGATGTTCTCCGTCGTCGTCTCCTTACCGAGGAGATTCAGGTAGTCGAGAGCGTGCTGTGTTTCTTCGCCCGACAGCCCATCTATCGAGAGCCGTTCGTCGCCGTCTTCCGGTGAATCGTTACTGAACGCTTGCGTGATTCGATTGATCATCTCTGGACCTCCAGCCCCGGTCGAGCCAGAGTAACCGCCGCCCGATGAAGCCCGGGTAGCTCAGACATCTGTCTCCTCCGTCGGAGATTCGCTGTCGCGACTCTCGTCCGTCGGCTCACTCATCTCCTCGAAGTGTTCGAGAACGTTTCTGCGACCGCGCACGGCGAGGCCGACACCGACGACGAGGAGGAGCAATCCGACTGCATACACCTCGACGACGAACGCTGTCGACGCCGTCGGCGTACTGTCCCACTGGAAGGGATACGCTTGACTGAACAGGTAGACTGCCACAGCGGTCACGCCGACGCCAGCGAAGCCCACGATGGTCGCACGCTGGCTCGATGGAAGCAAGACAGCAAGACTCAGCAGGAAGGTCGGGAGGCTTCCCGCTGCAAGTCCGAACGAGGCCTCACGGACGACCCAGTACGACTCCGATCCCGGTTGACCGCTCCCGAGGAACGTCGTGAGCGCGACCACTGCGAACAGGAGGCTCGCAGCGAACAGTCCGACGCCAGCGTAAACTGACAGTGGGGAGTGATAGTTCGTCCCTCGACCGATGGGGCCGACGGCTCTGGCGTACCACGCGAGAATCCGTGAGTTGTCGACCTGTTCGACGTACTCCTCTTGGACCCGACCACCATACGGGAGGTCGCCCGTCGTCTCCGGACGCGGATCCGCGTCATCATCTGGTTCGAGCAGTGCCGCTTCTCGATCGGCGCTGTCAAACGCCGCTTCCAGATCTAACCGCTCACCAGTCGCTGGATCGGTCAGCGTCTTCTCATCGGGTTGGGTGAAGACGCTATGCTCGAAGGAGATCGGAGCCTCCTGTCCTCGATAGACCTGGTAGAGGACGTCGAGAACCTTCGCTCTGTCATCGAGGATCGTGGTTTCGACGCGAGTCCGAGGGAGCTGTGAGGCGACTCGCTGAACGCGAGCCCAGACCTCGTCGAGATACGGCTCTTCCTCATCGACGTTCTTCGCACCGCCTCCGAACGGGAGGGCATCCGCAATCGCGTCGAAGCGACCGCCCTCGTCGTCTTCTCCCTTCATGACCGCGACGGCAACGAAGAACCGACGATCTCTGACGTTCGCGAGCTCAATCGTTCGGTCGAGCCACTCCGCGTGAGCCACGCGTCCGTATTCGAGGAGCGCCGAGTCAGCGACGTGATCAATGTGGGTCTGCGGAGTCACGTCCGCCGTAGCGACGCCGCCGTCAGTGGCGGGGTCCTCGACGACCTCGTCCGGGGCCTCAACATCGTCCGCTTCCGGGATGGCTGTCGGTTGTCCCGTTGGCGCGCCCAGTGCATTCGGGCCGATGAAGCGTTCGAGGTAGCGGTCGCCGTCGAACCGGGTCGTCAGCGTCAGGAACTGTGTCGGGAACTGCAGACCCCGGAGGAACGTCATGTACGAGATGTACAGGCTGGTCCGTCGCTCTTCGGAGAGCGTCAGCCACTCGCGGGGTTCGATCTCGACGAGCATCGTGTACGCTGTGGGCGTCTCGATAACGCCGCCATCTCGGACGTTCTCGAAGTTGAGTAGGTCGAGCGTCGACTGCTCGCCACTACCCACGCTACTCTGGAGATTCATTGGCTGTCCTCCGTCGACGAACCATCGAGGTCGGGGCGCGTTGCGTCGAGGACGCCCTGATAGGCGAGGTCCGTTCCGCTAGTCTTCGCAGTGTACTCTCCCCAACCTGGAGGTCGCGGTTGGGTGAGCCACTCGTCTTGCGTCACGCCGATACCGAGGTCGCCGTGTTCCGGGTCGGGGTGACGCCAGACGTAGACGTTCGACCCCGTCTTGAAGTGAAACACCGCATGAGCGTATCGGAGGGGACGCTGTCCGGGCGGTGTCTTCATGAAGATCAACCCGCCGATTCCGATGCCGACGACGAACAGCGGGAACGTGAACAGCAGTGGGAAGCCAACCGTATAGAGAACGGCACACGGCGCTAACGGGATTGCCAAGGATTCGGCGAGTCGCTTCACCGAGAAGCCGAGGAACTTCGACTCCAGGAGGTTGCTCGCGACGGGCACAGGATCGGGCATCTACTCGACCTCCTCGCCGTCACAGACTTCCTCTTCCGTCGGAAGCACACCGCCGTCTTCCAGCCGTTCGGCTCCCTTAATCAGCATCCCGCGCCAGTTGACGCCGTGTCGTTCACGAACCGCGTCTAACTGTTCGAACTGCTCGTCGTCCTTGATGATGATTCTCGTCGACGTCATCGCTCGACCTCAACTGGATTGAACTCGTCGACGGACGAGCGCTCGTGATGTGCTTCGGTGTCGAGCGGTCGGAGTGACCCTCGGGAATCGAACAGCGAAGAAGTCGGTTTGTGGCCCTCAGCAGAGCCACCTGGACTATCATGTCTACTGGACTCGGGGAGTTTCTCTCGTCTTCGCGGCTCTTGCCCGTGTGACCGTTCCGATACGTGGCTCCGGGGGCCTTCAGTCGAAGCGTCAACCCTCTTCTGGTCGGTGAACCAGGTCTCGCGCCCTTCGAGTCGCTTGGCACCTTGGATCAGCATTCCGCGCCATTGCACGCCGTACTTGTCTCGGATGGTTCTGAGTCGGTGGTACTCGGTCTCGTTTCTGAACCGGATCTCGATTTCAGGCATTCTCAACTCACCACCCTCAGCTGGCACACTCGGCTAGCGAGCCGTCACTCAGGAACGAGAGTTCGATTGCAGTCACGACTGGTAGCATCGTGCCGGCGGGGAGCGACAGGACTGCCCCAGTTGTGGGTACTGTTTGGTAGTGCATCACACCACTCCTCGGCGAGGAACCCATTTGTTTATTTCAGGAATGCGTATGTCGTAATACTGCGCACAGCGCACTGTTGCGGCAGGCGCAAACGTGTGACTCTGCACTAATATAATCCGAATGCCCTGATGGGCTCTAACAACGATGGCGTAAGAAGGGTATATTTGCTACTGATCTAGCATAGATGACTGACGACCTAGTGGATTGATAATCACCCAATCAATCTTGAAACCTATGCGAGAAAAGTGGGACCCTATATTCACTTTTCAACACAGTGGGCAGACCAAGGCGGAGCAACTTGAAAACAACACGACAAAAGGTCTTCTGAAACTGCTGCAAGATACTAACCCCAGAGTGTTGTCTGATTTCCTGTCTCTATTCATTGGGGATTTTCAGATGTCTCCCTCAGTATATGACGCATATGAGGGTGCACAACAAGTCCCTGACGAGAGGACACTTAGGACTCAACCCGCAGAGGACCCTGTTACATTTCACACACAGCGGGGTATCGATTCGCTTGATACAGCTTCAGAAAAGGGGTACGTTCTTGGTATCTCTCGAATGGGGGCGACAATAGGTAACGAGAATCAGGTGAAGGATCACAACATTCCTGACGGAATAATTGATGTACCACACCTTGATGGCTCTTCTATTATTGTTCTGGAGGTAAAAACAGGATCGGATAAACTCACTGAGGATGAATTGAATCGGTATGCCGATTCCCTTGATACGGACGATACAGAAAGGGTAGAAATCAAGTGGAGACGTATCTACGATTTCTGTCTCTCACTCGTTTCTGATGTCTCGTTATCAAAATTAGATCGTTATC
>NZ_AOLI01000003.1 GCF_000336955.1 Haloferax larsenii JCM 13917 | reverse complement strand
TTCCACCTTTTTCAGTTTTCCTCGCCATATTTCACGTCCTAAAGTGTGTATTTCTCATTTTCCGTGATTTTCAGTTTTCTCGCCATATTCCAGGTCCTTCAGTGTGCATTTCTCATTTTTCACGTTTTTTAGTGATTTCGTCATTTTTCAAGTCGTCAAGTGGATGTTTCTCATTTTCCATGATTTTCAGTTTTCTTGCCATATTCCACGTCCTACAGTGGACATTTCTAAATTTTCCACCTTTTTCAGTTTTCCTCGCCATATTTCACGTCCTAAAGTGTGTATTTCTCATTTTCCGTGATTTTCAGTTTTCTCGCCATATTCCAGGTCCTTCAGTGGGCATTTCTCATTTTTCACGTTTTTTAGTGATTTCGTCATTTTTCAAGTCGTCA
>NZ_AOLI01000002.1 GCF_000336955.1 Haloferax larsenii JCM 13917 | reverse complement strand
GGATTGCTTTCTTTTCCTGCTCCTACTAAGATGTTTCAATTCGGAGCGTTCCCCATTGCGCTAGGCAATTGCTGTGGGGATTCCCATTCGGAGATCCTCAGTTCTTTCCCTCCATGCGGGTCCCTGAGGCTTATCGCAGCTTGGCACGTCCGTCATCGGCTCTCGAGCCGAGCTATCCACCAGCTGGCACAGTAGCCAGTTGATATATGTCACTGTGACCCGGAGAACGGGTCCAGTGGACGCCTGGATTGCACGTACACACGGTTTCATCA
>NZ_AOLI01000001.1 GCF_000336955.1 Haloferax larsenii JCM 13917 | reverse complement strand
CGGCTGGTGTGCGGTGTTATAACGGCTGATTTCAGCCAGTGCAGCCCACAGCCCACAGCCCACAGCTTGCCGATCTCCCGGCGGGCGGTCCCATCTTTCGCGGTCGCGGTTGTCCTCGAGCGTGACCGAGCGCGAGCGAGTGCCGGATGGGTGGATGCCCGTACCCGGCGCGCAGCGGAGCGAGCACCGGAAAGACCGGAACACAGGGAGCGCAGCGGAGCGAGCGACCGGCCTCGTTCCGGCGAGGGAGCGAGCGCGAGGGATTCCGGTAACAGCGGGTGGTGGCCATGAGTGCGGACGAAGGCCAGCCCGAGTTAGCACACTCTCGGCTACCACGGTCTAACTCTGTAGAAGCTTGTACCCCGGAAGATCAGCCGTCTCACGAAACGCGGCCATACGATGAGCGGGTGGCTGATCGGGCAGCCGAGTGCGTCGAGGAGTTCCGTGAGAAGTACCCGTACCTCGCTGGTCGGCCGCTATCCGAGAGGGACGGTCAGACACTCCGCTCGGAACTGGTCGAAACGGATCGCGTCGAGGAGCATGTCCAGGGCGAGCGCGAATGGGAGCGCGGGTTTAGCGTCGATCGCGTCGAACGGGCCGAGTCGGTGACATGGGCGGAAGGGTTGTTCCGGTTCCTAACAGCCCGCCAGCCCTACGATGATGGGCTGGGTGGTCGTTTCGAGTCGCGTTACGACGGTGAGACGTTCACTGTGGACTTCGATGACTGTTGGACGAGTTCCTACGGCGATGAGCAAGCCGCCAAGAACGCGGCGTTTCAGCGGCAACTGATGGGTGGGACGTACCCGGAGAGCGAAGACAGTGCTCGCTCCGGCGAGCACGTCGAGGGCGAATGGGGCGACGTCGCTACGATCATGCTCACGCGGACGGGTTCATCGAAGCCGGACGGTGAGCGGGTGCCGCCGGTCGATCACGGCGACCGCGTGGCCCGCACGTGGTCGCAGGGTGACGTGTACGACGTGGTGCGGAACGCAGCGGAGTACCATCTCGGCTTAGAGTCTGAACAGTGGGGGTACGTTCGTGGTGACGACGTGCACGGGTTGGATGCTGAGAATCCGGGAGAGAACGCCTGTTACGTGCATTGTCACGATGCTATTTACATCGACTTGCAGGCAACAGGGCTACGCGACACGTTCGACACGGACCACGAGATCGTGGCTGTGTTGGAGAACACGTTCTACCCGGCGATTGAGAAGCACATCGAAGCGTGTGACTTGGCGAAACCAGAGGCTCATACCCGCGAGAAGGCCATAGAGGTGCGCTTAGACTTGGAGGAACCGGCGGG